>NZ_FMHW01000002.1:3535000-4844166 GCF_900090325.1 Micromonospora pallida | reverse complement strand
CCGACGGTGATGGCGTTCGGCGTGCTGGCCGGCGAGACGTTGCAGGCGTTGGAACCGGACTCGTTGCCCGCCGCGAGGGCGTAGCTGACACCGTCGGCGATCGACGCGGTCACCGCGTCGTTGGTGGCCTGGTCGAAACCGCCGCCGAGGCTCATGTTGGCCACCGCGCGCTCACCCGGGTCGTGGTCGCCGGTCACCCAGTCAATGCCCGCGATGACCTGGGCGTAACTTCCGCTGCCGCCGCAGTCCAGGACCCGTACGCCGACCAGGGTGGTGCCCTTGGCCACGCCGTACGCGGTGCCGCCGACCGTGCCGGCGACGTGCGTGCCGTGGCCGTTGCAGTCGTCCGCCGAGCCGCCGTCGATGGCGTCGAAGCCGGTCACCGCGCGACCGCCGAAGTCGCCGTGGCTGAACCGGATGCCGGTGTCGATGATGTACGCCCGCACGCCCGAGCCGTTGTTCGGGTAGGTGTACGAGTTGTTCAGCGGCAGGTTGCGCTGGTCGACCCGGTCCAGGCCCCAGGAGGGGGTGGGCGTCTGGGTTGCCGCGATGCTGACCTCGTGGTTCTGCTGGACGTACTTCACCGAGGGGTGGGCGGCGAGCCGCTTGGCTGCCGTCTCGGAGAGCTTCACCTCGAAGCCGCGCAGCGCGTTCTGGTAGGTGCGGGCGACCGTGCCGCCGTACTCCCGGGCGAGACTCCGGGCGGAGGAGTCGACCGCGGTACGGGCGACGGATGTCTCCTTGAGCACCACGACGTACGAGTCGGCGACGGCGGTCTCGCCGCCGGCCTGAAGGATGGCACCCTCGGCGGGTGCGGCGGTTGCGGGGGCGGCGAAGGCCACTGCGGCGGCCACCGTGGTGGTGGCGAGGCCGAGGCGCCAGCGTTGCCTGGTGGAGGGAGTGAGAGCCATCTGAGCAGGTCCCTTCCGTGATCGACACGCAAACGACGTGTGATCGACAACTGACGATCAGTTGAGGAGATGCTAGACGGAATGCATGTGAATGTAGATACCCTTCGATTGATTGCCGGGTATCCGACTGGCTGTCGCAGGGGCGCATCGCTACGGCGGTGGTCGCAACCCGCCTGCCGTGTTCGCCACCGAATTCGCGGCCAGTGAGGCTCGCTGCGACCGTTTCCGTGATGATGGCCGTCATCTAGGCTCGGTCTGTGGAGTCCCGTGCCTTCTTCGTCGCCGGTCGTCCCGTCCACGGCGAGTCCGAGTCGACCGTCCACCATCCATACGACGGGCGCATGATCGGGCGTACCAGTCAGGCCACCCCGGAACAGGTCGAAGTGGCCGTAGCGGCAGCCGCCGAAGTAGCCGCGGAGGCCGCAGCCCTGCCCGCGCACGTCCGGGCGGCAGCCCTGGACCACGTCTCCCGCCGCCTCGCCGAACGGGCCGAGGAGACCGCCCAACTGATCACCGCCGAGAACGGCAAACCGATCAAATGGGCCCGCGTCGAGGTCGACCGCGCCGTCTCCACCTTCCGCTGGGCCGCCGAAGAAGCCCGACGCTTCACCGGACAACTGCAACGCCTCGACACCGACCCCACCGCCACCGGACGGATCGCCCTGGTCCGACGGGTGCCCCGAGGCCCCGTACTCGGCATCACCCCGTTCAACTTCCCGCTCAACCTGGTCGCCCACAAGGTCGCCCCAGCCCTCGCCGTCGGCACACCGATCATCGTCAAACCGGCCCCCGCCACCCCGCTCACCGCGCTGCTGCTCGGCGAGATCCTCGCCGAGACCGCGCTGCCCGACGGGATGTTCTCGGTGCTGCCCCTGCCCAACGAGCGCGCCGCCGCACTCGTCGCCGACCCGCGCCTGCCGGTCGTGTCGTTCACCGGCTCCGGACCGGTCGGCGCCGCGATCCGCCGCGCCGTCCCCGACAAACACGTCACCCTCGAACTCGGCGGCAACGCGGCAGCGATCATCTGCGAGGACTGGAACACCGACGAAGACCTCACCTACGCCGCACACCGCATCGCCACCTTCGCCAACTACCAGGCCGGCCAGTCCTGCATCGCCGTGCAACGGGTCTACGTGCACGAATGGACCTACGACGCGTTCCTGCCCCGACTCGTCGCCGCCGTCCAGGAACTACGGACCGGCGACCCCACCGACGACCACACCGACGTCGGCCCGCTCATCTCCGAGGAAGCGGCGACCCGGGTCGAGGCCTGGGTGGACGAAGCGGTCACCGCCGGAGCCACCATCGACGTCGGCGGCCGACGCGACGGCGCAAACTACCCACCCACCGTGCTCACCGGGGTACGGGCCGACGCCCGCGTCAGCGCCGACGAGGTGTTCGGGCCGGTGCTGGTGGTCGCCCGGGTCGAGCACGACCAGGCCGCGTTCGCCGCCGTCAACCACTCCGCGTACGGCCTCCAGGCCGGCGTCTTCACCCACCGCGTCGACGTCGCCTTCGCCGCCCACCGCACCCTCGAGGTCGGCGGGGTCATCGTCGGCGACGTGCCCGCCTACCGGGCCGACCAGATGCCGTACGGCGGAGTGAAGGGCAGCGGCGTGGGACGCGAGGGCGTCCGCAGCGCCATGGACGACTACACCGAACCGAGAGTGCTGGTGCTCACCGGCGTGCAGTTGTGAGGCGGGCTCTCCGCTCCTGACATGGGCGGTCACCAGGTGCCGTCGTCGCGGACCCGGGCGGGGGCACGGCCGAGGAGGAGCGTGGTCAGCGCGGCGTCGATGTCCGCGCCGAGGAACCACTCGCCGGCCTGGTCGAGAGCGAAGACCCGGCCGAGCTCGTCCACGGCGAGGATGCTCTCTCGCGGGCGCTCCGCCCCGATCGGAAAGAGCCGCATACCAAGCACCGCCCCGAAGTCCGCCAGCGAAGCCGCACTGTGCGCCGCACGTAGGGGATTCGTGGTGAAGCGACTGATCCAGACCTGCTCGCCCGGGCCGCGCCGCTTGGAGAGCAGGGCAGGAAAGGCGATCAGCGCCTCCTCGGCAGCGGGAAAGACCTGGTGGCGGTGAGCCGCCGTACCGATCTCTAGCGTGTCTTCAATGGCGCCAGCGGCCAGCGCTTCGTTGAAAATCGTCTGCTGCCAGCCGGCAGTGGCTAGCGCGTGGGCGACCTCGGCTGGGAAGCGGTGGGGGTCGGGGACGGGCTGCGGGTCGGGATGCCATTCCCGGGTATAGGCGAGGTCGGGCCACGGAAGCAGCCTCAGGTTCACCAGGGCCGTGATGCAGGAGGCACATGATTGGTCGGCTGGGCCACCCACCGGGTCGCCTGGTTCGCGTACCCAGAAGACCTCCATGCGCGCGCTTTCCAGCAGCGACAGGTACTCCTCGAACTCCAGCGGATGCTGCCCCTGGAGGGCGCGTTGGTGGTCGTACTCGTGCAGGACGTCGGAGACGACGATCAGTTCGGCGTGCCGGTCCCCGCCCCGTACCAGATGGCCGGCGGGAAGGCTGCTCAGGTAGCCCTGGACGAGGGGGTGGTGGTTCAGGTCGAGGTCGCCCTTCGCGCCCTGGGCGACGTACGTACGGCCGTCGAGGGTCAGATGTGCGGTGGTGCCGGGGGTGGGCAGTCGCCGGATCTCCCGCAGCAGTTGGGCGGCCGGGTCGACGGTGCGGGGTGCCGGCTGGCTCGGCCGACGCTGCCGGTACGTCTGTGCGATGACGTCCGCCGGCAGGCGTGGCCAGTGCGAGACCTCGCCGGTTTCCCGGTCGACGACGGTGGTCGGCAGGTCACCTGGGAGTGTCGGAACGTCACCGGCCACCGTGGATGAGATCACGTATCCGAGGTCGAACTCCTCGACCAGCGGGGCGCACTCGTGTCCGAGGCGCTGCGAGTCACGTCGCGCCCAAACGGTGGCAAGCTGCTCGGCCTGTTGGCGGTCGATCACGCGCTGAAGTTACCCGACCCCACGAACCAATCACGCCCCGGTATGGTCTGGCCTACCCAAGGTGATGGGAGCGGGCATTGGCGGAGAGCGTGGACCGGGACGCGAACCGCGCGTTGCGGGCGCGGTTCGACGAGGTGTACGGCCAGTACCAGCAGCTACGTTCCGGATTGGACGAACTCCAGGTCCGGTTGGCCGAACTGCGGGTCACGGAGCGGTCCGACGACGGCCAGGTGACCGCCACCGTCGGCGCTCGGGGCCAACTCATCTCCGTTGAGCTGCAACCGTCGGTCTACCAGAACCGTGACGCCCAGGCGCTGAGCCGCAAGATCACCTCGACGGTGCAGCGGGCCACCAACGCCGCGACGGCCGCCGTCCAGAACCTGGTCGCCAGCTACCTGCCTGCCAACTCCGGGTCGCCGGACTTCCTCCGGTCGGGCGACTTCGGCGCCCTGCTCGGCCGGACCGACGCGATTATGGGCTACGGCGGTGAACGGCGTGGGTGACGGACAGCTCTGGCTCGACCCACAACGCGCCCGACGCGGCGGCGCGGACCTCTCGCTGGCCGGCCGTGCGGTCCGGGCACGACGCGACGGCCTTGGCGCGGAGATCGCGACGGCGAGTGCCCAGCGGCCCTGGGGCCGCGACGACATCGGCGGTGCGTTCGAGAGGACCTACCGAGGGCTGGAGGCGACCGTGTTGCGTGCCTGGGAAGGGCTGGGCCGGCACATCGAGGGGCTCGGCGCGGACGTGGTGCGGTCGGTGAACGCCAACGTGGAAACCGACACCGGCAACGCCGGCCGCTTCGATCGGGTGAGCAAGCAGCCCCGACACGATGTCCCCTGACCGGTCAGGGGAGCCGGTGTGACCGTACTGCCGAGTCCGATCCCGCACCCCCTCGACTTCTGCCCCTGGCAGTTGCCGGGTTGGATCTACGAGGCGCTCGACTGGGTGGTCGGCGTCGAGTGGCCCGAGGGAAACGAACGCGTCGTCTGGGATCTCGCCGACGAGTGGTACAGCGTGGCTGCCGCGCTGGCGGGTCCGCGCGACGACGCCGCCACCGCCGCTGGCGAGGTGCTCAGTGGGTACGGGGCCGTGGGGGCGGTCGCGGAAGCCTTCGACGCCGCCTGGCGGAAGGTCGCCGAGGGGGACGAAGCTCCCCTGCCGCTCCTGCTCGCGGTGAGCACCGACCTCGGCCGGCTCGTCGAGGAATGCGGCTGTGACATCGAGGGCGCCAAGCTCGAGGTCTGGATCGAGCTGGGCATCCTGGTGGTCGAGTTGCTCGGCATGACGGTGGCGGTGGTTCTCACTGCGGGCGCGGCCTCACCGGCCGCAGGCGCCGTGATCGCCGCCACCCGGTTCGTCGTGCAGCAGATCTTCAAGAAGCTGATCGCGCAGCTCGCACGGAAGACTCTCAAGAAGGGAATGCAGGAGGCGACCGAGCGGGCCGCGAAGCAGGTCACCAAGGACGGCCTGCGTGGGTTGGGCCGCAACGTGCTACGGGGCGGACTGTTCGAGGCCGCCGAGGAAGGCGGCGTCAACCTGGCTATCCAGGGCTACCAGAACTCGACCGGCCGCCGGGACGGCGTGGACCTCGCCGACCTCGGCACCTCGGCCCTGGGTGGTCTCGCCGGCGGCGCTGCCGCTCCGCTGGCCGGCCTGGGGAAGCACGCCAGCAGCCGAGGCGGTCAGTTCGCCGAGAACCTCGGCCGCGAGATGACCGGCGAGATGATCGCCGATCAGGCGGCCAGCCTGGCGACCGGCGGCGGCCTCGTCGGCCTTGAAGACGCTGCCCGTGCTGCCGCCTCCGGAGCCACCGGCTCGATGGTCAGCCAGAGCGACGCGGCGCTCCAGGCGCGACTCGACGGCCGGCTGAACGCCCTGACCAGTACCCCCCTGAGCTCACCGTCTGCGTTGGTGGTCGACCCGGGCCCAGCCATGCCCACCGTCCCGCCAGCCGACTCGACCTCCCCGCCCCCGCTATCCGACGCAGCAACTCCGGCCGTCCCCAGCCCACGGACGACCTCCGACCTCGGTGGTGACGATGTCGGGACGAGCACGGCGGTGTCCCGGGCGTACGGAATGGAGAGCTCCCCAGGTCCGGAGCTGCTGGAGCCGAAGTTGCCGACCAGCGGTTCCGTCGAGTCGGGCGTGCCGGCCGACCATCGGACAGGTGCTTCGCCGCAGGCCGCGTCCGAGCCGGTGACCGCCGCTGCGCCGCCGTTGTCGGCGGCCACCCCCTCGACGGCACCTGCTCCGGTTACGGCAACGCCGACCCTGTCGGCCGTCACGGCGGATCCGATGCTGGCCGCATCTCCGGTCACCGCGCCCGCCCCCGACCTGTCGACCACGACCAGCTCCACCGGAATGGCATCGCCGGCCCCCACTGCCTCTGCCGTGGGCACCATCGGTTCGCCCACGGTGGCTGCCGCTCCGGCTGTTCCCGTGACACCAGGCCTCGGCTCGACCGTCCCGCCCGGCCCGAGTCCCACGGTGAACTCCGGAACGGCCCCACCGGTCACCACCGTGACCAATACGGCTGCCGGGCCGATGGCCAACTCGGCGCCTGTGTCCAATCCGCCGGTAGTGCGCGCACCTGCGCCAACACTGCCGGCCAGCTTCGCTCAGCCGAAGGGGGAGGGACAGGACCGATCTTCGCTTGACCTCTCCCTGCTGGAGGCACTGGAACCGAAGACGCCCCAACCGCGAGATTCGGCTCCGCCGCCCCCTGACCTGGGACCGATGCCCCAGCATTCGCCCGAGCCGGTGCCAAGAACCCCCGAGTGGTACGACGCCACGTGGGCAGCGGAGCGGGAGGCGCTCGAGCGCCGCCGCTACCGCGGCTACTACGAGGCCCAACGCGCCTGGTTCGAGGAGCGACGGCGGGACGACCTCGCCAGGGAACTTCGTGATGAGGCGGAGAGCTACTACGACCAGGCGCGCTGGCTCATCAGGCGTGCTCATGAGGCGTACCGGAGCGGAAAGCGGGCCCTCGCTGATCAGTTCCTGGCAGGAGGACGGGAGCAGGAACGCCTCTGCTACCAGCAGCAGGATCTCGCCGAGGAGGTTCGGGATGGCAGAACCCTGCCGGACGTCACGTACGTCAACGACGAAGTGGACTTCCGGCGTATCAACGACGATGTCGCGGAGATGGCGACCGGCGGGGTCGAGACCGGCAACCGGTCGGCGCTGACCGGCGACGGTGGTCCGCCCTCGATCGAGCAGACCCGGCCGTACGGCGAACGCGGCGGGCTGCGTCCGCCGCTGGCACTGCACCAGACCGACCTGGAACGACAGATGCCGCGCGAGCCCGACGGCAGCGTCTCCCGGACAGCCGATCCTCGCCGGGGCAGATGGTTCTCGTTGGTCAACGACGGCGGACCGAGCGCTGATGCGACCCGGTCGATCAACTGTCTTGACTGCACCCTCTCCCTGTACGAGACGTGGATGCACGGCCGGCCCCGGGTCTCGGCGCCGCGTACGTTCGACGGCTACTTCCACGGGGACGTCAACCGGCCGATCGACGGTGAGTGGGGCGGACCCGGACGGGTGGAGCGGGTAACCGGTGGCGCCTACCAACAGGTCACCCCGTCGACCGAGGGGCTCTCGCCGGCCGCCGCCCGGCAACGGGTGCTGCAGGGGTACGCCGACCTGCACCAGCAACTTCTCTCCGGCGGTCACGGCAGCTTCGCCTTCCTGGTGAACACCTGGGAGGGCGGCGGGGCGCACGCGTGGGTTGCCCTGAACCAGAACGGCACGGTGCTGTACCTCGACCCGCAGATCAGCGCCGTGTCTGATCGCCCGCCGTATGTCCATCGAGGTGTGTCGCATCCCGGGAACGTCGCCAGCCTCGAAGCACTGGTGATCGGACCGGATGGCACTCCGATGCCGCTGGCAGGTCGTGGACTGGGTGACTTCAGCGAGCAACGGACGTCATCCGCCGATGCCGGCGAGCCAGGCGGGAGGACCGACGGGCGACCCCTGAGCCGGAGGCAGCCGCTCCCGACCCCGGGCCAGGCGCCGAGCTCGCCCGATGCATCCGACACGAACCCCAAGGCCCAGGACCCGAAGCAGGCGGTACGCGAGACACGCGACCGGGCGTACCAGGAGCGGATCGCGGCGGGAGTGTCGGTGCCGACGGCTGTCGCGTCGGCAACCGACCTCGACAGTCTGTTCAGCGCTGGCGTCGCGCCCGGTGACGCAGTGGCCGAACTGGATCCAGCCAACCTGCGGAGACTCGTCCCGCACCTCGACGAGAAGGCTGCCCATGAGCTGACAAGGCTGTTCGCCGAACCTCGCGTGCAGCAGATGATCGAGGACACCTGGCGAACCCCACCGAAGGGCGAGCCGCTACTGGCCGAGACGCTGGTCCGGCAGTTGACGCAGCGGCCGGACCTGGTCGCGATGGTCCTCGCGGCGCCGGAACTGATGGCTTCGCTCACGGCCCGTCCGCTCACCCTGCACCACCTCGCCGAGCACCAGCAGGCCATCGACGTCCTGACGTCGGTTCTGCAGGACATTTCAGATTGTGGTCCTGAGGTTTTTGTCCTGGCTGGGACGCCGGAACCGGAGCCGACGCCGCTGACTGACGAGCAACGCCGGATCAGTCTATCGATCGAGGGCGAAAACGATGTCGTTCAGCCCGGTTTCGATCAGCGCCGACGTTCCGACAGTGCTTACGGGCGACAGTATCTTGACGATCTGTATGCGGCAGCAGCAGAGGCGCAAGCTGAACTGAAGACGCTGGCGGTCAGGCTGGCCCGGGATGGGGATCAACAGATTGGCAATCCGGGCTGGCGCACTGCTCCCAAGGATCGGCGTCGCGCTGAGGACAAGGTGTCAAAGTATCACGGTGATGCGTCTCAATTATGTGATCTGGCGGCGGCAAAAATTGAGTTTCAATCGCTTGGGCAGCTCTACCGTGCGCTGGATCGGCTGCGTCGTGAACCAGGCGTGCGAATCATGTCCTGCGATGACCGGTTCCAGTCCCCCCAGCCTAGCGGGTACCGCGACATTCAACTGGTTCTGGAGATGGCAAACGGCCATATAGCAGAATTTCGCCTCCACCTCGCTGCACTCGACGAGGTGGCCGCATGGGAGCATGCACTGTACGAGGTGCGGCGTGACCTGAAAGCCCTAGCCAGGCAGGAGGGCCGCCCTCTGCGGCTCATGGAGCAGGCGATCTTTGACGGAGTGCTCCGCCGCGAACAGGAGCTGTTCTGGACGGCCCTACTGTCCACTTGTAGAGAGGGGGAAGGATGAGCGGCTTTCCTGGCCTCCGACTGCCTTCTTATTTTCGCTACTACGCATCCCCGGTGAAGTTGGTGGAGATGCCGGGAGGCGGAGTTACTGCCTGGCGGGTTTCCATTGATACCGGCGGCTGGGAGTCGGCCGACGACCTTATCGAGGAAATTCTCTTCGCGGTGGGTGGCGAGATCTTCTCGCTTTCGTCCGACGATTTTGTGCAGGAGGTCGAGCGCTACAGGGCTCGTTACCTTAATGGCGACGGCCCAATTTTTGCCCTGTATGAGACAGTCAAGGCGATTGTCGAAGCTGAACGGAGTGAGCGCCGGTACCTGACGGACAGGGAGCGTGCTCTGGTGAGAGGAATCCGTCGGAAGACGTTCGTCATGTTCGAGGAGCAGCTTAAGCAGCAGGGCGATCCAGGGGCCGACCCGTCCCTGGGTGAGTAGGTGAGGCGACTTGTCGCGGTGCCACCGGTGTTCCACCTGATCGGTCCGGCTCTCGGCCGTGCTCCTGAGGACAGCGTTGCGACGTGCGCCGGTAGCAATCTCCGGCCGTCGCTCGTGTTCGGCGGTGCTGCGCCAACGTAGGGTCGGCTCGTGGAGCATGGTCAACTCCGTATTGCCGATGTGGCGGTGTCGGGGCGGCGGGATGGCCCCGATATCGCCGAAAAGGAGCCGGTCATCCCGGGCGGCCCAGTCAGAGAGGGCTGGCCGGACGGGGCGGGAGAGCCCGCGTGGCCGGTGAGCGTGGCGGAGGCGCTGGGCGTACAGGATCGGTTGCGGCCGTTGGTGGACCTGGTCGGGCCGGGTCCTGCCGCGCCCGCGACGGTGGCCGGCCTGGATGTGGCGTACGCCGAGGATGGCGACCGGCTGGCGGCGGCGGTCACCGTGCTGGACGCGCGGACGTTGCAGGTGGTCGACTCGGCGGTCGCCACTGGGCGGCCGGCGTTCGAGTACGTCCCGGGGCTGTTCGCCTTCCGGGAGTTGCCGGCGTTGCTGGACGCGCTGGATCGCCTCAGCACGCCCCCTGAGCTGCTGGTCTGTGACGGGCACGGATTGGCGCACCCGCGTCGGTTCGGGCTGGCCTGCCATCTTGGGGTGCTCACCGGGCTGCCGGCGATCGGGGTGGGGAAGACCCCACTGGTGGGCGCGTGGGAGCCGCCGGCCGAGCACCGGGGTGCCTGGTCGTCCCTGGTGGACGGTACGGAGGTGCTGGGCCGGGTGCTGCGTACCCAGGACGGGGTGAAGCCGGTCTTCGTCTCGGTCGGACACCGGATGGGGCTGGAGAACGCCTGCGCCCAGGTGCTGGCGCTCGCCCCGCACTATCGCCTGCCGGAGACCACCCGTACGGCGGACCGGCTCTGCCGGACAGCGCTTGCCAACAACGTCTGACCGGCTCTGCCGGGCGGCACTTGCCGGTCACGTCTGACCGCGCCGTGGCGGCGGCTCCGGCCACTGCTACCGGAAAGCGAGCGCTACTGCAACCGGAAGGTGAGAGCCACCGCGAACCGGAAGACGAGTGCGGTCGATGCCGCAGGTCGGCCGGGTTGCGGTAGTAGCCTGTCGGCCGGACCCCGATCGGGGAGGAGCGGCGAGGTGATCATGACGGTACGGCGGGGAGCGGCGCGCCTGGCGGCGGTCTGCGCGCTGGTGGGCGGCGTGGTGCTCGTCGGCGCGACGCCCGCGCTGGCCGAGGGCGACTCGGTCAAGGTGCGGACCGCCGGCAGCTTCACCGCCGGTGGGTCGGCCGAGTCCGTGTCGATCGAGGTGCGTAAGCGGAGCGACGGCTGCGTGATGCTGCGTACCGCGCTGGGCCTGCGGCTGGCGGGGGTGCGGGCCGACCAGGTCGAGGTGCAGGTGGCCGCCGGGGGCCAGTGGTGGCCGGTCCCGGTCTCCGGGGGCGGCTCGCTGAACACCAGCCAGACCTCCCCGGCCAAGCCGACCCTCTGCAAGGGCAAGAGCATCACGGTGCGGTACCGGGTGACCTTCCGGGCCGGCGCGCCTGCCGGCCCGCTGACCGTGGTGGGGGAGGCGACCACCGCGACCGGTCGGACGATCGGCCGGGGCGCCGAAATGTCGCAGGTCCGGGCGGGTCGGGTCGCGCCGACTCCGACGCCGAAGAAGACCCCGAGTCCGACTCCGACGCCGCCGGTGGAGACCGGGCCGCCGACCGAGGATCCGACGGCGGAGTCGACGCTCGCCGCGGTGGGTGGTGCCGCCGGTAAGGCCGCGGAGACCGACGAGTCGGGCGGCGGGCTGTCCCTGGTGATGGTCTTCGGCCTGGGCCTGGTGGCGGTCGGTGTCGCCCTGATCGTCCTGCTGTTCCGCCGCTCCCGTACGGACCGGCCGGAGACGGATGGCTCGTCGTACCCGCCGGTGCCGGGCGGGACGGGCGGCACCACCTATCGTTCCGGCAATCCGGCCGGCCCCGGCGGTTACCCGGCTGGCAGCAGCGGTTTCCCGACGAGCGCCGGCGGTTACCCGGCCGGGCCGACGGGCTACCCGCCGCCGGCCACTCCGGCGCGGGGCACGGTCTACCCGTCGTCGCCCCGGGGCGACGGTCAGGCAGCGCCGGGCCAGGCGGCGCCGGGTGGGATGTACCCGGCCACGTCGCCGGACCAGGGGTATCCGGCCCCCCGCTCCGCGCAGTCCGGGTCGGTGTACCCGTCGCAGCCTGGGTCGGTGTCTCCGTCGCAGTCCGGGACGGTGTATCCGTCGCCGAGATCCGGACAACCAGGCACGCCACCGCCGCCAGAGGCCGCCGGGGGTGGGGACTCGACGACCATCATGCCTCGCCTACCCGAGTAGTCGCCGGACCCTCCGATACGCTCAGTGTCGTTGACGGCCCGTGAGCAAGGGAGCGAGACCGGTGTCTGATCTGTCCCAGATCGTGAAGGCGTACGACGTCCGAGGGACGGTGCCGGACCAGTGGGACGAACGGGCTGCCGAAGCCCTCGGTGCCGCCTTCACCCACCTGCTGAACACCACCGGTGAGCCCGGAGATCAGGTGGTCGTCGGGCACGACATGCGGGCCACCTCGCCCGCCCTGGCCGCCGCCTTCGGCGCCGGGGTACGCGCCGAGGGACGCTCGGTGATCGAGATCGGCCTCGCCTCCACGGACATGCTCTACTACGCCTCCGGCGCGCTCGGGATGCCCGGGGCGATGTTCACCGCCAGTCACAACCCGGCGCAGTACAACGGCATCAAGATGTGCCGGGCGGGCGCGCGGCCGATCGGGCAGGACACCGGTCTGGCCGAGATTCGCGACCGCGCCCAGGCCCTGCTGGACAAGGGCGAGTCCGCTCCGGTGGGAGAGTCGGTGGGGGAGTCGACCCCGCCGGCCCGGCAGCGCGACCTGCGCCCCGAGTACGCCGCCCACCTGCGCGGCCTGGTCGACCTCTCCGGCATCCGGCAGCTGAAGGTGGTGGTCGACGCCGGTAACGGGATGGGCGGCCACACCGTGCCCAGCGTGCTCGGGGACGCCGTGCTGCCGGCCCTGCCGCTGGAGATCGTCCCGCTCTACTTCGAGCTGGACGGCACCTTCCCCAACCACGAGGCGAACCCGCTGGACCCGGCGAACCTGGTCGACCTCCAGCGCGCGGTCGTGGCCCACGGGGCGGACGTCGGGCTGGCCTTCGACGGCGACGCGGACCGCTGCTTCGCGGTGGACGAGCGGGGCGAGCCGGTCTCCCCGTCGGCGATCACCGCGCTGGTGGCTGCCCGCGAGCTGGCCAAGCACCCCGGTTCGACGATCATCCACGGCCTGATCACCTCCCGCGCGGTGCCGGAGATCGTCGAGGAGCACGGCGGCAAGCCGGTGGTGGCCCGGGTCGGTCACTCCTTCATCAAGGCGGAGATGGCCCGTACCAACGCGGTTTTCGGCGGGGAGCACTCGGCCCATTACTACTTCCGCGACTTCTGGTTCGCCGACACCGGCATGCTCGCCGCGATGCACCTGCTGGCCGCGCTGGGCGAGCAGGAGCGTCCGCTCTCGGAGCTGGCCGCCGGCTATGAGCGCTACGTCGCCTCCGGTGAGATCAACTCCACCGTTCCGGACCAGGCCGCGAAGGTGGCCGAGGTGCGGGCCGCGTACCCGGAGGCGGAGGCCGACACCATGGACGGGCTCACCCTGCGCTTTTCCGACGGGGCCTGGTTCAACCTGCGCGCCTCGAACACCGAGCCGTTGCTGCGGCTCAACGTCGAGGCACCCACCCGGGAGCGGATGATCGCGCTCCGTGACGAGGTGCTCGACCGGGTTCGCCGATAAGATCGCGTGCGCCGGTCGGCGGGACCGACCGGTGAGACCACATACGTGGAAGGAGCCGCGCCGTGGCCCTGGATCCGCAGTTGCTGGAGATCCTCGCCTGTCCGGACACGCACCACGCCCCGCTCGACTACGACCCGCAGGCGCAGACCCTCACCTGCACCGAGTGCCACCGGATCTTCGAGGTGCGGGACGACGTGCCCGTGCTGCTGCTGGACGAGGCCCGCCCCGGACGGCAGTCGTGATCGAGGGTACGGCCGGAGTCAGCGGCCACCGCGACGCCGACGAGGCGCTGCTCGACAACCCGGACGCGCTCGCCGAGCTGGACCCGGGGGGCATGCTCCGGCACACCGCCTCCGCCGGGGCCCAGGTCCGCGAGTCCGCCGCGCTGGCCGCCGAGGCCAACCTTCAGGTGCTCGCCGACGAGGGACGCCCCCGGGCGGTGGTGATCGCGGGCATCGGCACCGCCGGTCGTACGGGGGACGTTCTGGCCACGGTCGCCGGCCCGCGTTGCCCGGTGCCGGTGATCCCGCACCGCAGCGCCGGGGTGCCCGGCTGGGTCGGCGCGGCGGACGTGGTGATCGCGGTCAGCGCGTCGGGTCGCAGTCCCGAGGCGCTCGGCGCGGCCGAGGCCGCCCACCGTCGGGGTGCCCGGCTGGTCGCCGTCGGCGCGCCGGACTCCCAGCTTCAGTCGGTGGCCGAACGTGCCCGGGCGCCGTTCATCCCGGTGCCGCGCCGGGCCCCGGCCCGGGCCAGTCTCTGGGCGCTCACCGTGCCGGTCCTGCTCGCCGCCCGTACGCTCGGCCTGGTGAAGGTGAACGAGGCCGACCTGGCCGAGACGGCGGCCCGGCTGGACGCCGACGCCGACCGGTGCCGGCCGACCGCCGAGTCCTTCGTCAACCCGGCGAAGTCGCTGGCGCTCGGGCTGGCCGGCTCGATCCCGATCGTCTGGGGATCGTCGCCGCTGGCCACCGTGGCGACCCGCCGCTTCGGTGACACCCTCTCGGCGAACGCCCGCTACCCCGTGGTGGCCGGGGCGCTCGGCGAGGCGGGCCGGGGCCGGGTGGGCCTGCTCGACGGGGTGTTCGGCGGGCTGGTCGAGTCGGCGCGGGACATCTTCGCCGACCCGGACGAGCCCACCGACGGTGGCACCCGACTGCGGTTGGTGCTGCTGCGGGACGGCGGGCTGAACGCCGACGACGACTCCGACGAGCCGCTCGCGGTCGAGGAGCGTCGGGCGGACGCGGTGCAGACCCTCGCCGAGCGGCGCGGGGTGCGCTGCGACGTGGTGACCGCCGAGGGCGGGTCCGCCCTGGAGCGGCTCGCCTCGCTGGTCGCCGTTCCGGACTTCGCCTCGGTCTACCTCGCCCTGGCGCACGGTCTGGACCCGATGGCGGTGCCCGCCGTCTCTGAGATGAAGGAGCTGGCCAACCCGTGAGCGAGTCGACCCCCCGGCTCGGCACACCCGTGCCGTACCCGACGACGACACCGGCCGGAGCGGCGGCGTGAGCGCCGGCGGCGGGACCAGGGCGATCGTCGCCGCGCTGCTGGCCAACGTCGGCATCGCGGTGACCAAGTTCGTCGCGTTCCTGCTGACCGGTTCGTCGTCGATGCTGGCCGAGTCGATCCACTCGGTCGCCGACTCCGGCAACCAGGGGTTGCTGCTGCTCGGCGGCCGTCGGGCGAAGCGGGAGGCAACCCCGCAGCACCCCTTCGGGTACGGCCGGGAGCGCTACGTCTACGCGTTCATCGTGTCGATCGTGCTGTTCAGCGTCGGTGGCCTGTTCGCGCTGTACGAGGCGTACCACAAGTGGCACGAGAAGGAAGGCATTCACGAGTGGCAGTGGGTGCCGGTGACCGTCCTGGTTCTGGCGATCATCATGGAGTCCTTCTCGTTCCGGACCGCGATCGTGGAGTCCAACCACGTCCGGGGGAAGGCGACCTGGGCGCAGTTCATCCGGCGGGCCAAGGCCCCGGAGTTGCCGGTGGTGCTCCTGGAGGACCTCGGCGCGCTGGTCGGCCTGGTGCTCGCGCTGATCGGCGTCGGGATGACCCTGATCACCGGCAACGGCGAGTGGGACGCCGCCGGCACCGCGGCGATCGGCGTCCTGCTGGTCACCATCGCGGTGGTGCTGGCGATCGAGACCAAGAGTCTGCTGCTGGGTGAGGGGGCCGAGGCCGACGACGTGGCGCGGATCGAGCGGGCCATCACCGAGGGGCCCGAGGTGGAGCGGATCATCCACATGAAGACCCTCTACCTCGGCCCGGAGGAGCTGCTGGTGGCGGCGAAGATTGCCGTCCCGTCGGGCGAGTCGGCCGACCGGATCGCCGAGGGGATCAACGCGGTGGAGGCGCGGATCCGTACGGCGCTGCCCGTGGCCCGGGTGATCTACCTGGAGCCGGACATCTACTCCGCGGCCAAGGCGCGAGCCGATGCCGATGTCGCGACGGCCGGTGAGGGCGCCGTGATACCCGGCAGGGGCACGGACGGCGGGGAGCCCGGGCACTGAGCATGGAACTGCTGTACGGACCGATCCGGGACTACGCCTGGGGCTCCCGGTCGGCGATCGCGGAGCTCCAGGGGCGTCCGGTGCCCAGCGACGGGCCGGAGGCGGAGTTGTGGCTGGGCGCGCACCCGGCTGCTCCGGCGACGGTGGATCGGGACGGCGCGCGGGTGAGCCTGCTCGACCTGCTCGCCGCCGATCCCGACCACTGGCTCGGCGCGGAGGTGCTCGACCGGTTCGGTCCCCGGCTGCCGTTCCTGTTCAAGGTGTTGGCCGCCGAGGCTCCGTTGAGCCTCCAGGTCCATCCGGACGCCGAGCAGGCGCGGGCCGGGTTCGCCGCCGACGGGGCCCGCACCGACGGGCATCGCAACTACGTGGACCCGCACCACAAGCCCGAGTTGCTGGTGGCGCTCACCCCGTTCGAGGCGCTCTGCGGGTTCCGTGACCCGGCGGTCTCGGCGGCGGCGCTCGCCGGGTTCGGCGTACCGGCGTTGGCGCCGGTGGTGACCGCCCTGCGGTCCGGCGGGTCGGGACTGCGGGAGGCGGTCCGGCTGCTGCTCGACTGGCCGGTGGCGGACCGGGCCGGACTGGTCGCCGCGGTGGTGGGGGCGGAGATCGCCGGGCCGGACGCGGCGTTGGTCCGCGAACTGGCCGCCCGCTACCCGGACGACCCGGGCGTGCTGGTGGCGCTGCTGCTGCACCACGTGTGGCTGGCGCCCGGTGAGGCGATCTGGATGCCGGCCGGCAACCTGCACGCCTACCTGCGGGGTAGCGGGGTGGAGTTGATGGCGGCGAGCGACAACGTGCTGCGCTGCGGGCTCACCCCGAAGCATGTCGATCCGGTGGAGTTGCTGCGGATCCTCCGGTTCGAGGTCCTCGACGATCCGGTGGTCGCCGCTCGGCCGGTCGTACCGGGTGTGCTGACGTGGCCGGTTCCGGTCGATGATTTCGTGCTCTACCGGGTCGTCGGGACGGCGGGTGACCCGGAGGTGCGGCTGCCCGTTCCGGGGCCCAGAGTGACCCTGTGCGTGGCGGGAACGGTCACCGTGGGCGATGACGCGGGCCGGGTGACGCTGCGGTGCGGCGAGGCGGCGATCGGCACCGCCGGGGCGGGTCCGCTGCTGGTCTCGGGCCCGGGTGAGGTTTTCGTGGCCGCCGCCGGCCTGCGCTGACGCTGTAGCCGGCCGCCGCTGACCTGCGCGGACGCCCTAGTTGGCCGGCGCTGGTCCCGGCCTGGAACGGTCAACCGGGGACATCTGGCGAATAGGGTCGAAAGCGACGCAACACGCATGCCGGATATTCCAGAAATGCTTGACGTGCCAGGCTCGGGGATGTGAACCTATGGGTACGCACCGTTACCGCGACGCAGGTCCGAGAACGGGCGGGGAACCAAACCGGGGGGATGCGCGGGGCGGCCGATGCTGGACGGAATCTCCGTCTGTGCTCGACCGCCCCGCGCGCTGTCTCGCGTAATGTGGTGAGCCGCCCACAGATCTCGTTCCGACAGGAGCTTCCATGACCAGCACCCTCCCGGCGTCCAGCAGTGCGCCGTCCGAGGCCCGGCCGCGCACCCTTGCCGAGGGCGACTTCAAGGTGGCGGATCTGGCGCTCGCCGAGTTCGGGCGTAAGGAGATCCGCCTCGCCGAGCACGAGATGCCCGGCCTGATGGCGATCCGCCGTGAGTTCGCCGAGGCGCAGCCGCTGCGCGGGGCGCGGATCACCGGCTCGCTGCACATGACCATCCAGACGGCGGTGCTGATCGAGACCCTGGTCGCGCTGGGCGCGCAGGTGCGCTGGGCGTCGTGCAACATCTTCTCCACCCAGGACCACGCCGCGGCGGCCATCGTGGTCGGCCCGGAGGGCACCCCGGAGGCCCCGGCCGGCGTCCCGGTGTATGCCTGGAAGGGCGAGACCCTCGAAGAGTACTGGTGGTGCACCGAGCAGGTGCTGGCCTGGCCGGACGGCCAGGGGCCGAACATGATCCTCGACGACGGCGGTGACGCCACCCTGCTCGTCCACAAGGGTGTCGAGTTCGAGAAGGCCGGCGTGGTGCCCCCGGTCGAGTCTGCCGACTCCGAGGAGTTCGCGGTCATCCTCGGCGTGCTGCACCGCTCGCTCGCCGAGGACGGTCAGCGCTGGACCCGGATCGCCGCCGGCATCAAGGGCGTGACCGAGGAGACCACCACCGGCGTGCACCGCCTCTACGAGATGCACCGGGACGGCAAGCTCCTCTTCCCGGCCATCAACGTCAACGACTCGGTGACCAAGAGCAAGTTCGACAACAAGTACGGCTGCCGGCACTCGCTCATCGACGGCATCAACCGGGCCACCGACGTGCTGATCGGCGGCAAGATGGCCGTCGTGCTCGGCTACGGCGACGTGGGCAAGGGCTGCGCCGAGTCGCTGCGCGGCCAGGGCGCCCGGGTCGTGGTGACCGAGGTCGACCCGATCTGCGCCCTCCAGGCGGCGATGGACGGCTACCAGGTCGCCACCCTCGACGACGTGGTGGAGCAGGCGGACATCTTCATCACCGCCACCGGCTGCTTCGACGTCATCACCAACGAGCACATGGCCCGGATGAAGCACCAGGCCATCGTCGGCAACATCGGTCACTTCGACAACGAGATCGACATGGCCGGTCTGGCCCGGCGCTCGGACGTCACCCGGGAGAACATCAAGCCGCAGGTCGACGTCTGGCGGTTCGACGACGGCCACGCGATCATCGTGCTCTCCGAGGGGCGGCTGCTGAACCTGGGCAACGCCACCGGGCACCCGAGCTTCGTCATGTCGAACTCGTTCGCCAACCAGACCATCGCGCAGATCGAGCTCTACACCAAGACCGACGAGTACCCGATCGGCGTCTACGTCCTGCCGAAGCACCTCGACGAGAAGGTCGCCCGGCTGCACCTGGACGCGCTCGGCGCCAAGCTGAGCACCCTCACCAAGGAGCAGGCCGCCTACCTCGGCGTCTCCACCGAGGGGCCGTTCAAGCCGGAGCACTACCGCTACTGAGCCGCGACGGGACCGGGCCGGCGGTGTCCCGCCGGCCCGGTCCGCCGCATCCGGGGTCGGACGCCACGACCGGGGCCGGTCACGACGGGCGGGGGACCGCCCTCCGTCCGGGCGCGGCGGCTCAGCCGTCGCGTCGGGTCGCCGCCCGGATCCAGGTCCACACGCACCACACCAGCCAGCCGATCGAGACCGCCGCCGCGAGTGCGCGCATCCGTAGCGCGCTGAGCAGCAGGACGACCGCCAGCACGGCCAGCCACGGGCCGAAGCCACGCATATGTCGGTCCCTCCTGTCGTAGTGCCACCCGATGGGTGGGGCGCTCCGCCACCGGCCTCGTCCGGGTGGCGGACCCTGCTCATCGCTGGTTTTCTGTGGCAAGCTTGCCGGCGCAGACACCGCGGCGGTGACACCGAGGTCCCACGATGACGAACGGGGATGGAATATTAATCCCATGAGAGCACGGGTACTGGTGGTCGACGACGACCCTGCGCTGGCCGAGATGCTCGGCATCGTGCTGCGCAACGAGGGGTTCCAGCCCTCCTTCGTCGCCGACGGGGAGCGAGCCCTGGCCGCCTTCCGGGAGAACCGGCCCGACATCGTCCTGCTCGACCTGATGCTGCCGGGGATGAGCGGCATCGACGTGGCCCGTGCGATCCGGGGCGAGTCGGGTGTGCCGATCGTCATGCTGACCGCCAAGAGCGACACCGTCGACGTCGTGCTCGGGTTGGAGTCCGGGGCGGACGACTACGTGGTCAAGCCGTTCAAGCCCAAGGAACTGGTGGCCCGGGTGCGGGCCCGGTTGCGTCGGGGTGAGGACGCCGCGCCGGAGATGCTCAGCATCGGCCCGCCGGACAACCAGATCACCATCGACGTGCCGGCGCACACGGTCAGTCGCAACGGCGACGAGGTCAAGCTCACCCCGCTGGAGTTCGACCTGCTGGTGGCGCTGGCCCGCAAGCCGCGTCAGGTGTTCACCCGCGAGGTCCTGCTGGAGCAGGTCTGGGGGTACCGGCACGCGGCGGACACCCGACTGGTGAACGTGCACGTCCAGCGCCTGCGGGCCAAGATCGAGCCGGATCCGGAGCGACCGGAAATCATCCTGACCGTGCGGGGCGTGGGCTACAAGGCGGGTACGGGATAGCCTGGGGAGCACTGTGCGTGACTCTCCCATCTTCGCCGAGCCGGCATCCGGGGCCCACCGGTTTCACACCGTGTGGGCCTTCTGGCACGCCCTGGTCGGATGGTCCGGCCGGGTCACCGCCGGCCTGCGGCAGACCTGGCGACGTTCGCTCCAGGTCCGTGTGGTCACTATCACACTCGTCGCGTCCAGCCTGCTGGTCGGCGGGTTCGCGTACCTGATCGCCGACAAGATCACCGGCATCCTGCTGGAGAACGCCGAGACCGACGTGCTGCTGCGGCTCACCAGCGGGCGGGAGTACTCCGAGAAGCAGTTCCGAGTGTTCAGCCAGCCGCAGGAGGCGAAGCTCCAGGAGACCCTGGACGGCACGGTCAACTACCTGGCCGGTGGGGGCGACCCGGCGCAGACCGGCGGGGTGGTGGTCGCCATCACCGCCGACCAGCACTCCGGGGTGCTGAAGTCGCGCACCTCGCCCGACGTGGACGTGCTGCCCCTGATCAGCCCGGAGCTGCGGGCCGCCGTCGCGGACGGCCAGGTCGCCCACCAGATCCGGACCGGGCAGTTGACCGGCGACCGGGCCACCTACCTGGTGTACGGCTCACCCGTGCCGACCCGGTTCGGCCAGGTCGAGCTGTACTACCTCGTACCGCTGACCCGGCAGGCCGACACGGCCGGCGACGCGCGGGCCACCGTGGTCGCCACCGGGGTCGCGCTGGTGCTCCTTCTCGGGCTGCTGGCCGCCCTGGTGACCCGGCTGGTGGTCAGCCCCGTCCGGGCGGCGGCCCGGACCGCCCAGCGCCTCTCCGCCGGCCTGCTCGACCAGCGGATGACCGTCAACGGCGAGGACGACCTGGCCCTGCTCGCCGCCTCGTTCAACCAGATGGCGACCAACCTCCAGCGGCAGATCCTGCGGCTGGAGGAGATGTCCCGGATCCAACGCCGGTTCACCTCCGACGTCTCGCACGAGCTGCGTACCCCGTTGACCACGGTCCGGATGGCGGCTGATCTGATCTTCGCCGAGCGGGACGGGTTCGACCCGGCGGTGGCCCGCAGCGCCGAGCTGCTCCAGGCCGAGCTGGACCGGTTCGAGGAACTCCTCACCGATCTGCTCGAGATCAGCCGCTTCGACGCCGGCTTCGCCATGCTCGACGCCGAGCCGACCGACCTGGTGCCGGTGGTGCAGCGGGTGGCCGACCGGCTCGGCAGCCTCGCCGAGCGGATCGGGGTCCCGCTGGAACTGAACGTGCCGAGCACCCCGGTGATCGCCGAGGTGGACCCGCGCCGGGTGGAGCGGGTGCTGCGCAACCTGGTCGGCAACGCGGTCGAGCACGGCGAGGGCCGGCCGGTCCGGATCACCCTCGGCGTGGACGAGACCGCCGTGGCGGTGACCGTACGCGACCACGGGGTGGGGCTGAAGCCGGGGGAGGAGAAACTGGTGTTCAACCGGTTCTGGCGGGCCGACCCGTCCCGTGCCCGACAGACCGGGGGCACCGGGCTCGGCCTCTCCATCAGCCTGGAGGACGCCCGGCTGCACGGCGGCTGGCTGGAGGCATGGGGTGCGCCGGGCCAGGGCGCGCAGTTCCGGCTCACCCTGCCGGCCCGGGCCGGGGACCGATTGACCACCTCGCCGCTGCGGCTGGTCCCCGCCGACGCCACCCTGCCCTTCGGCGGCCCCCGGGACGGGGAGCTGCTGGCGATCGGTCCCGGGCCTGGCGGGGCGTTGGCGATCGGCCCGGCGGGCGACGGCGAGCGGACCGAGGTCGGCCCGTGAACCGGCGGCTGGTGGCGGCCCTGCTCACCGGGGTGCTGGTGGGCGCCGGGCTGGCCGGCTGCGGCATACCGCAGTTCTCCGAGGTGCGGGTGGACGGCCCGGGACCGGTCGGGGAGGCCGGATCGGTCAACGGCCGCAACCGTGAACCGCCGGCGCGGGGTGCCAGCGGCAGCGACTCCGCCGCGTTCATCCGTAACTTCCTCTCCGCCCCGGCCGGCGAGCCGAACCGGGCGTACGAGCGGGTGTTGCAGTACGTCGCGCCCGAGGACCGCGACCGCCTCCAGCCCAAGCAGGGCAGCGACTTCGCGGTGAACGTGGTCCGCCTGCTCGACGAGCCGGTGACCACGGTCAACCCACGGGGCACCAGCGGCGAGGAGGCCACCTTCTCGGTCCGGGTCACCGTGCAGCAGGTCGGGCTGCTCCGGGCCAACGGCACGCTCGCGCCTCCGGTGGCGACCGAGACCGAGTACCGGTTCGACCTGCGTGGCGCCGCGCCGGCCGGCTCGGGGGACGAGGACGCCGGCTACTACCTCGTCGACCCACCGAGCACGCTGCTCCTCAGCGACCAGGCGCTCCAGGAGTTCTACCAGTCCTCGACGATCTACTTCTGGAGCGCCGACCAGACCCGGCTCGTCCCGGACCAGCGGTATCTTCCTCTCGCCGTGCCGAAGGAACGACGGGTCACCGAGGTGGTCGGCTGGCTCACCGACGGCCCGTCGGAGTGGCTCACCCCGACCGTCACCCGGCTGCCCGACGGTGCCCAACTGATCAACAACGCCACCGAGACCGACGGTCGGTGGGAGATCGACATCGCCATGTCGGGCGAGGACGACGCCAAGCTCGACCGGCTCGTCACCCAGCTCGCCTGGTCGCTGCCGGACATCACCGGCCCGCTCGAGGTGAAGGTCCGCAACCAGACCCGCCGGAAGATTCCCAGCGCCGACCAGCACCGGCTCACGCACGCCGCGTACCTGGTCCGCCAGGACCCACAGCGGTTCTGCGTGTACGACGGGTCGGTGCGTCCGCTGGCGTTCGTCGGCGAGACCAGCGGCACCGACCCCATCGCCGGGGAGGACAACCGCGACGTCCTCTCCGCCGCGCTCAGCCGGGCCGGCGATCGGATCCTCGCCGCCCTGGTGCTGGCCGACGGTCGGCGCCAGCGCCTCTCCGTGGGCAGCGGGAAGGCCCCGGTACGGGTCGCCGCCCGCAGCGCGGCGTCGTACGCCTCGATCGGCAGGCCGGTGTGGCTGAAGACCTCGGACACCCGGGGCGCGCACGGGCTGGTGGTCGCCGACGGCCGGCTCTACCGCTTCGGCACCGACGGCCAGCTCACTCCGCTGCCGCTGATCGTGCCCGGCCCGGTCACCGCGGTCGCCGCCGCGCTGGACGGGCGTCGGATCGCGCTGGTCGTCAACGGTCGGCTGTACGTGGCGGCGGTGAGCGTGGACGGGGGCGGCGTCAGCGTCGGCCCGACCCGCCAGGTGCCCACCTCCCTGACCGCGCTCACCGCGATCGACTGGGTCGAGGAGTCCCGACTCGTCGTGGCCGGCACCCGGGGCCAGCCGGCGGTCTACGAGATCAGCGTGGACGGGACCGGGGAGGTCGCGCTCCGGACCGACCTCGGCGCGAAGGTCACCCACCTGGCCGCCTACCCGGCCAATCTGGTCGTCCCGTTCACCCGCAGCCCGGTGATGTACGAGGCGAACCGGGTGGCCTGGGCCGGATCGCCGTACACCCAGATCCTGCGGGAGCAGGTCCAGGGGGTCGAGCCGGTGGACTCGGACGCCCCGCCGGGCAGCCCGACCGTCCCGTTCTTCCTCTACTGATCCGCATGCCGGGCGGCCTCTGGGCAGACCTCGCCGACCTGGTGCTGCCGGTGGAGTGCGCCGGCTGCCGGACGCGGGGTGCCCGGCTGCGGCACGGCTTCTGCGCCGACTGTGTCGCCACGCTGGGCGGCCTGCGACCGGCGTCGGTACGCCCCGACCCCGCCCCGGTCGGCCTGCCGCCCTGCGTCGCCCTCGGCCCGTACGACGGGGCGCTGCGGGAGGCGCTGCTGGCGTACAAGGAGCGGGGCCGGCACGGGCTGGCCCGGCCGCTGGGCGGGTTGTTGGCCGAGGTGGTGGCGGCGGCGGTCGGCGAGGTCCGGCCGGTGCTGCTGGTGCCGGTGCCGGACACGGCCGCGGCGGCGCGGGCCCGCTACGGCGACCACCTTGGACGGCTGGCCCGGCACGCCGCCGACCGGCTGCGCCGGGCGGGTTGGCCGGTGCGGGTACGGCGACCGGTGCGGGCGCTGCCCCGCCCGGACTCGGTGGGGCTGGACAGCGCCGGTCGGGCGGCTGCGGCGGCCTCGGCGTTCCGGCTACGGGCCTGGCCACCGGTCGGCCCGGTCGACCCGGCCGGAACGGTGGTGCTGCTCGACGACATCCTCACCACCGGGGCCACCCTGGCGGCGGTTGGCCGGACACTCGACGCGGCCGGACTGTCGCCGGCTGTCGCGGCAGTGCTCGCGGCCACCCGAAGACACCGAACGCGGTAACTCTCCGTCGTTCCGATTCACCCCTTGGTGACCGAGCTGTGAAATTCTCTGGTCCGCCAGGACAACTGGGGGTGACTGGTTGGCGTGAAGGCGTTAGCGTTTCGGTGTCGGGGGTAGGAGGGGTGCCACCCACCCGCTCCCGGCGTGAGAGGAGGCGTAGCCGTACCAACCGGTCGACGCCGAAGGGGTGCTCCCAGGGGCGACCGGATCCGGATCGAAGACCATCCGATCAAGGGAGGTCACGTGGACATCGTGGTCAAGGGCCGAAACGTCGAGGTGCCAGACCATTACCGGGTGCACGTAGCAGAGAAGCTCGCCAAGATCGAACGTTACGACCACAAGATCATTCGGGTCGACGTCGAACTGTTCCACGAACGCAACCCCCGCCAGGCGGACCACTGCCAGCGCGTCGAGATCACCTGCGTGTCGCGCGGACCGGTGGTCCGGGCGGAGGCCTGCACCAACGACTTCTACAGCGCGCTCGACGCCGCCATCGCCAAGCTGGACACCCGGCTACGCCGGGCGGCCGACCGCCGCCGCGTCCACCGGGGACGGCACGCGCCGATCTCCGTCGCCGCCGCCACCGCCGACCTGCCGGTCGCGGACCTCGGGCAGCCCGCGTTCTCCGCCGGCACGTCCACCGCGCTCGCCGAACGCGACGAGGAACCCGACGACCAGCCCTGGCACATCGCGCGGGAAAAGGTGCACCCGGCCCAGCCGATGACCGTCGACGACGCCCTGTTCGAGATGGAACTCGTCGGTCACGACTTCTATCTCTTCCACAACAAGGAGTCCGGCCGCCCCTGCGTGGTCTACCGCCGGCACGCCTACGACTACGGGCTCATCTCCCTCGACCTCTGAGTCCGCCCGCCGGGGGCGCGCTCCGCGCCCCCGGCCCGGTCGGTCAGCCCCCGGCCCGGTCGGTCAGGGACGGTCGGTGGGGAGGAGGGCGTAGAGCAGCGAGTCGACGCGGGTGCCGTCGGGGCCGGGTAGCCGGCCCCGCTGGATCCCCTCCCGGCGGAAACCGACCTTCTCCAGCACCCGTTGCGGCGCCACGTTCTCCGGCCGGCAGCCGGCCCACAACCGGGCGACGCCCACCGTGTCGAACGCCCAGCCGACCAGCAGGCGGACGCCCCGGGTGAGCAGGCCCCGTCCCCGCCAGGCGGGCAGCATGCTCGCGCCGAGCATGGCCTGGCCGGTGCGTGGTTCGTCGTACCGCAGGGCGAGGCCGCCCCCGGCCTCGCCGCTGGTCACGTCGACCACGACCAGGTCCGCCGCGGTGCCGACCAGCCAACTGCTCTCCGCCGTCCGGCACCGCCGCTCGATCTCGGCCCGGGTCGGCGGCTCCGGCGGCACCCGGTTGGCGACCACCTCGGGCAGGGTGTGCAGCCGGTACATCAGGTCCACGTCGTCCGGGCCGACCGGACGCAGCGCGATCACGCCGTCGGTGAGCCCGCCCGGCGGGAGATCCGGCAGGAGCCGGGGGACCGGTCCGGGCGGGTCGTCGGCGAGCCGTACCCAGGCGATCGAGTCGCAGCGCCCGCCGCCGCGCTGCGGGCTGACGGCCCGGCGTACCCCCTCGTGCCGGTAGCCGGCGGCCAGCGCGACCCGCTGGCTCGCCGCGTTCTCCGGATGGGTGAACAGCTCCAGCCGGCTGAGCCCGCTGGCGAGGGCGTGCGCGGTCAGCGCCCGGGTGGCGGCGGTGGCCACGCCCCGGCGGCGGGCCCACGGCGCCACCCAGTAGCCGATCTCCGCCTGCCCGCGCATGGGCACCAGCCGGTCGACGCCCACCGTGCCGAGCAGCCGGTCCGACTCCGGGTCGGCGACGGCGTACGCCGCCCCGCCCCGGGCCCAGGTGGCGGGAGCGCCCTCGGTAAGCCACCAGCGGCCGTCCGCCTCGGTGTACGGGCTGGGCAACGCGTCCAGGAACCGCCGGGTGAGCGGGTCGTTGCAGGCGGCGACCATGTCGGTCAGGTCGTCGTCCCGGTACGGCCGCAGCCGTACCCCGTCGCGCTCGATGACTGGTGCGTCCATGGCGTCCCCCGTCCTCGTCGGTTAGTGGTCAGGCAGATCGGTGGCGGTCACCGCGGCGAGCCAGGCGTCGACCCGGTGGTCCCGGTACTGGATGGCCGCCCGGGAGACGCCCTCGTAGCGGAAGCCGGCCTTCTCAGCGGCCCGCCGGGAGGCGACGTTGCCGACGTTGGCCCGCCACTCGATCCGGGCCAGGCCGAGGGTGGTGAAGCCCCAGGTGGTCAATGCGCCGAGGGCGGCCGACAGGTAGCCGCGACCACGGGCGTGCGGCGCGGCCAGGAAGCCCACGTCGGCCAGGAGCGGGTCCATCCGGGCGATCCGCAGGTCGACGTTGGCCACGTACGCGTCGTCGGCGTCGGCGACCGCGAAGCAGGCGGCCGAACCGTCGGCCCAGCTCGTTCGGTGGTAGGCGAGGTACGCCTCGGCGTGGGAACGCTCGTACGGGTCGGGCACGCTGGTCCAGCGGATGGTCTCCGGGTCCCGGCTGGTGGTGACGAGGGCGTCCATGTCCCGTTCGTCCATCGCCCGAAGTCGCAGCTCGACCGGGCCGACGGTGGCGAACAGTTCGGGGTGCGGTCGGCCGAAGACCGCCGCGCGGCGGGCCTCCAGGGTGCCCGGGCCGGCCGGCCCGGGCGTACCGGGCTCGGGGACCTCGCCGGGCAGCAGCGAACCGATCCAGCCCTCCGCGCTGCCCCCGGGCGCGGGCGCGGCCAGCCGGAGCCGGCCCTCGACCCGGAACCCGGCACGCAGCGCGGCCAGCCGGGAGGCGTGGTTGCCCAGCTCGGCCTGCCAGATGATGCGGCGCAGCTCCAGCCGGTCGAACGCCCACCGGGCCACCGCCCGGGTCGCCCGCGCGGCGAGGTTGCGTCCCCGGGCCCATGGGGCAGTCCAGTAGCCGATCTCGCCGGACCGCAGGGTGTGGTCGATGCTCACCAGCCCGCAGGAGCCGAGCAGCTCACCGCTGCCGGCGTCGCAGACCGCGAAGGGGGTCGACGTGCCGTCCTTCCAGCCCCGGGGGGCGCGGTCGGTCACGAAGCCGTGAGCGTGTTCGGGCAGGTACGGCCGGGGTACGGCAGTCCACCGTTGGATGTCCGGGGCCTGGCAGGCCCGCAGCACGTCGTCGGCGTCGGTCGGCCGCCACGGGCGCAGCAGCAGGCCATCCTCGGTGATCTGCACAGGCTCCACCGGGCCATCGTGCCCGACCGTTCGCGCTGGGCGTAACCGCTTTTCCCCGTGCCATCGCCGTGGTGCGTGCGTTATGTCGGTTTCCGTGGAGGTCACGTACGCCACCAGTGACCATTGGCCCGATGGAACGCCTACGATGGGTCGAGACTGTCTAGGGGAGCGTTGATCCGTGTCGATTCTGGAAAAGGTTCTTCGCGCCGGCGAGGGCCGCATGGTGCGCCGGTTGAAGGCCATCGCCAACGCCGTCAACTCGATCGAGGACGAGTACGTCAACCTCACCGACGACGAGCTGCGCGGCATGACCGACCACTTCAAGGAGCGGATCGCCGACGGGGAGTCCCTCGACGACCTGCTGCCCGAGGCGTTCGCGGTGTGCCGGGAGGCGGCGGCGCGGGTGCTGGGCCAGCGGCCGTACGACGTCCAGGTGATGGGCGGCGCGGCGCTGCACTTCGGCAACATCGCCGAGATGAAGACCGGTGAGGGCAAGACCCTGACCTCGGTCATGCCGGTCTACCTCAACGCACTCTCCGGCAAGGGCGTGCACGTGGTCACGGTCAACGACTACCTCGCCCAGCGGGATGCCGAGTGGATGGGTCGGGTGCACGAGTTCCTCGGCTTGACCGTCGGTGTGGTCCTGCCGAACCGGCCTTCGGTCGAGCACCGGGCCGCGTACGAGTGCGACATCACCTACGGCACGAACAACGAGTTCGGCTTCGACTACCTGCGCGACAACATGGCCTGGTCCAAGGACGACCTGGTCCAGCGCGGCCACAACTTCGCGGTGGTCGACGAGGTCGACTCGATCCTGATCGACGAGGCCCGGACCCCGCTGATCATCTCCGGCCCGGCCGAGCACTCCGCCCGGTGGTACCAGGAGTTCGCCACGGTGGTGGCCCGCCTCCAGTCCGGCAAGGACGGCGAGGGCGACTACGAGGTCGACTACGCCAAGCGCACCATCGCGGTCACCGAGCGCGGCGTGGCCCGGGTCGAGGACCGGCTCGGCATCGACAACCTCTACGAGTCGGTGAACACCCCGCTGGTCGGGTACCTGAACAACGCGATCAAGGCCAAGGAGCTCTACAAGCGCGACAAGGACTACATCGTCAACGACGGTGAGGTCATGATCGTCGACGAGTTCACCGGCCGCATCCTGCACGGCCGCCGCTACAACGAGGGCATGCACCAGGCGATCGAGGCCAAGGAGGGGGTGGAGATCAAGCAGGAGAACCAGACCCTGGCCACCATCACCCTCCAGAACTACTTCCGTCTCTACAGCAAGCTCTCCGGCATGACCGGTACGGCGCAGACCGAGGCGGGCGAGTTCAACAAGGTCTACAAGGTCGGCGTCGTGACCATCCCGACGCACCGGCCGATGGTCCGGCTCGACCGGCCCGACGTGATCTACAAGACCGAGAAGGCCAAGTTCAACGCGGTCGTGGAGGACATCGCCGAGCGGCACGAGCAGGGCCAGCCGGTGCTGGTCGGCACGGTCTCGGTGGAGAACTCCGAGATCCTCTCCCAGCTGCTGCGGCGGCGCGGCATCCCGCACGCGGTGCTGAACGCGAAGTTCCACGCCCGGGAGGCGGAGATCGTCGCCCAGGCCGGCCGGAAGGGCGCGGTCACCGTCGCCACCAACATGGCCGGTCGTGGTACGGACATCCTGCTCGGTGGCAACGCCGAGTTCCTCGCCGCCTCCGAGCTGCGCCAGCGCGGCCTCGACCCGGCCGAGGAGCCGGACGAGTACGCCAAGGCGCTGGAGGAGATCCTGCCCAAGTGGAAGCAGGCGTGCGAGGCCGAGGCCGAGGAGGTCGCCGCCGCCGGTGGCCTCTACGTGCTCGGCACCGAGCGGCACGAGTCGCGCCGGATCGACAACCAGCTTCGCGGCCGGTCCGGCCGGCAGGGCGACCCGGGCGAGTCGCGCTTCTACCTCTCCCTCCAGGACGAGCTGATGAAGCGGTTCCGGGCCGGCGCGGTCGAGGCGGTCATGGAGCGCTTCAACATCCCGGAGGACGTGCCCATCGAGTCGAAGATGGTCACCCGCCAGATCAAGAGCGCGCAGGCCCAGATCGAGGGCCAGAACGCCGAGATCCGCAAGAACGTCCTCAAGTACGACGAGGTCATGGACAAGCAGCGGCAGGTGGTCTACGCCGAGCGGCTGCGCGTGCTCAACGGGGAGGACCTCTCCGACCAGGTACGCAACATGATCGACGACGTCGTCGGGGCGTACGTGGTGGGGGCCACCAGCGAGGGGTACGCCGAGGACTGGGACCTCGAACAGCTCTGGACGAACCTCAAGCAGCTCTACCCGGTCGGCGTGACCATCGACGATCTGGAGGAGGAGGTCGGCGGCTCGCGGGCCAGCTTCGACCAGGACTTCCTGGTCAGCCAGCTCAAGGAGGACGCGAACGCCGCGTACGACCGCCGCGAGGAAACCCTCGGCGAGGAGGCGGTGCGCCAACTGGAGCGGATGGTCCTGCTCCAGGTGATCGACCGTAAGTGGCGTGAGCACCTCTACGAGATGGACTACCTCCAAGAGGGCATCAGCCTGCGGGCGTACGCCCAGCGCGACCCGGTGGTGGAGTACCAGCGCGAGGGCTTCGACATGTTCGCCACCATGATGGAAGGCATCAAGGAGGAGACGGTCGGCTTCCTCTACAACCTGGAGGTCCAGGTCGAGGAGCCCACGCCGGAGCCGGAGCAGGTCCAGTTGCTGGAGAAGCCGGTCGAGATTCGGGCCAAGGGCCTCAACCGGGCCCCGCAGCAGCAGGGCCTCCAGTACTCCGCGCCGACCATCGACGGAGAGGCCGGCGCGGGTGCGGTGGCCGTGGAACGGCCGGAGGAGGAGCCCCGCCAGTCCGCCCCGGCGCTGGGCGTGGGCGGGCCGACGCCGAAGCGTCCCGCGCCGTCACGTCCGTCGGCCGGCCTGCGCGGCCCCGCCCCGGCACCGAGCGCCCGCCGGGCGGACACCGGCCAGGCCGAGGGAAGCAACGGCCCGTCCCGGAACGCGCCCTGCCCGTGTGGTTCCGGCCGGAAGTACAAGCGCTGCCACGGCTCGCCCAACGGCGGCAACTGACCAGCGAGCACGTCCCGAGGGGCGCCCACCGTACGCGGTGGGCGCCCCTCGCGGCGTGTTCGGGCCGGGCCCGTGGGCCGCTGGCCGGCGTCCCACGGTTTCTGTCGATCTCGTCGGCGCGGGCCGGTGGTCGGCCGACCCCTGCCGGCCGCCGGTCGGTTCGCGGCCCATGCCACGGCCGGTCGGTTCGCGGCCCATGCCACGGCCGGTCGGGTCAAAGGATCTGGAGGAAGGCGCAGATCCAGCCGGGGCCGCGCCGCTCCAGGCGCACGGCCATCGCCCAACTGCGCCCGTTCGGGGCGGCGATCACGGCAGCGGCCTCGATCACGGCCGGCTGCGGCTGACACACCCGCAGCCGGCGCAGTCGCACCACGGGCCGGCTGGCCCGCCGCCGTACCGGCCCGAGCCGGGCGGTGGCCACGGCGAGTTGCTCCAGCACGGTGGTCGTCCGCAGTGGGTCGGTGAGCGGCCGGAGTTGGCCGGGCGGGCGGTAGCCGTTGACGACCTCGAGGCAGGTGCCGACGAAGCGGTGCGCCGCGCGGTGCGCCTCCGGGGTGGCCGTGGCGGACGACCCGGCGGGGGTGGCCGGTCGGGACGGGTGCGGCCCGGTGGGGCGCTGGGCCGGTCGTCCAGCGGGCCGGCCCCGACCGGGTCGGCCGGCGTCGACCAGGTCGAGGGCGAGCTGGGCGGCGGTGGGGCGGGGCCACAGGTCGGTGAGCTGGTCGTCGGCGAGCGGCGGCTCCAGGGGCGGCGCGGGGCGCAGGCGGACCGGGGGACGAGGTGACACCGGGCGGCGGGAGTCGGCCATCGGATTCCCCCTGATTCCTTCGTTTGCCTACGTTTGCCTACGACAGGCTTTCATTTTCGGGCATGGAGCGGCCCCGGTCAATGTCCCTCGGTGATCGAGGCGTTACTCGTTGCCGTCGCGCTCGGAGAGCGGGTTGGCCTGCACCCATTCGGCGGTTTCGACGTACTTGCGCTCGATGTACTCCTCGAGTCGGGCGCGTTCCACCCGCCACTGCCCCCGGCCACCGATCTTGATGGCGGGCAGCTCTCCGCTGCGGACCATGTGGTAGATCTGCGAGTCGGACACGTTGAGTTCGGCTGCCACGTCGGACAGCTGTAGGAACCTCGGTTCCATCTCGGACCCCTCACGTTGACCGCGTTCGCCTCAGTTTGCCACCGGTCGGCCCCAACGCGCACCGGTCGGCCCCATGGCGTACGGGCGTGGCTCCGGGGTGGCTTTTCCGCCGGTCGCCCCGGGTGTACTACGGTCACGGCGTCCGGCACGGCCGGCGTCCCGGCCGGGTCATCGGCCGGCATCGAGCGGGGAGGAAGACGTGACCGACGACCTTGTCCGGGTGTACGTGCCGGCGACCGTGCCGATGCTGGCCCGGCTGCACGACGAGGGCCTGGCGGCCGGGACGGCGCACGCGGTCACCCCCGGCCTGCGCGAGTGGTACGCCGAGGGCGACGAGGAGGAGCTGGAGTACGTGGCCTTCACCCGGGCCGCCCAGGACGCGCTGCGGCTGCTGCGGGACGATCCCTCGGCACCCCGGCGGCGGGTGGTGGTCTCGGTGGACGTGCCCGCCGCCGCGCTCGGCCGGCCCGACGGCGAACTCGGCTCCAGCACCGTCCAGTTGACCGGATCCGTCGAGACGCGGGCGGTGGCCGCCCTGCACGTCGACGGGGCGGAGGCGACCGGGGACGTGGCCGCCGCCGTGGAGGTCGTCGACCAGGCGCTGGCCGGCGACCCGGACGCCCAGTTCACCGTGGACGGCACGGAGGACCACGAGCTGGAGTGGTACGACCCGTCCGAGCTGGACCTGCTCCTGCGTACCGTGGCCTAGCCCGACGCCCCCCGGCGGTCAGTCGTCGGCCGGGTCGGCGTCGTCCTCGTCGTCGGCGCGGGCCGGGCCGAGCGTACGGCCGAAGGCGATCAACGCGGTCAGCGCGCCCACGAAGAGCACCCAGATGCCGTTGTCGATCCGGGACGTGCCCAGGGTGGTCTGGGCCACCGCGTCCGCCTCGCTGAGGGCGGCGGCGAGGTCGAGCAGCGAGCGTCCGCCGATCCGGAGGATCACCTCGGTGAGCAGCAGCAGCAGACCTGGTCCGGCCCCGGCCACCAGGTACGCCGGCCACCGCTCGGCCGGCGCGTCCGGGTCCCGCCGCAGCGTCCGGCGGCGGGCCAGGCGGAGGTAGCCGAAGGCGACGACCCCGGCCACCAGCCCGACGAGGAGGGACTCGGTGCGGGAGACCCAGCGGGCCGCGTCGACCATGGCCTCCTGGGTGCCGTCGCCCCCGTAGAGCCCGAAGAGCGGGTCGCGGACCCGGCTGAACGCCACCACGAAGACCAGGACAGCCAGGGCGGCGGTGACCACGGCACCGACCGCCGGGGTGTGGCGGGCACCGGCCAGCGCGCCGCCGACGACGGCCGCCGCGGCGGTGGTGCCGGCGATCACGTTCGTGGTGGCGTTGTCGGCGTAGAAGAGGTTGATCGACACTGCGGTGAGCAGCCCGACGAGCAGGCCGGCTCCGGTGGCCGTGACGAAGCGCAGGGTGGCCCGGTCGACGCCCCGACGGGCGAGCAGGTTGGTCACCGCCAGCGCGACCCCGCCTCCGGCGACCAGTGCCGCCGAGATGACCCCGGGCAGCGCGTACGCGGAGAGGCTGACCGCCGTGACGCCGGCCTGCGCGGAGGTGATCGCCGCCCGGGTGGACCACAGCATCGCGGCCAGCCAGCCGAGCGCGACCAGCGCGAGGACGACGGCCGCCGGGGCGAGTCCGGGCGGGCCCGCCGGGGCGACGGTCTCCCCGGTCGACGGGGCGGTCTCCCCGGTCGACGGGCCGTCGACCGGCTGGTCCGGGTCCGCGGCCGTCGAGCTGCCGGGCTGCTGGGTCATCGTCTTCCCTTCGACGCGAACGCGCGCCAGCTTCCCGCCACCGACGGGCACGGGTACGGGAGGGTGGCGAGCGGGTCACCGGCTCCCCAGGGTACGCGCCCGCCCTGCGGGCCGACCCGGGTGTGAGCAGGGGTCCCCTGTTACCGCTTTTTGCCGAGCAGGGGACCCCTGCATCCACCTCGGGCGGGTGGGACGTGGTGGCGCTAGGTGGGCGGGTGTGGCCGTGGGAGAATCCCGGCAGGTCCCGTCGCCGCGACCCGGTGAGGCGCCATGCCCGGTTTCCGGCCGTCCGGTCGGTGGCCGCGGGTCCGGTTTCGCCACCGCCGTCGAGATCGCCAGGAGCTGTGATGGACGCCGTGTTCTCCGTACCCGAACCGCGTAACGAGCCGGTACGCGCCTACGAGCCGGGCGGTGCCGACCGGGAACGGCTCCAACGGCGGCTCACCGAGCTGGCCGCCGAACGGCTGGACCTGACCATGACCATCGCCGGTGAGCAGCGGATGGCCGGTGGCGAGCGGATCGACGTGGTGCAGCCGCACCGGCACGGGCACGTGCTGGGGGTCACCGCGCACGCCGACCACGCCGACGCGCGAGCGGCGGTCAAGGCGTCCCTGGACGCGGCCCCGATGTGGCGGGCGCTGCCGTTCGAGGAGCGGGCCGCGATCTTCCTGCGCGCGGCGGAACTGCTCGCCGGCCCGTGGCGGGACACCCTCAACGCGGCCACCATGCTAGGCCAGTCGAAGACGGTGATCCAGGCCGAGATCGACTCGGCCTGCGAGTTCGTCGACTTTCTCCGGTACAACGTGCACTTCGCACGGAAGTTGCTGGAGGAGCAGCCGGCGTCGTCGCCGGGGGTGTGGAACCGCTTCGACCACCGCCCGCTGGAGGGCTTCGTCTACGCGATCACCCCGTTCAACTTCACCGCGATCGCCGGCAACCTGCCCTCGGCCCCGGCGCTGCTCGGCAACACCGTGGTCTGGAAGCCCGCGCCGACCCAGCAGCTCGCGGCGCACTTCACCATGCGCCTGTTCGAGGCGGCCGGCCTGCCGCCCGGTGTGATCAACATGGTCACCGGGCGCGGTGAGGAGGTCTCCGAGGTGGTCCTCGCCGACCCTGACCTGGCCGGCATCCACTTCACCGGCTCGACCAAGGTGTTCCAGCACCTCTGGCGGACCGTCGGCGACAACATCGCCCGGTACCGGGGCTACCCCCGGCTGGTCGGCGAGACCGGCGGCAAGGACTTCGTGGTGGCGCACTCCAGTGCCGACGTGGACGCGCTGCACACTGCCCTGATCCGGGGCGCCTACGAGTACCAGGGGCAGAAGTGCTCGGCGGCGTCGCGGGCGTACGTCCCCCGCTCCATCTGGGAGGGCGGGCTGCGGGACCGACTGGCCGCCACCGCCGAGTCGCTGACCTACGGCGACGTGACCGACTTCGCGAACTTCGGCGGCGCGGTGATCGACTCGAGGGCGTTCGACCGGCACACCGCCGCGTTGGATCTGATCTCCTCTGACGACAGTTGCCGGGTCCTGGCAGGTGGCACCGCCGACGACTCGGTGGGCTGGTTCGTCCGGCCGACGCTCTTCGAGTGCACCGACGGCACGCACGAGACCTTCACCACCGAGTACTTCGGTCCGATCCTCGGCGTGCACGTCTTCGACGACGCCCGCTTCGACGACGTGGTCGCCCAGGCCGAGTCGGTGGCCCCGTACGCGCTGACCGGGTCGATCTTCGCCACCGACCGCCGGGTGGTGGACGCGGTCGCGGAGAAGATGCGGTACGCGGCCGGCAACTTCTACGTCAACGACAAGCCGACCGGCGCGGTGGTCGGGCAGCAGCCGTTCGGGGGTGCCCGGGCCAGCGGCACCAACGACAAGGCCGGCTCCTGGCACAACCTGGTCCGCTGGATGTCGCCGAGGACCATCAAGGAGACTTTCGTCCCACCGACGGATCACACCTACCCGCACATGGGCTGAGACCGACCGGGCGCGAGGCGCCCGAAGGCACCATCCCGACGGGCCCCGTTCCGCCGACCGACGGCGGTGACGGGGCCTTCGGCATGCCACCGGAGTCACGCGGCGAGGAGGAATCTGGTTGAAAACGGACAGGCGATCGAGGAAATCCTGTACCCTGCGTAACCAGATGATCATATGAGTAGCCGTTCTCCAGTTCCTCAAAAACATCGACCATCCCGAACGGACTGTCGTGCGCCGACAGTGCACAAAGGAAGTCGCGGGACGTGCTGATTGGGCGAAATCCTGGACGCAGGGTCAGCAAAGTGGCAGCGTAATGGGCATGGCGGAATCCGGAATCAACCCCACAGCGGCGGCCCTGCTCGGGCTGCTCCACGAGGGTCCCATGACAGGCGGCCAACTGATGGCCGCCGCCGAGCGCCGACTGGCGCCCTACTGGTCGATGACCCGCAGTCAGGTCTACCGAGAGTTGCCGGTACTGGCCGAGCGCGGACTCGTGCGGATGGGCAAGCCCGGTCCGCGCTCCAGCCAGCCCTACGCGATCACCCCGTCCGGGAAGCGGACGTTCTCCCGGTGGCTGACGGAGGGACCGGGCAAGGACACCATCCGCAACCCGGTCGCGCTGCGGATCGCCTTCGGCGAACTGCACTCGGCCAGCCAGCTCCGTACCCTTTACACCTCCGCGAACGAGTACCACACCGAGGCCCTGGCGAACGTTCGCGAGCAGGCACGCAACGCCAAGAAAGACGGTGCCGCCTTCGACGCGAGCGCCCTGGAGTTCGCGGTCGCGTACCACAAGGCCGCGCTCTCCTGGCTGAAGAACGCCCCGGTCCCCGGCTGAGCCGATCCGCCGCCGGCCCCACCCGGAACCGACGCGCACCAGCCCACCACCCACCCGTACGACGCCGCTGGCCCACCCCCACGACCGGGGGCGGACAGGCCTGCCACGCCCCCGGCTGGCTGCTTTCCGTCCCGACCGCGGGGCACGCGGGCCTGTCGCCGTCTGCGCCGGTACGCTTGGCTGTCGTGACCGCTGCCGATTACGCCGAACAGCTCAAGGAACTCGACGCGACCCTGCGCAACATCGAGGCCGTCCTCAACCTCGACCGGTTGCGTGAGGAAAAGGTCCGGCTCGAGCAGGAGGCCTCCGCGCCGGACCTGTGGGACGACCAGGCCCGTGCCCAGCAGGTGACCTCGCAGCTGTCGTACGTCAACGGCGAGATCAGCAAGCTGGGCAGCCTGCGGTCCCGACTCGACGACGCCCGCGTCCTGTTGGAGCTGGCCGAGGCCGAGTCGGACTCCAGCGTGCTCGGTGAGGTGGAGACCGAGATCTCCGGACTGGGCAAGGCCATTCAGGAGATGGAGGTCCGGACCCTGCTCTCCGGGGAGTACGACTCCCGGGAGGCGCTGGTGGCGATCCGGGCCGGGGCCGGCGGCGTGGACGCGGCGGACTTCGCCGAGATGCTGCTGCGCATGTACCTGCGCTGGGCCGAGCGGCACGGCTACTCGACCGAGGTGTACGAGACCTCGTACGCCGAGGAGGCCGGGCTGAAGTCGGCCACGTTCGCGGTGAAGGTCCCGTACGCGTACGGGACCCTCAGCGTCGAGTCCGGCACCCACCGGCTGGTCCGGATCAGCCCCTTCGACAACCAGGGGCGGCGGCAGACCAGCTTCGCCGGGGTCGAGGTGCTCCCGGTGGTGGAGCAGACCGACCACATCGACATCCCCGAGAACGAGATGCGGATCGACGTCTACCGGTCCTCCGGGCCGGGCGGGCAGAGCGTGAACACCACCGACTCGGCGGTGCGGATCACCCACATCCCGACCGGCATCGTGGTGACCTGCCAGAACGAGAAGTCCCAGCTCCAGAACAAGGCGTCCGCGATGCGGGTACTCCAGGCCCGGCTGCTGGAGCGCAAGCGCCAGGAGGAGCAGGCCAAGCTGGAGGGGCTCAAGACCGACGCCGCCGGCTCGTGGGGCGACCAGATGCGGTCGTACGTCCTGCACCCGTATCAGATGGTGAAGGATCTGCGTACCGAGCACGAGACCGGCAATCCGACCTCGGTCTTCGACGGTGAACTGGACGCCTTCATCGAGGCGGGCATCCGGTGGCGCAAGCAGCGGCAACTCGCTGCTGACAATGCGTGATCGAATCGGGGCGGAGCGCGTTGATCGATTGGCGCGTAACCTACTAAATTGATGACACCGGCCTCATCGGCGGGGCGTGGAAGACGTCCCGCCGGTCACACGGCGTAGACTCCCTCTCCGTGATTCAGCTTGAGCAAGTGACGAAGACGTACCCGAAGGCGTCCCGCCCGTCGCTCGACAACGTGTCGGTCTCGATCGAAAAGGGCGAGTTCGTCTTCTTCATCGGCCCCTCTGGCTCCGGCAAGTCCACGATCATCAAGCTTTTGCTGCACGAGGTCACCCCGAACAAGGGGCGGGTCATCGTGAACGCCAAGGACGTCACGTCCATGCGGTCCTGGAAGCGGCCGCAGTTCCGGCGCTCCATCGGCTGCGTGTTCCAGGACTTCCGGCTGCTGCCCAACCGCACGGCGTACGAGAACGTGGCGTTCGCCCTCGAGGTGATCGGGAAGACCAAGGCAGTCGCCCGCCGGGTCGTGCCGGAGGTGCTGGAGCTGGTCGGTCTCGGCGGCAAGGAGCACCGCTACCCGCACGAGCTCTCCGGTGGTGAGCAGCAGCGGGTCGCGGTGGCGCGGGCGTTCGTGAACCGGCCGCTGATCCTGCTGGCCGACGAGCCGACCGGAAACCTGGACCCGGACACCTCCATCGAGATCATGCGCCTGCTGGACCGGATCAACCGCACCGGCACAACGGTCGTGATGGTCACGCACGACTCCAACATCGTCAACCAGATGCGGCGCCGGGTCGTCGAGATCGAGAGTGGTCGCATCGTGCGAGACCAGGCCCGCGGCGTCTACGGCTGAGCCTGTTCGCTCGCCCTGCCCCCGGGGCGGGCCCGTGGCTCGCCGCCTGCCGAACGAAGGCCCCTGCGGCCCGCCGCCCGATCTGATGACGAACACTTGCCGGAGAGCCGGAGGAATCCCCGATGCGCTTTAAATACGTCCTGTCCGAGGTACTGGTCGGACTGTGGCGCAACGTGACCATGACCATCGCCATGATCATTACGATGGCGGTGTCGCTGACCATGCTCGGCGCCAGCGGTCTGATGTACCGCCAGGTCGCCGACATGAAGGACCTGTACTACGAGAACATCGAGGTCTCGATCTTCCTGAAGGCCGACGTGCCCGCCGAACAGCGGGACGCGCTCCGGGCCGAGCTGGAGAGCGACCCGCTGGTCGACGAGGTCGTCTACGTCAACAAGGACGAGGCGTACCAGCGTTTCCAGCAGATGTTCCAGGACGCTCCGGACCTGGTCGGCGCCGTCCAGGCGGACGTGCTGCCCGAGTCGTTCCGACTCAAGCTGACCAACCCCCAGGAGTACCGGTCGATCTACGACCAGTACAAGGACACCGAGGGGGTCGACGAGATCGTCGACCAGAGCGCGCTGCTCGACAAGATCTTCAACATCCTGACCGCGATCCAGAACATCGCGCTTGCCGCCGCCGCCGTGATGGCCATCGCGGCCCTGCTCCTGGTCGCCAACACGATCCAGGTCGCCGCGTACAGCAAGCGGCGTGAGGTTGCGGTCATGAAGCTCGTCGGCGCGTCCAACTGGTTCATCCAGGCGCCGTTCGTGCTCGAGGCCGTGGTCGCCGGTCTGATCGGTTCGCTGCTCGGCCTGCTCGCCCTGATCGGAGCGAAACAGTTCGTCTTCGACGGATCGTTGCAGTCCCTCCAGGGGCTGCTCTCCCCGGTCAGTTGGGGCGACATCCTGATCATGTTCCCGATAATGGCGGGCGTGGGTGGCCTGGTCAGCGCGGTCACCGCGTGGGTCACGCTCCGCTTCTACCTGCGGGTCTAGTTACGGTACGGGTCATCTCCGGGCGGTGAAGGACCCTCCGGCACCGGGAACAAATGGTGCCGGAGGGTCCTTTCCGTTCAGGTAACATGGGCGGGCTGTCCGCCGGGTCGATCATGGAAGGGGTGTGGGCCGATGCCACGGGAGAAGGGGCGCAAGGTCGTCGCCTCCAACCGCCGGGCCCGGCACGACTACAGCGTCCTCGACACGTACGAGGCGGGCATGGCGCTGACCGGTACGGAGGTGAAGTCGCTGCGCGCGGGTCGCGCGTCACTGGTGGACGCGTTCGCCCAGGAGCGCGACGGCGAACTGTTCCTGCACGGCATGCACATCCCGGAGTACGTCCAGGGCACCTGGACCAACCACGAGCCCCGGCGGACCCGGAAGCTGCTGCTCAAGCGCCTGGAGATCGACCGGCTGCTCGGCAAGACCCGGGAGGACGGTCTCACCCTGGTGCCGTTGCAGGTCTACTTCTCCGACGGCTGGGCCAAGGTCGAGATCGCGCTGGTCAAGGGCAAGAAGGCGTACGACAAGCGCCAGGACCTGGCCAAGCGGGACGCGGACCGGGAGATCAACCGGGCGCTGGGTCGGCGAAGCAAGGGCATGGGTGAGTGATTCATCCCATTTGTCCGGCTCGCCAGTAGGGCCGGGGCTCGGGATGAAACCCGTTGCGGGAGGCGTTAGGCTTGGTGGAGCTGCCGACAGGGGCAGCCACTCAAGGGGGTGACAGGTTTCGACTTCGTGCGTGGCGTCAGGGGAAGCGAGCCGAGGAAGCCGACGTCGTCTCGTGAATCGGTCGTCGGAAACCAATAAGCGCCAAGAACAATCGCGCTGACTTCGCTCTCGCCGCCTGAGGCGAGTAGTGAGTCTGTCGGCCTGGGAGCGCCTTCGACCCAGTTAGCCGGCATCAGCTAGAAGGCTGGCCAACCGGACCCGGTCGCGGGGTCCGTGCGGCGAGATTAATCAGCGACTGGGCCCGTCACACCGACTCGCTCGCGTGATCGGAGGGGCCGAGTAGAGGCACAGCGAGCTGCGCTCGGAGAAGCCCTGACAAGGCGGCGAAGGACCCGGGTTCGATTCCCGGCACCTCCACCAGCCATGATGCGCCCCGGTCCCCAGGGACCGGGGCGCATCGCTGTCTGCCCCCGAGAGCTGTCTGCCCCCGAGAGCCGTCCGTCCCCGAGGGCCGTCTGTCCCGAAAGCTGTCTTCCCCGAGAGTCGGGAACCGGAGGCGGGGCGGCGTACGTCGAACCGGCATGCGTCGACGAGTGACTCTGCTGCTGGGCCTGCCGATCCTGCTGGCCCTGACCGGCTGCGCCCAGAACGGGACCAGCACGCCGGCCGATCCGGACGAGCGGTGGGAGTCGTTCCACCGGCGGGCCGCCGAGGTCTCCGAGGCGTGGCAGCCCGGCCCGGCCTGGACGACCGCCTACGTCCCCCTGGAGGACCCCACCGTCCTCGCCGGGGACCCGAAGTTCTCCCCCGAAACCAAGCAGGCCTTCCAGGCCGGCTGGTACCGGGAACAGGCCGCCATTCCGCCGACCCGGGTGGCCGGGGGCACCGTACGCTTCCCGGACGGCACGCTCGACGTACCGCTGGTCAGCGCGGCCGAGGCGTACAAGCAGCTGGACCTGGGCGACCCGCCGCCCTGCCCGGGCCGGCCGAAGGTCCCCGGACCGACGGTCGAGCCGGGCCCGGACGGGCCGGGCCCGGACGGGCCGGTCTCGGACAGCCCTGCGGCGGCGCCCTGCACGGCGCTGACCGTCACCGGCGTCAAGCTCGGCACCGTGGAGCTGCGCACCAGCCGGGGCGAGGCCACCGTGCCGGCCTGGCTGTTCACCGTCGAGGAACTCGCCGTGCCGGTCGCCCGGGTGGCCGTGGCGCCGAGTGCGGTCAGCGCCGTGCCGGCGGGTGCCGGTCCGAGCGGGCCGCCCGCTCCGGAGCTGGCCGCCGCCCAGAACGTCGTTTCGATCGAGGGGGCCGAGCTGACCTGGCGGGTCGGTGTGGGCGCCTGCGACACCGGCGTCGAGCCGCTGGTGGCCGAGTTCGACGACGTGGTGGTGGTCGGTGCCGGGGTGACCCGGGGCACCGGAGTCTGCACCGACCAGCTGAAGCTCGAGCCGGTCAGCGCGACCCTCAAGGCGCCGCTGGGCAGCCGCGCGGTGCTGGACGTGGTGACCGGGTCGCCGGTGTCGTTGCTCGGCGGATGAGTCGCGCGGTCGGGGTGGATGTTGGGCCGCTCCACCCCGACCGCGGCGCAAAGACCCGCAGGGCCCACCAGCAGTGCCGGCCGGGCGGATCGGCCGTGGTATCGGCCAGAGGGCCCGGGCCCGGACGCAGTGCCGACCGGCTCAGAGCAGGGCCGGTATCTCGGTGTCGATCGGCACCGGGACGACCGTGGGCCGGTCCGCCCGCAGCCCGGTGGCGAGGGCTGCCGCGATCTCGTCCGGGGTGCCGGCCACGGTCGCGGCGCAGCCGTAGCCGCCCGCGATCGCGGTGACGTCCAGCCCGGGCAGGTCCAGTCCGGGGACGCCGGGGGTCTGCTTGTGCTCGGCGAACGCCTTCAGGATGGCGTAGTGGCGGTTGACCGGGACCAGCACGACCAGCGGCAGGTTCAATTGGGCGGCGGTCCACAGGGCCTGCACGGAGTAGTGGAACGAGCCGTCCCCGATCACCGCCACCACCGGCCGGCCGCGCCCGGTGTCCCGTTCCGCGAGCGCGATGCCCACCGCGGCGGGCAGCCCGAACCCCAACCCGCCGCTGGCCATGGTGAAGTAGGACGCCGGCCGGCGGATCCGTACGTGCCGGCGCAACGCGGCCAGGTTCGAGGGGGACTCCTGCACGAGCACCCCGTCGGCCGGCCAGTTCCCGCCCAGCGTGGCGAAGAACGCGTCCGCGCTCAGTGGCACCCCGACCTCCGGCGGTGGCGGGTCCGCCCGGGGCGGTGGGGGCGTCCGACGTGTCGGCGGCAGCAGGTCGTGCAGCGCCTCGGCGGTGAGCCGGGCGTCGCCGATCAGGCTGTCCCCGACCGGGGCGCGGGCCGCCTCGCCGGGGTCGTCGGTGACGTGCAGCAGCCGGGCCCCCGGCGGCAGGTACTCACCCGGGACGTGCGGGTAGTAACGGAACACCGGCGCACCGACGACCAGCACCGTGTCGTGGCCGCGCAGCCGTTCGGCGAGCGGGCCGATCGCGTACGGGAGGACGCCCTGGAACTGCGGGTGATCCTCGGGAAAAACCGCCCGTTCCGGGGCCGGTGCGGACCAGACCGGACAGCCGAGCCGTTCGGCCAGGGCGACCGCCGCTGGCCAGCCGTCCGCCCGGTCCACGGCCGGCCCGAGCACCAGCACCGGGTCGCGGCTGCCGGCCAGGATCCCGGCGAACTCCCGTAGCCGGACGGGGTCGGGGGCGACGCGGGTCGCCACGGTACGGACCTGCGGCGGCGGGTCGGCCGGGTGGTGCCAGTCGTCCAGCGGCAGGGAGAGGAAGACCGGCCCGGCCGGCGGCTGCACCGCCGTGGCGTACGCCCGCATCAGGGCCGCCGGAATGTCCTGCGGACGGGCCGGCTCGTGGCTCCACTTCACGTACGGGTGGACCAGCTCGGTCGCCCGAGGGCTGGCCAGACGCGGCTCGGTCAGCAGCATCTGGCGGGTCTGCTGGCCGGCGGTGACGACCAGCGGGGTCCGGTTGTGCCAGGCGGTGACCAGGTTGCCCATGCCGTTGCCGGTGCCCGGCGCGGTGTGCAGGTTGACGTGCGCGGGCCGGCGGGTCGCCTGGGCGTACCCGTCGGCCATCGCCACCGCCGAGGCCTCCTGAAGGGCGTGCACGTAGCGGAAGTCCGCCGGGAAGTCCTGGAGGAAGGGTTGCTCGGTGGAGCCGGGATTACCGAAGACGGTGGTCATGCCGAGGGCGCGGAGCAACTCGTAGCTGGTGTCGCGGACCGTCGCCATCGGTCGGCCTCCGTGCCCTCGTCCGGTCGATCGTCCGAGGTCGGGGCGGCGTGAGCCGGCCCCGACCGGACGAATCTAACCAGTGCGGCAGGGGATCATTCCGGCAATCCGCCAATGACCCTCTTCGGTGGCGACAGTCGTCAGGGCAGCGGGAAGGGCAGCTTGATGCCGTCCAGCGCGGCGGCGCACGTGCAGGCCCGCTCGGCGGGCAGGGCGGCGACCGCGTCCAGCAGGATCCCCCGCAGCCGGTCGGTGTTCTCGCCGAAGACCCGGAACACCTCCTCGTGGGTCACCGCGTGGCCGCCCTCCACACCGGCGTCCAGGTCGGTGACCAGGGCGATGGAGGTGTAGCAGAGCGCCAGCTCGCGGGCGAGGACGGCCTCCGGGTGGCCAGTCATGTTGACCACCGAGCCGCCGATCGCGGTGAACCAGCGGGACTCGGCGCGGGTGGAGAAGCGCGGCCCCTCGACCACCACCACCGTGCCGCCGTCCACCGCCGACACCCCCCGGCCGGCAGCCGCGTCGAGCAGCGTCCGCCGCCCGGCCGGGCAGTACGGGTCGGCGAAGGAGACGTGCACCGCGCCCCGGTCGTAGTAGGTCTGCGTCCGGCCGCTGGTCCGGTCGATCAACTGGTCCGGCACGACGAAGGTGCCCGGACCCAGCTCTGGACGGAGCCCGCCGACCGCGCAGGGCGCCAGCACCCGGCGTACCCCCAGCGAGCGCAACGCCCACATGTTGGCCCGGTAGGGAATCAGGTGCGGCGGGTGCCGGTGGTCGCGGCCGTGTCGGGGCAGGAAGGCCACCGGGCGGCCGCCCACCTCGGCCACCGTGATCGCGTCCGACGGCGGACCGTACGGTGTCTCCACCCGGTGTTCCACCGCGTTGTCGAGCAGGGCGTAGAGACCTGAACCGCCGATGACAGCGATCTCCGCCGTTGGATCCATCGATTCTCCCCAAACTCGTTTCACTACCCGCCGGTCAGACCTTAGCCACCGTGCAAGGTGCAGGCTATGGTGCCAGGCATGGCGTTGAGAACACGGAAGTTCCCGGTGGACCGGGCCGCCCCGGTGCGCTCGACGCCGTCCTGGCAGCAGGTTCCGGGGTGGCGTGACCGCGTCGCGGCACGCGGTTAGGGGATGGGCGGCATGCAGGGTGAGGGACAGGCGATCGGCGGTCGTTCCATGGCCTCGATGACCGGGCAGTTGTTGGTCGCGACCCCGGCTCTGAAGGATCCCAACTTCGACCGCACCGTGGTGCTGCTGGTCGCGCACGAACCGGGCGGGGCGTTGGGTGTGGTGCTCAACCGGGCCACCGAGGTACCCGTCGCCGAGGTGCTCGGGGACTGGAGCGCGTTGGCCCGCGATCCGGCGGTGCTCTTCGAGGGCGGCCCGGTGCAACCCGACTCTGCCATCTGCCTTGCCCGGATGCGCCAACCGGTCCGCCGGCTCAAGGGCTTCCACCAGGTGCTCGGGGCGGTGGGGACGATCGACCTCTCGGTCGACCCGGAGCGGATGCGGGAGAACATCTCCGGGATCCGGGTTTTCGCCGGTTACTCCGGCTGGGGCGCCGGGCAGTTGGAGCAGGAGATCGAGGAGGGGTCCTGGTTCGTCATGGACGCCCTGCCCGGCGACGCCTTCGTCGACCGTCCGGACGACCTCTGGCCGATGGTGCTGCGCCGGCAAGGCGGGATGATGGCGGCCGTGGCCCACTTCCCTCCGGACGTGTCGCTCAACTGACGCTCGCCGGGTACCCCCGTGAGATGACCATGCGAACCGGTGTGTGTATAGTTTCGTCCGTGCCCGGGCGACCGGGGACATCCGCAAGGGGCCGTGGCGCAGCTGGTAGCGCACCACACTGGCAGTGTGGGGGTCAGGGGTTCGAGTCCCCTCGGCTCCACCCTTGTGAAACGCCCTGGTACGGGACCGAATCCCGAACCAGGGCGTTCGTTGTGTCCGGCCTGGTGGCACTGCTGACTTCCCTGGTCAGTGGCGGGCGCAAATCATCGGCGAGACCAGTCTCCAGCTCGGCGACACCGCCACGGCGCGGGAGAGCTGGCAGCGCGCCAGGGCCATCTTCGAGAAGCTGTCCGACTCGGCCGCCGACGAGCACGTCCGACGGCTACTTCGGCAGGCCCTATTCCACGCCGAGAATATCGACCGCAACCTGTCCGAAGCGCCGACCGGGTAGTGGGGCGGTCTGGAGCGGCCCTGGTGCGGGCAGGGGCGTCCGGGTGCGGGTTCCGCGCGCCCGTGCGGTCAGGCCCAGCGTCGGAAGGCGTCCGCCACGACGGCCTCGACGGAGTCGGCCGCAGCGCGGGCGTCGGCTGCGGTCAGCGCGACCGGCTCACCCCGACGCCAACGGAGCGCGCGGTCCGCCAGTGGCGCGTACGCGGGAAGGATCTCGGCCAGGTAGGCGGCGGCGCCGGCCTTCGAGACGATGTCCTCGTGGGCCAGCGTGAAGTGCAGGCGCGCGGGTCCGAGCGCGCACCACACCACGCCGTCGGCGCCCACCCTCGTGGCTTCGGCCGGCGTGTCGTCCGGTGCGTCGGCGACCGCCGCCCGGAGGTTCGCGGCCAGCGGTAGCCAGAAGGTCGCCAGGTTGTCGAGGTTGAAGCGGCGCAGTTCGTCGTGGTCGACGGTCAGGCCCAGGTCGGCCACGGCTGGCCCCCGGACCGCCTGTCCGTACTTCGTGAGGACCAGCCAGAGTACGGGGTTGAGGTCCCCACAGGGCTGGTCGGTCCGGAACCGCCCGTCGACGACGAACGGCACCACCCGGCAGTCGGCGGGCTGCTGGCGGAAGGTCTCCCGGTCGAGGTACACGCCATCGAGGTGCGGCTTCGGCGGCATGTTGGCGTGCACGGTCGCCAGCGCGGCGAGATCCTCGGGACTCGGGCGGCGGGACGTGACGATCAGCGTGTCGATGTCGCTCACCCCCGGCTGGTACGCATCGAGCGCGATCGAGCCGGTCAGGTACAGCAGCTCCACGAAGCCGGGCAGGACGGTGTCCACCGCGGCCAGGTACCGGGCGACCGTCGTCTCCACCATGCTGCGAAAACTATCAGCGTCGCCGGCCGCTGTTCGCCTGCCGGCATCGGCGGAGCGGATCAACGTGCCACGGGCGGGTGCTTCGGTCATCGAAGATGATGTTTGCGTCATTGGCGGACTGTGGGGTAAAAGCATCGATGTTGGTATATGATTCCACCTCCGGTGGTTGTGGGGGTTGATATCCCCACAGTGAACGACAAAATGGGAATCCCGTTTCCAGCCATTTCGATCATCGATTGGTGGGGGTGTGGGCGTGAAGGCGTTCCGTCGGGTGCCGGCCGAGGCGCGGCGTACCCGGTTCTCCGCGTGGTACGACCGCTTCGCCGACGCGTTCGGCGCTGATCGGGTCGTGGGTCGTTGGGAACTGGCCAGGGCCACCGACAGGCCGCCGCCGACCCCCTGGACCGGCACACCCCACGCGGTCGGTGACCTTCCGGCGGACCTGTCCTTCGTCGTCTCCACCAGCAACGGCATCGTCGTGTGGAGTGACGGCCGACCGCGCATGATCTCCCCGGGCCGGCATTTCGGCCTGACCCTGCGTGACGGGTGGCTCTACGCTTTCCAGATCACCGGGCGGCACGGTCGGATCATTTCCCTTCCGCTCGACGCCGGGCACGTCCCGGAGCCGGGGGAGGGGTGGCGGCTGGTCACCCACCTGTACGGACTGAACCGCTGGATCCACCAGATCGACTTCATCGATGACGAACTGATCCTGGTGGACACCCTGCGCAATCGGCTGCTGTGCTACCCGGCCGTCGAGCGTACGATCGGCCGGCACTGGTCGACCCGCCACCGCACGATCCAATTGACGCCGGACGACCGCAAGGGCCGCCTCTCCCCGCACTATCGGCACTTCAACTCGATCTACCGGAACGGCGACACGATCTTCGTCGTGGCGCACAACCACTACGCCGGGACCGGCCGCAAGAGCGACGTGTGGCTGCTGGACGAGGAGTTCCGGTTGCGGGAGGTCGTGCCGGCCGGCGGGTCGTGCTGCCACAACGTGGTGATCCACGAGCGGGGCATGCTCGTCTGCCGGTCGGTCGAGCAGACCGTCGCGCTGGACGGCGTCGACCTGTTGCCCACCGAGGGCTTCGGTCGTGGCCTCGCCTACGACGGCCGCCACCTGCTCGTCGGCGCGTCGATGTTCGCCGAGGAGTACGTGGACCGCGACCACGACAACGGCTTCATCGACGTGTTCACCCCTGACTTCGCGCCGCTCGGACGGGTGGTCTTCCCCCGCTCGTCCGTCCGCGACATCCGGCTGCTCTCCGGTGACCGAGGGCTGAGCAACCACGCCACGAACCGTCGGTGACGACCCGCCGTCCCTTCCCCTGGGTGATCTTTGAAGTTAGGCTACCCTAACTGGAGGTGGGTGAATGGGTTTCGCGGCGGAACTGCGGGAGCGGACCAGGTCGGACCATCGGGCGGCGCAGCACCTCGGGTACTTCGACGCCCTGCTGGCCGGCCGGCTGGACCGGGCCGGTTACGCGGCCCTGTCCGAGCAGCTCTTCTTCGTCTATCAGACGCTCGAGGAAGCGGCGGACGTGATGCGTACGGACCCGGTCGCCGGTCCCTTCGTCGTCGACGAGTTGCACCGACTGCCGGCGCTCGCGGCCGACCTGGAGTTCCTGCACGGCCCGGACTGGGCCATGCGGATCACGCCTGGCCCGGCGACCAGGGAGTACCAGGCCCGGCTGCGGGAGATCGCCTTCACCTGGCCGGCGGGCTACGTCGCGCACCACTACACCCGGTATCTCGGTGACCTGTCCGGAGGGCAGATCATGCTACGCGCGCTGCGGCGGTCGTTCGGCTTCGCCGAGGACGGCGTCCGGTTCTTCCTCTTCCCCGGTATCGAGGCGCGAGCGTTCAAGGAGCGCTACCGGACCCGTCTCGACGAGGTGCCCTGGGACGAGGTCGAGCGGCAGCGCTTCCTGGACGAGGTGTCGTGGGCGTACCGGTTGAACACCGCGATGCTGGCCGAACTGGGCCGGTCCGTCCTGCCGAGGGCCGCCGCGTGACGACCTTCGGCCCGGACGTGGTGGCCGCGGTGGCCCGCCACATGAACGACGACCACGCCGACGACTGTCGGATCATCTGCCAGGGGCTCGGCGGCCAGCCCCGGGCCACCGCCGCACGGGTGTCCGGAATGGACGACGAGGCGATGGAGTTCGTCGCCACGGTCGACGGCGCGCCGGTGCCGGTACGGATCCCGTTCCGTGCCCGGCTCACCGAACGGCGTCAGATCCGGGCCGAGGCTGCCCGGATGTACCGCGAGGCGTGCGAGACGCTGGGCGTCACCCCGCGCGCTGACGCCTCCTGACCGCACCGCCCGACCCGGCGTGCGGTGGGTGGTTGCCCGCTGAGGCAGTAGGGACTGCCCCGAAGACCGCCGGGCGTGCGTGCCGGCGACGCCCCCGACTGCGCCATTGTGGCCGCGTTGACTGTCGCCGAGTGAAGAGAGCGGTCATGACCTGGCGAGAGACCTACTGGAACGACGCTGCGGACGAACCGGCCTACTTCGCCGCCGTGGAGTTCGCCACCGTCCTCGACGGTGACTACGGGACGCGCATGTTCGGCCGGTGGGTCAAGGAGCGGTACCCGGACTCGCACGACCTGATCCGCGCCCTGGAGTACCTGCTCGTCACCAACGCCCACGCCGAGGACCTCACGCAGACCATGGAGGTCTTCCACCGACGCCTGCAACGGCCGTGGGACGACCCGGCGATGCTCACCGCGCTGGAACGGACCGCCCACCGCTTCCCGGACGTGGACGTGCCCCAGCGGGTCGACGACGACGAGGACGTCACGGCGCTCACCGACGTGCTCTCCGCCGATCCGGACGTCTTCCGGCTGTGGCGCGAGGAACTCCAGGAGGCTGCCGTCGATCACCTGCGCGAAGACCAGGTGATCGACACGTTCCTGGCCGACTGCCTGCAACTCGCCCACGACGCGCGCGACCACCTGGCCGCCGAGGAGGTGGAGCAGGACAACGAGCAGGTCTACGACGACGAGTCCAGCGACGACGAGGAGCAGGTCACCGTCGTCCCGAAGGAGCAGGGGGTACGGTTCGCCGAACCCGCGGAACGGTATCCCTGGCTGGCGTACCAGTTCCGGCTCGGCGTCACCTTCAGCCTGAACCCCGAGGCGAATGCCTACCTGCCCGGGACGTTCGCCTGGGACGAGGCGCAGGTCCATCTCAGTGGCTGGGGGATCGACCTCGACGAGTTCGCCGAGTGGATGGCGTTGGCCATGAAGAACCAGCCGCTGAAGTCGTACCGCAGCGAGCGGGTGACGATCTACGTCAGCCGCGACAGCGTGGACGTGCAGGTGAACATCGACTCGGGGCTCAACGCCCACAACACCGGGATCATCGCCACCCTGGACACGGAGGGCGCGTACACCCACTACGTGCAGTACAAGGACCTGGTGATGTTCTACGTCGACGAGAACGACATGAACACCCCGATCTACAACGTGCTGAAGACGTTCGGCGACCTGTGGGTGGGTGGCGAAGCGGAGAGCTACGTGGTGCGGCACGGCAAGGGCCGCAAGGCGCACTTCACCGTCACCCCGGTCAAGGCGAGCCACCAGGCCAGCCTGGTCGCGGTGGTCCGGCGCTGCTCGGACGGCATGACGGTCCGGGTCCTGGACTGAGCCATCGCGGACGGCCGGCGGCGGGCGTGCGGCCCGTTTCCCGTGCGACGCGCCTGCGCCGGTCCGCCGCCCCGCAGGAGGCGCCTACGCCGGCAGGTGCCGCAGGACGCGGGTGCGGTCGGCGCTGCCCGTAGGTGCAGGAAGGACTGCACCGAAGTCTGTCCGCCGAGCCGCTGCGGGCCCCCACCTGGGCGGACTTTACTGCCCAGCATGGCCGCACTCGCCTCCCGCTCGCTGCGTACCGTGTCGGCGCTGGCCGTCGTGGGCCTCCTGGTGGCCAGCGCCACGCCGGCCGGGCACGCCGCCCGCCGCGCGGCACCGGGCACCGGCGGCGCGGAGTTCCGGATCAGCGTCGCCGACGCCGCCACCCCGTCGACGGGCGATCCGGCCAGCATGACGATCGGGCTGACCCCGGGCGGTTCGGCGACGCTCACCCGTACGGTGACCACCGCCACCGTGCCGCCGCGTCCCGACGTGGTCCTGCTCGCCGACACCACCGCGAGCATGGGCGGGGCCCTGGAGGACGTCAAGGCCAACGCCCGCCGGATCGTGGCGGACATCAGCGCCGTACAGCCGGACGCCCGGTTCGCGGTCGCCGAGTACCGCGACAACGGCGACGAGTACGCCTTCCGGCTCAACCAGGACCTGACCGCCGACCCGGCCGGCGTGCAGGAGGCGGTGAACACCTGGTTCCCGGCCGGCGGTGGGGACGTCCCGGAGGCCAACCTGTACGCGCTGGCCCGGGTCGCCACCGGCGCGGTGGCCCTGCGTACCGACAGCAGCCCGATCGTGGCGATCTTCGGTGACGCGCCGTCGCACGACCCCGCCCTCGGTCACGACCTAGCCGGGACGGTCGCGGCCCTCACCGCCCGGGGGATCCGGGTGGTGGCGGTCGATGTCGCCACCTCGCCGTACAGCAGCCTCGACCAGACCGGGCAGTTCACCGAGATCACCACCCGCACCGGCGGGGTGCTGCTGACGGCGGCCAGCGCCGACGAGGTCTCCACCGCGATCCTCACCGGTATCCGGGCGATCCAGGCCACCGTCGGCGCCCGGGTCTCCGACTGCGACCCACAGCTCAGCGCCGACGTCACGCCCGGCGAACGGACCGTCGACAGCGGCGGCAGCGTCGACGTCGCGCTCTCCGTCCGAGTCGATCCGAAGGCCCGCAACGGCGAGTACGCCTGCCGGCTCGAGTTCACCGTGGACGGCATCCTCCAGGAGGGACCGGACCGGCTGGTGGTGCAGGTCACCGGGGCCGCCCCGGACGTGCCCGTGCTGCACTCCGACACCACCCTGCTCGACCTCGGCGAGGCGGCCATCGGCGTCGCCACGCCCACCCGCCGGGTGACCCTCAGCAACACCGGCGACTACCCACTCAGCGTGGCCGCCACGCTCGCCGCGCCGGCCCCGTCCGGGACGGCTTCGATGCCGGTTGCGCCGTCCCCGGCTTTGGTGCCGGTCGTGTCGGCTCCGGTGTCGGACGTCTTCACCGTCACCGGGAGTACCTGCGGCCCGGTCCTCGCCGTCGGCGCGTCCTGCACCCTGGACGTCGGCGGAACGCCCCGGGCCGTCGGGGTCGCCCACGCGGTGCTCACCCTGGCCAGCTCGACCGACACCGGTGGGCAGGCGGCCCAGGCGCTCGCCGTCCAGGTCACCGGCCGGAGCCCGAGCCTCCAGTTCAACCCCGGGGTGGGGCGCCCCGGCCAGGTGGTCACCGGCCTCGGGCGGGACTTCCCGCCGGGCCAGCCGGTGACGGTGACCTGGGCCGGAGGCACCGGCGCGGTGACCGTGGTGGCTGACGCGGCCGGCCGGTTCGCCGTACCGATGGTGGTCTTTGTCGACGCCCCGGCCGGTCCTCGTACGGCGGTCGCGTCGGTGCCGGCGGTCGGCACGGTGACCAGCGGAGCGTTCCTGGTGCAGTCCCCGACGGCCCAGCCGGGAGTCTTCACCCGGCGGCGCTGACGACGGTCGACGGCCGTACCCACGGCGCTGTGACCTATTGCCCACAACCAGGGGCAGCGAAATCCGACAGCCGATACCTACAGTCGGGCCATGGGCACCGACGAAGGCGTGCGGGTCTGGCTCCGCCAGCAGGGAGCTGAGCAGATCGCGCATCCCGGGGGGAACCTGTACGCCCACCTGTGTCGAGTCAGCGAACGACTCGCCGTGCTCGGCTGTAGCAGTGACGTGCAGGCCGCCGGCCTCACCCACGCCGTCTACGGCACCGACGGGTTCGACCTCGCCCTGCTTGATCGGGCCGACCGTGCGGTGCTACGGGACCTCGTCGGTGCCGACGCCGAGGAGCTTGTCTATCTGTACGGCGCCTGCGACCGTAGACGCAGCTGGCGGGAGCTGGCAGAGACCGGTCAGGTGTTCGATCGCTTCGCAGGTGAGGTGAGAACGCCGAACGCGGCCCAACTGCGGTCGCTCATGGACCTGAGCATCGTCAACGAACTGGACGTCATCGAGCAGGATCCTGCGGTGGCGGACCGGCACGGCACCTACTTCCGGGAACTGTTCGCCTCCTGGGCGTCAGTGGCGTCTGAGCAGGTCATCCACGATGCGCAGCGGGTTCTGTGGCCGTGACACCCGAACCGTCGGCAGGGCCACGCACTTCCGGTCGCGTACGGGTGCGAGCCGTCTACCCCGGCAGCTTCGATCCCTTCACTCCCGGGCATCTGAATGTGGTGAACCGGGCACGCGACCTCTTCGACGAAGTGGTCGTGCTCGTCGCGGTCAACAGCACCAAGCAGCCGGGCACCGACGAAGAGGAGCGGGCGGCCGCTGTCCGGGCCATCCTGCCGGTCGAGTGGACCTCCGTCACCGTGGTGGCCTGGGGCGGGTTGACCTCCACCTACTGCCGGCGTCATGAAGTCGGAGTGATCGTCCGCGGCGTGCGTAACACCACCGACCTTCAGGCCGAGTACCAACTCGCCGCGATGAACGAGTCGCTGGGCGTTCCCACGGTATTCCTGCCCGCGCAGCCCGAACTGGCCGCAGTGTCGTCGACTGCGGTGCGCACGCTGGGGAAGCGGACGATGCGCAGGTGAGGTTGCTGGCCGTACGCCTGACCGGGTGGGAACAGCGAGCGGTAAGGCGCTCAGGCTCCGCTGCTGGTATCCGAGCCGAAAGCAGCGTCATAAGCTGTTTTCGTATCACCTCCGCCGCCCTTGCCACGAATAGTGCCTTTTTGCGCCCTGCGGCTGTTCTTGGCCAACTGGCGGATTGCAGCTCGGGCTTCCAGCGCCTGCTGCTCGGGGGAAGGATCCTTCCGACGACTCCGCCGAATCACCAGCAGCGCCATGACCAGCGCGGCCAGCGCGAAAATGCCGCCCATGACCAGCCAGATGGAGTTGTCCATCACGCACCTCGCGCCGTCTCAGCGGAAACTTTTAGAATTCTATTCGTTCTCTTCCGTTCGTTGCAGGTGCCGATGACCGCGACAGCTTCCCAGCGGCGAGTCATGCGGCCATCGGTCCAGATGCGGGCCGTCAAGGCCGTGTCGGCTAGGGCATCGATACGTCGCGCGGCCAGCCGTCAAGGTGTGGGAACTGCCGTAGGTAGCGCTCGCATCCCGTGGCAAATCCGTCCTGGCCAGGAGGTAGGCGGGTCGCCGTGACAACGTGGCGTGGGTCTGTGTGGCCGGGCCGCAGCATCTGGATCTGTTCGTCGATGAACTCCCCGCCCGCGAGGTCGGCGACGGCCAGTGCCATGGCCGTCGCCACGACGACACTCACGCAGGTGCGGTAGGGACTGAAGACCGCCTCGACCTCGCCGCCGGCCTCTGGCTCATGGTCGATGACCATCAGCCAGAGACCGTCATTGCTGCCCGAGATGTCGATTTCGTAGTGGATCGAGCCAGGCGAACCGTCGGGATCGGGGTCGATGGGGTGGCCGATGGTGGCGGACAGAAGTTCCGCTTCACCAAGCTGCCGGCCGACAGTCATGCGTCGCCCCTGCTCGTAACGTCGGTCGACGATCACACTCAATTCGGGTGTCGTGTCCACGCCGAGAAGCTCCGCCAGGGTGCCTCTCGCGGTGGTCATCACGGCAGCGAGCGGGATGGGCGTTGGCAACGACGCCTCAAGATCGACCGACATGGCGAAACCATAGTGCTCTGTCCGGGCCAAGCCTGCCGGTGCCACCTTTGAGGCGGCCATCGGCGTCGCCATGCCCACCCGCCGGGCGATCTTCAGCAACGCGTGATCGATGCCGAGTGGCCGGCGGCTTGGAGTTCAGGAGGTTGCAGTCGACGTCGGCTTCAGCCGCTTTCGCTCGACAACGCTTGTTGCCGTCACCACACTCAGCGGCGGCACGTCCTTCGCGACAACGGCACCCGCGCCGACGACCGAGCCCCGACCGATGGTCACACCAGGGGTGACCGTGGCTGCGGCGCCGATCCACACGTCGTCCTCGATGACGATGGGCGCGTGCGTGATGAAGTCGTACCGCTCGTCGACCTCGACGGGGTGTCCGGCCGTGCTTAGAGTCACGCGGGGACCGATCATGACGCGGTCACCGATGGTGATGCCCCCGTAGTCGAGGAAGAAGCATCCCTGATTGATGAACACGCGCTCCCCGAACGACGCTCCAAGCCCGTAGTCGCAGTAGAACGGGGGCAGGATGGTCAGAGAGTCAGGGATCGGTGCACCGAAGATCTCGGTGAGCACCGCACTGCGCGCGTCGAGGTCGTCAAACGGCAGCGCGTTGAGGCGGGCGGTCAGGTTCATCACGAGCTGTACGCGCTCCGCGAAGGCTCGTGACTCGGGCGTCCGTGTTCGTAGGCGTTGCTCGTTACGCACAAGGCGATGCTGGCACGACAGCTCAGGGACCCGGGTGACGACCCACCGGCAGGGAAAACGTCACGCCGTGCTCGTGCGGCGCCGCAGTTGGCGCACCTTTCCTGGTAACGGGCAGTTGGCAGTCCCGTAGGATCGCCGAGTGCTGGTGCGATGCGTCAGAATTATCGATGCTTTCGGTGATCTAGTTGACACATACCCCGGCATGACAGTCGGCAGGTCCTATCCCGTTCTGGAGATCTCCTACTGGGCTGACGCCTACTACGTGCGGGTCGTCGACGATGAGGGGACCGACTCCATCTGGAGCCCGGAAATGTTCGAGACCGTGGACGGGCGCATCCCTACCTGCTGGTCAGTGGCATTGGACAGTGACGGGTCCCTTCGGCTGGCTCCCCGTCCCTGGCTTCGGCAGGGATTCTGGACGGATCAGTTCTCCGAAGAACCTGCCGCCCTCGCAGAGTACGAACAGGGCCGAGCCGCCGTCCTTGCGGACCTGACGGCAGACTGACGCGTCGCCGGACGTCGACGCCAAGATCTGTAGGAGCCGCGAGGACCGCCGGCCGTCGGCGTCGGGGAGGACCACGGGATGCTTTCGGACTACCAGCAGCAGTTGCGGGCGAAGTTGTTGGCCGCCCCGGTCGTCGCGCCGCCAGAACCCTGGCGGCACCTCAACCAGATACTCGTGGGCGGGCTGCAAGGCGTCGGCTTCGGTGTCCATCCACAGACTGGCGACGACCTGCTGATGCTCGTCTCGATGGACGGCTTTGGCCTGGTCGATGCGGCAACGGGTGCGAAGATCGCCCGGGACCGTCACCCCGACCCCGACAACGCGTCACCGTCCGGGCCGGACCTGGCCTGTCCGGGCCTCGGTGTGCTGGCCGACACTCGGGTACGCATCTCCGGGCTGTTCGGCGGCGGCCTGCATGCCACGACCGACGATGGCTGGACTATCGACGTGGTGGCCCCCGAGTGGCCGAATCACCGCGTCCTGCTTTCCTCCGACGGCGGGGCTTATAACGGCCCACCGGGCACGACCTGGTGGCACGTCTTCCACGCCGACTACTCGGAGTTGCGCGCTGCCGGCTTCTCCCCGTCCGGCCGCACTCTGGTGATCGCAACCAGCAGCGACGTGACACTTGTCGTCCGCCCCGAGCCCACGACACGTTGATGGCCGTACGTCTGGCAGTACTCCGGGCGGGGTGGTGCTGTGCGGGCGGGCGTCAGGTGGCCTCGCCGTCAGCTCGGCAATGCCGTCTACCAGCTTGCTGTCCAGTTGTACCAGGGTCCCTCGATCTGTTCGAACTGTGGCCCCTCCCAGGAACCGTTTCCAAGGTCACCGTCCGGCCCGTTTGGGAAATAACCCCACCCAGAGTCGTCGAAGCCAGAGCTATCGTCGTCGTAGAAGATGTAGCCGCCTTTCACTCCGAACGACGACAGAATGCGACACGAGCCGATCTTGTCAGGTGTGTCGACCGAATCGTATGCGTCTAGTTCGATCGGCGGCGGTGGTAGCTTCGCCACCACCTTCTCGAAGGCGGCACGGTCAAAGCAGTCCGGGCGGGGTGACCACGATGAGGCGAGGACGAGTGCGGCCGACACCAGCATCGCCCCAAGCACGGCGGCCACGGCCGGAACCCCGATGATCCACCACCGGTGTGCAGTTCGCATTTCTCGGAGTCTGCCAGACGCTCATGGATGAATGTAGCGATCCATGCCGTGCCCGAGGTCTCCTACTATGAGGCGGTCAGCGACCGTGCGGCTCCGGACCCGGTCACCAGGTGTGACGTGATTGCGTTGGCTCGACGAGCCGGAAGTGGCGTCTAGGCCACGAGTTCTAGGGTTTGACGACCCACTGGACGTTAGTCGGGCGCTCACCGGTGCACAGGAACTCATGGGCTGCCTGGCGGGCCTGGGCGGCTGTGATCTTGAAGGGCTCGGCGCCGTCGGGAAGGGCGAACCATGGGTTGTCATACGCGTATTCGGCGTCGTCGACGACCTGGCCGGCCGGGGCATCAGGCGGTACCGGCCCCCACGCGAGTAGAAGGTCGATCTCGGCCTCCCAGTACAGATCGGACCGATCTCCGTAGAAGTTGATGTGCAGAGTCCGCCGGCCGTCGTCACTGGCGAGAGTCACTCCTGTGGGCGGTTCGGGGCCGAGGATCGCATTGAGTTCGGCGACGTCGGCCACTGCGGTGGCGATGCTGTCAATCCACGCCTGCACGGTGCAAATTCACCTGGTTTCTGATTGTGATCTCACACGGGATGATTGAGCTTAGTGGATGGTGCTGCCGTTCCGGGTGCGCAGCGCTACGGGCTCAGGGCGATGTGGCAACGCCACCTGGGGGCAATGGGTGATTATTTGGGCGACGATCGGGATGGACGTTGGCGGACTGCCACGGACACTGGGGACCGTTCTGGCAGCTCAAGCGGGCGATAGGCATCCTTTTCCCGGTTCCTGGCACCCGGCGACAGTTCAACGCCAAGTGACTCTCGTTATGGCGCAGGAAAGCGGAGATCGGTAATGAAGCCGGCGCGTGGAGTCACGGGGTGGGTGGTGCGGGTGTACCTTCCGGAGTGGCGGCCCGCCGGAGTAGCGGCCGGTGCGGCCGTCGCCCAGTCCGCTACCTGGGAGCACCCCATGCCGCACGTTGACCCACGCTTCGGGGCACACCTGCGAGCGATCCGTACCGATCGTGGTCTGTCCCTACGTGCGCTCGGGCAGCTCACCCACCGGGGCAAGAGCCACCTGCACGAACTGGAGACCGGGGCGAAGGCTCCGACCTTCGACACCGCCCGTCATCTCGACCGGGTGCTCAACGCCGGTGGCACTCTGATCGCGTTTGTTACCGCACCGGTTGACCACCAGGCTGAAGCAGACGACCTGCTTGCCCGAGTCCGGGCCAGTGATGTCAGTGCTGAGACTCTCGCCCGGCTCGAAGCGGCCGTCGATGACCTGGCCAGCGCCTACCCGACCACACCACCGGCCGAACTGTTGCCGAGGGTCCGGCGTCACCTGGCATACGTCAGCCTGCTGCTCGATGGCCGGGTGACCCTGGCTCAGCGCCGTCGTCTGGTCGTCGCCGGGGCCTGGCTGACCGTGCTTCGCGCGACCGTGCACGTCGACCTCAATCAGCGCGGCCCGGCCGGCGCGCATCTGGCCGCAGCGCACGATCTCGCCGGCCACGCGGAACACCCGGAGATCCAGGGGTGGTGCCTGGAAACCCGGGCGTGGGATGTTCTCACGCACGGCGACTACCGGCAGGCCGTCGACCTGTCGCGGCAGGCTCAGCGGGTCGCACCCCGGGGCAGCTCGGCACACATCCAGGCCACCGCCCAAGAGGCGCGCGGCTGGGCGCGCATGGGAGACGTGCGGCGAACCCGCCGAACCCTGGACCGCCTGGAGCGGTTGACCGCGAATCTGCCCGTGCCGGAACGCGCCGAGCATCACTATCGGTACGACCCGACAAAGGCCCGGGCGTATGCGGTCACCACGCTGGCGTGGGCTGGTGACCCGGCGGCTGAGCAGGTCGCCCGGTCGGTGCTGACCGAGTTGGACCCGCGCGGGGATGGTGGGGAACGCCCGCGCCGGTCGGCGTCCGCCCGCCTCGATCTGGCGTTGGCGTTGCTGGCCGCTGGACAGCCGGACGAGGCCAGCACGCTAGCCGTCGAGGCGATCACCTCCGGTCGGGTCGTGCCCTCGAACTGGTGGCGGGCACGGGAAGTGCTACGCCACGTTGAGCGGACCGGTCTGGCTGAGGGCGCGGTTCTGCGCGAGGCGTACGAGGCGTACCGGCCGGTCACCCAGCCGTAGCCCGTCGCCCAGTCGACCTTCGGCTGTCCAGGTCGAGAGGTAGCAGACCCGACTGGTGGAGGCTTCTCCGGGAGCTCTCTCAGGTAGTTGGGCGTGATGCCGAGAGTCACTGTCGGGTGACTTCTCGTGTACCGTCCGGAATGGCGGCTTGTCGGAGTAGCGGCCGGCGGTGCTGCCGGCCACATCTCCACCTGGGAGCATCCGTCATGTCTGCGTCTTCGCGGTTTGCCGTACGTCTGCGCGCGCTGATCAAGGAACGAGGCATCAGCTACCGGGCGCTCGCTGCCCGCACCTACTACGGCAAGAGCTACCTCCACGACCTGGCGCACGGCCGCAAGTCACCCTCGCCAGAGGCTGCCCAGGCGCTGGACACGGCTCTGGACGCCCGAGGTGAACTGGCCGCTCTCGCATGCATCGATGACGACGGGCGATGGCCGATCGACTGCGGCACGCACTGGCGGCACCGCGACGCCGAGCACCTCTCGGACCTGCTCGTCACCGCAGTCCCGACCCCCGAGAACGCTGCCGAGCTGGCGCATCAGTGGCTGATCGCGGAACCTCCGCAGCGCTACGAGCTGAGCGCTGGCCGCCGGGTGAGTGCCGAGACGGTGGATCGCATCGAACGTCGGGTGTGGCAGCTCCGTCGTCTGGACGATCACATCGGCGGCGCCGAGACGTATGCGATGGTCGCTGCCGAACTGGACGTCACCGCCGGTCTGCTTCGGGAAGGCACCCATTCTGAGGCGGTCAGCCGCCGGCTGCTGGTCGTAGTCGCTGACCTGTGTCAGCTTGCCGGATTCGTCGCCGAGGATGCTGGCCGGGCTGTCGACGCACGCCGGTACTACCTGGCTGGCATGCGGGCCGCGCATGCGGCCGGAGACGCGGCCAGCGCGGCGAACTGCCTCAGCACGCTGAGCTATCTCGAGGCGAGCGTCGGCGACCGACGCGAGGCGGTCACCCTGGCTCGGTCTGCGTACGCGGGTGGCCGACAAAGGGCCGAGGCCACTGGTCGGGCGTTGCTGTTGGAACGGGTCGCGTGGGCACATGCCCGGGTCGGTGAGGCGGGCTTGGCCGAGCGGGCGCTGGGCGCGGTGGAGGAGACCTACCCGACCCGTGACCCGGACGCCGTGCCACCGTGGGCGTACTGGCTGACTCCCGACGAGGTGGAGATCATGGCGGGCCGGGTGTGGACGGAGCTGCGTCGGCCGCTGCGGTCGGTGCCGATCCTGGAGCGGGTGACTGCCCGTTACGGCCAGGAGGTGCCCCGAGAGACGTCGCTGTATCTCACGTGGCTCGCGGAGGCTCTGGTTCAGGCTGGGGAGGTCGAGCAGGCGACCTGTTCGGCTGGGCGAGCGCTGGATATGGCTCGGCGGGCGCAGTCGCATCGGGCGGTCCGGCGAGTGGTTGAGCTGGGGCGGATCTTGTCCGAGGCTGCTCCGGGCGCAGCGGCAGTGAACGAGTTCCTGGATTTGGCCTCGGACCTGTCCGCCGTCGGTCGTGGGCGGCTCGGCGGACAGTAGCGGACGGCGTCCGCCTGGATCATTCAGCCGAGTCGTCACAGGCTGTGGTTGGGGCACGACGTAAACGGACCATTCGGTGTCGATGCCCCTCCTCAGTGGAGGTGGGAATGGGCGACGACACTTCGGTTCGAGCCAGCGGCGAGCAGCTTCAGGCAGCGGAGCGCGAGGCCGCCAAGCAGCGGATCCTTGCTCAGGCGGAGGCGGATCGGATACCGGTCGAGGAGACCGCCCGGGCGGTGCCGGAGCGGCGGTGGCGTCGTGGACAGGATTGACCTGCTGCCGGTCGGTCGGCGGGTGGCGTACTGGCGGGGGCGGCGGAACCTGTCGCAGCAGGTGTTCGCCGATCGGCTCGGCAAGTCGAAGAGCTGGGTGGACAAGGTCGAGCGAGGCGTCCGTGCGCTGGACAAGGTGTCGACCCTTCAGGACATCGCCGCCGTCCTGCGGATCGACACGGCGGTGTTGCTGGGTCGGGATGTCCAGCCCGCAGAGGTGGCCGAGCGGACCGTGGATGTCGAGCGCATCCGGGCGGCGTTGTCGCGGTACGAGATTCCGCTCGGGAGGCCGGCGGGCCGCCGTCCCGTCCTGTCCGTCGACCGGCTGACCCGAGAGGTCGCGCACGCCTGGACGACTTTCCAGTACGCCCGCTATCCGCAGGTGATCGACCTGCTGCCGGACCTGCTGACCGACGTGCAGCGCACCCACGCCCACAATCCCGGCGCAGGCCGGGTGCCGCTGGTCGAGGCGTACCGGATCACCGCCGCACTGCTGGTCAAGCTCGGTGACGCCGAGCTGGCGTGGCTTGCCGCCGACCGGGCCATGGCCGCCGCGACCGGTGACTGGATCCTGGTGGCCGCCGTAGCGGTGCAGCTCGGCCAGGTGCTCCGCGCTGCTGGCCGGGTGAGGACGGCGAAGTCGGTGATGCGGGCCGCCGCCTACCGCATCGCCTCACCCATGATCGAGTACGGCACCCCGCCAGACCTGTCCCTATGCGGAACCCTGCTCATCCAAGCCGCCCTGGCTGCCGCCCGCTATGGGGATGGTGCCGCCGTTGTCGAGTTGCTCGATGAGGCCGCCGACCTGGCCGAACGGGTCGGCGACGGGCACGACCACCACCGCACCGGGTTCGGACCCACCGCCGTGGACCTGGCCCGCACCGCCACCGCCATCGAGCTGGGCGACGCCCGGGACGCGGTGGCCTGGCACGAGAAGGCCATCCAGCGGTATGGCTGGCGATATCTGCCAGTCGAGCATCGGGCCGCACACCTGCTCGACGCCGCCCGCGCGTACCTCCAAGTCGGTGACCCGGTTGCTGCCGGGCGGGTGCTGGTCGACGCCGAGCGGATCGCGCCGGCCGAGGTCCGGCACCGGCCGGCAGGCCGGGACGCGCTCGCCCAGGCCGCCCGCGAACTGGACGCCCCGGCCACGCTCACCCAGCTCGCTGATGCTCTCGGGGTGGGATGAACGGTGACCGGCCCGCACCTGTCCCTGGCACAGATCCGCAACCGGATCATCCTCACCGCCCGCGCGGTCCTCCGCCAGCACCGGCCCGGATCCGACGGCCGCTGCCCGGTGTGCCGTACCCCGGACTGCCCGGTGGCGACCGCCGCCCGCGACGTCCTCCGCGCAGCCAGGGACGTACCGCAGCGGAATGCAGGAACCGACGGATGACACTCGATCCGACCACCTGGTAGCTGCTTGTGCTCGAGACCCGAACTCGAGGCCAAGGTGCGCCACGTGGTCGGGGCTGTACTTGAATCCACCGACCAACGCGGTGGTCACTTTTGAGCTCTTAGCGGACCGTTAACCTCTATTTGAACACGCCTTAACGGTCGAATCGGGATGCTCGGGTCGTGCGATGTCTTCGAGCCACTGACCGGCGAAGGTGAGAGCGTTGTTGAGCACAACCACGTTTATCAGCTTCGCGATCGCGTTGATTGCGGTGGCGGTCGCGTTCGGACTCGTGATCTGCGCGCGACCGGCCGTACGCCGATTGCGAGCACGTGTGGGCCGCGGACGACTGTCGCTCTGGCTCGATGAGAACCCGACCGCACAGGGCCTGCTCGTCCTCCTTGTGGGCAGCGCGACAGCGTTTGCGCTGATCCTGGTTTTTATAGAGATCCTGGACGAGGTACTCGACAACGACGATCTCACGGTTGTCGACAGGCCGATCATCGAGTGGATAGCCGATCGGCGCACCGCAGGCGTCGACACTGTGGTGGTGCTCGTCACCGACATCGGCGGCAAGGTACTGCTCGCCAGCGTCCTCGCCATAGCGGCCAGCGCCGTCGCGCTGCGGCTGCGATCGTGGCGGCCCGTCGTGCTCGCTGCCATCGCTGGCGGTGGCGGGGCGCTGCTCGTGGCCGGTATCAAGGTGCTGATCGGCCGTGACCGGCCCGATCCGCTGCACCGGGCCGTGTTCGAATCCGGGTTCTCGTTCCCGTCCGGGCATACGGCCAGCACGCTGGTCATCCTCGGCACGGTGGCGCTATTGATCTCCATGGTTACGGCCAGCGGCACCTTGCGGGCCACGGCCTGGATGGCCGCCGGCATCCTCGCCGTGGCGGTGGGCCTGTCACGCGTCTATCTCGGTGTGCACTACCCGAGCGATGTCCTGGCCGGCTGGGTGCTCGGAGCCTGCTGGCTGGTGACGGTGGCGATAGCCGCACGACTGCCTGAGACGGCGATCCTTCCCGTCGCGCGCCGGCTACCCGCTCCGGGACGGGTAGCCGGCACCGCGCTTCGCCCCGTCGTCGCCTCCACCCTCGCCGCCCTCAGCGCCCTGGCGGCGATCTTTGGCGCGGTGAGCATCGCGGCGATTACCTGAGTCACTTCGGTGGCCGAGGCACCGACTCGTCCGTGACCGTGTCGTGGGCGAAACGGTGACAATGCCTTCTGCTGTGAGGCTCAGGCGACGATCACCTGGCCGGTGGCGACGATGGTGCCGTTCGGTAGGGGCGCGGGGTCGTTGCAGGTGTTGACCTTGTCGCCGTGCCGGGCGGCGGGCTTGCCGTTGATCAGCACGGTGGGGCTGCCGGCGAGGACGGTGCCCTGGTTGGTCGGCGGGACCTGGAACGGCCCACCGGTGGGTACGTGCGGGGGCGAGTTCACCGCCCCGCTGCCCACCACGGCAGCCGGTTTCCCCTCAATCAGCACGTCGGTGCTGCATCCGGTGGTGATCGTGCCGGCGAACGGCATCGGGGTGGGCGTCGGCACCGGTCCACCCGGGGACGGGACCATGATGATGTGGGTGTCGTTGCCGACGACCTTGTCACCGAGTTTCGCGGCGGGTACGCCCACGACTGGCGCTCCTTCCGTAGGCCGGGTCGGCCGTTCAGATCAGACCCTCGCGGATGGCGTGCGCGACCGCCTGGGTCCGGTTGCGCACGCCGAGCTGGACGGTGATCTCGTGCACGATGTTCTTGATGCTGCGCTCCGAGTAGGACAGGTCCCGGGCGATCGTCGCGGTGTCCGCGCCGGCGGCGATCATCCGCAGCACGGCAAGCTGCCGTGGCGAGAGGGGCAGGATGGTCAGGCCCCGGGGGCCAATACCTGGCGTTGCGCGCGTCCCACCCGGGTCAGCAGGGAGCTGAGCAGGTCGGTGGGGAGCCGCGCCTCGCCCCGGGCGGCGGCCCGGACCACCTCGCGTAGCAGCCCGGCGGTGCTTTCCGCGCGTCGGACCATGCTCAGGCCGCCCGCCTCGATCGCCTGGAGTCCCGCCGTGTCGTCGAGCTGCCCCACCACCAGCACCGGGCGCGGCTTCGGGCCGGCGGTCGCGGCCAGCGCGTCGAGCTGGGCCAGCAGCCAGTCGTCCACGGTGTCCCCGACGACCACCAGCACGTCGGCCGTGTCGTCGTCCCCGGTCACCACCACGGGACGGACCCCGGGCACGTCCCCGTCACCGATGCCGAGCTGGGCGACCACCCCGGCCTGGGAGATCGGGTCGCGGGCCCGGACCGCCGTGCGTACGGGGGTGACGGGGGTGACGGCGGCGGCCCCGTCGGGCTCCGGCCGGCCGGACGCGGTGACCCCTGCGGGCTCCGGTCGGCCGGTCATCGGGCGGCGGGGCTGGTGGACGGGCTGGCGGCCGGCGCGACCGGCACCAGTTGACCGGCGAAGTACGCGGCCGGGGTGCACGGCGTACTGCCCGGGTTGGTGCACTTCACGGCCACGGTGACCGGCTGGTCGGCGGAGAACTTCAGCGGCTGCACGAAGTGGTAGTCCAGGTCGCGGAAGTTGTTCAACCCGGTCTCCAGCAGCACGGTGTCTCCCCGTCGCACCTGGAGCACGCCCGCGTCGCCGTGCGGGTTCTGCAGCACGATGTCGGTCACCCAGAGCACCTTCCGCGCCGCCGGCCGGTACGTGGACAGCGCGAACTCGTTCGAGGTGGGGGAGGCGCTGGTGGCGACCCGGAAGTCGGCGGCGGTCTCCGGGTCGGCGTTGTCCAGGGTCCCGCCCGGACCGTTCCCCGCGCCGTCTGCCGGGCCCGCCGAGGTACTCGGCTTCGGCGCGGCGGAACCGCCGGTCACCGCCTGCTCGGCCTTCTCAGCGGTCACCGCAGCCTCGCTGGCCTGGGTCTTGACCTCGGCCACCTCCTCGCTCAACTCCTGGTTGAGCTGCTGGGTCTCCACCTGGGCGGCCTCCTTCGCGGTGGACTGCACGGTCGGCTTGAGCACCGCGAACCAGAGCGCCACCAGGGCCACCGCCGCCGCGACGGCGATCAGCACCACCCGGGGCGACCAGGCGGGCAGCATCGCCTGCTGCACCAGCACTCCGTCGGAGGTGATCGGCTCGGTGTCGGGACGGGTGACGGCCACCTGGAACGGCAGGTTGCGGTCCGGTCCGAGCAGGAACCGCTTCTTCGGGCGTACCCGCAGCTTGACGAAGGTGGCGGTGCCCGGACGCAGCGCCGGCGCGGCCGGCCGGACCCGGAAGTCCAGCAGCAGGTCCGGGTCGGTGGGCAGCACCTCGACGGTGGTCTCGGTGTTGCCGGTGTTGTCGACGACCAACTGGTGGACGCCGGTCCGCCGGGCCCGGGAGGTCCGGGGAGCCAGCTCGGCGGCGAGCTCCACGAAGGGCAGGACGGTGACCCGGCCCTCCTCGACCACCGAGCCGTCCGGGTTCTCCCGGCCCCGCACCCGTACGCCGAAGTCGACGTCGCCGGCCGGGACGGTGGCCGACCGGGGTGGCCGGAAGGTGACTCGTGCCTCCTGCTCGGTGCCGGGGAGCAGGTTCATCGTCGGCGGGTCGATCTCGGCCCAGGACCCGGCGTCGCCGACCAGGTCCAGGGTGAAGTGGTCCACGACGGAGGCGGTGTTGCGCACCCGTACGGTGCAGCCGACCTCGTCGCCCGGCGCGACGGTCAGCTCGGTCTCGGCAAGTCCCACAGCGACGCTCATGCCGGGCAGTCTCTCGGCGCGGCATGGGCCGGCAGTACCACGATCGAGGAACACCAACGGGCAGCCGTCGCTACCTCATCGGGCAACCAGACGGTTCAGCCGGGTTCGCTGATCCGTCCCGGGCGGCGCGGGGCGCGGGGCCCGGCGGGGTCGCCCGGCTGTCTGCTGCTGTTGACGCTCACCTCACGCGGCGCCGGGGCCAGCTCGGTCGATGCCTCCGGGACGAACGGGACGAGTAGTTGCAGGTGCAGGCCGGTCCGGGCCGGCCCGCCGCGCGGCAGCCACGCCGAGCCGGCGGTCCCCTCGCGGTGGGGGGCGCTGCGCACCACCACCGCCTGGTTCGTCCGGGCCAGGGCCCCGGCGAGGAAACGGGTGGGCAGCGCCGTGCACTCCGCGCAGCCGACCAGCAGGTCGCCGAGGAGGCGGTGTTCCCGTTCGGTGTCCGGTCCCCAGGCGGTCAGCAGGTAGCTGAACCGGTAGCGCCGCCCCGGCGGGCGGCGCGCGGTCACCTGGCCGGTGGCGTCCCGCAGGTCGTCCCAGGTGGCGGAGACCCCGCTGGAATCCTCCTCGACGTCCAACAGGAAGGCCGAGACCAGCTCGCCGGCGAGTTCCGCGCAGCGGTCCGGCGGGTCGAAGACCACGGGTACGCCCGGCGGCAGGTAGCTGCCCAGCCAGGCCCGGACCGACAGGTCGACATCCCAGATCACCCACCCACCCTGCCGGTCGTCCGGGTGTCCCCGCGTTCGGCGGCAGGGCAGGCCGATGGGGCGGATCCGGTGCCCTTCGGGGCAGTGTGGCCTACCCCCGTGGCGGTCCGGCGGGCAACGGATCCGGGCGCGCGCCGTTGGCATGCTCGCCGCAACACACCGTCGTACAGGAGGTTCGATGCCGACGTATCTGTCGCCGGGCGTCTACGTGGAGGAGGTGTCCTCCGGGTCGAGGCCGATCGAGGCGGTCGGGACCGCCGTCGCCGCGTTCGTCGGCTTCGCCGAGAAGGGGCCGGTCAACGAGCCCACCCTGATCACCAACTGGTCGCAGTACACCCGCACCTTCGGCGGGTTCGTGGCCGGCGCGTTCCTGCCCCTGTCGGTCTACGGGTACTTCCTCAACGGCGGCGGTTCCGCGTACGTCGTCCGGGTGGGACCGACCGGCGGGGACGCCGGGGCGGCGGGCGGCGACGGGGCGTACGCCACCGCGGCGGTGCCGGCCGGCGGCGACAACGGGAAGCTCTCCTTCACCGTCCGCGCCGCCCTGCCCGGCCCGGCGGGTCAGGACCTCTCGGTCGAGGTCACCGACGCCTCCGAGGGCGGCGACGACACCTTCAAACTCGTGGTGAAACAGGCCGGCAAGCCGGTCGAGACGCTGGACAACCTGACCACCCGCCGGGGTGCCGGGAACGTGGTCACCGCCGTGAAGCAGCAGTCCAAGCTGATCCAGATCGAGGAGGTCAAGGGCGCCACGCTCGCCCCGCCGCGCCGAGGTGCCGAGGTCGCCCTGGCCGCGCCGGCCCTGCCGGCCACCACCACGACCGCAGACCTCGCCGTACGGGCCCAGGACTACGTCGGGGACGTCAGCGACCGGACCGGGTTCGCCGGGCTGGAGGCGATCGAGGACGTCACCATGCTCAGCGTGCCCGACCTGGCCGCCGCCTACCAGCGGGGAGCCATCGACGACGAGGCGTTCAAGGCCGTCCAGCTCGCGATGATCGCGCACTGCGAGCTGATGGGCGACCGGGTGGCCATTCTCGACCCGCCGCCCGGCCTGCACCCGCAGCGGCTCAAGGAGTGGCGGCAGGACGTCGCCGGCTACGACTCGAAGTACGCCACGCTCTACTGGCCCTGGGTCAAGGTCATGGACCCGGCGCAGGGGCGGGCGGTGTTCATGCCGCCGAGCGGCCACGTCGCCGGGGTGTGGGCCCGCAACGACGACACCCGGGGCGTGCACAAGGCCCCGGCCAACGAGATCATCCGGGGCGCGCTCGCCCTGGAGAGCGGCCTGACCAAGGGCGAGCACGACCAGCTCAACCCGATCGGGGTGAACTGCATCCGGTCCTTCCCCGGCCAGGGCATCCGGATCTGGGGCGCCCGTACGCTCTCCAGCGACGCCGAGTGGCGCTACCTGAACGTCCGGCGGCTGTTCAACTGGATCGAGAAGTCGATCCTGCTCGGCACCAACTGGGTGGTCTTCGAGCCCAACGATCCCCGGCTCTGGGACGCGGTGCGCCGGGTCATCACGATGTTCCTCCGCCGGGTGTGGCGCAGCGGCGCCCTGATGGGCGACACCTGGTCCGAGGCGTTCTTCGTCAAGTGCGACGCGGAGAACAACCCGCCGGAGAACCTCGACGCCGGGATCCTCACCGTCGACATCGGCATCGCACCGGTCAAGCCGGCCGAGTTCGTGGTGTTCCGGCTCTCCCAGCTCTCGCACGGCGCGGGCGACGACTGACCCCGACCCGACGACGTAACCAGAAAGGACGATCATGGCAGGTCAGGGCACCCAGGACGCACGCGAGAACACCCAGATCATCAGCGCCGCCGTGTTCCGGCTGGAGGTGCCGGGCATGAACGCGATCAACTTTGCCGAGCTGGTCGGCATCAGCAGCGAGGTGGAGAACGCCGAGTACATGGCCGCCGGCCCCACCGGGCCGATCTTCTCCCGGCACTTCGGCCGGACCAAGCCGCCGACGGTCACCCTCAAACGGGGACTCGACCTCAACGGCGACCTCTGGCTCTGGCACCAGAAGGTGCGCAACCTGATGTACGACGCGTACCGGGACTGCGCGCTGAAGCTCTACGGGCCCGGCGACGACCTCAACGGCGACGCCCGGCTGACGTACATGATGACCAACGCCTGGCCGGCGAAGGTGGAGGTCAGCGGGGTCAAGGCCGGCGCGACCGACATCGTCTACCAGACGGTCACGCTGATGTGCGACGACCTGTTCGACTTCAATGCGCGGATCTGACCTCGCCGAGCCCGCCGCCGCACCGGCGGCGGGCCTGCGCACCGAGTTCCCGTTCGTGCTGCCCCGAGGGCTGGTGGACGACCGGGGCGCGGTGCACCGGGAGGGCGTCCTGCGGCTCGCCACCGCCCGTGACGAGATCAACCCCCAGGCCGACCCCCGGGTACGGCAGAACCCGGCGTACCTCACCGTGCTGCTGCTGGCCCGGACGGTGACCCGGATCGGGGCGGTGCAGCCGGTCGACACCACGGTGATCGAGCGGCTCTTCGCCTCCGACCTGGCGTTTCTCCAGGACCTCTACCGGCGGGTCAACCAGCAGGGGCACACCGGGGCGGAGGTCACCTGCCCGTACTGCGGGGACGAGTTCGCAGTGGACCTGGCCGCCGCGTCCCACCCGTGAACCGTCCCGACCGCTAGGGCCGACCGTATCGACCGCTCGGGCCGGCCGTATCGATCGTGAACCGCTCCGACCGCGAACCGCCGTTTCTGAGCTGACTGAGGAGGTGGGTGATGGCCTGGTCTCTCCGGCCCCACCGGTTGTTCCGGCCGGGCCGTCAGCCGGCCGCCGAGGCGTCCGCCCCGGTGTCAGCAGCGGCCCTGGCTTCGGCATCCGTCCCGGCGTCGGCGGCGGCCCCGGCGTCGACCGCTGGGGGACGGTCGTTGCGGGCGGAAGCCGCGCTGGCGCGGGTGCCCGGGACGATCGCCGCATCGGCGTACCCCGCTCGGTCGGCGCACACCGGTCAGGAGTGGACCGGGCCCGTCACACCTCTGCTGACCGTGGCACCGGTCCCGACCATGGTCACGCTCGCCCTGCCCCCGGTGGTGGCGGGTGTCCCGTCGTCCGGGCCGGCTCTTTCCGACGCGGCCACCGGTGTCCCGGCCGTTCTCCGGTCCGCCGTCGTACCGCTGCGCACCGGTCACCCCGACCGTCCGCTGGCCGCGCCCCGCGTGCTGCCGTCGGACGTCCCGGCCCCCCACACAACCCCGCTGACCGGGTTCGACGACCCGAGCCAGCATGGTGGCGACCGGGTCCCCGGGCAGCGGCGTGACCTGGACCGGGTTACCGGGCCGGAACGCGGTGTGGGCCCGGTCGAATCGGAAACCCACCAGGAGCCGATCGAGGGTTCGGGACCGGAGCGTGACGGTGGCTGGCCTGCCGAGGCGTCGGCCCAGACCGCCGCCCGGTTCGCCGCTGCCGGACTGCCGATCGCGCCCGTCTGGCCGCCCCCCGGCTTCGAGGACGTCTACCGAGCGGCTGAGGTCACCCGGGCGGCGGAGGCGGCTCGCCCGACCGGCACGCCGAGGCCCGCCCGACAGCGGGACGAGCGACCCACCGATCCGCCGTCCGGACAGCACAGTGCCGGCTCGGCACTGCCGGACAGTCGCGCGGTCCGCCCGGTCGAGGTGGTTTCCCGCGCCCGGCCCAGGCCGTCCCGGCCGGCCCCGGCAGGGGAGGGGACGCCAGCCACCTTCAGCCCGGAGGGCAGACCGGTGGACGTGGCGAGCACCCCGGGGGACCGTGCCGAGCACCCGGCAGCGGCGTCCGCGACCGACACCGCCCCGCACCCGACGCACGGCACACCGCCCGTACCGCCGACCAACTCGGCCGTGTGCCGCCCCGACGACCAGCCCAGCCCGTCTGTGTCCCGCCACGATGACCTGACCAGCCCGGCCGTGCCGCCTTCCGACGACTGGACCAACCCGGCGGCGTCCTGCCCGGCTGGCCCGTCGGCTACGCGTCGGGCCGAGTGGACCGGGTCGCCCGCCGGCCTGGATGAGTCGTCGGAGGGCGGCCCGATCGCCGTGGCGCAGGGTGGGGACGTCGTACGCCGGGTGGGCGACCAGCCCGCCTTGTCGCCGGCCCGGTTCCTGACCCGGCGTACGGACACCTCGTCGGTCGGCACCGGAGAACAGTTGGCGGTGCCACCCGCCACGACCGGCGCCCCGGCACCGGTCACCCCCACGGAACTGCCGGCCCGGTACCCCGCCTCTCCGCCGGTCACCGCCACAGCGCCGGCCAGCCCTGCGCCGGCTGGCGGTCCGGGGGCCGGTGATCCGCAGTCCTCGACCCCACCCACCGTCGCCGGGTACGCCGATCCGCGTCCCGACGGGACGGCGACTTCGGGCGCGTTCTCCCCATCTGGGAGCACGTCCGCAAGCTTCTCGCCGAGACCACCGAGGCGTTCCGATCCCGCCACCGTGCTCACCCCAGCGGGCGGCGGGGCGGGGTTCGTGTGCGGTTGCGGTGGACTTTGCTCGGCGTGTCGTGTAGCTCAGCTGCCAACGAGCGCGCCCACCCCGCCCGCGTGGCGTCCGGTTTCCCCGGCCGGGCCCGCCATCGGTACGCCGGTGGTCGCGGACCCGTGGCCGGTGCCGGCGCCCGGCACCGCATCGGCACCGGCCACGGACGACGTCCCGGCCGACCGCCGAGCGCAGCGCCACCAGGTCACCTCCGGGGCAACCGTTCCATTCACTCTGGACGGTTGGTCGACTCCGGTGACCGCCTCGGCTGGCGAATCGGTGTCCCCGGAGCGTGGCGGCTCGCCCGAGCCGGTGACCCCGGTGCCGGCCGCGCTGGTGGACGGGTTCCGCCGCCGGTACGGCGTCGACGTGTCGGACGTACCGGTCCGGCGCGACCCCGAGGCGACCGCCGTCGTACGGCAGGCCGGTGCCCGCGCCGCCACCCGGAACGGTGAGGTCCTGTTGCCGGCGGAGGCCGGCCCACTCGACACGGCCCCCGCCCGGGCCCTGCTCGCCCACGAGCTGGCCCACGTGGTGCAGCAGCGCGCGCTCGGTGGGACGACCCCGGCGGAGTCGACGGCCGCCGGGCGTGACCTGGAGGCACGCGCCCTGGCCGCCGAGTACGCCTTCGGCGACGGGTCCGCGCCGGACGGGGTGGGCCCGCTGTCCCCGCCGGTGCCCCTGGTGGCCGGCGGCATGACCGTCCCCGCCGGTGAACCGGCTTCGACGCCCGGCGGAGGTACCTGGGGGATCACGCCGGACGGCGGACTGACCTGGCGGGCCGGTGCCGCTGGCCCGGCCGCCACAGGTCACCCCGTCCAGCGGGCCCCCGTGGGGGGCTCGGCCGACGCGTTGGCCGACCTGCGCGACCTGGTGCGGGCCGAGGTGACCCGGCAGGAAGAGGCCGAGCAGGCCGGATCGTCTGAGCGGACCGGGCGGTCCGAGTGGACCGGGTCGTCCGAGCAGACCAGATCGTCGGAGCGGACCGGGTCGTCCGAGCCCGCGCCGGAGGCGGCGGCCCTGGCGGCGCTGCGGGCCGAGGTGGCTGCCGCGACCGCCCCGCCCGCGTTCGACCGGGGTGCCGGCCGCCTCGCCGAGGTCCGCGACGCGGTGGAGCGGCTCCGCGACGAGCTACGGACCGCGACCGAACGGGAGGAGGCCGCCACGGCCCGCCTCGATCGGGACGCGGCGCTGCTGCGGTCCTGGGTCGGTGACCGGCTGCCGGGGCGGGCGGTGGACCTGGACAGCGCCGACGACCTGGAGGAACTGGCCGGCCGGCTGTACGGACGGCTGCGTGGCCGGCTCCGACAGGAACTGCTGGTCGACCGGGAACGCGGCGGACGACTGGCCCGCTTCCCCTGACCCGACGATCCCCCGTACGCGAAAAAACCCACCGCACACGACGAGCCACGAGCACGACGACGCAGGCGACGAGGAGGTACGTAGACGATGGCAGGCGGTCTCTCCACCGCGGCCCGGTTCATGGGCGGCTTCTTCGAGGTCACCGGGGTCAACCACCGGTACCTCGTGGTCATCGACGACGAGCGGTACAACCTCGGCTCCTGGTCACGGGTGTCCGGACTCGGGGTGACCTGGCAGGTCTGCGAGTACCGCGCCGGGGACAGCAACGACGTGCACGCCTTCGTGGGCGCCCCGACCTACAGCCGGATTCGGCTCAGCCGGGCGGTCTGCTTCGACTCCCAGGTGGTGCAGGAGTGGCTCTGCCAGCAGGCCCGGCGGTACCAGCCGCTCAGCGGCAGCATCCAGCTCGTCGACAGCCTCGGGATCAAGATCGTCGGCTGGGAGCTGAAGCACTTCTTCCCGGTCGGCTGGTCGGTGTCCGAACTCGACCCGAGCCGGGCCGGGATCGCCGTGGAGACCCTGGAGCTGGCCCACACCGGCTTCCTGAACGACGACGTCTCGTTCTCGCTCTGACCTGACCCTTTCCGCAGCCCGACCAGACCAGGAAGGACCGTGATGGCGGCGATCTCCGCGGGACAGCTCGGCGGAATGCTGGGCGACCCGAGCCAGACCGCGAAGGGGCTGGCCTCCGGCGGCCTGGCGCAGTTGTTCCGCAGCGGGCCCGGGGTCCGGCGGACCGACAAGCTCGGCCTCGCCATGCGGTTCCAGGTGACCATCGGCGGCGTCCAACTCGGACTGTGGCGCTCCTGCCGGGGCCTGCGGGCCGACTTCAAGCCCGAGGTGGTCCGGGTGACCGGGGACTACGTCGGCCAGTACCACCTGCCGGGCGAGGTGAGCTACCCGCCGATCGTGCTGGAACGGGCCGTCCACCGCGAGCACTCCGCGCGGTTGCAGCGCTGGCTGGTCGACGTCCTGGGCTCCTGGCGGGACGGCACCGGCGACGACACCCGGACCACCGCCCGAATCACCCTGCTCGACGCCGACGGCGAACCGGTCGACAGCTGGCTGCTCTACGGCGTACGGCCGTCCTCGTGGTCCGGCCCGGACCTCTCCGCCGACACCAACCAGGTGGCGGTGGAACGCCTGGAGCTGGTACACGAGGGTTTCTTCCCCGACCTCCAGGCCCGGGCGGCGTCGGCCACGCTCTCGTCGCCGAAGCTCGGCACGGTCACCTTCGCCTACAACCCGGCCAAGATGAACATCACCCGTTCCTCCCGGGCCAGTCAGCTCGTCGGGCAGGGCAAGGGGCTGGTGATCGCCTCGGACACCGCGCTGCGGGTGTCGGCGGGCGAGGTGCTCCTGGTCGGGCCCGGTGTCGCGCAGGACGTACAGAAACTGATCGCCTTCTCCGGGGCGCCCGCCCTCGACGGGCAGCAAGGCACGGCCACCGCCAGCGACGCCGAGCTGCCCGAACTCACCTTCACCTGGGGCAAGCTCTCGATGGCGGTCAAGCTGAGCACACTGAACGTCAACCTCACCCGGTTCGACGGGGACGGCCAGCCGGTCCGCGCCCAGGCCACCCTGGACCTGGTCGTGTTCAAGGGGGAGATCTTCCCCAAGCAGCCCGGTGCCCCGACGCCGGCCCGCTCGGTGTGGACCGACCCGGCGCAGTGGCGGCAACGGGCCGCGGCGAGCGGCATCGACGACCCGACCCGGGCCCAGGCCCGCGCCGGGGGAGCGCCGGGAGCGCGGCGATGAGCAACGTCGACCGGCACCACCTGCTCTGGGGTACGACCGCCCTGCGTCCCCGGGTCACCACCGGCACGGCCGACCGGGACCTGCCGTCGCCGATCGCCGCCGCTCTCGTCCGGGTGGTGGTGGACACCCAGCTCTCGCTGCCGGACATGTTCGAGCTGACCTTCGCCGACCTGGACGGCGACCTGCTCACCCGGGCCGGTCTCGAACTCGGCACGGCGGTGCGGGTCTTCGGCCCCACCCAGAACGGCGCGGCCGAGCACCGGCTGGTCAGTGGCGAGGTGACCGCCCTGGAGGGCCGTTTCGTCGACCTCACCGCGTACGTGGTGGTGCGCGGCTACACCCACGACCACCGGCTGCACCGGGTCCGCCGGACCCGTACCTTCCTCAACCAGTCCGACTCCGACATCGCCCGCCAGGTCGCCACCGACGCCAAACTCACCGTCGGCACCATCGACGCGACCGGCGGCACGCTCGCCCATCTCGCCCAGGTCGACCAGACCGACTGGGAGTTCCTGTCCGGCCGGGCCCGCGAACTCGGCTACGAGGTCGGTGCCGACGGCGATCAGTTCCACTTCCGGCGGGCCACCACCGCCGGCCGGGCCGGCACCCCGCTGCCGCTGACCTTCCGGGGCAACCTGCGCCGGTTCCTGCCCCGGGTCACCGCGGGCAACCTCGCTCCCGAGGTCGAGGTGCGGGCCTGGGACCCGGTCGCGGCGACGGTGGTCGCGAGCCGTACCGCGACCACCGCCGACGGGGTGAGCCTGGGCGCGGGCCGGACCCCGGCGGACGCCGCCGACCTCTTCGTGCCCCGGGCCGCGCCGGCCCCGCCGCGCGCCGGCAACAGCGCCGTCGGTGACGTCGGGCCGGCCCCGGGGCCTCGGGCGCACGTCCTGGTCGGTCGGGGCCTGCCGGTCCCGGACCGGGCCGACGGCGCCGTCCGGGCGGTGGCGGCGAGCCTCGCGGCCAGCGTCGGTGGCTCGTTCGCCGAGGCCGAGGGGGAGGCGCTCGGCGACGCCCGGCTGGTCGCCGGAGCGGCGGTCCGGGTGGACGGGGTACCGGCCCCGTTCGCCGGCACCTGGACGCTCAGCGCCGCCCGGCACGTCTTCGACGAGACCGCCGACGGGTACCGCACTGAGTTCACCGTCGGCGGCACCCAGGACCGGTCGCTGCTCGGCCTCACCGACACCGGCGACACCGGGTCCGGCCGGATCGACGGGGTGGTCTGCGGGGTGGTCAGCAACGTCCGGGACCCACAGGACCTGGGCCGGGTGAAGCTCGTCCTGCCCTGGCTGTCGCCGGAGCACGAGACCGACTGGGCGCCGGTCGGGCAGCTCTTCGCCGGCCCGGTCGGCGGAGCGTTCTTCGTCCCCGAGCCGGGCGACCAGGTCCTCGTCGCCTTCGAGTTCGGCGACGTGCGCCGGCCGTACGTGCTGGGCAGCCTGCCCAGTACGCACACCGGGTACGGACTGGACGGCGCGCAGACCTCGTCCACGAAACCGGGTACGAGCGGCGTCAAGTCGGTCGGCCAGACCGGTTCGGTGATCCGGCGTGGGCTGCTCTCGCCGTCCGGCAACCGGCTGGTCTTCCACGACGAGGTGCCGCCCGGCGGCAAGGGTCAGCCCACCGCCGCGAACCTGGTCCTTGGCACCAAGGACGACAAGCTCGCTCTCACGATGGACCAGGTGGCCGGCGAGGTCACCCTGCGCTGCGCCCCGGACAAGCCCGGGAAGCTGGTCATCGAGTGCACCGGGCAGACCGCCGTGGAGATCAAGGCCGGCCCCGGCGGCAGCCTGACCCTCGACGGCGGCACCAGCCTGAAGCTCAAGGCCAAGACGGTCGACATCGACGGTACGCAGATCAACATCAGCGGCACCGCGGCGACCGCCATCAAGGGCAAACCCATCCAGCTCAACTGAGGAGTGCCATGCAGACCGACGTCATCGGCACCGGGTGTGCCTTCCCGCTGCGCGTCCAACCCCACGGCGGGCTCGCCACGGTCAGCGGGACCGCCCTGCTCGAGCAGGCGATGCACGTGATCCTGGCGACCTACCCCGGCGAACGCCCGATGCGGCCGGAGTTCGGCTCCCGGCTGCGTGACTTCGTCTTCGAGCCGGCCACCGCCGCGACCCGGCGGGCGGTCGCGGTGGAGATCCGTACCGCGCTGGACCGGTGGGAACCCCGGGCCGAGATCGACGAGGTCGCCGTCACCGACGACCCGACCGGCGACGGGCTGCTGCACATCGACATCCGCTACCGGGTACGCGGCACCGAGGACCCGTACAGCCTCCAGCTCGACCTGCGGACCCTGCCCGGCGACGAGGCCCCGACCGGGGCGGAGGTGCCGAACTGATGGCGCTGCCCGCCCCCGCCCTCGACGACCGCGGCTACGACGACCTGGTCGCCGACGCGCGCCGGCTGATCGCCGACCGCTGCCCGGAGTGGACCGACCTGCATCCGGCCGACCCCGGCGTGACCCTGATCGAGACCTTCGCGTCCCTCACCGACCAGCTCATCTACCGGCTCAACCGGGTGCCCGACCGGCTCTACGTCAAGTTCCTGGAACTGGTCGGGGTGCGCCTGGTGCCGCCCACCCCGGCCCGTACCCCGCTGACGTTCTGGCTCTCCACGCCGGCCCGGGCCACCCAGGTCGTCCCGGCGGGCACCCGGGCGGTCACCGTCGCCGACGGCGACGACCCGCTGGTCTTCACCACCCTGGCCGACCTCACCGTGCCGCCCTGCGCCCTGACCCAGCTACGCGTCCGCACCGCCGAGGGAACCACCGACCAGACCGCCGCCCTGGAACTCGGCGGCCCGGTGGCGGCCTTCTCCGCCGTACCGCAGCCCGGCGACGAACTGCTGGTCGGCCTGGACCGGCCGGTGGGTGGCTGCGCGGTGCGCCTGGAGTTCGAGGGACGGGTGGACGGCGTCGGGGTCAACCCGCAGCACCCGCCGCTGCGCTGGGACGCGCGGGTCGCCGACGGCTGGCGGGAGTGCGAGGTCAGCCTGGACGAGACCGGCGCGCTCAACCGGCCCGGGGCGATCCTGCTGCACGTACCCGAGGGGCACCAGGCCACCCTGGTCGACGGCGTCCTCGCCGGGTGGTTGCGGGCCCGGGTGGTGGAGCCCGAGGAGGGCCAGCCCGCCTACAGCGCCACCCCGGTGATCCTCGGCCTGGCCGCCAACACCGTCGGCGGTACCACCGAGGCCGTGCACGCCGACCTGGTCGACGACGAGGAGATCGGCGACTCGGAGGGGGTGCCCGGCCAGCGGTTCGCGCTGTCCCGCCGACCGGTGCTGGCCAACCTCGGTGACCCGGTCCTCGAGGTCAGCTCCGACGACGGCTGGCAGCCGTGGACCCCGGTCCGCCACTTCGCCGGCAGCGGCCCGGACGACCGGCACTTCCTGCTCGACGGGGTGACCGGGGAGGTCGTGTTCGGCCCGGCGGTCCGTCAGCCGGACGGCACGCTGCGCCGCCACGGCGCCGTACCGGCCCGGGGCAGTCGGCTGCGGTTGCGCCGCTACGCGGTCGGTGGCGGCAGCCGGGGCAACGTCGCCGCCGGTGCGGTCCGCGCGTTGCGCACCAGCGTCCCGTACGTCGCCGGGGTGGAGAACCGCCACCCGGCCGGCGGCGGCGTGGACGGCGAGACCCTGGACGAGGCCCGCCGCCGGGGCCCGCTGACGCTACGCAGCCGGGACCGGGCGGTGACCGCCGAGGACCACGAGGTGCTGGCCCGCGAGGCGGCCCCCGAACTGGCCCGGGTGCGCTGCGTACCGAGCGACGGCGACGGCCCGCCGGTGGCCCGGATCCTGGTGGTGCCGGCGGCCCCGGTTGAGCACGGCCGGCTGCGACTGGAGGACCTGATCCCGGCCGAGGCGAGCCTGACCCGGGTGGCCGAGCGGCTGGACGCCACCCGGCTGATCGGCACCCGGGTGGTCGTCGAGCCGCCCCGCTACCGGGGAGTGACCGTGGTGGCCAGGGTGGTCGCCCGGCCCCGGGTCCGCGTCGACCGGGTCCGCGAGGACGGCCTGGCCGCCCTGTACGGCTTCCTCAGCCCGCTGGCCGGCGGCGGTCCGGACGGGCGGGGCTGGCCGTTCGGCCGTCCGGTGCAGGCCGGGGAACTCTTCGCCGTGCTGCAACGGGTCCGGGGCGTGGAGCTGGTCGAGGACCTGCGGCTGTTCACCGCCAACCCGGTGACCGGGGAACGGGGCGCCGAGGCGGGCCGGATCGACCTGGAACCGGACAGCCTGGTCTTCTCCTTCGACCACCAGCTCCGGGTCGAGGAGCACTGATGCGCGGCCTGGTCGACGTACGGATGCCGTACCCGGTCGCCGGGTTCCTGCCCGCCCTGTTGCAGGAGGACGACCTGCTGGTCCGCTGGACCGAGGGCCTGGACGAGGTGCTCGCCCCGGTGGTGTCCACCCTGGACTGCCTCGAGGCGTACCTCGATCCCTGGTTGACGCCGCCGGACTTTCTGCTCTGGCTCGGCGAGTGGGTCGGCGCGCACCTGGACGAGAACTGGCCGGTGGAACGGCAGCGCGCGATGGTCGCCGCCGCAGCCACCGCGCACCGGCTCCGCGGCACCGTGAGCGGGCTCCGGATGCTGCTGGAACTGGCCACCGACGGCGAGGTGGAGATCGTGGACTCGGCCGAGGTCTCCTGGTCGACCCACCCGCGACCGGACACCGGGCCGGTCCCGCCGCCCCGGCTGCACGTCCGCGTCCGGGTGGCCGAACCCGACCGGGTCGCCCGGTACGCCCTGGCGGAGCTGATCCGCGCGGCCGTGCCGGCCCACGTCGCGACGACCCTGGAGGTGCTCGGCCGTGATCGTCTGTCGTGAGTGCGGCAATCACAACGGTGACGCGGACACCTTCTGCGGTTCCTGTGGGAGTTTCCTGGAGTGGACCGGCGAGAAGACCACGCCGAAGATCACCGAGGCGCCCGAGCCGGAGCCCGAGCCGGAGCACCGTCTGCGTCCGACCCTGCTGCAACGCATCGCCGGGGTGATCGCGCCGGCCCCGGGCGGTTCCCCGGTCGACCAGGGCGTGGTCCGGGTCTCGGACGGGTCCACGCGAGGGGCGGGAGCCCGCCCGGGGTTGGGTGGTCCCCCCGGGGTGCCGGGTGGACCCGGTGGGGCCCGACCGGGTCCACCCGGCACCGGCCGCCCGGGATCGCCGCCCGGTCCCCGTACCGGTCCGCCCGGGGTGTCCCGCTCTGGCCCGCCGGGTGCGTCTCGTCCCGGTCCGCCCGGGGTGTCCCGTCCCGGTCCGCCGGGAAGCAGCGGGCCGGGATCGTCTCCGGGGGTGCGTCCCGGCCCGCCCGGCACTGCCTCGGCGGCCCCACGCCGCCCCGGTCCGCCGGGCGTTCGTCCGGCTACGCCGGGCACCGCTGGCCCGGCTGCCCCGACCGTCCGTCCCGGCCCGCCGGGCACCGGCGGCGCGGGCGTACCGGGAGTTCGCCCTGGCCCGCCCGGCACCGGCGGTGGGGCGGCCCCCGGGCTCCGCTCCGGTCCGCTCGGGCTGGCCGACGCGCCGGGCCCGAAGCCGCCGGGTGTGGGTGCGCCGCCGCGCCGCCTGCCCCCACCGCCACCGGGAGTGGCGAACGCGCGGCTGCCCCGACCGGTCGAACGTCCCGCCGGCGCCCGGCTCGGCGTGCCCGACGGCCCGCCGCCCGGTCCGACGCGTCCGGCACCCGGCGAGCCCGGGAACGACCGGGAGTCCGGCAGCGACGCCGAGTTGGTCGGCGCGGATCCGGAGCACGAGCTGGACGACGCGGTCGAGGTCACCGCCGTCGGGTCGAAACCGACCGACGCGACGGACCGAACCGACGGTCCGGACGAGGAGCCGTCGGAGTCCATGCGGCCCCGGCGTGCGCTCGCCGCACCGCACACCAGCCCTCTGGTAGCGACCGGCGCGGACCCGGCCAGCCCGGCCGGGCGGACGACCGCAGGGCGGACCTCCGGGCGGCCCCGCGCCGGTTCCCCGGTCGGCTCCGAACCGGAGGAGGTGACGCCCCAGCCGGTCCGGCCCCGGACCACCACCACCGGCCGACGCGCTCCGACCCGCCGGCTGGAACCGGGTGATCTGATCTGCGGCGAGTGCGGCGAGGGCAACCCGCCGACCCGCCGGTTCTGTAGCCGCTGCGGCGACTCGCTGCGTACCGCCGAGGTGGTCCGCCGTCGGTGGTGGCAACGGCTGCTGCCCCGGCGCGGCCCGAAGGTCACCGCGGCGGGCACCCGTCCGGGCACCCCAGGCGGGGGCTCGGGCGGTGGTGCCGTCGGCGTGCTCCACCGCGTCTACCAGCGGGCGAACGCGGTCGCCGCGATGCTGCTCTTCGCGCTCGGCATTGCGTACCTGATCTATCCGCCGCTGCGGGAACGGGTGAACGCGGTGGTCATGCCGCCGGTGCGGGACGCCCGTGCCTGGGTCGACCGGAAGCTCAACCCCCGGTTCGTGGCGGCCCGGCCGGTGGAGGTGACGGGGAGCGCGTCGGTCTCCGAGCACGGGCCGGACCTCACCGTCGATCAGTACCGCAACACGCACTGGCAGGTCCGCTGGAACGCCGAACGGCCGCCCACGGTGACCCTGCGCTTCGGGGCCGAGGTCGACCTGGAACGGCTCATCGTCATCGCCGGTACGGCGGAGGACTACACCGCCTCGCACCGGCCGGCGAAGTTGCACCTGGTCTGGTCCACCAACCGCTCGGACACGCTGACCGTGCAGGACACCGGCGAGCCGCAGACCCTCACGCTGACCGCCGCCAAGGGGGTCACCAGCGTGCAGATCCAGGTCACCGACGTGTACCGAGCGGAGAAGGGCACCGACGTGGCCGTCAGCGAACTCGAGTTCTTCGCCCGGGAGTGACACCGCTCCCCGGTGGCGCGGCTCGCTGGGCCATCACATCCCGGTGGCGCGGTCCGCCGCGCCACTACCTCGACCACCACCGTCGGCCATCCGTCCGGCGGTCCACCTGAGACGGAGGTACGTCCGTGGCAGAAGCAGCCATCGTACTGAACACCACCGCCGGCCTGACCGGATTCATCACCGGGCAGGCACGCGGTCTGACCGAAGGTCTGTTCCAGGTCACCGGCTTCAACGACGCCCGCTTCGAGAAGGAGATGCCGCTGGACATGCTGGCGTCGCCGAACCCGCTCGGGGAGAAGCAGGTCGTCATGGTCCGGGGCAGCCAGTCCGTGGAGCACGTGTACTGGCTGCGCTACCTGCGCCGGGGCAAGGTCGGCGTGACCGACCGGAAGCGGGTCTGTGTGGAACTGCTGGTGCGGTTCACCACCTTCGACTACGTGCCGAAGGCCGGCCAGGACCTGAAGGACCGCCACCTGAACGCGCTCGCCGACTACCCGATGTGGGGCATCTCGGGACTGAGCATCTCGCTGATGGCCACCGGCCGGGGCCGGAACCCGTTCAACAAGTTCAACGAGGTCGGCAGCCTCGCCTTCGACGTCACGCCGGTGACCGGCGGGCTGCCGCACTTCCGGATCAACTACCGGGTCCAGCACCAGGCCAAGACCGTCATGGGGGCCACGCTCGCGCTGAACCACAACGACGTCGGCGCGTTCCTGGTGCACAGCAACGGCCTGCTGGAGATCGCCCCCGGCGAGGGACGGACCGAGAAGCACTTCCGCATCACGCCGCTGAGTGGACGGGTGCACAACCGGCCGAGCCTGATCGGCGCGGCGAACGCCCCGGCCCCCGGCCGGGTGTCCCTGCTCACCGCCACCCAGATCACCCGGAGTCCCTGGCAGGCCGCGAACGCGCTCGCCGCCCACGAGCACGACAGCCTGCGGGTGATCGGGTTCGACCAGCTCGACGGCCCGGACACGCTCACCGTCGACAGCGCCGCCGCCAACGGTGTGGTGGCCCGGGCGGGCCAGAACGGCCGCCAGGGGGCGATGCGGCTGGAGTACATCCGCAACGGCGCCGTGCTGGGCAGCCAGGTCCGCACCAAGATCAGGGTGTTGTTGCTGCTCCGCTACACCCTGGTGCACTACTTCACCGATCCCGACCAGCGCGGCCACCGCCAGGTCGTCCAACAGAACGGCGTCCGGTACGCCAGCTTCCGGGACGTGTCGCTCACCGTGCTGGACACCGTCGCGGGGGATCCGCTCGTGGTCGGCGAGGACGGCACCAAGTACGACATCAAGGCGATCAAGAACCGGTTCCACGAGACGTCGACGCTGCGGTTCGGCGCGCGGGTCGAGGAGGTCAACGGTCAGGTCGGGGCCCAGGTCAAGATCAGCTGGCGGGCCCAGCACGCGGGTGTGGTGGGCAAGTCCCAGTCCCACGACAACACCGGCAACTTCCGGCTCGGCGTCGACCAGTCCGGCAACCCGGTGCTGCGCCTGCTCGACGAGGACAGCAACAAGTACTTCACCGTGACGGCCTGACAGGGGAGCAGCCGAGATGAGCAACTACCCGGAGACCTTCGACCCCACCGGACCAGCCGGCCTGGAGGAGGCGCACTACTACCTGAACTGGACGGCGGTGAGCGCCGCCCGGATCCTCGCCGAGCAGCCGGAGACGAGTTGGGAGCTGTTGCCCAGCCTGCTCGGCGAGAACTGGGGCGACCCGAACTGGTACCAGAACAACGAGTGGCTGGCTGACTTCTACGACGCCGTCTACCAGTACACCAGCTCGCTGCCGCCGGTCGAGATCTTCGCCGTCGACGAGTTGGACGAGCCGGCGACGGACATGGCCCGCGTGATCGACTCGGTGGTGCAGACCTGGACGACCGCCGCCGCCCACCAGGACCCGGAGGCCGACGAGCAGTCCTACGACGAGCAGTCCTACGACGAGCAGTTTTACGACGAACAGGGCCAGTGGGTCGAGCCGGACCAGTGGACCACCGGGCAGGACCAGTGGACGCAGCAGGATCACGGCAACGGCCATGACCCGTCCGTCGGTCAGCACCCCGAGGCGGAGTACGACCCGGTGGTCGACCCGGAGACCGGGACCGGCGACCAGCCGGACCTCGCCCAGCAGGAGCCGCTGAGCCACGTCGACCCGGATGCCGCCCGGCAGGTCCTCGCCAAGGTGCTCGACGACGAGGCGGACGACCTCTCGACGGAGGACGAGCAGATCCTGGCCACCGTGCTCACCGTCGAGAAGTTCCAGTACCTGGCCCGCGAGTTCGACCTGGTCTGACAGACGGTCCCGGCCCGCCACCGGCCGGATCCGCCGGTCCGGTCCCGCGCCGGCCGCCCCGCGTCACCCGATGCCGGGCGGTCGGCCGGCGGTCCGCCACCGGCCGAGGTCGTCGATCCGGTCGGCCTCCCGCCGATATGTCGCCTGCTCGACGGCGGTGAGGCCGGCGGCCGGGCCGATCCCGGCGAGCAGCCGCAGACTGCGTAACCGGCCGAGGAAGTGACCGGTCTGCCGGTGCGTCGCCAGCGCGTCGCGCGCCGTCCGTGCCGCCGCCACCGGATCCCGGACGCTCAGCGCCTCGGCCCTGGTGACCAGGGCATGGCCCATCCAGACCCGGTATCCGGCGGTTCGGGCCACCTCCCACGCCTGCCCCGCCACGGCGAGCGCCTCGACCGGATCGGTCCGCCGGTGCACCTCGGCCAGCCCGATCAGGGACTCGGCCTGCTCACCGTGGGCGCCGGCGGCCCGGGCCAGCGCCAGCGCCCGCCGGTGCTCCGCCACCGCGGCGTCGCCGTCCCCCCGCCGCAGGTGCACGGTGCCCAGCACGTTGCGGGCGGCGGCCTGCTGGGACGGGTCGCCGACCAGCTCGGCCAGGGCCAGCGCGGACTCGGCCAGTTCGACCGCCCGGGTCAGGTCGTCCGCGTGTACGTGCAGCGCGGCCAGCCGCCGCAGGCTCTCCACCTCCGTCGGCCGGTAACCGGTCTCCCGGCTCACCTCCAGCGCCTCGCCGAGGTGGGCCAGGGCGTCGTCGTACCGGCCGAGGGCGTGCTCGACGTCCCCGAGATTGCTCAGGCTGATCCCCGTGTTCATCCGCATTCCGGTGCGCCGGGTCAGCGCCAGCCCCTGCCGGAAGACCTCCTCGGCCTCGCGTAGCCGGCCCATGTCGCGGTAGATCACCCCGAGGTTGCCGAGACTGGTGCTCAGCCGTTCGGCTCCGCCGAGCCGCTCGTGGATCTCCACCGCCCGCCGGGTCAGCTCCGCCGCGTCGGCCAGCCGTCCGGCCCGCAGGTGCATTAACCCGCAGGTGCCGTACGCCGCCGCCAGTCCCTCCGGCCAGTCCGCCCGGGTCGCCGCGTCGATCATCGCCGTCGCGTGCTCCAGGCCCACCCGGTACTCGCTGCGGCGCAGGTGCAGGCTGGCCAGTCCCAGCCGGCTCGCGGCTTCGCCCGCCTCGTCCCCGGCGGCCTGCGCGGCCCGCAGCGCGTGGGCTGCCGCCAGGAAACCGTCGCTGTGCGGGCGGAACTGGTAGTACCCGCGCAGCGCGTCGGGGATCCGCCAGGCGGCCGGGTCCGCGTGTTCGGCGGCGTGCGCGACGACCCGGACCAGGTTGGTGCGTTCCGCCTCCAGCCAGGCCATCGCCTCGCCGGCCGAGGCGAACCCCGCCGCGTCGTCGGCTGAGCCGAACCCTGCTGCGTCGTCGGCCGAGCCGAACCCCACCGCCTTGCCCGCGCTGGCGAACCCTGCCGCGTCGTCGGTGCCGAGGTCCCCGGTCGACGGCAGGCGCACCATCTGCGGGTAGGTCGCCGCTGCGGCGGCCTCGGTGCGTCGCCGGCACCAGGCGTAGAGACGTCGGGTCGCCGCACTCAACTCCGGTGCCGGATCCTCGGCGGTGGCCCGCTCCACGGCGTAGATCCGCAGCAGGTCGTGGAAGGTGTACCGGCCGGTGCGCGGCTGCTGCACCAGGTGCGCGGCGGCGAGCCGGTCCAGCTCCCGCGCGGCCGTGGCCTCGTCGACCGCGGCGACAGCGGCGGCGGCCGGCACCGTCACGTCCGCCCGGGCGTCGGCCCGAGCAGCCGGAACAGCCGGCGGGTCGAGGCGGGCAACGCCGCGTACGACAGGTCGAAGGCTGCCCGGACGGCGGCCTGGTCGTCCCCCTCGACTCGCAGCCCGGCGAGCTGGTTGCCCGCGCTGAGCCGGGCGGTGTGGGCGCTGATCGGCCGCCCCGGATGGTCGGTGAGGTCGGCGGCGGCGATCCGCAGCGCGAGCGGCAACCGGGCGCACACCTCGGCCAGTTCGGCGATCTCGGCGGGATTGGCGGCCACCTGGTCGGCCGGGATGATCCGGGTGAGCAGGTCGCTGGCTTCGGCCCCGGTGAGCACGTCGAGGGCGATCCGGCGCGCGCCGTCGACCGCGACCAGCCCGCTGAGCCGGTCCCGGCTGGTGACCAGCGCCAGGCAGCCGGGGGTGCCGGGCAGCAGTGGCCGTACCTGGTCGGCGGTGGCCGCGTTGTCGAGCAGCAGCAGCATCCGACGGCCGTCGAGCAGGGTACGGAACATCGCGGCGGCCTGGCCGGGGTCGACCGGTATCTGCTCGGCCGGCACGCCCAGCGCGTGCAGGAATCCGGCCAGCGCCTCGCCCTCGCGGACCGGGCTGGCCGTCGAGTAACCCCGCAGGTTGACGTAGAGCTGCCCGTCCGGGAAATGCCGCCGTACCCGGTGGGCCCAGTGCACCGCCAGGGCGGTCTTGCCCACCCCGGCCATGCCGGTGAGCGTGGCGACGACGACCGGTCCACTGCTTCCGGTCGACGCGTCCAGCAGGGCGTCCAGCGCGGCCATCTGGCTGCTCCGGCCGGTGAAGTGGGCGACGTCGGTCGGCAGTTGGGCCGGCGGCCGATGGTCGGGCACCCGGGGCGGCTCGGCCGGACGAGCCGGGGCGGGGGCGGCCGGCGCGGTCCGCGCCGCGATCACCGGCAGGTCCTGACGCAGGATGCGGAGCTGCGCCTCGCGCAGTTCTGGTCCGGGCTCGACGCCGAGCTGGTCGGCGAGCCGGTCCCGCAGCTTCCGGTGCAGGGCCAGCGCCCGGGCCTGCTGACCGCAGGCGGCGAGGGCGAGCATCAGCCGGGCGTGCACCTGCTCGTGCAACGGTTCGTGGCTGGCCACCGCGCTGAGTTCGCGGACCGCCCGGTCGGGCAGCCCCAGCTCGACGGCGAGGGTCGCGTACGTGACGGCGGTGGCGATCCGACGGCGGTTCAGGGCGGCGGCGGTCGGGTGCTGGGCCAGCCCGGGGCCGAGGTCGGTCAGCACCGGCCCCCGCCACAGGGCCAGCGCCTCGGCCAGCCGGTCCAGGCTCGGCAGGTCGCCAGCGACACTGCCCTCGGCCCGACCGATCAGGGCGGTGAACCGGGACAGGTCGAGCTGACCGGGACCGACCCGTAGCTGGTAGCCGCCGCCGGTGTGGACGATCGTCGTACTGCCGCTGCCGCTGCCGCTGCCGCTGCCGCTGCCGCTGGAGGGCTGGGTGAGTGCCCGGCGTAGTCGGGCCACGTAGGTGTGCACCAGGTTCAGGCAACTGTCCGGCGGGTCGTGCCCCCACAGGACGTCGACGATCTCCTGCCGGGAGACGGTCGTGTCCGGATGCAGGGCGAGCAGCCCGAGCAGCATCCGCTGCCGACCCGAGCCCAGGGCCACCGGCTCCGCGCCGACCCGCAGACTCAGCGGACCGAGTACCCCGATCGCCAGCGCCCCGGCCCGGTCGGGCGGCTCCGGGACCGGCGGCTCCGAATCGGGCGTCCCGATGGCCTCGGTGATCCGGCGCAGCGACTCCGGGCGGGGCGAGCGTACCCGGCCCTGTTCGATGTCCCGCACCGCCCGGACGCTGATCCCCGCGCGGCGGGCCAACTGCTCCTGGGTCAACCCGGCGCGCAACCGCCGGATCCGCAACTCAGCGCCGTTGTCCGCCATCAACCCGGCTCCCCTGTCTGGACCCCCGTGACTCACCGGCCGTCGCCGGGGCAGGTGCTCCGCCGGTTCTGCCGGTCAGTTGACCATGATCCTCTACCGGGACCGGCAGCGACAGTGGAGTGTGAGCGGTCCGACCGCGCACGGTGGACGGTCCGGCCGGGCAACGCTTCTGCCGGTTTCTGCCGGTGCCCGTCCGGCACCCCGTTGCCCGTACGGGCAACCACCCAGCTCGACGCGGGTGTGATCGGGAAGGGCGGTCGATGGGGCCGCGTCCAGTACGCCGCCAGTGTCCGAGCCCCCGAATTCTCTACCGTTTGAGGCCGGGTCGGACCACCACAGCCTGCTGGTCCCGCCCGCCACCCGTGATCTCAACGCTTCGGCGACCCGACGGCCGGCCGCAACCCGGCGACCGGGGACGCCGTACCCCGAAGCCCGTTCGACACCACAGGTAAGGAACTGTCATGACCGGTCGTACGCAGGCATACATCCGTACCCCCGACCCGATCTCCACCGCCGGTATCACCGCCGCGCTGCGCGGGCGGATGGAGATCGAGGTCGTCGAGGACCGGATCACCGCCGAGACCGTCGGCGTGGTCGCCGCCGACACGCTCGACCAGGACGCGCTGGACCTGCTCCGGGCCGTCCGCCGGTTGGGCTGCCGGCGGTTCGTGCTGGTCGCCACCGTCGAGTCCGACACGGCCCTGATCCCCGCCGTGGAGCTGGGCGTACGCGCCCTCGCCTCGCGGGCCGAGGCGACCAGCCACCGGCTGGCGCAGCTCGTCGTCAGCACCGCCTCCGGCGGCGCCGCGATGCCGCCGGACGTGCTCGGACGGCTGGTCAAGCAGGTGACCCGGTTGCAGCAGACGGTGCTCGCCCCGCGCGGCATCGACGTCAACGGACTGTCGCACCGGGAAAGCCAGGTGCTCCGGCTGGTCGCCGACGGGATGGACACCCGGGAGGTGGCCACCCGGCTCAGCTACTCGGAGCGGACCGTGAAGAACGTGCTGCACGACATCACCACCCGCTTCCAGCTCCGCAACCGAACCCACGCGGTCGCGTACGCCGTCCGCGAGGGCCTGATCTGACCGGTCAGGGGCGTCGTCTTCCACTTCGACCAGCGTGACCAGGTGCGGAGTCTGGCCCGGCGACCCTCCACATCAGAGAGACGACCACTCCGTGTTGGAATATCTGATCCATATTGGACAACGATCGGGAAGCTGACAGATGGGGCCACTCGCCCGGCGGCCTCCGTAGCCTTGCCAACGCCGCACATCGAGGAGGTTGCGTGTCTCACGTCCGAATCCAGGTCGACTTCACGCCGGTGGCCGACGACGACGAGTTCGTCCTTGGCCAGCTGACCGATGAACTGGCGGACGACCTCCGCGAGGTTGGTGAGGTGGAGCGCGTCGAGCAGCCCGTCACCGACCCGGATGCCAAGGGCGTCGGAGAGTTGGCGCTCGGCGTGGTGACCGTACTGGCGGGCGCCGAGCCCGGGTACGTGCAGGCTCTGGTCGACGTGGTCCTGGCCTTCCTGCAACGCCACACCGGTCGCCGGGCGCACCTGCGGGTCGGCGATATCGAGCTCATCATCGACCGACCCACGCGCAGCCAGACCGACGAACTGATCAGGACGGTGCAGGCAGCGATCGAAGGATCCCGTCGCTGATGGGGCGGCACGCCCTGCTGCTCGGAACGGCAATCTGCCACGTCGAGCGCGAGCTTCAGCCTCTTCCCGCGGTACGACAGGACGTGGCGCAGCTCAAGGCATTGTTGGACGCTGCCGGCCAGTTCGACTCCGTTCGCACCGAGCTGGACCTGCCGGCTGCGCATCTGCGTCAGGTCGTCGAGGAGTTCTACAGCGCGCGGACCACCAGCGACCTGGCCCTGCTCTACTACTCCGGTCATGGCGTACTGCACGGCGACGGACAGTCACTGTTCCTGGCTGCGACCGACACCGTGTGCGGGCAGTTGCACGCGACCGCCTTCGACGTCGACGGTGCCCTGCGTCATCTGCTCAACCACACGAAGGCCAGCCAGAAGGTGGTTCTGTTCGACTGCTGCTTCTCCGGGGCGTTCACGGCCAGACACCGTTTCCGTGGCGGTGCGCGCGAGGAGCCGCGGCGCACCAAGCGTGAACGCGGCACCTTCATCCTCACCTCCAGCAACCACATGAAGGCGTCCAAGACGCAGGGGGAAGACCGGCCATCGGTCTTCACCGAGGTGCTCCTGACCGGTCTGTCCGGTGCGGCCGGGGGGACGTCGGACGACGGCTGGATCACCACCAACGACCTCTCCCGGTACGTTCCGACCGAGATGGCCCGACGCCGTCAGCACCGGCCCGTCGAGTCGAGCGAGGGAATCACCGAGCCCATCCGACTGGTGGCGATACCGGGTTCGGTCGCTGCCGCGGAGCAGACCGTAACCGCCACAGCGAGCGCGGCGGACGAGGCACCGTTCGACGCGGACCAGTGGCGTCGCCTGGTGACCTACTACGTCAGGTGCATGCAGCGGTCGACGGTGCTGCAGTCGTTCATCGATCCCCGGGCAACCAACACGTACGTGGCGGCTCCGCCCGGGCCGGAGGCCGTCTTTACCTCGGAAACGCCCGTTCGGCTCAGCGGTACGGCTGCCAAACTCGCCGCGCGAGCCCGAGCCGATGGCCGGGAACTGCAGTACGGCTATCCGGTCGTCGCCGTCCGTCCCGGTCGGCAGCAGGCACCACGGCTGGCTCCGCTACTGGTCTGTGACGTCACGGTCGGCACGGACGACGTCCTGCACCCCTCCTTCCCACCCCGTCCCAGCCCGGCCCTCGTCGACCTGTTCCAGCTCTCTGAGGCGGAGACCGACGAACTGCTGCAACGCGTCGAGCAGGTCTTCGTGGCGGGTGATCTCGTCGCCCTCGCCGCCACCGTCGATCTGCTCATGAAGACGTTCGGGCTGAATCCGGTGGTTGAACTCGATCCGGCGATGCTCGCCGGAGTTATCCAGCTGGGACGGTTGAACGGGGCACAGAACGCGGCCATCCTCTATGCCGTCGACGCGACCGAATCGCCACAGCGGCAGCTCATCGATGACCTGCGGGGGATGATCAAGAATCCGAAGCTCATCGAACGGACCGCGCTGGGCGCGCTGGCGCTCCGTCCGGACGAGGCACCTGCGAAGCCGGTCGTGACAGTGGCGCTGAGCGCGGCGAACGAAGCACAGGAAGAGATCATCCAAGCGGCGATGTCACAACCGTTGACCGTCGCCCAGGGGCCGCCGGGCACCGGTAAGAGCCAACTGGTCACCGCCCTGTTGGCCACCGCCACCGCCGCCGGTGAGAGCGTGCTGATCGGTTCCACCAGCAACCAGGCCGTCGACTCCGTGCTCGGCCGGGTCACCGACCTGATCGGTCCGGGCCTGCTGCTGCGGACCGGCAACAAGGAGCACCGGCAGCAGGAACCCAAACATCTTGCCGACATTCTTGCGGCGTATCCGGCAGCAGAGCAGCGGATGATGCCGGACGACCGCACGGTCCTGCACGAGTTGCGCCTGCTGGCTGACGAAGCTGGCGCCCTCCGTGAGACGCTGAACCAGCGGCGTCTGATTGAACGCGATCTCGCTGACCTGGCCATGGAGCGCAACTCCGACTCGGGTGCAGACGCGGTTGCGCTGCCAGACGACGACGTCAATCTGGCCCGGCTCGTCCATCTGACCGACCGAGCCCTCGCCAGCAGGTGGTTCGGGTGGTGGTACCGGTGGCGGCTGCGGTCGTACCGGCTGATCGACCGGGACGCCATTGAGGCGCTGGCCGGGCGGGCGGTGATCGAGCTGCGCTGGCGGGAACGGCGGCAGCGCCTCGCCGAACTGCCCGATGCCGACGTCACCTGGCGCAGACTGGTCGCCCTGATCGGCACCGAACGCCCCGCCCGCAGCGTCGAACTGCTGCGCGTACAGATCGCCCGCCGGGTGGCTGCGGGAGCACGCATCCTGCAGGACAGGGCCGACGAGATGGCCAAGTCCCAGTCGGACAGCTGGTCCTACTTCCCCGAACTGCTGCAGGTGCTGCCCGGCTGGGCGGTGACCGCACTGTCTGCCCGGCGGCTGCGCAGAAGCCCCGCCCTGTATGACCTTGTGGTGATCGACGAGGCTGCGCAGTGCACCATTCCCGCGATCCTGCCCATGCTCTACCGCGCCAAGCGCGCACTGATCATCGGCGACCCACGTCAGCTCCCGCCCGTCGTGGACCTGCCCGAGGCTGACGACGTCGCCGAACGGGCCCGGGCCGACCTGAGCACCGGATGGTTGACGCCACGACGACTGACCTACACCGGCCACTCCGCGTACGATGCGTTTGCCGCCGCGGCGGGCGCGACGTATCTCCTGGATGAGCACTATCGATGCCACCCGGACATCGTCGAGGCACCGAACCGGGAGGTCTACCAGAGTCGGCTCACCGTGCTGACCGATCCGGCCCGGCTGGCCGCCCCGGCCGAGCCGGCGGTGCGCTGGCACAACGTCCCCGGAAGGTTCAACCCTGGGACCACCGGTTCCGGGCTGAACCAGGTGGAGATCGATGAGGTTGTCGCCGAGGTGGCGCGCCTGCGGGCGACCTATCCTGATGTCTCGATCGGGGTGGTCACGCCGCTTGCCGCGCACCAGCGTCGCCTGGCTGCGGCCCTGAGCAGCGCCGGCCTGACCGACAACCTTCTCTGCGCGACCATTCACAAATTCCAGGGAAGCGAACGGGACATCATGGTCGTCTCGCCAGTTGGGGCGCACGGGATTCCGGATCGCACCCGAGGCTGGCTCGCCCATCAGACCAACCTGTGGAATGTTGCCATCACTCGGGCCCGATCCCAGCTTGTCGTGGTAGGTGACCAATCATGGTGGTCTGGTCAACGCGGGTTGCTCACCGCTCTGGCCCGCGGCAGCGATGTCGCTCGTGCTGCGCCTGACGCCACTACGGGGCCAGCTGACCTGTTGCACCGTGCCCTTCGCAGCACCGGTCTCGTCGTCCGCCGTGACGTCCCCGTAGCCGGACGGATGGTCGACCTCGTGGTGCGCAGCGCGAATGTCGAGCTGGCCATGGTCATCGACGATCCGGCAGGCGATTCCGATGGTCGGGAACTGCGTAAGGCGCTTGCGCGTCTCGACATCACTGGTGGCGTCATGCCTGTTCGTCGAGTACCAGCATGGCGCTGCCTGGCCGAGCCGGAGCAGGTGGCCGCAGAGGTGACTGAGGACCTCCGCCGATCAGAGCACAATCAGACCGGGCATAGCGTGAGCGGATGATCCAGACCAACGAGGAGGCGGGAACGCGGGAACGCCGACCGGGTAGAAGCGGTCGACGCCTACTGGCCGATGCAGCCGTCGATCCGTTCGCGCAGCAGGTCGACGTGACCCCTGCTCTGCACGACGTCCTGCCGGGTGGCACGGTCGAATAGCATGGGACGCCACCCGGCAGAAGCAGCGGAGCGACGCTCGCAGTCGGGGGCGAGTCTTAGCAGAGGGTGAAGTTGCGGTTCGGCGCTGGTTAAATCCCAGCTACCTGGTTAGCGTGCAGCTACTTTTTGTCATCGACAGCCCGAGTTCGACCTGTCCCGGGGAGTCCGATGTTACGACGAGGTTCAGCGATCGCCCTGGTGGCGGCGGGGACCACGGCCCTGCTGACCCTGTCCGTGCTGCCGCTCTTCGCCGACGACGACACCTCGGTCACGATGGGCGCGGTCGCGGACACCACCGCGACCCAGGTGGTCCATGACGGGGACACCAGCGTCAAGACGACGCTGTCCAGTTGCCCCCGGCTCTGCGACCGCAACCCGAACGGCCGGCGGGACGCGTTGTTGCAGTTCGACGTGACCGCGCTGCCCGCCAACGCCCGGGACGTCCGGGCGGTCCTGCGGGTGCACGCCTGGCAGCCCTTCACAGCCCGGGTGTTCGCCCACTTCGCCGTCGGCGCGGCGAACTTCGGCGGCGACTGGACCGAGCGGCCCTCCCTCGGCCCGGCCCTGGACGGTGTCAACGAGGTCGGCAAGGGGCACAACGAGTGGGACGTCAGCCGGGCGGTCACCGGTAACGGCTCCTACACCTTCGCGCTGACCCAGCAGAGTCACCACACCCGGATCTACTGGGCGTCCCGGGACAACTCCCGCCCGGAGTTGCGTCCCCAGCTCGTCCTGACCTACCGGGACGGCGGGGGAGCAGCCCCCACACCGTCGCGGACGACGGCCGCCCCGGAGCCGTCCCCGAGCCGGACGACCGCCCGACCGACCCCGGCGCCGACCACGGCGAAGCCCAGTCCGTCGGTCAGCCCGAGCCGACCCACGCCGAGCCCGACCCGGACCGCGCCCGGCCAGGTGCCCGGCTGGCGGCTGGTCTGGAACGACGAGTTCAACGGCCGGTCGGTCGACTATGCCAAGTGGAACCTGCGCACCGGTGAGGCGCGGGACATCGACAAGGGCTGCAACACGAACAGTCCACAGAACACCTTCGTCGCGGACGGCGTGCTGACCCTGCGCGCGCTGCGCCAGACCACCCAGTGCGGCTCGCAGACCCGGCACTACACCCAGAGCTACCTGGACACGATCGGTCGGCACTCCTGGACGTACGGCCGGTTCGAGATGCGGGCCGAGTCGCCGAACGGCCCGTACGACTCCCGGGGGCTCTGGCCGGCGTTCTGGCTGCGCCCGGAGGACGGCGGCCGGGGCGAGATCGACGTGGTGGAGCTGCCCGGCGGCAACCAGTACTACCGGTCCGCCACCCAGGCGATCTTCTACGACTACACTCCGGTCAAGCAGGACCAGCGGTGGACCTTCCCGAACGACGGCCACCCGGGCGACGGGTTCCACACGTACACCACGGAGTGGGAGCCGGACGCGATCCGCTGGTACATCGACGGCCGCAAGGTCTACGAACGCAACCGCGCCACCACGCCCTGGTTCGACGAGGTGTTCCACAAGCCGTACAACCTGCGGTTGAACTTCCAGGTCGGCGGCTGGCTCGGCGACCCGGACGCCGGGACGGTCTTCCCGGCCGACTTCCGCGTCGACTACATCCGGGTCTGGCAGCGCTAGGGGCCGTACACACCCGTACCCGGCCTGCACCCGGCCCGCACTGGCCGCCCGGTGCGGGGCGGCGGCGACCGTCCCCTATGGTGTCGGCGCAGGCGTCGGCGTGGGGCGGGCGCGGACAGGGGGCGGCACGGTGGCGCAGCGGCGGGACGGCGACCCCCGGGAGCGGCAGGACGGCATCGGCTGGGTGACCCGGGCGGTCTTCCCCGACCCGCGCCTGCGGTTGTCGGTCTCCCGGGAGCAGTCCGCCGCCACCCAGCGGGACGCGGCCGGGGCGACGACCGTCCGGTACGCGGTGGTGCCGTCGGTGGAGCGCGCCCGGTTCCTCCTGCCGCTGGCCTCGCGGCGGGTCGGCGCGGCCTCGACGTGGGCGTACAACGCCCTGAGACCGCCCCGGGTGCGGCTCAACCGGCTCGCGGTCGGCCTGCTGGCGGGAGTGGGGGCCACCGGGGCGGCCGGCATGCCGGTGCTGACCGTCGCCGTGCCGGCCGGGGTGGAACCGGCCGAGGTGCTCCTCGTCGACCACCTGGCCGCCGCGCTCGGCGGCCGGCTGCACGCCGCCATCGGCATCCGCCCGCCCGACCCGCACCACAAGCCGACCCTCCAACTCTTCGACGACCGGGGCCGCCCCCGGGGGTACGCGAAGATCGGCTGGAACGACGCGACCCGCGCCATGGTCCGGGCCGAGGCGGATGCCCTACGCGGCCTGCCTCGCGACGGCGGCGACCTGCCCGACGCGCCCCGGCTGCTGGGCGAGGTGAGCTGGGGTGATCTCGCGGTGACCGTGGTCGAGCCGATGCCTGCCGGGGTGCGTGGCCTGCGCCGACCGGAGGAACCCCGGCTCACCGCGATGCTGGCGGTGGCCCGGCGCGGTGGCCCGCCCAACCCGGACCGCCCACTGCGTGGCTCGCCGTTCCTGGCCGACCTGGCCGCCCGCGCGGAGGTGGCGGGCGGTCCGATCCGGGCGGCCGTGGCCGCGCTGGCCGCCCGGGACGGCGAGGTGGCCCTGGAGTTCGGCGACTGGCACGGCGACTGGGTGCCGTGGAACCTGGGCACCCACCGGGGCCGCCTGATCGCCTGGGACTGGGAGAACGGCGGCACCGACCGGCCGGTCGGCTTCGACCTCGCCCACCAGGGCTTCCAGACCGCGCTGTCCCTCGGCGGACGGCCTGCGGCCGAGGCGGCCGAGCAGATGCGGACCCTCCTCGACCGGCACGGGCCGGCTCTCGGGCTGGACGCCCCCCGGCGCCGGCTGGTGGGTGACGCTTATCTCATCGAACTCTGGCTACGGACGGCCGAACTCGCCGCCGGTGGTGGCGGCTGGAGTCCGAAGCTGCATCCGGCGCTACTGGACCTGCTGGCCGCCCGGCTGCCGTAGCACTGTCGGGAAGCCGACCGCGCGAACCCTCCACATCGTAGGCAATCATCAGATCGATCCCTTTCGGGATCGCGAGTATTCCTCTAATGTTTCAGCGCTCGGTCGTGGTTCGCCGTGTCGGCCTGCCACCGGAGCGTCCGGGTGGGGGCCCGGACGTGACCCGGTGGGCACATCGCCGGCCGGACCCGACCCCGCGCCGGACGCCGACGTGCCGGTGGTCGTGTCGTCGCTCCTCGTTCCGACGGTCCCAGCCGGCCGACCGTCCGTACCATCCAGGAAGGACGCCCGTGGCGTTGCCCCACCTCCGCACCGTCCGCGCGGTGCCGACCGGCCGGGTCCGGCACCCGTGACCACGCTGCTCGTCGCCTCCACCGGCGGTCACCTCGCCGAACTGCACGACCTCGTGCCCCGGCTGGGCGTACGGGACGACTGCGTCTGGGTCACCTTCGACTCACCACAGAGCCGGTCGCTGCTCGACGGGGCGGAGGTCATCCACGTGCCCCCGGCCGCCAGCCGGGACCTGGTCGGCGCGGTACGCGACCTGATGGCCGCCCGGCGGGTGCTGCGCGGCGGCCGGTTCAGCCGGGTGATCAGCACGGGGGCGAGCGTCGCGGCCTCGTTCTTCCTGCCCGCCCTCCGGTCCGGGATGGCCTGCCAGTACATCGAGAGCGCAACCCGGACCACCGGACCCTCGCTCACCGGACGCATGGTCGCCCGCCTGCCGGGGACGGGGCTCTACACCCAGTACCCCTCCTGGGCCGACGGCCGCTGGCGCTACGGCGGCTCGATCTTCGACGCGTACGTGCCCCGGGAGTTGTCCGTCGCCCGGCCGGTCTCCCGGGTCGTCGTCACCCTCGGCACCCAGACGTACGGGTTCCCCCGGCTGCTGGAGCGGCTGGTGCGGATCATGCCGCCGTCGGCCGAGGTGCTGTGGCAGGTCGGGCCGACCCGGATTCCCCGGATGCCCGTCGACGCCCGTCCGGAGGTGCCCTTCGCCGAGATGCAGCAGGCGATGCGGGAGGCGGACGTGGTGGTCACGCACGCCGGGGTCGGGTCCGCGCTGACCGCGCTGCGGGCCGGCCAGCGGGCCGTCTACGTACCCCGTCGCCGGTGCCACGGCGAACACGTCGACGACCACCAGCTCGAGATGGCCCGGGAGCTGGACCGCCGGGGACTCGTCCAGGCCCGCGAGGCCGACGAGGTCACTGAGGCGGACCTGCACCTGGCGACCCGGTGGACGGTCACCGCCCGGAAGGAGGTGACGCCGTTCCGATGGACGGACCCGACCTGATTCCCGCACGGTCCGCGACGGCCGAGTTACCGAACGGCCAGACCGGTCGGGTGATGCGCGCCGGTCACCGGCGCAGCAAGCTACGCCTGTCTCACTCACTCCTTGGGGGCCGCCCAGTGTCACGCAGAACGTCAATCCGAGCGGGACGGAGCGGGGCCGCAGTCCGCTGGCTCGCCGCGCTCTCCGTTCCGGCCCTGGTCACCACGCTGCTGGTGTCCACTCCGGTCGGGGCCGCCGACTTCACGCCGGTGGCCAGCACCCTCACGTCGCCGAACCCGGTCGACACCACCCCGCACGCCCAGAACGGCGACGTCAAGGCGTTCGCCGAGATCGGTGACACGGTCTACGCGGGCGGCAGCTTCACCTCGGTCAAGAGCCCCGGTGATGCCGGCTGGACGACGCGCAACTACCTCTTCGCGTACGACCGGGCGACCGGCGCGCTGAAGACCTCGTTCGTGCCGGTGCTGGACGGCGCGGTGCACGCGCTCGCCGTCAACCCGGACGGCAAGCTGATCGTCGGCGGGAACTTCAAGAACGTCAACGGGGTGTCCCGGAAGAACCTGGTCGCCCTGGACCCGGCCACCGGCGCCACGGTGGCCTCCTGGGTCGGTCGCAGTGACGGCGGTCAGGTGCGGCGCACCATCGTCCGGGGCAACGACCTCTACATCGCCGGCGCCTTCCACTGGATCAACGGCACCGAGCACTCGCTGCTGGCCCGGCTCAACGCCACCACCGGCGCGATCGACTCGACCTTCCAGATCGACGCGTCGGTGGCCCGGACCAGCAGCGAGCTGGTCTGGGGGCTGGACGTGTCGCCGGACGGCGGCACGCTGGTCGCGGTCGGCAACTTCACCCTGGTGAACGGGCTGTCCCGGAACCAGGTGGTGATGGTCGAGCTGGACGGCACCCCGGCGGTCGCCGACTGGAGCACGCAGCGCTACGTGCACCCCTGCTCCAGCGCGAGCTTCCCGTTCTACGCCCGGGACGTCGACTTCTCCGACGACGGCAGCTACTTCGTGATCGTCGCGGACGGCGGCCGGGCGGCCGGGGCGTACTGCGACACGATCGCCCGCTTCGAGACCGAGACCCGGGGCAGCGCGATCGACGGCACCTGGGTCAACTACACCGGACACGACTCGGTGACCTCGGTCGAGGTGGCCGACAACGTGGTCTACGCCGGCGGGCACTTCCGCTGGCTGAACAACTCCAACGGCAACGACGCGGCCGGTCCGGGCGCGATCGACCGGTACGGCTACGGCGCGCTCGACCCGATCAACGGCATGCCGCTGGTCTGGAACCCGCAGCGCAGCGGCGCACCGGCGGGCACCACCAACTGGGGCCCGATCGTCTGGGAGCTGTGGCGGGGCAGCACCGGCATCCACGCCGGCTTCGACAACGACGGCACCGGCAACGAGTACCACGGCCGGATGGCCCTCTTCCCGCTGGCCGGCGGTCGGGTCACCCCGGCGGTCAACGCGCCGCAGACCACCCCCGGCTACCTCTACCTCGGGCACGAGGACGGCGAACTCACCCGGCTGCCCTTCGACGGCGGCGCGACGCTCGGCACGCCGACCGTGGTCGACCAGCCGAACATGGTCGACGCGGGCGCGGCGTTCATCGTGCACAACAAGCTCTACTGGTCGAAGAACAGTGACCTGAACATCTCGATGTTCACCGGCGGCACGGTGGGCGGCCCCTGGGTCGGCAGCGGCTACAACGACTGGTACAACACGGCCACCATGAGCGGGGCTTTCTACCTCAACGGTCGGATGTACTACACCAAGGCCGGCCAGAACACGCTGTACTACCGCTACCTGGAGCCGGACGGCTACACCGTCGGCGCCTCCGAGTTCACCGTCCCCAGCCAGGGCGTGAACTGGGGGCAGGCGCGTGGGTTGACCTGGGCGAACGGCAAGATCGTCTACGGTGTCAAGCCGCTCCTCGGCCGAGGCGACCTGTGGACGGTGCCGTTCGACGGGACGGCCGTGGACGGGGCCGCCGCGGTGCGGATCGCCAGCGGAACCCGCGATGTGGACTGGTCCAGCCCGACGCTGTTCTACGCCACGTCCTGACCACGCCCCGGTGCGCCCCGGCGCACCGGGCACGACGACGACACCCGGCCGGCCCCACGAGGGCCGGCCGGATGTCCGTAGGAGATCCGACTGACGTCCGGGCGACCGGGGGAGGGACCTGAGGCCGCCAGTCGACGACAATGGGAGGAACGGCCGTCCGCGAGTGTGGGTCGACCACCGGCACTCCCGTACAGCCCCCGCCGCACCCAAGAGGACCTGTTTGATGGACGCGACCGACGTCGCCCGGCCACGCCCTGTCGGGGTGGCAGATCTCGCGCGGATCCCGCTGCGTCGCTGGCGTACCGTGCTGGCCGCGACGGGGCTGCTGCTGCTCCTGGTCGTCTCCTACCTCGTCTTCATTCCGGCCGTCTACACCGCGACGACCGTGGTCGTGGTGCGGCCGGTGGTGACCGACCCGTTCTCGCTGCCCGCCGGTGGCGCCGACCGGGCAGTCAACATGACCGCCGAGACAGGCATCGCCACCAGCAACGACGTCATCGACCGGGTCGCCCAGATCACCGGCCGGGAGGTCGAGGAAGTGGCCACCGCGCTCAAGGTGGAGACCCCGGTCGGCGGGCAGCTCCTGCGGTTCACCTACGCCGGGCAGAGCGAACAGGGCGCGGTCGCGGGCGCGAACGGCGCGGCCGAGACATACCTCAGCCTCCGCAAGGGGATGTACGAGGACCAGCGCGGCGCCGTGCTCAAGTCGTACGACGACACCATCGCGCTGGTCACCACACAGCGGGCCACCACCCAGCGGCAGTTGCCGGAGGAGGGCTCGAACAGCGGCCCCCGGACCAGCGCCCTGCTCGACCAGATCCGGGCCCTCAACGACCAGCTCGCCCAGCTCGCCGAGCAGCGCTCGAAGATCGCCTCGGCCGACCTGAGCCCCGGCTCGGTCACCAGCGCCGCCCGCGCGCCGGTCCCCTCGAACCGGGACTCCGCCCCGATCTTCGTCCTCGCCGGGCTGCTCGGCGGCGTGCTGGTCGGCACGCTGCTGGCCTTCGTCCGGGAGGCGATGGACCGCCGGGTGCGCTCGGCCAACGAGGCGTCCGAGATCATCGGCTCGCCGCTGCTCGGCACGGTGCACCGGGGCACGGGCGACACCGCCACGTCCGACATGCGCTACCTCGTTCTCGCCCTGAACCAGTGGGTCGAACGGCCGAGACCGGTGCCCCTGGTGGTGCTCTCCAGCGACGAGGACGAGGGCCGCGCCCAGGTGAGCGCCGGGTTGGCCGCCGCGTTGGCCGAGTCCGGCCACGACGTGCGGCTGGGCAGTTCCCCGGAGAGTCTGGAGCAGATCCGGCCGGTCCTGCTCGCCGCCCAGCGACGTGTCCCGCCGGTGGCACCAGCCACCCGGCCCCAGCTCACCAACCCTCTCCCCACGCCGCCCCCCGTCGAGTTGATCGCGAAGCCGCGCGCGACCGACGGTGCCGCCCCGCCCCGCTCGATGGACGACACCGTGCAGATCTCGGCAGTGCGTACGCCCCGACCGGCGGGCGGGGCCGCCCCGGCCGCCGGCCCCGACGACACGGTGCTGATTCCCCCGGTCCGCAAGCCCCGGCCCAGCCCGGGGCCGGAGCCCAAGAACGGCGGCGTGTACCGGTCCGGGACCACGGCCGAGGCACCGAAGCCGGCCATGCCGCCGGCCGCGACCGCCTCGGCCAGCGTTCCGGTCACCCCGGTCACCCCGACCGCCTCGGCTCCGGCGGCCGACGACCGGACGGTGCGGATCGGCGCCGGCGTCGTCCGGCTCATCCGTGATCTCGACTCCGGCGACGACCGGGGCCTGGTGCTGCTCGACGCGCCGGCCGCCACCCGCGACGACCGTGGGGTGCGGATCGCCCGCGCGGGCTTCGCGGTGCTGGTGACCGCCCGGGACAAGACCCGGACGGCCCGCCTCAGCCGGTTGGTGGAGCGACTCCGCGCCGCCGGGGTGAACCCGGTCGGCTTCGTGTTGACGAGGGATGGACGTGACTGACCTGGCACCGACCGACGAGACGTACCCCCGGGTGACCGCGGTGATCGCCACCCGGGACCGCCCCGGCCTGCTGGAACGGGCCGTGCAGGCGGTGCTGGACCAGGACTACCCGGGCGAGGTCGAGTGCGTGGTGGTCTACGACCACTGCGACATCCGGCCGCTGGAGGTCCGGGTGCCGGACCGGGGACGGACCCTCACGTACGTCAACAACACCCACCGGCAGGGACTGCCGGGCGGCCGCAACACCGGCGCGGACGTGGCCACCGGCGAGCTGATCGCCTTCTGCGACGACGACGACCTGTGGCTCCCCGCCCGGCTGACCCGGCAGGTCGACCTGCTCCGGGCCCGGCCGGACGCGGCGGCGGCGAGCTGCGGCATCCGGTTGCAGGGGCCGGGCATCGCCAAGGAACGCCGGCTCGACCGGGACGAGGTCACCCTGACCGACTTCCTCGCCGACCGGGTGATGGAGGTGCACTCCAGCACGATGCTGGTCCGGCGGTCCACGTGGGACGCGATCGGCCCGGTGGACGAGGAGATCCCCGGCGGCTACGGGGAGGACTACGAGTGGCTGCTGCGGGTCGCCGCGCACGGGCCGGTGGTCATCGCCCCCGAGGTGCTGGTGGTGGTCGACTGGCACGGCGGGTCGTTCTTCTTCGGACGCTGGGCGACCATCGTCGAGGCGTCCCGCTATCTGCTCGACAAGCACCCCGAGCTGGCCGGTAGCCGGACCGGGCTGGCCCGGATCCACGGTCAGATCGCCTTCGCGCTGGCCTCCGGGCACCGTCGGGGGGAGGCGCTGCGGGAGTTGGTCCGGGTGGTCCGGCTCAACCCGGTCGAGAAGCGGGTGCTGGTCACCCTGCCGGTGGCGCTGGGTCTGATCTCCGGGGAACGGGTGTTGAGCCTGGCGCAGCGGCGGGGGCGTGGTGTCTGACCCTGCTCCGACCACCACGGCCGGGAGTGAGGTCCGGCGGGGCACCCGCAGCGGGGCGGTCGGGCTGGTCGGCGCGGCCGTCAACGGGCTCCTCGGGTTCGTACTGACCCTGGTGATCGTGCGCGGCTTCGGCCCGACCGGCTCCGGGGCGATCTTCACCGCGATCGGTGTCGTCACGATCGTCGGCGTGCTCTGCTGCGCGGGCGCGGACACCGCTCTGGTCTGGGCGATGCCCCGGCGACGGCTGGGCACCCGGGGCGACGCCGCCCGACTGCTCCCGGTGGCGCTGATTCCCACCCTGCTCGGGTCCGTCGTGGTCGCCGTGGTCGGGGTGGCCCTGGTCGGCCCGCTCGCCCCGGTCCTGTTCGACCGGCCCGGCGGCGACGGGCCGGCGCTGCTGCGGCTGGCGTTCGCCACCCTGCCGTTGACCGTGGCGATGACCGTGCTGATCGCCGCGGTCCGTGCGGTCCGCCCGGTGACCGCGGTGGTGGCCGTCCAGTACGTGCTGGTGCCGCTGGTCCGGCCGCTGCTCGTGCTGGCGGCGGTGGCCGGTGGCGCCGGGGTGGTGCTGGCCTTCGGCGGCTGGCTGTTCCCGGCGGCCCTGGCGGCGTTGGCCTGCGCGTTGATGCTGCTCGGCCCGCTCGGTCTGACCTCGGGTGCCGGGCTGCGCCCCGAGCGGGCCGACTGGCGGACCTTCTGGGGCTTCGCGTTGCCCCGCGCCGCGTCGGCGGCCATCGACGCGAGCAGCATGTGGCTCAGCGTGCTGCTCACCACCGCGCTGGCCGGGCAGGCGGACGCGGGCGTGCTCGGCGGGGTCGGTCGGTACGTGCTCGCCGGGCTGCTGGTCATGCAGGGGCTCCGGGTGGCGGTCGCGCCGCAGCTCTCCCGGTTGCTGGGGCAGGGCCGGACGGGCGACGCCGCCCTGGTCTACCGCCGGACCACCATCATGATCATCGTCCTCTCCTGGCCGGCGTACCTGGTCCTCGGCTTCTTCGCCCCGGGCTTCCTGAGCCTGTTCGGCCCGGAGTTCGGCGCGGGCGCGACCGCGATGACCGTGCTGGCCGGCGCGATGATGGTCAACTCCGGGGTCGGGATCGTGCAGACCATGCTGCTGATGAGCGGCAACAGCGGCCGGCACCTGATGGCCGCCGCGACCGGTCTGGTGCTCAACGTCGGCCTGGCCGTCGTCCTGGTGCCTCGGCACGGTGTGCTGGGCGCGGCGGTCGCCTGGGCGGTCGGGATCGTGGTGGAGAACCTGCTCGCTGCGCGGGCCGCCCGGACCGCCGTCGGCGAGCCGCTGCTCACCGGTGCGGTGCTGCGGGCCGGTGCGCTGGCCGGCGCGGGCACCGCCGTGGTCGCCACGGTCGGTGCGACGGTGGCCGGCCGGGGGGTCGCCGGACTGACGTTGACCGTGGCGTTGTTGCTGGCCGGGGGCCTACTGCTGCTGCTCGACCGCCGGGTCCGTCGCGTGGTGCGGGCCGCTGCGGCGACGCTGCGACCGACCGCCGGGAACCGGCACGACGAGGGTGCACCCGACCGGACGGCGGTGGCCGGAGCCGGCGGAACGAAGGAGATGGGATGACGATCCGGGATCGGGCCAAGGCGGCGCTGCCCACCGGGGTACGTACGCGGGTGCGCGGCTCGCTGGTGCGCTACGGCGAGTGGACCAGCGACCAGCGTCCGCTGCCGGACTTCCTGATCACCGGGACCAAGCGGGGCGGGACCACCTCGCTCTGGCGGTATCTGCTGGCGCACCCGCTGGTGCCCCGGCTCTTCCCGGCGTGGAACACCAAGACCTCGCACTACTTCGAGGAGAACTGGGGCCGGGGCGAGGCGTGGTACCGGTCGCACTTCCCGACCGCGCGGCAGCGCCGGGCGCTGGAACGGCGACACGACGGGCCGAGCCGGGTGGGGGAGGCCGCACCGCTGTACATGTTCCACCCGCTGGCCGCGCAGCGGGTCGCCGACCTGCTGCCCGACGTACGGCTGATCTTCCTGCTCCGGGATCCGGTGGAGCGGGCGTACTCGCACTGGAAGGAGCGGCGTACCGAGGGGAAGGAGCCGTTGGACTTCGCCGAGGCGCTGGCCCGCGAGGAGGAGCGGACGGCCGGCGAGCGGGAGCGGCTCGTCGCGGACCAGACGTACTTCAGTGAGCCGTACGACTGGTACACCTACCGGGCCCGGGGCCGGTACCTGGAGCACCTCGAACCCTGGCTGGCCCGGTTCGACCGGGAGCAGATGCTCTTCCTGCCCAGCGAGACGCTCTACCGTGAGCCGGCCGCCACGTACGCCCGGGTCCTGGAGTTCCTCGGCCTGCCGACGCATCAGCTCGACCGGTACGAGGTGTTCAACGACCGGCGCAGCAGCGCGATGGACCCGGCGGTCCGGGCGGAGCTGACCGGGTACTTCGCGCCGCACAACGACGCGCTCGCCGCCCGGCTGGGCATGACCTTCGACTGGTCACGCCCGTGATCTCGTCGTAGGGGCGGGAGCGGCGCGTCGTAATCAAAAAACGGACATAGCCCTCTAAATTGGGCGAATGTCTCGTCGTTTGGTTGTGGTCGTCACCGTCGTGCTGACCATGGTGTTCCCTGTCGTCGACCCCACCCCGGCGCGGTCCGCGCCGCCGGGAGCGGCTCCCTCCGCGCCGGCCGGCCCCGACCGGTCCATCAGCCCCGACCGGGCTGCGTTCCCCGCTGCCGGCCCGAACCGGGCGGTGCTTCCCGCGGGCGACCCGTGCTCGCCCGGGGTGTCCCGGTGAGCGACTTCGCGCTCGCCGCCGCGCCGAGGTCGGCGACCGTCACCGCCGGCCATCCGGCCCGGTTCACCGTCGACACCACCGTCACCGCGGGCACCGCCCAGCCGGTCACCCTGCGGGTCACCGACCTGCCCGCCGGGACCACCGCCGAGGCGACCCCGGCCGTCGTCACCGCCGGCGCGTCGGCCGAGTTGACCCTGCACACCTCGATCTCCACCCGCCCCGGCACCTTCACCCTGACCGTCGAGGGCCGGGGTGCCTCGGTGACCCGTCAGGTCGAGGTGCGGCTGGTCGTCCGCGCCGCACCGGTCGTCCGGGCCGCCTTCTACTACCCGTGGTTCCCCGAGGCGTGGAAGCAGCAGGGACTGGACCCGTTCACCAACTACCGGCCCGCCCGTGGGTTCTACCCGGTCGACGAGGCGACCGTCCGGGAGCAGGTCGCCGAGATGCGCCAGGGCTGGATCACCGTCGGGATCGCCTCCTGGTTCGGTCGGGGCACCACCACCGACCGGCACTGGGCGGCGCTGATGGCCGGCGCGCGGAACACCGGCTTCGCCTGGGCTCCCTACTACGAGCCGGAGGGCGCCGCCGAGGTGGACGCCGAGCGGATCGTCGAGGACCTGCACTACCTGCGAATCACCTACGGTGGCGCGCGCTCCCCGCTGGCCGTCCTGCCCGGCCGGGGCATGGTGGTCTTCGTCTACAACGCCAGAGACAGCACCACCGAACGGGGCTGCGCCACGGTGGAACGCTGGAACCAGGTCCGCGACCTGCTGGCCCAGCGGTACGGCGAGAGCGTCCACATCAACCTGAAGGTCTTCCCCGGCTTCCGTACCTGCCCCGACATCGCCCGGATCGACGGGTGGCACCAGTACGGCCCGGCCCGCGCCGAGCACGACTTCAGCACCGCCCCCGGCGAGGGGTCGTTCAGCGTCTCGCCCGGCTACTGGAAGGCCGGCCTGGCGTACGGGCAGACGCCCTTCCTCGCCCGCGACCAGGACCGCTGGCGGTCCAACCTCGCCCGGATGAACGCCTCCGGCGCACGCTGGCAACTGGTGACCACCTGGAACGAGTGGGGCGAGGGCACCGCGATCGAGGCGTCCGCCGGGTGTCGCGCCCCGGCCCCGGCCGGGACCTGGTGCGACTGGCGCGGCGACGAGGTCTCCGATCTCGTCGCGGACCTGCGCGACCTGCCGCCGCCCGGCGCGCCCGCCCCGCCGCCCGCCGCCGCGCCGCCGTCCGCGCGTCGGCCCGTCGATCCGTCGCCGGAGCCGGTCCGTCCGCCCGCCGGTCCGGCCGAACCGCCGTCAGCCGGCCCTCCGTCCCGATGACCGGCCCGTGACGCCGGGCGTGTTCGACTGACTCCCGGCCGCCGGCCGGGTGCGTTTCTCCGGCCGATCCGGCGTTCTTCGGACCGCGAAAAGGCCACCAGAACGAGAATGGAACTCGCCTATGGAAATTCCCTTACCGATGTCGCCGAAGCCCCGGTGAGGAATTGTTGCAAATGATCGCGTCAATCTGATCTTCGTAGCGCTTGAGCTGGTGAAACGATCAGAAAAACGTGAACGCGTCGCGGAGGAACACGCCTGCCCGCATGTCGCGTTGTCGACTGTTTCCGCAATGGACGCGTCTGGTTCGCCGCTCGTACGCTCTCGCTGCCCGGGCCATTGGTCGGCGGATATGGCGCAGTCGCGTCGGCGGTGACGTTTTCCTCGAAAGAGAATTCCTCACGTGCTGCCCGTCGGTCGGACGAATGGCTCGATCAGCGTTCAGTTCGACCGTGAGGGGTAGGCATGACCAGAGCCGTACTCGGCCCGACCATCAGGCAGACGCCGGACAGTTCCACGGCGGTGCCCGAGGAGCTCGGGAGAGCGGCCGACGACCGGCCACCCCGGCTGAGCGTCGTGGTGCCCACCCGGAACGAGGCGGAGAACGTGCCGGTGCTGATCGCCCGGCTCGTCCCACTGGTCACCTCGCTCGGCGCGGAGATCGTGGTCGTCGACGACAGCGACGACGACACCCCCGCCGTGGTCGCCCGGGTCGCGGCCGACGCCCCACTGCCGGTACGGCTGCTGCACCGCCCGGCCGCCGCTCGGACCGGCGGCCTCAGCGGCGCGGTGCTGCTCGGCGCCGGACACGCCCGGGGCGACTGGGTCCTGGTCATGGACGCCGACCTCCAGCATCCGCCGGAGACCGCCGCGATGCTCGCCGCCATCGCCATGCGTCACGACGTGGACGTGGTGGTCGGCACCCGGTACGCCGGCGACGGCTCCCGGGCGGGCCTGGACGGACTCGTCCGGGAGGCCACCTCGTCCTGGGCGACCCGGCTGGTCAAGAGCCTGTTCCCGCGTCGGCTGGCCACCGTCAGCGACCCGATGAGCGGACTGTTCGCCTTCCGTCGCGACGTGGTCCGGCTGGACCGGATGAACCCGGTCGGCTTCAAGGTCCTGCTGGAGCTGCTGGTACGGCACCCGGCCGCGCGGGTCGCCGAGGTCGCGTACGAGATGGCGGCCCGGCACGCCGGTCGCTCCAAGGCCACGCTGCGGGAGGGGCTGGCCTTCCTGCGCCACCTGTCCCGGCTGCGCGGCCAGCGGTTGGTCGGTCAGATCCGCACCCGCCCCCGCACCGTCCGGGAACGCCTGCACGAGGTGGGGCGGATGGTCGCCTTCGGCCTGGTCGGCCTCACCGGGATGGCGGTCAACACCGCCGCCCTCTGGTTCTTCTACGAGCCCGCCCAACTGCACCACCTGCTCGGCGCGGCGCTCGCCACCCAGGTCTCCACCACCTGGAACTTCCTCCTGGTCGACAACCTGATCTACCGGCGCAACCGCCGGGCCGGACTGCCCGCCCGCGCCACCCGCTTCTTCCTGCTCAACAACGTCCTGCTGCTGCTGCGCCTGCCGGTGCTCCAGGCACTGGTCTGGGCGGGCGTCGGCGTGCTCGCCGCGAACGCGGTCACCCTGGTCGGGCTCTTCCTGGTCCGCTTCCTGGTCAACGACCGGGTCATCTACACCGCCGACGACCGGGGCCGCCGCGACCCGGTACGGATGCTGGTCAGCGTCGGCGGCACGGAGGCGGTCGCCCCGCCGTCGCGTCACCGCTACCAGTACCTCAAGTACCGGTACGACGTGGCCGGCGTGGTCACCATCGGCTCCCAGATCCGCCTGCCCGAACTGGAGTTCTTCCGCGCCCAGTGGGTGGCCGAGAAGGACGTGGACATCGCCGTCCGGGTCGCCGACGTGGGCGGTCGCGGCCCGCAGCGCCGTGCGGCGATGACCCAGTACGCCAGCCAGGCGGTGCTGCGGTACGAGGAACAGCTCGGCCGGCTCGGGGCGAACTTCCGCATCCAGCTCGGCCCCCCGATCGACATCCAGGTCGGTCCGCTGCTGGCCCGCTCCCCGCACGTCGTCTACACCAACATCATCGAGGCGCTGCTGCGCTTCGTGATGGTGTCCCGGGGGCACATGCTGCTGCACTCCGCCTGCGTCACCCTCGACGGCGTCGGGGTGATGCTCTCGGCGCTCACCGACACCGGCAAGACCGCCACCGTGCTGCGTCTGCTGCGCGACCACGGTGGACTGTTCCTCTCCGACGACATGACCATCGTCCGGCCGGACGGGACGGCGCTCTGCTTCCCCAAGCCGCTCACCATCAGCGCGCACACGCTGCGTGCCGTGCAGGCCCAGGACCTCACCCCACGGGAGTGGCGGCGGCTCCAGATCCAGAGTCGGCTGCACTCCAAGGGCGGCCGGTCGCTGGCGCTGGCCCTGGCCCGCTTCAACCTGCCGATCATGGGCATCAACGCGGTCACCCAGTTGCTCGTGCCGCCGCCCAAGTACAGCGTGGACCGCCTGGTCCCGTGCCGGATGGGCACCAGCACCCGGGTGGAGGAACTCTTCGTCATCGAGCGGGGCGCGCCCGGGATCAGCGATCTCGACCCCGCCGAGACGCTGGAACGGATGATCGACAACACCGACGACGCGTACGGCTTCCCGCCGTTCCGGTACCTCGCCCCGTCCATCACCATCGCCGGGCAGGGCTACACCCAGTTGCGGCACCGGGAGCGGGAGATCCTCGCCGAGTTCCTGTCCACGGTGCGCGCCCGGGTCGTCTCCTCGGACTGCTTCGGCTGGGCCGACGAGATCCCCCGGCTGCTCCGCGAGGAGCGGGGCGAGGCGTCCCGCCGCCCCGCCGTGCCGGCACCGGTGTGGCCCCGGTGGGACGACGCCGAGATGGCCGGCGCCGGAGGCATCGTGTGAGCACCACCGACACCTCTCCGACGAGCCCGCCCGGACAGCGGATCGGGACGTCGCCGTCGACCGACTCCGCCGGGGGCTGGTGGTCGACGCCGGCCTGGCCGGGCGCCGCCGCCCAGCGTCGTCCGGCCGCGCTCGGCGTCCTCACCGCGATCGCCGTGGTCGCCGCCGTCGTCCGGGCCTGGCAGCTCGACGCGCTCGGCTTCAACAGCGACGAGGCCGTCTACGCCGGGCAGGCCGCCTCCCTGGCCGGCAACCCGCGGTACGCCGAACTCTTTCCCGTCTTCCGCGCCCACCCGATGCTCTTCCAGGCGTTGCTGTCGCCGTTCTTCCACTCCGGCGAGGTGGACCTGGCCGGGCGGGTGGTGGTGGTCGTCTTCGGCGTCGCCACCGTGCTCGCGGTCTATCCGCTCGGCGTACGCCTCTACGGCCGGCGGGTGGGGCTGGTTGCCGCGCTGCTGCTGGCGGTCATGCCGTACCACGTGGTGGTGACCCGGCAGGTCCTGCTCGACGGGCCGATGGTGTTCTTCGCGACCCTGACCCTGTACTGCCTGGTCCGGTTCGTGCAGGGGCAACGGCTGACCTGGTACCTGGCCACCGCCGCGATGCTCGGCCTGACCATGCTGACCAAGGAGACCAGCGTCGTCCTCGCCGGCAGCGTGTACGCGTTCCTCGCGCTCACCCCGATGGTGCGCCGGCCGGTACGGGTCACCCTGGCCGCGCTGCCGGTGCTCGCCGCGATCTTCGCGGTGCACCCGATCTCCCAGGCCCTCGCCGGGCGCAGCAGCACCGGCCGCAACTACCTGGTGTGGCAGCTCCTCCGCCGCCCGAACCACCCGATGGACTTCTACCTGGACAACGTCCCGACGGCGGTGGGTCTGCTGGTGCTGGCGGCCGCGCTGGGTGGCCTCTGGTGGACCCGTCGACGCCGGTCCTGGCGGGAGACCCTGCTGCTGACCTGGATCGCCGTACCCGTGGTGTTCTTCCAGCTCTGGCCGGTCAAGGGCTTCCAGTACCTGCTGCCGGTGGTGGTGCCGCTGGTGCTGCTGGCCGCCCGCGCGCTGGTGACGCTGCCGGTGCCGACCCGGCTGCTCCGGCGGGCGTGGCCGAACCGGCCGGTGCCGACCCAGCTCGTCCCGGCGGTCCGGCTGGTCGTCGTCGCCGTGGTCGCGGTCAGCCTCCTCTGGCCCTGCTGGAACGCGGTCAACCACGCCGGTCGGACCACCTTCCTGGCCGGCTCCGGCGGCGTGCCCGGTGGCCGGGAGGCCGGCCGTTGGCTGGCGGCGAACACCCCGAAGGGCTCGGTCGTGCTGACCGTCGGCCCCTCGATGGCGAACATCGTGCGCTACTACGGCAGCCGGCAGAGCTACGGGCTGTCGGTCAGCCCGAACCCGTTGCACCGCAACCCGTCCTACACGCCGCTACACAACCCGGACGCGTCGATGCGCGCCAACGACCTGCACTACGTCGTCTGGGACTCGTTCTCCGCCCGACGCTCGACGTACTTCTCCGAGCGGCTGCTGACCCTGGTCCGGCGCTACCACGGCCGGGTGGTGCACACCGAGTACGTGGAAAGCCCCGACCGGACTCCGGTCCCCGTGATCGTCATCTACGAGGTGCGTCCGTGACATCCCCCACCGCCCGGCAGACCCGCTGCCCACTCCGCCGTCCGCTCGGCGCGGCGCTCGCCCTGCTGCTGGCCGCCGCCGCACCGATCGCCGCCGTCCCCGGCCCCGCGTCCGCCGCGCCGCTGGACGCTGCGCCGGCCTTCGCTTCCGCCGCGCCGGCCTTCGCTTCCGCCGCGCCGCTGGACGCGCCGGCTGCCGCCGCCCAGCCCGGTCTGCCGGCCGTTGCCGGGGCCGGCGCGGCCGTCGCCCCACCCAACGGGCCGGCGACCAGTACGCCGATCCGGCACCTCGTCTACCTGATGCAGGAGAACCACACCTTCGACAACTACTTCGGCACCCGACCGGGCGTCGACGGCATCCCCGAGGGCGTCTGCATGCCGGTGAAACGCGGCCAGCCCGAGCCCTGCGTCGAGCCCTTCCACATCGGCGACCGAGGCGCGATCGACCTGGACCACTCGGCCGAGGCGTTCCGCACCCAATACCACGGCGGGAAGATGGACGGCTTCGTCGAGGGGGTGAGCAAGCAGGGCAAGGACGGCACCATGGCGATGGCCTACTACGACGACCGGGACCTGCCCTACTACTGGAACGTCGCCGACGAGTACGTCGTCTTCGACCGTTTCTTCAGCTCGTCCAACTCGGGCAGCATCCGCAACCACATGTTCCGGGTCACCGGCGGCCCCGGCGCGTACGGGGACGCGGAGACCATCCCGCCGACCGGCTGGGGGGAAATCCCCACCATCTTCGACCGGCTGGAGGCGGCCGGGATCAGCTGGAAGTTCTACGTGCAGAACTACGACCCGACGATCACCTTCCGGACCCGTACCGCCGAGGAGGAGATCGACCGGGGCGCGCAGGTGATCTGGGTGCCGCTGCTGGCGTACGCCCGCTACATCGACGACCCGAAGCTGTTCAGCCGGATCGTCGACCTGGACGAGTACTACGAGGACGCCGCGAAGGGCGAACTGCCGGCGGTCGCGTTCGTCGCCCCGGCCGGCAACAGCGAACACCCGCCGGGCAACATCCGGGCCGGGCAGACCCTGGTCCGGTCCCTGCTGACCCAGCTCATGCGCTCCCCGGCCTGGGACTCCTCGGCGTTCTTCTGGTCGTACGACGACTGGGGCGGCTGGTACGACCACGTCACCCCGCCGCAGGTCGACCGGTACGGCTACGGCTTCCGGGTGCCCGCCCTGCTGGTCAGCCCGTACGCCCGCCGGGGTCACGTCGACTCCACCACCCTCGACTTCGCCTCGGTGCTGAAGTTCATCCAGGTCAACTGGGGACTCGCTCCGCTGGCCGAGCGGGACCGGAAGGCGGCCAATTTCCTCGGCGCGTTCGACTTCGCGGCGCCACCCCGCCCGGCGGTGCTGCTCGACGCCGAACGGCACCCACCGGAGGTCCAGCGGCCCCGGCCGGAACCGGTCTACGCCTCCTACGCCGTCGCGGTGGCCCTCGTCGGGGCGCTGGTCGCCACGGCGGCGCTGCGGGGACGGAGGTCACGATGACCGGGCCGCTTCGTCGCCTGCTGCTGCCCCTGGCCGTGGTGGCGGCGCTGCTGGCGCTCACCCCGGTCGCCGCCGTGGCCGACGGTCCCGCGTCCCGCCGGCCGGGCGTGCTGCGGATGCAGACCGTGCCACCGCTGCCCGGCGTGCAGGTCACCGTGGACGGCCGCACTGCCCGCTCCGACGCGCACGGGCGGATCGCCGTACGGGTGCGGAACTTCCTCGGCCTCGCCGACCGGATCGCGGTCGCCCCGGCGGCGGTCAGCCCGGACCGGCGGGTCGTCTTCGACCGCTTCCGGGGCAGCCCGGACGCCGGGGTGCGCCGGGTCGTCGAGGTCGGGCTGCGGACCGTCCGCCGGGTCTCGTGGAGCTTCGTGGAACGGGTCGGCACCCCGGTCTCGGTGGACCGGATCACCAGCCTGCGGCTGCGCAGCAGCACCGGGGAGATCCACGAGCTGAGTGGGGCGGACCTCGCCCGGCCCCGCTGGGTGGCCGAGAGCCGTACCCAGCAGGGACCGCGCGGGCTGGCGTCGAAGCAGCTCTACTACGTGGTGGACAGCGTCGTCGTGGACGGCACCTCGGTGGTCAACCGGGCCGCCCAGCGGTTCGTGCCGTGGGACCAGCAGGCGTGGATCATCGAGCTGCTGTTCTTCAAGGTCAGGTTCAGCGCGGCAGACATGATCTTCAGTCGCCAGGCGGGGGAGGCCGTGCGACTTACCCGGGCGGACGGCCGCGTCGAGGACCTCCGGTTCGCCGCCGACGGTACGGTGCTCGTCCCCGACCTGCCCCGAGGCACGTACGAGGTGCGGGTCGACGGGGGCGGCGTCTCCTTCGGACGTCCGGTCAGCATCAGCCGCGACCAGCAGGTGGTGCTCAGCGTGATCAGCCCGCTCGACCTGAGCCTGGTGGTCCTCGGCGTGCTGGTCGTGGCGCTCGGTCTGGTCCTGGCCGGCCGACCACACCTGTGCCGGCGGCTCGTCCGCGCCCGTCGTCCTGCCTGGGCCCGCCGTCTTGCCCATTCCCGTCGTCCTGGCCGGGCACGTCGCCCCGCCTGGCTCCGGCTTCCCGGTTCCCGACGTCCGGCCGCCCCGCCGCACCCCGAGCCGGCGGATCCGCCGCGCATCGAGCCGGCCGTGCCGGAGCAGCCAGCTCCCGTGCCCACCGCTGTTCCTTCGGAACAGCCGGCCCCGCCGCCCACCGGGCAGCCGACTCCCGTGCCCACCGCCGTTCCTTCGGAACAGCCGCCCACCGGGCAGCCAACTCCGTCCCAGGCCAAGCGGCCGGTGGCGGCCCGATCGGCGGACCCGCCGGAGGTGCCGTCGGCAGCAAACGGCGCGGAAGCCGGAGTGCCAGCGAACGAGGCCCGGTCGGTCGGTGGCCGGTCCGGCGCGGCCGTCGCGGTCACCGCGCTGCTGGCGCTGCTGGCCCCGGTGCCGGTCGCCGACCGACCGGCGTCCGCCGCGCCGACCCGGACGACTCCCGCCACCGTGTCAGCCCAGGCGACTCCCATCGCAATGTCGGCCCAGGCGGCTTCCGCCGGGATGTCGGCCCAGGCGGCTTCCGCCGAGGTGCCCGTCCTCGCCTACTACTACATCTGGTTCAACCCGACCTCGTGGAACCGGGCCAAGACCGACTATCCAACCCTCGGTCGGTACTCCAGCGACGACACCGAGATCCTGCGCCGGCACGTCCGGATGGCCAAGGCCGCCGGCATCGACGGGTTCCTGGTCTCCTGGAAGCACACCCCGCAGCTCGACGCACGGCTCGCCGCGCTGGTCGACATCGCCCGGCGGGAGAGCTTCAAGCTGGGCATCGTCTACCAGGGGCTCGACTTCGCCCGCGACCCGCTGCCGTTGGCGACGGTCCGTGCGGACCTGGCGCACTTCGCCGACCGGTACGCCACCGACCCGGTGTTCGACGTCTTCGGCCGCCCGGTGGTGGTCTGGACGGGCAGCGAGAAGTTCACCGCCGAGCAGATCGACGACACCGTCAAACAGGCCCGCCGCCGACTGCTCGTGCTCGGCAACGCCAAGAACGTCGACGGGGTGGCCGCCGCCCGGGGCGCGCTGGACGGCCAGGCGTATTACTGGTCCTCCGCCGACCCCGTCGAGGAGCAGACCGAGCGGAAGCTGACCGCCATGTCGGAGGCGGTGAAGCGTACCGGTGGGCTCTGGATCGCCCCGGTCGCGCCCGGCTTCGACGCACGCATGATCGGCGGCCGGCGGGAGGTGGACCGGCGGGACGGCCGGACGCTGCGAGCCTCGTTCACCGCCGCGCGGCGCTCCGCGCCGGACGCCCTCGGGGTGATCAGTTGGAACGAGTTCAGCGAGAACACCCACATCGAGCCGAGTGAACGCCACGGCGGGGCGTACCTGGACGTCCTCGCCGACCTGCTCGGCCGTGCCGTCGACCACGACGTCCTGTTGGAGAGCCACGCCACGTCCGACGAGCGGCCCTGGGGGCTGCCCGCCTGGGGAGCGCTGCTCTCCGCCGTCGCCGTGGCAGCCGTACCGCCCCTCTGGCTGGTGTACCGCCGACGCCGGGCCCGGTCCGCGGTCACCCCACCGACCCAGCGGGGCGCCGCCCCGCGGGTGGATCCAGTGGACCTCTGACGCCCTGGCGCGGAGGGCGCGACACCCTCCGCGCCAGGGCCGCCGGGGCCGGTGAGGAGGAACCGAAGATGATGCGGACGACACGTGGCCGGCTGGTCCGGCCAGTGGTGGCGGTGCTGGGGCTGGTCGTCGCGGTGGGTTCCGGGCCCGCCCCGACGGCAGCCGCCGCGACGCCCCACGCACCGACCCCGATCCCGGCCCACACCCCGACGCCGGCCGACACGCGTGGCCCGACGACTGTTCCGGTCCAGGCGGCCGGCGACGCCCCGGCCGCGATCGTCCCGACGGCCGACGCCTGGGTGGACAGCATGGCCCCGACCACGAACCACGGGAACGGCTACCTGAAGGTGGACGGCCTGCCGGTCGCGGTGGCGTACCTCCGCTTCGACGTCCAGGGCGTCGACGCTGTCCCCTCCGCGCTGCTCCGCTTCCACGTCGAGACCGCCAGCAGCACCGGCGTCGAGGTCCGCGCGGTCGGCGACGAACCGTGGCAGGAGACGACGTTGACCTACCACGACGCGCCGCCGGTCGGTGCCGTCGTCGGCAGCAGTGGGCCGGTCTCCGCCGGCACCTGGGTCTCGGTGGACGTGTCCGCGCTGGTCACCGAGGACGGGCCGGTCACGCTGGCGCTCACCACGGGCAACGACACCGGCGTACGGATCACCAGCCGGGAGGGGACGGCCAAGCCGGAACTGCTCGTGCCGGCCCCACCGAGCCCCTCGCCGTACCTGGTCGCTCGGGTCGGGGAGAACACCTACGAGGCCGTCTCGCAGGTCACCGGCCACACCTACCGGGGCAGCCTGAAGGCCGTCGTGGAGAGCGCGATAAGCGAACTGGACGGCCGGGGCGGCGGCACGGTCGCCTTCGGCCCCGGCGAATTCGACCTCGGCGGCGAGTACTTCAAGCTCGTCCAGATCGCCGACATCACCATCGCCGGAGCAGGCATGGCCGAGACCCTCATCCGGAACCACAGCGACGTCGCCGCCGACACCGAGCCCTTCAACACCAAGGGCGCGGTACGGATGGTCGTCCGGGACCTCACCGTCGTCGCCGCTGGTGCGCCCCGGTCCACCAGTGACGCCCTCGACTTCGACGACGGGGTGGACGTGCTGGTCGAGCGGGTGCGGGTGACGGCCGCCCGGGGGCGGGGCATCGTCTTCGACGGCAAGAACCAGGGTTGGAGTTCCGCCGGGAACACCGTGCGCGACTGCGTGATCACCGGTGCCGCCGGCGACGGGATCGAACTGCTCGCCACGAGCCGGAACACCGTCACCGGCTGCGCGATCAGCGACGTCGGCGGGCACGGCATCCAGATCAACCGCTCCTCGGCCGACGCCGACCAGCCGAACAAGACCTCCGACCGGAACGTGATCTCCGGCAACGTCGTCGACCAGGCCGGACAGGACGGGATCAACGTCGACGGGGGCACCGCCAACCAGATCATGAACAACCACGTCACCAACAGCGCCGACGACACGTCCGGCCGGGACGGCATCCGGCTCACCAGCCCCGTCGACGTCGTCTGCGTCGAGAACGTCGTCGCCGGCAACGTGTCCACCGACGACCAGGAGACCAAGACCCAGCGCTTCGGCCTGAACATCGCCACCAGCCGGTGTCTGGTCACCGTGGTCGGACCGGGCAACGACTTCACCGGCAACCGTTCCGGGGCGATCCGCGACGTCGGCACCAACACCGTCTACCAGTGACCGCCGGCAGGGGCGTCCCGGTTGTGGGGCGCCCCTGCCGTACCCTCGCCGGAAGTCGGCGGTGACCGAGGCGGTCCGGGGTAGCGTCGCTTCATGCGCTATGTCCCGCTGAACACCCCCAAGCCCATTTCCAAGATCGGCCTCGGCACCTGGCAGTTCGGCTCGCGGGAGTGGGGCTACGGTCCCGAGTACGAGCAGCGGGCCGCGCAGATCGTCCGGCGGGCGCTGGAACTCGGGGTCACCCTCTTCGACACCGCCGAGATCTACGGGTTCGGCCGCAGCGAGCGGATCCTCGGCGCGGCGCTCGGCGACGACCGGTCGAAGGCCGTGGTGGCCACCAAGGTGTTCCCGGCGTTCCCGATCGCGCCGGTGGTGCAGCAGCGGGCGGTCGCCTCGGCGGCCCGGCTCGGCGTCCACCACCTCGACCTCTACCAGGTCCACCAGCCGAATCCGGTGGTCGGCGACCACACCATCATGCGGGGCATGCGCGCGTTGCAGGACGTCGGTCTGGTCGGCGAGGTGGGCGTGAGCAACTACAGCCTCCGCCGGTGGCAGTTCGCCGAGGTCGCGTTGGGTCGGCGGGTGCTGAGCAACCAGGTCCGCTACAGCCTGGTCGACCGGGGACCGGAGAGCGACCTGCTGCCGTACGCCGAACGGACCGGCCGGATCGTGATCGCTTACAGCCCGCTCGCCCAGGGCTTCCTCTCCGGGCGGTATGACGCGACCAACCCGCCGACCGGGGCGATCCGCAAGGCGAACCCGTACTTCCTGCCCGAGAACCTGCAACGCGGGGCCGCGCTCATCGACACGCTGCGCGAGGTGGCCGACGCGCACGACGCCACGCCCAGCCAGACCGCCCTCGCCTACCTGCTGCGGCACCCGAACGTGGTGGCCATCCCCGGCGCGTCCGGCGTCGAGCAGATGGAACGCAACGCCGCCGCCGCCGAGATCGACCTGACCGACGACGAGTACGACGCCCTCCTCACGGCCGCCCGCCGCTTCCAGCCGGTCACCGGCCTGGCCGCGGTGCCCCGCCTCCTCCGCGCCCGCACCCGCTGACCCGCCCGGCCGGGTTGATCCACGGCGCGTCGCGCCCTCCACCCCCCCCGGCCCCGGATGATCCACTCCATATCGCCGGAATGGGCCTGTCCGGCCGTTCCGATGCCCCGATATCGACGAAACGGCGGTGCGGTGGCTACCGGAGGCTCGCTGCCGGGTCGAGGCGAAGGAAGAGGTGCCGGGAGGATTCCGGGCCGGGGCGGGATCCTCCGTCCGGTCGCCAGCCGTGTCGGGCGTAGAAGCCCAGGGCGCGGGTGTTGCGCTCCCACACCTCGATGATGCCGAGCGGCAGGTCGGCCTCCGTCAGGTAGTCGACGAAGGCGGCGTGCAGGACGCTGCCGATGCCGTTTCCCCACCTGCCGGGGACGACGTGGATCTGGTAGAGCTGACCGGCCCGGCTGGTGTCCGGGGTAGGTGCCAGCGGCGGTCCCATCGCGGCCACGCCGACGATGTCGTCCCCGACCGTGGCACAGAGCACCCGCTTGTGGGGTGACTCGATCGCCTCGGCCCAGCCGGTCCGCTGCGCCTCCCGTACCGCCGGCCCCTGGACGGCGTCGGCCGTGAGCCCGCCCGCCTGGTAGTACGCGAGCCGGGCCCGGGTGTGCAGGTCGATGACGTGCTCCAGGTCGGCGAGCGTGGCGTACCGGGTAACGACCGGATCGTTCATCATGGCACTCCTGGTGATGGGCGGTGGATGAGTGAACGTTGCTGAACGGTTTTTCGTCGGACGGCTGGTGCGACGGAGAGTTCCCCGGTGTGAGCTAGCTTTGGTCAGGTGACTGCGCCTTCCCAGGTACCTCCGGTCCCGCCGACCGACCTGCCCGGCACGCTCGGCGAGCTGCGTGCGGCCGGACACCAGCACCGTACGGTCAAGCAGGAACTCCGCGACAACCTTCTCGCCCGGATGCGGGCGGGCGGCGAGCGCTTCCCCGGCATCGTCGGCTACGACGACACGGTACTGCCCGAGGTCGAGCGGGCGCTGCTCGCCGGACACGACCTGGTGCTGCTCGGCGAGCGGGGCCAGGGCAAGACCCGGCTGATCCGGAGCCTCGCAGGGCTGCTCGACGAGTGGACGCCGGTGATCCCCGGTTCGGTGCTCAACGAGCACCCGATGCACCCGCTCACCCCGGCCTCCCGGGCGGCCGTCGCCGAGGCCGGCGACGACCTGCCGATCGGCTGGCTGCACCGGTCGATGCGGTACGGCGAGAAGCTCGCCACCCCGGACACCAGCGTGGGCGACCTGATCGGCGACATCGACCCGATCCGGATCGCCGAGGGCCGGTCGCTGGGCGACCCGGAGACGATCCACTTCGGGCTGGTGCCCCGGACGAACCGGGGCATCTTCGCCGTCAACGAGCTGCCCGACCTGGCCGAGCGGATCCAGGTGGCGCTGCTGAACGTGCTGGAGGAGCGGGACATCCAGGTCCGGGGCTACCAGCTCCGGCTGCCGCTGGACCTGCTCCTGGTCGCCAGCGCCAACCCGGAGGACTACACCAACCGGGGTCGGATCATCACTCCGCTGAAGGACCGCTTCGGCGCGGAGATCCGTACCCATTACCCGCTTGACCTGGACCTGGAGCTGGCGCTGATCCGGCAGGAGGCGCAGCTCGTCGCCGAGGTGCCGGAGCACGTGTTGGAGGTGCTGGCCCGCTTCGCCCGCGGGGTGCGCGACTCGCCCTCGGTCGACCAGCGCTCCGGGGTCTCCGCCCGGTTCGCCATCGCCGCCGCTGAGACGGTGGCCGCCGCTGCCCTGCGCCGGTCCGGCCTGCTCGCCGCGACCGCACCCGCAGCACCCGCCGCACCCGCACCCGCACTCGGCTCGTCACCCGCCTCGTCCGAGGTGCCTGCAGGGGTCCCCTCCTCCTCAAAAAGCGGTAACAGGGGACCCCTCCTACCAGCCCGGCCCCCAACCCAGCCGGCCCACCTGTCAACTCAGCCGGTGGCGCGGGTCGGGGACGCGGTGTCGGTGGTGAGCACCCTGCGCGGCAAGGTGGAGTTCGAGAGCGGTGAGGACGGCCGGGAGGCGGAGATCCTCGGCCACCTGCTGCGGACCGCCACCGCCGACACGTTCCGCGCCCGGCTGGCCGGGATCGACCTGTCCGGCTTCACCGCGCTGGTCGCCGACGACGCGGTGATCGAGACCGGTGAGCTGGTCGCCGCCGCCGAACTGCTGGGCCAGGTGGGCACGGTTCCCGGGCTGGCCAAGGTGCTGGACCGGCTCGGCCTGGGCGACGCGCCCACCCCGGACGAGGCCGCCGCCGGGATCGAGTTCGTCCTGGAGGGGCTGCACCTGACCCGTCGGCTCGGCAAGGACGTCACCGACGACGGCCGGACCCGCTACGGCGGCCGGGGCTGACGCTGGCCCGGTAGCGATCGGCAACTGACGGCCGGGCCGCCATGGCGGTCGGGCCGCGAGCGAGGACGGCGGTGGAGGGCATGGCCGGCAACCGGTTCCGGTACGGGCAGTGGCGGGGCGGACCGGACCCGCTGGCGCCCCCGTACGACGTGCGGGCGGCGGTCGACCAGGTCGGCGCGGAGGTGCTGGCCGGCGGGAGCCTGCGCGCGGCGCTGCGCGACCTGCTGCGCCGGGGGCCGCAGGGGCGGCGTGGCCTGGACGACCTGGCTGCCCGGGCTCGCCGGCTGCGCCGCGAGGCGCTGCGCCGGGGTGACCTGGACGGGGCGGTGACCCGGGCCCGCGCCCTGCTCGACCAGGCGCTCGCCGCCGAGCGCGACGAACTGCGCGGACGGGACGGCGACGACGCCCGGTTCGCCGAGGCGATGCTGGACAACCTGCCCCGCTCCACCGCCCGCGCGGTCGAGGAACTGGCCGGGTACGACTGGGCCAGCACCGAGGCCCGGCAGACGTACCAGCGGATCCTCGACGGGCTGCGTGGCGAGGTGCTGGAGCAGCGCTTCGCCGGCCTGCGGGACGCGGCGCGGGCCGCCGGTGACCCTCGGGTCCAGCAGCAGCTCGCCGAGATGATGCGGGACCTCAACGACCTGCTGGCCCGGCATGCCCGCGCCGAGGACACCACCGACGCGTTCGCCGAGTTCATGCGTCGGCACGGCGAGTTCTTTCCGGAGCAGCCGCGTGACGTCGACGAGCTGGTGGACGTGCTGGCCCGCCGGGCGGCGGCGGGGGAGCGGCTGGCGCGTTCGCTCTCCGACCGGCAGCGCGAGGAGCTGGCCGGGTTGATGCGCCAGTCCCTTGGCGACCGGCTCACCGGTGAGCTGGCTGCGCTCGACGCCAACCTGCGGGCACTACGGCCGGACCTGGCCTGGTCCCGGGGGGAGCGGATCCGGGGCGACCAGCCGCTGGGGTACGGCGAGGCGACCGCCGCGCTCGGCGAGATCGGTGAGCTGGACGACCTGCTCGACCAGCTCGGCCAGGAACACCCGGGGGCGACCCTGGACGACGTGGACGTCGACGCGGTCGCCCGTACCCTCGGGCGCGACGCCGCCGACGACGTACGCCGGCTGCGGGAGCTGGAGCGGGAGCTGCGCCGACAGGGCTGGGTGAGCCGGACCCCGGACGGCCTGACGTTCAGCCCGAAGGCTCTGCGCCGGCTCGCCGGCACCGCGCTGCGCCGGGTCTTCGCCGACCTGACCGCCGGGCCGCGCGGCCAGCACGACCTGCGTTCCGCCGGGGCGGCCGGCGAGGTGAGCGGGGCGTCGCGCCCCTGGCAGTACGGCGACGAGCAGCCGCTGGACGTGGTGCGTACCCTCACCCGTGCCGTGCACCGGGCCGGCCCGACGGTGCCGGTACGGCTCGCCGTCGAGGACTTCGAGGTGGTGGAGACCGAGCGGCGCGCGTCAGCGGCGGTGGCGCTCTGCGTCGACCTGTCCTTCTCGATGGTCTCGGAGGGACGGTGGGGGCCGATGAAGCAGACCGCGCTGGCCCTGTCGCACCTGGTCGCCACCCGGTTCCCGCAGGACGCCCTACAGATCGTCGGCTTCGGCAAGGCGGCGCTGCCGCTCAGTCAGCAGGAACTGGCGGCGGTCGAGCCGGACATGGTGCAGGGCACCAACCTCCAGCACGCGCTCCGGCTGGCCGGACGGCACCTGCGCCGGCACCCGGGGGCGGAACCGGTGGTGCTGGTGGTCACCGACGGCGAACCCACCGCCCACCTGGACCCGGACGACGGGGAGCCGATCTTCCACTGGCCGCCGCTGCCCGAGACGGTCGAGGCCACCATCCGGGAGGTGGACCGGCTGACCCGGTACGGAGCGACGCTGAACATCTTCATGCTCGGCGAGGATCCGGGGCTGCGCCGGTTCATGGACGCGGTGGCCCGCCGCTCGAAGGGACGGCTGTTCACCCCGGACACCGAGGACCTCGGTGAGTACGTGGTCTCCGACTACCTGCGCGCCCGCCGGGGCCGTCGCTGACGCGTCCCGCCGCCTACTCCGGGCGGGAATCGCCCCGGCGCCCGGGCCGCCGCGCCTACGCTGGGCGGATGGAGACCGTCGAGCTGCGTCGGACGTACGACGTCCTGCTCGCCGAGGTGGAGATGGGCGGATTCGGCCCGCCCGGGGACGGCGGGTTGAGCGCCGAGCAGATCGTGGCCCACCTCGCCGCCAACGACGAGCTGATGAGCGAGGCGACCGAGGCGGTGCTGGCCGGCTCGACCTACGCGTACTACGACCTGGAGGACATCCACCGGCCACAGCTCGACGCGATGGCCGTGCAGCACGGGGGCCTGGCCGGGCTGATCACCCTGTTCCGGGAGACCAGCCGACGGCTCTGCGCGTTGGCCGACCAGCTCGGCCCGGCGGCGCAGACCCTCGTCGAGACCCACCTGCGGGAGGGGTTCGACCTGACCGTGGACGAGGCGCTGCCCTGGGGGCGCACTCTCGACCTGCACGGACGGGTGCACCTGCCGCTGCACCTGAGCCAACTTCGAGCCCTACGCGACCACCGCTGACCTGACCGGGCCGCCCGACTGCGGCTCACTCTGACCGGGCCGCCCGACTGCGGCTCACCCTGCCCGGCTCCGGGCGCTGCCGACACCCCTCGTGGCTCGTAGTCCGTGGCACCGACACGACGGCGGCTGACCGGCCCGGTCAGCCGCCGTACGGTACGGGCTGTCAGTCGACGACCCTGACGTCCTTCCAGAACGCGACCCGGTCGCGCACCATCTCCGCCTTCGGTTTCGGGTCCGGGTAGTACCAGACCGCATCCGCGCTGGTCCGGCCGTCGTGTTCCAGGCTGTAGTAGGAGGCGGTGCCCTTCCACGGGCAGGACGTGCGGGTGGACGACTCGCGCAGCACGTCGTCGCGGAGCGCGGACCGGGGGAAGTAGTGGTTGCCCTCGACCAGCACCGTGTCGTCGCTCTCGGCGATCACCAGGTCGTTCCAGACGGCTTTCGGCATGGCCTCAGGCTAGTGCTCACCCCGTCGATCATGAAGTTGTGGCGCCTGCTCTGCGGTGATTGTGAGACTTGCGTGGTGCCCGAACTCCATGATCGACGGGGTGAGAGGGGAGGGGATGGGGGTGTTGAGCTGGGAAAAGCCATCGTGGACAACGCGCCCAAAACAGCCTGGTGAGCGTATGGTGACGCTGTGTGTGCGCTGCGAGTGGAACGGGTGGGTGATCCCCATGGGGCGGCGGGGGGCCGCCACGGCCGGGCGGTCGAGGCGCTCCGCCGGTCGTACGCGGCGGTGCCGGCCGGCGAGCCGGTCCGGCTGGCAAAGCGGACCTCCAACCTGTTCCGCCCCCGGGCGGCCACCGCCGTGCCAGGGCTGGACGTCAGTGGCCTGACCGGGGTGCTCGGGGTGGACCCGGTGGCCCGTACCGCCGACGTGCAGGGCATGTGCACGTACGAGGACCTGGTCGCGGTCACCCTGCCGCACGGGCTGATGCCGATGGTGGTGCCGCAGTTGCGCACCATCACGCTCGGCGGGGCGGTGACCGGCCTCGGCATCGAGTCGACCTCGTTCCGCAACGGTCTGCCGCACGAGTCGGTCGTCCAGATGGACGTCCTCACCGGCGCGGGCGACCTGCTCACCACCGACCCGGACGGCCCGCACGCCGACCTCTTCGCGGCCTTCCCGAACTCGCTGGGCAGCCTCGGGTACGCCACCCGGCTCCGGATCGAGTTGCAACCGGTCCACCGGTACGTGGCGCTGCGCAACGTCCGCTTCACCGACCTGGACGCGCTGGTCGACGCGATCGGCGAGGTGACCGCGACCCGGGCGTGGTGGGGGCGGCCGGTCGACGCGATGGACGGGGTGGTGTTCGCCCCGGACGAGGCGTACCTGGTGCTCGGCACCTTCACCGACGACCCCGGCGGCGCCGGCGGCACCGGACCGGCCAGGGGTGCCGGACTGGCCAGGAATGCTGGACTGGCCAGGAATGCTGGGCCAGCCGGGGGTGGACGCGGGCCGACCAGTGACTACACCGGCCGGGAGATCTACTACCGGTCGCTGCCCCGCCGGACCGCCGACCTGCTGACCACCCACGACTACCTCTGGCGCTGGGACACCGACTGGTTCTGGTGCTCCCGGGCCTTCGGCGCGCAGCACCCGGTGGTCCGCCGACTCTGGCCGGCCCGCTGGCGGCGCAGCGACGTCTACCACCGGCTGGTCCGGTGGGAGCACCGGTACGGCGTGGCCGCCCGGGTGGACCGTTGGCGGGGTCGGCCGGCCCGGGAACGGGTGGTGCAGGACGTCGAGATCCCGCTCGACGGCACTGCCGCCTTCCTGCGCTGGTTCGCCCGCGAGGTGGGCATGTCGCCGGTCTGGCTCTGCCCCCTGCGGCTGCGCGAACCGGCCGGCCCCGGCTCGGCCCGGGTCTGGCCGCTCTACCCGCTGGGCCCCGGCGAGACCTACGTCAACGTCGGCTTCTGGGGCAGCGTGCCGATCGCCGGGGGTGCCGCCGACGGCGACGTCAACCGGGCCGTGGAGCGGGCGGTGGCCCGGACCGGCGGGCACAAGTCCCTCTACTCCGACGCCTACTACGACCGGGCCGAGTTCGACCGGCTCTACGGCGGGGCCACGTACCGCGCCGTCAAGGACCGCTACGACCCCGAGCACCGGCTGACCGGACTGTACGAGAAAGCGGTGGCACGACAGTGAGCCTGACCGATCGGGAACAGGGGACGGCGGACGACGGGCCGTCCACACCACCGGGGCGCCCGACACCCCCAGGACGCCCGACACCACCAGAACGCCCGACACCAGCGGGGCGTCGCCGGCCGGGCCCGACCGTGGCCGACGTCGTCCGCGCCCTCACCGCCGGGCCCCTGCCCCTGCGCATCATCGGGTACGACGGCAGCACGGTGGGGCCGGCCGACGCCGGGATCACCCTGACCATCCGTTCCGAGCGGGGGCTGTCGTACCTGTTGACCGCGCCGGGGGACCTCGGCCTGGCGCGGGCGTACGTCAGCGGGGACCTGGCCGTGTCCGGGGTGCACCCGGGCGACCCGTACGAGGCGTTGCGGGTGCTCAAGGACGAGCTGACGCTACGCCCGCCGTCGCTGTCGGAGGGGCTGGCCCTCGTACGCCGACTGGGCTGGGATCGGCTGCGTCCGCCACCGCCCCCGCCGCAGGAAGCCATGCCGCGCTGGCGGCGGGTGGCGGACGGACTGCGGCACTCCCGGTCCCGGGACAGCCGCGCCGTCGCGCACCACTACGACGTCTCCAACGCCTTCTACGAGCGGGTGCTCGGGGCGTCCATGACGTACACCTGCGCGGTGTTCCACAGCCCGGAGGACACCCTCGAGCAGGCCCAGACGGCCAAGTACGACCTGGTCGCCGGCAAGCTGGCGCTGCGGCCGGGAATGCGCCTGCTCGACGTGGGCTGCGGCTGGGGCGGCATGGTGCGGCACGCGGCCCGCGAGTACGGCGTCCAGGCGCTCGGGGTGACGCTCTCCCGGGCGCAGGCGGAGTGGGCGCGGGCGGCGATCGAGCGGGAGGGGCTGACCGGGCTGGCCGAGGTGCGGCACCTGGACTACCGGGACGCCCCGGCCGGCCCCTTCGACGCGGTCTCCTCGATCGGGCTCACCGAACACATCGGGGTGCGCAACTACCCGGCGTACTTCGGCGCGCTGCGGCACCGGCTGCGCCCCGGCGGCCGGCTGCTCAACCACTGCATCACCCGGCCGGACAACCGGGCCCCGCACCGCTCCGGCGTGTTCATCGACCGGTACGTCTTCCCGGACGGTGAGCTGGCCGGTCCGGGCCGGCTGATCAGCGAGATCCACGACGCCGGGCTGGAGGTGCACCACGAGGAGAACCTGCGGCGGCACTATGCGCTGACCCTGGCCGCCTGGTGTCGCAACCTGGTCGCGCACTGGAACGACTGTGTCGCGGAGGTCGGCGAGGGCACCGGCCGGGTGTGGGGCCTCTACATGGCCGGCTCACGGCTGGCGTTCGAGCGCAACGACATCCAGTTGCACCAGGTACTGGCGACCCGCAACGGCCCGGTCGGAGCGGACCACTATCCGCTGCGTCCCGACTGGACGCCCTGACCGGACCGGACGGTCACGCCCAGGTCGCGATGGTCGCCGGTCGGAGCGAGACCTCCATCGACGAAGACGGGACGGCGACTCGCCGTCCCGTCTTCGTCATCCCCATTGACAAAGAGAGTTTTTACGTACAAGCTTGTTTTTGCCATGAGAGACGTTCTGTACCTCGAAGAGATCGCCCAGGCCGAGACCCTGCTCAAGCCGCAGCGGGTCGAGGTGCTACGGCAGCTCGCCGAGCCGCGCACCTGCACCGAGGTCGCGACCCGGCTCGGGCAGACCCCGCAGCGGGTCTACTACCACGTCAAGCAACTGGTCGCGGCCGGCCTGGCCGAGCAGGTGTCCGAGCGCCGGGTGCGCGGCATCAACGAGGGCATCTACCAGGCTGTCGCCCGGTCGTACTGGCTCTCGCCCCGGCTCGTCGGGCGGCTCGGCGGCCTGCGCCGGGCCCGCGACGAAATGAGCCTCGGCCACCTGCTCGACCTCATGGAGCAGGTCCAGGCCGACGTGGCGGCGCTCGACCGGTCCGCCCCCGAGCTGCCCAGCATCGGGGTGTCCGGGGAGATCCGGGTGCCGGCCGAACGCCGGCAGGAGTTCCTGACCGACCTGCGGAACACCCTCCAGGACCTGTTCACCCGCTACGGCGGTGCCGAGGGCGACGCCTTCAAGCTCGCTGTCGCCTGCTATCCCAAGGGAGAAGAAGACCGTGACTGAACCGTTGACCATCCGGGTCCGCCTCGCCGCGTCGGCGAAGACCGTCCACCACGCCCTCACCGACCCGGCCGAGCTGCGCACCTGGCTGACCGAGTACGCCGAGGTGGAGCTGCCGCACCGGTACGAGTTCTGGGGCCGGAACACCCCGGAGGGGGACGCCCCGCACCAGCGGCTGCTGCACGCCGACGACCACGACCTGCGGTTCAACTGGCTGCTCGGCGGCGAGGAGACCACCACCACGATCAACCTGGCCGAGGAGGGGCCGGACACGACCATCCTCACCCTCACCCAGACCCACTTCGACTTCGCCGAGGCGATCAGCGGCAGCAACATCCGGGGTGTGTTCCAGACCTGGTGGTCGCTGGGCCTCGCCAACCTCGCTGCTTACCTGGAGGGGCGGCCGCTGCTGCCCAAGGTCGACTTCACCTCCACCGACCTGCGCGGGGAGCTGCTCATCGACGCGCCGATGGACGCCGTCTACACCTCGCTCACCGACTCCGAGCAGGCCAGCGCCTGGTTCGGGTACCCGATCGGCATCGAGCCCTGGGTCGGCGGCCGGTACGCGATGGGCGGCTTCGAGTCCGGGTACGCGGCGAAGGTCGTCGACCTGGAGCCCGGCCGGCGGATGTCGGTCGACTGGGGACCGACCGGCGTCACCACCTGGGAACTGGACGAGTCCGCCGGCAAGACCCGGCTCACCTTCGTGCAGAGCGGCTTCGACGAGCAGAACCCGCCGTACGCCGCCTGGGCTGGCTCCGTCTCCGGCCTGGCCGAGCTGCGCCGGTTCCACGAGGTGCCCGACTGGCAGCCGATCTGGCTCTGACCAGTTATCGACCGGTCGATCGGGGTACTGCCGGGCGATGTTCCTCATCCTCGGACTCCGTACCTCGGTCGGCCGGTCGGGGGTGGTCGCTGCGGTCTGCCCCCACTGCGGCAACCACGCCGCGCGGCGCCCCACGGTGGGCTGACATGACCCGCTTCCTCTGCTGGTTGATCGGTCGCGGCCCGACCCTGCCCGACGCACCGCCCAGCCACATCGTGTTCCGGCCGCCCTGCACGCCCGGCCGGCGTCGCCGCCAGCACCGCCGGCCAACCGCCGGGGCGCGGCTACCCCGCTCCCCCCGGAACCGGTCCACCGGCCGCTGAGGTGTGTGCAGGGGTCCCCTCCTCGACAAAAAGCGGTAACAGGGGACCCCTGCTACCACCCGACCCCGCCCACCCGCCACCGCGACGCCCGGGTGCCGGTGCGGGCGGTGGGGGAGCCGAGCGCCTATCGTGGCCTGTCGTGACGACCACCGAGCAGCGACTGGCCGCCATCCGGGGCGACATGCCGGCCCGCCGGCACAACGCCCGGACGATCGCCGCGCTGACCGGCAACCCGGGCTGTACTCGGCGGGCCGTGCTGGACGGCGCGGGCGTCGACAAGACCCGGCTGGCGGAGCGGATCGGCTTTCCGGCCCGGTTCGGCCAGTCCCGGTTCGCGATCAGCCGGGGTAACGCGTTCGAGGCACAGGTCAAGGCCGACGGCGGCGCGGAGCTGCTGCGGCTGGTCGCCGAGCGGCTCGGCGTGTCGCCGGGCGGGCCGGCGACCTGGACCGACCTGAACGCCGACGGCCCGGCGCAGCGGCACGAGCGGTCCCGGGAGCTACTGACCGCCGCCGTCGCCGACGCGTCGCCCGCCCTCTTCGACCACCCGCTGCTCGGTCTGGAGATCGCCGGACAGCGGGTGTACCTGGAACCCGACCTGGTCGCCGCCCGGCTTGCCGGTCGCTACCACGTCGTGGAGGTCAAGTCCTTCCCGGTGGTCGACGGCCAGGCCGATCCGGGCAAGGTGGCCGCCGCCGCGATCCAGTCCGCCGTCTACGTGCTGGCCCTGCGTGAGCTGGTCGCCGCCGCCGGGCACGACCCGGAGTTGGTCTCCACCGACGTGGTGCTGGTCTGCCCGCGCGACTTCGCCAACCAGCCGGTGGCGAGCCTGGTCGACGTACGCCGACAACTGCTGGTGCTGCGCCGGCAACTGGCCCGGATGGAGCGGATCGACGCGCTGCTGGCCGGCGTGCCGGCGGACTTCACCGCCGACCCGACCGCCGAGCCGGAGACCCTGGTCGCGGCGCTGCGTACCGTCGACGCGCACTACGCCCCGGACTGCCTCGCCGCCTGCGAGCTGGCGTTCTTCTGCCGGCACGAGGCGGGTGGGCACACCGCGGCGCTGGGCCGCCCGGTCCGGGAGGCGCTCGGCGGGGTGGCCACGGTGGCGGAGGCGCTGGCCCTGGCCGACGGCGACCACCCCGGAGAACCGGACCAGGCGGAGGCCGCCGCGCTGCTGCGGGCCGCGGCCCGGCTGCGGGCCGAGGCACTGGCCGGGGGGCCCACGTGAGTACGCTGCGCGCCCTCGCCCGCGTCCGGGCGTTCGCTACCGGGGGGCCATGTGAGTACGCTGCGCGCCCTCGCCCGGGCCCGGGCGCTCGCCACCGGACGGGCCGAACCGGTCGCCACCGTCCGGCACCTGCACCTGTCCGCGCAGCCACTGGTGCTCGTCCCGCTGGCACTGGCCGGTGAGGCGAACGCCCCCCTGGCTGCCCTGGTCGGCACCGCACACGACGATCCCCGGCTGCTGGTCGTGCCGCAGCCCCGCAACCGGGACCACCGGTTCGCCTTCGCCGCCGAACTGGCCGGGATCGTGCTGCCCTGGCTCGACGGGCACCGGGGCGCGACCGAGGACGTCCCCATCGACCGGGGCCGGGACGTGCGCCAGCGGTACGTCGACGCGCCGCAACTGGTGGTGCCGAACCTGGCCGGGGTGAGCTACCTGCGTCTGTTCGGACGGGCCACCCGGTTCCGCCGGCCGGACGGTGACTACCCGGTGCACCCGTCGGTGCCGCTGCTCGGCCGCTGGCTGACCTTCTTCGCCGACCGGGCTGAGCACCCCGGCTCGTCGGCCCTGCTGGCGCTGACCGAGGCGCTCACCCTGCACTGGGCCACCGGGCAGAGCGTGCTGGAGGACCAGCACCTGCCGGCGCTGCTCAACTGGATCGACCCGCCGCCCGGGCTGACCGGGGCGCAGGCCGCCGCCCGGGTCGAGGACCCGGCGGTCTGCCCGCCGGCCGGCCCGGCCACCGACCCGGACTTCGACAACGCCCGGCTGTACCCGGCGATCGAGGCGTACACGGCCGCCGGTGACGACGAGGCGGCCCGCCGGGCCGCGTACGCGCACCTGGCGGAGCTGCTGCGCGGCCAGCTCGCGCCGACCTGGGACCTGATGTGGCGCGGCCTGGCGCTGCTGTACGCCCTGCCGCCCGGGGCCCGGGTCGCCGGCCGGTGGGACGGCGACCGGGACGCGTTCACCGCCTTCGCCGAGCACGTCGACGGGGGCGGGGCACCCCAGCCCCGCCGGGACGGGGCGGTCGCCGCCGCGCAGAAGCTGCACCGGCTGGAACGGGCACTGACCGGGTACGCCGTCCAGCGCGCGTACGACGACCCGCTGGTGATGGCCGAGCACCGGCTGACCGGCGAGGCGTTTGTCGGCGACGTCACCCTGGCCGACCCGACCCGGGTGGACGACACGGGGAAGCGACCGGTGCTGCGTCCCCGGATCCAGGTGGTCACCGACGAGCCGGTGCCGATGCCGGCGGGCGCGACCCTCTGGTCACCGGCCCGGCCCAACCAGAAGGCGAAGGTGGTCTTCGTCAACCCGGTGGGGGAGGCGAAGACCGAGGTGGTGCTGGAACTCTCCGGCGGGATGGGCCGCGGGCTGACCCCGCCGCCGGGCAGCGTGCCCGAGGTCGGGGAGCGACTCTGCTACACCACCCTGTCGGACGCGTTCCTGCCGGCCGGGGTGTTCCCCACCGCCGAGGAGACCCCGTGGACGCACGGCGGCCCCCCGCCCACCGCCGTCGACCCGGACCATCCCGAGGAAGTTACCGCCGAGGAGTGGGACTGACCGGACCCGGCCGGCACCGCATGCCCGGATCTAACCTGGTGAAGGCACACAAAGCGGTCGACTGGGCAGCTCCTGGGCGCGCCCGCTGAGCAGGGGGTCAGTCTGGGTGCTAGCGGGGGCGCGGGACGCTGGCTAGGCTTTGCTCGTTCGCCCACCCGTGACCGGTACGCGCCGTCCCGCGTGGACTCAGCAGAGAGAGTCGGAGCGAATCGCCGTGCCGTCGCTGGAGGTGAACCGGGACGCCGTGGGGGCGACCGGTGCCACCCGGATGTCGCCCGGGTCGTTCGACCCCGGGCGCGTCGGCCTGTTCGTCGCCCTGGCCGCCGTCCTTGTCGAGGTGGTCTGGCTCGCCGCCCGACTGCCCGCGGCCGGGCTCGTCGCCGACCTCGGTGCGTTCGTCGTGGCCGTCTGGGCCAGCGCCGCCTGCGTCGGGGTGGCCCGCCGTCACCCACCGTCGCTGCGCCGTTTCTGGAACTTCCTCGCGGTCACCATGGCGCTGTCCGCCTTTACCCGGGCGCTGTGGGCGCTGCAACGCGTGGTCAGCGGCGAGACACCGAACACCCCGCTGGTCGGGCTGGTCTTCATCACCGGGATCGTCCTCGGCACCGTCGGCATCCTGTCCAACCCCGCCGCGCCGCACAGCACCGCCGGCCGGGTTCGGGTCATCCTCGACGGGGTGATCGTCGGGCTCGCCCTGGTGCCGATCGGCTGGGTGGTGGTCTTCCGGGACGTCGCCGCGGCTCAGCTCACCGAGCCGGACCACGCGCTCGCCCTGGTCTACCCGACGTTCGACCTGGTGCAGCTGACCATCCTGGCGGCGGTGGCCGGACCGGCCCGCGCCATGTGGCGGCCCCTGGCCATGCTCGGTGGCAGCCTCGCCGTCCGGGCCGTCGCCGACATCGGCTACGTGTGGCTGCTCGCGCACGACACCTACCTCCCCGGGCACCTGGTGGACCTGGGCTGGCCGCTGACCTGCCTGCTGGTCGGCCTGGCCACCCGGTACCCGCCCCCGGCCGAGCGGGTGGACGTCGACCAGACCATCGTTCCGCCGGCGCCGGTCTGGTGGCGGGCGGCCCTGCCGTACCTGCCGGTGGGTGGGGCGATCGTCGCGGTGCTGTTGGCCCACCAGCCGACCGGACAGACCCCGCCGTTGATCCTGGTCTGTGTGCTGGGCCTGCTGGCCGTCCTGGCCCTGCGCCAGGGGCTGGTCGCCAACGAGAACCTGCGGCTGGTCGCCCAGCTCCGCCAGCTCGCCTACGCCGACCTGCTCACCGGCCTGCCGAACCGGTTGATGTTCACCCGCCGGCTGCGCCGGGCTATCCGGGAGGAGTCGCCGGTCTCCGTCCTGCTGCTCGACCTGGACGGCTTCAAGCAGGTCAACGACCGGTTCGGGCACGCCACCGGGGACGCGCTGCTGGTCAGCATCGCCGACCGGATGCGCGACGCGGTCGCCGGCGACGGCACGGTGGCCCGTCTCGGCGGGGACGAGTTCGCCGTCCTGGTCGACGCCGACCGGCCGGTGTCCGCCGAACGGCTGGCCGAGCGGCTGCTCACCGCGCTGCGCCCGGCCGACGACGAGGAGGACGTCGGCACCCACCCGTCGGCCAGCATCGGCATCGCCGAGTACGGCCCCCAACACGCCACCCACAGCGACCTGCTCCGCGACGCCGACATCGCGATGTACGCGGCGAAGGCGGCCGGCAAGTCCGCCTACCGGACCTGCACCCCGGCGCTGCGCGAGTCGGCGGTGACCCGGGCCGAACTCATCGCCGACCTGCGTCGGGCGGTCGACGAGAAACAGCTCGAACTGGAGTTCCAGCCGATCGTCGACCTCGACACCGGCCTGGTCCGCAGCGCGGAGGCGCTGGTGCGTTGGCGGCACCCCCGGCTCGGGTTGCTGTCGCCCGGACGGTTCCTGCCGCTGGCCGAGGAGACCGGGCTGATCCTCCCGATCGACCGCTGGGTGATCCACGAGGCATGCCAGGCCGCGGCCGTCTGGCGGCACAGCTCGCCGGACGCGACCGTCGCCGTGAACATCGCCGCCGCGCACCTGCGCCGCCCGGACCTGATCGCCACGGTCACCGGCGCGACCGCCGCCGCCGGGCTGGCCCCTCGCGCGTTGACCCTGGAACTGACCGAGTCGGCGCTCATCGAGGGCAGCGAGGCGGTGCTGGACCGGCTCCGCCAGCTCCGGGAGCTGGGTATCCGGATCGCCATCGACGACTTCGGCACCGGGTACTCTTCGCTGAGCTACCTGCACCGCATCCCGGCGACCGAGCTGAAGATCGACCGGTCGTTCGTGGCCCGGTTGGACGAGGACGCGCGGGCGTACGCGACGGTCAACATGGTCAGCACCCTCGCCGAGGCGTTCGACCTGCGGGTCGTCGCAGAGGGCGTGGAGACCGACCGCCAGCACGACGCGGTCGCCGCGATCGGCTGTGCCCACGGTCAGGGCTACCTCTACGGCCGACCGGGCAGCCTCGCCGACCTGCGCTCGTCCTTCCCCGGCTCCTGAAGGCGGGCCCTGACGCCGGGGCCCTGACGCCGGCCCCCTGAAGGCGGGCCCGGCGGGGTCGGGTTTGACCCTCACGTGACGGGAGGCGGGAGCCTGTTTCCCAGAAGGGAGGGGACCCATGACCCACACGGTGGGAGAGGTCGCCCGGCTGGCCCGGGTGACCGTACGGACGCTGCACCACTACGACGAGATCGGGCTGCTCTCGCCCAGCGGGCGTACCCCGGTCGGGTACCGCCGCTACGACGACGCGGACCTGGAGCGGCTCCAGCAGATCCTCTTCTACCGCGAGCTCGGGTTCCCGCTGGAAGAGATCGCCACCATCCTCGACGACCCGGGCGCCGACCCGGCGGCGCACCTGCGCCGGCAGCACGAGCTGCTGACGGTACGGATCACGCGCCTGGAGAAGATGGTCACGGCGATCGAGTTCGCGATGGAGGCGAAGAAGATGAACATTCGACTCACGCCCGAGGAGCGGTTCGAGGTCTTCGGCGACTTCGACCCCGACGCACACGCCGAGGAGGCGGAGCAGCGCTGGGGTGGCAGCGAGGCGTACCGGGAGTCGACCCGGCGCACCGCCGGCTACGCCAAGGCCGACTGGCTGCGGATCAAGGAGGAGACGGAGGAGTGGGGACGGCGGATCGTGGCCGTCCTGGAGTCCGGCGCCCCGGCCGACAGCCCGGCGGCGCTGGAGCTGGCCGAGGAGCACCGGGCGCACATCAGCCGCTGGTACTACGAGTGCAGCTACGAGATCCACACCGGGCTGGCCGACATGTACCTCGCCGACCCCCGGTTCACCGCCCACTACGAGGCGATCAAGCCGGGGCTGACCGCCTACCTCAGCGAGGCCATCCACGCCAACGCCATCAACCGGGCGTGACGGGGGCCGGGCTTCCCGCGTCAGCCTGACGACTCCCGTGCTCCCACGGATGCCCGACGGCCTCGAGCCGCCGGGCATCCGTACCAGGTCGTTCGGTCAGCAGCCGGGGCCGAAGCTGACCCGGACGAGGCGGGTGGCCCAGGTCCCGCCGACGAAGTGCTGCTGGGCGAGCAGCGCGGTCCGGCCGACCGGGCAACTGGCGCTGGCGGCGACCGGGTCGACGTGGACGCTGGAGTAGTCGCCGAAGCGGGTGTTGCTGACGGTGTTCGAGCCGACGATCAGCGTGACGTCGGTGTTGGTCAGGGCGGGCACGCCCGCTCCGGGTTGCACCCCGTTGAACGTCATGGACGTGTTTCTGCAGGTGGTGGCTCCGGTGTCGGTGTAGGCCCAGTTCAGCCAGATGTTGAACGCGTTCGGTGCGACCTCGGAGGCGCCGAGGGACGGGTTGAAGTCGTCGCTGGTGCTGCTGTGGAACGCGTTGGCCACCGTGGCGGTGTTGGTGGAGGTGCTGATGGCTCCGTACCGGACGCCGGGGTATCCGCTGATGTCGATGCCGTGGGTGAACCACACGTACGGCGAGTTCGCCGCCTGCACCGGTGCCCAGGCGATGCGGCCGTCGAGGGGGTCGAGGGTGGTGGCCGTGCCACACTGGTTGACCCGCCTGCTGGGGCTGGCGTAGGCGGACGCCACCGTGGCCTGGAGGACCAGCGTGGTGCCGGGGCCGGCGCTGTTGCTCATCCGGTAGAGCCGGTATCCGGTGCCGGGCAGGCCCGCCACGTAGTAGGTGTTCGTGGTGGCGGCGATGGGGATGCCGACCACGGTGACCGGTGCGGTGGAGAAGTCGACGGTGAAGGCCGGGAAACTGACCGCCGCGCCCGCGTACACCAGGGCCTTGGACACCGACCAGGCGGTGGAGTTCACGTACCCGGGGTTGAAGTTGTTGGTGGAGGACAGGATCGCGACCCGGTCCTGGCCCAGGTACGGGTAGTCCAGCAGCATGCCGGTTGGGAACGAGCCGCCGGTGAAGCTCAGGGTGTAGACGAAGTAGCCGCCGCAGGCGTCGCCGCCGGTGCTGGCGGCCAGGAACAGCCGCGGGGCCATGCCGGCCGTGCCGGTGGTGGTGGCGATGATGACGAACCGGTCGTTCAGGTTGTCGTACAGGGTGCGCGGGTCGAACACGTTGGTGCTGCCGAGTCCGAGCCACCCGGCCAGGGTGTTGGTGCACTGCTGGACGCCGGTCTTGTCGAACACGGTGACCCGCCGGTTCACCGTTTCCAGGATCTGGGTGGGGCCGATGCTGGCGTTGACGTCGGAGGGCTGGGCGCCGCCGCCGGCCTGGTTGATGCCGGCGAAGTTGGAGTTGATGGTGCGTGGCGACGGGGCGCGCGGCAGACCGGATCCGCCGGTGTTCGGGCCGTCCGGAACCCGGACGTTCGTGGTCGTGGCGGATGGCTTGGCCGCCGTGCTGACCCGGGCGGGCAGGGTGTCGCCGGTGGGTCTGCCGTCCTTGCCCAAGGCCGGCTGGTCGGCGGTCGTGGCTGCCGGGCGGGCCGGTGAGTTGGTGCGCTGGTCGACGAGCTTCGGCGAGGCGTGGCCGCGACCGGCGACGGCGGCCGTAACCTCCGCCGAGGTGGTGGTGGCTGGGCTCGCCGCAGCGACATCGATGCTGACGAGCAGGCTGGCCAACAGGATTCCGCACCCCGTCGCAGCCATGACGTCACGTATTCTTCTCACTTTTCTTCCCCATTCCGTGCCTGGCGCGAATATGATTCGCGAGCGAAAGGAGGCCTCCTGGCTGAGAAGATTGCAGGTGTCGATGGCCTGGCATATGCGACTGTCGGATTCCTGCGGTCTGGCCAATTCGCACTTGGTGGGCAACCGGGTTATTCGTACTGGTGAAAATATGTCGTGTGGGGGTCGCCATTCCGCCGTGGACGGATCAGGCGGCGACGGCGCGGGCGGCGGCGTACATGTCGGCGGGCAGCGGGTGGGCCAGCTCCCAGAGGATCCGCATCGGCCGGTCCCCGGTGTGCTCCCGGTACGTCATCGGCCCGGCATAGAGGTACGGGGGTGCACCCAGATCGCCGTCGGCCACCCGGGACTGCCGGACGAAGAGGTGCACCGTCGAGCCCTGGGCGGCGTGGTGGACGTACCGCTGCCCGGTCGGTGAGTCGGTCGACGTGGTGCTCTGCGACTCCCACTGGAACAGCCGGTCGGTGACCGCGCGGTCGGCGTACATCGTGGTGGGGGAGTAGTGCCGCTCCGACTTGACCAGCGTGACGAAGAACAGGTCGGCCCGCTCCGCCGCCAGCCACTTCACCCCTTCCCGCAGGGAGCCCGGGTTCGGCATGCCGAACGCCGCGCACGCCTCGTTGCGGCTGTACCGGGCGTGCACCCGCAGCGGCACGCCGGGCGACGGCGACGGTCCGGTGACCCGGTGGATCCGCTCCCGCAGCACCTCGACGAGTTGGCGCAGTTCCGCGCAGCGGGTCGGCTCCGCCCACAGCCGGGCCAGCCGTTCCTCCCGCGACGACAGCGGGGCGTTCGGCCCCCACAGATCGAAGTGCAGCACGTCCCAGCGTCGCCCCGGCTCCGGGCGGACGCCCGCCGCCACTCGGGCCAGCAGGTCCAGTCGGTCGCCGTCGTCAAGGTGCAGCATCCGACCGATGGCCCGGCCCAACTCCCGGTCGTCCGGTCCCGGTGCCGACGTCTCGAGGCCGGCGAGGCGTCGCAGTCCGGACCAGCCGCCGAGCGACGCCGACCGGTACACGTCCTCGACCTCCAGCCCGGTCTCCCGCAGGAACCCGGCCAGGCTGACGTCCCCGAGCTGCCGCAACTCCGCGACCAGGCCCTTCTTCGAGGTGGGCAGGGCCGCCCGCAGGTTGTCGAGCACGATGTTCTTGGCGACCCGGTCGAGCTGGATGTGGCAGCCGCTCGGCAACGTCGGAAAGTCCTGCTCGACGGCCTCCCGGACGGCCCGCCGGCTCACCCCGGTCAGCGCCCGCCACCGCAGGTCGAAGCGGAAGTTGGCGTGCTGTCCGCCGATGAAGTCCAGCACCGTCAGGCATGGCTTGTCGTCGTCGAGCCGGAGGCCACGGCCGAGCTGTTGGAGGAAGATCGTCGCGCTCTCGGTGGGCCGCAGCATCAGCACCGTGTCGACCATCGGCAGGTCGACACCCTCGTTGAACAGGTCGACGGTGAAGAGGACGCGCAGCGTACCGGCACGGAAGTCACGCAGCAGGCCGTCCCGCGCTGCCCGGTCCACCCGGGAGGTCACCGCCGCCGACGGTACGTGGTGGTCGGTGAACCAGGCGGCCATGAACTCGGCGTGCCCGATGCTGACGCAGAACCCGAGCGCCCGCATCCGACCCACGTCGACGGTGTCCCGTACCGCCCGCAGCACCAGGCGGGCCCGCGCGTCGTTACCGGTGTAGACACCCTCCAGCTCCGCCGGGTCGTATCCCTGGCCGCGCTTCCAGCGCAGGTGTGACAGGTCCACGTCGTCGTGCACGCCGAAGTACTGGAACGGGGCGAGCAACTGCCGCTCCAGGGCCTCCCACAGGTGCAACTCCACGGCGGTCCGGCCGTCGAACCACCGCCGTACGTCACCGCCGTCCGCCCGGTCCGGGGTCGCGGTCAGCCCGAGCAGGACGCGCGGTCGCAGCCGCTCCAACAGCCGGGCGTACGTCGGCGCCTCCGCGTGGTGGAACTCGTCCACGATCACCATGTCGTACGCCCCGGGATCGATCTCCCGCCGGTACAGCGACTGGATCGAGGCGAAGACGTGCCGCCAGCCGGTCGGTTCCCGGCCGCCGACCAGCATCTCGCCGTAGCTGCCGTCCCCCATCACCTGGCGGAACGTGGCCAGGCTCTGCCGCAGGATCTGTTCCTGGTGGGCGACGAAGAGCAGCGAGTCGACCTGTCCGCTGCGGTGCAGCCGGCGGTAGTCCAGCGCGGCCACCACCGTCTTGCCGGTGCCGGTCGCCATCACCACCAGGTTGCGGTACCGGCCGTGCACCTGCCGCTCGGCGTCCAGGTCGGCCAGGATCTCCGCCTGGTACGGGTACGGCCGTACGTCCAGATTCGCGATCTGGATGGACGCCGGGTCGGGACCCTCGCCGCGCAGCGCCGCCCTGAGCCGGTCGCCGTCCCTGGCAGGGTGGTACGCCTCGAACACTGGGTCGTTCCAGTAGTCCTCGAAGGTGGCGGTGAAGGTGTCGATGACATGCGGCTGCTCGATGTTCGAGATCCGGACGTTCCACTCCACCCCGTCGACCAGTGCCGTCCGCGACAGGTTCGACGAGCCGACGTACGCGGTGGTGGTGCCGTTGGCCCGGCGGAACAGCCACGCCTTGGCGTGCAGCCGGGTGGTCCGCGTCTCGTAGGAGATCTTGACCTCGGCACCCAGCTCGGCCAGCCGGTCCAACGCCCGCTGGTCGGTCGCCCCCAGATACGTCGTGGTGATCACCCGCAGCCGGCCGCCGCGCCCGATCAGCTCCCGGACCGCCGGCTCCACGATCCGCAGGCCCTGCCACTTGATGAACGCGCAGAGCAGGTCGACCTGGTCGGCGGAGGCCATCTCGTGGGTGACCTCGTGCCCGATCCGCGGCTGCTGACGGCCGTTGACCAGCAGCGCGCCGGTGGAGAGCGGGGTGGTGGGGCGTACCGGGAAGGTGGGTTGCGCGGGTGCGACGGGCGGAGCCGCGATGGCGTGTAGCAGGTTTCTGGTGTCGACGACCTGGTCACCGGGGCTGACCGCGTCCGGATTCAGGTCCGCGACGGCGTCGGCCAGGCGGTTGGCCAACTCGACCTGGCGGGCGAGCCGGTCGTCCCCTCCGGGTACGGCGCGCAGCGCGCGGCGGGCGAGGGAGGCGATGTGCCGGGCCAGGATGTCCGGTGCCTCGGCCGGTTCCAGCTCGCCGTGTTCGACCAAGGCCGGGTCGACCTGCCGCAGCCGGTCGGCCAGCTCGTGCGTGATCAGGTGCTCGTAGACGCCCCGCGCCGGTTCGGTCACCGGGGCACGCTAGCGATAGGAGTCTGAGTCCGCTGTCTCGGGTATGCCGACTTCGTGTCGTCGGAGTGTCCTGAGTAGTCTCCCGGAATGCCCGACCCCGGTAATGACAACCTGCTGTCCGGCTTTACCGCTGCATTGCCGTACACGAGGGATGCTGCCGCGAGCGCTCCGCAGGCGGCAGGTGTCCACGTGGTCCTCGACGGCGAGGTGGTGATCTACGTGGGCTACACCCGCAACCTGCGGAGCCGCCTCCGGCAACATCTGATCGGCAACCGTGAGTCGTCGGTGCTGCACGAGCAGGTGGGCCAAGAACTCGACAAGCTGGGTCTGGTGGCGACGTCTGCGGACGTTGCCGACTGGCTCGGCCGGTGCGAGGTCCGCTGGCGGACGGATGACAATCCTGAGGCCACGAAGCACGCCTTGGTGCTTGCTCTCCAGCCGCGCTTCAACCGACAGGTGCCGAAGCAACCCTGACCATGCCGTGCCCCGGACCCGGCCGATGACCCGTTCGTTGATCCGGTCGCCCGGGGTCAGGGCTGGTCGAAGTCGGGGAGGGTGAGCGAACCGTCCGGGGCGAGCGTGAACCCGGGGTTGTGGGCGATCTCCCAGACGTGGCCGTCCGGGTCGGCGAAGCAGCCGGCGTACCCGCCGTAGAAGGTCTCCCGGGCCGGCTGGGTGATCGTCGCCCCGGCGTCGGCGGCCTCGGCCAGCACCCCGTCGACCTCGTCCCGGGTACGGACGTTGTGCGCCAGCGTGATCCCGCCGAACCCGTCGCCGCCTCGGTCGGTGATGCCCGCGTCCTCGGCGAGCTTGTCGCGGCCCCAGAGCACCACGGCGAGCCCACCGACCTGGAGGAAGACGGTCTCCTCGACCTCCTGGCCGCGCCAGCCGAGCCGTTCGTAGAAGGCGCGGGCGCGGGCCAGGTCGGTCACGCCGAGGGTGATCAGGCTGATGCGCTGTTCCATTCCCGCACCGTACCGCCGACCCGTCGCCCCCGCTGGTGACTGCCGGACGGGTAGCGCCTGACGCCGCGTGAGAGGAAGCTCGGCTGGAGGACGACCGGGGCGGACTCGTATCGTGGGCAGGTTCCGAGAGACGAGCGGGGGTGCGGCCGATGCGGGTGGCTCTGGATCTGCCGCCGGGGGTCGAGGCGGAACGGGTCATCACCGCCGTCCTGGCCGACCTGCGTTCCGGCGACCACCGGGGCGTGGTGGTCGACTCGCCACCCGGGGCCGGCAAGTCGACCCTCGTCGTGCGTGCCGCTGTCGAGCTGGCCGAGGCGGGCGAACCGCTGATCATCATCGCGCAGACCAACGAGCAGGTCGACGATCTGATCGACCGTCTCGCCCGCAAGGCCCCCGAGCTGCGGATCGGTCGGCTGTCGGCCGCCGACTACCGGCCGGCCGAGCGGATCAGGGCCCACGAGACGGTCCGGGTCGCCGCGAAGGTCGCCGACCTCGGCGGTCCGGCCGTCATCATCGGTACGGCCGCCAAGTGGGCCACCGTCGCCGACGGCTCCTGGCCGTGGGCGATCGTGGACGAGGCGTACCAGATGCGCTCGGACGCCCTGTTGCGCGTGGCCGGCAGGTTCGAGCGGGCCCTGTTCGTGGGGGATCCTGGGCAGCTCGACCCGTTCTCGACGGTCGAGACCGCGCGGTGGACCGGGCTGACCTGGGATCCGATGCAGTCCGCGGTGGCGGTACTGCTGCGGCACAACCCCGACCTGCCGGTGCACCGGCTGCCGGTGTCGTGGCGGCTGCCCGCCTCGGCGGCTCCGGTGGTCGCGGCGGCGTTCTACCCGTTCACCGGGTTCCGGGCCGGGACCGGACCGGACGACCGGGTGCTGACGTTCACCGAGGCTGGGCCGGGTGACGCGCTCGACGCGGCGGTGGAGTTGGCCGCGTCGTCGGGCTGGGCGCTCTACGAACTGCCGGCCCGGCACACCGTGCGCACCGACGGGGAGGCGGCAGCGGCCTGCGCCGCCCTGGCGCTGCGGGTGCTCCAGCGCGGCGCGGTGGCGTACTCGTCGGGTGAGACCTCCCCGGTCGACGCGTCCCGGATCGCCGTCGGGGCCGCGCACCGCGACCAGGTCGCGGCCATCCGCGCGCGGCTCGGCGAGGCCGGAGCGGGCATCACCGTCGACACCGCCAACCGGCTCCAGGGCCGCGAGTACGACGTGACGATCGTGCTGCACCCGCTCTCCGGACGGCGGGACGCGACCGCGTTCCACCTGGAGTCGGGGCGGCTCTGCGTGCTGACCAGCCGCCATCGGCACGCCTGCGTCGTGGTCGCGCGGGCGGGGATCGCCGAACTGCTCGACGCCCACCCGTCCACCGAGCCGGTGCACCTCAACGTCCCGATCAAGTTCCCGGACGGCTGGGAAGCCAACCACTCGATGCTCGCCGTGCTCTCCAACTCAGCCGCCGTGCCGACCCTCGCCTGACGGGGAGCTTGCCGGCCGCCCGGGTCCCGCAGCAGGTGCCGGACCGTATTAGCGTGCCCGCATGCGTTGGTGGCAGAAGGTCCTTGCCGTATTGGCAGCAGTGACCGTGGGAGGTGTTGGCGGAGCACTTGGAAACCTGGCGGCATGGCGTACCGAGACACCGACGACATCCATCCCTGAGGCCACGGAGGTCGTCCGGGTGGCGTTGCCGGGAGCGCCGGTGCCGGATCTTGGGTGGCACGACGACTACCACGACTATGTCCTGCCGATCGGCGAGGGCCCGTCGGGTGACAACATGCCGGCGCAACTGGTGACCACATCCGGGCTCGCCGGGATCAGTGCCGAAGAGTTTCAGCAGGCGCGAGGCCGTCTCATCGCCGGCGGTTGGGACGTCACCGAGATGACCGCGCCGGACGGGGGAAGCCAGTCCTTCGTCGCCAGCCGCCGGGGTCTGGTGTCCGAATGGGAGTTGGCAACCTCGCTGCAACTATGGTTCTGGCGACACGAGCCCGCGAGAGTCCAATGGTTGACCTTGATGGGTTGGGTCCTCGGCGCGGCACTGGGTGCGGCGATCACCTGGCGGGTGTCGCGGATTTCGGGTCGCCGTCTCCGGACCGGACTCCTGGCATCATTGACCACCCTGGTGTTGGTGCTCGCGGTGCCCACCGCTGCCGCAGCAATGTGCACAACAGCGAATCTGCTGGAACGGGATGTCCTTAACGGGCAGCCCAAGCCGGTATGGCTCTTCCACGGTCTACTGGTCGGATCTCCCGTAGGTTGACGCCCTGGCGCTCAGGAGTGGCACTCGAACCGCAGCCTCCGCCATGCCGGAAGCCCCGCCCGAGCAGCGTCATCTCAACGCCGGCTGCTGTTCTAAGCTGCGATCGGACCGTCGATCAGGCTGAGGATTGTCTCGACCAGGGCGGGCGCGACCGCGATCGTCATGGCCGAATCGCTGCGGTGCTCTGCTCCGTCGCGATCACGGACTGCCGCTCCCGCCTCCCGGGCAATCGCTACCCCTGCTGTCATATCCCACGGGTTGTTTGACAGGGTGATCGCCGCATCGAGCTTGCCCTCGGCGAGCCAGACCAGGTCGAGGGCTGCCGATCCGGTCATCCGAACCCGCTGCACCGTCTCAGCCAAGCAGGCCGTCAGTGCGAGACGGAGCTGGTTCTTTTCTGCTGCGCCACCGCCTACGGCGTAGTCGCCGATGGCGACGATGGCCTGGCTCAGAAGGCGGGTGTCCCGCACCCTGATCGGCTTGCCATCGACGTACGCGCCCTCGCCCTTGGCGGCCGTGTACCTGCCCCCGAGGAAGGGTAGTTCAATGGCTCCGAGCACTGCCTCCGTGCCGTCCAACAGGCCGAGGGAAACCGCGCAGAGCGGGATGCCATGCACGAAGTTGGCCGTGCCGTCGATTGGGTCGAGCACCCACTGCACCTCCGCTGAACCGGTGCTGCCCTCCTCCTCCCCGAGGAAACCGATGTCGGGTGTCGCGGCCCGCAGACGAGCGCGGAGGCCGCGTTCGATTTCGTAGTCCAGATCCGAAGCAATGTCCCGGTCACCCTTGCTGGTGAGAGCGCCAGGCGGACGACTCCGCATGATGTCGGCTGCCCAGGCGACCGCTTCGGCTGCGATCGGAAGCAACTCTCGGTAGAGGCTCACACCTGCTGTCCCCGCTGCCACTGTGACTCGAAGATCTGCTCGAAAACCGAGTACAACCCGGCCTGCCGACATCGTATGACGAAGGTCGGTGAATCTACGCCCCGGCGCTCGGCAAGGTAGGGCTGCGCCACACACAGCTCGTCCACGAGGACGACGTTGAAACGCAGCGTCTCGTCGTAGACGGCCAGCTGCAGGTTATTCCGGAGGTCGCCAGGGAGGCGGTCCCGGATGCGGAGCAGGGTCTCGATGTTCAGCTTCGTGAGCGCGGACAATTGACCGGGCGGAAAGCCTTCCTCCAGCTCCCGTGCCTGGATCGCCAAGCTCGCCGGGTTCAGGAAGAGACACCGCACTGTCGCGCCCCCGGTCATCAGGTCACGCCATCGGCGGTCTGCGTAGTCCTGACACAGCATGTTCAGGGAGAGGCCCACTGCGCGCACCTGCCGGGCCCCGTTGAGGAGTTGGTCGGCCGGCAGGTGCGCGGAGAACTCGGAACGGCTTGGGTAGACCGCCGTGAGACCGGCGAGGTGGTCAGGCTCCGAGCTGTCACCATCGACACCGGACGGGAGACCCTTCAGACGATCCAACGCCAGGAGCACGTCTCCCGGCGGCACCGCCACCAGTTCCCACCGCGTGACGTCGGCAGCGGTGGGTGCCCAGCCCAGACACTCTGACAGCAGGATTGCGAAGTCTTCCGGGCTCAAGCCGGCTGCCTCTCGCGTCTGCCGGAGCCGTTGCCGCGCCAGGACCGCCAGATTCGAACCGCTCGGCGTTGCCTGAGCTGATCGCCGCTCGTCAGGACGAAAGCTGGACACAAACCGCTGTTGCGCATCCCCCGACGCGTTGTCGAAGGCCGTATCGAGTGCCGCCTGCATTTCCGGGCGCGGCTGAACGGTCCCGTTCCCCGCCTCCCACTTGGACACCGTGCGCTCCGCGACGCCCAGGTGTGCGGCGAAGTCGCGGATGCTCATCCGGAGTGCCTGCCGTAGCGCACGGGTCTCCCGCCCGGTCCACCGCTGCACGGTCGTCGCCATCGCGTCGTCCCCGCTCTCGCCGAGTCCGCCAACGGGCAGCTTATCGACAGTACATGCCACGTAGTTACCGGGTAGGTGCAGTGAGTAGTCGTGCCGCCGAGCTTTCTGGACGACGAGGGTGGAGGCATGGCCCGGGGCGGGTGCTGGGCTCCGGTGGCGCGTCTTCCCCCGATCGCGGTTTCACCGTCCCCGCCCGCCCCGGTGCCGTCCCAATCCCGAAGACTCGGAGGGCATGACATGAACGCTGTCGACCTGGGTCCGTCCTGGACGATCGTCCTCCGGCACGCCGACCGGACCGTCCGGCACTTCCACGAGCTGGTCGAGGAACGGCTACCCGGCCTGCTCCCGGAACCGGCGGCCGGGCCGTTCCTCGCCGCTCTCGGCCGCTTGGCGGTCGAGGCCGACGACCGGGCGGGGCGGGCGGCCCTGCTGACCGTGCTCGGCCACGCCTACCGCCAGCACGGCCTACGGCCGTACCACGAGTCGATCGTCGGAGACGCCCTGGTCGCCACCGTTGCCCGGCACTTCCGCGCGCAGTGGCGGCCACCGCTCGGGCTCTGCTGGGCGCGGGCCTACCGGCGTGCCATCCGCGCGGTGGCCCAGGCCGCCAGCCAGTCGGGGGAGGGGCCGGCGTGGTGGTCCGCCGAGGTCGTCGGCCACGACCGCCCCGCCGAGGGCGTCGCCATTCTCACCGTACGACCACAGTCGGCGCTGCCGTTCCGGCCCGGTCAGGCGGTCCCGGTCAACGTCGACGCACTGCCCGGCGTCTGGCGGTGGTACTCGCCGGCCAACGTGCCGCGCCCGGATGGCACGATCGAGCTGCACGTCCGTGCCGTCCCCGCCGGCACCGTCTCACCCGTGCTGGTCCACGAGGTACGCCCCGGCGACCGGCTCCGGCTCGGCCCGCCGCGCGGGACCGGCCTGGCCCTCGAGGCCGACCCGACCCGGGAACTGCTGCTCGTCGCCGGTGGCACCGGACTCGCCCCGCTACGCGCCCTGGTCGAGCAGGTGGCGGCCGGTGACCCGCGACCGGTCACCCTGATCGTCGGCTCCCGCAGCTTCGCCGACCTCTACGACGCCGTGGCCCTGGACAAGCTCCAGTGCGCGTACGACTGGCTGACCGTCCGGCCAGCCTTCTCACACGATTCGCTCGCCACCCCGGCCGAGGAGGGCGACGCACTGACCGTGGCCCTCCGACACCATCGTCCCGGCCAGGAGGTGTACGTCTGTGGGCCACCGGCGATGGTCGCTGGCTGTCGGCTGCGGCTGCTCGCCGCCGGAGTGCCCGCCCACCGCATCCACCTGCCCGACGCCCACTGACACCGCGTGACCGAACCAGGGACCGCACACCAGCAACGTGGGTGATCGATGGTGTACGCCGAGAAGGTCGTCACCGCGTTGCAACGTGGTACGGCGAACAGCACCGTGCCGCACGACGCATGATCACGCTTGGTGATTCCGGTTGGCCGGCCGTCGCGGTGTGGCGGGTTGTTCGGCTCGCTTGACAGTACTCATTGTCAGCTGCGCCTTCGGATGCTGCTCGACCGGAGGTCCTTTGTCAAGAGGCCGGTCGCGGACCCCGGGGCACCCTGCGGCGGCGGTCGTGCGTCTGCTGCTAATTCGAATTACTACTGCTGATTCACTTCGCCGAATCTTTGCGACCACCCCTTGACATGAGCCCCACCGGGCCGTCAGGCTCCTCCCCAGCGCCGCGCGCTAATACGCATTACTTCGAGAGGACCTGCTGTGCCCGCAGCCCTCAGACGTGTCACCCAGCGTGACATTACGCTGGTCGCCGGGGTCAGCCAGGCGACCGTGTCGTCGGTGCTGAACAACCGAGCCGACGCCGACGTCCGGATCGCTCCGGAGACCCGGGAGCGGGTGCTACAGGCGATTGCCGACACCGGCTACGTCGCCGATTCGGTGGCCCGCCGGCTGGCCTCCCGGTTCGACGCCTACGGAGGGCCGATGTGGAACGTCCAACTCGCCGCCGCCTCGATGACCGCCCTGCCCGTGCTGGTGGTCTTCGTGGTCGCGCAGAAGCAGTTCGTCGAAGGCCTCGCACACACCGGACTCAAGGGATGACGGTGCAGGCTCCCCTGGTCGGCATCGACATCGGCGGCACCAAGACGGCGGCGGCGCTGGTCGGGCCGGACGGCGTGGTGCTCGGGCGGTGCCAGGCACCCACCCCCGCCCGGTCGGGTCCGGCGGTCGTGTTGGACACCGCCGCCCGGCTCGCCCGGGAACTGCTCGACGGGGCCGGTGCCGGCCCGGTCGGCGTGGGCACCGCCGGCACGGTCGACCCGGCCACCGGCACTGTCCGGTACGCCACCGACAGCCTGCCCGGCTGGTCGGGCACGAGGGTCGCCGACGAACTGCGTGAACGGCTGAACCGGCCGGTCCGGGTCGTCAACGACGTGAACGCCGCGGCGCTGGGGGAGAGCTGGGTGGGCGGGGGACGGGGCCGGCCGCACCTGCTGCTGGTCGCCGTCGGCACCGGCCTCGGCGGTGCCATGATCCAGTCCGGTCGCCTGCTGACGGGTGCCCGGGGCGCCGCCGGTGAGGTGGGGCATCTGCCGGTGCCCGGTGCCGAGCGACTGCGCTGCGGGTGCGGCCGGGTCGGACATCTGGAGGGCATCGCCTCGGGTACCGGGCTGTCCGCCGCGTACGCCCTGCAAACCGGCCTGGAGATCGCCGGTCGGGCCGTGGCGCAACGGGCGGCGGCCGGTGAGCCGGCCGCCCTGGCGGTGGTGGACCGCGCCGCGACCGCCCTCGGCCGGGCGCTCGCGGGCCTGGTCACCGTGCTCGACCCGCAGGCGGTGGTCGTGGCGGGCGGGGCGGCCGACACCCTGATCCCCGGTGCCCGCGCCGCCCTCACCGCCGAACTGCCCGCAGCCTGGGCTGACGTGCCCCTGCTCCCGGCGGGTCTCGGCGCCGACGCGGTCGTCGTGGGCGCCGCCCGGCTGGCCGGTCACCCTGACCACGGCCGGCCGGCCGACGGCACACCCGCCGTGGTCACCGACGAGAGGACGGGAACGTGACCGTGTTCGACGAGCTGGCCGGCGGCCTCGTGGTCTCCTGCCAGCCGCTGCCTGACGACCCCGACGACCCGATGCGCGACCCGTACGTCCAGGCCCGGGTGGCCGCCTCGGTGGTACGGGGTGGCGCGGTGGCCGTCCGGGCCAACGGCATCGCCGACATCAGGGCGATCCGGGCCGCTGTCGACGTGCCGGTCATCGGGTTGTACAAGCACGGCGTCGACGGGGTGTTCATCACCCCGACGGCGGCGCACGCGGTCGACGTCGCCGCAGCCGGCGCGCACATCGTCGCCGTGGACGCCACCGACCGGCCCCGTCCGGACGGGCGGGCCTTCGCCGACACGGTCCGCGCGCTCCGGGAGCACACCGACGCGCTGATCCTCGCCGACGTCTCCACCGTCGAGGAGGGAGTGGCTGCCGTACGGGCCGGTGCGGACGCCGTCGCCACCACCCTCTCCGGCTACACCCCGGCCAGCCCGTCCACCGACGGACCGGATCTGACGCTGGTGGCCCGGCTCGCCAGCGCGCTGGCGGTGCCGGTGATCGCCGAGGGGCGGTACCGCGACGTCGGGCAGATCGGGCAGGCGTTCCGGGCCGGCGCCCACTCGGTGGTGATGGGCAACGCGGTCACCTCGCCGTTGTGGATCACGCGCCGCCTGGTGCCGGCCACCCGTCGGGTGGCCGGCTGACCTGACGTCCCGGGCGGGACCGCCCCTACCCGCCGGTCAGTGTCGGCCGGTTGCCGGGCCCGGGGCGGCGAGCGTCTCGCCCTCGACCGGTTCGCACGGAAGCAGCCGCTGGTGCGCGGTGTCGCGGCCGTGCAGGATGTCGTCGAGCAACTCGATGGACTGCCAGCCCATCTCCCTGCGGGCGAGGCGGAAGCCGGTGAAGTCGAGGTCGGTCTCGGCGTGTCGGATGGGATCGCCGAGTGTCACCAGGGACAGGTCACCGGGCACGGACAGGCCACGGGCCCGGGCCGCCTCGGCCAGCGCCGCCGCCTCGACCAGTTCCTCGCAGAAGACGACGGTGACCCGGGCCGAGCGCAGGGCGTCGAGCAGGTCCGCTGAGGTTCTGCCGTCGACCGGTTCGTGTCGACCGTCGATTTCGGTCTCCCGTACGGCGGTGGTGTAGCCGGCCAGCCGGTCGACGGCGGACTCGGGCCCGGTGCCGGCGCCGACGTACGCTGTCGTCCGGTGCCCGAGATCGACGGCGCGGTGGACGAGGTCGGCGGTTGCCCGGGCGTAGTCCGCGCCGACATAGGGCACCGGCCCGCCCTCACCGGAGGGTAGATGGGCGTCGTCGCGTCGACCGATGGACACGAAGGGCATGTTCCCGGCGACCATCCGGGCCAGTTCGTCGGGAGGAATCTCCCGGCCGAGCAGTACGCAACCGTCGGCGAGCCGGATGCGGTTGTTGTCGTGGAAAATCCGCCGGCTGCCGTCACGCACCGGGGCACTGGTGAACAGCAGCAGGTCGCACCCGATGTTCTCCGCGCACGCCTCGATGCCGGACAGGAACGGGTGGTAGAAGTTCGCGCTGGTGCTCGGGAACACCGACTCGTAGGTGAACACGCCCAGGATCTGGTTGTGCTGTTTGAGTAGCCGTCGGGCGAGCGGGTCGGCGACGTATCCCGTCTCGCGGATGACGCGCAGCACCCGATCCCGGGTCTCTGGGGCGATCCGCCAGGCCGCTTCGGTCCGGTCGTTGAGCACAAGGGACACCGTCGTCTGGCTAACTCCGGCCATCCGCGCGATCTCGTGCTGGGTCAGCCTGCCCCGTCCCGCGGGCATGGTCATCGGCCACCTTCTGGGTCTCACATACATCGGTGAGGGTCGTCGTGGAGGATGCTGCCCCGCGCGCCGGACCGGTGTCAAGGTTGCGCCGAAGCCAAGTAATACGTATTACATCCGCCGATGGTATTGACCCGAGGTTGCCGCTGATCGAAGACTCAAAGGCACCCCCCGGCAACGCAAGGAGCCGACATGCCTGATCACACCCTGTCCCGCCGTAGCCTGCTCCGGGCCGCCGGCCTTGCCGGCCTGACCGGTACCGGCCTTGCCGGCCTGACCGGTACCGGCCTCGCCGCCCTCGGCTGCCCGGCCGAGGCCCGGCCGGAGACCCCACGGCTCGGCCAGATCGCCCTGGTTCCACTCGACGACCGTCCCTACACGTGGTACGCCCCGCAGCAGATCGCCGCCGGTGCCGGCTACGACACCCTGTTGCCACCCCGGGAAACGCTCGGGCGGCACTTCACCCCCGGCGACGGCCGCGCCGTCGGCCGGTGGCTCACCTCGTCCACCGAGCGGGCGGACGCGCTGGTCGTCGCCCTACCGATGATCGCCTACGGCGGATTGCTCAACTCCCGCAACAGTTCCGTACCCGAGACCGAGGTGTTCGCCCGGCTGGCGGCGGTACGGGCCGTCCGGCGCAGCCGTCCACACCGGCGGCTCTACGCCTTCGACACCATCATGCGGCTCACCCCCGAGGGGCCGTGGCGCAACGAGCTACGGGTCTGGGCGACGGTGAAGGACGAGGTCGACAACCTCGGGATGGAGGAGAAGCGTCCGCAACTCGACGCGTTGGAGTCCCAGATCCCGGCCGACGTGCGCGACGACTACCTGGCCACCCGGGCACGCAACCACCGGGTCAACCTGACGATGATCGAATGGGCGGCCGAAGGGATCTTCGACTTCCTCGTGGTGGGTCAGGACGACGCCACCGGCCACGGCCTGCACCGGCCGGAGTCCCAGGCGCTCGCCGCCCGGATCGCCGAACTGGGCGTCGGCGACCGGGTGGTGATCTACCCGGGTGCCGACGTGGTGGCCGCCCTACTCATCGCCAAGATCGCCATCAGGGACGCCGACGTGCGCCCCACGGTGAGTGTGGAGTACTCCCGGGTGCCGGGCGAGGACTGGACCGCGCCCTACCAGAACATCCCGTACGCCCAGCTCATCCGGGGCTACGTCGACATCCTCGGCGGGACGCTCGTGGACCGACCGGAGCAGTCCGACCTGGTCCTGATGGCCAACACGGGTGGTAACTCGGCGTCGGTGGCACCGTTCGCCGACCGGCTGGTGGCGTACGTCCGGGCCGGACGCGTCGTGGCTCTCGGCGACGACGCGATCGCCGGGCACTCCGACCGACGGTTGCTGTCCCTGCTCAACGGCCGCATCCGGTACGTCGAACTGGCCGGATACTCGGGCTGGAACATCGGGATCAGCCTCGCCCAGGCGATGTCCCGCTGGGCACTGCGGCAACGATCGGTCCGCGGTGACCTGCCACCCGGCGCACCCGTCACCCACGGTGAGCCGGTCCTGGCCGCCCGGCGGGCGCTCCTGTACGACGCGGCGCGGGCCAGCATCGAACTGTCCGTCTCCGAGCTGGTGCAGACCGACTCGTACCGCGCCTCGAACGTCCGTACCGCCACCACTGCCTACGCGTCCTCGCTCGGCGAGCCGGACCCGCAGAACATCAAGACCTACTTCTCCGAGATCAACGCCTACGCGGTCGACAACACCACCCCGCACGCCGAGCAGATGTTCGCCGACGAGTTCGCCGGAGCCACGCTCGATCTCGGCAGCGATGGACGAGCGCCGGTGACGGCCCGGGTGGACCGACTCGACACCTGGCACATCTACCTGCCCTGGAACCGCACCGGCGAGATCGCCGCCGAGCCCCGGATCGTCCTGACCCAGGTTCGGGGGCGGCGGTGAGAGCGCGGGTGGCCGGGCTGCTGGTCGCCCTCACCGTCGCCGCCGTGACGCCGGTCCCGACCGCCCCGGCCGTCGCCGCCGCGACCCCGGTCCCGCTCGTCGACAGCTACTTCGACTGGATCGTGGCGTCGTACGACGGCGTACGGAACGGGTTGCGTCGGGACATCGAACACGTCTACGGCGACCAACTGGTGGTAGCCGGCAAGACCTGCACCGCGGCGAGCCCGTGCACCGTCGGCGGGCCGCAGCAGAGCACTGCCGCCTGCTCCGCGCTCCAGTTCGTCTCGGTCTACCTCGACCAGCGGGCGGCATACGAGCAGCGGTCGCTGTCAAGCGTGGAGACCGGTCTCATCGACGAGTTCGCCAGCGCGGTGCTCGCCCACCGGCTGACCAAGGATCCGAACGCGCCGAAGATCTTCGACGACGCGGTCGCCAGCACCCCGGACGGCCAGATCCGCTACTTCACCTCGTTCGGCAACGCGGCGTGCGGAGAGGCCCTGCTGGCCGCCCACCAGGCGACCGGCGTACCCGGATACCTCGACGCGGCCACCGGGATCGGCGAGTTCCTGCTCCGCATGCAGGACCCACGCGCGTACTACCTGACGTACGGCGTGTATCCGTTCGTCGACGGAACCGGTCAGCCCACCACCCCGCCGGGCGGCTATGTGGACCAGATCTCCAGTTGGAGCAACCTCTACTCGACGATCTCCACCTGGAACCTCACGGCGATCGCCTTCATGCAGCGGTTGGAGACGGCCGTCGCGCCGCCGGACAACCGGTACGGCCAGTCGGCCGCCACCGCCCGACAGTTCCTCACCACGGGACTCCAGCTCGGCGCGGACTGGTACACCTTCGACTTCGACTCCCCCACCACCAGCCAGAACCGGGTGGTCGCACAGAGCTCGTACAGCGCGGACTGCCGTGACAACCGGTGGCACCGCAAGGGCTCCTGCACCTACACCGACGGCCAGCTTGCCGGCGGCACCCTGGGCACCGACATGATCGAGTACGGGCTGGCCGGACTCTACGACCACGAACGCCAACTCAACGGCGCCAGTGCCGCAGCTGCCGCCGTCACGACCCTCTACACCACCTATACCAGCATCCCGGGCTGGCACACCGCCTCGGCCAGTGACCCGCTCGACTGCGTCGACGACACCGCTGCCGGAGCCGTGGATCCGTACTATCCACCGGACAACCAGGGTGCGACGCCGTCGGGTGACACGTGGGACTACGACCCGCACCTGTCCTTCGGCGGATTCTTCCGCCTCACCGCGCCCACCGAGAACGCCGAGGCGAAGTACTACGACATCGTCGGCTTCGGCATCCTCGCCGAGCTGCGCGAGGAACTGGTGCCGGCCAAGTTCACCGCAGGCTACCAACGGTTGCAGCAGGCGGACCGGCAGGACGCTCTCTACGCCCTGCTCGACCGCTCGTTGGCGGCGATGTTCCTGCCCGCCAGAGACACCAACGACCTCGACGGCGACAGCGACACCACCGAACACCTGTGCAAGGGCACCCGGGGCACTCTCCCGGTCGCGCACAACGGGCTCGGCATCCTCAAGGCCGTCGGGTACGCCGCCACCCGCTGAGGCGTATCCGGCCTCCGACCGCTGGCCTCGTCCATCACCCACACGAACAGGAAACCGATGCATCGCAGCAGACGAAGGACCCGCCGGACCCTCGGCATGATCACCGCCGCCGCTGTCACACTCACCCTCGCGGTAGTCCTCCCAGGCACTCCGGCCGCAGCCGCCCGCCCCCGGCCGACCTGGGCAAAATCGCTGTCGTACCGCTGGACGACCGGCCCTTCACCTCGTACACGCCGGTCGCGGTCGCCGAGGCCGGCGGCCACCAGGCGCTGACGCCCCCGAAGGACCTGCTCGGCGAGTACTTCACCTACGGTCAGGCCGACGCGGTCGGTTCCTGGTGGCGCACGGCCGCCGCCGCCGCGGACGGCTCGGTCGTCGCGGCCCCGATGCTCGCCTACGGCGGCCTGGTCGCCTCCCGGACCTGCGAGACCAGCCTGGCGGACGCGCGGCGGCGGCTCGATGTGCTGGACGAGGTGAAGCGGAAGAACCCCGACAAGCCCCTCTACGCGTTCGACGTGATCATGCGGCTCACCATCGAGCCGACCAGCAGCTACCCGGGCATGTACTCCGGCCCGATCCGGCGCTGGGCGATCCTGATGGACCAGGTGGAGAACCTCGGGCAGGAGGAACTCCGGGCCGAGTACGAGCAGGTCGCCAGCGAGATCCCGGAGGAGATTAAGGCGGACTTCCACTGTGCCCGGGCCCGGGACCACCAGATCAACCGCGACATGATCGAACGGGTCGCGAAGGGCACCATCGACTACCTGATCCTCGGCCAGGACGACGCCACCGAGCACGGCCCGCACCGTCTGGAGAAGGCCGCTCTGGCCGCGCTCGTGGCGGAACGCGGCGTCGCGGACCGGGTCAAGATCTATCCGGGCGCGGACACCCTCGGCGCACTGCTGGTGGCCAAGCACATCACCGAACGGCTCGGTGCCGCCCCGACGGTCGACGTCGAATGGTCCCGCACCCCCGGTGACCAGTGGGTGGCGCCCTACCAGGACGTCCCCTACGCCACCCTGGTCGACGAATACCTGCGTACCCTCGGTGCCCGCCCCTCGGACAGCCCGGACGCCGACATCCTGTTGATGGCGAACACCGCCGGGGGCGGAAACCTGGAACCCTTCGCCGACCGGATCCACGACGCGGTGGCCCGGGGCCGGCTCGTCGCGATCGGTGACGACGCGCTGGCCGGCAAGGTGGACAGTGAGCTGCGGTCGTTGCTCGCCCCCCGGATCCGGTTCGGCGAGCTGGCCGGTTGGTCCGGCTGGAACATCGGCCTGTCGATCTCCCAGTCGGTGGTCCGCGCGGCGCTGTTGCAGGCCAGCCGGGCCGGACGGCTGCCGGGCTTCCCGGGCAAGTCGAAGGGGCTTCCGTTCCAGCAGGCGCGGCAGGCCATCCTGCTGGGCGCCGCCACCGCCCACGTCGAACTGACGTTGCAGGAGTTGGCTCACACCGACCTCTACCGCAACCAGGTGCTCAGCCAGGTGCAGGCGTACGCCCGGGACAACGGCGACGATCCGCAGTACATCACGAAGGTGTTCGAGGGTGCCAACCAGCTCGCGGTGCAGAAGGTCCGGCCGTTGGCCGACCAGCTCTTCGCCGACGAGTTCGCCGGCACCCCGATCCGAGCCGGCAACGACGGTCGGCAGGAGGTCACCGCGGTCGTCCACCGGTTGAAGTCCTGGGACATGACGCTGGCCTGGACGCGTTACCAGGAGCTGGAAATCTTCCCCACGCTCGCCCTGAGCACGGAACTCACCGACCGCAGCACGCTGCTCACCGTTTCGGTCCTGCCGCTGCGGAACACGGTGCGGCCGGAATCGGACGTGGACAAGAAGGTCACCGCGGTACTGCGTAACGACGTCGGCGTTCCCGTACGGGCGGAGGTCAGCGCCGTCGTCCCCGACGGGTGGGTCGCCCCGGCCCCGACCGAGGTGTCGCTCGCGCCGTTCGAGGTGCGGGAGGTGCCGCTGACCGTGGGAGTCCGCGGGCTCGCCGCCGAACAGAACGCCACCGTCACGGTCGAGGCCGCGCACGGCCTACTGCCGATCGGGTCCCGCCAACTGACGTCGACGGCCACCCTGACCTTCGGCGCGGTGTGGCGCAATGTGGCGCTGGCGTCCGAGGGCGCCACGGCCAGCGCGTCGGGCTCGTGGCGGCAGTACGTGCCGGCGAACGTGATCGACGGCAACCGGGTCAGCACCGGTAGCCGCTGGATCACCGAAGCGGCCGACAGCCACTGGCTGCGCGTCGACTTCGCCGGGCCGGAGCAGATCGACACCGTGAAGCTGTACCAGTACGGCGGCTACGAACTGACCGCGTACCGGATCTCCGGCCTCGTTGACGGTGCCTGGCAGGTACTCGCCGAGGTCACCGGAAACACGACCCAGGTCACCACGCACACCGTCACGCCGGTCCGCGCCACCGCCGTCCGCCTCGACGTGCTCGGCAGCCGGGACCGGCAGGCCCGGCTCTACGAGATCGAGGTGACCTGCCAGGGCACCTCCTGCGGCTGACGACGGACCTCGCTGACCCGTAGCGTCCGCTGCCGCCGGACCGGGCGGCCTGCCGTCCCCGAGTCGTCACGACTCGGGGACGGCACGGTCGTCGAGTACCGCGAAGAGACCTTCGGGGCCGAGGTACGACAGTGCCCGGCGGTGAACGGGTGGGACCTGAGCTCGTACGCCGTCTGCGCCGACCGATCCACGGGCATGGGCCTGACCGATGAGATTCCTTCGTACATCGATGTCGCCCTACCGCGTGGTCGCCACCGGCCGGCGATGTCCGCGCCGGTGGTCTGGCACGCATTCGACCCCACACGTTCGAGATCGGCCGGACAACGCGGGTGCGCTACCACCCGTTCCGTCTGGCCAACTCCTCACGGGCGTAGCGGCGGCGCTCCATTGGAATTGCAACGGCGGCCCACCAGAGGCCCAATCCGAACGTCAGCCAGAGCTGCCACTTCGGGGCGAACACCCGGGCGTCCCTGGCCCAGTTCAAGTCTTCGACGTAGTCCACAGACACCGTCGTACCGACCTGTGGAGATCCGGTCCAGGCCCAGAGATTCGTTTTTTGTCCCGAACTGAACCGTACCCGTACGAAGTCAGAGCGACTGCCCAGATCCACGTCCACTACCTCGGCCTGGGTGGTGACGCCGTTTGCGTTCAGGTACAGCCCCTTACCGACGGTGAACAGTCCGGCGGCCAGCAGCAGTGCGCTGGCGGCCGCTGCGCCCCACACCCGCCATGGACGCGGTTTGGTGGGGGCACCATGATCGGCTCGTAGCGGGGGTGGGAGTAGGGCACGGGGGGATGCCTCCTCGCTGACCTGGACGTGACAAAACCGGCTGTCGTGATCACTCGGCGGAGCGGCGTACGCGGGTGGGGCGGAGGGCGTCGACGACCGGTTGCCAGCCTTCCCGGTCCGGGTTGGGCAGGTCGGTGACGACGACGCCGGCCTGCTCCAGCAGTCGGCGGTTGCCGGCGTAGGCGGGGTGGTTGCCGAGGCCGCGGCCGACGCACGGGAAGGCGTGCACCGGCAGGCCGGCGCCGACCGCCTCGTTGAGGGTGCCGAGGGCGAGGGTGTCGTTGATCCCGTTCGCCCACTTGTTCATCACGTTGAAGGTGGCCGGGACGGCCGCGACCGCGTCGGCCCTGGGGTGCGGCTCCGGGTCGCCGGGGAACCGCCACTCGACGCGTACCGGGTGGCCGGTCGTCTCGGCGAGGGCTGCGCGGTCGAGCCAGGTCGCCGCGGTCGGGCTGAGGATCAGGCAGACCGTCCAGCCGTCGGCGCTCAGCAGGTCGACGAGGGCGGCGATGCCGCGGGCCGGACCGGCGGCGGAGACGACCAGGTGCAGGACGGGTGCGCGGCTCATGCGGTCCACCGTACGGGGGACGCACGCCGGGCCAGCCTGCCGATGGTCATCCGGCAGGCTCGAGCGGGCCCTGTCCATGAGGGAGCCCGGGCAGCTCGACCGGCAGCGGACCGTGCCAACGGGGACGGCGAAGATCCCGCCCGTCGTGCCTAGACCCCTGAGGAGTCGATCGTCTTCTGCACCCGGTGTAGGTATCGGTAGACCTGGGGATGGGCGACCGTGCCGGTGTGCTCGTGACGGAGTTGAACCGTGGCGACGTTGACCGCGAGACCGCCGATGACGGCCAGGGCAACGGTGGACAGGCCGCTCTCCAGGTCGAGTACGTCGGCTGCTACTCCGGCGGCGAGGGCGACCGTCACGGCGAGGCCCCGTTTCACCACCAGGTCGATCTTGGCTGTCTTGGCGGCACCACGCAGGTCCTTCGTGGCCTCGCTGAACTCGTATCCGACGCGGGCGAAGGCGTCCTTCGGATGAGCATGCCGAAGTCCGAGCAGCAGATCGTCGATGGCGTGCATCATGCGTACGCGTTCGTCGTCGTAGCGCTGACGGAACGCCAGAAGGTCCAGGATGCTCACGTCCTCGCGCGGCACCGGCAGCAGCGGCCCGATGTCGATCTGCCAGCCGGCGGTGACTTCATGCCCCGCGATCGGGTCGGTGTTGAGTCGGTGTGCTGCGGCGCTGTCGGTGTGCGGGTGCAGGCCGAGCGGCCCAGCCCAACCGTGCCGGGTGTTGGCCCTGGCCGCCAGGTGTCCGACGGTGACACCGATGACCAGCCGGATCAGCGCCGGAGACCCGACAAGTCGAATCGGCGTCTGTGGATGGGGTAGGGCGAGCCGGCGGGAGAGCAGCTCTCCGACCACGTCCTGGTCGAGCTTGTGCACGTCGAGGGTCTGCGCGTAGGTTGCCGGCGGCTCGTCCGGAACGATCAGTTCCTCGGTCGGCACCTCGGCCAAGGCGTACCTCAGCTCATCGACGACCTCCTTGAGCGCGATTCGCTCGTCGGACTTGTACGGCTCGATCGGCCGGTAGAACTGCATCTTCTGTAGCTGCCGCATTCCCGGGCTGAGCCGATACTCCCAGCCCGGCGCGACCACCGTGCTCAGGCTGTCCCAGTACAACGCGGCCTGCTGAATGACCGGCTGCGGCGCGTTGGCGAACGGGTAGTACAACATGCCGGCCATCGAGACTCTCCAGTTAACTCGATCAGCAGTGAAGCTAGCGGCACCCTACGTTACTGTTACGGATCCCCCAGCCGCCCGGTCGGCCTGGTGGCTGCCCGCCGTTGCCGAACGGGGCGGGCCCAGACCTCCCTAACCGGCCGACACGGTGTCGTCAACGTCGGGTGTCCCCGGATTGACGGGCACGAACGTCGTGGGAGCGACCATGACCACGGTGGTCGCTACCAGTTCACCATCCCCGGGGCGGGGGCGACCACCCAGCGTTCCGGCTTTCGGGCCGGCGGTGCGACATGCGCGTCGTGTCGGACAGGTGGAGCGGTCGATCGTCTGGCGTGGTCATTGCTCGAATGACGTCGGGTCGTCCGACTGCTCGCGGTAATCGGGTCAGCCATCGAGCCCGGTTCCGGGGCACGTGGTGCCGCGACCGGGCTGACGAGAAGGAGCAAGGATGTCAGATCAGACACGCTTCCGGCGCTTGGGAGCCCCAGCGCTCGTCTTCGTGCTCGCCGGTGCCTTCGTGGGTGTGGTCGCTCCCGCGAGTCCGGCCTCGGCCGCCGTCCCCGGCCTGATGCGGATCTCCGCGACCAGCACCTTGACCTCCAACAACTTCCAGAGCGTCACCGCCGTCTGCCCGGTGGGCAAAGTGCTTCTGAGCGGGGGGTACGAGATCGTCGGCGCGTCCGGTGAGGTGACGGTGGACGACTTCCGTCCCAACGGCGGTCCCACCACCGCACCGACCGCAGTGACCGTGGGCGCGTACGAGGTCGACGAATACCCCGACGCCTGGATGGTCCAGGCCTTCGCGGTCTGCGCCGACCCGGTGGCCGGGCTGGTACGGGTCGCAACGTCCTCTACGTACGACTCGTTCGATGTCCATGAGGTCACCGCCTCCTGTCCCACGGGCAAGGTGCTGACCGGCTCCGGGTTCGAGCTGCAGGAGGCGATCGGTAATGCCGTGGTGGACGACGTGCGCCCCAACGGCACTTCCGTCACCGCACCGACCCGCGTCGACGTGCAGGCGTACGAAGCGGATCCCTTCACCGGCCCCTGGTCGTTGACCGCGTACGCCATCTGCGCGAACCCACTCCCGGGTCTGGTGCAGGCTACCGTGACCAGCACCGTCAGCTCCGACGACTACCGCACCGTCGCGGGCGTCTGCCCAATCGGCAAGGTGCTGGTCGGCGGCGGCTTCGAGTTGAGGAATGCGTTCGGCTCCGTGGTGATGGACGACTTCACCCCCAACGGCGGCCCGGCCACCGGGCCGACCGTCGTCATCGTCGGCGCGTACGAGGAGGATCCCTTGGGCACCGACTGGTACCTCCGGTCGCACGCCATCTGCGCGACGATGTGACGCCGCACCTCCTGTCAGTTACTTGTCGTGGTCAGATGCCCGCTGATGCCTGGTCGGCTGATCACCCAACGTAGATGTGCCACAGCCACAACCCCCCCCCGTTCCACGCGACACGCGACGAGCGGGGAAGCGGAACAGGAGCAACACATGGCAGATCAGACAGGGTTCCGGCACCTCGGAACCCGAGGGCTCGTCCTCGTGCTCGGGGTCGCCGTCGCGGGGGTGGTCGCTCCGGCGAGCCCGGCCTCGGCCGCCGTTCCGGGGCTGGTGCGGATCTTCGCGGCCAGCCCCACCAACTCCGACGACTACCGCACCGTCACCGCCACCTGCCCGGTCGGCAAGGTGCTGGTCGGCACCGGCTACGAGATCACCGGCGGGACCGGTGAGGTGGTGGTGGACGACTTTGCCCCCAACGGTGGCCCGGCCAGCGCGCCCACCGCCGTCACCGTCGGCGCGTACGAGGCCGACGCGACGACGGCGAACTGGCTGGTCGCCGCGTACGCGGTCTGCGCGAACCCGCTGGCCGGGCTGGTCCGGATCTCGGCGGTGAGCAGCACCGACTCGAACTCCTTCCACAGCGCCACCGCCGCCTGCCCCACCGGCAAGGTGCTGACCGGGGCCGGGTTCGAGTTGACCGGGGTGACCGGTGAGGGCGTGGTGGACGACTTCCGCCCGAACGGCGGCACCGTCAGCGCGCCGACGGCGGTGACCGTGGGGGCGTACGAGGCGGACACCTTCGTCGGCAACTGGACGGCGACGGCGTACGCCATCTGCGCGAACCCCGTGCCGGGCCTGGTGCGGATCGCCGTGACCAGCCCCAGCAACTCCGACGACTTCCGTAGCGTCACCGCCACCTGCCCGAACGGCAAGCTGTTGACCGGTACGGGCTTCGAGGTCAACGGCGCGCTCGGTGAGGTGGTGGTGGACGACTTCACCCCCAACGGCGGCCCGGCGACCGCGCCGACGTCCGTCGTCTCCGGGGCGTACGAGGAGGATGCCTTCGCCGGCAACTGGGACCTGCGGTCGTACGCGATCTGCGCCGATCGCTGACGACGGACGACGTGGCGCCGCCCCGGGTCGCGGGGGCGGGCTGGGGTGGTAGCAGGGGACCCCTGCACGACAGAAAGCGGTAACAGGGGACCCCTGCTACCACCCCGGCGGGACGTCAGGCCGGCACCCAGTCGAAGGTGTCGGGGTGGGCACCCTGGCGGCCGGACTCGCCCCGGTCGAGGCCGGTGATCCGGGCCATGTCCTCGTCGTCCAGGCCGAAGTCGAAGATGCCGGTGTTCTCCGCGATCCGCTCCGGCGTCACCGACTTGGGGAAGACGATGTCGCCACGCTGGATGTGCCAGCGGAGCACCACCTGGGCCGGGGTGCGGCCCAGCTTCCCGGCGATCTCGGTGATCACCGGGTCGGTCAGCACCTTCCCCTGGGCGATCGGCGACCATGCCTCGGTGGCGATGTCGTGTGCCCGCCCGTACGCGCGGACCTGCTCGTTGCCGAAGTACGGGTGCACCTCGATCTGGTTCACCGCCGGCACGGTCGCCGTCTCGGCGGCGAGTCGCTCCAGGTGCGGCACCTGGAAGTTGGACACGCCGATCGAGCGGGCCCGGCCGTCGCCCTTGAACTCCTCCAGCACCTTCCAGGTGGAGACGAAGTCACCGTCGTAGCGGGTCGGCAGCGGCCAGTGGATCAGGAACAGGTCGATGTAGTTGACCTTCAGCTCGTCGAGCGTCGACTGGAACGCCGACCGGGCGTCGTCCGGGCGGTGGAAGGCGTTGCTGAGCTTGCTGGTGACGTAGACCTCCTCCCGTTCCAGCCCGGACGTCCGGATCGCCTGGCCGACTTCGGACTCGTTGCCGTACATCTGGGCGGTGTCGATGTGCCGGTAGCCGACCCGTAGCGCCTCCCGTACCGCCTCGATGGTGTGCCGGGGTTCGATCTGGAACACCCCGAAGCCGAGCTGCGGGATGGTGTTGCCGTCGTTGAGCGTGATGTCCGGAATCGTGCTGGTGGCCATGCCACTCCTTCTGCGCCTCGTCGCGGTTTCCCGGTGCTGTCCTACCCCGCTCGACGCCCGGTTCACCTGCGACGAGCGATCAGCGGGCGACCAGGAGGAGCAGGCTGCGACCGCGCAGCAGGTAGTTGGTGCCCTGGCCGCCGATCAGCGCCTCCGACCCGGGCAGGGCGACCTGGTTGGCTCCCTCCGCCCAGCTCGCGGTGTCGGTGACCCGGTACCACTGCTTTCCGGCCCCGGCGACGGGAGGGTGAAGTTCACGTCCCCGGACCAGCCGTTGTAGCCGACGTAGATGGCCGACGCCGGGTCGCCGAACTCGGTGCCGTCGATCCGCCAGCCCAGCGCGTGGTTGTTGGCGTTGCCCCAGTACGCCGCGTCGGGCGTGCTGCCGGCCGGGGTGAACCAGGCGAGCTGGGCCAGCCCGTTGCCGTTGGTGTCGGCGGCCGAGTAGAAGTTCACCGGTCGCAGCGCCGGGTGGGCGTGCCGGAAGGCGGCCAGCCGGGAGGCGAAGGTCCGGAAGGTGGTCTGGTCGGTGGTCGGGCTCCAGCCCAGCCAGTTCGCCGACGAGTCCAGGTTGTACGGGTTGTTGTTGCAGCGGATGCCGCGCAGCACCTCGTCCCCGCCGGTGATCATCGGGGTGCCGGCCGAGAGCATCAGGAACGCGTGGCCGTTGCGGGCCGCCCGGCGCTGGTCGGCGGCGATCCCGCCGTGGTCCCAGGAGATGTTGTCGTCGGTGCCGCCGTCGGACGGGCCGTACGGCCACGGCTGGGTGTTGTTCTTGCTGTTGCAGGCGTACAGGTCGGCCAGGGTGAACCCGTCGTGGGCGACCATGAAGTTGACCGAGTTCCACGGCCGCCGGCCGTCGTCGCCGTACAGGTCGGAGGAGCCGGCGAACCGGTCGGCGAGCTGGCCCGGGGTGACTGGGGTGACGCCGAGCTTGTTCTGGTCACGGCGCAGGGTGTCCCGGTACTGCCCGTTCCACTCCGACCAGCCTGCGGGGAAGTTCCCCACCTGGTAGGTGCCGTCGCCCAGCGCCCACGGCTCGGCGATCCAGTCCACGCCCGCGCCGCCGCCGGCCGCGCGGGGCGGCATCTCCCGGGTGATCCGGTTGAGCGCGGTGTTCGGGTCGGTGCGGCTGTACGAGAAGCAGCCGTGCTGGCAGGTGTTGCCGAGTACGGAGGCGAGATCGTGCCGGAACCCGTCGACGCCGAGCGTGTTCTTCCAGTACGCCAGTGAGTCGATGATCAGGTCCTGGGCGACCGTGTTGTAGGTGTTGTAGTTCCCGCCGACGCCGGTGTTGTCCCAGGAGTACTGCCGGTCGGCGGTGAGCGAGTAGTAGGTCGGGTTGTCCAGCCCGCGCCAGGAGACGATGTCGTAGACGTTCGACCCGCCCGCGCTGTAGACGCCGCCCTCGCCGGTGTGGTTGTAGACCACGTCGACCAGCACCTTGATGCCGGCGTCGTGGAACGCCTTCACCATCTGCTGGAACTCGCGGGTCGGTCCGCCGGGGGAGCGGTCGTAGGCGTACCGGCGGTCCGGGGCGAAGTAGTTCAGGGTCATGTAGCCCCAGTAGTTGTCGCCCGCGGTGCCGGTCGGGTCGACGTCGATGGTGTCGTTCTGCGTCTCCTGCAACGGCAGGAACTCCACCGCGGTCACCCCGAGCGAGGCCAGGTAGGCGGCCTTCATCCCCGCGCCCCGGTAGGTGCCCCGGTAGGCGGCCGGCACCGCCGGGTCGTTGCGGGTCAGCCCGCGCAGGTGCACCTCGTAGACGAGGTCGTCCTTGAGCGCGCGGGTCGGCTTGCTGCCGAAGGCGGGTGTGGTCGCCGCCAGGACGATCCCCTTGGCCGCGTGCGGGCCGCTGTCGATGGTCCGGTACGCCGGCCCGGAGGCGTACGTCGTGGTGGTGGTCATCCCGGGGCGCAGCGGGTCGTGACTGATTTCCCGGGCGTACGGGTCGAGCAGCAGCTTGTTGGGGTTGAACCGGTTGCCGGCGGCGTCCACGTCGGCGACGAAGCCGGCCGAGGAGCCCTTGGTCCACGAGCTGCTGTACGGCCAGTTCGGCCCCCAGGCCCGGTAGCCGTAGTAGACCGTTCCGCTGATCCCGGCGGCCCGCAGCGCGGCGACGTCCACGGTGGTGCTGAACACCCCGGAGGCGTCCCGGGTGAGCAGGTAGGAGGCGTTCTCGGCGGTGCCGGTGGGGGTGGCGTAGACGTTGACGGTCATCCGGGTGGCGGCCGACGAGTACACCCGGAAGGTGATCCGGGAGCCGGTGCCGTCGTAGCGGGCGCCGAGGGTCCGGGCGTCGATCGCGGCGGTGGCCGGTGGTGGCGTGGTGACCAGGGGCGCGGCCACGACGGTCAGCGCGGCGCAGAGCAGGGCGGCGAGGGTGGCCCGGACGCGCCGGGCTCGGGGTACGGACATGGCCATCTCCGACGTCCGGGGTTCTGCAAAATCTTGCAGCGATTGCCGGAAAGATAACAGTCGATTTCAGCCTGGTAAAGAGCGTCGATGCGTCACGGCCGGTCCCGGAGTCGTCCGGGGCCGGCCGTGGGGTGCTGCGGGGCCGACCGTGGTGGTTGCCGCCGGGTCAGCTCCAGATCGAGGCGGCCCACTCCGGGTGGTCGATGAACGGGTTGCGGTTGCCCTGCCAGCGCTCGTAGATCCGCTGGTTGCGGCGCTTCTCGAAGGCGTCCGGCGGGTCGGCCTGGTGCCACTGGAGCAGCACCGACATCTTCCCGTGGTACGGCGCGCTGCCGTTGTTGACCGAGTTGTTCAGCTCCAGGTTCGGCCAGCCGTCGGTGCCCTCGTACCGGATGGCCATGTACATGATCATCCGCGCGACGTCACCCTTGACCGCGCTGCGCGGCTCGAACGAGTCGGCGTCGGTGTAGCTGCCGGGGGCCTCGCTGACCGGGCTGCCGCCGTTGTCGAAGTCCTTGTTGCCCCGGGTCGAGTTCACCGAGACGTCCTCCGGGCGCAGGTGGTGCACGTCGGTGCCCGGCCCGGTCGAGGTGCCGAAGTCGCCGTGCGACTTGGCCCAGACGTGCTCGCGGTTCCAGTCGTTGACCCCGCCGCCGTTGGTGCTCTTGCTCTGCGAGCGTCCGGAGTAGAGCAGGATGACGTTGTTCGCGTTCGCCGGGTCCTGGTCGGTGTCCTTGAGCGCTTCCCACACCTGGTCGTAGGAGATCTTCGTCTGCACCTTGATGATCGAGTGCAGCGAGCTGCGCAGGGCGCTGCCGGTCTTGCCGATCGCGGTGGCGTAGTACGTGTCGTCGTAGCCGCCACCCGGGGTGGTCGTCGTCGGGCTCGGTGTCGGTGACGACGTCGGCGGTGGTGTGCTGCCGGCGAGGCTCATCGCGGTCGGGTCCTTCAGCCCGCCGTGGGCGAAGTACGCGGTCAGCGTGCCGGTCGTGGTGACCAGTTTTCCGCGCAGACTGGGATTGGTGAGCAGCCCGAACGTGCTCCGGTACGCGGCGGTGACCTGGACGTAGAGCATCCGGCCCGTGCTGGTCTCACTGGCCGAGTCGGCGATGGCGATCGCGGTGTCGGCGGTGAAGCCCGACCGGAGAACCGTCGTGGTGGACGTGGGCTGGCCGATGACGTACCCGGTCACGGTCGCCGTGCGGCCGTCCTGGGCGGCGAGCGCCTGGGCCACGGTGAGGGGGGTCGCGGCCGAGGCCGACGTCACCACGACGGGCACCGCCACCCCGACGGCCAGTGCGACGGCGGCGACCATCCGCCCGGTCCGCGAGCGGACCATGCTCCTAATATTCATACCCAGCGATGCTATCGGCATCGACATGAACAGTGGGAGATCCACGGGGCAACATTCCATGCCGGATACCGGACGTCAGGTGCCGACCGCGCGGGTTAACCGCGCCGCGCGGTGCTGTTCACCTGCGCGGGGACTGGCCGTCAGCGCTCCCTGCTGAGGTGCAGGTCATGACCGAGAAGCACGTTGGCGACGCCCCCGTCGACGACTCCACAAGCCTCACCCGCCGTAACGTCCTCACCCTCGCCGGCGGCGCTGCCGTGGCCGCCGGGGTCGTCGGTGCCGCCGGTGTCGCCGTCCCGGCCGCCGCCGCGCCCGGTGCCGCCGGGTCGGACGACGCGCCCGCTCCCCGCCTCGGCGGCCGGCCGCTGCTCTGCGAGCCCTACCTGCTCGACCCGCAGTCGAGCGGCGTCCACGTCGTCTGGCACACCGAGGAGCACGGCACCACCCAGGTGGTGCTGGTCGGCTCGGCGGTCGCCGCCCTCGACGACCAGTCCGTCCTCGATGCGGCCACCGGCAGCAGGGCCGCCGGCTCCGGCTGGCGTCGGGTCGTCGCCGAGACCACCCGGCTGAGCCGTACCCGGGAGGACGCCTCCTCGGCGGTCCCCGACCGCAAGTACAGCGCGGTGCTGGACCGGCCGGTGTACCGGCACCTGGCCCGGGTGACCGGCCTGCGGGCCGGCGAGCGTACGCCGTACCGGGTGGTCTCCGTCGACCACCTGGGTCGGGCCACGGTGACCGCCGCCTACTCCCTGGCCCCGGCGGTGCCCCGGCGCAAGCCGGTCCGCCTGCTGCTCACCAGCGACCACCAGCTCAAGACGATGACCCCGGCCAACCTGGAGAAGGTCGCCGAGACCGCCGGGGTACGCCTCGACGGCGTCCTCGTCGCCGGGGACCTGGTCAACGTGCCGGACCGCGCCAGTGAGTGGTTCGACAGCACCACCGGCCTGGCGTTCTTCGCCGGGCTGACCGGGCGGGCCGAGCGGACGATCGCCGGGCGCACCTACCGGGGCGCGCCGCTGATCCAGCACTCGCCGATCTACCCGGCGATCGGCAACCACGAGGTGATGGGCCGCTGGTCCGACACGGCCGGCCTGGACAGCCAGTTCAACGACCCGCAGCCGATCGAGGTGGCCCGCCGCCGCTGGCAGGAGACCCGGCCGGCCGGCATCGACGAGCAGACCTGGCTGGCCCAGCAGTCCTGGGACGTCACCACGTACGAGGAGATGTTCCCGTACCCGCGCAGCGCCGAGGGCGGACCGCGCTGGTGGTCCCGGACCATCGGCGACGTGCACCTGATCACCCTCTTCGCCACCCAGATCTGGCGTTCCGGGGCGGCCAACACCCGGGGCAAGTTCTCCGAGGCCCCGGCCGACCTCGCCGACGAGTCGAAGTGGGGCTACGGGCAGTTCATCTTCGAGCCGGTGCGGAAGGGCTCGCGGCAGTACCGCTGGCTGGAGCGGGAACTGGCCTCCAGCACGGCCCGCCAGGCGAAGTACCGGGTGGTGATGTACCACCACCCCGGCCACGGCCTGGGCGACAACTCCGCGCCGCCGTTCACCGACCCGGTACAGACGATCACCCGTGACCCGGCGACCGGCGCGGTGACCGGGGTGAGCTACCGCTACCCGCTCGCCGACGACCACATCCTGCGCGACCTGGAGCCGCTCTTCTCGGCGGGCGGGGTGAACCTGGTCCACAACGGTCACTCGCACCTGTGGAACCGGTTCCGCAACGCCGACGGGGTGAACTGGCTGGAGACGTCGAACGTCGGCAACAGCTACGGCGCGTACGACGCGTCCAGCGGGGCGTCCCGCAACCTGCCGGAGAACCCCGACCACATCCGGCAGGGCGACCCGGGTGGCCTGACCCCGGTGGTGCCGACCATCGCGCCGCTGACCGACGCCGCCGGCAAGGCCCTGCCCTACGTGTCCAGTAACGACATCACCGTCTTCTCGCTGCTGGACTCGGCGGCCGGGGTGGTGCGCTCGTACCGCTTCGACACCCGTCAGCCCAACTCGGCGGTGGTGCTCTTCGACGAGTTCCCCCTCGCCTGATCCCGTTTCGCGCAGGGGCGGCCCGGACCACGGGCCGCCCCGGTCTCCCGCCACGCCCGTCAGCGACGGACCAGCCGGAAGTACTGCCGCTTCGACTCGTCCCGGACGACCAGGCCGAGGGCGGCCAGTTCCCGGCGCAGCTCCCGGGCGTCGTCGCGCCGGTCGTGCTTCAGCGCGTCCTGCCGGGCCCGGAGCAGCGCGTCCGCCCCCGGCGGAAGGTCGGGCAGGCCGGGCACCCAGCGCCGGAACATGCCCCGATACGGGTCCTCGGCCAGCCACCGGTAGCCGTGAGCGAGGAACGCCGCCCGCAACCGCCGGTCGCCCAGGTCGCACGACTCCCGGAACAGTTCCTCGTCGACCGGTCCGAGCAGGACGAGCTGCCGGCCGTCCAGGAACACCGCGCGGACCTCTGCCCGGCTCAGCTCCTGCTTCTCGTCCCGGTGGCGCAGGGTCACCCGGTCGGGGGCGACGGCGACGACGAGCCGTTCCCACGTCCCGACCCCGGCGAGCGCCAGCCCGGCGAGGGCACCCACCACCACCGCCCCGACGGTGACCTGCGGCTCGGGCAGCGAGGCGACCAGTTCGAACAGGCGCCGGGCCGGGACCCAGGACCACCCGGCGAGCCGGTCCACGACGGTCGCCAGCAGCCAGCCGGCCCCCGCGCCGAGCAGCGGAAACCCGCCCCAGAGGAGGGCCAGCTCACCCGCGCCCCCGCTGACCACGACCGGCGCACCCGGGTCGGGGTGCGCCGGTACGGTGTCGCCCGGCACGGTCAGGACACCTCGCGGCGCATCGTCCGGACCAGCCCGACGACCAGCGGCGCGACCAGCCACAGCAGCAGGGACGTGCCGAGCCGGGCCCACTGCCCACCGGTCATCTCCGGGGAGATCAACGGCCCCATCGTGACCGTCGTGTCCAGCCACTCCGCCGGTGTCCGCAGGGCCTTGATCAGTCCCCCGAGCACCGACCAGACGGTCGGCAGGACGAAGTACAGGACGATCGCCAGCGGGGTGTTTCCCAGCAGCAGACCGAAGGCGATCCCGATCAGCACGTTCGCGACCTGGAAGACGGCGGCGTGCCAGAGCAGCGCTCCCGGCACCGACCAGGTGCCGGCACCCCCGGTGAGGTCGGCGATCAGCGTGCCGACGGCGGCCACGGCGAGGCTGGCCACGACCGACAGCAGCGCCGCGACCACCACCGCCGCCAGCTTCGCGAACACCACCCGGTGCCGTGCCGGGACCAGGGCGAACGTGGTGAGCGCGGTCCGTTGCGACCACTCTGAGGTCACCGACAGGATGCCGAGGATGGGCAGCAGGATCCCGACCGGCAGCAGCGTCGACTCGAAGAAGGGCCGGAACGTCTGCTGCTCGGCGGGGGCCACGAACAACTGCACCGTGACGATCGCGACGGCGGCGAGGCCGATCACGATCAGCAGCCACAACCCGGCCCGGGTATCGGCGAGCTTGCGCAGCTCGACTCCGGTGAGCTGGAACAGCGAGGGACGGCGGTCGGCCGCCGTGGACCGTTCGCCCACGGGTGCCGGGCTGGTGAGGGTGCCGGCGGTGCTCACGCGGCGACCTCCTGGTTCGAGTCGGTGGCGGTCAGGGTGAGGAAGAGCTGTTCGAGGCCGCCGCTGCCGGCCGGGCGCAGCTCGGTCAGCGCGACCCCGGCGTCGGCGGCGGCCTGCCCGACCGCCCCGGCCTCGGCTCGGACCAGCAACCCCCCGTCGGTGCTGCCGGTCACGGAGAGGCCGGCGGCGGCCAGGGCACCCCGCAGGGCCTGCGGATCCCGGGCCCGGACCAGGGTGCCGGCCCCGGCCAGCAGCTCGTCCTTGCCGCCCTGGGCGACGATCCGGCCGCCGCCGATCACCACCAGCCGGTCGGCCACCGCCTCCACCTCCCGCAACAGGTGCGAGGAGAGCAGCACCGTGCCGCCCCGGTCGGCGAAGTCGCGCAGCAGGCCGCGCATCCAGAAGATGCCCTCCGGGTCCAGGCCGTTGGCCGGTTCGTCGAGGATCAGGATCCGGGGGTCGCCGAGCAGCGCGTGCGCCAGGCCGAGCCGCTGCCGCATCCCCAGCGAGTACGCCCGTACCCGGCGTTTCGCTGCGGCCGGGCCCAGCCCGACCCGCTCCAGCATCGTCGGGACCCGCTGCGGGTCAACTCCCATGGTGCCGGCCGCGACGGTCAGCGCCTCCCGCCCGGTACGCCCGGCGTGCTGCGCCGAGGCGTCGAGCAGCACGCCGATCCGCCGGCCCGGGTTGGGCAGCCGCCGGTAGGGCACCCCGTCGACCGTCGCGCTGCCCGAGGTCGGCGGAGTGAGACCGCAGATCATCCGCATGGTGGTGGACTTGCCGGCCCCGTTCGGGCCGAGGAAGCCGGTGACCGTCCCCGGCTCGCAGCGGAACGACACGTCGTCCACGGCGGCGTGCGGGCCGTACCGCTTGGTGAGGTTCTCGACCGTGATCATGGAACGAGCCTGCCCGCGCCACCCGGACCGGCGCTGCGGCCGAGAGACCACCATCGCCCATACCTTGGTCGGTGCCCAGGTGTCGACTTTGGTCGACTGCCGCCGCGCCGGTGACGCTCCGTAGCATGGGGCCATGTCCAGCACGGCGGTCGTACCCGAACACCCGTGGTTGCTGCCCGGGGCGCTGGCGCCCACGACCGGGGTGGCCCGGCGGCAGCGGCGCACCACCCGTGACTGGCTGGTGGACATCCTCTGCTGCCTGATCTCCCTGGCCTGGGTGGCGTGGGCGACGGCGGACACCCGATCGGCGAGCCCGGAGTTCTCGATGCCGCCGCCGTACCCGTGGATGGTCGCGGCGGACGCGGTGCTCGGCCTGGTCGCCACCGCCCTGCTCTGGGTACGCCGCCGCTGGCCGGTCGGCCTGGCGGTGGCCACCCTGCCGTTGACCCTGTTCTCGCTGGCCTCCGCCGCGCCCTTGGCGATCGTCTACTTCACGGTGGTGGTGCACCGCCGTACCGCCGTCGCCCTGGCCTACACCGGGGCCACCCTCGCGACCAACCTGGTCTTCAGCTACCTGCGGCCCGACCCGAGTCTGTCGTACTGGGGGACCGTCGTGTGGGGCGTGGTGATCACGCTGCTGGTGCTCGCCTGGGGGATGTTCGTCCGGGCCCGCCGGCAACTGGTGGTGTCGCTGCGCGAGCGGGCCGAGCGCGCCGAGGCCGAGCAGCAACTCCGGGTCACCCAGGCGCGACAGGTGGAGCGCACCCGCATCGCCCGCGAGATGCACGACGTGCTCGCCCACCGGATCTCCCTGCTCAGCCTGCACGCCGGGGCGCTGGAGTTCCGCCCGGACGCGCCGCCGGCGGAGGTGGCCCGGGCCGCCGGGGTGATCCGCAGCAGCGCGCACGCCGCGCTCCAGGACCTCCGTGAGGTCATCGGGGTGCTGCGCGCCGAGCCGGCCGCCGTCGAACCGGCCGCGCCGGAACGCCCGCAGCCCACCCTCGACGACGTGCCGGCGCTGGTCGACGAGTCCCGGACCGCCGGGGTCCGGGTCGACCTGCACGACCGGGTCGACCAGGCCGGGGCGGTCCCGGCGGCGGTGGGCCGCAGCGCGTACCGGATCGTGCAGGAGGGGCTGACCAACGCCCGCAAGCACGCCCCCGGCGCGGTGGTCGCGGTCGGTCTCGACGGCGGTCCCGGGGAGGGACTGAACGTCGAGATCCGCAACCGCTGGCCGGTGGGGGAACGCCCCCACCCGGAGATCCCCGGCACCGGGACCGGCCTGGTCGGGATCGCCGAGCGGGTACACCTGGCCGGCGGCCGGCTGACCCACGGCCGCGACGAGTCCGGCGACTTCCGACTGGCCGCGTGGCTGCCGTGGCCGGCGTGAGCGACATGGCCGCCGACCCGACTCCGGTACGGGTGCTCATCGTCGACGACGACCCGCTCGTCCGGGCCGGGCTGTCGATGATCCTCGGCGGGGTGCCGGACCTGCGGGTGGTCGGCGAGGCGGGGGACGGCGGCGAGGTGCCGGCCGCCGTCGAGGCGTACGCCCCGGACGTCGTGCTGATGGACATCCGGATGCCCCGGGTGGACGGGCTGGCGGCCACCGAGGCCCTTCGGGCGCTGCCGGACCCGCCGGAGGTGCTGGTGCTGACCACCTTCGACGCGGACGACCAGGTGCTGCGGGCGCTGCGCGCCGGGGCGGGCGGATTCCTGCTCAAGGACACCCCGCCGGCCGAGATCGTGCAGGCGGTGCGCCGGGTGGCGGCGGGCGAGGCGACCCTCTCGCCGACCGTCACCCGACAGTTGATCGCGCACGTCACCGCCGCCACGCCGGCCGAGACCCGGCCGGACCCGCGCCGGGACCGGGCGCTGCGGCTGCTCGCCGGGCTGAGCCAGCGGGAACGGGAGGTGGCCGTGGCGCTCGGCCGGGGACGCACCAACGCGGAGATCTCCGCCGAGTTGTTCATGAGCGTGGCGACGGTGAAGGCGTACGTCTCCCGGCTGCTGACGAAGCTGGAGCTGAACAACCGGGTCCAGGTGGCCCTGCTCGTGCACGACGCCGACCTGGTCTGAAGCGGGCGAGCCGCCACCGGTGGGATGGCCCGACGGTCCGCTTGGTCCCGCATCCCGAGCCGGGTGCGGCGGTTCCGCCCCGGCGGCGGTAACGTCACGGAGCGGGTGACGCAGGAGGTGGCATGGCGCGCGGGGGGATCTTCTGCCTGGAGGGCCAGTGGCACCGTGACCTGTACGAACGTGGCTCGGTGCTGCCGACGCTCGAGCTGCTGGAGCGGCTCGGCCGGATCCGGTTCATCCACAAGGACGCCGCCACGCCTGACGAGCTGAACTACTTCCTCGACCGCTGGCTGCTCAAGCAGTACGCCGACTACCGGGTCGGCTTCTTCGCCATGCACGGTGAGCCGAGCCGGCTCTGCCTCACCGACTGGCACTCGGTCGAGCTGACCGACGTCGCGGAGCGGATGGCCGGTCGGTGCACCGGCAAGCGGCTCTACTTCGGCAGTTGCTCGGTGCTGCGCGCCTCCACACCGGTGCTGCGGGAGTTCCTGTCGGTCACCGGGGCGGCGCTGGTCTGCGGGTTCACCCGCGAGGTCGACTGGGTCGAGTCGGCCGCGTTCGAGACCGTGCTGCTCGACGTGCTCGCCAATGGTCGCCGGCACAACGCCGCCGAGCTGCGCATGGGGTCGGCACACTGGGCGCCGCTCGCGTCGTACCTGGGCTTCCGGGTGATCTACGCCAACGGCCGGGAGTGGCGGCCGGCCGCCCGCCCCCGCGTGCCCGCCCAGCCGACCGGGGAGCGCGTTGCCGAGCGCCCCCGGTGAGGCGGCTGGTAGAAACGAGCGATGGCACGCAGCATCGCGACGAACACCCAGGTCGACCGGGCGGCTCTGGTCGACTTCCTCACCCCACGGCACCGCGCCGTGCTGATTACCACGCGGGCCGACGGCCGGCCGCAGTCCTCCCCGGTGACCTGCGGCGTCGACACGGCGGGCCGACTGGTCATCTCGACCTACCCGGAGCGGGCCAAGGTGCGCAACGTCCGCCGCGACCCGCGCGTCTCCGCCTGCGTGCTCTCCGACGACTGGAACGGACCGTGGGTGCAGGTCGACGGCACCGCCGAGGTGCTCGACCTGCCGGCGGCGCTGGAACCGCTGGTGGAGTACTTCCGGTGCATCTCCGGGGAGCACCCGGACTGGGACGAGTACCGGCAGGCGATGCTTCAGCAGGGCAAGTCGCTGATCCGGGTCACCATCGACAGTTGGGGCCCGCTCGCGACCGGTGGCTTCCCGGCCCGGCTGGCCGACTGACCCGGCGGCGGGCTCTCGGCCCGCGGTGCGCCGACCGCCGGCGTGTCCGGCGCGGGCCAGTGCGTTCGGCGTGGGACAGGGCGTCCGGCGTGGGTCAGTAGGCCACGGTGAACCGGGTGTTCAGGTGGCGGGGATTCTCGATCTCGTCGACCACGGCCACCGCCAGGTCCTCGTACGACAGCACCGAGCGGCCCTGCGGGTCGGTGACCGGATGGTCGCCGCCGGTGCGGTAGTGCCCGGTGCGCTCGCCCGGATGGAACTCCAGCGGCGGCGGTGAGACGTAGGTCCAGGGCACGCCGTCGGTCGAGGCGCGGTAGCAGTCCAGCGCGTCGGCCTGGCCCAGGGCCGGGTCGCGGTACTGCTCGGGAAAGTCCGGCGCGTCCAGGAACCGGGTGCCGTTCGGGGCGAGCAGGGTCGCCCCGCCGCCCAGGTGGATGACCCGGGGCGGGTCGGGCAACCCACGCAGGGTGGTCATCAGGGTCCGGGCCGCGTCCGCCCAGAGCGTCCGCTCGCCGCCGCCGACCGCGACGACCAGCACGTCCGCCTCCGGCGCGAGTTCCCGTACGCTGCGCGCCGAGGTGACGTCGCCGGTGACCACCCGTACGCCCGCCGGCAGGTACGAGGTGGCCTCCGGACGCCGTACCGCGGCGGTGACCCGGTGTCCCCGGTTGAACGCCTCGGCGGTGACCCGGGAACCCGCGGTGCCCCCGGCACCGAACACGACGATGTTGCTCATGACCGCCTCCCGGCCGACGGACTGGTCCGCCTCCAGGCTAGGGAGCGATCCGGTGCCCAGGCGGCGGAACGCCGATCCCGGCCCGCAGCCGCTGCCCGGCCCGGTCTGGCCTGTCCCGACTTCAGTCGACCAGGGTGGATGCCGACTTGAGTCGACCAGGGTGGATGCCGACTTCAGTCGACCAGGGCGGAGTAGACGAGTTGGCGCAACTGGGACCGCAGCGGGTAGGTGCTCGACGGCATGAGCTGAGTGAACAGCAGCGCGGTGACCTCCTCGGCCGGGTCCACCCAGAAGGCGGTGCTGGCCACTCCGCCCCAGTAGTACTCGCCGACGCTGCTCGGCACCCGCCCCGGGACCGGGTCCTGGATCACCGCGAAGCCGAGGCCGAAGCCGACCCCGTCGAAGATCGACTCGGCGAAGCCGCCGGTGGACAGGGCCGCCAGGTCCTGCCCGCCGGGCAGGTGGTTGCGGGCCATGAAGCGCACTGTGCGCGGACCGAGCAGGCGCGTCCCGTCCAGCTCGCCGCCGCGCAACAGCATCTGGGTGAAGCGGTGGTAGTCGTACGCGCTGGAGATCAGGCCGCTGCCGCCGGCGAGCAGGGTGGGCTTCTGTCGGGCGAGCGCGCCGAACTGGTCGTGCCGCAGGATCCGGCCGGTGCGCGGGTCGGGCACGTAGAGCGCGCCGAGTCGCTCGGCGTGGTCGCCGTCCACCCACCAGTGCGTGTCGGTCATGCCGAGCGGACGCAGGATCCGGTCGGCGAAGAAGTCGTCGAGGCGCTGCCCGGAGACCACCTCGACCAGCCGGCCGAGCACGTCGGTGGCGACCGAGTAGCCCCACGCGCTGCCCGGCTGGAAGAGCAGTGGCAGTTCGGCCAGGGCGACCGACGCGGCGGCCAGGTCCATCCCGGTCGGCCAGTGCAGGTCGTAGCCGGCCGCCCGGTAGAGGTAGTCGACCACCGAGGTCTGCATGAAGCCGTACGTCAGACCGGCGGTGTGGGTGAGCAGGTGCCAGACCCGGATCGGCTCGATCGCCGGCACCGTGTACGGCTTGAGCGCCGACCCCTTGTGGTAGACGCGGACGTCGGCGAACTCGGGCAGCCACCGGCTGATCTCGTCGGTCAGCTCGAAGTGGCCCTCCTCCCAGAGCATCATCGCGGCGACCGAGGTGACCGGCTTGGTCATCGAGTAGATCCGCCAGAGCGTGTCCGGGGTCACCGGAGCGCCGGCCTCCGCGTCGCGCAGCCCGTATGTCGAGGAGTGCGCGATCTGCCCGCGCCGGGTCACCACGATCTGCCAGCCGGCGAGCTGCCCCGCGTCGACGTACCGGCGGAAGTGCCCGTCGATCCGGGCCAGCCGGGCCGGGTCGAAGCCGATCTCGTCCGGGTCGATGTTCCGTGCCACGTCCACGACAAACGAACCTACTAGCTGGTACGGGTTCCCCGGAAGGGGTGCTACTAGGCTCGGCGTCGTGCTGGAGCTGACCGAGGACGCGAGCTTTCGCCACGAGGACTGGTACGGCGAGGAGATCGTCGACCGGCACTTCGTGCGCTGCTCGTTCCAGGAGATCGACCTGACCGAGGCGACCACCCGGGGCGCGGTGTTCACCGAGTGTTCCTTCGGCGGCGTACGCTTCAACGCCTCCCGGCACGTCGACTCGGCGTTCACCCGGTGTGTCTTCACCCGGTGCGTCCTGTTCGATACGGAGTTCACCGGCTGCAAGCTGGTCGGCAGCAGCTTCGCCGAGTGCGAGCTGCGTCCGTTGCGGGTCGAGGGCGGGGACTGGTCGTTCGTCGCCCTGCACAAGGCCGACCTGCGCGGCGCGCGCCTGACCGGCGTACGGATGCGGGAGGTGGACCTCAGCGGCGCCGACCTGACCGGCGCGGTCCTGACCAACGCGGACCTCTCCGGCGGGCACTTCACCGGCGCCCGCCTCGACCGGTGTGACCTGCGGGGCAGCGACCTGAGCGCGCTGGACCCGACGGCGGTCCAGCGGGCCGGCGCGATCATCGAACCGGACCAGGCGATGGTGCTGGCCCGGACGCTGGGCTTCGAGATCCGCTGACCGGCGCGGGCCGGGGATGCCCGCTGGCTGGTGTGGCCGCGCCATGGCTTTCAGCGGAACGCGTCGGGAAAGCTGCCACAGGATGTCAGGCTGGGCTGCCATCCTCGTCGACATGGCATGGTGGTCGGATCTGGTCGATGAGGAACCGGACTTCGCCGAGCGGGTGCGGGCCCGCTTCGCGGTCCGCAAGCACGGCACGATGGCGACGCTGCGGCGGGACGGCTCGCCCCGGATCAGCGGTACGGAGTTCCAGTTCGAGGACGGGGACCTGCGCCTGGGCGGCATGCCCGGCGCGCTCAAGGCACTCGACCTGCGCCGCGATCCCCGGGTCGCGCTGCACTGCCCGACCGAGGACACCCCCGAGGACGACCCGTCCTCCTGGGGCGGGGACGCGAAGATCGCCGGGATCGCCCACGAACTGCCGGCGCCGGAGGACGGTTCGCACCGGTTCCGGATCGAGTTGACCGAGGCGGTGCTGACCCGGGTGGGACAGCCGGCCGACCACCTGGTGATCGAGAGCTGGCACCCCGGGCGGGGGCTGCGTAGCCAGCGCCGTCACTGACGGCCGGGCGCGCGGGTGGCACCCGGATCGGGACAGTTTGTCCGTCGCGGTGCGTCGACCGGATCGTAACTTTCCGTTGTGGAGATTCGACGATTCAGGGAGGCATCGCTGATGAGCACGGGTACCCGTATTGTCCGGCCTGCCGCGCCACGTGCCGGTGGCGAGCCGTCCGGGGAGGTGCTCCAGGAGATTCCGCTCCCGCCGTACGTCACTGGCGAGGACGCGCAGTTCGCGGTCCGGGCGGTGGTGGTGCACGCGCCGCGCCGGTGGTCCGGGGGGACGGTGTGCCGCAACGACGCCAGCCCGCACCCGTGTCGCCTGCATCGGTGGGGACGCCGGGTGCTGGCGCTGCGCGGCCTGCGTCCGGCCGACATCGACGCCCTGATCGCGCGGGGCGACCCCGCCGCCCCACCGCCGGTCGCCTGACAACCGGTCGGGCCGGGTGGGGTGGTAGCAGGGGTCCCCTGTTACCGCTTTTTGCGGAGCAGGGGACCCCTGCAGGCAGGTCAGCAGGTGATGGGCTTCTGCCAGGAGCACTCGATCCCGTCCGGGGTCTGCGGGATCTCCGGCGCCGCCGGGGGTGCGGTCCGCGCCGTGGTCACGCTCTTGCCGGTGTACGACGCCAGCGCGACCGCGATCTGGTCCTCCAGGTTCTTGACCGAGGAGGCCAGATAGTTGTTGAGAACGATGGAGAAGACGAGCTGCCGTCCGTCGGCGTCGGTGACGTAGCCGGAGAGCCCGGAGACTCCGGTGAGGCTGCCGGTCTTGGCGCGCACGTTGTTCGCCGCCGGGGTGCCCCGCATCCGGCTGCGCAGCGTGCCGCCGACGAACCGTTCCGCGTTGCCGGCCACCGGCAGGGCGGCGTACCAGGCGTCGAACCAGGGTTCGCCGCGCACGGCGACCAGCAGGTCGACGAACTCGTCGGCCGGGATCATGTTGCGCCGGGAGAGCCCCGAGCCGTCGCGCTGGTTCAGCGTGCCGGTGTCCATCCCGGCGGTGGCCACGTACTGCCTGATCTTGGCGAGCCCGGCCGACCAGGTGCCGGAGCCGCTCAGCACCCGCCCGATCTCCTTGGTCAGCACCTCGGCGTGGCCGTTGTTGGAGAGCTTCATGAACGGCACCATCAACTCGGACAGCGGCATTGAGTCGTGGCTGGTCACGCCGACCGCGCTGGGCGGGGTGGCCCGACCGGGCACGGTCTCGCCGAGGACCCGTACGCCGTGCCGGCTCAGCGCCGTGCGGAACACGTCGGCGGCGTACCCGGTGGGTTCCCAGACCGACACCCAGTCGCTGGTCCGGGCGGCGCCGAGGGCGATCTGCCCGGTCACCACGATGGTGTTGGTGGCGTGCTCACGCTCGAAGGAGATGCTGGTCGAGCCGGTGGCCACGGTGGTGGCCCGGTTGTCGACGCGCAGGTACCCGGTCGACGGGGTGAAGCTGATCTCCGGACGTGCCCCGGCGGTGGCGCCCGGTGCCGCGCCGACGATCACCGTGCCCGCGTCGTAGTCGGTGTCCGGCGCGACGGTCAGCGCGGAGATCTGCGCCGCGTAGTAGTAGGGCTCGTCGTCCCAGGCCCAGTCCGGGCCGAGTCGGGTGGCGTCGTAGCGGGTGTCGTCGGCGATCAGGTCGCCGGTGACCACCCGGATGCCGGCGGTCGCGACCCGGGCGGCGAGCGCGTCGTAGTCGGCGGCGAGCATGGTGGGGTCGCCGCCGCCGCGCAGGTGGAGGTCGCCGGTGAGGACGGTGCCCTGCTTGGCGCCGGTACGCAGCACGTCGGTGGTGAACCGGTGTCCGGGCCCGAGCAGTTCCATGGCGGCGGCCGAGGTGAGCAGCTTCGTGTTGGAGGCCGGGATCAGGCGGCGGTCCCCGTTGCGCTGGTAGAGCGTGTCACCGGTGGTCGCGTCGGCGACCACCACGCCCGCCTGCGCGCCGTCGAGGCGGGCGTCGGCGAGGATCGCGTCGATGGTGGCGCTGAGTCGGGTCTCGGCGGCGGAGGGGGCTTCGGCGATGGCCGTGGGCGCGGCGCTGGTGGTCGCGGCGGCGACCGCGGTGGCCAGGGCGGCCAGGGCAAGCGCTCGGGGGTAGCGACGACGTTGCATGCGCAGATGTTGTCATGAAGATTCTTTTCAGCACAGTGCCGCGGCCGAAGAATCTCGCCGTACGCGGAAGTGGTGCCTCGTCGATGGTCGGCGGTGCCCGGTGGTGCTCGGGGCCAGGTGGGTCGCGGCCGTCCCGGACGGGTTGGACCAGCCAGTCCGGTCCGGTCCGGTACGTCAAGGACGAAGGGGCGGAAATCGTCCCACTGATCGGGTTCTGGTTGACGGATCCGGCCGCAGCGGGCAACGTGGGCCGAGGGGCATGCACGACTTGCCCCGTTTGTAGCGAGTGGTGGGCCCGGTCTCCGGGGCTGCCCGCTCTCCATAGGGCGCGTCCGCGGCGGTGGGGTCCGGACGTGCCACCGGGTGGTGTCCCGGGCCCCGCGACCGGCGGGGGCCGGTCGGGACCGACCGCCGTACCGGCGACCATCCGATCACCAGTGAGGAGATCCGCCATGCTCACCATGACCGACAACGCCGTACTCGTGATCCGCGACCTCGCCGCGCAGCAGGACGTCTCCGACGCCGGTGGGCTGCGCATCACGACCGACCCGGACGCCGGTGCGCTCACCGTCGAACTGGTCGGCGAGCCGGGCCGGAACGACCAGGTGGTGGACACCAACGGGGCCCGGATCTTCCTCGACTCCGACGCCGCCCAACTGCTCAACGACACCTCCGTCGACGCCACCGTCGACGAGGAGGGCATCGTGCAGTTCGGCTTCACCGAGAAGCCCGCGCACTGAACCAACCGTTCGGGTGAACGGGCCAGCCGGACCGGCCGCGCTGGAATTCGTCCGTGCTCAACCGGAGCGACCGGAGCGACCGGACTGGCCGCGTTGGAATCCGTCTGCGCTCAACCGGAGCGGCCGGACTGGCCGCCCCGGGGTGGCCAGCCGGGCCGTCCGCCGTGGTGGGGTCCGCGCGCCCGGTGGCCGTCGGCGCGTTCCGACCGGCCCCGGTGCGGGGTCGGGCGGACCGGGGGCACCCCGGGCTGCCGGAGCGTGGCCAGCACGTGGGCCAGGTGATGCGAGGTGCCCCAGGCTGCCCAACTGGTCGCCGACCCCGCCCCGGCCGCGCCCCGCGCGCGGCGCACGATCTCGTGGTCGCCCCAGGAGAAGCCGGCCCCGGCGGCCGGCCAGTGCGATGCGGAGACCACGGCCCGGCACAGCTCGGCGACCCGGTCGTCGCCCCGCCCGCCGCGCCGGGACCAGCGGTAGATCCACCACGCTTCGTCGGCGGTGTACCGCATGGCGGGCAGTCGCTCCGGCGGGCCGGGGGTGGCGGAGCGGATCCCGTAGTCGCCGTACCCGAGGCCGAGACCGGTGAGCTTCTGCCAGAGCAACCAGTCCCAGCGGGCCAGCCGGACCGGCTCGCCGTCGGGTAGTCCGGGCAGGGCGGGCGGCATCGCCCCGGCGGCCACCGTCACCGACCGCCACGCGTGCCGGCGGGCCCAGTCCACCAGCCGGCGTACCCGGGGCTCGGCCGTGCGCAGGTCCGCCGCGCAGCAGACCTCGCCCACGTCGAGCAGCAGGTCGCACTGCTCCGGCATCAGCCCGGTACGTCGCCAGATCCGTTCCGCCGCGCCGGTGGCGGCGTCCGGCCCGTACGGATCCACACGTAACCGGAGGCGGAGCACCGCCCAGCCGAGATGGGACCGGGCCGCCGCGCCCTGGGCGACCAGCCGGTCGTCGCGTTCCGCGAACCCGATCACCGGCACCAGCGGTACGCCCTGGCGCAGCAGCCCGAGCAGGGGCCCGGTGCCGGGGAGCCCGGCCAGGTCGACGGCGACGGTCAGGCCCGCAGGCAGCCGACGGGGCAGGTCGACGGAATCGCCGTCGGTGAGGGTGAGGATCGGGACGACGAGCGCGGCGGCGTCGGTGTCGAGATGCCCCAACGCCTCCAGTTCGCTGCGCCCGGCGGTGAGGATCGGGCGGTAGACCGGCTCCGCCGTCCGTCCCGTGTGGGCGGACACCATACCCCAATGTATCGAGATCAGCCCATGGGCCAAAGCGCCGTTCGGTTGATCCGACGATCAGCCGGTGGCTTGGACGTCCGTCCTCTCCGGACGGTTCCTCGCCTACCGGGTCAGGCAGGGCAGGTCCAGCCATTCCCCGTCCGGTATCCCCACCCGCACGGTCTCGAGTTCCCGGAGCAGCACCGGCAGGTCACCGGGAGCGTCGAGGTAGTGCAGGACGGCCCGGTGGAACGCCGCGGTCATCGCCGCCGGCATCAGGTCCGACGCGTCCCGGCAGAGGGTGCCCCTGGTCAGCGTCTCGGCGATCCGGCGTGACACGTCGTCCGGGTAGCTGGCCGGGTCGGTGCCCCGGTTGAGGGTGAAGGAGAGCCCGCCGCTGGCCTCCCGCCAGACCCGCCGGGCCCGTTCCCCGGCGAGGAAGCGGATCAGCGCGCGGGCCTCCGGCGTGTCCTGGAACATGCCCACCACGTCCTCGGCGATCTCGGTGGTCGTCCCGGCGTCGGCCCGTGCGGCGAAGGGCGGGAACGGGAAGAAGTCGAACCGGTTCGGCGCCTGCCGCCGGTAGTCGTGGACGATGTAGGAGCCCTGGTGGTCCAGGTGACACTCCGGCGGCTGGGCGAACATGCCGAGCCCGGCCACGTTGAAGCCGGTGAGCAGGGCGTTCGGGGTGCTGGTCCGGGCGACCGCCCCCCACGCCTGCCAGACCGCCCGCATCTGCGGCGAGTCCCACGCCACGTCCCCGGCCGTCCACGCCTGGTACGTCCGGGCACCCCACCGGTGCAGGAAGAGGTCCTCGATCCAGTCGGTGCCGGGCCAGCCGGACAGCGGTGGCGCGCTCATGCCCAGGCACCACCGCGTCCGCTGACCGTCGGCCGCCACCAGTTCCTCCCAGGTGGCCGGCGGGCGTTGCGGCAGTTCGGGCCGCTGGTCGCGGGCGTACCAGACGAGGCTCTTGGGGACCACGTTGACCGAGAGCCCGTACACCTGGCCCTGGAGGGTGACCAGTTGTGGCGCCAGGTCCGCCCCGCCGTGGTCGCCGAGCACGTCGTCCAACGGGTGCAGCTTGCGGCTGGGCACGTACGTCTGGAGGTCGTTGAGGCGGGGCAGCACCGCCACGTGCGGTGGGGAGCCACGGTCGACCCCGGAGCGGAGCACCTGGCTGACGTCGCGGGTGCCCTGGTAGTCCACGACGATGCCGGTCTGCTCCTCGAAGTCCCGCAGCACCGCCCCGAAGGCGGCGGCCTCGATGCCCGGCTGCCCGTCGTCGGGCTTCTCCCCACCCTCCGGACTCTCCGACCAGGAGGCCAGGAGGGTGACCCGGCCGGTCGGGGTGGCGTCCCCGCAGGCGGTCACGCCCCCGGCGACCAGCAGGGCCGGGACCAGCAGCAGTCCGATGCGACGTCTCATTTTTCCTGGTACCGGTACTCGTCGAGGCGCGGCTGGAAGCCGAGCAGGACAGCCACCGCGGCGCAGAGCGCCGCGACGGGAAGGGTGAGCTCGCCACCGAAGCTGGTGGCCGCCCGGTTGGCCCGGTCGACGGCGACGTCGCTGCTGGCCTGCGCCGCCCGGGCCGCAGTGGCGGCGGACGACGGCGAGCCGGGCAACGGCGCGACCCCCGCCGGGGTGAGCTGGCCGATGGTACGCGGGCAGTCGATCGGCTCGCAGGCCGCGTCGAGCCGTTGGCCCAGACTTCCGGTGTGCAGGGTCGCCAGCTCGGTCAACTGGTGTTCCCGGTGCCGCGCGATCTCGCGGGCCGCCTCCCGGGTTCCGGTGAGCTGCCCGGCGGACCAGAGGCTCGACGAGGTGGCTACCCCCATCAGCAGCACGAAGAGGGTGGCCAGCAGCAACGGGACGTTCATCCGGCGGCGGAACCGGTGGCGCATGAAGCGCTGGGCCCGTACCAGCAGCCCGAGGAGGGCGAGCACCGGCAGCAGCCAGAGCGCGGCCGTGGCCGGCTTCGTCCACACCCGACCGGCCTGCTCGTCCAACGCGTCGACCTGCGCCTCCCGGAGCCGGTCCAGGCGGCGGAGCAGCTCGTCCAAAAGACTGGCGGCGTCCCAGAGCGCGGCCGTGCCGAGGGCGTCCCGGTCCTGCCGGTAGTGCACGTCGGCGCGGGCGATCAGGCCGGTGTACGTGACCAGCAACGCCTCGACCACCTGGAGGTCGCCGCTGCCCGTCTCGCCGGCCGCGTTCCGCTCAGCGACCTCGGCGAGGTGCTGCCCGGCGGCGGCGATCTGGTTCTGGTACTCCTCACCCGGACCGCCGAGGAGCTGGGTGCCGTCGGAGAAACCGGCCAGCGCCGCGCCGTGGGCGGCCCGGAGGGCGACCTGGGTGTCGTAGACGGCCAGGACCGACGGCACGGACTGCGCGGCGACCGCGTCGGCGGCCCGATGCACCCCGAGGAAGACCGAGAGGCAGCCGGCCAGCGCGACCACCGTGCCGACGAGCAGGGTCCGGCGGTGGCGACGCAGGCTCCGCCAGGTGGTGCTGGTCAACGCGGTCCCGCTCACGTCGGCACCGTCCCCGCGCCGTCGAACCCCGCGCCGCACCGCTCGCAGAACCGGGCACCCGGCGGTGCCTCCCGACCGCACCGACAGGTCCGGACCGCGCCGTCGGTCGCCGCCACCGGATCCACGCTGGCCACCAGCAGGCCCAGCTCCGCGAGCCGGCGGGTGTCGTCGGCCACGGCGGCCAGCCGGACCGCCCGGCCGAGTGGCTCGGTGACGATCGGCGGGTCGCCGCTGTCGTGGTGCTCGTCGCCGTTGTCGTGGTGCTGGGCGGCGGTCGGCCGGCTCGGCTCCTGCGGTCCGGGGTCGTGCGTCACCGGGTCGACCCGGCCGGGGTGGGGCCGGTCGTCCGTCCAGTGCACCAGGGCGGCCACCGGGGGTGTCCGGGCCACACCGTCCACCAGCAGGTCGATCCGGGCGGCCAGCAGGTCCTCGCCCCGGGGACGGTCGGTGCCGTCCACCGCCAGGCAGAGGTGGTACTCCCGGCGCTCCTCCCCCCACGACCAGGTCGGATGGTCCACCGTCCGATCGTCGACCGGCACGCCGGTCAGCTCCCGTACGGTCGGGTGGACCTGCCGGCAGGACAGCACCCGGGTCGGTGCCACGGTCCGGATCCGGATCCGGGCCTGCGGTGGCCGGCCGACGGCGACCACGGGGGCATCGGCCAGGGTGCGCGCGGTGACCGTGAGGATCCCGTGCAGCTCGCGGGCGGCCGGAGAGAGGTAGCGGTCGTGGTCGAGTCGCAGGTCGAAGGCGAGGGAGGTAGACACCGGTTCACTCCTCACGCAGTCGCAGCAGGGTCAGGGGCCGGGCCGTGTTCGCCCGGTCGAGCAGCACCCCGTGGTCGTTGCGGTTACGGGCCTGCTGCCGGGCGAGGACCCGGAAGGAACGGGCGAGCCGCTGGCGCAGGCCGTTCTCCGTGGGCGGGGCACCCAGCGTCGCACCGTCGTCCAGCCCGTCCGGCCCGTAAGCCAGTACCCGTTCCAGCGCCGCCTCGAGGACGGTGGTGGTCAGCCGGTCGCGGGCCTCGCCGTGCGGGTTGCCGCCGTCGAGCCGCAGCCCCGCCAGACGGTGGACCGCCTCGTTGAGCGCCGCCGCGTCGGGCGGTTCGTCGCCGAACCGGACGGTGAGCGACCGGACCACGGCGATCCGGGCCGCGTCGTGGTGTCGGGAGAACCGGGGGACGTCGTCGAGGACGCCCACCGCCCCGGCCCGGTCCCGACCGGCCAGCCGGAGCCGGGCCAGGCCGAACGCGGCGCTGGCCGTCAGCCGGTCCCGCCGCCACACCGTCTCGTAGTAGCGGACTGCCCGGACGGCGTCGCCGGTGTGCTCCGCGCAGTAGGCGAGGGCCAGCTTGGGCGCGATCTCCCCGGGGAGCTTCCCGTACACCGCGTCGAACCGGCCACCGGCCCGGGGCACGTCGCCCTCGGTGAGCGCGAGCAGCGCGTCGTGCCAGGCCAGCCGCCAGTCGGTCGAGGGATCGCCGTCGAGCAGCCGGCCGGCGGCGGTGAGCGCGTCCCAGGCGCGGGGCGGGTCGCCGAGTTCCAGCAGGGCCCGGCACCGGGCGAGTTCGATCTCGACCGAGGGGACGTCGAAGGCCGCGAGGCCGTCCAGCAGGCGCTCCGGAGCCAGCGCCCCGACGGTGGTGAGGAACTCGGCGGCCGGGTCGCCGGGCATGGGACGCGGCACCGGCAGGCCGGTGGCCACGGCGGCGGGGGCGGGGCGGCCGTGCTCGCGCAACCCGCTGCCCACCGGGTCGGTCCAGTGTTCCAGCGGCGGTACCGCGCCGAGACCCGCGTCGAAGAGCGCGGGGGTGGGGGCGAAGACGGTGGAGGACACCGCCTGCTCGTGCCCCGACCGGGCCGGCAGCAGCTCGTGCAGCACTCCCTTGAGCTGTTCCGCCAGCTCGGCGGCGGAGGCGAACCGGTGCTCCCACTCGTCGTGCCGCGCCCGCCGGACCAGCCGGCGGAACGACTCCATCCCGACGTCGACGACCGGTGCCCCCGGCCCGGGGACCAGGCCGTCACCGAGTTCCGCCAGCAGCATCCCCACCGCGTACAGGTCGGAGCGGACCGTCGCACCGCGCGTCTCCAGTTCCCGGTCGCCGACCTGGTACAGCGGGGTCCCCACCAGCGGGCTGGACTGGTCGTCGGCCCGACGGACCCCGCCGAGGTCGATCAGCTTGATCCGGTCGGCGGTGCGGATCACGTTCCCCGGATGCAGGTCGGTGTAGAGCAGGCCCTGCCGGTGCAGGTAGTCCAGCGCGGCCAGGATCTCGTGGGCGTACGCGAGGAGGTGCGCCAGCGGCAGCGGGGCCGCCGGCCGGGCCGGGTCGCGGGCGGCCTCACGGAGTTCCGCCAGGGACATCCCGTTCAGGTACTCCATGACGATGTAGCCGGCCTGCCCACCGAAGAGCCGGTCCGGCGCGGTGACGAAGTTGTAGATCCGGACGATGGTCGGATGGTTCAGGGTGGTCAGGTAGCGCCGCTCGGCGACCTCCACCGCCAGGGCGTTCCGGTCGGTCTTGTTGAGCAGCCGCTTCAGGACCACCGGGTTGTCGTCCAGGTGGGTGTCCCGGGCGAGGTACACCTGACCCAGACCGCCCCGGGCCAGGTAGCCGACCACCTCGTACTGGTCCGCGACCAGGTCGCCCCGTTCGAGGGCGGGGACGAAGGCGAAGGGGGTCTGGCAGCGACCGCAGTAGCCGTGGTCCAACCGGCCCGTGCCGCCCCGGCCGACCGGGGCCCGGCAGTGGGCGCAGAACCGCTGGTTCTCGGGCACCGCCGGGTCGGGCAGCACCCGCCGGTCGGCGGGGAAGGCCAACACCGGCAGGGAGACCAGGCCGGCGACCGTCCACGTCCGGCCGTCCGACGGCGGTCCGTCCGGCGGTGGCCCGGCGGCGGGCGGTCCGTCCGACGGCGCCGGCTCCGGCTCCGGGCGCGGGGGCCCTCCGGTACGGCGCGGCGCCAGTCCGCACCGGTCGCAGAAACCGATCTCGTCGACCGTGCCGGTGCAGCCCGGGGTACGGGTACAACGCATCAGCCGGATTCTCCATTACCCAGCCGGCCGGAACAGCGCTGGTCGGGTGGGGCGACCGGGCGGCGGGGCATCATCCAGTCCAGAGTCGTCTCCTCGACCGGCCAGCCGTGCACGCTGACCACGCTGAACGGGACCCGGGCCGCCTCGGAGCAGAGGGTCTGCGTCCGGACCCGGCCGTTGGGCAGGAACCGCACGACGCCGGCCTGGTCGAGCATGACGGTGGACGTGTCGGTCACCGTGATCATGTGCCCGAGCACCACGCTCGTCGGGGCCCGGTCGGTCTCCGTCGGCGCGACCTCGATCGCGGCGGTGGGCAGGACGGCCACCCGCAGGAACACCGCGCCCATCACCAGCGGGAGCGCCGCGGCGACGGTGTACGCCAGCCAGTGGGTCAGAGCCGGGGCGACCCGAGGGGGCAGTGGGCCGGTGAGCACGGTGCCGGCGGCCGGTGGCACGGCCAGCAGCGCGACGGTGCTCCACTCGCCCGCCCGGACCGCCGCCCAGATGGCCGGCCCCAGCACGGCGTACGCCACCACGGCCGCCGCCAGCGGCAGCGCCACGCCGACCAGCATGATCCGCAGCGGCCGGTCGGGGTACAGGTAGCGGGTGCGCAGGGCGAGCAGCCAGAGGGCGAGCATCAGCAGCGCCGGGAGGAAACGTAGCTGCCAGGTGAGCGTGGCCAGGACGACGGCGGCGGTGAGCACCCAGCCGGGGGTGCGGGCGGTGCCGGAGGCGAGCAGGGACCGCTCCGGGTCGAACCGCTCCGGGTTGCTCACCCGCAGCAGCCGGCCGAGCAACCCGACCACCAGCACCGCCAGCGGCCCGGCCCACACCAGCGCGATGAGCAGGGCACTGAGCATCCCGAGCGGGCTGACGTACTGCACCAGCAGCAGCATCGTCGGCATGTCCTGCCGGCTGAGCTGCCACAACCGCAGCACCAGCAGCAGGACGGGGAACGCGGGGAGGAGGGTCAGCAGCCACTGCTGCGCCTGCCGCGCCCCCGCCGTACGCCTCGACCGGACGCCCGGACCGGGGCGTACGGCGGGGGTCCGGGGTGCCCCGGCAGCGGTAGCGCGAACCTCTCCCACGGCCACTGCCGTACCTCCACCTTCCTCGGCTCGGGCTGCTGCTCCTCCGCCACCGACTGCGGCCGGTTGGCCGGCTGCTGCCAGCGGAGGTTGTCGTCGTACGCCTCCTCCCATACCTTGTTCTCCTCGTCCTTGGCAGAGGCGTGCAGCGCGAGGTCGACCAGGTCGCGGAGGGCCGTGTTGGGGCCGGTGTTGACGCCCCAGCGTTCCTGTGGGGACGACCCGATGTCCCAGTGCCGCAACGGCTTGGCCCGCTTGAGGCCGACGGGGAAGGCGTCCGGGTCCTGACTGGCGGTGACGAATCCGGCCAGGATCGCCGCGTCGGTGGTGACCGCGTCGACCTGCCCGTCGTACAGCTCCTGGACACACTCGCTGATCTTGTTACGGCCGAGCGCCTCGGCGCCCACCTCGCGCAGCCGGGCCTGGGAGGTCGAGGTGGTCAGCGTGCACACCCGCCGGCCGCGCAGGTCCTCCAGGCTGCTCACCGGCCCGGGTTCGTCGGCCAGGGTGATCACCGACTGTTCCGTGTGCAGGTACGGCGCGGAGAAGGTGGCGCCTTCCTTCGTCCGCTCCTCGGTGATGCTGTACGAGGCGATCACCAGGTCGACGGTGACGAACCGGTCGTTGTGCGGGGCCTGTCGCCGGGCCCGGTCCTCGCTCTCGATCGGCAGCAGCACCACCTGGCTGCGGTCGAAGTCCAGGTAGCTGGCGATCAGGTAGGCGATGTCGATGTCGAAGCCCTGCCAGCCGCCGCCGGGGAGCTGCAACGCGATGCCGGGCTGGTCGTCCTTGACCCCGATGAGCAGCTCACGTTTGCCCTTCAGGCCGGCCCGCTCCATGAGCTGGTCGCGGGTCGGTGGTCCGAAGCCGAGCACGATCGGGACCAGGGCCACCGCCAGCACGGCCAGCACGACCGTCAACGCGACGAGCCGGAACTGCCGGGACCGGGGCGTGCCCGATGGTGTGGCCGTCGTCGTCGCGCTCGGCTCAGTCTCCTGACTCAAGCTCGTCCTCCCGCTGCCGCACCGGTGACCAGTCCTCCATTGTGGGGCCTGTTCGAGCGGTGGCACGCGCCACGGGCGGTGCCGGGACGAGCGGATATCCGACCTCCGGCCCAACGGCTGACCGGGGATCGGCGGTCTCGGGGTGTGACCGGAGCGCGGGATATGGTAGCGAAATTTATCGTGGAGCCGCCGGGGCGAGGGTGGACGGACCGAGGGTGGCCGGGGCGGGGGGACCGGTTCGGGGCGGGGTGGGACCGGGTCTGCGAGGCGGCCGACGCCGGACACGAGCGCGCGGCGCCGTTTCGATCCTGATGGATCGTCACGTCGCCGCGCTCTGGCCGTCTCCCACCGTCGCAGCCTGCGGCGGTACGCCAGCGGGGACCTGGCTCGACCGACCCGTTCCTGCCCGCCGGTCAGTCTGCATCATGCCCCTTTCGGGGGCCGCAAACCCTGCCCCTGTGGAAAAGTCCACCATCCGGTGGTAGCGGCGTGACAGCGCCCGGGGCCGGGTATGAGCGGCCCATGGAGCACTACACGATCGCGACCGTCGCCGAGCAGAGCCCCGACTTCCGCCGGGTGCTCTGGACCGGGAAACAGACCCAGCTGGTGATCATGACGATCCCGCCGGGCGGGGAGATCGGCGAGGAGGTCCACGAGGGCGTCGACCAGATCCTGACCTTCGTCAGCGGCACCGGCGAGGCCCGCGTCGCGGGTGAGAAGAAGACCGTGAACCAGGGCGACCTGGTGGTCGTACCGGCCGGCACGAAGCACAACTTCGTCAACACCGGCCCCAACCCGCTTGTCCTCTACACCGTCTACGGCCCCCCGGAGCACGCCGACCAGGTGGTGCACCGGACCAAGGAGGAGGCCGACGAGATGGAGGCCGCCGGCAGGGACGAGCCACCGACGTCCTGACCCACGGCGGTCGGGCCCGGTCAGTGGCGCCGACGCATGGGTCCGGGGCAGGCGGGTACGTGCACCGGCATGAGTCCGTCCGACCAACCCACCGTCGCCCTGCCCGACCGGGTCCGGATGCCGCTGCTCGGCTTCGGCACCTGGCAGGTGTCCGGCCAGGCTGGCTACGACGCCGTGCGGACCGCCCTCGCCGCCGGGTACCGGCACATCGACACCGCCACCATGTACGGCAACGAGAAAGAAGTGGGCCAGGCGATCCGGGACAGCGGACTGCACCGGAACGACGTCTTCGTCACCACCAAGATCCCTTCGGACGGGGTGGGGCGGGAACGGCACGTCCTGGAGGCCAGCCTGGCCGCCCTGGAAACCGGTCACGTCGACCTGTGGCTGATCCACTGGCCGCCGGCCGGTCCACGGGACAGCGTGGGGATGTGGCGGCAGGTGATGAAGGCCCGCGACGACGGGCTGACCCGCGCCGTCGGGGTCAGCAACTACTCCACCGCGCAGCTCGACGAGCTGATCCTGGCGACGACCGAGGCGCCCGCGGTCAACCAGATCCCGTGGAGCCCGATGCGGTACGACGCCCGGCGGCTCGCCGAGCACCGGGAACGCGGGATCGTGCTGGAGGGGTACAGCCCCTTCCGGACCACCGACCTCAGCCACCCAATCCTGACCCGGATCGCCGAGACGCACGGCGTCACCCCGGCCCAGGTGGTGCTCCGCTGGCACGTCGAACACGGGATCGTGGTCATCCCCAAGTCGGTCACTCCGGCCCGGATCAGGGCCAACGCCGACATCTTCGGCTTCTCGCTCAGCCCCGAGGAGGTGCACGCCATCGACACCGTCGGCACCCCCGTTCCATGAGCCGGCCGGTGGGGACTGATCCAACTCCAGGTCCACTCCGCCTCGGCTGAAGGGGAGATCACGCACCATCCGATCGGATCTACCGCCAGGCGGTTGCGGGGAGTAGTGTCTTGCCTTCAACGCGTGCCGCTCCCCTCGGAGGCGTACACCAGCATGGGTGGATCCCCCCTGCGCATTCTCGTCGTCGGCGCGGGCATCGCCGGGCTTGCCGTGGCTCGGGCGTTGCGAAGGGCGGGATTCCGCCCGGACGTCACCGAGAAACGGACTCCCACGGAGCTGCCCGACAGCGGTCTCTACCTGCCCGGCAACGCCGCCCGCGCGCTGCGCGGGCTCGACCTCGACCTGCCGGTCCGGCCGCTCGGGCAGGTGATCCACCGGCAGCGTTTCCTCGACGCCGCCGGCGGTGAACTCTGCGAGGTCGACCTGACCGGACTCTGGGCCGGGGTCGGCGAGTGCCGCGCGCTGCCCCGCAGCGACCTGCACCGTGTCCTGCTGACCGGGGCCGGCGGGGCGGTCCGGCACGGGGCCGAGGTACGCACCCTCGACCTCACCGCGGACGCGGTCACGGTCGCCTTCGCCGACGGCACCGTCACCGAGTACGACCTGGTGATCGGCGCGGACGGCCCCCGGTCCACGGTGCGGGCCCTCGCCGCGCTCGGCGGCCCGGCGCGGCCGGCCGGGCAGATCGTCTACCGCGGGGTGGTCCGGGGCGGTCCACCGGTGGCCGAGTGGACCGCCCTGCTGGGTCAGCGGGCCGGGTTCGTGGTCATGCCGATCGGCGGCGGACGGCTCTACTGCTACGCCGACGAGGCCGGCACCGCGCCGCCGGTCGACCCGATGGCCCGGCTGCGTGAGGTGTTCGGCGCCTACGGCGGGCCGGTGCCCCGGGTCCTCGACGCACTCGATCAGGTGCACGTCGGGCTCACCGACGAGGTCGAGTTGGGCCGGTGGTCCCGCGGCCGGGTGGTGCTGGTCGGCGACGCCGCGCACGCCACCGCGCCGACGTTGGCCCAGGGCGCGGCGATGGCGCTGGAGGACGCGGTGGTGCTCGCCGAGTCGCTGCGCGCCGCGGGCAGCGTGGAGGCCGCGCTGATGGCGTACGAGAGCCGCCGCCGTCCGCGTACCAAATGGGTGCGGGACCGCACCCGCGACCGGGACCGCACGCGGGACGTCCCCCCGGCGCTGCGTGACCCGCTGCTGCGCGGCCGGGGTGGACGCATCTTCCAGGAGCACTACCGGCTGTTGGTCGATCCACTCTGACCTCCGACCAGCGGCGGATGCTGGGCGTGTCCCGCCACCCGGCGCGGCGTGTCAACCCGCCGGGGACTATCCTTCCTTCGGACTACGGCCCGCAACTACCAGCGCGTGCCGAGGGGGACGAACGAGAACCGGAGGCCACTCGTGACCACCGTCGCACCCAAGCCGGTTGTGACCCGGCCCTGGCCGGTCCGACAGCCGGTGAAGGGCTCGGCCATCGCGCGGATGCTGCGTACCACGGACGCGAAGCAGATCGGGATCATGTACATGGTCACCGCGTTCGCGTTCTTCATGATCGGTGGCCTGATGGCCCTGATCCTCCGCGCCGAACTGGCCCGCCCCGGCCTGCAGTTCCTCTCGCCGGAGCAGTACAACCAGCTCTTCACCATGCACGGCACGGTGATGCTGCTCTTCTTCGCGACGCCGATCGTGTTCGCCTTCGCGAACTACGTGGTGCCGCTGCAGATCGGCGCGCCGGACGTCTCCTTCCCCCGGCTGAACAGCTTCGCCTACTGGCTCTTCCTGTTCGGCGGGACGATGGCCGTCGCCGGCTTCCTCACCCCCGGCGGTGCGGCCGACTTCGGCTGGACGGCGTACACCCCGCTGAGCACCGAGGCGCACTCCCCGGGCATCGGCGCCAACATGTGGGTCGTCGGCCTGGCGATCTCCGGTCTCGGCTCCATCCTCGGCGCGGTCAACCTGATCACCACGATCCTGACCCTGCGCGCGCCCGGCATGACCATGTTCCGGATGCCGATCTTCACCTGGAACATGCTGGTCACCAGCCTCCTGGTGATCCTGGTCTTCCCGCTGCTGGCCGCCGCGCTCTTCGCGCTCGCCGCCGACCGTATCCTCGGCGCGCACGTGTTCAGCCCCGACACCGGCGGCCCGATGCTGTGGCAGCACCTCTTCTGGTTCTTCGGCCACCCCGAGGTGTACATCATCGCGCTGCCGTTCTTCGGCATCATCACCGAGATCATCCCGGTCTTCTCCCGGAAGCCGATCTTCGGCTACAAGGGCCTGGTCGCCGCGACCATCGCCATCGCCGGTCTGTCGATGAGCGTCTGGGCGCACCACATGTTCTCCACCGGCCAGGTGCTCCTGCCGTTCTTCAGCTTCCTGAGCTTCCTGATCGCCGTGCCGACCGGTATGAAGTTCTTCAACTGGATCGGCACCATGTGGCGGGGCCAGATCAGCTTCGAGACGCCGATGCTCTTCGCGCTCGGCTTCCTGGTCACCTTCCTCTTCGGTGGTCTCACCGGTGTGCTGCTGGCCAGCCCGCCGATCGACTTCCACCTGCACGACTCGTACTTCGTGGTGGCGCACTTCCACTACGTGCTCTTCGGCACGATCGTGTTCGCCGTCTTCGGTGGCATCTACTTCTGGTTCCCGAAGATGTTCGGCCGGATGCTCGACGACCGGCTCGGCAAGGTGCACTTCTGGCTGACGACGATCGGCTTCCACACCACCTTCCTGGTGCAGCACTGGCTGGGCAACGAGGGCATGCCCCGGCGGTACGCCGACTACCTGCCCAGCGACGGCTTCACCACGCTCAACATGATCTCCACGATCGGTGCGTTCATCACCGGTATCTCCACGCTGCCGTTTATCTACAACTGCTGGAAGTCGTACAAGACCGGCCCGGTGGTCGAGGTGGACGACCCGTGGGGTCACGGCAACTCGCTCGAGTGGGCGACGAGCTGCCCGCCGCCGCTGCGGAACTTCGACCGGATGCCCCGGATCCGCTCCGAGCGTCCGGCGTTCGACGCGAAGTTCCCCGAGCTGGCCGCCGGCCAGTCGCTGGCCGGGCCGCCCGAGGGTGGTGCCAAGCCGCTGACCAGCGAGTCCGACGGCGGAGCCACCTACACCGAGGACGTCGCGAGCGACCTCGACCGGAAGAACTGACGACCGGCACGTACGACGGGCGCCGCACCCCCGACCGGGGTGCGGCGCCCGTCGCGTTGTCTGCTCCCCCCTCGGGCCTGTTCGGCCCCGTCCGAGGGCGGCCGGATTCGGGTGGTAGCAGGGGTCCCTTGTTACCGCATTTTGCGGAGCAGGGGTCCCCTGCAACCACGCAACCCGGCAACCCGGCAACCCTGCAACCCTGCAACCAACCACCCACCCGCTCCCGGGGCCGGCGGGGCGGGGCGGGGTGCACCTCGGGCACCCTGCCCGTCCCTGCCGCCGGAGCTCACCCGGGTGTGGACGCCGGGCGGATCAGGGTCTCGTCGAGGTAGCAGTAGGCCCAGTCCTCGCCCGGCTCGGCCGAGGCCATGATCGGGTGGTCCTGGTCCTGCTGGTGCCGGGAGGCGTGCCGCTCGGGTGAGGAGTCGCAACAGCCGACGTGCCCACAGGTGAGGCAGGTCCGCAGATGCACCCAGGAGGTGCCGGCGCGCAGGCAGTCCTCGCAGCCGGGGGCGGACGGCAGCACCGGCCGGATCATGCTGGTGTGCGGGCAGGGCGTCCCGGGGTCGGGGCGGAAGGCGACGATCCGGTCCACGTCGACCCGGGTACGGCCCGACCGTCCCGTCTCGGCGGCGGCGAACCGGTCGGCGGCGTCCGGCAGCGCACCCAGCACGGTCCGGCCCAGCGCGGTGTGGCCGGCCCGGTCGTTCCGGACGACCGTGTCGACACCGGCGGCGACCAGCTCCGCGAGGTCGGTGGCCGTGTCGAGGCGTACCACGATCCGGGCGTCGGGTGCCAGGGTGCGCACCACCGATGCGATCCGGCGCGCGTCCTCCGGCTCGTCCTCCGGGATCACCACCACCCGGGCCGCCGCCACTCCCGCCTGGTCGAGGATGTGCCGCCGGGTCGAGTCGCCCCGGAGCACCCGGTGCCCGTCGGCCTCCGCCTCGGCGGCCCCGTCCGGGTTGAGGGTGACGACGACCAGCGGCACCCCGGCGGCGGCCAGCTCGGCGGCGAGGGCGCGGGTCGCCGCGCCGTACCCGCTGATCACCACGTGGTCGCCCGGCACGTGACCGCCCTCGGTGGTCGGCACCGGCGCGGGGCCGACCGCCGGACGGCCGGCGCGCTGTTCCACGGCCGCGCCGAGCCGACGCCCTCCGGAGCCCAGCCACGGCGTGGCGACCATCAGCAGCACGGTGGCCGCGATGAACGCCTGCGTGCCGTCCGCGCCGAGTCCGGCGGGGGAGAGGCCGGCCTCGCGCCCCACCCGTTCGAGTACGAACGAGAACTCGCCGACCTGCACAATGAGCAGGGAGAGCGCCACCGTGACCGCCGGACGGACCCGGAGCACCACGGCCGACGCGGCGGTGGCTAGCCCCTTGACCAGGACGACGCCCAGGACGGCGGCCAGCACCAGCGGCAGGTTGCCGACAAGGAACCCGAGGTCGAGCAGCATGCCGACGGAGACGAAGAAGGTCGCCGAGAAGAGGATCTGAAGCGGGAGGATCTCGCCGAGCGCGTGTTCGGAGTGCCGGCTTTCGCTGACCACCATGCCGGCGAGGAACGCCCCGAGCGACACGCTCACCCCGGCCAGGCTGGTCAGGTAGGCGGTGCCGAAGCAGATCGCGATCACCGCGAGCAGGAAGACCTCCGGGGAGCAGGCCCGGGCCACCGCCTCCAGCAGCCGGGGCATCACCCAGCGGGCCACCACCAGGACCACCGCGACGACCGCGACGGCGGTGCCAAGCGCCACCGCGACGTCCAGCGCTGATCCGCCCTCGCCGCCGAGCATCGGGACGAGCAGCACCATCACCACGATCGCCAGGTCCTGGAAGATCAGGTACGCCAGCGCCGTGCGGCCGGTGTCGCTCTGTGTCTCGCCCTGGCTGGCCAGCAGGCGCAGCACGATCGCGGTCGAGGAGAGCGAGACCAGGAAGCCGGTGAAGACGCCGACCTGCCAGGAGACTCCGAAGAGGGCGAGCGCCCCGACGGCCACGCCGACGGTGATCACCACCTGGAGGCCCCCGCCGATCAGGATCAGCCGCCACATCGCGGCCAGCCTGGCCAGGGAGAACTCGATGCCGATGGTGAAGAGCAGGAGGATCACGCCGACCTCGGCCGCCGCGTCGATCGCCTGCTGACTTTGTACGAGGCCGAGGGCGTGCGGACCGATCGCCACACCGGCCAGGAGGAAGCCGACGATCGGGACGATCCGCAGTCGGGTGGAGAGGTAGCCGATCACCGCTGCGGCGAGCATCAACGCGACGATCTCGACGAGGAACGCCGGCGGGCCACCACCCGCTTCGGACGCCAGGACATGCTGCATTGGGCGGATGCTAGTGCGGGTCACGCCGAATGCCGAGGTCAACGGGTCCAGATCACGCCGGCCGGGGCGGCGGACGGTTGGCCGATCAGCCCGCGGTCGGGGTGGCGGTCAGCGGCAGAAGCACCCGGAAGGTGGTCGACCCGGGCACCGACTCCACCCGGATGTCCCCGTGGTGCTTGTTGACCACGATCCGGTACGAGATGTCGAGCCCCAGTCCGGTCCCATCGCCCACCGGTTTCGTGGTGAAGAACGGCTCGAAGATCCGCGGCCGTACCTCCGGCGGGATACCCGGCCCGGTGTCGACGACCTCCACCACCAGCAGGTTCCCGTCCCGGGCGGTGCGGACGGTGAGGGTGCCGGCGTCGCCCATCGCGCCGAGTGCGTTGTCGATCAGGTTCGTCCAGACCTGGTTCAGCTCGGCCGCGTACGCGGGGACGGTCGGCAGGTCACGGTCGTACTCCCGGACCAGCCGGACGCCCGACGGGATCTTCGCGCGAAACATCACCAGGGTCGCGTCCAGCAGCTCGTGCACGTCCACCACCTGGTACGGGGCCCGGTCGAGCTGGGAGTACTGCTTGGCCGCGCCGACCAGTCCGGAGATCCGGCCGACCGCCTCGTCGATCTCCTTCATCAGCAGTTCGGTGTCGACGGTGTAGGTGAGCCAGCGGACCGCGTTCTCCAGGTCCGCCGCCCCGACCGCCGACTCCACCCCGGTCAGCCAGGCGGCGTCCAGGCCACCGGCGACCAGCGTCGGCGCGAGGTCCCAGCCGCCGGTGACGTCCCGTTCGTCCAGCCAGTCGGCCAGCTCGTCCTCGGCGTCGCTGGCGGCCAGCGGGGAGAGGGCCGGTGCGTCGGCCACCCGGCGGACCGCCTCCTCCTGCAACGCGACCAGCCGGTGCAGGGCCCGCCCGTCGAGCCGGCCGTCGGCGATCATCGCCAGCTTGTGCCGCATCGCCGCGACCCGTTCGCGCAGCACCGCGGTGGCCCGGACCGCCGCGCCGGCCGGGTTGTTCAGCTCGTGGGTGAGCCCCGCCGAGAGGGAGCCGAGCGCCAGCAGCCGTTCCCGCTCACCGACCCGGGTGTTGGTGTCCCGCATCCCGATGAAGAGCCCCTCGAGCAGGTGCATCGCCATCGGGAACCAGGACCGGACGGCGTGCGCGAAGGTCTCGGCAGGCAGCACCATGAACGTCGAGTCGTCGAGGGCCCGCAGCGAGTTGATGTAGACCTGTGGCACCTGGTCGCCGAGGTACGCCTGGGTCGCCCCGCCGTACGCCCCGCGCTGGCTAGTCCGGATGATCTCGACCTCGTCGCCGTGCACCCGACGGCTCATCGTCACCGTGCCGTCGAGCAGGACGTACAGACAGGTCGCCGGCTCGCCCTCGGTGTAGACGGCGGCACCGGCGGCCCGGGTCTCCAGCCGTCCGTGCTCGGCCAGCCAGGCGATCTTCCCGTCGTCGAGCGACTCGAAGAGGAAGAGCGTACGCAGTTGCGCGACGGTGGGCCGGTCCGCACTGCTCACTGGGACTCCAGGTAGCGGTGCACCAGCGAGACGGCCATCGCGCCCTCGCCGACGGCCGAGGCGACCCGTTTGACCGACTCGGCCCGTACGTCCCCGGCGGCGAAGACCCCGGGCAGGCTGGTCTCCAGGTGGTACGGGTCCCGCGCGAGCGGCCAACCCGGCGGCTTGCGCCCCCCGGCGACCAGGTCCGGGCCGGTCACCACGAACCCCCGCTCGTCGCGGACCAGCACGCCGTCCAGCCACTCGGTCCGGGGCTGGGCGCCGATGAAGATGAACAGCCAGGAGGCGTTCACCTCGCGGGTCTCGCCGGTACGGGTGTCGGCCAGCGTGAGCCGCTCCAGGTGGTCCGTGCCGGCCCCGGCGGCGACCACGGTGTGCGGGTGCACCACCACCTGGTCGAGCCGGTCCAACTGGTCGATCAGGTAGCGGGACATCGAGGCGGTCAGGTCCGCGCCCCGGATCAGGATGTTCACCCGCTTGGCGTACCGGGAGAAGTGCACCGCCGCCTGTCCGGCGGAGTTCGCCCCGCCGACGATGTAGACCTCCTGGTCGAGGCAGCTCGGCGCCTCGGTGGCGGTGGAGCCGTAGAAGACCCCCCGACCGGTCAGCTCGGCCAGGCCGGGCGCGTCCAGCACCCGGTACGACACACCGGTGGCGAGGACCACCGAGTGGGCGGTGATCGTGCTGCCGTCGCCGAAGGTGAGCACCCGGGCCGACCCGGCGGCGGTCAGCCCGGTCACCTCCCGGGTGGTGAGCAGTTCCGCGCCGAACTTCAACGCCTGTCGCCGGGCCCGATCGGTGAGCTGCGCGCCCGACACCCCCTCCGGGAACCCGAGGTAGTTCTCGATCCGGCTGCTCTGCCCGGCCTGCCCGCCGGTGGCCCGCCGCTCGACCAGCACCGTGCGCAGCCCCTCGGACGCGCCGTACACCGCCGCGCCCAGCCCGGCGGGGCCACCGCCGATGACCACCAGGTCGTAGAAGTCCTCGGTGGGGGCCACCCGGAGGCCCACCAGCGCGGCCAGTTCGGCCTCGGTGGGGCGGGCCAGGTGCGTCCCGTCCGGGGCGATCACCACCGGCACGTCGTCGGTGGTCGCGCCGGCCGCGCTCAGCAGCCGGCCGCCCTCCGGGTCGTCGGCGAGCTGCCAGCGGAACGGGACCAGGTTGCGGGCGAGGAAGTCCCGGACCGCGAAGGACGGGGCGGACCAGCGGTGCCCGACCACCCGGACCTCGGCACTGGCCGCCTCCGGGGAGGCCGTCCAGGCGTCGAGCAGGGTGTCCACCACTGGGTAGAGCTTCTCCTCCGGCGGGTGCCACGGCTTGAGCAGGTAGTGGTCGAGGTCGACCAGGTTGATGGCGTCGATCGCCGCGTCGGTGTCGGCGTACGCGGTGAGCAGCACCCGGCGGGCGGCGGGGAAGAGGTCCATCGCGGCCTCGAGGAACTCGATCCCGGTCATCTCGGGCATCCGGTAGTCGGCGACCAGCACCGCCACCTGCTCGCCCCGGAGCTTGAGTTCGCGCAGCGTCTCCAGGCCGCTCGGCCCGGAGGCGGCGCGAACTACCCGGTACCGGTCGCCGTAGCGCCGTCGCATGTCCCGCGCCACGGCGCGGGAGACCGCCGGGTCGTCGTCGATGGTAAGGATCACCGGATTCGCCACGCTCCCACTCTAGGCAGGGGCCGGACCGCCGCCACCGGCGCCGCGACGCAGGCCACACCCGCTGGCCTCCACCCCGCCCGACGCCATGTCGCCGGGTCGGGGCATCCGAGTGCGCGGGACAGCGTGATATCGCCGAAACGGATCCCCGACCTGGGGGCGAGTCAGCGTCCGGTGCCGACCAGTTCGACGGGCTCTTCGGTAGCCTCCGGCCGCCGCCGGTGGCGCAGCTCGGCCGGGAGCACGACGAGCGCGACCACGGCCCCGATCAGGCCGATGGCGGCGAAGCCCCAGGCGGGTGTGGTGCGGTCGATGATCGCGCCGGCCAGCGGGGCGCCGATGGCGACGCCGACGGTGATCGCCGACGCGTGCAGCCCCATCGCCTCGCCCCGCACCGGGGCGGGGGCGATCCGGCTCACCGCGTCGGCGGTGGCGGCCAGCGTCGGCGCGCAGAGCATGCCGGCGGGGATCAGGGCCAGGGCGAGCAGCCACCAGTGGGCCCCGGCCAGACCGATCGGCACGGTGCAGACGGCCAGCACGGCCATCAGGGCCAGCGGTGACACCGGCCGGCTGACCGCGCCGTAGGCGAACCCGCCGACCAGGGAGGCCGCTGCCCAGAGCCCCAGGACCACGCCCGTCCAGCCGACCTCGCCGCCGTCGCGCAGCGCCGCCACCACCGCCACGTCGGTGCCGCCGAGCACCAGCGTGCACGCCGCGCTGACGGCGAGCACGGCGAGCATTCGAGGCGTGAGCCACTCCCGGCGGGGGACCCGTCGCGACGGGCCGGCGGTCTGCTCCTCGGCGGTCCGTACCGGCGGGTTCAGCACCAGCAGCGCGAGCCCGGCGGCGACGATGCCGCCGCCCACCGCCCAGAGGGTGATCCGGGGCGCGATGACGGTGGCCAGCGCCACGCCCAGCGCCGGGCCCACCATGAACGACAGCTCGACCGACATCGAGTCCAGCGCGTACGCCGGCCGGCGGTGCTCGGGTGGCACCAGCGCGGCGATGGACTGCCGGATCACCGAGGAGAACGGCAGGGCGAGCAGCCCGGCCAGGAACGCCGCCGGCAGCAGCAGCCCGTACGTCAGCTGTGGCGCGGTCGCCCAGAACAGCGTCTCACCGACGGTGGTGAGCACCAGGACCATGCGCAGTCCCCGCCGGTCGATCAGGCGGCCGAGCAGCGGTGCGCCGACCGCCGCGCCGACGGTCAGGGCCGCGCCGACCAGGCCGGCCGCGCCGTACCCCCGGTCGAGGTCGAGCAGGACGTAGAAGGTGAGCGCGATGCCGCCGCGGTGTGCGGGATGCGGGCCAGCACCGCCACCAGCAGCAACGACCGGATCCCGGGCGCGGCGAGGGCGGCCCGGTAGGGCTTCAGGTTCACGAGGGTGTCCACCTCCGTCGACCATCCTCGGCCGGGGGTACGACAGCGGCCACCGGTTTACCGACTCATGCGGTCGGGATCACCGGCTCGCCGTGCAGGGTGACCCCGGCGCCGTCCATCGCCCGCAGCGCCACGTCGGTGGTGGCCGGCGCGACCGCGGCGGTCAGCTCCAGCAGCACGGTGGTGGCGAAGCCCTCCCGGGCGGCGTCCAGCGCGGTGGCCCGTACGCAGTGGTCGGTGGCGATGCCGACCAGGTCGACCCGGTCCACGTCGTGCCGGCGCAGCCAGTCGGCCAGGCACTCGCCGTCGGCGGCGTGCCCCTCGAAACCCGAGTACGCGGCGGCGTACTCGCCCTTGTGGAAGATCGCCTCGATCCGGGAGGTGTCCAGCTCGGGGTGGAACTCCGAGCCCGGGGTGCCGACCACGCAGTGCCGGGGCCAGCACTCCACGAAGTCCGGCGGGTCGCCGAAGTGCGCTCCCGGGTCGACGTGGTAGTCCTTCGTGGCGACCACGTGGTCCCAGCGGTCGGGTGCGGTGGCGAGCAGCCGGGAGATCCCGGCCGCCACGCCGGCCCCGCCCGCGACCGCGAGCGAGCCGCCCTCGCAGAAGTCGTTCTGCACGTCGACGATGATGAGTGCGTTGGCCATCGGAGCGTCCTTCCAGGGGGTGTGGTCAGCTCGCTTCCACGGGGTGGTCAGCTCGCGGGGACGACGGTGACCGGGACCGCCGGGTCGCCGGCGGAGAGCTTCAGCCCCTCCCAGGGGATGGAGATCAGGCACTGCCGCAGGTGCTCCCGCGACTCGGTCAGCGTGGGCAGCGCGACCGGCTCGCCCTCGACCACGTACGACCGCTGGAGCAGCCGGTCGTGCGGGGCGTGGTCGGGCACCCCCTGCGGGACGATGACCTCCTCGGTGGCGGTGCCGGTCGGCTTGTGTCGACGGACGGCGACCTTGCGCCCGCCGATGGTGGCCTTGTGCTCGGAGCGCTTGACCACCGGACGGCCGTCCACCTCGACCAGCTTGTAGACCAGCCCGGCGGTGGGCGCGCCGGAGCCGGTGACCACGGCGGTGCCCGCGCCGTACATGTCGACCGGCTCGGCGGCGAGCGCGGCGATGGCGTACTCGTCCAGGTCACCGGAGACGATGATCTTGGTCTCGGTGGCGCCGAGCGAGTCGAGCAGCTCCCGCGACTGGTGGGCGATGACCGCCAGGTCACCGGAGTCGATCCGGACCGCCCGCAGCTCCGGCCCGGCCACCTCGATCGCGTTGCGGATGCCCTGGCTGACGTCGTACGTGTCCACCAGCAGCGTGGTGTTCTTGCCCAACGTCGCCACCTGGGAGGCGAAGGCGGCCCGCTCGTCGTCGTGCAGCAGGGTGAAGGCGTGCGCCGCGGTGCCGGCGGTGGGGATGCCGTACCGCTGCCCGGCGGCCAGGTTCGAGGTGAACGCGAAACCGGCCAGGTACGCGGACCGCGCGGCGGCCACCGCCGCCTCCTCGTGCGCCCGCCGGGAGCCCATCTCGATCAGCGTCCGGCCCCGGGCGGCGGTCACCATCCGGGCCGCCGCGGCGGCGATCGCGCAGTCGTGGTTGAGCACCGACAGCACCAGCGTCTCCAACACCACGCACTCGGCGAAGCCGCCCGAGACGGTGAGGATCGGGGAGCCGGGGAAGAACAGCTCGCCCTCGGCGTACCCGTCGACGTCGCCGGTGAAGCGGTACCGGGACAGCCACTCCGCCGCCGCCTCGTCGACCACCCCGGTACGGCGGAGGAAGTCCACCTCCGCCTCGTCGAAGCGGAAGTCCCGGACCATCTCGACCAGCCGGGCGGTGCCGGCGACCACGCCGTACCGTCGGCCGGTCGGCAGCCGCCGGCTGAAGACCTCGAAGACGCAGCGCCGGTCGGCGGTGCCGTCCCGCAGGGCGGCACTGACCATGGTCAGCTCGTAGTGGTCGGTCAGCAGCGCGGGGCGAAGGGTGCTCACGACCCCCAGCCTAGAGTTCAGCGGGAAGCCCCGTCCCCGTGGCCCGGGATGCACCGCAGCGCGGCCGGCAGTTCCGGGCGCCCGGTGATGCCCAGCTTGCCGTAGACCCGCTGGAGATGGTTCTCCACTGTGCGCGGCGAGAGGAACAGCTGCTCGGCGATCTTGCGGCTGGCCACCCCGCCGGCGGCCAGCCGGGCGACCTGCCACTCCCGTTCGGTCAGCGCGGGCTGACCGAGCCGCAGCGCCGGCGTCCGGAGCAGGTCGCAGCGGCCGAGCAGGTCACCGAGCCGGTCGTGGGCCGAACCGGCGGTCACCGCCCGCTCCCGGCGCAGCCGGTGCAGCGCCAGCGCTGCCGCCTCCGCGGCGAAGACGTTCAACTCCCGCTCGGCGAACTCGTCGGCCACGGCCAGCAGGTCGTCCGGGGACTCGTCGGCGACGGCCCGCGCGTGCCGGGCCAGCAGCGGCGGCAGCAGCCCGTCCACCCGCTCGGTCAGCTCGGTCAACCGCTGGGCGACCGTGCGCCGGTGCCCGTCCGAGCAGCGCGGGCCGACCGGGAGCTGCGCCTGGCCCAGCCGGACCAGGTCGTGCAGGACCAGCACCTCGTGCCCGGCGAATCCGTCCTCCCGTAGCCGGTTGGCCAGCTCGGCGAGATGCTCGGTCGCGGCGGTGAGGTCGCCGGTGACCGCGAGCACCGCGCCGCGCGCCTGCTCCAGCCACGGGTAGAGCACCGCCATGCCGGGGGAGTGGGTGCGGTCGGCGTCCGCCATCGCCTCCGCCGCCTGGCCGGCGTCGCCGCGCAGCGCCGCCGCCTGCGCCCGTTCCGCATGGGCCAGACCGGCGTAGACACGGCTGGTGGCGAGCACCGCGCACGCGCCGAGGCTGCTCTTCAGCGCCTCGGCGCTGTGCCCGCGCAGCCGGGCCGCGTACGCCTGGAGAACGCCCAGGTAGCCGGTGCCGAGCCGGAAGTCCCCGGCCCCGGCCAGGTCGGCGAACTCGTCGACCACGATGGCGTCGATGCCGACGATGTCCCCGGCGAGCATCAGCCGGGTGCCCCGGGCCAGCTCCAGCGCCAGTTGCAGGTACGGCATGTCGCCCCGCCAGTGGGCGACCTCCGCCTCCACCGAGGCGATCGCCGCCCCGCTGAGCGCCAACCGCCCCTGGGCGGCCTGGAGGTGGGCCATGGTGCAGCGGGCCAGTTCCCGGGAGGCCACCCCGGCGGCCGGCCGGTCCAGCACCGCGCAGCTCAGCCGCTGGGCGGCGGCCAGGTCGAGCCGGTGCAGCCGCATGATCGCCTCGAACGCGCGGACCCGGGTCTGGTCGGCGATGTCGGTCAGCTCCGCCGCCCGTACCGCCATCTCCTCCACAGTGGACTCCTGGCGCAGCCCCCAGTAACTGATCATGCCCCGGACGGTCAGCCACCGGCTGTACCGGTCGTCGGCGTCGAGCTGGCCGGCGACCGCGTCGAGCACGTCGACCGCCTCCTCCGGCCGGTCGGCGAACATCAGGATGGTGGCCAGCAACTCGGCGGCGGCGTAGCCACCGTCGGCGTCCACCGCCGCGCGGGCCAGCCGGGTCGCCAGCGGTACGTCGTACCGGGCGAACGCCTGGGCGGCCGCGCCGAGCAGCAGCCCCGGATCCTGCGCGGTGCCCGAGTCGAGTCGCCACACCGCCACCCGCAGCAGGTCGTCCCGGCGGCGTTTGCCCGCCGCCTCGATCAGGTCGGCGAGCTGGGCCTGCAACCGCCGGGTCCGACTGACCGGGCACTGCCGGCGCATCACCTCCCCGTAGAGCGGGTGCGCCAGCCGGACGTTGAGCCGCCGGTCGTCGTGGACGACCGAGACCAGCCCGCGTTCCTCGGCGGTCTCCACGTCGGCCGGCTTGGCGGCCCGGTTGAGCAGCTCCAGCCCGAGTGGCTCGCCGAAGGCGGCCAGCTCGACCACCGTCCGGACGCCCGGGGTGAGCTGACCGATCCGGACGTCGATCAGGTCGGTGAGGCTCGGCGCCAGCTCCAGCCGCCCGGTCCAGCGCCAGATGCCGTACGTCTCGTGCAGCTCACCGCTGCCCAGTGCGGCGAGCACCAGCTCCCGCAGCAGCAGCGGGTTGCCCCCGGAGAGCCGCCACAGCCGGTCGGCCGAGCCCGACTCCATCGGTCCGCCGAGGATGGTGGTGAGCAGCCCGGTGGTGTCGGCCAGGTCGAGCGGGGTCAGCTCGGCGTGGTCGACCAGGTCGTCGGTCCACAGCGCCCGGATCGGTTGCGGCACCTGCTCGCCGTTGCGCAGGGTGCCGAGCACGGTGGTGCTGTCCAGCCGGGCGATCAGGTGGACCAGCGCCGCCGAGGGCGGGTCCAGCAGGTGCGCGTCGTCCACCGCCAGCACGATCGGCCGTCCGGCGGCCTGCTGCCGCAGCGCGTCCACCGCCCACCGCAGGATGCCGGCGGGGGAGAGTCCCTTGGGCTGCTCGGTCGGGAGGACCTGCACCAGTCCGCCGAACGGGAGGGCGGCGGTGGTGGCGCTGGCCGCCACCACCCAGATCGCGTACCGGTCGGTGGGCAGCGCCGCGATCCCCTCCCGGAGGAGGCGACTCTTGCCGATACCGGCCGTTCCACTGAGGAAGAGCCCTCGCCCTTCGCCCCCGGTCACCGCGGACAGCAGACGGCCCAGTTCCTCCGTCCGGCCGATGAACTCCCACCGACTCATCGGGGCAGCATATCCATCGGATTCGCTGTGCGTGCAGCCGGTCACGCACCGAATTTGAGTAGCGCCTTCGTTACCAGTGAGTACCGGAACTCTCCGTTCTGGGACGGTCTCCGGTCGTAGTCTTCCGGCATTCGGCTCGATCAGCCGAAGATTCCACGCTGCCGGCGTCATGCCGGCCCGACTCGCCAGGGAGGCCGTCCGCGATGACGCCACGTCCTCGGCGGGGCGACAACGCCGTGCCGGACGGGATGGGTGGTGCGGACCTCGAGGCTTCCGGCACCAGCGTGCCGGGCCGGCGGGAGGCCACGCCGCTCGGGGCCGACGCACGCCGGTTGGCCCCGGACGAACCGCTCGCCGTGATCGCCACCGGTCCGGCCGGTGCGGCCCGACGGGACGTGCTCGCCGCGTTGCTCGACGTGCCGCCGACGATCCTGCCGGTGCCCGACGACAGCTACCTGGTGGCCCGGTACGCCCCGGAGCCCGCCCGGGTCGCCTTCGTGCCCGGCTACCGGCAGCCGCACGCGTACGGCGTCGACGCGCTGGCCGCCGGGCCGACGCTGCCCCGACCCCCACGCCGGATCGAGTTGCACCTGCCCGCGCCCCTGCTGCGGCACCTGACGCTGGTGGGCGCGCCGGACACCGACGGGCTGGGGGTCGGCGGGAGCCGGGTGCTGCGCGAGGCGGCCGGCCGGGCCGGGGCGGTGCTCGTGGTCATCTCCGCCGACCAGGTGTTCACCGCGGCGGAACTCGGCCTGCTGGCCGAGGCCGCCCAGGCGGGTCTCGCGGTCTTCTTCGTGGTCACCCCCGGCACGACGGGGTGGCAGGGCGGGGCCGAACCGGCAACGACGGCTCCGCCGGACGGCACGGCTCCGGCGGATAGGACGGCCCTGGCGGACGGCACGGTTCCGCCGGACGGCACGGTTCCGCCGGACGGGACGGTTCCGGCGGACGGCAGGGCTCTGGCGGGCGGCACGGGGGCCTCCGCCCCGGAGCCGGCCGCCGACCCGCCGCCGGACCCGGTCGGGCTGGCCGTGCAGACGCAGCGGGCGGCCCTGCTCGCGGTCGTCCCGACGCTGGCGGCCGCGCCCTGGTGGCCGTTCCGCCCCGGCGACGTCGCGGCGCTGCGGCGGACCCTGGCGGCCTGGGCGGTCCAGGAGGGGCCACGCCGACTCGGTAGCGCCCCACCCGCCGTCGGGCACCGGGCCGTGCCGGTGGCCCCGGACGCCGACGAGCGGGACTGGGCCACCTGGCTCGAGCGGCACGCCCGCTCCCACACCCAGCGGATCCGCCAGCACCTCGCTCTCGAGTTGGCCCACATCCACCTCCGGGTGGTGCAGGAGATCGTCTTCGGTGCCGGTTGCGCCGTGTTGCCGCGCGTGCTCGACCGGGAGGTGCACGCCCTGTCCCAGCTCGCGACCGTGAAGTGCGACCGGGCGGTACGACGGATGGTGGTCGACGCCGCCACCCTGGTCTTCGGCACGCCCCCGGACGACGCGACGTACCGGCGGATCTGCGCCGCCGTCCGGGCGAACCTGGCCGGGCAGCGGACCGGCCGGAGCCTGGAACGGGTGCTCCTGGTCACCAGCGGGGGCGACATCGCCGAGGTGACCGGCGCCGCCGCGCTCGCCGCGCTCGACGGACACCCCGGCGCCCCGCGTACGGCGGTGCTCCCACCGGTCGCGGTGGCTCTCGCCGGTGGTTGCTACCTGCACTGGCGGGGTCCGGGCAGCGCGGACCCGGGCGGCGCCCGGTCCTGGCTCCAGCGCGTGCAGCGCGAGATCGACCGGGAGTTGCACCGCGAGGTGGCCCACCGGGTGGATGCGGTCCGCCGGGCGCTGGGTGCGGTGCTCGCCGAGGCCGTCGACCACGGCATCCTGCTCGCCTGACCGTGCTGGTGAGCCGGCACGCGAGGCACCGGGGCGGGGGTCCGGCGGAGGGTGATCCGGGCGCCGATCCGGCGCCGACCGGCGTTCCGGTTCAACGCGATCGGGATTCCGGTGGCACGATGGGTGGCATGGCGGCTCCACAGGTGGCACCGGTCGAGACGCCGGACACCGAAGAGGTGCCGGTCTCCGACCGGCCATGGGTGACGATCGTGTGGGACGACCCGGTCAACCTGATGACGTACGTGACCTGGGTCTTCCAGAAGCTCTTCGGATACAGCCGGGAGAAGGCCGAGCAGTTGATGTTGGACGTGCACCACAAGGGCCGGGCCGTGGTCTCCACCGGCGCGCGGGAACGGATGGAACACGACGCGTCGCAGTTGCACGCGTATGGGCTCTGGGCGACGGTGGACCGCTCGTGAGCATGTTCCGTTGCCGGGGCGGCCAGTACGTCGCCACCCTCGCCGTGGACGAGGTCCGGGTGCTACGCAAGGTCGCCTCCGAGGTGGTGGGCCTGCTCACCGACGGCTTCGACCACACCGACCCGGTGGTGGGCCGGCTCTTTCCCGACGTCTACGCCGACGACCCGGCCACCTCGGCCGAGGTCCGGCGGTACACCGAGGGCGACCTGAAGACCGCCAAGATCGACCAGGCCGGCGCGATCCTCGCCGCGCTCCCCGACGACCAGGGTGGTGAGGTACGCCTCGATGCCGAGGCCGCCGAGGCGTGGCTGCGGGCGCTGAACGACGCCCGACTGGCGATGGGGATCCGGCTCGGCGTCAAGGAGGGAACGGACCTCGGCGAGGAACTCGACGACGCCGTCGCCGCCGACCCGTCCTCGTCCCGGGTGTTCCAGCTCTCGGTCTACGCCTACCTCGGCTACCTCCAGGAGTCGCTGCTCAACGCCCTGATCGACTGATCCCCGTCCGCCCTCCCGCTCGCCCGCTCGCCCGCTCGCCAGAGGTGGTAGCAGGGGACCCCTACTACCGTTTTTTGATGAGCAGGGGTCCCCTGCTACCACCACCACTCCTCGGGCCGTTGAGCGAGGAGTGGCAGTTGAGTGGTGACCGTGGGTCAATTGGTGGCGCTCAGGGCGGCGATCTCCCGCTCGTCGAGGACCAGGTCCGCGGCGGCGGCCGAGTCGCGGATCGTCTCCGGCCGGCTCGCGCCGGGAATCGGCACGACCACCGGGGCGAGGGCGAGCTGCCAGGCCAGGCAGACCTGCTGCGGGCTCACCCCGCGCTCCTCGGCGATCCGGGCGAACGGCGCGAACCGGTCACCCAGGCCGCCGGCCCGCCCGATACCGCCGAGCGGTGACCAGGGGAGGAACGCCAGGCCGAGTTCGGCGCAGAGGCGCAACTCGGGCTCGCTGTCGCGGTAGGCCGGCGAGAACTGGTTCTGCACCGAGACCAGGTGGTCGCCGAGGATCTCCCGGGCCTGCCGGATCTGGTCCGGGTCGGCGTTGGAGATGCCGGCCATCCGGATCTTGCCGGCATCCGCCAGCTCCCGCAGCGCGCCGAGCGAGTCCGCGTACGGGACCTGAGGGTCGGGTCGGTGGAACTGGTAGAGCCCGATGGCGTCCACCCCGAGCCGGGTGAGCGACGCCTCGCAGGCCGCCCGGAGATGCGCGGGTGAGCCGTCCAGCGCCCACGCGTCGCCGCCGGGACGGGTGTGCCCGCCCTTGGTGGCGACCAGCACCCCGGAGGTGTCCCCGCCGTACGTGGCGAGCGCGTGGGCGACCAACGACTCGTTGTGCCCGAAGTCGTCCGCGCCGAGCGCGTACGCGTCGGCGGTGTCGATCAGGGTGACGCCCGCGTCCAGCGCGGCGTGGACGGTCCGGACGGCGCGGTCGGCCTCCGGGCGTCCGGCCACCGACATCGGCATCGCGCCGAGCCCGATCGCGCCCACCTCGACCGGGCCGATGCGGCGGTGCTGCATGGTCGACCTCCTCGTTCTCCGCACTGAGTTCGTTGCACTGAGTTCGCCGTACTGACGTTCGTTGCACTGAGTTCGCTGCGCCGACCGGCTCCCACCGGCCGGACGGGTCGTCTCGCGCACCGGACAGCATGCCCGGTGCCGCCCGGCGTCCCCCGAGCGCCTTCCCCGGCGGGACGATCGGGGAAACCGGCCGGTCCGTCGGGGTGAGGGTGACGGCTGCCACCTTCGGATCGGTCCGATCAGGCGCTAGGCTGGTCGTCGTGCTGAGCATCGACCGGTCGATCGTCGACGCGATCGTCGCGCACGCGCGTCGGGACCACCCGGACGAGGCGTGTGGCGTCGTCGCCGGCCCCGCCGGCAGTGACACCCCGACCCGGCACATCCCGATGGAGAACGCCGCCCGCTCGATGACGTTCTACGAGTTCGACTCGATGGAGCACCTGCGGGTGTGGCGGGAGATGGACGACCGCGACGAGGAGCCGGTTGTCATCTACCACTCGCACACCGCGACCGAGGCGTACCCGTCCCGGACGGACGTCTCCTTCGCCGGTGAGCCGGGAGCCCACTACCTGCTCGTCTCCACCCGCGACCCCGACACGGAGGAGATCCGCTCCTTCCGCATCGTGGACGGCGTGGTGGCCGAGGAGCCGGTCCGGATCGTGGATGCCACCGTGGACCCGCACGCCGTCCAGTCCTACATGTTCGGGCAGAGCCCGGCGACGGTCGACTACGAGTGTTCCGGCCGCTGAGCAGTTCAGCGTCCGGTTCACCCCTTCTTCCGTCACCGTAGGCACACCCGAACGAGGAGTTACCACACCATGGCCATCGAGGTTCGCATCCCCACCATCCTGCGCAGCTACACCGGCGGCGCGAAGGTCGTCGAGGGCGCCGGGGACACCCTGGCCGACCTGCTCACCGACCTGGACTCCCGGCACGCCGGGCTGCGTGGCCGGCTGGTCACCGAGGCCGGCCCGTTGCACCGCTTCGTCAACGTCTACGTCAACGACGAGGACGTCCGGTTCCTCGGCGCGCTCGACGCCAAGCTCTCCGACGGCGACACGGTGACGATCCTGCCGGCCGTGGCCGGGGGCGCGCTGGGCTTCGCCGCGATGGCGGCGATCAGCGGGTACGGCAGCGTCCACCGCACCTCCGCCGCCCGCTGAGGCGGCCCGCCGTGGCGCGGTACGACAGCCTCCTCGACGCCTGCGGTAGCACGCCCCTGGTTGGGCTGCCGCGGCTCTCGCCGACGGTGCCCGAGGGGGCACCGCCGGTGCGGCTCTGGGCGAAGCTGGAGGACCGGAACCCGACCGGCAGCATCAAGGACCGGGCGGCGCTGTTCATGGTCCAGGCAGCCGAGCGCGCCGGTCGGCTCCGTTCGGGTGACACCATCCTGGAGCCGACCAGCGGCAACACCGGCATCTCCCTGGCCATGGTGGCGAAGCTGCGCGGCTACCGGCTGGTCTGCGTGATGCCGGAGAACGTCTCGACCGAGCGGGTCCAGCTCCTCCGGATGTACGGCGCGGAGATCATCTTCTCGCCGGCCGCCGGTGGTTCCAACCAGGCGGTCGCCACGGCCAAGCAGATCGCCGTCGAGCACCCCGACTGGGTGATGCTCTTCCAGTACGGCAACGAGGCGAACGCGCGGGCGCACTACGAGACCACCGGGCCGGAGCTGCTGCACGACCTGCCCACGATCACCCACTTCGTGGCCGGACTCGGCACCACCGGCACGCTCATGGGCACCGGCCGGTACCTGCGGGAGAAGGTCGAGGGCATCCAGGTCGTCGCGGCCGAGCCGCGCTACGGCGAACTGGTGTACGGCCTGCGCAACATCGACGAGGGCTACGTTCCGGAGTTGTACGACGCGACGGTGCTCTCCCGGCGGTTCTCCGTCGGCACCCGGGACGCGGTGCTGCGGACCCGGCAACTGGTGGAGGTGGAGGGAATCTTCGCCGGCTTCTCCACCGGCGCGATCCTGCACGCCGCGTTGGCCGTGGCGCACGAGGCGGTCCGGGACGGCCGCCGCGCCGACGTGGCCTTCGTGGTCGCCGACGGTGGCTGGAAGTACCTCTCCACCGGCGCGTACGGCGGCACCCTCGGCGAGGCCGAGGAGGCACTCGAAGGCCAGCTCTGGGCCTGATCGACGGCCGGCTCCGGGCCTGATCGACGGCCGGCTCCGGGCCTGACCCGGAGCCGGCCTGGCCCGTAATCCCCCTGGCAAGCAATCCGCCTGGCCCGCAATCCGCTCGGCCTGTCCCAGCCGCATCCCGTTCCGCTCCCGGCGGACCCGGCCCGGCCCCGGGTCAGCGGCCGCTCAGGGCAGGCTGGCGGTGAGGCCGGCGCTCACTCCGACGGCCAGGTTCGCCAGGCCGAGGGCGACCCACCGCAGCCCCGGGCGGGCGCGGCCGTGCAGGGCGACGCCGCCCAGGACGATGCCGCCGAGACCCAGGGCGGCCACCGTCGGCTGGTACCACTGCGGGGCGGCTCCGGCCAGCACCAGCACCAGGCCGCGTACGGCCGAGGCGAGGGCCACCGCGCCCAGGCCGGTGGCCCAGCCACAGACCAGTAGCAGCCGGCCGCGATCGGTCGGTCGACGCCGCTCGCGCTCGCCGCCGGCCGGCGCCGTCCGCCGGGACGCCCGGTGTCGTCCGCCCGGCGCGGGCCGGAGGCGGGCCGGCCGATCGCGCGGCGGGACGCCACCCGGACCGCGAACCGGGCGCGGAATCGTGCCGGCCCCCACACCGGTCCGCCGGACCGGGTCCGGTGTGGCCCGTGTCGCGTCGTCGGTGTCCGTCTCGGTCCGCACGCTCTGCCCCGTCCCGTCGTCATCGCCCGCCGCCCGACGGCGGGCCCGTCGTAACTGCCCGCCGCCCACCGGCGTGCCGTCGTCAACGCCCGCCGCCCATTGGTGGCCTGTTGTCATGGGTCCGCCGACCGTCGGTGGACCTCACCGTGTGCAACGGTCTGGTCCGGCAACCGTGACGGACCGGGTGGAGAAGACATGGAGGGGTGTCACGTTCGCGACAACTTCCATCAGATCATTCTTGCCACCGCCGTGTCCGGCGTAGGCTGCGCAGCGTGGCGTACGCGTCGGTAGAGATCATCGGCGGGGCGAGTCTCGACGGGTCGACTACCGGTAGTGGCGACGGGGCGACTGCATGAGATTGACCGTGCTGGGCTGTGCGGGCAGCTTTCCCGGCCCCGAGTCCGCCTGTTCGGCGTACCTTGTCGAAGCCGAGGGCTTCCGGCTGCTGCTCGACTTCGGCACTGGGTCGCTCTCCGCGCTCCAGCGCTACGCCGGGCTGCACGCCCCGGACGCGATCGTCCTGTCCCATCTGCACTGCGACCACATCCTCGACGCCGCCTCCTATGTGGTCGTCCGCCGGTACGCCCCGGACGGTCCGTACCCGCCGCTGCCGGTGTACGCCCCAGCGGGTGCCCCGGAACGGCTGCACGCCGTCTACGGGCACCAGGAGGAGGGGGGCGTGGAGGACGTCTACCAGTTCTACGCCCTGGAGCCGGGCACCTTCCCGATCGGCCCGTTCGCCGTCACCGTCGACCGGATGAACCATCCCGTCGAGACGTACGGGGTCCGGCTGGAGCACGCCGGCCGGGTCCTCTGTTACTCCTCGGACACCGCACCCTGTGAGCCCCTGCTGCGGCTCGCCCAGGACGCCGACGTCTTCCTCTGCGAGGCCAGCTACCTCGACGGGGTGGACAACCCACCGGACCTGCACCTGACCGGGCGGGAAGCGGGCGAGGCGGCGACCAAGGCCGGTGTCGGCCGGCTCCTGCTCACCCACCTGGTCACCGCCTGGGGCAGCGAGGCGCAGACGGTTGAGGCGGCCAGCGCCACGTACACCGGGCCGCTGGAGGTCGTCCGTCCGGGCAGCCGGTACGACATCTGACGGCGGGTCCGTCGTCGATTCGTGGCGCACTGTTCGCCGTACGGTAGCTGGCCGGACCATCGGCGCACCGCTGACACCCGCACGGTGACACCATGCGGATCGCCATCGTGACCGAGTCGTTCCCGCCGGACGTGAACGGCGTGGCCCACTCCGTCGTCCGGGTGGCCGAACACCTGTTGGCGCGGGGGCACGAGCCGATGGTGGTCGCCCCGGCTCCACCGGGCGGGCGGCGGCGGGTGGTCGACGACCAGCCCTACCCGGTGGTCCGGATTCCCAGCGTGCCGATGCCCCGGTACCAGAGCTTCCGGCTCGGCCTGCCCGGCAGTCGGCTCGCCGACGCGCTCCTGTCCTACGCGCCGGACGTGGTGCATCTGGCCAGCCCGTTCGTGCTCGGTGGCCGGGCGGCGACGCTCGCCGCCGCGCACCGGCTGCCGACCGTGGCCGTCTACCAGACCGACGTCGCCTCGTACGCCCGCGCGTACCAGCTCGGTTGGGGCGAGGCGGCGGCCTGGCGGCGGATCCGCGAGATCCACAACAGCGCCGGCCGTACCCTCGCCCCCTCCACCCGGGCCGCCGCGGACCTGATCGCCAACGGCGTCGAACGGATCTGGCTGTGGCGGCGCGGCGTCGACGCCGACCGTTTCCACCCGTCCCGCCGGGACGGACAGCTGCGGCGCCGGCTCGCCCCCGACGGTGAGCTGCTGGTCGGCTACGTCGGCCGGCTCGCCCCGGAGAAGCGGGTGGAACTGCTGGCGGAGACCACCCGGCTGGCCGGCGTCCGGGTGGTCGTGGTCGGTGACGGGCCGTCCCGGCGGGAGCTGGAGCGGCGGCTCCCGAACGCCTGTTTCCTCGGTGCCCAGCACGGCGCGGAGCTGGCCCGCACCTACGCCAGCCTCGACGTGTTCGCGCACACCGGACCGCACGAGACCTTCGGGCAGACCATCCAGGAGGCGCTGGCCAGCGGCGTACCGGTGGTCGCGCCGGCCGCCGGCGGCCCGGTGGACCTCGTCCGGTCCGGCAGCACCGGGCTGCTGGTGCCGCCGGGGGACGGGGCCGCGCTCGCCGCGGCCGTCGCCGAGCTGGCCGCCGATCCCGAGCGGCGGCGCGCGTACGGCGCGGCCGGCCGGGTGGCGGTGAGCCGCTCCAGTTGGACGGCGATCGGCGACGAACTGGTCGGGCACTACCGGGCGGTGCAGGCCGCCACGACGGCCAGCGGCCTGCCGGCGGGGGCGTGACCACCGGACGACGGCCGCGGGTGCTGGTGGTGGACGGCACCGGTCCGCTGCGGCCGGCCCGGCGCTGAGACCGGCGCTGGCCGGCGGTGGGTGGTCGGGTGTCCCTCGGCGGGGCACCCCGGGGCGGTACGGTCGAGCGACCGCATAGAGTGCCTGCATGGCGCGACCTGACGGGCGACGACCCGATCAACTTCGACCGGTGACGTTGACCCGGGGGTGGAGCACCCATCCGGAGGGCTCGGTCCTGGTCGAGTTCGGCGGCACCCGGGTGCTCTGCACGGCGAGCGTGACCGAGGGGGTGCCGCGCTGGCGCAAGGGCTCCGGGCTGGGCTGGGTGACCGCCGAGTACGCGATGCTGCCCCGCGCCACGAACACCCGCTCCGACCGGGAGAGCGTCAAGGGACGGATCGGCGGTCGGACCCACGAGATCTCCCGGCTGATCGGCCGGAGCCTGCGAGCCAGCATCGACCTGAAGGCGCTCGGCGAGAACTCGATCGTCCTGGACTGCGACGTCCTCCAGGCCGACGGCGGCACCCGGACCGCCGCCATCACCGGGGCGTACGTGGCCCTGCACGACGCGGTGACCTGGCTCGCCGAGCGGAAGTCGCTGGCCGGACGGCCGGAGAAGGTGATGCACCGCTCGGTGGCGGCGGTCAGCGTCGGCGTCATCGCCGGGGAGGCGCGGCTCGATCTCGACTACCCCGAGGACGTCGCCGCCGAGGTCGACATGAACGTGGTCTGCACCGGCACCGGCGAGTTCGTCGAGGTGCAGGGGACGGGCGAGTCGGGGGTCTTCGCCCGCGACCAGCTCGACGCCCTGCTCGACCTTGCGGTGGCGGGGTGCACCGAACTGGCCGAAGCCCAGCGGAAGGCGTTGGCGTGAGCCGGCCCGTCCCGAGCCCCCGTACGAAAGGCAGTGCAGCGTGAACAAGGTCCTGCTCGCGACCCGTAACCGGAAGAAGCTGGTCGAACTCCAGCGGATCCTCGACGGTGCGCTCGGCGCGCACCGGATCGCCCTGCTCGGCCTCGACGACGTGGAGGACTACCCGGAGCTGCCGGAGACCGGCCTCACCTTCGGCGAGAACGCGCTGATCAAGGCACGGGAGGGCTGTCGGCGTACCGGCCTGCCCACCATCGCCGACGACTCCGGCATCGCGGTGGACGCCCTCAACGGCATGCCCGGGGTGTTCAGCGCCCGCTGGGCCGGCCAGCACGGCGACGACCGGGCGAACCTGCAACTGGTCCTCGACCAGATCGCCGACCTCCCGGACGCGCACCGGGCGGCGGCCTTCGTCTGCACCGTGGCGCTGGTGCTGCCCGGCGGCAAGGAGCACCTGGTCGACGGCCGCCAGCCCGGCCGGCTGCTGCGCGCGCCCCGTGGCGAGGGCGGCTTCGGCTACGACCCGATCTTCCTCGGCGATGGTCAGACCCGCACCAACGCCGAACTGACCCCGGAGGAGAAGGACGCGATCAGCCACCGTGGCAAGGCCCTGCGGGACCTGGCCAAGCTGGTCGCCAAGGTGCTCCCACCGGCCACCTGACCCGCCGCCGGCTGCCCGGCCCGCCGGTCGGCGTTTCGCCGATACGGGGGCGTCCGGTCCGGTTCGATACCGCAACACCGGCGAAACGGAGTCGATCACGCGGTCGGGGACGCTTCCGGGGGCGGGCAGGTGCCGGCGCGGCGGCGCGGGTCGCCGGGGTGGCGGCGACGGGAGGACGACGTGCCGGGTGTGTTGACCGGGTTCGCGGTCGTCGCGGCCGTTGTCGGCGTCGGCTGGCTGGTCGGACGGCGGGGACTGGTCGGCCCGGACGGGGCTGTTGTGCTCTCCCGGGTGGCGTTCTTCGTGGCCACCCCGGCGCTGCTCTTCCAGACCGTGGCCCACTCGGACGTGCTCGCGGTCCTCTCGTCCGCGCTGGTCGTCACGGTGGTCGGCACCGCCGTGGTGGCCGCGGTGTTCGTACTGGTGGCGCGACTGGCCTGGCGGCGGCCGACCCCGGAGACCACCATCGGCGCACTCGCCGCGTCGTACGTGAACGCGGCCAACATCGGCATCCCGATCGCCGTGTACGTCCTCGGCGACGCCACGGTCGTGGTGCCGATCATCATGTTCCAACTGTTGGTGATCACCCCGGTCGCCTTCGTCCTGCTGGATCCGGCTGCCCGGGGCGGTGCGCCGGCGGTCGCTGCCGGGGACGCGGCGACAACCGGTGGCCGGGAGACCAGTCGGCAGGAGAGCAGCGGGCGGGAGGCGGCGGCCCCGGGGCGGCGGTCGCTGACCCGGGTCATGGTGCAGCAGTTGACGAACCCGATCATCGTGGCGTGCGCCCTGGGCGTGGTGTGCAGCCTGACCGGGTGGCTACCGCCAGAGGCGGTGCTGCGTCCGGTCGAGTTGGTGGGCGCGATGGCGGTGCCGGCGACGCTGCTCGCGTACGGCCTCTCGCTGCACGGCGCTCCCCGGCCGGGCACCGGGGACACCGCGCGGGACGTGTGGCTCGCCGTGTTCCTCAAGGCGGTCGGTCAGCCGCTGGTGGCGTACCTCGTCGCCCGCTACCTGCTGGATCTGTCGCCGTCGGTGGTGCTGGCCTGCACGGTCACCGCCGCCCTGCCGACCGCGCAGAACGTTTTTGTCTACGCGGTCCGCTACGACCGTGGCGTCACGCTGGCCCGGGACGCGGTGCTGCTGTCGACGGTGTCGGCGGTGCCGGTGCTGATCGCGGTGGCGCTGCTCGTCGGCTGAGCCCGGCCACCGCCCGCGGCCGGGCCTACCCAGCGGCCGCCGCGCCCAACCGAGTCGGCCCGGCGGCCACCCCTGCTCAGCCGGCCCGGCGGCCATCCTGCTCAGCCGAGCCGACCCACCTCCCGCTCGATGGTGGCCCGCAGCTCCGGACCGCGCACCACCGCCTGGGCCGCCTCCATCACCGGGGCGAGGAAGACGTCCGGGCCGGGTTCCCCGGCGGCCCCGCCCAGCGCCGCGATGGCCGCCCGACCGGCCGGGGACGGGGTGAGCGGGGCGCGTAGTTGCAGCCCGCGTACCGCCGAGAGCAGCTCCACCGCGAGCAGGCTGGTGAGGTTGTCCAGCACCGTGCGCAGCTTCTTCGTCGCCGCCCAGCCCATCGAGACGTGGTCCTCCTGCATGCCGCTGGTGGGCAGCGAGTCCACCGAGGCGGGGCCGGCCAGCCGGCGGTTCTCCGCGACGATCCCGGCGGCCGTGTACTGGGCGATCATCAGCCCAGAGTTGACCCCCGCGTCCGGGGAGAGGAACGCCGGCAGGTCCCGGGACCGGGTCACGTCGAGCAACCGGTCCACCCGGCGCTCGGCGATCGCCCCGACCTCGCTGGCGGCGATGGCGAGGAAGTCCGCGGCGAAGCCGAGCGGCGCGCCGTGGAAGTTGCCGGTCGACTCGACCCGGCCGTCCGGCAGCACCACCGGGTTGTCCACCACGGACACCAGCTCCCGGCCGGCGACCTGCTCGACGAAGGCGAGGGTGTCCCGGGCCGCCCCGGCCACCTGCGGCGCGCACCGCATCGAGTACGCGTCCTGCACCGCGTGCGCCAGGTCGTCGCGGTGCGAGTCCATCACCGTCGAGTCCTGGAGCAGCCGGTGGATGTTCGCCGCCGAGGTCGCCTGCCCCGGATGCGGCCGGATGGCGTGCAGCTCGGGCAGGAACGGCCGCTCCGAGCCGAGCATCGCCTCGATGGCCAGGGCGGCGGTCACGTCGGCCATGGTGAACAGGTGCGCGGCGTCGTGGATGGCCAGCAGCAGCATGCCGAGCATCCCGTCGGTGCCGTTGATCAGCGCCAGCCCCTCCTTGGCGGCCAGCGTCACCGGGGCCAGCCCGACCTGGTGCAGCGCGTCGGCGGCGGGCACCCGCTCGCCGGCCGGGCCGAGCACCCACCCCTCGCCGAGCAGCACCAGCGCGCAGTGCGCCAGCGGGGCGAGGTCACCGGAGGCGCCCAGCGAACCGTGCTCGGGCACCCACGGGGTGACGTCGTGGTTGAGCAGGTCGACCAGGGCCTCGGCGACCAGCGGGCGGACCCCGGAGCGGCCGAGGGCCAGCGAGCGTACCCGCAGCAGCATCATCGCCCGTACCACCTCGCGGGGCATCGGCGCACCGACCCCGGCGGCGTGCGAACGGATCAACGCGTGCTGGAGTTCGGCCCGCCGCTCCGGCGCGACGAAGGTGTTGGCCAGCGCGCCGAACCCGGTCGACACCCCGTATACCGGACGGCCGGAGGCCTCGATGCCGTCCACGATCGCCCGGCTGGTGGCCATCGCGTCCACCGTGGCCGGATCGAGGACGACCTTCGCGCCGCCCCGGGCCACGGCGAGCACGTCGGCGGGGGAGACGCCGGTGGGCTGGACGGTCACCGTGCCCATCACGCCACCCCGCCGCGTGTGTCGGTGGAACGGTGCTGGTCGGTTCGTTGGTTGCTCATAGCGGAACTCCGTTGTGCAGGACCTGGCGGATCAGCGGAACCCCCGGCCGGTAGGCCAGGTGCAGGTGGGACGGGGCGTCGAGAATCATGAGGTCGGCCCGCGCCCCGGGGGCGAGCACGCCCACGTCGTCGCGGCGCAGCGCCCGCGCGCCCCCGGCGGTCGCGGCCCAGACCGCCTCCGCCGGGGTCATGCCCATCTCCCGTACGGCGAGCGCGATGCAGAACGGCATCGACGACGTGTACGAGGAACCCGGGTTGCAGTCGGTCGCCAACGCCACGGTGACCCGGGCGTCGAGCAGCCGACGGGCGTCCGGGTACGGCGACCGGGTGGAGAACTCGGCACCGGGCAGCAGGGTGGCGACCGTGGCGGACCCGGCCAGCGCGTCCACGTCGGCGGCGTCCAGGTGGGTGCAGTGGTCGGCACTGGCCGCCCCGAGTTCCACGGCGAGTCGTACCCCCGGTCCGGGGCCGAGCTGGTTGGCGTGCAGCCGTACCCCGAGGCCGGCGGCCTGCCCGCAGGTGAGGATCGCGCGGGCGTGGTCGGCGTCGAACGCGCCCCGTTCGCAGAACACGTCGATCCACTTCGCGTACGGGGCGGCGGCGCGCAGCATCGGCCCGCAGACCAACCCGACGTAGTCGTCCGGGCGGTCGGCGTACTCGGTCGGCACCACGTGCGCGCCGAGGAAGGTGGTCTCCCCGGTCGCCTCGGCGGCGATCCGCAGCGAGCGGGCCTCGTCGGCGACGTTCAGGCCGTACCCGCTCTTGATCTCGATGGTGGTGGTGCCCTGCCGCAGCGCCTCCGCGCGGAGCCGGCGCACGGTGCCGCGCAGCGTCTCGTCGGAGGCGGCCCGGGTGGCCGCGACCGTGGTCCGGATCCCACCCCCGGTGTACGGCTGACCGGCCATCCGGGCAGCGAACTCGGCGGCCCGGTCCCCGGCGAAGACCAGGTGGGCGTGGCTGTCCACGAAGCCGGGGAGCACCGCCGCGCCGTCGGCGTCGATCCGCCGGGTGGCCGCCGGGGCGTACCGGGCCGGGCCGAGCCAGGCGATCCGGTCCTCCTCGACCAGGATGGCCGCGTTGCGGCGGATGCCGAGCCGACCGCCCTCGCCGGTCCCGGCCACGTTGGTGACCAGCTCCCCGATGTTGTCGACCAGCAGACTGCTCATGAGGTGCCGTCCTTCGTTCGCGACTGCGGGGCTCGCAAACCCGGCTCACTCCTCGCGCTCACGAGGTGATCACCGCCCGGATGGCGGCGGTGAGTTCGGCGGGGACGTCGACGGTCGTGTGCCGGCCGTCGCGGACCACCACCCGACCGTCCACCACGACCTGGGTGACGTCGGCCGCGCCCGCCGCGAAGAACACCCCCACCGGCGGTACGCCCGCCGTCCGCGCGCTGTCCAGCCGGACGGTGACCAGGTCGGCCCGGTTGCCCGGGGCGAGCCGGCCGGCGTCGGTCCAGCCCAGCGCGGCGTGCCCGGTCACGGTCGCCGCGTCGCGGAGCGCGGCCGGGGTGAAGTGGCCCCGCTGCCGGGTGCGCAGCCGCTCGTCCAGCTCGACCGCGCGGGCCTCCTCGAACAGGTCGATCACGGCGTGACTGTCGCTGCCCAGGCTGAGCGGGCTGCCCGCCTCGGCCATCCGGCGGGCCGGCCCGATGCCGTCGGCGAGGTCCCGCTCGGTGGTCGGGCAGAGGCAGACCCCGGTGCCGCTGCCGCCGAGTAGATTCACGTCGGCGCTGGTCAGATGGGTGGCGTGGACGGCCGTGGTGGTCGGGCCGAGCACCCCGTGGTCGGCGAGTAGCCGGGTCGGGGTGCGTCCGTGCACGGACCGGCAGGCGTCGTTCTCGGCGGGCTGCTCGGAGAGGTGCGCGTGCAGTGGCGCGTCGTGCCGCCGGGCCCACTCGGCGACCGTGCCGAGCTGGTCGGCGGGGACCGCCCGTACCGAGTGCACGGCCGCGCCGACCCGGGCGTGCTCGCCGGCCGGGGTGAACGCCTCGACCCGGTCCGCCCACCGGTTCGCGTCCCCGTCACCGAACCGACGCTGTGGACCGGTCAGCGGCTGACCGTCCACGGTCGCCGTCAGGTAACAGGTGTCCAGCAGGGTGATCCGGACACCGGCCTGCGCGGCGGCCTCCACCAGGGCCGCGCCCATCGCGTTCGGGTCGTCGTACCGGCCGCCGTCCGGCCGGTGGTGCAGGTAGTGGAACTCGCCGACGCAGGTGACCCCGGCCAACGCCAGCTCGGCGTACACGGCACGGGCCAGGGCCAGGTAGCTGTCCGGGTCGAGGCGGTCGGCGACCGTGTACATCAGGTCCCGCCAGGTCCAGAAGTCGCCCCGCCCGCCGTGGGTCCGGCCGCGCAGCGCCCGGTGGAACGCGTGCGAGTGTGCGTCGGCCAGGCCGGGCAGGGTCAGGCCGGGCAGGCGTACCGCGTCGGCGAGTACCTCGACCCCGGCGGTGGGCGGGGTCCGCGCGGCCAGCGGGGCAACCAGGGTGATCCGTCCGTCGACGGTCTCGATCAGCACGTCGGCGGTGGGTTCGGGCTCGTCGGGCAGCCAGGCGTACTCGGCGAGCCAGCGGGTGGTGCTCACGCCGTCGCCCCACCGCTGGGGATGACGGCCGGGCAGCGCCCGGTCAGCGGCCAGATCAGGCGCACGTCAGCTCCTCCAGCACCCGGGCCAGGGCGGCCACCCCGGCGGCGCAGTCGGCGTCGGTGGCCGTTTCGGCGGGGGAGTGCGACACCCCCGTCGGGTTGCGGACGAAGAGCATCGCGGTCGGCAGGTGCCCGGCCAGTACCCCGGCGTCGTGCCCGGCCGCGGTGGGCAACGTCGGCGCGTCGAGCAGCGCCGCCAGCCGCGTGCCCAGGTCCGCGTCGAAACCGACCAGCGGGGTCGCCGACTCCTCGGCAAGGGTCACCTCGGTGCCGTCCCGGCGGGCCCGCTCGACGGCCTTGGCGTGGACCGCCTCCACCAGCCCGGTGAGCGTGTCCGTCTCGGCGGCCCGCGCGTCCAGCCAGCCGGTCACCCGGGCCGGGATCGCGTTGGTGGCGTTCGGCTCGGCGTGGACCCGACCCATGGTGGCGTGCGCCCCGCGCAGCCGCGCCTCCTTGTTCGCCGCCAGCACGGTGAACGCGTAGGTGAGCATCGGGTCGCGGCGGTCGGCCATCCGGGTCGTACCGGCGTGGTTCGGCTCGCCGGTGAAGTCGAGCCGCCAGCGGCCGTGCGGCCAGATCGCGGTCGCCACCGCGACCGACGCGTCCCGGTCGACCAGCGCGCGCCCCTGCTCCACATGCAGCTCGACGAAGGCGCCGAACCCGGCGAGCAGGTCCGGTCGGGCCCCGGCCGGCTGGCCGCCGAACGCCTCGGCGAAACTCACCCCGTCGGCGTCCCGCAGCCCGGCCGCGCGCTCGGGCGTCAGCGCCCCGGTGAGCAGCCGCGATCCCAGACACGGTACGCCGAACCGGCCCCCCTCCTCCTCGACGAACGCGCCGACCACGAGCGGCCGGGCCGGGGCGACCCCGGCGGCGCGCAGCTCGTCCACGGCGAGGAAGGCGCTGACGATGCCGAGCGGCCCGTCGTACGCCCCGCCGTGCGGCACCGAGTCGAAGTGGCTGCCGGTGAGCACGGCGTCGGCGGCGTCCGGGTCACCCCAGCGGGCGAAGAGATTGCCGTTGCCGTCGTCGGTGACCGGCATGCCCCGCCGCTCGGCCTGGGCCCGGAACCATTCCCGCAGCCGCTGCTCCGGCTCGGTCAGCGCGTACCGCAGGTAGCCGCCGGTGCGGGCGTCCCGCCCGATCGGCGCGATCTCGTCCCACAGCACCCGGAAGCGGGCGGTGCTGGCGGTGGTTGCGGTGGTTGCGGTGGTAGCAGGGGACCCCTGCAGGGCGTTTTCGATGAACAAGGGTCCCCTCCTACCGCTCGGCCATGGGCACGCGGACACCGGTGCGAGTGGCGACCTCGTGGGCGTGGTCGTAGCCGGCGTCGACGTGCCGGATGACGCCCATCGCCGGGTCGTTGGTGAGCACCCGCTCGATCTTCTGCCCGGCCAGCGCGCTGCCGTCGGCGACGCAGACCTGGCCGGCGTGGATGGAGCGGCCGATGCCGACCCCGCCGCCGTGGTGGATGGACACCCAGGACGCTCCGCTGGCCGTGTTGACAAGCGCGTTGAGCAGCGGCCAGTCGGCGATCGCGTCGGAGCCGTCGGCCATCGCCTCGGTCTCCCGGTACGGGCTGGCGACGCTGCCGCAGTCCAGGTGGTCCCGGCCGATGACGACCGGTGCGCTCAGCTCGCCGGAGGCGACCATCTCGTTGAACCGCACCCCGGCGCGGTCCCGCTCGCCGTAGCCGAGCCAGCAGATCCGCGCCGGCAGGCCCTGGAAGGCGACCCGCTCTCCGGCCATCCGCATCCACCGGGCCAGCGACTCGTTCTCCGGGAACAGGTCGAGGATGGCGCGGTCGGTGGCGGCGATGTCGGCCGGGTCACCGGAGAGCGCCGCCCAGCGGAACGGGCCCTTCCCCTCGCAGAACAACGGCCGGATGTACGCGGGCACGAAGCCGGGGAAGTCGAACGCCCGCTCGTACCCGCCGAGCTTCGCCTCGCCCCGGATCGAGTTGCCGTAGTCGAACACCTCGGCCCCGGCGTCGAGGAACCCGACCATCGCCTCGACGTGCTTCGCCATCGACGCGCGGGCCCGGTCGGTGAACTCGGCTGGCTTCGCCGCCGCGTAGTCCCGGGCGTCGGCCAGCTCCACCCCCTCCGGCACGTACGACAGCGGGTCGTGCGCGCTGGTCTGGTCGGTGACGACGTCGATCTCCACGCCCCGGCGCAGCAGCTCCGGGAAGACGGTGGCCGCGTTGCCGACCACCCCGACGCTGAGCGCCCGCCGGTCCCGCTTCGCGGCGAGCACCCGCTCGACCGCGTCGTCCAGGGAGTCGGCGACCTCGTCCAGGTACCGGTCGTGCACCCGGCGGTCCAGCCGGGACCGGTCGACGTCGACGACCAGGCACGCGCCGCCGTTCATGGTGACCGCGAGCGGCTGGGCGCCACCCATTCCGCCGCAGCCGGCGGTGAGCGTCAGCGTCCCGGCCAGCGACCCCCCGAACCGTTTCGCGGCGACGGCGGCGAACGTCTCGTACGTGCCCTGGAGGATGCCCTGCGTGCCGATGTAGATCCACGAGCCGGCGGTCATCTGCCCGTACATGGTCAGGCCGAGCTGCTCCAGGCGCCGGAACTCGGGCCAGGTGGCCCAGTCGCCGACCAGGTTGGAGTTGGCCAGCAGCACCCGGGGCGCCCACTCGTGGGTGCGCAGCACGCCGACCGGCCGGCCGGACTGCACCAGCATCGTCTCGTCGTCGCGCAGGTCGGTCAGGGTCCGCACCAGCGCGTGGTACGACGGCCAGTCCCGCGCGGCCTTCCCGGTGCCGCCGTAGACCACCAGGTCCTCGGGACGCTCCGCGACCTCGGGGTCGAGATTGTTCATCAGCATCCGCAGGGCGGCCTCCTGCGGCCACCCCCGGGCGCTGCGCTCGGTGCCGCGTGCGGCACGGACGGGCTGGTACATCGCGGGATCTCCTTTCACCCGAGGAACAACTGTCGGCGGGCGGCGGACGCCTCGAACGCCTCCAACCGCGCCTGCGTGTCCGCCGGCGCGGCGTCGCAGATGGCCTGGAGCACCACCATGGCCAGGGCCATCGGGGCGGTGTGCAGGTCGAAGACCAGGTCGGCGCCGACCGCGGCGGGAAGTACCAGGTCGGCGTACTCGGTCGCCGGGCTCACCGGCGAGTCGGTGATCGCCACGATCCGCAGGCCGGCCTCCCGGGCGGCGCGCAGCGCGTCCAGGGTCTCCCGGGGATACCGGGGCAGCACGAAGGCCAGCACGGCGCTCGCCCCGGCGACGGCGGCCTGCTCGAGGCGGTCGGTGAGCAGGCTGCCGCCGGTGTCGAACACCCGCACGTCGGGATGCACCTTGGCGGCGAAGTACGCGAAGTACGCGGCCAGCGGCGCGGCGGCGCGTAGGCCGAGCACCGGCAGCGGACGGCTGGCGGCCAGCAGCGCGCCGGCCCCGGCGATCCGCTCGCGGTCGGCGAGCTGGACGGCGAGCCGGTCGAGGTTGGCGATCTCCGCCCGGACGGCGCGCTGGAGTTCGTTCTCCCCGTCGGCCGGGCCGGTCGTGCCGGTGGCGGTCAGCTCGCGCAGCCGGCGACGCAGCGCCGGGTAGCCGTCGTGGCCGAGCGCGACGGCGAACCGGGTCACCGACGGCTGGCTGACCCCGGCCAGCTCGGCGACCTCGGCGGCGGAGAGGTAGGCCACCGAGCCGGCGTGCTGCACCAGGCAGTGCGCGATCCGGCGTTGCGTCGGGGTGAGCCGGACGCCGTGGAACAGATCCAGCAGCCGGTCGCTCGGCGCCGCCGTGATGGTGGCCGTTTCATTCACCCCCTGACTGTATGCAAGAAAACTTTCAGCAGGCAAGGGTGGGTGAGCACCGGCACGGCGAGCCCCGTTGGCGCCGACCGCGAAACTCGCACCGACCTCCGCCCCAGGCGCGGGTGGTAGAAACCCTTTCGTGGACGCAACCAAGCTTCGCCGGGCCATCGCCCGCACCTGGCTGGCCCCCGTGGCCGCCTTCCCCAAGCGGCTGGTGCGGGTCGCCCGGTACGACACCAAGCTGCTGAAGGTCTCCGCCCGGTGGCTGGTGACCTCACGGGAACACCACAACTACACGTACGACCTCACCTGGCTCAGCAAGAGCCACCTCGCCTGGCTCGTCAGCGTCGTCTGCGACATCCCCGTCAAGCAGGTCAAGCGGTACATCCAGGAAATCGAGGGCGACGAGCAACTGCGCCGGCACATCGAGCAGACCACCCGGAATGCCGCCCGGCGCGGCCTGGCCGACCGCCAGGTCCGCTACGCCCGCCGGGTCGGCTGGTACGCCATCGTCCGCGCCCGCCGCCCCGAGCACGTCGTCGAGACCGGTGCGGACAAGGGCCTCGGCAGTTGCGTCCTCGCCGCCGCCCTGCTGCGCAACGCCGCCGAGGGCCACCCCGGACGGGTCACCTCCCTCGACATCAACCCCGAGGCCGGCTACCTCGCCCGTACCGCACCCTGGTCCGACGTGGTCGACCTGGTCATCGGCGACTCCATCGCCGCCATCGAGGCACTGGACCGGCCGGTCGACCTCTTCCTGCACGACAGCGACCACAGCAGGACCCACGAGAGGCGCGAGTTCGACGCGGTCGAGCCGAAGCTCGCACCGGGCGCCATGCTGCTCACCGACAACGTCACCGTCACCAACGTCCTCGCCGACCACGCCGAGCGCACCGGTCGGCGCTTCCTCGCCTACCGGGAGACCCCCATCAACCACTGGTACCCCGGCGACGGCATCGGTGTCGCCTGGTGAAGCTGACGTCCGTCCACACGTACCCGGTCAAGGGGTGCCACCGACTCGACCACGACGTCGCCCGGGTCGAACCTTGGGGCCTGGCCGGCGACCGGCGCTGGATGATCGTCGACGCCGACGGCATCGGCGTGACCCAGCGGGAGCACCCGCTGCTGACCACCCTGCGGCCGGTCACCCGCCCCGGCGGGCTGGTGCTGCGCGGCCCCGGCCGCCCCGACCTGGACGTGCCGGAACCGGCCGGTGTCACCCCGGTCACCGTCCGCACGTTCCGTCACCGGAAAGTGCCGGTCGAGGCGCGCCCCGCCGGCCCGGCCGCCGACGCCTGGCTCACCGCCGTGCTCGGCCGGCCGGTCCGGCTGGCCTGGCTCGCCCGACCCACCCGACACGTCGCCCTGGGGGAACGGACCCACGACACCGGCGACCAGGTCAGCTTCGCCGACGCGTACCCGCTGCTGCTGACCGTCACCGCCTCGCTCGACGCGCTGAACGGCTGGCTGGCCGAGGCAGGTTCGGCAGCCGTGCCGATGACCCGGTTCCGCCCCAACGTGGTGGTGGAGGGTGCACCGGCCTGGGCCGAGGACGGCTGGGACGGCCGGGTCCTGCACATCGGCGCGGCCACCTTCCGCACCGCCGGGCCGAGCAGCCGCTGCGTGGTCACCACCACGGACCAGGAGACCGGGGTACGCGGGCACGAGCCGCTGCGCACCCTGGCCCGGCACCGCCGTTTCGGCCAGGAGGTCCTGTTCGGACTGAACCTCATCCCCGTGTCGGCCGGCACGGTGAGCGTCGGCGACCCGGTCCGGATCGACCCGGACTCCTGAGGGTGACCCGGCCTCCTAGGTCTGTTTTCTCGGCCGGGAAAAGCGGTGCTGAAGTGGTGGAAGTAGGGCCGGCGGGATTCGAACCCGCACTGGTACGGACCTAAACCGCATGCCTCCTGCCAGTTGGGCTACGGCCCCTTGATGTCGTACACCACCATCCTCCACGACCATTGTGGCGGACGCGGAAGACGCCTCCCGATGGGGTAACCGGTGGGCGTGACAGCCTCAGGATCGTAAACCACGTCAGGCGCGACGACGGGAGGACGTCGGGAACCGGCGTATGTGGCCGTCTGGCTGTGGCAGTTCGGGCAGAGCAGACGTAGATTGTGTGGCCGGTTGTCCAGGAAGTCGCCGTTGATGTGATCGACGTGAAGGGTGAGTGGAGCGCCCTGCCAGGTCGGTCCGGTACCGCACCCCTCGCACTCATCGGGTAGCCCGATGGCAGCCAGGGCCCGTTTCAGTCGGCTCCCGGGTACCCGCCGAGACCCGTCGGGAAGCTTCACCAGCAGGGCTGGTGCCGGAATGCGCCGACCACGCCGGCCACGGTTGTGAGCTTGTCCCGTGAAATGGGAGGTGTCGACGCCGAACCGTTTGAGCTGCCGGCTGATGTGGGCGTGCGAGCCACCACTGACCCGTACGCCCAACAGACGCATCACTTCGGTGACGTTGCGGGCGCGTGCTGCCGCGTCGGCGAGCACCTCCTGGGTGTATCGGTATCGGACCATGTACGCACGGTAGTGGCCCGGTGTGACAGTTCCGGCCCGCCGGGTCAGGAGCGATGCCCGACCCGGCCGGTGACGGCGACTCAGTCCAGGCCGAGGTCGCGGCGCAGCTTGGCGACGTGGCCGGTGGCCTTGACGTTGTACAGCGCCCGTTCGATCTTCCCGTCCTCGTCGATGACGAAGGTGGAGCGGATCACCCCGGTGACCGTCCGGCCGTAGCTTTGCTTCTCGCCGAACGCCCCGTACGCGGTGAGCACCGCCCTGTCCGGGTCGGAGACCAGCGGGAAGGTGACGGCGTCGCGCTCCCGGAACTTCGCCAGCTTCTCCGGCTTGTCCGGGGAGATGCCGACCACCTCGTACCCGGCCGCCTGGAGGGAGGCGAGCGAGTCGCGGAAGTCGCAGGCCTGCTTGGTGCAGCCCGGGGTCATCGCGGCCGGGTAGGCGTACAGGATCACCTTGCGGCCCCGCAGGTCGGCCAGGGCGAGCGGGTTACCGGTGTCGGTCGGCAGGGTGAAGTCCGGCGCGGGATCGCCGGGGCTGAGACGGTGCGGCGCGGTCATGTCCGAAGACCCTACGGGCTCCGGCCCGGTGCGCGCCGTGACGCCCCCGGATCGCCCCGCCCCCGGATCGCCCCCCTCCGGAATCGACCCGGCCCGGTCCCGCGCCGACCCCTACCGGGCCCGCTCGGGTCGCAGGTGCCCGACGCCGGACGGTCTCCGGGGCGTCGCGGTGACCGCACGACCGGCGGCGTGCAGCCGGAGCACCCCGGCCAGGGTCGCCCCCGCCCCGGTGACCAGGATCAGCGTGACCACCAGCCGGACGGACTGGGCCGGCCACGGCAGCGGGGGCACCGACCGGGCGAGCACCGCCGCGTTGGTCACCCCGGCGAAGAGGGCCAGGCAGGCGCCGGCCAGGGCCAGCGCGAAGTCGGCGGCGGCGTGCCGGGTCAGCGCCCAGCCGCCGGCGGCGACCGCGCCGAGGCCGGTGATCAGCGCCCAGGTCTGGCCGGTCAGCAGGACGACGAGCAGTCCGCCGGCTCCGTCGGCCCCGGCGTCGAGGGAGCGGCCGACGGCGACCGCGACCGCGCCCAGCCCGCCCAGGGCGAGCAGCGCGCCGAGCCCGGCCAGGGCCCGCCCGCCCCACCGCGCGCCGGCCGGCAGCAGACCGAGTCCGCCCACCGCGAGCGCGCCGAGGGCCACCGCCGACCACCAGGGGTACGCGTCCGGCGGCGGCACCCAGTCCAGGGTGCCGCGCAGTTCCACGGCGACGTCGCCGTCGCGCAGCGGCACCACCCAGTCGCGTACCCGGTGCTCCCGGTCGGGGGCGGTGCTGACCTGCGGCGGCGGGCTGGACTCGCGCCACAGCGCCCGCTGGTCGTGCCAGCGGGCCACCGGCTCGTCGGTCACCCGCTGCCAGGACGGCTCGGCGGTGGGGTCGGCGTCGGCGGGTACGGCGGTCTCCCCGGCGATGGTCCGGTTAAGGTACGTCGCCGGGGAGCGGACGTTCTCGTACACCCCGTCCGGACGTACCTGGAGGTACGGCTCGCCGGAGTAGCCGAGCACGGTGACCGTACGGTCGGTGTGGTTGCGCAGTTCCAGCCGGGCGCCCGCCTCGACGGTCCGGACGTCCACGCCGTCACGGGCCGGGGCCAGCCCGGTCACCCCGACCCGGTAGTCGCTGCCGTTCGGGGCGTCCGCGCCGTGCGCCAGGGCGGGTGCGGCGGTCGCCAGCAGCGCGACGAGCGCCCCGACCAGGGACAACCCCAGCCGGGTCAGCAGCGTACGGGTCACGATGCCGCCTCGACGGCGGCGGTGATGGCCTCCGGGGTCGGGTTCCGCACCGGCTCGCCGTCGACCAGCACGGTCGGGGTGCCGGTGATCCCGTCCCGGCTCGCCTCCTCGGTGACGTGCTCGGCCCACGGCTTGAACGTCCCCTCACGCAGGCAGGAGGCGAACCCGTCCCGGTCGAGGCCGGCTCCGGCGGCGATCTCGGTCAGCTCGTCGTCGCTGAGTCCCGCGCCGCCCTCCGGCGGCTGCCGCTCGAAGAGGGCCTTGGCGTACTCGCGGAACCGGCCGCCCTCGGCGGCACAGCCGGACGCCGCCGACGAGCGGGTCGAGTACTCGGTGGTGGAGAAGCGGTTCAGGTACGCCACCGGGTGGTACACCACCCGGATCTTCCCCTGCGCGACGAGCGCGTCCAGGGTGGGGCCGCTGGCCTGCTCGAACTGCTTGCAGGCCGGGCAGATGAAGTCCTCGTACACGTCGACGGTGACCGGGCCCGAACCGGAGACGATCCCGGTGCCCGCGTCGTTCGCGCCGGTCGGGGCGGTGTACTCGGTGGAGCGCTGCCCGGCGTAGACGCTCCAGCCGATCAGTCCGGCGACGGCCAGCACCACCACGGCGGCCACCGAGGTCCAGAGCATCCGGCGTCGGCGCCGTTCCCGGGCGAGCTGTTCACGGACCACCCGCGAGGCCCCCTTCTGCCCCTTGCGACTACTCATCCTCGTCCTCCACGGCCGGTTCGCCCGCGAGCCACCCGTCCGCCGAGGCGGGGGTGCGGGGCCAGATCAGCAGGAACCCGGCGAGCGCCAGGAAACCCAGGTCCCGGAGGATCTCCGGGAGGTAGGCGGGGTGCTGCCCGGCGGCGAGTTCCCCACCGCCGCCGAAGCATCCGCAGTCGATGGCGAGCCCACGCGCCCAGGCGGAGGCGATGCCGGCGACGAAGACCAGCAGCAGCGCCGCGGAGACCCCGGCGGCGAGTCGGGTCGCCAGCCCCACCAGCAGCAGGACGCCGAGCGCCAGTTCCACGAAGGGCAGCGCCGCGCCGACCACCGTCGCCAGGTCGTACGGCATGACCTGGTACGCGTTCACCGCCCGTCCGGAGGCGGCCAGGTCGCCGACCTTGCTGCCGCCGGCGAGGAACCACACCGCGGCGAGGCCGAGCCGGGCCGCGACGCCGAGCCAGGGACGCAGCAGGGGCCAGCTCACGGCCCGGGTGCGGGATGGGGTCACGATCATTGGACGCTCCGTCGCGTCGGATAGTTCCCGGGCGGGCCCGTGGCCGGGCTCACCGTCCCCGGTCGTCCCTCGCCCGGTCATCCGTCCCCGGCCGTCCCTCGCGCCGTCGTCCCTCGCCCGGTCATCCGTCCCCGGCTGTCCCTCGCGCCGTCGTCCGCCGCACCGTCGGTCACCCCGGCTCAGGTGCCCAGGGCGTCGCCGACCGCCTCGATCAGGTCGCCCCGCGCCCGGGCCACCCGGGAACGGATCGTGCCCACCGGCACGTCGCCGACCGCCGCCGCCTCCGCGTACGACAGGCCGAGGACCTGGGTGAGCACGAACGCCTCGCGCCGTTCGGCGGGGAGCCGGCGGAGCAGGTCGGCGGCGCCGAGGTGGCCGGCCGGGTCGGGGTGCGGCCGGTCGGTGTGCGCCTGCGCGGCGAGCCGTTCGTCGAGTCGCCGCCGCCGGACCACGGTGCGCAGGTGGTCGGCGCAGGCCCGACGGGCGATGCCGAGCAGCCAGGTACGCGCGCTGGCCCGGCCCTCGAACGCCGGCAGCGCCCGGAACGCCCGCAGGTAGGTCTCCTGGGTGAGGTCGTCGGCGTTGTCCGGGTCGATCAGGGCGGCGACGAAACGCCACACCTCGGCCTGGGTGAGCCGGACGAATGCGGCCTGCGCCACCGGGTCCCCGCTGCGGGCGGTCAGCGCCCACTGGGTCGCCGCGTCCGGCCCGGTGGCGGCGGGGTCCGTCGGCTGGCCCGGCCTCGCCCGCGCACGATCGCCAGGGGCGTCGGCGGTGCGGCCGACCCCGGCGGCGTCCATGGGCGCGGGGATCACAACACTCCAGGTTACGCGGAGATGACGGACGGACAGAGACCTTCGACAGTTGCATGGCATGCGCCACACCGGGAACCAACCCGGCCTGAGCGCCGACTATCTCACCATGACATGCGACGACGTACGCGCGGCGCTGTCGGCGCGGCTGGATGGCGAGGATCCGGGCACGCCGCCGGCCACGCTGGACGCGCACACCTTGACCTGCGCCGGGTGCCGGAGTTGGCTGGCCCGGGCCGAGCAGGTGACCCGGCTGGTCCGGGTGCAGTCGGTGGCCGTGCCCGACCTGACCGCGTCGGTGCTGGCGGCGGTGGCCGCTGACGAGCAGGCGGCCCGGACGGCCGCCCGGGCGGCCGTCCGCGCCCGGCGGCAGGTGCTCCGGGTGGCGGTGGCGGTGGCCGCGGCCGCCCAGTTCGCCATCGCCCTGCCGATCCTCCTCGCCGGCCTGGGGGTGGACGTGGATCCGCACACCAGCCGGGAGATGGCCTCCTTCGACGTGGCGCTCGCGGTGGGCTTCGCGCTGGCCGCGTACCGGCCGGAACGGGCGCAGGCGTTCGTGCCGGTCGCCTTCGTGCTCGCGGTCTGCCTCGCCGGCACCAGCGCGGTGGACATCGCCAACTCGACGACCGCCCTGGTGCATGAGATCGGTCACCTGGCCGCGGTGGTCCAGGCCGGGCTGCTCTGGGCGCTGGGCCGCACCAGCCGTCAGCTCGACCCCCCGGTCGCGGCACCTGCTGTCGCCGGACCGAGGTGACCTGGGTCGTCAGCGGCCCCTCGTTTCGGCGAGCATTGCGCACATGACAGCTCCGACTCCTCTGCCGCGCCGTACCCGCGTGGTCCGTCCGTTCGCCCGTCTGGCCGCCGGCGTCGGCCTCCTGGTCGTCCTGGTGGCCCTCCTGCTCGCCCCGGCCGGCCCGGCGAGCGCGCACGCGGTGCTGGTGAGCAGCAACCCGGCCGCCTCCGCCGTGGTCCCGAGCGCACCGGCAGAGGTGGTGCTGACCTTCAGCGAGTCGGTTCGGCAGGTGCCCGACAAGATCCGGGTGATCGCGCCGGACGGGTCGCGGGCCGACCGGGGCGGGCCGTCGTTCGAGGGCGGGGTGGTGACCGTGCCGGTCGACCCGGCCGGCGGGCGCGGCACGTACCTGGTCAGCTACCGGGTCGTCTCGGCGGACAGCCACCCGGTCTCCGGGGCCTTCACCTACTCGGTCGGCGCGCCGTCGACACCGCCGGTCGACTCCGGGGCGGACACCCGGGCCGACCCGGCGGTGGGCCTGGCGACCAAGGTCGCCAAGTACCTCACCTACGTGGGCCTGCTGCTGCTGGTCGGTCCGGTGCTGATGCTCAGCGTCTTCTGGCCGCGCCGGCTCTCCCGTACCGGCCCGAGCCGGATGGCCTGGACCGGGCTCGCCCTGGTGGCCGTCGGCACCGTGCTGGGCGTCTGGGCGCAGGTGCCGTACACCGCCGGTGGCGGCCTGTTCGAGGTCGACGGCGCGGGATTGCGGGACGTGCTTGGCAGCGACTTCGGCCTGGCGCACCTGGTCCGGCTCGGGCTGCTGGCCGCCTCGATCTTCCTGCTGCGGCCGGTGCTGACCGGTGGCGGTGGTCGGGCGGACCGGGTGATCCTGGCCATCCTCGGCGGCGCGACGCTGTTCACCTGGCCGCTGGCCGGGCACCCGGCGGCATCGCCCGCTCCGCCGCTGTCGGTCTTCGTCGACGCCGTGCACCTGGGCAGCATGGCGGTGTGGCTGGGCGGGCTGGCGGTGCTCGCCGGGTTCCTGCTGCGGCGGGCCGAGGAGCACGAACTGGACGCGATCCTGCCGATCTGGTCCCGGTGGGCGACGCTGGCCGTGGTCGCCCTGCTGCTCGCCGGCACGGTGAACGCGTTGATCGAGGTGGGTAGTCCGGGCGCGCTGGTCGACACCCTCTACGGCCAGCTGCTGATCGCCAAGATCGCGCTGTTCGGGCTGGTGGTCGGGGTGGCGGCGGTCTCCCGCACCCTGGTGCGCCGGTGGCGGGAGGCCGCCCGGCCGAGGCCGCTGCGTCGGGCGCTGTGGCTGGAACTGGCCGTCGCCGCGGTGGTGCTCGGGATCACCGCCACGCTGGTGCAGACCACCCCGGCCCGGACCGCCGGCAGCGACGTCACCGGGACCGAGAGCACCCTGTTCACCACCACGCTGACCAGCCCGCTGTACTCGCTCCAGGTGGAGGTCGACCCGGCCGAGCCGGGCAGCAACTCCATGCACCTGTACGCGTACTCCCCGGACAAGCAGCCGCAGCCGGTGGTGGAGTGGAAGGCCACCATCGCGCTGCCGTCAGCCGGAATCGAGCCGATCGAGATCTCGATGCTGCCGCTGACCGATAACCATGCCACCGGAGAGTTCAACCTGCCGGCGTCGGGGGAGTGGCAGCTCCGGGTCACCGTACGCACGTCAGACATCGACCAGGCCACGGTGACCACCACCGTGCCCGTCCGATAGGAAGGTTCCGTTTCCATGATCCGTCACCGGCGTACCGCAGCCGCCCTTGCCCTCGGTGCGGCCGTCGCCACCGCCGTTCTTGGCCTCGCCGGCCCGGCCTCGGCGCACGTCTCGGTCAACCCCGCCGACGCCACCCAGGGCGGCTACGGCCGGTTCGCGTTCCGGGTGCCGAACGAGAGCGACACCGCCGCCACCACGAAGGTCGAGGTGGTGTTGCCGGAGAACGCCCCGGTCGGCTCGGTCTCCACCATGCCCGTGCCCGGCTGGACAGTGACAGTGGAGAAGCGCAAGGTCGACCCGCCGGTGGAGGTGCACGGCAGCCAGCTCTCCGAGGTGGTGTCGAAGCTGACCTGGACGGCGGCCGCGGGCGGCGGGGTCGAGCCGGGCCAGTTCCAGGAGTTCGCGGTGTCGATGGGGCCGTTGCCGCAGACCGACCAGATGGTCTTCAAGACGCTCCAGACCTACTCGGACGGCAATGTGCAGCGCTGGATCGAGGCGCCGACCCCGGGTGGGGAGGAGTCGGAGAGCCCGGCACCGGTGCTGACCCTCGCCGCCCCGTCCCCGTCGGCCGCGCCGGCGGCCCGGGGCGCCGACGAGGAGGCGGGCGCGGACGGCTCCGGGCCGGCCCTCGGCCTCGGCATCGCCGGCCTGGTCGCCGGGCTGGCCGGGCTGGGACTGGGCGCAGTCGCGTACGCGCGTACCCGGCGGAGGCCGGTGCGGGACGCCTGAGCCGGCACCACCCTGCGCACCCCGGCCCCGTCGGTTCAACCGACGGGGCCGGGGCCGTTCACGGCGGAGGGGCGACGAGTCGGGCGGCCCGGACGGTTGCCTTGCGACTGCTGTCCGCTTCATCCGATATCCGGGGATTGCGTCGCTTGTCTGGGTAAGGTCGTCCAGGTACCCGGCTCAGGAGGAGGACGACACGGATGCGGTTCGCGCGAGCGCTCGCCGGAATGCTGTTACTGGTCATCGGGATCCCGGCGCTCGTCGTCGGCGGCGCGCTCTGGATCGTCGCCCGGCACGCCGACCCGGACGGCGGGTTCCGTGCCCGGTTCGAGCCGGTCCGGACCCCCGGCCACGCGGTGGTCGTCACCGACCTGCCCGACCTGCTGCGCCGGGACGCCCCGTTCGTCCAGACCGGGGCGAACCGACTGCGACTGACCGCGCGTACCGCCGATGGACCCGCCTTCCTCGGGCTGGCACCGACCAGCGAGGTGGACCGCTGGCTGGGCGACGCGCCGCGGGCCGCCCTGACCCGCGTCGTGGTGGCCCGGGGCGCGCTACCGGCCCGGGTGGAACCGGTGGGACGCGCCGAACCCGCCGTTCCGACACCCGAACCGGTCGGCCAGCCGTTCTGGGTCCGCGAGGGCATCGGGGCGCTGGAGTGGGACCCCGCCGAGTTCGACGGCCGGTCGATGACCCTGGTGCTGATGCACCCGGAGGGTCGGCCGGGTCTGACGCTGGACGTGCGGGCCGAACTGCGCCCCGGCTGGCTCACCCCGGCCCGCTGGGCGCTGCCCGTCGGTGGGGCGCTGCTGGTGGCCCTGGCCCTGGTGCTCCCGCTGCGCCCGCCCCGCCCCCGGGAGGTGGTCTTCGTGGTCGAACCGGACCAGGTGCCGGTCCTCGCCCAGCGGCTCGGGGTGACCTCGCTCAGCGCGCTCGGCGCACCGTCCGAGGAGCCGCCCCCGGCGTCGCCGGCCGAGCGGACGCTGGTGGCCGTGGGGACGACGACGGCGGAGGAGGTGCGCGCGCTCTCGCCGGCCGGCGTGCCCGCCATCGGTGCGGGCCCGGCCAGTCGTCCGGCCGCCCTGCCGGACTCGGACGGTGGTCCGGTCACCCCAGCGGACTCGGCCGGTCGTCCGGCCACCCCGGCGGGCCCGGTTGGCCGTCCGGTCGGCCTGCCGGACTCGGCCGGTCGCCCGGCCACCCTGGCGGGTCCGGTCGGTCGTCCGGCGACCCTGGCCGACCTCTGCGCCGACCGGCGTGGGTCGGCGGAGGAGCCGGCGGGTCGCACGCCGGCCGGGCCGCCCGGCCTGGCCTGGCCGCCCCTGTCGCCTCCCGGCGGGCCCGCCGGCGGGTCGGGCGCGGCGGCGGACTGATCCGCGTCCGCCAGCGGGTTGGGCGCGGGGCGGTCCGCGGGTCCGTCGGCGGGTTGGGCGCGACGGCGGACCGGTCCTGGCGCGACGCGGTGGTCCCCGCTCGCCAGCCCGACCCGCTGCCCGTCGACACTGTGCGTTCGCGGATGTCGAGGGCCGTCTGCGCGACCGTGACCGACCTGCTCGGCTGTCGAACCGTCCGGTAGGCCCGGTCTGCGGCTGGAAAGCGGGTGGCCCTCCGTGCTGCCGACACGGAGGGCCACCTTCACCGGGGGATCGGTGCTACCTGAGAGAACGTCTGAGGTAGGTGATGCCAGATTAGCCGGTAAACGCGTTACTCGTCAGTTGTGTCCATTTGATGCAAGTTTCGCCTTGGGGCGCCAGCGGATCCACCGGGTCGGTCGCGCGCGGGGCACCGACGCGCCGACGCCGGCCGTCCGGTCCCCGGCGGCCGGTCGCACCGGCAGCACCACCAGCAGCAGCAGCGAGAGCAGGACGTAGGTGTTGCGGGTCAGCACGTCCACCGGATCGTCGGTACGGGCCGGACCAGCCCCCCAGTCCTGGAACGAGACCACACCGTAGGCGATCAGCAGATAGCTGGCGATCGCCACCACCAGCAGCCACCGGACCCACCCACGCCGGCCGGCCGGGCCGGCACCCGCCACCTCCGGGTCGACGCCGGACGTCGCCGGGTCGCTACCGGGCACCGTCGGATCGGTACGGGGCATCGCCGGGTCGAGGCCGGCCACCCCGGACCCGGTGCGGGACGTCGCCCGGTCCGGGCCCAGCCCGGCGTCGAGCATGATCACCACAGCCGGGATGAACCAGTAGATGTGGTGGGTCCAGGTGATCGGGCTGACCAGCCCGCCCACCAGCCCGGTCAGGGTCAGTCCGGTGAGCGGATCACCGGCCCGCGCCGCCTGCGCCGCCCGCCACAGCCCGTACGCGGTCACCGCCGCCACCAGCAGCAGCCAGAGCAGCCGGTCCGGTTTCTCGGGCACAGTGAAGCGGCTCAGCAGCCCGAACAGGGACTGGTTGCCGGTGTAGTCGGTGCGCCCCACCCGGTCGGTGGCCCACAGCTCGTGCGTCCAGAACCGCCACGAGTCACGCGGCGCGAAGGCCGCCGCCAGCAGTGTCGCCGCCGCGGCGGTCGCGCTCGCCACGATCGCCGCCCGCCACTGCCGGGTCACCAGCAGATAGACGATAAAGATGCCCGGGAAGAGCTTGAGCGCCGTCGCCAGCCCCACCGCCACCCCGGCCCAGCGTTTTCTCCCGGGTACGGCGAAGAGCAGGTCGGCCAGGATCAGCACCACCAGCAGCATGTTGATCTGGCCGAAGGTGAGGGTTTCCCGGGTGCTCTCCACCGCGAAGGCCAGCAGGACCGCCACGGTCAACGTGAACAGGCGGGGCAGATCGTGCCGGACGATCACCGGGCCGACCAGCCACCGGGTCGTCACCACCACGCCGACTGCGGTGAGCACGGTGAAGACCACGATGGTCGCGCCGAGCGGCAGCACCGCGAACGGGCGCAGCAGCAGCGCGCTGAACGGTGGGTAGGTGAAGTAGAGCGCACCCTGGACCCGGTCCGGCTGGCTGTAGTCGTAGAGCGGGTTGCCCGCCGCCCACCACTCCATCGCCCGCATGTAGATCTTCAGGTCGAAGAAGTCGTGTACGAGTCCCGGCAGGTAGAGGGCGGGCAGCACGGCGACGAGGGCCAGGACGGTGAGGAGCCGGCGGACCCTGCGACCGCCCGGGTCCGGCTCGACCAGGGCGGACGGAGCGGCAGGTTGTGCTGGCACGGGGAAACCCTAACGGTCGTTCCCGCCGACGGTGCGCAGGCGCGGGCCGTCTGTGCTGCGCGTAGTCTGTTCCGGTGGCTGATCTTCTCGTCTGGATCGACTGTGAGATGACCGGGTTGGACCTCGGCCGGGATGCGCTGATCGAGGTCGCCGCGCTCGTCACCGATCCCGACCTCAACGTGCTCGGTGACGGTGTGGACGTGGTCATCCACGCCGACGAAGAGAAACTCGCGGCGATGCCGGAGATCGTCCGGACGATGCACGAGAAGTCCGGACTCACCGAGGAGGTGCGCCGCTCCACGGTCACCATCGCCGAAGCCGAGGACATGGTGCTGGAGTACGTCACCAGCTTCGTGAAGGACCCCCGTACCGCGCCGCTGTGCGGCAACTCGATCGCCACCGACCGGGGCTTCCTCGCCCGGGACATGCCCCGCCTCGACGGCCACCTGCACTACCGGATGATCGACGTTTCCTCGATCAAGGAACTATGCCGGCGCTGGTACCCCCGGGTGTACTTCGGCCAGCCCGCCAAGGGGCTGGCGCACCGTGCCCTGGCCGACGTCCGGGAGAGCATCCGGGAGTTGGAGTACTACCGCCGTACCCTGTTCGTCCCGCTGCCCGGGCCGGACGTGGAGACCGCCAAGGCCATCGCCGCGCAGTTGTAGGGCGGGGTCGCGGGCCGCTAGGGCAAGGTGTCGCGGGGCGGTCCGGCGAGACGTCGCGGGGCGGTAGGGCGGTTGGTCCGGCGAGGCGTCGCGGCGGGCCGGGGCGCAGGGCGCGGGCCGACGGGCCGGAAATCCGGTTCGGGGTGGAACCCGCTCGACGGGACCGGGAGGGGTGTGGCTATCATTGGTCGGCGCGCCCGCCCGGGTCGGTGATCCGGGCGCGACGGCATGGTGGCTGTAGCTCAGTTGGCAGAGCACCGGGTTGTGGTCCCGGGTGTCGTGGGTTCAAATCCCATCAGTCACCCCAGTAGGCGACGAGCCCCCTCCTCGGAGGGGGCTCACTGCTTTCCCCGGGGCTGTATTCCCTCTCCCCTGGGCTGGACCCTGCGGATTTCCCCCTGGCCGCATCCTTCGGATCGTGTTCGCCCGGGCTGGCCCCTCCGGATCGTGGTGGCTGCCAGGAACGACGACGGCCGGGGAGGCCCGTCTCGTCACGGGCCGCCCCGGCCGTCCTACGCTGAACCGGTCACTCGGTCGCCGACGGCGTCGCCTCCGGCTCGTACGGCAGGGCACTGCCCTTGACGTACTCCTCCCAGCTCATGTTCCAGTCCGTCCAACCGTTGCCGTTCTGGAGCTTGCGCTCGGTGCCCTTCACGGTGATCGGGTCACCGATCCGGGTCTGCTTGAAGAGCCACTCGCCTTCCTTCATGGACACGTTCACGCAGCCGTGCGAGACGTTGACCCGCCCCTGCTGACCCTCCGACCAGGGCGCGGCGTGGATGAACTCCCCGCCCCAGGTGAGCCGCTGCGCGAAGTCGATGTCGGTGCGGTAGCCGTCCTCCGGACCCAGTTCGTCGAAGGTGTCGAAGACCGTTTCTTTCAGCTTCTCGATGACCACCATCGTCCCGCTGGACGAAGGGGTGCTCTTCTTGCCGAGGCTGACCGGAATGGTCCTGATCACCTTGCCGTCCCGGGTGACCGTCATCCGCTTGGTCTTGTTGTCGACGGTCATCACGGTCGCCGCGCCGATCTTGATGTCCACGCTCAGATCGGCCCGCCCGTACCAGTCCTTGCCCATCGGCAGGCCGCCGGCCTGCACCCGGTACTGCACCGTGCTGCCCGCCTGCCAGAACTCCTTCGGGCGGTAGCGGATCTCGGTCGGGCTGACCCAGTGCCAGATGCCCTCCTGCGGCGGATTGGACTGCACGGTCATCCGGCGCTGCACGTCGTCGCGGTAGTCCTCCGGGATCGCCCGGCCGAACTTGACGATCAGCGGCATACCGACCCCGACCACCTGGTTGTCGCCGAGGAAGCTGGTCACCCGCACCTGGTTGGCCGGCTTGGCCATGGTGGTGAAGGTGTGCGTTGCGGTCGCGGCCTTCCCGTCCGAGCCGGTCGCCGACACGGTGGCGGTGTACGTGGTGCCGTACTTCAACGCACCGGACGGCAGCCAGCTCTTGCCATCGTCGGCGAGCGTGCCCTCGACGGCCGCACCGGCCGCGTCCTTCAGCTCGACGGTCGTCTCCTGGGCCTTCTCGGCGGTGAACGCGATCTCGGTCGCGGCCGGCACGTCCTTCGCGTCGGCCTGCGGTGTGGTGATCGCCACCGTCGCCTCGGGTGCCTTCTCGCTGGCACCCGGCGGCGTCGGCCCATCCTTGCCCCCACCGGTGCAACCCGAGGTCAGCGCGAGCGCGGCGACGAGCACCGCCGCCGCGAGCCCGCCGCGTCGCCGGTCGCCCCTGCTCCGTATCAGCTGCTGGTCAGCTCGCATGATGTCCTCACAGTCGTGGTCCCGGAACCATCGTTCCTTAGAGAGACGTACGGAACCTGGTACCCGTTTCGGGGCGTGAAGGAAAACACGCGAAGCCGATCAGAGTGCCAACGCGGCACCCTCACCACCGTCCGGCACCGGCAGCGCACTGCCCTTGACGAACTCTGCCCAGCTCAGGCTCCACGCCGTCCAGCCGTTGCCCGCAGCGAGCTTACGCTCGGTGCCGGTGATGGTGATCGGGTCGCCGACCAGGGTCTTGCTGAACAGCCACTTGGCGTTGGCGGTGGCGACGTTCACACAGCCGTGCGAGACGTTGCGCCGTCCCTGGTGCTGCACCGACCAGGGGGCCGCGTGGATGTACTCGCCGCCCCAGGTGAGCCGCTGGGCGAACTCGATGTCGGTGACGTAGCGGTTCGCCGGATTCGGGTCGTCGCGGGTGTCGAAGACCGTCGCCGCCTTCTTCTCCATCACCACCATGGTGCCGCTGGAGGAGGGGGTCTGCTTCTTGCCCAGGCTCACCGGCAGGGTCTTGACCACCTGGCCGTTCTCGTACACGGTCATCTGCTTGGTGGCGTTCTCGACCTTCATCTCGAACGCCCGGCCGATCTTCGCGCTCGCCCGGCGGTCGACGTTGCCGTACTTGCCGTTGCTCAGCGGGATGCCCTCCAGGGCGATCCGGACGGTGAGCGTGGTGCCCGGCTTCCAGTACTCCGCGGCCCGGTAGTAGGCCTGGGTACCGTTGGAGACCCAGTGCCACGCACCCGGCTGCGGCGGGTCGGTCTGGACGAACATCCGCTTCTGCACCGCGGCCCGGTCCTTCTTCGGGATGCCCGGGGAGAACTCGGTGACCACCGGCATCGCCACGCCGTAGGTCTTGTCGTCGAAGAGGTACAGCCCGGAGCCGATCACCGACTTCGGCTTCTTCATCGTGGTGAAGGTGCTGGTGCCGGTCACCTGACCGGCCGAACTGGTGCCGGTGACCGCAGCGGTGTAGCGGGTACCGTACTTCAGCGGTTTGGCCGGTACCCAGGACGAACCGTCGGTGCGCGGCGTGCCTGTGACCTGCGTGCCGTCGGCCGCGGTGAGCGTGACGTCAGTGATCTTCACGCCGGAGTCCTCGGCGGCGATCTCGGTGCTCACCGGCCGGTTCGTCGACCCGTCGGCCGGGCTGACCGGGACCGTTCCCCCGTTCGGGATCGGTGCCCCGTTTTGCCCGTCGCCCGCCGGTGCCGCCGTACCCGTCGCGGTCGGCTCTGCGGGACCGCCCACGAACGCCGGCTTCTGGTCGGGGCCGCAGCCCGTCAGTACGACCGACGCTGCCACAGCCAGAGCGCACACCAGCGCCCCGGACCGCGTGAACCTGCCCATCCCCACCTCGGTTTCTCGCGTGCCTGGCGCACATCGTGCCGTATCACCGCACCTGTCCGGTCCCCCGTGCCGAGAAAATTGAGTCTTTTGTCGGGTTTTGGGCCTTAATCTCGTCCGAAGAGGTGAGGAGGGGATCGGATTGGAACCCGCCTCACGGCCCGTGCTAGTGTTCTCTCCGTTGCCAGCGAGCGCCGCTAGCTCAACTGGCAGAGCAGCGGACTCTTAATCCGCGGGTTCGGGGTTCGAGTCCCTGGCGGCGCACCAGCAATAAAGGCTCTGACCTGGGGTTTCACCCTGGGTTGGAGCCTTTTTCGTTTCCCCGCCGGTGGTCCGGTTCTCGGTGGGTGCTCGGGAGCGGTTGGACTGCTGCGGCTTCCAGTGGACGGGTGGCGTGATGGTGGACGTCCGGGCCGGTGGTGGCGGTGATGTCACCCTGGACGGGCTGCGGGGAGTCCGCATCGTGCCGCCGTGCTGGTGCCCCTACGCTTGCGGAATGAGGGAACCCAGCGCGGATCGGGCCTATGCCACGCCAGACGACCTCCCGATCTCGGCCGTGCTGCCCGAGTTGCTGCGGAGCGTGCGGGAGGGCCAGGTCGTCTACCTCAGCGAGCAGGACGAGCCGGTGGCCGCAGTCGTTCCGCTGGATGTGGCGAGGGCGGGGCTGGCGGCCCTGGGCAGGTCCGATGAGGGAACCCGGTGACGGCACGGGCCGCTCGGTGCCGATGAACCGGTCCGCGGCGACCCCGGCCGTGATACCTGACGAGATTCGCTCCGACGTGGAGACGCTGTGGCGCTACCACGACCTGGGCCACCAGCTACGTCGGTGTGACGTGGGCATCGGGTTGGGCAGTCACGACCTCGGTGTGGCGGCGGCCGCGACCCGCCTGTTCCACGAGGGCCTGTTCCCGTGGATCGTGTTCACCGGCGCGAACGCTCCGACGACCATCGAGCGGTTCCCGCGCGGTGAGGCAGTGCACTATCGGGAGTACGCGGTCGAGCATGGTGTGCCGGCGGACTCGATCCTCGTGGAGCCGCGGGCGACGAACACGGCGCAGAACCTCGACTACTCGCGGCAACTGTTGGCGGAACGTCAGATCCCGGTGCGTTCGGTGTTGCTCATGTCCCGGCCGTACCAGCAGCGTCGGGCGTTCGCCACCTGCAAGCTGATCTGGCCGGACGTTGAGGTGGTGTGCGCGTCGAACCCGTTGGGGCTCGACGAGTACGTGCGCAGCATCGGTGATGTGCGGCGGGTGGTGGACATGCTGGTGGGTGACACGCAGCGGATCGAGGTGTATGCCGAACGCGGGTTCGCGGTTCCGCAGGAGGTGCCGGACGAGGTTCGGGCGGCCTTTGGCCGTCTGGTGGCGGCGGGTTACACGAGCCGGCTCGTCTGAGTTGAGTCGGGTTACCAGCGGGGCTCGCCCGGTCGGATGCCCATTCGTTCGCTGAGTTCGACGGCCGGACGGGGCGGTCGGGGGCGGGTGAGGATCTCTCGGACCAGGTCGCGGGAGAGTCGGTGGTAGCGCACCTGGTCGGGGCCGATGATCTCGGCGTCGAGGAGGGCGGCCAGCGCTTCGTCGATGCGGTTCCAGCGGGCGAGTGCGCGTGCGGTTTCGATGGCGTGTCGGACCTGCCGTTCGACCGGAAGTGCGGTGGTGTCGAGTGGCGCGCCGATGGTGATGGCGCGTTGCACGTCGCCGAGTTCCATGGCCACGGTCGTCTTGTGGATCGACACGTTGGTCGGTCCGAAGGCGGTCCAGACGTGGTTTCCGTCGGTGCCGAGTCTGGTGGCCGCGGCGTCCGCTTCGTTGATGTGGCTGTTGGCGCAGGAGCGATCGTCTTTACGCGCGGCGGCGAGTGCGCATACCAGGTGCAGGCTGCCGTAGACGGAAAGCAGTTGCGGTGTGGGGGTGGCCAGTCGTGGTTCGAGGAACCGGGCGGCGGTGGCGGCGAGGCCTCGCGCTTGGGCGTATTCGCCGATGGAGATCAGGGAGTGCGCGGCCGAGCGGCTGAGTGAGCCGATGACCACGTGGTCCTCGCTGGTGTTCGCGGCGGCCAGTCCTCGGCTGGCGGCGGTCCAGGCCAGGTCGCCTTCGCCGAGCTTGGTGAGGAACAAGGCGGCGAGTTGGTGGGCGTAGGCGGTCATCGCGTGGGCGCGCAGGCCGTCGTCTCCGTCGTAGGCCTCGGTGGCGGTGAGACAGTCGTGGATGAGGTGCGGAAGCCGGCGGGCGAGGGTGCCGTATCGCGAGTGCTGGTAGGCGTTCCAGATCGCGGCAACATCGTTCTCGAGTTCCGTCAGGGCCAGCGCGTCCACGGCGGCGGGGCTGGCCAGGGCGGGCGCGAGATGCCGGTAGTCGTGGAGCGCTGCACGCAGGGCGGGGATGGTCTCGCGGCCTGAGTCGTCGGACCACTGAAGTGATCTCAGCGACTTTCGGGTAGGTATCGGTATTCGAAGTGGGTCAGGTGTAGAGCCGCAGCGACGATGTCGCCGATCCTGCGGGGGCCGGCGGTGGTGTGGTGTAGCGCTTTCCAGCGTCCATGGAGGATGGCGAAGCCGCGTTCGCCTTGCCAGCGCAGGCCGCGTAGCAGCCGGTTGGTGGTGCGGTTGTCGGGAGCGAGTCGCTGGCCGTCGGTGGGTTGCTTGACCGGGGTCTTGATGCCGTGGCCTGCGCCGTCGTAGCCGGCATCGGCCAGGGCAGGCAGGTCAAGCTCGGCGGCGGACCAGTTCAGCACGGCGGTGATGCCCTATAGTTGGGCGCAGGTCAGGTCGTGCAGATGGCCTGGCATCGCCTCGGAGGTCCATACCGGCAGCCCGTCCGGGCGCATGATCGCTTGGATGGTCGGGCCGAAGTCGCGGTGCTTTCCGGAATACCACGCGTCGATGGTGTCGCCCTTGACGCTGAGCGTGGTCTCCGCGACGCGGTCACAGTCGAACAGCTTGCCGTCGAGGATCACGTACGACCAGCCGTCGTCGGCGACCCGCTGCAACGCCTCGTGCAGGCCGGGCGCCCGCGCGGCGAGGACCGCGACACCCTCGGCCACGTACCGGTACGCGGTCGCCCGCGACACGCCGAACCCAGCGCCCAGCAGCGTCTTGTCCTCCGCCTTACGGAACCAGATCAGCACGAGCAACGCCTGGTAGAAGCAGGTCAACGCCCGTGTCCCACGTCGAGTGCCCCGAGCCCGGCGCTCGGCGGCCAGCAGGCGGGCGAGGTAGCGCACCAGTTCCTTGGGCACGTCGACCATGGCACGATAGGCAATCACGTGGAGCCCTCTCGAAGACGCGGTTTCTGTCGCAAGAACCTGTCTATCGATGGCTCCACGCCTGCATCCAGCATTGCCCGACCTGACCCGATATGCCCGTGTCGATCAGATTCAGCCCACTCCTCTCGCTGAGATCACTTCAATGCTGGAGATGTTCACCTTCGAAGGCGATCGCATCGTTGAGCTATGGGGCCTGTCGGCCAAGGCGCAGGCGAAGCCTTAGCCTGGTTCCGCTGCCGTACGAATTCGACGAGGGCGATGTCGCCGGTCGATCCCGGCCGGGGGCTCCACCTCCATCAGGCGATTCACGGGAGCTGCCGCGAGAAGGCCGGATGACAGCTACCCGGCCCGAGGGGTAGGCGGCGGGGCGGCCGATGTGGCAGTGCGCGGGCGTTCGGGCTGCACAGCCCGTCGAGGGCCAGTTCGAGATAGCGGCGCCATGCCTGCGGTTCCGCCTCCAGCAGGGGCGCTGCTGTCTGGTGGATGCCGCCGAGCAGCAGCACGATGTCCGTCCCCGTGATGTCGCTGCGGACGGCGCCCTGCTCGCGCGCCCGAGCCGTGAGGGCCTCGGCGACGTCGCAGAGGTGGTTGATCGCGTCCCGCACCTCGGAGTGTTGCAGCGACGGGCGTCCGATCACCTCGCAGAAGGCGCGGTCGGCGACGAGTGCCTCGACCCCGGTCGTCATGAACTCCCGTAGCGCCCCTGCCGCGTCGTCGGCATCGAGAAGCCGGTCTGCTGTGCTGGTGAGCCGGTCGAGCAATTGGAGCATGATCGCCGCGAGCAGGTCGTCCTTCGAGGCGAAGTGCCGGAACACCGTGCCCTTGGCGAGGCCGGCGCGTTGGGCGATCTCGCCCATCGACACCTCCACCCCGCGCTCGGCGAACGCTGCGGTCGCGACCCCAAGCAGGAGGCGCCGATTGCGCACCATGTCCGCTCTCTGGCCCGGCGTGGGTGTCGACCCGGTCATGCGTGCCTCCTCTCTGTGGAGCCTATCACCAAAATGACCGTGCGGTCATGTTGGCTGCTACGGTCAACATGACCCGCCGGTCACTTTCGGCTCGCCGGCCGCCGGCAGACGCGGGTTGCGGACTCGAACCACGAACCCCTGGGAGGGAAACGTGAGCAACACCCTGGAAGGCAAGGTCGTCCTCGTCACCGGCGCGTCCTCGGGCATCGGCCGGGCCACCGCGCTCGCCCTGTCGAAGGCGGGCGCCCGGGTCGCGGTCGGAGCTCGGCGGGCAGACCGGCTGCAGTCCCTCACGCAGGACGCCCCCGGCGAGATGCTGGCCCTTGAGCTGGACGTCACCGACCGCCAGTCGGTGCAGGACGCGGTCGCGGCGACCGTGGAGCGATTCGGAGCCCTCGACGTCCTGGTGAACAACGCAGGCGTCATGCTCAGCGGCCCGATCCTGGGCGCCGACACCACGGAGTGGACGCGAATGGTCGAGACCAACCTGCTCGGATCGATGTACGCGGTCCATGCCGCGCTGCCTCATCTGCTCCGGTCCAGGGGTGCCGTCGTGCAGATCTCCTCGACCTCGGGGCGTGCGGCATCGGCCGCGAGCGGCGTGTACGCGGCCACCAAGTTCGGTGTCACCGCTTTCTCGGAGGCGTTGCGGCAGGAGGTCACCGCCCAGGGCGTGCGGGTCGTCGTCATCGAGCCCGGATTCGTCGCGACCGAGCTGACCAGCCACCTCACCGACCCGGCCATGCAGGCCGCGGCGAAGAACATGGCGGAGTCCATGCGGACCCTCCAGGCCGAGGACATCGCCGGCGCGGTTGTGTACGCGCTCACCCAGCCCGAGCACGTCGCCGTCAACGAGATCCTGATTCGACCGACCGACCAGACCCGCTGAACCCGGCGTGCTGGCCCGCCGCCGGTGCGGAGGTGCGCACACCTCCGCCCCGGACCGGTCGTTGATCAGCCCCAGTTCTGCGGGGCCGGCTGCCGGATGGTGGCGTTGATCCGGTTGAAGAAGTTGGTGGTGGCGATCCAGAGCACCAGCGCCGCCAGTTCCTTCTCTCCGACCATGCACCTGGACCGCGACTACGACAACACCCCGACCCGCGACCTGCTCGACGAACTGGGCCTGCAGGGCGAGATCGCCCGCAAGGGCGTGCCCGCCCCGATCCAGGTCGGTAAACGTTGGGTGGTGGAGCGCACGAACTCGTGGATGAACGGCTCCGGCAAGATCCGCCGCTGTACCGAACGCGACGCGAAGATTATCGACTTCTATCTTTACCTGGCCGCCGCCCTCGTCGCCGTACGTCAACTCATCCGCCGTGCCCGAACGCTCCACCGGTGGGACACCCGCCCCACCACCCGACGCCTCAAGTGACACCTATAGCCGGTCGCTCTTAGCAACGCGCGGCCGGCTCCGGGGTCGCTAGGCCGTCGGGGCGCTGGCCCGATGTGGGTCACTGAGCAGCCGGTCGGCGCCTTGGCGGACGGCGTGCCAGTCGGTCTTGGGTGTGCGGGCGAGGTTCCTGGCGAGCCAATGCGCGCGGTCCTCGTGTTCCCGCCGTAGTCCGGCGAGGTCAAGGTCAACACCGGGCAGGCCGCCACGGCGTTCCAACTCCTCGACCCGCTGCCGCATCGCCGTCATCAGCCCTCGGTCGAGCGCGTGTACGGCTTCGAGGTATGCGGCGGTGGGGACGCAGAACCGGACGGCCGTGCCGGCAGTGAAACCGATCTCGCCGTCGTCCCCGTGCCGCCAGTCCACGGTGATCTCGTCGCGCTCGCCGCGGACGGTTCGCCAGAACCGCAGACTCGGAGCATTCCGAAGGTAGCCGAGGTCCAGAGAGTGCTCGCCGTACCAGTTCACGGCCGTAACCACTGGATGGTCGGGTGCACTTGGATCGATGTCCTCGGACCCGTCGTCGTCACCGGCGGTGACGAAGGCGAGCGGATCGCATGCCCACTGCGCGGGGTCAGAGGCGATGAACAACTGCAGATCGGCGGGCACCGACTCGAGGACGTGCGGTGTGAGGACGTTGACGTCTTCCCAGAGCCGGGCCAGATAGTAGTCGATGTAGGGATGCGGATGATCGAGGCGGGTCCGGCGCAGCAACTGGTGCCCGCCGATCTCGAGCCAGTACCAGCCCTCGGTGAGCCCGAACCAGTGCAGCGTTGGTTGGTCACCGCCCCACGACGACACCTCGTCCAGCGGATAGAGTTCGAAGCGGAACCCGATCACCGAGGCAGTATCCCGTACGCCTCATTGGTCCGAGGATGTCGACATGGGCGGTCGCGACCCCGCTCCGCGCGGATCGCGGCAGATCTGGATGACGGCCCGGTCCGCCGGGGAAAATCGGGCCACGGGCGGGGAGGGCAAGCCGGATGGAGGCGTCAGGCGTACGCCGAGCGCGTTCGTTCCTGCGCCTCGAAAAGCTCGTCACCGTACCGGATGATCCATTCCGCGAGTGCACGCATCGGCCCGTCGGCGAAGGTCTGGCCGAGGGGTGCCTCGGCATACGACCTCCGTTCGGTCAGGCCGTTGGTGATGAGCCGGTTGGAGTGCCTCGGTGAGAGCCTTGTCACTGATGCCGCCGATGTTCGCGCGAAGTGCGCGGCGACGTTGCGGGCCGGCGGCGAGAGCCGCCAGAACCACCGGATCCCACACATGCGTGAACAGGTCCGTTCCCATCCGCAGCCGGCAGTCCGCCACGAAATCCACGCAGCCGCCGTCCGTATCACGAGACATCCGGTCATCGTGTCATGGCCGATGCACACCTGCTGGTGCGTAACGACCCGATCAGTTCGCATCGGACTTTCTAGGGTCTGACTGGGCGTTTTAATCTTGTCTGCAGGTGATTGGCGGCGTTTGACCCGCCGAATGTCAAGCCAGCAGGGCAGACGACTCTTGACTATCCGACACCATCTGTCCCGATTGATGCCGCATCGATATGCCGGCTTCGTTCCGCGGATCGTGTCTGGTTCAAGAGAGCTCCGGAATCGTCAGACTTCAGGTGCGCCCCGCCACCGCAGCTCCACAGTAGACCTACCGCATGACCGAGCGAGCCGCCTACCCGTCCGACCTGTCCGACGCTCGCTGGGCACTGATCGCGCCACGGCTGACCGCCTGGCGCCAGGCCCGCACCGACGCCGGCGTCGGCGGACGCACCGCCAACCACGACCTCCGCGAGATCCTCAACGCGATCCTCTACGTCAACCGCACCGGCATCCCCTGGCGGTACCTACCCCACGACCTACCGCCATGGCAGACCGTCTACGGCTACTTCGCCGCATGGAGCAAGGAAGGAATCTTCACCGAGCTCAACTACGACCTCACCGGCCTCGTCCGCGACCACAGCGGGCGAAATGCCGAGCCCACCGCGTCCATCATGGACAGCCAGAGCGTGAAGACCTCCACCAACGTCCCGACCGCGACCCAGGGCACCGACGCAGGCAAGAAGATCGTGGGCCGCAAGCGCGGCATCATCACCGACACCCTCGGCCTGCTCCTCGCCGTCATCGTCACCGCTGCCAGCGCCAGCGACAACACGATCGGCATGAACCTGCTCGACCGAGCCACCGCCACCTACCCCACCCTGACCAAGACATGGGCCGACACGGGATTCAAGAACCGAGTCGTCGAACACGGCGCCGCACTCGGCGTCGACGTCGAGATCGTCACCAAGGATCCGCACGTCAAGGGCTTCAGCGTGGCCAACGCAGATGGGTGGTCGAACGCACGCTGGGCTGGCTGATGCAGCACCGCCGGCTCGTGCGCGACTACGAAGCCCGACCCGACAACTCCGCCAGCATGATCACCATCGCCATGATCGACAACCTCGCCAAACGCCTCACCACCGAAACCACCCCAACCTGGCGAGACGACTAAACCGCCATAACACGCAAAGTGCGTGAATCAGACGTCCTCTCAGGAACGCTGATGGGGGGCGACCCCTACGGGCCGCAAGACGAGCACCGCAAGCACGTCCGCCGAGCGGGACGGGGCGAGGTCGGTATGACCAGCCAGGATCGAGCGGCAGCACTCTTAATCCGCGGGTTCGGGGTTCGAGTCCCTGGTGGAGCACCAGCAATAAAGACTCTGACCTGGGGTTTCACCCTGGGTCGGAGCCTTTATCGTTTCCCTGTGGGCGGTCCGGTTCCCGGTGGGTGCTCGGGAGCGGTTGGACCGTTCTGATCAACGCCGCGCCGGAACACCTCGACCGCCTCGGCGTCGAGCCGACACGGACGGTAAGGTCGGTCGAGCCGGCCATGGCCGACCTGCCCGCCCCCCTCAACAGGCAGAGGACGCATGCGGACCACCACAGTTGGCAACGTCAGGATCCTGCTTCCGGATCTCGATCCCGACGACCTCGACAGCACCAGCGAGCTGACCGACGACCTCAACGACGCCAACGTCGAGGGTGCCGCCTGGCGCGGCGCTGGGCTCGAAGGCGTCCGGTTCCGCAGCAGCCGGATTGCCGGTGTGGACCTCAGCGAGAGCACCTGGGAGGCGGGAACCCTGTTCGGTTGCGAGATCAGCCGCACCGGCTTCTCCGGCGCGGCTCTGTCCGGCATCGCCATCGAACGCTGCGCCGTCACCGGCTCCCGGTTCACCGGCACCAGACTCACCGACATCCGCCTGAAGGACGTCCTGTTCGAGGGATGTCGCTAGGCCGTCGACGTCAGCGACGCTACCCAACGGTTGGACGCGTTCATCGTCTCGCTCGACATCGCGCTCGGTCAGCAGGTCAACAAGGGATACCCGCACATTCTTTCGGCCGCGACCACTGACGGCGATGGGGCGGACTGGACGCTGACCGTGGCCCGTCAGCTTTCTCGGCCGGCTGTTGTTCGGTTGCCCAGCCGAGGAGGACTCGGCCGATCCGTCGCTGATGTCTGCTCAACGGGCGGTGTCGTCCCGATCGTCTTTTCGAGGTGGACACGGGTCGGTAGCGTTTGTCCACATGAGGCGATCGGCCCTGAGCGGGTTGCTGGAGGTGTTCGCGCGGCCCTTTCGACGCCGGTCCCGACTGTCGCTGCGGGAACTGCGCGGCTCCGCCACCCCACGGCGGGCCCGGTTCGGCACGACGGATCTGGGATCCCGAGGGGTGTCTTTCCGCCTGTTCGAGCCCGGGGAAGGGCCGCGTCTGGCTGATCGTGGGCGGGCACCCGAGGTGCGCCATCTGCCGCCGCTCGACGCCCGCCTGGCCGCCGACCCGGCTCCGCGCCGCCGAGGGCCACAGCCGCACCGCGGCAACATCTTCCTGCACGACAACGACAACTGAACCTTCCTGCACGACAACGACGACTGAACCTTCCTGCACGACAACGACAACTGAACTGCCCCGGGCACGGACGACGCCGGTTACAGACAGGAGCGCCAGCCAGTGGTTTCGCGTACCAGAATCGCCCGTCCTGGCGGCGGCGCGGGCAGCCCGACGAAGGTCAAGGGCGGGTTCATCATCTGGCTCTCCGGCGCGGACCTCGCCACCCTGCAGAAGTGCCCCAGTGAGCGGGGGAAGTTCACCGGCGTCGGCGGGGTGGTGTTGACGACGGCGGTCATGGCGGCCGTGTCGTTCGCGTTCGCGCTCCACACGGGCGCCCACGCGCCGCTGCCCGTGGCGATCGGCGCCGCGCTGTTCTGGGGCCTGGCGATCATGAACCTGGACCGTTGGCTGGTGACCGCGACCCACCGCCGGGAGCGCTGGTACCAGAACCTGGTCGTCGCGCTGCCGCGGTTCGTCCTGGCGATCATCATCGGTGCGGTGATCTCGACGCCGCTGGTGCTGTGGATCTTCCAGAGCGAGATCGAGGCCGAGCTGAAGGTGATGCAGGCCGCCGCGCACAGCGACTTCCAGGAGCAACTCAACAACAACGTCCGGCTCAAGGAGATCCCCGAGCTGCAGGCTTCCGTGACGAGACTCCAGGCGGTCGCGGACGGCACGGCCCGGGACGCGATTCCGCCCAGTGCGGAGATCGTCAAGCTGCGGAGCGAGTTCGAGAAGCTCGACCGGGAGGCGGTCCGTCTACAGGACGACGCGACGGACGAACTCGACGGCGACGGCGGCACCCGGGTCAGAGGAGAGGGCCCGGTCTACAAGCGCAAGCAGGCGCTGGCCACCAAGGCGCGCACCGAGGCCAACGCGGCCAAGAAGAAGCTCGACACGGCCGAGGCCACGTTCGCCGCCAACTCCGAGGAGGCGATCGCGCAGGCGCGGGAGTCGGCGAAGGCGGAGCTCACGCAGCAGCGGGAGCGGCTCAACAGCCTCGTGGCGGAGAAGCGGACCCGCGAGGAGCAGTTCGACGAGCGCAACGAGAGGCCCGGCATCCTCGCTCGGCTGGACGCGCTGAGCAGCCTCACCAGCCGTACCACCACGCTCCAGACGGCGTACCTGGCGCTGCTGCTGTTCATCACCGCGATCGAGGTGCTGCCGGTGCTGGTGAAGTTCCTGATGAGCCTCGGCCCGCCCACGCTCTACGACCGGATCCTCGCCGACGGCCACCAGTCCCGGATCGAGCAGGCCACGAAGGCGTTCGACTACGAACGCCAGATCGCCGAGAGCGAGTTGAAGGAGCGGCTGCAACGCGAGAACGAGGCCGTGCCCGGCCTGGTCAAACAGATGGTCGACGCCGAGAGGGAGGTGTACGAGAAGAAGATCGGCCAGTGGCGTGAGACCGAGTTGGGGGACGCCCCGACCACGTACCCTCGTCCGGCCGCCCGTCGCCGTCGCGGTGCTGCTCCGGCTCCCTCGTGGCCGACCCCGTCCCAGCGGGAACGCACCCAGTCCGAGGAGGAGTCCTGGGAGTGAATCCCATCCCGGCGGACCACCCCCGGCTGCCGCGGCAGGCGACGCGCCGGGCGCCGGCCAGGAACTACGTCTGGACACCCCAGGGTGGGCGGATGTCGGACGGCGGTTCGGCGGTCCGCGACGGCCGTTCCGGGAACGTCGGGTCCTGCGTACCCGGGACCTCGGTCGCCGGTGGGGTGCCGGGCGGCAGGTTCGGGTCGTCGTCCGGTCCGGGGGAACCGATCAGCCAGGCCAGCAACGCGAGCGCGACGGGTACGACCACCACCAGGAGCAGCCACGCCGACACGCGGCGGCGGCCGGGGGCGTCGTCGTGGCTCGAGGTCGGCCCGCCGCGCCCGACGAACCGCAGACGTCGGACCCGCCACCGCAGCTTCTCGAACCAGGACGCCGCCCCGGGTTCAGCCTGCTGGGGCTCCGCGTGTGGGTGCTGAGAATGTGGGTGGTAGGAGACCGTGGTCTCGGCCCCGGCCCCGGCGTACTGGTCATGGTGCGATGGGACTGTCTGACCCGGATGACGAACGGACGGCACCGTCTGATCCGGGTCGTGGCCGGCTGACACCGGACGGTCCGGGCGGTAGACGGGTGACACCGGGTGGTCCGGGTGGTGGGCGTGGTGCAGCGGCACCGCCTGATCCGGGTGGCGCGGCAGGCTGGCGTCGCTGGGCCGCGCTGGCGGGCCCGCTCGTCCGACGGCGGGGCGCGGTACGGGCGGTTCGGCCAGCAGACTCAGCGGCCACTCCGGGCCCGCCCGCAGGCCCACATGCAAAAAGAGGACGCGCAGTTGGTTCCGCGGTACGGGCCTGGGTGCCTTCGGCATGTCCCCGTACCCGAGCAGGATGCCGTAGGCGAGCGGTTGCAGGTGCTGTGGGTCGATGTTCCGGGCCGCCAGCAGCGCGGCCAGGAAGTCGTGGGCCCACTTCGGCGAGCCGCCCGCGCGGGTGAGCAGCCGGGCCAGGTGGTGCAGGGCCTCACCGGGGGAAGGGTCCGGTGCGTCCCACCGCACCCGGTCCGGATCCCGGGGTGCGAGCACGGCGGCGACCAGGTCGGCCGCCAGCACAGCCGTCAGCCGCAGACCGGCCGGCGGGGAACTGTCCAGCGACGCCGCGACGTCCGCCACCGGGTCGGGCAGCCAGCCGATCTCGTCGAGCGCGACCTCCGGGATCCGCTGTCGCCCGGCCAGCTCCGCGACGACGAAGTCGGCGGACGCCTCGAACAGGACGGTATCCGGGTCCAGGTCGTGATCGACACCGAGGCTCAGCCAGAGTCCACGGGCGGCGCGGCGGTCGGCGAGGTCGGCGTGGATCCCCTCGGGCAGGGTGAGCCCCAGCGCGAAGTCGGCTATGGCCAGGCGGTCCGCCTGGAAGTGCCGGTCCAACAGTTCGGCCAGCTCGTCGTGCCACCCGGAGTGCGAGGAGCCCGCCGTGGGCAGCTCGAGCAGGTTCTGCTCGGGTGTCCCCTCCTGCGACTCGACCAGGAAAGCGAAGAGGTGCTGGCGTACCTCGGAACCGGGGTTGTCCTGGACATGCCTCAGCGCCTGCGACAGATTGCTTTTGGACCACCTCCGGAGCAGGTCCAGCACCCTCAGCAGCCGGGGCTGCTGGACGGCGTCGGCCAGCAGACCGGGCACGTCGGCGAGGGTCAGCTCCTTGTGCAGCTCCGCGATCTTCTCCAGGAACTGCGGCGCGTTCAACTCGGCGGTCTGTAGTTCGGCGTCCAGCCGGCGGCCGGTGGCGGCGCACCCGACCAGCCAGTCGAACCCGAACTGTTGCGCGGTGTTCCCGAACCGCAGCGCGTCGTCGGCGTCGCGGGCCGGGGCGCCGAACATCTGCTCCAGGTTGCGGGCCAGGTTGTGGGCGTCGGCGGCCATCGCCTCGGGCAGCCGGCCCGCCGCGACGCGTTTGCCGCCCAGCTCCGGGCGCTGGAGCAGACAGGTCGACCAGGACCAGCGTCGGGTGCGGCTGGGCGGAAGCGCGGCCAGCACGTGGGGGATCAGCGCCGAGGCGTCCACCGGGTCCAGTGGTATCCCCACCACGGGCCGGCCCAGCAGCACGGCGGCCAGCACCCCACGGTAGGCGGCGGCGACGGCCTTGGGGTCGGGCGCCCGCGACGGTGGGTCACCGGCGGCGAGTTCCTTGCGCCCCTGCGCCCAGGCGTCGGCGGGGTGCACGCGGTCGGCCGCCAGGAAACCGAACCGGCAGGTGCCGGCCACCCCGAACGGGCCACCGCGGCCCTGGACCGCGAAGCACCAGTAGGCCGCGCCGTCGACCACGACGTGGCGCAGGCTCCAGACCGGTACGCCGACCGTCGACCGGATCGACTCCGGCGGCTGTACGACATCACTGAACAGCAGGTCCTCGGCGGCCCGCCAGAAGGCGCGGGGAGCGCGGCGGTTGGCGTCCTCCTGGGGGCTGAAACCGGCGGCGCTGATGTCGGCGTACTGGACCACGGTCATTGGTGCCATGCGCGCGCCTTTCCCAGCATGACCATCAGCAGTTGGGTGAGGGCCGCCGACCGCTCGTTGACCCGGGGGAAGGACTTGTCGGGGTCGAGCGGGGCGAGGGCGGCCTGCCCGGCGAGCTGCGTCGCCACCGGCACGGTGGCCAGCGGTGAGCAGAGGAAGAACCGCAGGTCGACGTTGGTCTTGGTCAGGATGGTGTGCACGGCGTCGACGTGCCCGAGACCGCAGACGATTCCGCTGCCCAGGGCCGACATCACCAGATCACGGGCCAACAGCTTCGCCCCCGTCGCGGGGTTCAGGGACGTGTCGAGATGGTCGCCGATGGACGGCACCCGCAGCAGCCAGGGAAACTGCCCGCGTGCCGTGTCGCCACGGACCTCGTCCTCCGCGCCGACGTGCACCAGGTTCCAGAACCGGTCCGGGTCCGCGTAGTGGCGCAGCAGGTCGATCGCCACCGCCCGGGCCCGCTCGATGCGCCACTCCTGCTGGGCGTTGTGGTCGCCGAGGATCAGGGTGAGCAGGGCGGCCGCGCCGGAATCGGCGGTGCAGTCGCCGCGACTGAGCCGGGTGGCCGTCTCCATCAGGTACTTCACCACCCCGAGGTGGACGGTGCCGTCCTCCTGCCATTCCTTGGGCAGGTGCCCGTCGAGCGAAGCGTGGATCAGGTCGCACTTGTTGACGGCGATGGCGAGCGACTGGGTGGTGCTGCGCTTGGAGGTCCACTTGCCCCCGTGCCCGGCCAGCAGCTCGCCCAGGCGGAGCTGGACGTTGTTGCGCTTCGCCCGGATCTGGTCGGCGTCGATGGTGGCGAGGCTGCCCGGCCGCAGGTTGCCGTCCATCACGTCGGCGTAGCTGTGCCGGGTGGCCGAGTTGCGGATGATGCCGTCGCCGCCGTCGGCGATCACCGGGTCCACCACCCAGACCAGCGCGTCGTAGAGGCGCAGGTTGGTGTTCTCCGACCGGAACTCGTTCCGTTCGGTGAACAGCTCGCCGGGGAGGTCGGAGACTCCCGTCCAGATCGGCTCGCCGCCGGTCGCGGTACGGATGACCAGCGGCTGCCGGCTGCCGCGTCCCCAGGTTTGCGCGTGCGCCGGGCCGTTGACGACGGTCTCGCGGATGATCCGCTGGATCTCGTCGACCAGGTCCGGCATCAGCTCCCGGAGGATGCCGTAGGGCGTGCCCTCGAGGTCGAGGTTCGTGGCCGGGATCGGCGCGCCCTCGCTGAGGGTACGGCTGTAGTGGCTGCCCCGGACCCGCATCGGCACCTCCTCCAGCGGGGTCAGCTCGATCTTGTGCATCCGGGCCGGGTCGCTGGCGCCGTAGAACTTCTCGTTGACCAGGCTCTGCCGCAACGTGCGCAGCATCAGGTACGTCTTCCCGCTGCCCGTCGGCCCGACCGCCGCGACCATGCTCCAGCTCTCGGCGGGCCGGGCCGGCTGCTGCCGCCCGTTGTGGTACATCGGCGTGTCACTGGGAAAGATGTGGCCGTTGCCGCAGAGCAGGTACTCGAAGGCGACCTCGGTCGGCGGTACGTCCGAGGTCGTGTCGAACGGGTTCCCGTCCACGTAACTGAGCCGCCAGTGGAACTGGCCGGGCCGGATCGACGCCTGCACCTCCAACCGCAGCGCCGGCAGTTGCCGGTATTTGCCGGCGTCGAGGTCCTGGCTGGCGGGCTTGCCCAACAGCCCGCCGCAGACCGGACAGGACCGGCCGAACCTCCGCTCCGCGGAGGTCATCTCCACGTGGTCCGTCCGGTCGGCCGGGGCGAGACGTCTGCGCAAGCGGTCGAAGAGGCTCATCCCCACACCTGCCAGATCCACGCGGCCACGGTGACCACCAGGGCCGCCCCGAGTCCGCCCACGACACCGGCGGCGGCGCCCCACCACCGCCCGACGTTCGCGGCGTCGGCCAGATACCGCGCCAGCGCCGTCTCCACCCGTACGACGGTGGCCGGGTTCGCGTGCTGGCCGCGCTCCAGCCAGTCGCCGAACTGGTGCCCCAGCGCCCGCAGCGGCCCGGCCCCACCGAACCGGTCCCGTATCCGGCCCCGCAGGCCGGGGAACACGTCCACCATGTCTCACTTCCCCAGTACGACGGCGCCGCAGGCCAGGATCACCGTGATGCCGGTGATCGCCAGACCGACCGCCGCCATGACTCGTCCCGCCGTCCGCCGCGCCACGATCTGCGCCTGCGCCAGCGCCGCCTCGTATCCGTCCTCGACCAGTTCGATACCCGTCTGGGTGTGCTCGCGGGCCCGGCGCAGGATCTGCCGGACATCCTCGGCGTACCGCTGAAGCTCCTCGTCGCGCTGGTCCTCCTCCACCCCGGCAGCGGCGACGAGGCGGTTCACCCAGTCCGCCGTGGACCACTCGGGGTCCTCGATCTGCTGCGAGAACGCCTCGCCCAGCACGGTGCGCAGCTTGTCCCAGCGCTCGCCGGGGAACCGCAGCTCCAGCTCCCGTACGGCGAGGTGGTGGCTGTCCGCGTTGCGGTTGCGGCCGGGTGGGCCGCTGTCCTCGTGCAGCAGGCTGCTGCGCACCCAGTAGTAGCCGCCGAGCATGCTGAGCAGGACCAGCGCGAAACCGAACCGGTCCTGCGCGTACAGGATCCCGGCCGGGACCTTGCGGTCGTACTGGCGCGACTCGGCCGCGAAGCGGCGCAGGTTGCCGTACGAGTAGGTGGGGGTGAACCTCGGGTAGCGCGGGGGCGGGGTGACCCGGATGGCCGCGTCGGCGTCGATCAGGACGTACGCGGTCGAGCCGGGCAGTGTCACCCGGCACACGTTGTCGGGCTTGATGTCGCAGTGCGCGATGTCGTTGCGGTGCATCGCGTCCAGACCGTCGGCGAGACCGGTGAATCGTTGCAGGTGCTCGGTCACCGGGTCGTCGTCGTAGCGGTTCACCCACTCGATCTCGTCCACGTACGGCGAGACGGCCAGCAGGGTACGCGCGGCGGCCAGCATGTCCGGCGCGTACCAGGAGGGGAACCCACCCGCGGTCTCCTCCATCGCGTGGACGTCCTCGCCGAGCTGGGTCGGCTGCGCCCCGCCCACAGCCTGGCTCAGCCAGTCGCCGCGCACGATCTGCACCGGTACGACACCCCACGGCGGGCGCATCGGATTGCGGGCGCCCAACGCCCGGTTGGCGCGCTGCACGTACTCCGTCTGGCGGGTGAGGAAACGCAGCAGGTTCTCGGCGTCGCCCTGGGTGGCGCAGCGGTAGATCTTCACGTGCCACCTGCGCCAGCCGCCCGACTCCATCAGGAGGTTCCGCGCGGTGGTGAAGATGACCTCGGCCTCGACGTGCAGGGGGGCCGGGTCGTCGTCGATCGCGGGCACGGCGAAGCCGACTCGTTTCGGCTCGGCGGGTGGGGGCTGCTCGATCAGGAGCTTGGCGGTCCAGCCCGGGCCGATGAGGGTGAAGACGAGTTCGGTGTCGGGCAATGTCAGCCTTCCTCGACGGCGTGGTAGCGGATGATCGACGACTGTCCGTTCCCGGCCGTGTGGCGGTACTCGATGGTGCCGTGTTCCCCGCAGGCCACCGGTTGCTGCTGGGGCAGCAGCGGACGGCCGTCGACCACGACGCGGTACTCGGGGCGCTCGGCCGTGCGCCAGAGCTGCATGAGCCGGGCGTGGTAACGGATCATCAGCAGTCGGCCACGTGGCACGGCGACGACCCCGCGCGGCACCTCGACCGGCACGTACTTTCCGGCGCTCGGCAGCAGCCGGCCGAGGCCCAGCCAGGTGTCCAACGAGCGCAGTCGGTACTCCAGCCTGAGGTCGGTGGCGTAGACCAGGGTCAGCCGGAGCGTGATCGAGCCGTCCGGCACCGGATCGCCACCCGGGTCGGTGGTCGGTGCGCCCAAATTCCGTGGGATCACCACCCGGAACCCCGGGGCCGGCAGCGACGGGTCGATGTCGTGGTACAGGGCGTCGAGTCGGGCGCCGTCCAACTCGACATCGAACGCCTGCGCTGCGTGCTCCCGGATCCGGCGCTTCACGTCGCCCACGTCCCGGTCGGTGTAGAGGTGGACGGTCACCCGCAGGGCGCTCCGCTCGGCGGGCGACAGCGCCGCCCGTACGGCGGCACAGTAGTCGGCGACCTCCGCCGCCGCCCGCTCGAACACCATCCGTTCGTAGGCGGACGACGACGGGGGACTGCCGTAGGACGGTGGTGGTGTCATGACGCCTTCCTCAGCGCCGCTGCCAATTGCTCGACCAGGTGCCGGGCCCGCCGCCCGCCGGTCCTGTCGTCCGGCGCCTCCAGCACCACGGCGAAGGCCACCGGCCCGCGCCGGGTCTCGACGTAGCCGGCGACCCAGGACTGGTCGCGGACGAACCGGCCGGGCGGGATCACCTCGTGGGTGCCGGTCTTGACCCAGACGGGCAGCCCGGCCGTGTCCAGCCCGGCGGCGGTGCCGGTGGTCGCGACCTCGCTGATCGACTCGGCCAGCGCGGCGGCGACCGTCGGCGTCACCGCGGTGACGCGGTCCGGCGTCGGGGTCGTCACCGCCCCGGTGGCGGGCGTCCGCAGCGACCGGACCAGGGACGGTTCGACGGCCACCCCGCCGTTGGCGATCGTCGCCATCACCGACGCCATCGCCAGCGGCGTCCCGTTGACCTGCCCGCCGCCGAGCGTGGCGTTGCCGATGGCGACCCCGTCGACCTCGGCGGGCACGCACGAGTCGGCGGCCCCGACCATCGCGGGAGCCAGCCAGTCGGTCCGCTTCGCGCAGGCGCCGACACGCAGGCCGAACAGTTCGGCCCGGGCGGCGATGGCGGGCCAGCCGATTCGCTCGGCGAGTCGGACGAAGGCGGTGTTGCAGGAGACCGTCAGGGCCCGCTGGAGGGTGATCTCGGTGTCGAAGTAGCCGCCTGCGCAGTTGTCGTCCGAGGCGTTGCGAATGGTGACGGTGTCGGACAGGGGCACCGCGACGGGCGCCGGGATCAGGCTGTCGGGTCGGCCGCCCGAGGAGAGGTACTCGGCCGCGATCACCGCCTTGAAGGTCGACCCGAATCCGTAGTGCTTGCCGAAGGCACGGTTCACCGACGGCTGCGGGACGAACTCGGCGGGCAGCCGCTTGCCGGCGAGGTACGCGAGCAACTCGGGATCGGGCTGGTCGGCCGCCTCGGGGCGCGGCGTGTAGGACCACCGCCAGCACGAGGACAGCGTCCGCCCGTCCGCCTCGTCGGGGTCGCAGTCGGCGGCCCCCACCGCGCCGTCGAGGCGGCCGTCCGGGCCGATGTGGTCGTACCTGCGTCGGCCGGTCAGGTACTTGTCGACCTCGGTGAGGTCGCCGGTGGCGGCGGGCGGCCGGGGGGTCGGCTGTAGCGGCACCGACACGCCGGCCAGCACCTGTCCCGTCACCGCGTCCAGCACCACCATGCCGCCCGCGAGCGGAGTCGTACCCGCCGGTCCCGGCGTGCTCATGGCGGTCGCCATCGCGTGTTGCAGGGCGGGATCGACGGTCAGGTCGATGACGCCGTCGGGCGGGACGTCGGCGGGATCGCGCGGCGGCGCGAGCCGACGGCCCAGGGAGGTGCCGGCGGTGCCGTTGGTGACGGCGGGGAAAGACTGGTCGACGACGCCGAGGCCGCCGCCCGGCACGGCGAGCAGACCGGTCAGGTCCCGCATGGTCAGTCCGCCCTCCCAGGAGCCGACCGGGGCCCAGCCGCCACGGTCGCGGTCCTGCCGCAGCACGGGACGCCCGCCGAGGCGGACCTCCACGACCGTGCGCCGGTACGCGATCCGGTCGGTCGAGCAGGTGCGCGGATCAGGCGCCGGCGACAGCACCCCGTCCCGGGTGGCCTGGCGCAGCTCGCAGGGTGGGCGGTCGGCCGCGTACGCGGCGGGCAGCGGCGTCAGCGGGGCCGGGTAGGGCACCAGCGTCGCCAGCGTGACTAGGGCCAGGCAGGCGGCGAAGCCGGCGAGGACCCCCGAGCGCAGGTGCCCGACGGTCCACCCCGACCGGCGCGTCGCCGGACCGGGCGCCGGCTGCGCACGCTGGGCGGAACGTAGCGTGTCCGGCTGCCACGTCCCCACGGTCCGGGGCGTCATCGCCAGGGCGAGGGTGATCGCGAGCAGCAACGCGAGCGTGGAGTGGCCACCACGGGACAGGAACGGCACGGGGATACCGGAGTGCGGGATCAGGTTCAGCGTCGCGGCCAGCACGAAGAAGAACTGCCCGATGATCATCGCGGCCAGCCCGATCGCGAGCAGGGCGGACAGGCGCGGCCGGACCGTACGCAACCCGGGCGCGGCCACCCGCCGCAGCGCCGCGCACAGCAGCACCGTCAGCACCGCGACCGCCAGCACGACCAGCCCACCGAGCTTGTTCCAGACCGCCGCGAGGACGAAGTCCGTCGCCTGACCCGGCACCACGGCGGACATGTGGTCGCCGAGACCCCGGCCCCACAGGCCGCCGTCGGCGACCGCCGCGAGGCTCTTGGCCACCTGAGAGCGGGCGGCCTCCTGGTTGGCCAGCATGGACTCCTGGCAGAGGCTGACCCCGGAAAAGGTCTTCGGTGGGTTGTCGACGGGGACGCAACTGCTGTCCCAGCGGTGCGCCCACGGGTCGGCCCAGACCCGAACCCGCTTGGCGACGTATCCGCTGGCGATGACGAGGGCGGCACCGGCGAAGCCCAGAACGACCAGGGACCAGGCGAACAGGCGGTAGCGCGGGATGACCCGGACGATGCCGCGCAGGTCCAGCCCGGGGCCGTGCTCGTGGCTTCCAGCGGCGACGAGCGCGCCGTGCCGCGTCGTCGCCCAGGTGACACCGACCATCGCGGCCAGGACGGGAATGAGGGTGCCGAAGTCGTTGCGAAGTCCGGAGAGGACGGCGACCACCGCGAAGAGACCCAGCGGGTAGAGCACGTGCCGCGTCGCGTGCACCTGGGCCCGTAGTCGTGCGACGCGCCCCAGGCGCCGGCCGGCCGAGATCCCGGCGGGCGGCGTCACGAAGAACCGGTGGCTGTACCGGCCCACGACGGCCGCCAGCGACAGGAGGAAGAAGAGCTTGCCGTACTCGGGGGTGGCGACACCGAGGAAGGTGAGCCGCGCCTCACCGGTGGACGGACCGAACAGCGGCAGCAGGAAGAGGAGCACCATCACGGCGGTCGACAGGCCGATGGCCGCCGGGGCCACCGCAGGCTCCGCGGCGTTCCGCCAGGACCGCAGCCAGCGTCCCACCCGGCCGGTACGGCCCGATCGCGGCGCGGCGAGCAGGTGACCGGCGCCCAGCACCAGGGCGAACAGCAACAGCGGAAACACCAGTACGGACAGGCCCTCGCCGCGTTCCTGCGCGCGCAGGCCGCTGCCGAACGGGTCAGCGGGATCGGGCACCACCACGAGGCGTACCAACAGCAGCGCCCCGAACTGGGCGAGCGCGGCCGTCGCGAGCAGCACGGCGAGCGCCGCCCGGGGCGTTTCCCCACCGTGGGCGCGGCGGAGCAGGACGATCGCCGCCTCGGTGAGTACGGCCGACAATCCGCCGGCGATCAGCACCCAGACGGTGTCGGTGTGGGCGCTCAGCCAGAATCCGGCCGCGACGAGCAGTTGTGGGACGAGATACGGATGGCGGGCCGCCCAGGCCATCGGGGCACTCGGCCGTTGCCGGCCGGAACCGGCCGCTCCCAGCAGTCGCCAGCAGGAAACCGCAGACCACAGCAGGCCGACCAGGATGAGCAGGTTGGTGTTCGCTGGCCCCGAGAGAAGCGCTGTGACGATGGCCCGGCCCTCCGCCCGTTCGCACTCTTCCGTGATTGCCCAGGTACGCTAGGCGATCCGGATTGCCGATCACAATCGGTGTTCAGTCAGCTAATCCTGCCTGAACGTTGCAACCGGACTGTCCAGAGTGGATAACGGATGGCCCGTCGGACAGGGGAGGTACGGCCGCCGATACGGCGGCGGGCACGGGAGGTGCGGCCGCCGGGCCGGCGGCGAGCAGGTCACGGCGTCGGACTGGTCGAAAGCCAGGCCGGGAGGGCGATGGACAAGAGGCTCTTGGTGCCCGCTGAACAGCATTTCCGGTGGGGTCGGGTCGCCCCACTCGGCGATTCTCCAACCGTGCTGCGCGACGACCCCGCTGGCCCCGGTCAGCAGTCGGCGGTGAGCGTCACCTTCCAGTAGTGCATCGAGCCCGCCGGGGAGTAGACCGCGTCGACCTCCTGGCAGGTCGAGCTGTACGCCACCATCTGCGCGTGCGCGTCCCCGTACGCGTCGGACGGCAGGTAGCCGTACCCGGTGAAGGTGCGGAGCTCGTCTACCGACGCGCTGGCGGCGGTGGCCGGCCCGGCGGTGAGTGCGAGCGCGAACAGGCCGGCGACGACGGTGCCTCTGACAAGACGTGCTGCCATGATTCTCCTCTTTCATCGATCACGATAGTTATCTATCGCTGTCGACATGGTAGCCCTCGCGTCGGCCGGCAGGTCCCACCGGAGCGGCGACCTACGCCGAGGCGGGTCGGGCCAGCCGGCTACCGGAGCAGCCGGTCGGAACCTGAAGGTGGACCGACAATGGACCCACTCACGCTCACTGTGGCGACAACGCTCGTCGCCTGGACGACCACCGAACTGGCCCAGGGCGGCCGGCTGGCGGTCTCGACGCTGATCGACTTCCTGCAGGACCGCTTCCGGCGCGAGCCCGAGGCGCGGGACATCATCGAGGGCGTGCTCCACGAGCCGTCACCGGAAACCGCTCGTCGACTCGCCGAACTGCTGGACCGCGAGGCACAGCGTGACCCTGCGTTCGGTGCCGAGTTGCGGGCCCGATGGGAGCGGACAGACGCGGCCGTCACCGCAGGTCCGGGCCGGGTGGCGAATTCGGTTTCGGGCGATGTCGGCGGACCGGTGGTGCAACCGCGCGACATCCACGGAGGCATCTCGTTCGGCGGCGACCTGCCGCGACCGTGAGAGGGCATTCGCCGTAATTGTCGAATGACTCGGATGCGCCAAAAACCGGCCGCCACTCGCGTCGTTCGCGAAAGCAATCCCGGTGCTACGGTCTGCTGCACGCCTGTCCCGGCGGCCTGATCGGGTCATGAATGGGCGCAGGCGACGACGAAGGGAAGGCGTAATTGTCCACCTCGTTTCGTAAATCCCTGGCCGTGCTCGCGGCGTGTGTCGTCAGCGCGGCCTGCCTGGTCGTCATCGGCTCGTCTCCGGCCTACGCCCACAGCCAGCGCAGGGCCATCACAAGCGGCTGCGGCCCGAACTATGCCCTGCTGGACGGCGGACTTCGGGAGGTGAAGACCCAGGCCGGGGAAGTCTGGGGCGAGGTAATGATGACCTACAACGCGACAAAGGACATTTTCTGCGTCGTGACCCGCAAGATCGCTTTCCATGGCGAGCCCACCCGGGTCATCGCGGGCATTTTCCACGACAGTGAGGGCGTCGTATTCAAGGACCGGGCGCGGGCCAATCACCTGGCGTCGGTCAAGCTTCCAGCAGGTGGTTACTGCGCCCGGTACTACGGGTACGTGTTCGACCCGGACGGCAATTCCGCCTTCGGTGGTCCGAACCCCACGGAACCCTTCATCTGCCCCTGATTCCGCTGCCGGGGCCTACTGAACTGGTTCCAACCTGACCGGCGAACGCGCTGTCTCCACCTGCAGGACCTGGAAGATCCTGACCAAATTTCCCCATAGGCGCTGTTCAAAGCCTTGCCTAGTATGGTCCCTGCCGTTCGGCAAGATCTCCCTATCCCCATCAGGAGACAGACTTGATCAGGCATACGCTTTCGCTGGTCGCAGCGGCTGTGCTCGGCCTTTCCGCCGTGGCCGCACCCGCACTGGCCGCCCCGGCGCCGGCCCACGCGGTGGCGCAATCCGACCTCGGCGTCCAGGTCGCTCCCACGGGCTGTACGACGTGGGTGGAGTGGGTGCAGGAGGGCAGCAACAGCTACTTCTACGGTCGCGGCAAGGCGCAGTGCGCCACCGGCCGCTACAAGGTCAAGCTTCAGTGCCGCAACCTGCAGACGGGCGTGGGGTACGTCGTCTACGGTGGCCTGGCGGTGAACGCGCCGGGCACGGCCACCGCCACCTGCTACAGCGGTAACGTCGCCGAGGGCGTGTACCCCGTCGAGGACCCACTGCCCACGGTCGGCGTCACCGGTTGCGTCTCTTGGTCGGAGTGGGTCCACGAGGGCACCAGCCACTACTACGGCCGCGGTACCGCCCAGTGCGACACCGGCACCTACCGGGTCCAGATCCAGTGCCGCAACGTGCAGACAGGCCAGCGATACGTCGTCTACGGCCCGGTGGTTACCGCCCCCAGCATCTCCACCACCACCTGCTACCGGGGCAACGTTGCGGACGCCGTGTCGGGCGTGCCGGCGTGACGGCTGCCGTGGTCGCGCCGACCAAGTCCGGCTCATCGATCGCACCCGCTGTGCGAAACGCCCGACCAGCACACAGCTCAAACATGCTGTCAGGTTGAAGAACAGCTTCGCTGGAGCCAGGCCCGCGACGCACGGGGCCGGCGGCGCGGCGGTGCGGTCAGGCTCGGGCCAGGCCGATGGTGGTGGCGAGGCGGGTGACGTCGGCCGGGGTGGGACCGGCACGGAGTACGGCGTTCAGCACGGTGTGGGCGGTGGGTCGGAGTCGTACCTCGGCGGGGGCGATGTGGTCGGCGGTGACCAGGGCACGGCCGGCGGCATGCTGGTCGCCGACGTCGAGGTGCGCTCGGGCGATGTCGATCAGGTGAGCGGCGCGATGTTCGGCGGGTAGCCGCTGCCAGGCGTCGCCGCTGGTGGCGTGCTGGTGGAGGGCGATGGCGAGGTGGTTGTCGCCGAGGCGGGCGGCGGTCAGGGCGTAGGCGAGATTGACCACGACCGGCCCGAACCCGTCGTTGTCGTGGCAGTGGTGCTTGGCGTGGGCGGCGGCGAAGTGGGCCGCGCGGTCGAGCAGGTCGTCCACGGTGGCGGCGTCTGCGTAGGTGGCGGCGGCGAGGGCGGCCTCGGTGAGCAGCGTCCCGGCCAGGGCGAGAACATCCGGCGGGGATGACGGCGCCGGATCGAGCGGGTGTGCGGCGGTGGTGGCGGCGGTCGTGGCCAGCCGGCCCCGGTTCAGCGCGCGGAGCGCCTGCGCCAGTGGGACGGCGGCGCGGGCGGTACGGCGTGGGTCGCCGGCAGCGGTGGTCATCGCCCGGTCGGCGGCGAGCCAGCCGAGGTGCGCCTCGCCGAGTTTCACCAGCGTCTGGGCGGTGAGCCGGTACACCCGTACCAGCAGCCCGGTGGCCGGTCGCGCACCGGCTGTCGAGGCTTCGGTGCGGGCGGCGTGGCGGGCGGCGGCGAGCAGGCCGGGCAGCATCCGGAGCACCTGCGGGTGGTGGGCGTGCCGGTACGCCGTGCAGGCGTACCCGACCTGGTGGTCGAGTTCCGCCAGCGACGGCGGCCAGTCGCGGCCGGCGGTGCCGGGGGTGTCGTAGCAGGCCAGCGCCTCCCGCACCCGTTCGACGGCGGCCGTGACGTCGGTGGCCGGAGCGCGGTGGACCTTCCGGCCGACCAGGACGCCGGGGGCGACGCCGAGGGCAGCAGCCACCGTCTCGATCATCACGAGCCGATCGAGGGTACGCACACCGCGCTCGACCTTGTCCACCCAACTCTTCGACCGGCCGACCCGGTCGGCGAGAACCTGCTGACTCATTCCCCGGCGCACCCGCAACTGCGCCACCCGCCGACCGATCGGCAGATCCCGACGACCGTCCTGGTTGGTCGGCGCGATCATCGCTGATCCATGTGGTGCAGGGCTTCGGTGGACCCGCCGCAGCGCGGACACCATCGGGACTTGACCCGGAACGCGAACAGTCCGAGCAGGAACCCCGGCAGCAGACCACCGAACACGACCGCCACGATTACCTCGGAAACCACGAACGCACCCACCTTCCGACGGGCCACCCACTTGGGTACGGGTGGCAGAGCGAGGACCGACGAAGACGTACGCGGTCGAGCGGGCTTGCTGCGCGGGATGGGCCGCTGACGTCCTGCTTTCCGGCCGACCTGGTCACCGCCGCGCCGCCCGGTGCAGTCCTCCGGTGGACTGTCCACAGCGCGAACACCACGCCGACTGGATCTGCACGCCGAGCCCCAGCAGAAAGCTCAACGCCGACCCGCCCAGCAAGATCAACGAGATTCCGAATACCACGAACGCACCCACCTTCTTGGCGAGGCCGGGAGCCGCAGGCGCTGTCGCACCCCGCCCTCCCGGCGTTTCGCCCCCTCGAGACCAGGGCGGCCCCTGCCCTGTCGATGCTGCCCGCGTCCGCCCGCGCGCGACGTGATCAGGAGCTTGCTGTCAGTAACATTGGATTGGTACCAACCATTTCAGTCGGGTGCGGCGTAGTCAAGACCTCACCGATAGATTGGTTGGGACGACATCAGGAAGGACGGCGACGTGAGTCAGCCGAAGTACCGCCAGATCGCGAGTGAGCTTCGAGGCCAGATCGTGTCAGGGGCACTGCGCGAGGGGGATCGGCTGCCGACCGAGCCTCAGCTCCAAGAGCGGTACGGCGTCTCTCGTAACACGGTTCGGGACGCGACGGCGCTGCTGGTGCATGAGGGCTTGGTGCAGAGGGTGCCTGGACGTGCCGGCGGCATGATCGTCCGGAAGACGGCGAGCCTGACCTTCCACGCTCACCGCGCCGAGATGCCCGCTCAGCCAATGGCCGAGACAGACGCGTGGCGGTCGGAGGTGGAGGCCCAGGGTTATGAAGCATCGCAGGACTTCTTCCTGATGATCCAGTCGCTCTCGCCCGACCTCGCCGAACGCCTCCACGTCGAGCCGGACTCGGACGCGGTGCTGCGGCGGTGTGTCCGGTACGTCAACGGTCAGGCGTCCTCCTTGCAGGACACCTACTACCCGATGGACCTGGCGGAGATGGTCCGTGAGTTGCTGTCGTCGAAGGATGTTCCGCAGGGGACCACCAGGCTCCTGGCCGAACGGGGCTACGAGCAGACGGCCTACTACGACGAGTACGTCTCCCGAATGCCGACACCCGAGGAGGCGAATCTCCTCGGGTTACAGCCCGGCACGCCGATCTTGCTGCACATCCGCACCGGCTACACAGAGCAGCGCCCGGTACGGGTGTCGTTTAACGTGTTCGCCGGCGACCGTAACCAGATCGTCGCCACTCACGGCGACGTCCGCATCATTGCCAGGTTCCGCCCGGAGGAAGCGGCCAGATGATCATCACGCCAGCACGGCTGGGGGATGTGGACATCATCATGAGTTGGCGGCGCGAGCGCGTGGCGTGGCTCGCCGCCAGGGGAGAGGAGCAGTGGTCGATTCCCCTGCCCCGATCCGCCGTTGCGTCGACAGTCTCGGCAGGACAGACGTGGATGGTGTGGGACAGCAGCGAACCGATCGCCACCATCACCCTGACGGCGTACATGGACGTCGACAGCCTGTGGAAGCCGGACCGGCTTCCTGAGGCGCTGTGGTACCCGGAGGATGACCCGGCAGACGCCTTGTACGCGGCGAAGATGATGATTCCGCTGGGCCATGCAGGTGAGAACCTTGGCGGCGAGCTTCTCGACTGGGCTGGTGGTCGAGCTTACGAGGCCGGGTTGACCTGGCTGAGACTGGATGCCTGGACCACCAACCTCCGACTGCACGATTACTACCGTCGGCAACGCTTCCGACACGTACGCACCGTCGAGTCCCGCGTCTCTGGCGCATGCTTCCAGCGCCCGTCCCGGCCCTACCTCAACGGCCGTCTCAAGACTGAAGTGGCGTGACCGCGGCGGCTCTGTGACGAGGGGCCAGGGATGGTGTGATTGAGGGCCTGACCGGCGACTTCTACGCTGAAGGTGAGGACGTCGATATGTGCGCACGGCAGCGGTGGTCATCGCCCGGGCAGCCGAAGTGTTGGGTGAAGATGTGGGGGTGCTGTGGCCTGAGTTGGTACGACGCGCTGTGAAGACCGGCACCGACCGCGAACTGGTCGGTATCTATCCGCGCCGCGCCGATCTCCCGCGATCGGTCTTCCGCGAGGCGATCGAGGGTGCCAACTCCCGGCTGTGGTTCGGTGGGTACACCAGCTACTTCCTGTGGCTGGAGGTGCCCGGCGCTGCCGCCACACTCGCCGCCAAGGCCAACGCGGGCGCTGACCTGCGATTCCTGCTCGGCGATCCGGACAGCCCGGTCACCGCCGAGCGCGAACGGGTCGAAGCGACTCCGCTCACGCTGGCGACGCGCATTACGATGACGCGCGCCGAGATCGACAAGGTCGACGCGGCCGTTCCGGTCCGCCTCTCTGACCGACACATCGCTATGTCCGTGTGGGTGTTTGACGACGAAGCCATCGTCGCCACGCACATCGGTGCCGGTCTCGGGCAGGACTCCGTGACGCTGCATCTGCGGCGGGGGCAGGACGGAGGAGCGTTCGACCGCTACGTCGAGCACTTCGAATCACTGTGGGCCGACGGAAAGCCCGCCGACCCACCGGACCATGAGGGCATCTGATCTGTCCGGGGCTCGCGTCGAAGTCGTCAAGGGCAAGCGTAGGGATTCCCTCAGACCATGACCTCGCGGCGGCTGGCCTACCCCGCCGCCGTCACGGACCAGCGACGGGCCAGTGCCGTTGCTGCAAGGAAGGCGGCGAGGACGATCGTCGCCTCGGTCCCGATCGCCAGTGGGGTTAGTGGGAAGTTGAGCGACCAGCCGAATGCGGCCGCAGCGGCGATCCCGGCTGCGAGAGCGAGCGGCAGCAGCAGTGTCATCCGCGCCGCAGTGTGTCGGATGCGGGGCGCGTCGCGTAGGGCGACGCGTACGGCGAGGACGGCGCCGGTGATGACAACCGCCGCGACGCCGCCGTAGAAGACGCCAGCGGCGAGCCACACCGGTACGCGCACGTCTCGTGGCAGGTCGAATGCCGCCACGAATGCCTGGTGCAGGCCGATGACCAGGACGTATCCCACGACGAGGGAGAGCACCGCGCCCGCACTCGCAGCGCCGAGTACCGGGCCGTACCGCGGTGGGGTCCGCTCCACGCCGGCTTCCTCGGCGATTCTCCGGGCCAACTGGGTGGGGTTGGTGCCGAGCAGTTCTGTGGGATCGAGCCCGTCGGCGGCTGCCGCATCGAGTTCGCTGCGCAGGTCGGCGGCGAGAGTCGCCCGGTCGCGGCGGTGGATGCCGAGAGCGTGCCACTCTCGGTCTGCGGCGGCGAGGAGGTTGTCAACGGGCGACGTCGACGTGCTCATGGTCGTCTCCTGGAGTCGGTGGACGGACGGCGAGGGTGTGGTTCACGACGCTCGCGAACTGGACCCACTGCTCGCGCCATGCGCGTAGCCGATCGTGGCCGGCGTCGGTGAGTCGATAGACCTTGCGGGGCGGGCCGCTGGGACTGGGCTGGAGCGCGTTGGCAACGAGCCCCAAGCGGTGCAGTCGGGTGATCATGGGGTAGACGGTGCCGTAGCTCACCGTCCCGAATCCGGCGGTGTCGAGTCGGTGGACGAGCTCGTAGCCGTGCGCCGGCTCGGCGGCGAGCAGCGCAAGCAGGCACATGTCCAGGCAGCCGCGCATTAGCTGGGCCTGCCGCTCGGTCGAGTCGTCCGACCCTCCTGCTGTCGCTACCATGCGGCACATAATACGGCCAGTACTATGCGCCGTCTAGTAGGTGTCATCTGGCTGGCCGGCGTGCCGGCATACCCCCGAAACCACCGCAAAGGCAACGCGTCCGGCGGGAAGCTGATCCACCGGGCGGCGGGGGACAGCCGTGGGCCGGGTGCGGTGGGGAAGCCGCCCCGGCCCACGAGTCCAACCGCCCGGTACGAGGCCGGGCTCAGGCGGAGTGCAGGGTCCAGCCCTGGTCCAGGCGGTTGTGTCCGGAAAGAGCGACCATCGGCGGGTAGATGAGCAGCGGGGCCGGCCCGAGGGTTAGGGGTGTCCCGGGGGCGCCGATGGTGACCGTGCCCTCCCGTGGCCCCTGGGTGATGGCCCACCCGCGTTGCTGCGGGATGAGGCCGACGATCTCCATGGGTGCCGGATCCTCGTTGCCGTAGCCCACGTACTGGTCGGTGCCGGGCAGGCTGATGACGTGTTCACCGTCGTCGGTGGAGCGAATCTCCCACAGTTGTGCGTCGTCCTCCATCTCGGGTGCGAGCACGATCCGGTTGTCGTAGCTGTGGAGGAAGGACCGGCCGTCGATGCTGATCCGGTACAGGCCGTCGGTGAGGTTTGCCATGTGCGTGCTCCTTCGCTCTGGGCGTGCAGGGTCCTGGTGATGTCCATCGGTTGGCCGGCCGGGCCCGGGACGTGAGCGGGGACTACCGACAGGCCAGCGGACCGTCCGTGTCGCTCATGTGACAGAGGTCACCACGACTCGGAACACTGCGTCAATGACAGCTAACTGACAGTTGTAATCGCAGGTCAGGTGCTTCTACCCTCGCGGAGGTGGGGCCGGGCGTCGGGCGATGAAAGGGGCCTGCCGGACCCGTCAGAAGAGGGTCAGCGGCTCGACCGGGATCGGTTCGGGGAGGGGAGCCAGACCGGGTACGCGGGCCCGTACCTCGTCGTGGAACTGGCGGGCGAGCGCGGGCGCGTCGGCGTTGTCCGGGGTGTGGACGAAGACGGTGGGGGAGCGGCCCTCGCGCAGCCAGGCGGCGACGACGTCGATCCAGTGCTGCCAGCCCTCGACTGTCTGCTCGGTGGCGTCGCGGCCCAGGTAGCGGACGATCGGCCGGTCGGTCAGCGCGTGCGTCCGCAGTGGCATGCGCGGCTTCTTGGTCCAGGCGTCCCGTTCCGCGTCGCTGGTCGGCGGGGTACGGAAGAACGCGGTGGTGTCGAACGGGATCCACTCGGCGTTCGCGTCGCTGAGTACCCCCTCGAGGAGGTGCGTCGCCCGCTGATCGGTGAAGAAGGCGGGGTGGCGGACCTCCACGGCGTACCGGTGGGTGGTGGGCAGGCGGCGGAGGAACCGGGCCAGGGTCGGTACGTCGGACGGGGTGAACGATCCGGGTAGCTGGATCCAGAGCGCGTGGGCCCGGGGGCCGAGCGGCTCGATCGCGTCCAGGAATCCGTGCAGCGCCTCGTCGACGTCGGTGAGGCGCCGCTCGTGGGTGACGACCTTGGGCAGCTTGACCACGAACCGGAAGTCGGGGTCGGTCTGCTGCGCCCACGAGGCGACGGTGTCCCGGGTCGGGGTGGCGTAGAAGGTGGTGTTCCCCTCGACCGCGTCGCACCAGCCGGCGTAGTGCCGCAGGCGCTCGTGGGACGGCAGCGGATGTGCCAGGAACCGTCCCTGCCACGACCTGAGCGTCCACATCGCGCACCCGACGTGCAGCCGCATGCCCTGCCACCTTCCCATCGACGCGTCCGGACACGGTATCCGGTCGCCCCGGACGGGCCGGGCCCGGCCGATCGGCGGCCTGGGTAACCCGTGGGCAACAGTTCGGACCTCTCCCTGCAATGGTCTGACCTTTGCCTTGGCTCTGCGGGCCTCCGCAGCCCCGTTATCCGCCGTTCGGTGGGGTGGTGGTCGGGTGTCCGGGGCTGGTCGGGCTGGGCCGCGCGTCGTGAATCGGCGTAAACCTCGCGCTGACCTGCGGAAATGCTGGCGTCTTTGGTAACGGTCAGGTCACGAGGTATTCCCGAGGGGTTCTCTGCTCGGCTAGCGTCCGGGAGGCATGAGGTCAGACCTCATGCCTCAGACCTCTATCGGACGAGGTGAGTTGACGAGTGCAGGAACCCGCCCCCCGCTACGCCGGATACCGGTCCTTCGACTACCTGACGCCGCACGTCGACTACAAGGTCTTCGAGCTGCCGCCCCAGGTCGGTCGGGTGCCCGAATACGACCTGGGCCTGGACGACGACCAGCGTGCCCGGGTCACCCGGCTCCTCCATGAGCACATGGCCATCTCGCTGCACGAACACCCGAAGATCCTGCCCGCCGACGTGTCGCAGTTGCGGGACTACAACCGCACCGGCCGCAACTCGTTCGGCTTCGAGGGCCTGGCCCGCTCCGGCATGACCGCGGTCTTCGACAACTTCATGAACGGCACCGGCTGCGTGACCAGCGAGCACGCCTGGAAGTGGGACGACGTCATCTACGACATCGGTCTGCGCTTCGCCGATGTCGCCAAGCAGGACCACGTGGTGGTGGCGACCACCCTGGACCAGATCTTCGAGGCCAAGCGGAACGGCCAGATCGCCCTGGTGGCGGGCCTGGAAGCGGCCACGATGATCGAGAACGAGCTGGACCGGATCGACATCCTCTACGGCTTCGGCGTACGCCAGATGGGCATCGCCTACAGCCAGGCGAACATGCTCGGCTCCGGCCTCTCCGAGGACCGCGACGGCGGCCTGACCCACTTCGGGCGGCGCGCGGTCGACCGGATGAACAAGCTCGGCATCGCCATCGACATCTCACACTCCGGCGACCAGACCTCGCTGGACGTGATCGAGGCCAGCCGGGTGCCGGTGTTCATCACCCACGCCGGTGCCCGCACGGTCTGGAACACCCCCCGGATGAAGCCGGACGAGGTGATCCGGGCCTGCGCCGAACGGGGTGGCGTGATCGGCATCGAGGCCGCTCCGCACACCACCCTCTCGGCGGACCACCCGCACCACTCCATCGAGTCGGTGATGGACCACTTCACGTACTGCGTGGAGCTGGTCGGCATCGACCACGTGGCGTTCGGCCCGGACACCAACTTCGGTGACCACGTCGGGCTGCACGACAGCTTCACCCAGCACCTGGCGATCGGGAAGGCCCACGGCGTCGTGGACCACCCCCGGGTCGAGTACGTGAGCGGCATGGAGAACCCGGCCGAGTGCTTCAGCAACATCGTCGGGTGGCTCGTCACACACGGTTACTCCGACGACGACATCGCCAAGGTCATCGGCGGCAACATCATCCGGGTTCTTCGGGAGGTTTGGTGAAAAAGACAGTCAAGGGTCGGTGGCGGCTCGCTGTCGCGCTCGGCGTGGCGGCCACGCTGGGTGTCTCCGGGTGCAGTCTGAACGAGGGCAACTCGTCCTCCTCCGGCAGCTCGTCGGACGCCTCGGTGCTGCGGATCGGCACCACCACGGACGTCAGCAACTTCAACCCGCTCCAGTCCCTGAGCAAGACCGACTCCTGGATCCTCAACGCGATGTACCCGCACCTGCTGCGGATCGACGAGAGCGCGAAGAAGTCCCCGGAGCTGGCCAAGGAGTACCGCTACGAGGACGGCGGCAAGACCGCGGTGTTCGTCCTCCGCGACGACTTCAAGTGGACCGACGGCAAGCCGGTGGTCGCCGACGACGTCAAGTTCAGCGCCGAGCAGATCATGAAGTACAAGCTCGGCAACGTCGCGGCGAAGCTGACCTGGGTCGAGTCGATCGAGGCGCCGGACGCGACCACGGTCAAGTTCCACCTGTCCCAGCCGTACGCGCCGTTCGCCGAGGGCGTCGGCTTCTGGATGTCGGTCGTGCCGAAGCACGTCTTCGAGAAGGCCGGCGACCTGTCCAAGTTCGCCAACGACTCGAACTGGGTCGGGGCCGGGCCGTTCGTGCTGGAGAGCATGACCAAGGGCCAGCGCTACGTGATGAAGCGCAACGAGAACTACCCGCTTGCCCCCGACGGCAAGGCCGCCGTCAGCCAGGTCGAGTACCGGGTCTACCCGGACGTGAACACGATGATGCTGGCGCTGCGCAACGGCGACATCGACCTGATGGGCACCCCGGTGCCGGTGTCGGCGGCGAAGACCTTCGCGGGTGACTCGAAGATCAAGATGGAGAAGGTCGGCGCGCTCGGCTTCGCCCACCTGACCTACAACATGAAGAACAAGCAGCTGGCCGACCAGGCGGTCCGGCAGGCGCTGTCGATGTCGGTGGACACCAAGTCGATCATCTCGGCGGTACTCCAGGGCGACGCCCAGGAGATGGTCGGCCCGATCTCGCCGATCTTCGCCGACTACGACAACACCGAGATCCAGCCGTACCCGTTCGACCCGGCGGGCGCGAAGGCGAAGCTGACCGCGGCCGGCTACAAGGACGGCAACGGCGACGGCTTCTTCGACGAGCTGGCCTTCGGCGTGGCCTGCGACCAGTCCAACGCGAACATCACCCGGGTGGTGCAGCTCTTCCGGGAGAGCGCCGCCAAGGCCGGCATCAAGCTGGAGAACGAGTGCGTCGAGCGGAACACGTTCCTCTCCCGCACCAAGAGCGGTGAGTACGACATCGACGCCTCGCAGTGGGGTGTGTTCGACAACCCGATGGACCAGCTCCGCAGCACCTACCTGTCCAGCAACCCGGGTGGCATCAACTACAACCTGCTCGAGTCGCCCGAGCTGGACAAGCTGATCAACGACGCGGCCGGCACCACCGACCCCGAGGCGTTCAAGACCAAGATCAAGAACATCGACAAGGTCGTGCACGAGCAGGCGTACCTGACCCCGCTGTACGTGGAGAACTTCCAGTTCGCCTACAACGCCGACAAGTTCACCGGCTTCGCCCCGTCGCCGTCGGACCTGCTCGGCATGGTCACCGCGTACTCGCTGGCCCAGGTCAAGCCGGCCAAGTAACCCCAACCAGAGGGAAAGGAGGGGTCCCCCGTGGCGCGTTTCGTGCTCAGTCGGGCACTGAAGGCCGTCCTGACCGTGTGGATTGCGATCACTTCGACGTTCTTCCTGCTCCGGCTGCTGCCGGGGGACCCCACGACCCTGATGGTCGAGGGGGACATGACGCCGGAGATGCAGGCGGCGCTGCTCAAGACGTACGGCCTGGACCGTCCGCTGTGGGAGCAGTACGTGTCGTACCTGCGTGAACTGCTCCAGGGCAACCTGGGCATCTCGTTCCGGCAGATCGCGCCGGTCACCGACATCATCGTCGACCGGCTGCCGTGGACGCTGCTCCTCGCCGGCAGCGCGTTCGTCATCACCATCGCCGTCGGCATCCCGATCGGCGTCTGGGCCGCCGTGCACCGGGGCAGCTGGGTGGACCGTACGCTCCAGGCGCTCGGCATCGGCGGGCACGCGCTCTTCGTGCCCAGCGTCGCCATGCTGCTGCTGGTCTTCCTCGGCGCCCGGCTCGGCTGGTTCCCGATCGGCGGGGCGATCGACCCGGACACCCGGGGCGCGGCGGCCTACCTGAGCCTGCTGCACCACCTGGTGCTGCCGGTGCTGTCGCTGGTGCTGGTGCAGCTCGGCCCGTACGCGCTGACCCTGCGCACCAACATGATCGAGGTGCTCGGCGAGGACTACATCCGGGCCGCCCAGGCCCGGGGACTGTCCGCCACCCGGCGGGTCTGGAAGCACGGCCTGCGCAACGCGATCCTGCCGGCGCTGACCCTGATGGGTCTGCAACTGGGCACCCTGGTCGGCGGCGCGGTGCTCACCGAGACGGTGTTCGCCTACCCGGGGGTCGGCCGGCTGATCTTCGAGGCGGTCGGGCAGCAGGACTATCCGGTGCTCCAGGGCGCCTTCATCATGCTCGCCGTCACCGTGGTCTTCGCCAACGCGCTGACCGACATGCTCTACGCCGTCCTCAACCCCCGGATTCGCCTGTGAAGCGCGAGGAGTGCAGCGGAGCGGAGCCCCGCAGTCGCGAACGGAAGGCCAGCCCGGTGACCACCACCCCCACCCCTGAAGGGAGGACGCTGTGAGCGCCCCCGTGCTGACCGAGCAGGCGGTGCCGCCGGTCGCCCCGGCCCCCGTCCGGCGGTCCTGGTACGGCTACCTGCGCCAGCCCTCCGCGGCGCTGTCCGTACTGGTGCTGGTCGTGATGGTGGTGCTGGCGGTCTTCGCGCCGCTGATCGCCGATGAGCCCAGCGGTGCCGGCCCGGACGTGCTGCAACCCCCGTCCGGGGCACACTGGTTCGGCACCGACGACCTCGGGCAGGACATCTTCGCCCAGGTGGTCTGGGGCACCCGGACCAGCCTGGTGATCGGCCTGGCGGCCTCGGTGATCGCGATCGTGCTGGGCACCGCGATCGGGCTGGCCTCGGCGTACTTCCGGCGGATCGACGCGGTCTCCACCGTGATCACCGATGTGATGCTGGCCCTGCCCACCCTGCCGCTGATGATCATGCTGGCTGCGGTGGTGAACCCCAGTGTCTGGACGCTGACCCTGATCATCGGGTTCTTCGCCTGGCCCGAGGTGGCCCGGCTGATCCGGTCGCAGGGCCTGGTGATCAGCGCGATGCCGTACATCGACGGGGCCCGGGTGCTCGGGGCCACCGGCTGGCGGATCGTCACCCGGGAGATCCTGCCCGCCGTCGTCTCGCTGGTGATCGTCAGCGTGCTGCTCACCGCCTCCCGGGCGGTGATCTCCGAGGCCGGGCTGAGCTTCCTGGGCCTCGGTGACCCGGACGCCTGGTCCTGGGGTCGCATCCTGCTCAACGCCCAGCGCAGCGGCGTGATCGCGATCGCCTGGTGGCAGACGCTCTTCCCGTCCCTGGCGATCCTGCTGCTGGTGCTCGCGGCGACCGTCGCCGGCATGCGGTTCAACGACACCCGTGACCCCCGGCGCAACGGAGGCTGACCCATGCGACTGCCCGAGAGCTTCTACACCAGCGTCCGGACCCGGCTCGGCGAGGCGCTCGACGAGCGTGGCCTGGACGGCTTCCTGGCCACGTCCCCGGCGGACGTCGCCTTCCTCAGCGGCTTCTTCTACATCGCCACCGAACGCCCGGTCTACCTCTGGATGCCGCGCGAGGGTGACCCGCTGCTGGTCATCCCGCGCCTCGACGAGGAGTACGCCGCCCAGCAGGGCGTGACCCTGGAAACCGTCAGCTACTTCGAGTTCCCGGGCGTGGTCACCGCCGAGCAGACCCTCGCCACGGCGCTGTCCCGGCGCGGCGGCCCCGCCCGGCGGATCGGGGTGGGCGCCGGGGTGTCGGTCGGCGCGTTCCGGGCCCTGTCGACGGCGATCACCGGCGCCACCCTGGAGACCACCGACGCGGTCGCCCGGCTGCGGCTGCGGAAGTTTCCCGAGGAGATCCCGTTCCACGAGGCCGCCGCGCGGATCTGCGACGAGATGCTCGGCGCGGGCCGGGCGCTGATCGAGGAGGCGCTGGCCGGCGGGGGACCGCTGCCCCGCGAGGACGAGATCGCCCGGCACGTCATCGGGTACGGCACCGACCGGATGTACGCCGAGTACGACATGGTCGTCTACACCACCAAGCTGGCCGGCGGCCTGGTCTACGCCGGCCCGAACTCGGCCCTGCCGCACGGCCTGCCGACCCGGCGGCGGCTCCAGCCCGGCGACACCCTGATCCTCTCCCTCGGCGCGGCGGTGGCCAGCCGGTTCGTGGAGAGCGAACGCACCTTCGTCGTCGGCGAGCCCACCGCCGAGCAGGTGCGCTACTACGAGGCTGACCGGGAGGCGCAGGAGGTCGGCACCCAGGCGATGATCGCCGGCCGGACCTGCGCCGAGGTCAACCGGATCTGCCTGGACGTGCTGCGCGGGCACGGGCTGGGCGAGTACATCCGGCACCGGCAGGGGCACGGCATCGGGTTGCAGAACCACGAGGCCCCGTGGGTCGAGGACGGCGACGACACCGTGCTCGCCCCCGGGATGCTGCTCTCCAGCGAGCCCGGCGTCTACGTTCCCGGCCACGCCGGCTACCGCATCTCCGACACCGTCCTGGTCGAGGCGGACGGCCCGCGTCGACTCACCGGCTACCCGCGCGACCTGGCGTCGAACATCCTCGAGGGGGTCCGATGAAGATCAACGGAGCGGAACTGGTCGTCGAGGCGTTCGGCCCGACCGACGCACCCGCGATGATCGTCCACCACGGCGCGCCCGGCCTGGGCTCCCGTAACGAGCCGAAGCGCTCGTTCGGCCCGTTCGCCGACCGGATGCGGGTCATCGTCTTCGACGCCCGGGGCTCCGGCGAGTCCAGCGACGACGAGCCGTTCACCCACGAGCAGTGGGTGGCCGACGTGGACGCCATCCGGGAGCACTTCGGCTACGAGAAGATCGTCATGGCCGGCGGCTCGTACGGCGGGTTCATCGCGATGGAGTACGCCGTCGCTCACCCGGACCGGGTCTCCGCGCTGGTCCTGCGGGACACCGCCGCCGACACCGCCCACGACCACCTCGCCGTCGAGCGGGCCCGCAGCACCGACCGGTCGGTGATTCCGGAGTGGATCATCGAGCGGATCGGCACCGGCCGGTTCGAGAGCAACGAGCAGCTGCGCGAGTACTGGAAGGGCATCCTGCCCCTCTACGACCACCAGCACGACCCGGCCAAGGACGCGGCGAAGCTCGCCGCCACCCGGTTCCACTACCGGACGCACAACGCCGCCTTCGGGCAGAACATGCCCCGGTACGACCTGAAGCCGAAACTGCCCACGGTCACCTGCCCGACCCTGGTCACCGTGGGCCGCCACGACTGGCGTACCCCGGTGGCGGCCTCGCAGGTCATCGCCGACCTGATCCCGGACGCCCGGCTGGTGGTCTTCGAGAAGTCCGGGCACTCCCCGCAGTTGGAGGAGCCCGAGCTGTTCCAGCGGGTGGTGCGCGACTTCCTCGCCGAGGCCGGAGTGCTGCGATGACCCTGCTCGAGGTCGCCGACCTGCGGGTGGAGTTCCCCGGCCCGACCGGGCCGGTGCGCGCGGTCAACGGGGTCTCCCTGGAGGTCGAGTCCGGCCGGACCCTGGCCATCCTCGGTGAGTCCGGCTCCGGCAAGAGCGTCACCGCGCAGGCGGTGATGGGCATCCTGGAGACCCCGCCGGCCCGGGTCACCGGCGCGGTCCGGCTGCGCGGCCGGGAACTGCTCACCCTGCCCCGTAAGCAGCGCGACCGGGTCAGCGGCGAGGAGATCGGCATGGTCTTCCAGGACGCGATGGCCGCGCTGAACCCGGTCTTCACCGTCGGCCACCAGCTCATGGAGGTGCTGCGGGTCCGCCGGGGATGTCCAGGTCGGACGCCCGCCGCCGGGCGATCGAGCTGGTCGACCGGGTACGGATCCCGGCCGCGAAGGACCGTATCCGGGACTACCCGCACCAGTTCTCCGGCGGGATGCGGCAACGCATCATGATCGCGTTGGCGATCTCCCTGGAGCCGGACCTGCTGATCGCCGACGAGCCCACCACCGCCCTCGACGTCACCGTGCAGGCCCAGGTGATGGAGCTGCTCGCGGAGATCCAGCGGGACAGCGGGATGGGCCTGCTGTTGATCACCCACGACCTCGGGGTGGTCGCCGAGGTCGCCGACGACGTGGCGGTGATGTACGCCGGCCGGATCGTCGAACGGGGCAGCGTCGAGCAGATCTTCGCCGGCCCGGCGCACCCGTACACCGAGGGGCTGCTCGCCTCGATGCCCCGGGTGGACCGGCGCGACGACGTCCTCTACGCCATCCCCGGCGCCCCGCCCAATCCGGCCCGGCTCCCCACCGGCTGCCCGTTCCACCTGCGCTGCCCCGGGTCACCGATGTGTGTCGGGCGACCCTGCCACCACTGGAGACGCTGCCCGCCGGTCGGGCCAGCGCCTGCCACCACCACGAGGAGGTGCTCGGTGCCACCCGCTGACGACGTGGTGCTGCGGGTCGAGAACCTGGTCAAGCACTTCCCGGTCAAGGGCCGGATCCCGTTCACCTCCGGGGGCGTGGTCCGGGCCGTCGACGGGGTCTCCTTCGACCTGCGCCGGGGCGAGACCCTCGGGGTGGTCGGGGAGTCCGGCTGCGGCAAGAGCACCCTGGCCCGGATGCTGGTCGGGCTGGAACAGCCCACCGCCGGCGCGGTCACGTTCGGCACCTCGGTGGTGCACAAGGTCCGGGGCCGGGACCTGCGGGCGCTGCGCCGACGGATCCAGATCGTGCTCCAGGACCCGTACACCTCGCTGAACCCGCGACGCACCATCCGGGAGATCCTGCTCCAGCCGTTCGAGATCCACCCCGACGTGCTGGACAAGCGTCGCCGGCTGGACCGGGTGCGGGAACTGCTCGAACTGGTCGGCCTCGACCCGCACCTGCACCTCGACCGCTACCCGCACCAGTTCTCCGGCGGGCAGCGGCAGCGGATCGGCATCGCCCGGGCGCTCGCCCTGCAACCCGACGTGATCGTCTGCGACGAGCCGGTCTCCGCGCTGGACGTCTCGGTCCAGGCCCAGGTGGTCAACCTGCTCGAACGGCTCCAGGAGGAGCTGGGCGTGGCGTACGTCTTCATCGCCCACGACCTCTCCGTGGTCCGGCACATCTCCGACCGGGTGGCGGTGATGTACCTCGGCAAGCTGGTCGAGACCGGACCGGAGCACAGCCTGTACGACACGCCCCGGCACCCGTACACCAGCGCGCTGCTCTCGGCCGTACCGGTGCCGGAGCCGGCGGCGCGCGGACAGCGCCAGCGGATCCTGCTGGCCGGCGACCCACCCAGCCCGGTGAACCCGCCCTCGGGCTGTCGGTTCCGGACCCGCTGCTGGCAGGCGACCGAGACCTGCGCCACCACCGAACCGCCGCTGGCGTCCGGCGAACACCCGGTCGCCTGCCACTATCCGCTGGCCGCGTAGCGCCCGGCGACCGTTCCCAAGGAGAAGGTGTCTTGCTGCAAGAACCCGCCCCCCGCTACCAGGGGCACCGGTCCTACTCGTACCTCGAGCCGCACACCGACTACCGGGTCTTCGAGCTGGCCCAGGAGGTCGGTCGGGTGCCCGAACACGACCTCGGGCTCAGCGACGCCCAGCGAGAGCGGGTCGGCCGGCTGCTCACCGAGCACGTGGCGATCTCCCTGCACGAGCACCCGGTGATCCTCCCCGAGGACGTCCGGGAGTTGCGCGCGTACAACCGCACCGCGCGGCAGCGCACCGGCTACGAGGGGCTGTCCCGCTCCGGGCTGACCGCCGTCTTCGACAACTTCATGGCCGGCGCGTCCTGTGTGACCAGCGAGAACGGCTGGAAGTGGAACGACCTCGTCTACGCCCTCGGGATGCGGATGAGTGACCTCTACAAGCAGGACCACGTCTTCCTGGCCACCTCGCTGGCCGACATCCACGCCGCCAAGCGGGACGGCCGGCTGGCGCTCGTCGCGGGGCTGGAGTGCTGCAGCCCGATCGAGAACGAGCTGGACCGGATCGACATTCTGTACGGCTTCGGCGTCCGTCAGCTCGGCATCGCGTACAGCCAGGCCAACATGCTCGGCGGTGGCCTCTCCGAGCGGCACGACGGCGGCCTGACCCACTTCGGGCGGCGCGCGGTGGACCGGATGAACCGGCTCGGCATCGCCATCGACATCTCACACTCCGGCGACCAGACCTGCCTGGACGTGATCGAGGCCAGCCAGGTGCCGGTGTTCATCACCCACGCCGGGGCCCGTTCGGTGTGGAAGACGCCGCGGATGAAGCCGGACGACGTGATCCGGGCCTGCGCGGAGCGGGGTGGCGTGATCGGCATCGAGGCGGCCCCGCACACCACGCTGTCGGCGGAGCACCCGCACCACTCGATCGAGTCGGTGATGGACCACTTCACGTACTGCGTGGACCTGGTCGGCATCGACCACGTCACGTTCGGTCCGGACACGATGTTCGGCGACCACGTCGGGGTGCACAACACCTACGCCGGCAACTACGCGCACGACGCGGGCGACCGGCCGGAGCACCCCCGGGTGGAGTACGTCGCCGGCGTGGAGAACCCGGGCGAGGCGTTCGGCAACATCGTCGGCTGGCTGGTGAAGCACGACTACTCGGACGACGAGATTGCCAAGGTCATCGGCGGCAACACGGTCCGGGTGCTCGAACAGGTCTGGTAACGCGCCCTGACGGGCCGGGCAGGTCTGGTAACACAGGCGAACTACACTCCGTAGGCCGCGGCCCGGCGGCGGACAGCGATGAGGTGGGGGCGGATGGGACGGCGCGAGACCGCGCTACAGGCCGCGCACAGTCGGCTACGGGAACTCATCGGCAGTGAGTTCCGTGTGGGCGACAAGCTGCCCAACGAGCGGGACCTGGCCGACCGGCTGGAGGTCAGCCGGGCCACCGTGCGCGAGGTGCTGGGGCAGCTCGCCGGCGAGGGCGTGGTGACCCGGACCTGGGGCATCGGCACCTTCGTGCACGACGGTGTCGAGCGGGTGCCGGTGTCGATCGGCGACGTCACCGCGCTGCGGGACCGGATCACCGCCTCGGGGCACCGTCCGACCCTCCAGGACGCGGCGGTCAGCCGGGCGAAGTGCCCGCCCGGCTGCGCCACGGTGCTCGGCGTGCCGCCGGACTCACCGGTGTGGCGGGTGGACCGGCTCTTCGCCGTGGACGGGGTTCCGGCGGCCTGGATCCGCGACCACCTGCCGCTGCGCTTCGACGGCCGGGACCTCGACCCGTCCGGGCTGCTCAGCATCGACCTGGACATGTTCGAGTTTCTGGCCAGCGCGACCGGCATGCCGGTACGCCGAGCCGAGATCGAACTCACCGCCGTGCTCGCCGACGAGCAGGCCACCGCCCGGCTCGGCGTGGCGGTCGGACATCCGCTGGTCACCGCGACCCAGATCGGGTACGGGTCCGGCGGGGTGGCCCTGTTCCACGGGCAATTCACCGTCCGGACCGACGTGCTGACCCTGCGGATCAGCCGGGGTGGAGACCCTGAACCGGCGCGGTGAGCGGACGGGCTGGTCCGCGCGGACGGTGACGGCGGACCGGCTTCCCTCGCCGGCCGCTACGCGGCGTGCGTCGGCAGACCGGGGATCCGGTCTGCCGGCGGCGACGTCACGGCTGCCAGCGGCAGCGGTCACGGCACGTTCTTGACCGAGTCGTAGATGTCGGCGACGTCCTCTTCGAAGTACGGCCCGTAGAGGTTGCCGGAGAACTGGTACGAGATCACCGAGTTCACGAACCCGTAGCGGAGTGTGTTGTCGTACTGCCGGAGGAACGGTCCACCACTGGCACCCTTGCTCATCGGGCAGGGCAGCTTTACCCGTTGCGCCCCGGCGACCTGCATCGTGCCCTGGCAGTAGTGCTGGATCTGGCCGTCGTACGGTGGCAGGCCCGGGTAGCCGAGCAGGAGGATCGGGATCGTCTTCGACTGGTTGAAGCTGATGCCGTTGCCGCCGGTCTGGTGCACCAGCTTCTGCCCGTTACGGGGGTACATGGTGACGAAGGCGAAATCCCACCAGAGGTAGTTCCACTTCGTCCACCCCTCCACGGAGGTGAACGTGCGGGCGGCCCAGGTCCCGTACGGCTTGGGGGTCGGGCCGTCGTTGTACAGCGGCACGTAGACCCAGTTGATGTACCAGTTGTTCGAGCCGTCCCCGGGGTGCACGCAGTGCCCCGCCGTGGCCACCAGGTTCGCGGTCGGGTTGTTCACCGCCGCTGCCGAGCACTGGAAGTCCTCGCCGGTGACCTTGCTGCTGAAGAACACCTTGCCGACCCCGGGCGAGGCGTTGACCGACTGGGTCTGCGCCCCGCCGGAGGGCGCGGCCGCGCGCGGGCCGGCCGGTTCGGCGCCGGTACGGGGCGGCCCGATCCGACCCGGACGATCGGCCTCCTCCCCGGGCATGACCTCGCCGCCGGCCGGCATGTCCAGCGGGGTCGCCGCCCGCATCCGCTCGGGCGTCCAGTACTCGTCGGCCAGTCGCTGGGCGGTCTCGGCGTCGGCGATCGGCCGGTCGTGGAACCGCGCGTCCGCCGTGTCGACGGTGGCGGAGGTCTCTGTGCTGGCCACTTCCGCCCGTACGGGTGGGGCGGCCACCCCGAGACCGCAGAGCACGGCGACCCCCGCCGCGATCACCCTGTCACGCGTCAGCACGGGATCCTCCCTGCTGCCGTTGGCGCCGATCCATAGAGGACATCGACGTTAGTGGAGGCGTCCGGCCGGGAAGAGCCTCCTGTCGGGCTTCCGATGGTGGCCGGGATAGCTCGGCCGGCAAGAGGCATCCGCTCCGGCAGTGTGGCTACCTGCCGAGGTCCGCGCGCTCCCGTAGCGTGGCGCGGACCCGCATCAGCGCGAAGCCGAGCAGGTTCGGTCCGCGCCACCGGTCGGGATCACCGGCGGCCGGGTCGTCGGCGGCCAGGCCGATGCCCCAGATCCGGTCGACCGGACTCGCCTCGACCAGCACCCGATCCCGGGTGCCGAGCAGGAACGCCCCCAGGTCGGGGTGCTGGCCGAACTTGGCGAGGTTGCCGGCCACCACGATGTCGAACCGGTGCTCCTGCCAGGTCTGCTCGTCGAAGCCGGTGATCCGCCGGCCGAGGGTCTTGGCCGCGTTCGGGTGCTCCACCGTGAGCACCTTCCCGGCGATCGCGTGGTCGCCGAAGAGCATGGCCTTGGCCCACATCATGTAGTGCTCGGCGGTGGCGAACGCCAGCCCGTCGACGGTGAACGACGCCGGCCACCACTGGCTCAGGCAGCTGGGGCCGACGCTGCCGTCGCGCCGTGGCCGGTGACCCCAGAAAAACAAAAATTCGGGGGTACGGCCGGCGCGTACCAGATCGGAGACTTCGGCGACGCTGCTTACCGGTGCGGACATGCCGGCCAGTGTGGCGTACCGGCGTGTGGTGCCACCTCCGGATTACCAGTCGGCCTGGTAGCCGTTCAGCCCTCGATGCGGCGATCCGTAGTGCGGCGGTGAGGCCGCCGCGCTTGTCGTGTTTGACTTTCACCCGTCAGGGAGGCCGATAGTCCGCCGCCTCCCCGGCGCCCGCTGCATGGCCGTCAGATCCCACTGGACGGTCGACGGCGTTGCGCGCCGCGCCGGTCGGCAGCGAGATGTTTTCTCGCAGCCCGTTACCTCGCCCGTTCCGGGGCGTTGGGCATGTCGAACGCCGTGGAACGTGGAGATGCCCCCGGCGACGCCGGGGGCATCTCCACGTTCCACGCGGTCAGCTGAGAGCTTCCGCTATGGCAGCCACCCATTTCATCCACTCTGTGCCCAGATCGAAGCCGGCGGAGAGTGCGTAGGTGAGGTTGGCGAACTCGGCGTGCACGTGGGCCAACGTGGCTCCTCGATTGATGCATCTCGGAATCTTGGCGACTGCCAAGCCCCTGAAGAGGGTCAAGATGATCTTAGGCGACCTCCTTGGCTGGGCATCGCCGGGGTGCCGTCGATGATCATTTAGGCATCTATTCTGGTCAATTATCTGATTTTGACGGATGTAAAGTACGCATAACCAGGAGCCGATCCCATGGGCGTCGTGGCGGTGGCTGCCTGTCTGCCTGTCGTCCGGTTGTCGCTCTTCTGCTTCCCGTTTCCGTTGTTGATCCCGGACGGTAATCTGGCGGTCACGCGATCGATGCACGGCGATCTTTCGCGACCGAGCCGTGGACGTGTGGGGGTCTTCATGCCGGATCAGCTTGTCCTTGCCGTCGCCACCGCGCTGGCAGCCAAGGGTGCGGAGGTTCTCTTCTCCGGTGGCCGGGACGCCATCGGTGCCCTGTACCGGATGGTCCGCTCCCGCTTCGGGGAGGGGACCGAGGAGTCGGCGGCGCTGGAGGCCGCCGTGGTGAACCCCGACGACTATGACCGGCATGCCGTGTTGGCCGACGCGCTGGCCAGGACGATGGCGGTCGACCCTGCCTTCGACGCGGCAGTCCGGGCCGAGTGGCGGTCGGTGCAGGCACGCTTGTCGGCCGCGCCGGGTGACGTCACGAACGACTTCAGCGGCACTGCCGAAAAGGTCGTGCAGGCGCGCGACATCAGCGGCGACATCGTCTTCTGACCGGACCACCTGTACGCCGACCGCGAAGGGGCCCGGAGATTGGATGACGCCCGAGACGACCGCAGGACGACCCGACCCGCGGTACGCAACGACCTCTCCGGGACGGTGACCGGTCCGGTCGTCCAGTCGGCGGCCATCCATGGCGGGGTGCACCTCCACACCGGGCCGTTACCCCCGCCGGCGCCCCGACAGCTGCCGCCGCGCCCGGCGCACCTGGCTGGCCGAACCCAAGAGATCGCCGCGCTGAGCCGGCTCACCGGAACCGATGCCGGGTCCGTGGTGATGCTGTGCGGTCCGGCAGGGGTGGGCAAGTCGGCGCTGGCCCGGTGGTGGGCACACGAGGTGCGGGCCGGCTTCCCAGGTGGCCAGCTCTACGTCGACCTCGGCGGGTACGGCGCGACCGGTCCACTCGACCCAGGTGACGCACTGGGTGCGTTCCTGCGCGCGCTGGGGCTGGCGTCGGAGCAGATCCCGGGCTCCCTCGCCGAGCGGACCGCGCTCTACCGGACGGTCACTGCGGACACGCCCCTGCTCCTGCTGCTCGACGACGCCTACTCGGCGGCACAGGTGAGGCCGTTGCTGCCCACGTCCGCCTCGGTCGTGCTGGTGACGAGTCGGCGTCGACTGACCGGTCTGGTCGCCGACGGTGCCCGCATGGTGGACGTGCGACCGCTGCCGCCTGCCGACTCGATGCGGCTGCTCAGTCGGGTCGTCGGGGACGTCCGCATCGACCGGGAGGGCCGATCCGCCGGTGAACTCGCGGAACTGTGCGGCGGCCTGCCCTTGGCGCTCACCGTGGCGGCCGGTCGGCTGGCAGCCCGGCCCTTCCTCTCGGTCCGCACCATGGTCGCGGACCTCGCCGACGAGAACGAGCGGTTGACCCGACTTGCCGGTCCGGACGACGTTCCGGTCCGCACGGTCTTCGACGTCTCCTACCGGGATCTCAGCCCGCAGGCCGCCGCCCTCTACCGGCGGCTGTCGCTGCATCCGGGCAACGACTTTGGGCCGGGACTGGCCACCGCGTTGGTCGGCGCGGACCGAGTGGCGCGCACCGTGACCTTTGACGTGTTGGGCGAGTTGCTGGGAGTGAGTCTGTTGGAGGAGATCGACGAGGAGCGGTTCCGCTTCCACGACCTGCTGCGTCTGCACGCGCGAGAGACCGCCGAGAAGTCGGACGACCCGGTCGACCGGCGGGCCGCACTGCTCACGATCCTCGAGTACTACCTGGCCGCCGCCCGCAACGCCGACCAGGCCGTCACCCCCTACCGGCGTCGGCTGCCGTACACGTTTCGGCAGCCGCTCGGAGTCGTACCAGAGTTCACCGACCGGGCCGAGGCGCTCGCGTGGCTTACCCGGGAGCAGGCGAACCTCGTGCAGGCCGGACGGGCCGCACTCGACAACGGATATCCGGAGCTGGCGTGGCTGCTCTCCGACGCGCTCTGGCCGCTCCTGCTCTACGTGAAGAACTACCAGCTCCGTCTCGAGGTCGACCGGAGGGGTGTGGCGGCGGCGCGGGCGTGGGGGAACATCTGGGCGGAGGCGGACATGCTCAAGCGGTTGAGCAGGGCGTCCATGCGGGTGGGGGCGTACGACGACGCGGAACTGCACGGTCGGGCCGCTGTGGAACGGTACCGGGAGGCCGGTGACGTGCGGGGCGGGATCGACGCGCGAGAGGGGCTCGCGTCGCTCTACCTGGAGACCGGTCGTGAGGAGGAGGCAGGCCGACTGCTGGTGGACGTCCTCGCGGAGAACCGCGCGCTGGGCGAACCGCGTAGCGTCGGCCTGACCTGTGTCAACCTTGCTGCCCTCCGGACCCGGTCGGGTCGGACGGAGGAAGCCCTATCGCTGCTGGCCGAGGCGAGGAAGATCTTCACCGATCTCGGGGAAGTCGATCCGTACAACGCCGCCCGGGTGTCCATCGGCCTGGCCAGCGCCCACCTGGGCGGCGGTGACCTCGACGCGGCCGAGCGTGCGGCCGCCGACGCTGCCGACCGGATGACCGCACTCGGCTCGGCCAACGAACGGGCGGAGGCCCTTACCCTGCTTGGTGAGATCGCCGAGCGACGGGGGGACGTGGCCACCGCCCGGCAGCATCTGACGGAAGCGTTGGCGGCGTTCGTGTCGCTGGCCTCGCCCCGGGCCCGGGACGTGGCGACCCGACTCGATCGGGCCGGTCAGGCGGGTGCGGAACGGGCGGAGTGACCGCCCTGCCAGCGGTTCGTGGCGGGGCGGCCGACCGGTGGCCCGACGGGCGTACAGGACACGGCCGGTCCGCTCCAGGAGCGCTCGGGTCGGAGTCCGGCCGCCACGGCCCGGGCTTCGCGTGACGAACAGACGCACGACGTCCTGTCCGGTGTCGCGGATCCCCACGACGATCCGGCCGGTCGGCTCGCCCGCCACGGTGACCACCGAGCCGGGGTAGGCCGCCATCAGGTGTGCGCAGCGTCGGGCACCGCGGTGCGGACCTGTCCAGGTGAGCAGGACGTCCGCCACCGCGACCCCGCGGGACGCCGGTCGTCCGGGCTCCAGCAGTGCGACGACGACATGGGTCCGGCTCATGCGGCAGCCCCCCACCGGTCCGGCCGGGGGAGTGGCACCGGCTCGACCCGCCGGTGTCGTCCAGGTCGGCTCAGCCGGAGTAGGCGGTACATCGTGGCGCCGATCAGGTTCGCGGCGTCGCCGGGGCGGGCGGTCAGTGTCGCGGTCACCGCACGGTGGTCGACCGGACGGGCGGACCGTAGCTGCGGGAGCAGCGGCCGGCGGGGATCCAGCCGGCTGGCACCGGTGGCGACGACATCCTGCGGCGATCCGGGCGCGGTGACTCGCCGGGGTGCCGGCAACCGCAGCATTGGACGCCCGATCGCGGCGGCGTAGGCGGTGACCGACCCGTGGTCACCGAGCAGGTGATCGGCGGCGACCACGAGGCTGCGCCAGTCTTCCGCCGGGTCCGGAAGTAGCAGCCCGGCCGCGCAGCAGTCCCCTAGCCATGCCCGGACCTGGCGGTGGCCGTGCGCGTCCCAGACGGCGGGGTGCAGCAGCGCGGCCACCCGAAAGCGATCCGCCGGCAACTGCTGCAAGACGAGGGGTAGCAGGTCCGGCCAGCGGCCGAAGAGTCCATCCCGGCCCCAGGTGGAACTGACGACGACGAGTTCCTGGTCGTCCGCCACACCGATGGCCTGTCGGTAACGCTCGCGCGACGGCTGACTGGCAATCAACCGGTCGAAGCAGGGATCACCGACCACCACCGCAGCCGGGACCGCCTCCGGACACTGGCGACGCAGCACCGCCAGTTCGTCATCGTGGGCGAGCGCGAGGGCGGTCGGCACGACCCGACCATCGTGCATGAGTCGTTGCGCGTCGAGGCCGTACACCGGAGGGGCGGCGACCGGCACCACACCGCGACGGTCCGGTCGGACCCGCTTGCCGTGCCCCGCGCCGTGCGCCATGACCAGGAGCGGGGCGTGCACCTGGTGCAGACCGCCGAGAGAGGCGGCGAGGGCGAGGTCGAACGGTTCCCGGACCACTTGCGGCCAGGGCAGCACGAACGCACCGATCCGGTCCAGGTGTCGGCGGACCTGCTGGTTGAACACGTCGGGTGCCACGGTGTAGACGACCTGCACCCGGGGGTCGTCCTCGATGTGACCGACGACGTCCAGCAAGCGGTGCCAACTGGCCATGGTGTGGACCACAGCCAGGGCCGTTCGGCACCCCGAACGGGTTACCCATTTTCTTGCGTCGATGCCTATCGGTGTCCTTGGCCATTCGGTGGAGGTCATTCCACGCTCCTTCCGTGACTGTTGTCAGGGGAGCGTGGCCGAGGAGTGTGTTGATCTACTTGCTGGCGTCCTTGCGATTTCCCTGCTGAAGGCTGTCGATGTAGTGTCCGATTTTGGACTCTGGGTACCTGCCCTTGGGGGAAGCAGCGGATCGGAACAGAATTGGAGGGGATGGTGCCGGGGACGACGCTGAGCGTGGTGGGGGTGCCGATGGAGTTCTCCATCCTGGGTCCGACCGGCCTTTCCGTTGCCGGACGCAGCGTTCCGCTCGGAGTCGCCAAACAGCGGGGTCTGCTCGCCGTCCTGCTCTACCACGTCGGTCGTCCGGTGCGGATCGAATTGATCGTGGAACTTCTGTGGGAAAACCGTCCAGTGGATTCCTGTCGGCCGATAATCTACGCGCTCACCAGCCGGCTGCGGGCGGTGCTGAGGTCGGTAGGACTATCCGATGTGTTGGTTCGCGCCGCTGGTAGCCGTGCCTACCGGCTGGAAATCGATCCGGATCTGATCGACCACCACCGCTTCGCGACCCTGGTGACGGACGCCCGGGCCGCCATCGGGCAGGCCCGCCACGAACACGGCGCGGCCCTGTTGGACACCGCCGTCGGGCTCTGGCGGGACGAACCGCTCGCCGAGCTGCGGGGTGTCCAAGCCGAGCAGTGGCGCGCAACCATTTGGGACCGGTTGCTCGACGCGTACAAGATGCTGGGCGAAAGCGAGCTGGCACTCGGGCGGCACGACAGGGTGCTGGCCCGGCTCGAGCCGCTGCTCCGTGAACACCATCTCGACGAGACGCTGGCCCGGCTCTGGGCGAGCGCGCTGCACGCTGCAGGGCGGGGGCACGAGGCGCGCGCCTTCGTCACGGCATTCCGCCGCCGTTACCGCCGGGAGATGCGCGCCGAACCCACGGTCGACCTGATGCTCGATTCGTCGGCGGTGGGACTCCCGCTGTCTCTCGGGAGGGGCGGCGGGGTGAGGGACACCGCGTCCGTTCCATCGCTCACTCCCCGACAACTACCGTACGACGTCACGGATTTCACCGGCCGCACCGAGCTGATCGCCGAACTCGACGCGCTGGCCGCTGACGACGGTGGCGGCCGGGTCATCGTCCTGACCGGGACACCGGGAGTGGGAAAGACCGCTTTGGTCACCCACTGGGGCAGGCAGCGGCTGGATCGTTTCCCGGACGGACAGCTCTATCTCGACGCGGAGGGGTACGGCCCGGGACCGACGGTACGACCCAGGCAAGGACTGGCCCGCTTCCTCAACGCCCTCGGCGTACCCGCCACCGCCGTGCCACACGACGACGACGAACGGCGGGAGAGGTACCACCAACTCCTCGCCGACCGGCGAATGCTCGTCGTCATCGACAACGTGCTCGACTCGGAACAGGCCCGGCAGATGCTTCCCCGATCCGACACTTGCCTGACCATCATCTGCAGTCGGAACGCGCTCCAACGGCTGACCATCCGGAACGGCATTCGGTCCCTGACGGTGCCGCCACTGCCGGTCGCCGACCGGCGGGTGCTGCTCGGACGGATTGTCGATGCGCGACGGGCGAGTACGCAACCTGAGGCGGTGGCCACTCTGGCGCGTCTCTCGAGTGGTCTGCCGTTGGCGCTGCGGGTGATCGGAAAACACGTGAAGTCCCGCCCTCGGACGTCCATCGGGGAACTGGCCCGTGAACTGAGTACCCGGCTCTTCGACTACGAGGGCGACGACTCCGACGATGGTGTCCTCCGCAGTGTCTTCGACTGGTCCGTCAATGCGCTCGAACCCGTGACCGCCCGGCTCTTCCTACGGCTGGGGCTCTTTCCCGGCTCCACGGTCGGCCCAGGCGCCGCGGCGGCGCTGCTGGGTGCTGTCGAGCCGACAGGTGCGGAACGCCTTCTCGGCGCCCTGGTCCGGGCGCACCTGGTCGACCACGACACCCTCCGCCGGTTCCGGATGCACGCCCTGCTCCGTCTCTATGCCGCCGACCGGTGCCGTCGTGAGGAGCCGACCGCCGAGCGCCGGGAGGCCCTACATCGGTTGCTCGACTGGTACCTGCTCTCCGCCGCCAACGCGGTCCGGCTGCTGGAACCGCAGAGCCCGCCGGTGCCGGACCTCCCGGGCCCGGAGGCGACGTCGGTGACCCCGCTGCCCTTCGCCTCCGACGCGGAGGCGATGCGCTGGTGCGAGGCAGAACGGACGAACCTGCACGCGGTGGTCCGGACAGCGGCAGCCGAGGGCTTCCACCGGCATGCCTGGCAGATCGCGGGCACCATGCACGAGGTGTTCGACCGATACGGCCAGCAGGACGACGTGTTCGAGATGCTCCGTACAGCGGTGGACGCGGCCACCGCCGACGGGCATGACAAGGGGAGGGTCGGAACCCTGGTCAACCTTGGCGCGACGCACTTCGCCGTCTACAGCTACCGTCCGGCCGCCCAGGCGTTCACCGAGGCGCTCCGGCTGGCCAGGGAGTGCGACTTCGCCGAGGCGGAGCGGCACTGTCTGCACAACCTTGCCGCCATCCATCTCCGTACCGGTGCCACCGGACGGGCCATTGGCCTCTTCGAGCAGAGCCTGGTTGCCTGCCGCGACGGCGGCGATGCGATGGGGGAGGCATACACCCTGTACCACCTTGGTGAAACCCACCGCCGGCTCGGCCGCTACGACTTGGCGGCGTGGTACCACCGGGAGGCGCTGGAACGGTGGGACCGGCTCGGCTCGTTGCGCGGGCGGAGCCTGGCCCTGGTCCGCCTGGCCGAACTGCACCTGGACACGGGCGAGTCCGAGGCCGCTGTGGCCCGGTGCCGGCTCGTTCTCGACGTGGCGGGACGCGTCAGCGACGAGGGGGTCCGCTGTGACGCTTTGGTGACCCTGGCCGACGCGCTGGCCCGGCTCGGCCGACGGGACGAGGCCGTCGCCCAGGCCATCCGGGCCAGCGCTGTGGCCGAGGAACTCGACGACAGCCTTCGCCGCTCTCATGCCCTTACCATCCTCGCCGAGGTTTACGCGGCGGCCGGCAACAACGGCCCGGCACGTCTGTGGCTCGGCGCCGCGCTGGAGGCACTGGGCGGGGACGACGATCCAGAGCGGAATGCGGTCCGGGAACGGTTGGCCGCCGTCGCTCGTAGGCTCTCCGGCGATCAGCTGTCGGACTGACAACCAACGACAGGGAACGGAACGAGGCTGCGCTCCGGAGAGGCCTGCCGTTCAGGCTCCGGCGGTGAGGAAGCTCGAGAGCACCTCGGAGTGGGTGGAGAAGGCGAGTTCGGCCGGCTCGGTGAGGACGAGCCACTCGGTCGACTCCGCCGTGGGCACGGAGGCGGGCAGGTCTTCCAGCCGTCGGGTCGGCAGCACCCCGAAGACCATGATCGTCCCGCCACTCGGGGCACTATGCACGGCGAAGAGCCGTACGCTCGCCGCCTCTCCGGTCAGGCCGGTCTCCTCCCACAGTTCGCGGACGAGCGCCTCCCGCCATTCCTCGCCGTACTCGATGAAGCCGCCGGGCAGGGCGAGCAGGCCCCGGGCGGGCTCGATGTCGCGGCGCTGGACCACCACGCCGAGCCCGTCGGGGGTGAGTACCGGCTGGACGGCGACCGCCACCGGTAGGGGATTGCGCCAGGTGGTGTGGCCGCAGGCCGCGCAGATCCGGGGCCAGTCCGCCCCGCCGGGGTAGGCGGTGCCGCAGCCGGAGCAGTGGGAGTGGGGTACGCCGCTCACACCGCAGGACGATACGCGGTCACCGCCGGTTCGTCGCGTCCCGCTGGTCTCAGACCGGCGTGGCCTGCGTCGTCACGAACGGCACACCGTCCGGAGTGGACGTGTCGTTCCCGCCGGGCACGGTGGTCGTGTCGTCCGGCGCGGGGAAGCCGTACCGGCCGGCGTGCTCCGGGTCGGCCGGGTCGATCTGCCGGAGCCCGGCGTCGGCGAGCCGCTTGTTGACTTCGTCGAGCCGCTCGCGGACCAGCGTGGCCTCCTCGTCGGTGACCCGGCCCCGGTGCGGCTTGCCGGCATGTTCGATCGTGCCGTAGTCGATCTTCTCGGCGGTCTTGCGGGCCTTCGGCGGGCGGACCCGCTCGGCGGTGCGCAACAGTTGCGCCATCGGCGTCTCGGTCGCCATCGCGTCGAACTCGCTGGCGGTCAGCACCACCCGTCGGGGCTCGCCGTCGCCGTGCGGGTCGTAGATCTCCACCACGGCCACGTCGAGCGCCGCGTCGTCGATCGCCTCCGCCTCGGTCGGGCTGATCTCCAACTGCACCGGCCCGGTGACCAGGTCGGGGTGCTCCAGGACGACGACGCGGACCACCTCGTCGTCGGTCTGGAGGACCGTGCCGCTGAAGTCGGAGACGTGGATGGTCTTTTTGCCCATGGGTGGAGCTTCTCCTGTCGGTGGCCGTGCCGGAACACCACGAACCTACCCGACAGGTGTGCTAAAGACCTTCGTCGTACGCGGCCGGTGTGTCGCGGGGTGACCGCTGGTCAGCGGGTGCCGAGGTGGCGAAGTGTGGAGAGGCTCGCCGGCAGCCGGTTGACGTCCGCCCATGACCCGGCAGTCGCGGCCCGCTGGCCGACGTGCCGCGACTGCGCCGCCGGGGGCACGCCGTCCGCGAGCGTCGGCCAGAGCCGTCCAGTGTCCCGTTTGTCTCGTTCGCTTGCTTGCTTAGGCATGGCCGTACCATCCCAGAAAAAGTTGTCCGTCTATGGAAATAGGTGTGACGCGCGGCCGGTCCGTCAGGTTCCCGGAGCGAAAACCGGTGGTCCAGCCCGTCGGCCATTGGTGATGTTCGCTCCCTTTACCCCTTGTCGGGTGTCTCAACCACTCAGGCGCGGGCAAAGTCCGACGTCGCCACGACGGATCGGGACAGGGAGCGTCGGCCACCCCGAGCGCCAGCCGGGGGCGTACGCGTCGCGGGAAGCCCACGAGTACGGGTGGCCGTCCCGCGTACGGTGATCGAATGCTCGACCGACGGCTGCATCTGCACCTGGTGACCTGGCTCGGCCAGTGGCCGGCCGGGCCGGGACTGCACGTGGTCGGCACCGCCCGACGCTCCCGCCCGGCCTGGGACCGCCGGCTTCGTCCCGCGGTCGCGGTGGCCGCACCGGACGGCGCGGTGCTCTCCGTGCCGCCGGAGCGCGTCCCGGCGGTCCGGGCACTGGCGGCGAACGGACCGGCCGGACTGTGGTCGGCGCTGCCCCGGGCGGTCGGTCACCCAGGCCTGCCGCTGAGCGAGGGGATCTTCCGCTGGTGCACCGCCCCTGCCGCGCTGCCGGACGTGGGGGAGTGGACCGACCCGACCGACCCCGGGTTCCCATCCTGGCTGCACCTGTTCGACCGGGAGGTGCTGGTGGTGCGGGACGCCGACGGCCACTACCTGGCCGGGGTCGGCGTCAAGCGGCACGACCGGTACGGCCACGAGTTGGCGGTGGGGACGGTGCCCGAGGCCCGGGGACGGGGACTGGCCCGCCGGCTGGTCGCGCAGGCCGCCCGGCGGGTGCTCGACGAGGGGGCGGTGCCGACCTACCTGCACGAGCCCCGGAACACTGCCTCGGCCCGGGTCGCCGAGGCGGCCGGCTTCCCCGATCGGGGATGGCGGTCGCACATCGTCCATCCCGATTGACGCCCGCCGCCGCCCGGCTCCCGGCCGGCAACCCCTCGCGGCCGGCACCGCGACGCGGGCGGCCGGCACTTCGACGTGGGGCGCTGCTGCTCGACGTGGGGCGGCCGGCGCGGACCGTGGATCCCGGGCCGGATCCACGGTCCGCGGCCTCTTCCCCCCAGGTCCGAGGAGGTGTCGGGCGACCGGATTTCCCGGTGAGGTAACGCTATGTGTCGAAGAGGCGTCCGACAAGCCTCCAAAGGCGGCGTCAAGTTGTCCAGAAGTGGGCTTGACCTGCGGCTATTCATGTTTCTTGGTGGCCCGGTCGTGGTGACGGACGGTATGAGTCGTGCCGGTCTGGTGGTTCCCGGGCGAAGCGGGCGGTTAGGGTCGGCGACGAGGTTGCTGGACGCAGAGGCGGTGAACGGTCATGGAGGTACGGGTGCGGGACACCGGCCCGGACGGCGTCGTGCTGACCCCGTCGGGCGAACTCGACATGTCTACGGTCGGCTCGCTGGAGGCCGCGCTGACCGCCGCGCTGAACCGGCCCGACCTGCGGGAGTGCCTGGTCGACCTGGCTGAGGTGAGCTTTCTCGACTCGACCGGCCTGCGGGCGCTGATCGAGGGGTTCAGCCTGGCCCGGGAGCGGGGGCGGTCGCTGCGGGTCGCGAATCCGCAGCCGGCGGTCGAGCGGGTGCTGCGGATCACCTCGGTCGGTCCACTGCTGGGCCTGCCGGACGCCACCACCCCGTTGCCGCCCGACGCCCGCTCGCTGGGCTGAGCCGGGCTGGCTGGGGGCAGTCGGACTGGCGCGGGTCAGCGGATCAGGCCGAGCACCTCCGCGGCGGCCCGGCCGTTGGCGTGGCTGGCGCCGTACGTGGCGACGAACGCCCGCACCCCGGCCGGCCGCCAGCGCCCCGGCCAGCCCATCTCCACCACAGTCACCGGATGGACGGCGGCCAGCTCCTCGACCAGTTCCGCGCCGCCCGGCAACCGGTGCAGGTGCCGGCCGACCAGCACGACCGGGCGGTCCCCGGCGAGCGCCCGCAGGGCGGCCGGGTCGGTCTCGCCCGCCACCACCCGGAACTCCTCGGCCTCCGTCAGGTGCGGGCCGAGCCCCCACGGCACCCGGCCCTCGGCCATGGTGGCGGTGGCGTGCACCTGCACCACCAGCGGCCGGTCCAGCCCGGCGACGATCCCTTCGACGAGGACCGCGCGGCGCGCGGCGGCGTACCCGAGATCGCCGTGGTCCGGCGCGGGTCCGTCGGTGGTCCGGGTCCAGGCGGCGAGTTCGGCGGTACGGCCGGCCGCCTCCTCGACCCGGTCCCGGGCCAGCCGCCCGTCGCCGAGCGCGGCGACGATCTCGGCCACCACGTGCTCGACCAGCGCGGCGTCGACCTTCGCCCCGACGCAGAGCAGGTCCGCGCCGGCCGCGAGCGCGGCCACAGCGGCCGGGCCGACCCCGCCGGCGGCCACCGAGGCGCCCTTCATCTCCAGCGCGTCGGTGATCACCGTGCCGGTGAAGCCCAACTCGCGGCGGAGCAGGTCGACCAGGACGGCCCGGCTGAAGGTCGCCGGCCGCTCGCCGGTCAGCACCGGCACCCGGATGTGCGCCGTCATGATCGCCTGGGTTCCGGCGGTCACCGCCGCTGCGAAGGGCGGCAGGTCGCGCTCGCGCAGCACGGCCAGCGGGACATCCACGGTCGGCAGTTCCAGGTGCGAGTCGGCGACGGTCGCGCCGTGCCCGGGGAAGTGCTTGGCGCAGGCCGCCACCCCGGTGTCCTGCAACCCGTCGATGGCGGCGGCGGTGTGCGCGGCGACCAGGAGCGGGTCGGCGCCGAACGACCGGGTGCCGATCACCGGATTCTCGTCGACGCTGTTGACGTCCACGGTCGGGGCGAGGTCGACGGTGATGCCCAGCGCGGCCAACTCCGCGCCGATCGCCGCGTACACCCGGCGGGTGAGCGCCACGTCGCCGACCGCGCCCAGCGCGGCGTTGCCCGGGAACGGGCTGCCGGTGGCGTGCGCCAGCCGGGTGACGTCACCACCCTCCTCGTCGATCGCGACCAGCACGTCGGCGCGGACCGCGCGCAGCGCGGCGGTCGCCGCGGCGACCTGGGCCGGGGTCTCGACGTTGGTCCCGAACAGGGTGTACCCGGCCAGCCCCGCGCCGACCAGGTCCAGCGCCCAGTCCGGCGGGGTCGGCCCGGGGTACGCCGCGAGCAGCGTGCCGAGGGCGAGGCGACGAAGTCCTGGATCCATTCCCACGTGATCTCCTTCTCGACGTCGTCCGGTCTCCCGGGCGTGCTGATCGACGACCCCGTGCCGGTCGTCCGGCCGCTGACCTCTGTCGGGACCGGCCGATAGGCTACGGTCAGCCCGGATCGATTCGATCAAACATGGTCGACCAGACCGCTCGATCAAACATGGTCGACCAGACCGCTCGATCAACATGGTTGACCACACCGCTCGATCAACAAGGTTTACCAAAACCAGAGGACACGGCATGAGCTCGACGCGGCTGCCCGGCACCCCGCGCCTGTTGCGGGCGCTCAACGACCGCGCGGCGCTGGAACTGCTCCTCGAACAGGGTCCGCTCACCCGCGCCCGGCTCGGCGAGCTGACCGGGCTCTCCAAGGTCACCGCCAGCCAGTTGGTCGAGCGGCTCGAGGAACGCGGGCTGGTCACCCGGGTCGGCGAGCAGGCCGGCGGACGCGGGCCGAACGCCCAGCTCTACGCCGTCCGGCCGGGCAGCGCGCACGTGATCGGCGTGGACGTCGGCGCGGACCGGGTGGTGGCGGCCTGCGCCGACATCACCGGGACGGTGATCGGCCGGGTGGAGCAGTCGACCCGGGACACCGACGACCCGGTGGGCGTGGTGCACAACGCGGTGGTGCAGGCGGCCCAGGACGCGGGTACGCCGATGGCGAGCGTGCGCCGGGTCGTGCTCGGCACCCCCGGTCTGGTCGACCCGGCCACCGGGGACATCACCTTCGCGTTCAACCTGCCCCGCTGGCACCGGGGCCTGCTCGCCGCGCTCCGCGACGACCTGGCCACACCGGTGCTCTTCGAGAACGACGTCAACCTGGCGGCGGTCGCCGAGGCGCAGTCCGGCGCGGCCCGGGGGTGACGGACTTCGTCCTGGTCTGGGTGGACGCCGGGGTCGGTCTGGCGATCATGCTGAACGGGCGGCTGCACCACGGCAGCAGCGGCGCGGCCGGCGAGATCGGCTACCTGCCGGTGCCGGGGGTGCCGATTCCCCGGGACGTCTCCCGCCGGGCCAAGCCGGCGTTCCAACAGTTGGTCGGGGCGGAGGCGGTCCGCGCGGTGGCCCAGGAGTACGGCTTCCCGGACGACGTCGTCGCCGCCGAGGCCGTCCGGGCGGCGATCGCGGCCGGTACGGCCGGCGGTCCGCTGCTCGACGAGGTGGCCCGCCGGTTGGCGCTCGGGGTGGCGAGCACCTGCGTGGTGCTGGACCCGCCGCTGGTCGTACTGGCCGGCGAGATCGGCCGGGCCGGCGGCGCGGCCCTCGCGGAGCGGGTGCAGCACGAGGTGGCCGCGATCACGCTGGTTCGGCCGAGGGTGGTGCCCACCGGGCTGAGCGAGGAACCGATCCTGCGGGGCGCGCTGCGGACCGCCCTGGACGCCGTCCGCGACGAGGTCTTCGGTTCCACGGTCGGCTGACCGGCCGCGCCGGACCCCAGTTCCCATGTGAAGAAATTCTTCACTACATGCCCCTGGCCTGCAAGGTGTTGCCGTGACGCGCGTCGCCCGTCGGGGTGCCCGGCCACGGTCACATGGTTGGATGGATGGGTGACTGCTGAGCTGATCCCTGGCGCGGATGGCGCCGCACCCGCATCTTCAGCCGTGGACGAGGATCTGGTGGTCAACCTCGACGGGGTGGGCGTGCGCCGGTCCGGCACCGCGCTGCTGCACGACGTCGACTGGCGCGTCGAGTTGGACGAGCGTTGGGTGGTGCTCGGCCCCAACGGCGCCGGGAAGACCACGCTGCTCAACCTGGCGTCGGGACGGCTGCACCCGACCACCGGCACCGCCCACGTGCTGGGCGAGCGGATCGGCCGCACCGACCTCAACGAACTGCGTACCCGGATCGGGCTCACTACCGCCGCCCTGGCCGAGCGGATCCCGACCGAGGAGAAGGTCACCGACGTGGTGGTCACCGCCGCCTGGTCGGTGGTCGGCCGGTGGCGGGAGAGCTACGACCGCACCGACGAGGCCCGCGCCCGGGCCCTGCTCGGCCAGCTCGGCGTCGCCCACCTCGCCGACCGGGGCTACGGCACCCTCTCCGAGGGGGAGCGCAAGCGGGTGCAGATCGCCCGCGCGCTGATGACCGACCCGGAGCTGCTGCTCCTCGACGAGCCCGCCGCCGGGCTCGACCTGGGCGGTCGGGAGGACCTTGTCGCCCGGTTGGCCGAGCTGGCGTACGACCCGGACGCGCCGGCGCTGGTGCTGGTCACCCACCACGTGGAGGAGATCCCGCCCGGCTTCACCCACGCGCTGCTGCTGCGCGACGGGGGTGTGGTCGCGCAGGGACTGCTCGGCACCACGCTGACCAGCGACAACCTCTCCAAGACCTTCGGCCTGCCGCTGGTGGTCGAGCGTTCCGGCGAACGCTTCACCGCCCGCGCCGCCTGACCCGCCGGAGCCTGTCGTGCCGCAGACCCGGGTCGTGGTGGTGGGCAGCGCGAACATGGACCTGGTCGGGACGTCCCCCGCGTTGCCCCGGGTCGGGGAGACCCTGCTCGGGACCGACTTCGTGATGGTGCCCGGCGGCAAGGGCGCCAACCAGGCCATCGCCGCGACCCGGGCGGGTGCCTCCTGCGCCTTCCTCGGCGCGATCGGGTCGGACTCCTTCGGGGTCACTTTGCGAGCCCGGATCACCGCCGCCGGCGTGGACACCAGCCTGCTCCGGGTGACCTACGGCACGTCCGGGGTGGCGCTGGTGATGGTCAACGCCGAGGGCGAGAACCTGATCCTGGTCACGCCGGGCGCGAACGCCTCTCTCACCGGGCTCACCGACGCCGAACTGGCCGCTGTCCGCGACGCCGACGTCATGGTGGCCCAACTGGAGATCCCGGTGGAGACGGTTACCGAGGCGGCCGTGGTGGCCCGCTCGGCCGGTACCCGGGTCGTCCTCAACGCGGCCCCGGCCCGGCAGGTCCCGGCGGAACTGCTGGCGGCGGTCGACATGCTGGTGGTCAACGAGGTCGAGGCCGTGGCGCTCACCGGGCGGGGACGGGAGGCCCCGGCGGCGCTGCTGGACCTGGTGCCCCGGGCGGTCCTCACCCTCGGCGCCGACGGCGCGTGGTACGTCGACCGGGACGGCGCCGCCCTGCACGTCCCGGCGTTCCGGATCGAGGTGGTCGACTCCACCGGGGCGGGCGACGCGTTCACCGCCGCGCTCGCCGTGGCCTGGGGCGAGGGGCGCGACCTGCCCGACGCCGTCCGTTGGGCGGCAGCGGCCGGCGCGGCCTGCTCCCGCCGGCTCGGCGCGTCGGTGGCGCTGCCCCACCGCACCGAGATCGACGAGCTCTACGCGGCCTGAGCCCCGATTGCCGGTACCGCGAGGTGCCCGCGCTCCGCTTCCGGAATCTCCTCCGGTCGGCCGGTACGGTGGGGCGGTGCCCGAACTCCAGCAGCTCGAACCGTGCCACGCTCCCGCCCTGCTCCGCTTCGAGCGGGAGAACCGGGCGTACTTCGCGCGGTTCGTGCCGGACCGGGGCGACGACTACTTCGCCGGATTCACCGCCCGGCATGCGGCACTCCTGGCGGAGCAGCTCACCGGCCAGTGCCGCTTCCACGTCCTGGTGGACGACGACGGCGCCGTGCTGGCCCGGTTCAACCTGGTGGACATCGCCGACGGCAGCGCCGACCTGGGCTTCCGGGTGGCGGAACGGGCGACGGGACACGGCGTGGCGAGCGACGGCGTCCGGGCCGTCTGCGTTCTGGCCCGGGAGCGCTACGGGCTGCGCCGGCTGTTCGCCTCCGCCGCCCTGCGGAACGCCGGCTCGCTCGCGGTCCTCCGGCGCACCGGATTCGCCCCGGTCGGCGAGATCATGCTCGACAGCCAACCCGGCCGACGACACGTCCGGGACCTGGTTACCGACGTTTCCGGAACCTAGCCGGCCTGGTCGTCGGAGAGGCGCTCGCCCCGGCGGCGGAGCATGCCGAGGCCGGGGATGCCGGCCACGGCCAACTTCAGGTCCCGGGTCACGTCGAGCAGGTCGTGCAGGTCCGGGCCGACCCGGTCGAGAGTGGCCAGGATCGGCAGGATGTCGGTGGTGAGGTGCTCCTTGAGCTTGGGTAGCTCGTCGACGAGGCGGATGGCGGCGGTGACCTCCTCGTGGCTGAGTTGCTCCACGAACCGCGCGGCCATCGGGGCGCTCCGGCGCAGCGCCGGCTCGTACGCGGCGAGCAGTTCCCCGGCGGTGGCGGAGGCCGCCTCCGCCGTCTCCACCGTGCCGGCCGCCCGCCGGGCGACCACCTCCGCCTCGGCGACCACCGTGGCCGCCGCCCCGGCCACCTGCTCGGCGCGGCCGATCAACCCGGCCGCGCTCGCGGAGACCCGCTCCGCCTCGGCGACCACCCGGCCCGCCACGGCGGACACCTGCTCGGCCTCGGCCACCACCACGGCTGCCTTCGCGGCGACCTCGGTGGCGTTCTCGATCGCAGTGGTCGCGGCGGCGCTGATCACCGCGACCTCGCGGACGGCCGACTCGGCGTCGGTGAGCACCTGATCGGTCCGGTCCAGGGTCTGCTCGATCCGGTCGACGACCCCGTCGATCCTGTTCACCAGCGCCTCGACGGCGTCGAGCACCGCGAAGGCGCGCGCCGGTACGGCCGCGAGCGAGACCGCCGAGCCGAGCGCCTGGTCGACCGCGGACCGGGTCAGTCCGGCGGCCCGGAAGGCGGCGTCGGTGGTCATCCCGAGGACGGCGGACGGGCGGGGGAGGGGAATCACCATGCGACCAAGTGTGCGGCGCGACCGCCAGGGGTGGGTCAGGCGTCGCCCTGCTGTTCGACGGCGCGCTGCACGGCCCGGTAGATCTGCCCGAACCGCAGGGCGTCCGGGCTGCTCAGCAGCATGACGTCGTGCCCCCGGTGCTGCACCCACAGCTCGTGCACCCGGTCGCCGCGCTCGTACGAGCGGTCCAGCCAGCCGAGCGGCAGCTCCAGGAAGGGCGTGAGCACCAGCGCGCCGACCACGAAGGCGGCCACGACGATCAGCGCCAGCGTCCAGTTCCCCCGGTCCTGCGCCGACCAGGCCAGCGAGATGACGCAGACCAGGGCCACCAGGGGCGGCAGGGAGAGCAGCAGGATCAGGACGCCCCGGCCCAGCTTCCGGGAGTGCTGGCCGAGGGTGGTCCGGCCCCGGGCGTGCCAGACGTACGCGATGTCGGGAAGCCGCAGTGTGTGCCCGTCCACCCGGATCGACTCGGAGGTCACCTGCACCGCGTCGTCCTGGTAATAGAGCGTCATCTCTACAGTGAACCCGTCGCGGGCCAGGTTCGACAGCCCCGGTCGGCGGAATTCGCCGTCCAGTGTGGACGACGGATCAGCGGAAGCGGACCGGCTGGTCGCGTTCCATCGCCCTTTGCAGCGCCCGGTAGATCTGGCCGAACCGCAGCGCGTCGGCGGTGCGGACCAGCCGGACCGGCTGGCCCTGCCAGCGGATCCAGATCTCCCGCTCCCGGCTGCCCCGGGCGTACGAGCGGTCGAGGTACTCGAAGAGGATGTCGGCGACCGGCCCGACGGCGAGCCCGACCAGCACGGACGCGCCGACGATCGCGATCGTGACGGTCCACGACCGGTGCAGCCAGATCGCCAGGGCGATGCCGAGCACCGCGGCCACCAGTGGGCCGGCCATCGCCGCCCCGATCGCGCCCCGGCCGGCGAGCACCCGCCAGGACCGGCTGCCGCGCTGGTGCCAGACCTCGCTGATCTCGGCCAGCAGGAAGCGCTGCCCGTCGACCCGGACGGCGGTCGAGGTGACCTGGACCGACCTGTCGTCGTAGAACATGACCATCGGCAACTCCCGGTGACGGGACTGACACCAGACTATCTACCCAACGACCCGCGCCGTAAGGTTGGCACGCGACTTCGACGCGGAAGTGAGGGCAGTATGGGCGAGTTCGTTCGGCTGGAGACCAAGGACGGCGTCGGCACCATCCGGCTGGACCGGCCGCCGATGAATGCCCTCAACGTGCAGGTCCAGGAGGAGTTGCGCGAAGCCGCGACGGCCGCCGCCGACGACCCCGAGGTCCGCGCCGTCATCGTGTACGGCGGGGAGAAGGTCTTCGCCGCCGGGGCGGACATCAAGGAGATGGCCGACATGTCCTACGTGGACATGGTCGAGCGTTCCGCGCGTCTCTCCAGCGCGCTCACCGAGTTCACCCGGATTCCCAAGCCGGTGGTCGCCGCGATCACCGGGTACGCCCTCGGCGGCGGCTGCGAGCTGGCCCTCGCGTGCGACTGGCGGGTGGTCGCCGAGGACGCCAAGCTCGGCCAGCCGGAGATCAAGCTGGGCATCATCCCCGGAGCCGGCGGCACCCAGCGGCTGGCCCGGCTGGTCGGCCCGGCCCGCGCGAAGGATCTGATCATGTCCGGCCGGATGATCGACGCCCAGGAGGCGCTGCGGATCGGGCTGGCCGACCGGGTCGTCCCGGCCGCCGACGTCTACCTCGCCGCCGTCGAGCTGGTCCAGCCGTACCTCACCGGCCCGGTGCAGGCGCTGCGGGCGGCGAAGCTCGCCGTCGACGCCGGCCTCGACATGGACCTGAACTCCGGCCTGGCCTGGGAGAGCCAGCTCTTCGCGGGCCTGTTCGCCACCGACGACCGGAGCGAGGGCATGGCCGCGTTCGTAGAGAAGCGCAAGCCCCGGTTCACCGGACGCTGACACGCCGCGCCGAAGCTTCTTCACGTTCAGGTGACCGACCGGTAACCTCGGACCGGCCACGCGACGAGAGGGGCGGCGATGACGGAGCGGATCGAGGGTCACGGCGGAGAGTTGGCGCTCGCGGCGCTGCGCGCGTACGGCGTACGCGAGATGTTCACCCTCTCCGGCGGGCACGTCTTCCCGCTCTACGACGCCGCGCACAAGACCGACTTCCCGGTCTACGACGTGCGGCACGAGCAGTCGGCGGTCTTCGCGGCCGAGGCGGTGGCCAAGCTCCAGCGCCGCCCCGGCCTCGCCGTGCTCACCGCCGGCCCCGGCGTCACCAACGGAATCTCCGGCCTGACCAGCGCCTTCTTCAACGCGTCGCCAGTGCTGGTCCTCGGGGGCAGGGCCCCGGCCTTCCGCTGGGGCTCCGGCAGCCTCCAGGAGATGGACCACCTCCCGCTGGTCCGGCCGGTCACCAAGCACGCCGAGACGGTGTTCGGCACCGACGACATCCCCCGGGCGGTCGCCGCCGCGCTGGACACCGCGCTCACCCCGCACCGGGGGCCGGTCTTCCTCGACATGCCGCTGGAGGTGGTCTTCTCGGTCGGGGAGGCCGACCTGCCGACCGGCGCGGCCCCCGCCCCGCTGGAGGCGGACCCGGACGAGGTGCGCCGGGCCGCCGAGCTGATCGCCGGCGCACAGCGGCCGGTCATCGTCGCCGGCTCGGACGTCTGGACCGGCGACGCGGTGGACGCCCTGCGCGCGGCGGCCGAGGCGCTCGGCGTACCGGTCTTCACCAACGGCATGGGGCGCGGCGCGCTCCCGCCGGAACACCCGCTCGCGTTCGCCAAGGCGCGGCGGGCCGCGCTGGGCGGGGCCGACGTGGTCGTGGTGGTCGGCACCCCGCTGGATTTCCGGCTGAGCTTCGGCGACTTCGGCGACGCGGCGGTGGTGCACGTCGTCGACGCCCCGAGCCAGCGCGCCGAGCACGTGGAGACGGCCGTCTCGCCCGCCGGTGACCTGCGGCTGATCCTCACCGCGCTGGCCGACCACGCGGGCGACCGGGTCGACCACAGCGACTGGATCGCGCAGTTGCGCGTCAAGGAGGACGCGGCGCGGGCGCGCGACGCCGAGGAGATGGCCGCCGAGAGCGACCCGATCCGCCCGGCGCGGATCTACGGCGAACTGCGTCGGGTGCTGGCTCGCGACGCGATCACCATCGGCGACGGCGGCGACTTCGTCTCGTACGCCGGCCGTTACCTGGAACCGGCCCAGCCCGGCACCTGGCTCGACCCTGGCCCGTACGGCTGCCTCGGCACCGGCATGGGGTACGCGATGGGAGCCCGGATCACCCACCCGGACCGCCAGGTCTGCGTGCTGATGGGCGACGGCGCGGCCGGTTTCTCGCTGATGGACGTCGAGTCCCTGGTCCGGCAGCAGCTCCCGGTGGTGATCGTGGTCGGCAACAACGGCATCTGGGGGCTGGAGAAGCACCCGATGCGCGCCATGTACGGCTACGACATCGCCGCCGACCTCCAGCCCGAACTCCGCTACGACCAGGTGGTCACCGCGATGGGCGGGGCCGGCGAGACGGTCGCCAAGGCCGCCGACCTGGGGCCGGCCCTGGAGCGGGCCTTCGAGGCCGGTGTGCCGTACCTGGTCAACGTGATCACCGACCCGGCGGACTCGTACCCCCGCTCCTCGACCCTCGCCTGACCAGGAAAAACCACGGGAAACTCCCCGCCCGTCGTCGTAGGGTCGGATCGCGTGACGACGAAACTGTCACACCCGTCGTCCAGAGTGATTTGTTCACGACGTACGACACGGGGAGTTTCTCCATGACCCACGCGATCCGAGCGGAAGGGCTGGTGCGGCGGTTCGGCGCCACCACCGCCCTGGCCGGAGTCGACCTCGAGGTGCCGAGCGGGTCGGTCTTCGGCCTGCTCGGCCCGAACGGGGCCGGTAAGACCACCACGGTCCGGGTGCTCGCCACCCTGCTCCAGGCCGACGAGGGGCACGCCACCGTCGGCGGGTACGACGTCGCCCGCGACGCCCACCGGGTCCGCCAGCTCATCGGCCTCACCGGCCAGTACGCCTCGGTCGACGAGACCCTGACCGGGGTGGAGAATCTGGTGCTGATCGGCCGGCTGCTCGGGATCAGCCGGCGCGACGCGCGGGCCCGCGCCCGGGAACTGCTCGCCGACTTCCACCTGACCGACGCGGCCGACCGGCCCGCCAAGACCTACTCCGGCGGCATGCGGCGGCGGCTCGACCTGGCCGCCAGCCTGGTCGGTCGGCCGCAGGTGCTCTTCCTCGACGAGCCGACCACCGGGCTCGACCCACGCAGCCGCAACGAGCTGTGGGACATCGTCCGCAGCCTGGTCGCCGACGGGGTGACCGTGCTGCTCACCACCCAGTACCTCGAGGAGGCCGACCAGCTCGCCACCGAGATCGCGGTGGTCGACCACGGCCGGGTGATCGCCCAGGGCACCCCGGAGGAACTGAAGACCAAGACGGGTGGCCAGACGCTGAGCATCCGCCCGAACCGGGCCGCCGACCTGCCGACCGTGCTCGCCGTGGCCGGCCAGGTCGCCGGGCTCACGCCCGAGGTGGCCCAGAACACGGTCACCGTGCCGGTGAACGACTCGTCGGTGCTGCCGGCCGTGGTGCGCCGCCTCGACGAGGCCGGCATCGGGGTCGCCGAGTTGGCGCTGCGCGGGTCCACCCTCGACGAGGTCTTCCTCTCGCTGACCGGCCACCGGCCGGAGGCGGAGCAGACCGACCAGGCCGAACTGGAAGGCACGCCGGCATGACCACCGTCACCGCTCCCGCCCCGCTCGCCCCGGCCCGCCGGCTGAGTCCGGCCGCCGGGCTGTCGCACATGTTCACCCTGGCCTGGCGGAGCCTGGTGCAGATCAAGCACAACCCGCTGGAACTGGCTGACCTGAGCGTCCAGCCGGTCATGTTCGTGCTGCTCTTCACCTACGTCTTCGGTGGGGCGATCTCCGGTTCCCCGGGCGAGTACCTGACGTTCGCGCTGCCCGGCATCATCGTGCAGAACGCCTTCTTCGCCACCATGACCACCGGGTTCGGGCTCAACTACGACCTCACCAAGGGCGTCTTCGACCGGCTACGGTCGTTGCCGATCGCCCGCTGGGCGCCGCTGGCCGGGCGGATCCTCGCCGACACGGTCAAGCAGGCCTGGTCGGTCTCGCTGCTGATCGGGGTCGGCGCGATCCTCGGCTTCCGGCTGCACAACGGCGTGCTCGGTCTGTTCGGGGCGCTCGCCCTGCTGCTGGCCTTCTCGCTGGCTGCGGCGTGGGTGTCGGTGCTGGTCGGGGTGCTGGCCAGCGAGCCGGAGAAGGTGCAGGTCTTCGGCTTCATGGTGATCTTCCCGTTGACCTTCACCAGCAACGCGTTCGTGCCGACCGACACTATGCCCGGCTGGTTGCAGACCTGGGTCGAGGTCAACCCAGTCACCGTGCTCGCCGACGCGCTGCGCGGGCTGCTGGTGGGCGGGCCGGTGTTCACGCCGGTGGTGCAGTCGCTGATCTGGGGTGCCGTCCTCGCGGCGATCTTCGCCCCGCTGGCCGTCCGGGCGCTGCGCCGCCGGGTCTGAGCCGAGGCACCGCCCTCACCGCCGGCCGCCCCGGCCGCCCGGCCGGAGTGGGCTCATGTCCACCGAGGGGATCGTGGTGGCATCTGGCCCTCAGGAGGGCCGAATGCCACCACGATCGGCACGGATCGGGGGCGGGGCGGGGTCAGCTGGTCTGGTCGGGGTCGGGGCGCCGGTCGGGGGTGTCCGTGCGGTCGGGGTCGCGCTGGTCATCGGCGGGTCCGAGATCGCGCTCCCGGCGCAGGTCGTCCTCGCGTCGCCGCAGGTCGTCCTCCCAGCGGCGGAACAACTCCTCGTCCTGCCGCCGGGCCGACTCCGCGATCGACCGGAGGAAGTCGGGGTCGTCGTCCGGGGCGGCCGGGCGTCGCGGCGGCGCCGCCGGATGCGCCCGACCGGTGGACGCGGGCCGACCGGCGAGGAACCAGGCGGCCGGGCCGAGCAGGGGCACCAGCAGGAGAACCGGCACCCAGACGGCTCGGGGCAGGGCACGGACCTGGTGCTTCTCGGCGGACAGGCAGTCGATCAGCGACAGCGCGGCGAGCACCACGTGGACCACGAGGAGGAAGAGGAAGACCCGAACCATGCACCCATGATGACGCACTGCCCGTAGGTCACCACAGCGTCCGCAACACCAGCAGGATGCCGAGCAGGGCGAAGCCGGCGGTGGCCAGGGCGACCAGCGGAACGGGGACACCGCCGGTGCGCGGCAGACCGCTCCCGGTGGCCCGCCGCCAGCAGAGCGCCAACGCCGCCCCCCAGGTGAGCACGGCGAGCGCGGTGACCAGCGCGCCGACGATCCCACCCTCGGCGGCCAGTCGGACGGCCAGCACGGTGACCACGGTGAGCGCCAGCGCGGTGCGCCGCCAGGCGAGCCGGGTCCGCTCGGGTTGCAGCCCCGGATCGGTGGTCATCCGCTGCGCCCGACTGCCCGGGCCAGCACCGCCACCACCAGCAGCAGGGCGCCGAGCCCGACCGCCAGCGCGAGGACGGCGGGGAACCGGGAGGCGGGCAGGTCCTCACCGAGCCGGATGGCCCGTTCGGTGCGCGCCCAGTGGTCCACCGCCCGGACGGCCACCGTGCCGCCGAGCAGCAGCAGCGCGACCGCGATCACCTCGCGCAGGTGGGACAGCGGCAGCGGGGGCAGGAACTGGGCGGCGGCGAGTCCACCGGCGATCAGCGCCAGCCCGGTCCGCAGCCAGGCCAGGAAGGTGCGTTCGTTGGCCAGGGAGAAACGGTAGTCCGGGCGGGTGCCGACCGTCCGTACCTCCTGCGGGTCGAACCACCGCCTGATCGCCTGCCACACACCGCCATTATCGACTCGACCACGGACGTAGCCTGGACTGATGAGCGATCTTGACGCAGCGACCCTGCGGACGGCGTACGACCGGCAACTGCGACCGGACATCCCGGATCCGGTGCCGGCCGGGGTGACCGTGGAGCGGGACGGCCCGCTGGTGCGGATCCTCGGCCTGGACCACCGGGGCTTCCTGACCTACCGGGATCTGGGCGGGCTGACCGGCGCCGACCTGGACGCGTTGATCGTCCGGCAGCGGGAGCTGTTTCGTCGGCGGGGTGAGGCGGTCGAGTGGAAGCTCTACGGTCACGACGAGCCGGCCGACCTGGCCGACCGGCTCCGTGCCGCCGGGTTCGTGCCGGAGGATCCGGAGACCGTGGTGGTCGGCCCGGTCGCACCCCTCGCGGCCGCGGTCCCGCTGCTGCCCGAGGGCGTACGCCTGCGCGAGGTCGCCGACCGCGCCGACCTGGAGCGGATCGCGGCGATGGAGGCGGAGGTCTGGGGCGACGACCGTGGCCACCTGGTCGACGGGCTGTCCCGGGAGATCGCCGCCGACCCCCAGTCGATCACCGTGGTGGTGGCCGAGGCGGACGGCACGATGGTCAGCGCCGGCTGGGTCCGCTACGTCGCGGGCACCGGCTTCGCCACCCTCTGGGGCGGCTCGACGTTGCCGTCGTGGCGGCGGCGGGGCGTCTACCGGGCACTGGTCACCCACCGGGCCCGGCTGGCGGCGCAGCGCGACCGTACCCTGCTCCAGGTGGACGCGTCGGCGCAGAGCCGGCCGATTCTCGAACGACTCGGCTTCGTCCCGGTCACCACCACGACCCCGTACGTCTACACTCCGTGATCATGGACCAGTCGCTGACGGCCGAGGAGAAGCTGACTCTCAAGACCGGTGCGTTCGGTGCCGTCTTCCTGGTGTCCAACGCCGATCCGGGGTTGCTGGCCCTGGTGCGGGAGAGCCTTGCCGCCTCCGGGGTGATCGCCGGTACGAGCGGAGTGGTGCGGGACGCGCTCACCTCGGGTCCGCTGCCGAGGTTGCCGTTGGGATCGACCGCGCAGGTCGAGCTGGCCGCGCTGGCGGCGCTGGGCCGGGCGATGGCGATCCTGCGGGAGAAGGCCCCGGGGGAGGTGGTCGCGTACCGGTCGGTGGTGCTGACCGCCGCGGACCGGGTCGCCCGGGCGCACCGGGGAGTCGACCCGGCCGAGGAGGTGGCGATCGGCCGGATCCGGGCGGTGCTGGACGGGGTGGAGCAGGTCGCGCCGAGCGGGGCGGAGCAGCTCACGCCGGGCGAGGCGGAGTAGGTCCCGGGATCGGGAGCGGATCGACGGCTCAGGCGCCGACGGCGTGGGATGGGGCGAGCCGGGCCGGTGCCCAGAGTGCCCGGACGGCGAGCCGTACGCAGCGTTCCCGCAGTCGCCCGCAGGCGCAGCGGTACGCGGTGGGCGGTATCCGGCGGCAGGCCCGATGTGGCGGCGTAGCCGGGGACGCCGGCGTGACCTGCGGCGATGCCGCATCATTCTGTGCTGACATGTCGCGACACCTCCCGATTCCCGACCTTAGCGGTTCGCCGGGTTCCGGTGAGCTGTGTCACGCTGAGTCCCGCCGAAGCGTGATGCTACTGGCAGGTAACATTGCCGGTGTGGGTAACTGCACGACAGCCCGCCGTTGACCTGCGTCGACGAAAGCGCGAGGCTGCGCCCGGGACCGGGCAAGCAAAGTCATCACCACAGGAGGGTCGTCGAAGCGCGATGAACATCGTCGTACTCGTCAAGCAGGTGCCCGATTCGGGCGCGGACCGCAGCCTGCGTTCTGACGACAACACCGTCGACCGCGGTTCGGCGAACAACGTGATCAACGAGATGGACGAGTACGCCATCGAGGAGGCGTTGAAGATCAAGGAGGCGCACGGGGGCGAGGTCACCATCCTGACGATGGGTCCGGACCGGGCTTCCGAGTCGATCCGTAAGGCACTCTCGATGGGCCCGGACAAGGCCGTCCACGTGGTGGACGACGCCCTGCACGGCTCGTGCGCGGTGGCCACCTCCAAGGTCCTCGCCGCCGCTCTGGGCACGCTCAACGCCGACCTGGTGATCTGTGGGGCGGAGTCGACCGACGGCCGGGTGCAGGTGATGCCGCACATGCTCGCCGAGCGGCTCGGTGTCGCGGCGCTCACCGGCGCCCGGAAGCTGACCGTGGACGGGAGCACGCTCACGGTCGAGCGGCAGACCGAGGAGGGCTACGAGGTCGTCACCGCCGCCACCCCGGCCGTGGTCTCCGTCTGGGACACGATCAACGAGCCCCGCTACCCGTCGTTCAAGGGGATCATGGCGGCGAAGAAGAAGCCGGTACAGACGCTGTCCCTGGCTGACCTCGGGGTTGCGGCTGCCGAGGTGGGGTTCGACGGGGCGACCAGCACGGTGGTGGAGCACAACAAGCGTCCGCCGCGCTCCGGTGGGGCGAAGGTCACCGACGAGGGCGACGGCGGCGTGAAGCTGGTCGAGTTCCTCGCTGCCGAGAAGTTCGTGTGAGGGGTCAGGGACATGTCTGAGGTTCTGGTCGTTGTCGACGCCACCCGGGAGTTCGGCGTCAAGAAGGTCACCCTGGAGATGCTGACCCTCGCCCGCGAGGTGGGCACGCCGGCGGCGGTGGTGCTCGGTGGCCCGGGTGCGGCCGAGGCCCTGGCCGGCAAGCTGGGCGAGTACGGGGCGGAGAAGATCTACGCCGCCGAGGGCGAGGAGATCGACGGGTACCTGGTGGCGCCGAAGGCCACCGTCCTGGCCGACCTGGTCCGGCGGGTGCAGCCGGCGGCGGTGCTGCTCGCCTCGTCGCAGGAGGGCAAGGAGATCGCTGCCCGCCTGGCGGTGAAGCTGGACAACGGCATCCTGACCGACGTGGTCGCCCTGGCCGCCGACGGCACCGCCACGCAGGTCGTCTTTGCCGGCTCCACGATCGTGACGTCGAAGGTGACCCGGGGCCTGCCGTTGGTGACGGTGCGGCCGAACTCGGTCACCCCCGCCCCGGCCCCGGCCACCCCGGCGGTGGAGCAGCTCACCGTGACCGTCGGCGACGCGGACAAGCTGGCGAAGGTGGTCGAGCGGGTCGCGGAGCAGAAGGGCTCGCGGCCGGAGCTGACCGAGGCGTCGGTCGTGGTCTCCGGCGGTCGCGGGGTCGGCAACGCGGACAACTTCAAGCTGGTGGAGGAGTTGGCCGACCTGCTCGGTGGGGCGGTCGGCGCGTCCCGGGCGGCGGTGGACTCGGGGTACTACCCGCACCAGTTCCAGGTCGGGCAGACCGGCAAGACCGTCTCCCCGCAGTTGTACGTGGCGCTCGGCATCTCGGGTGCGATCCAGCACCGGGCGGGCATGCAGACGTCGAAGACGATCGTCGCGGTGAACAAGGACGGCGAAGCGCCGATCTTCGAGCTGGCCGACTTCGGCGTGGTCGGCGACCTTTTCAAGATCGTCCCGCAGGCCGCTGACGAGATCCGCAAGCGCAAGTGACCTGATCGGCCCGGTACGTGTGACGGGGCTGCGGAACCATTCCCCGGTTCCGTGGCCCCGTCGCCGTTCCGGGCGCGCTGTGTGTGGTGCTGTCGTCCGGGAACGCGTGCTGCTGTCGTCCGGGAGCTGATCGGCGGGCCGGGGAGCTGAGCCGGCCCGCCGATCAACCCGTCCGGGGCCCCTCGGCGAGATGTCGTCACGAGAGGGCGGGTGTGCCGCCGCTGGTTCGTCGCCCACGCGGCCGAAACCGACGTTCTGGGCAACGGTAGCAGCGCGGCCCGACCGTCGCCGAGCGCACCGACCCGGAACACAGGTCCGGTTCCACCGACGGAGCGCCGCCCGGATCGTCGTACCGCCCGATCCGGCGTACCGCCCTCCGGGCCGGGGCGGGCAGGTGGGTGACGGATAGGCTGAACCGCGATGACATACCTGGATCACGCGGCGACCACCCCCATGCTCGACGAGGCACTGGAGGCGTACGTCGCGACCGCTCGCGAGGTCGGCAACGCGTCGTCACTGCACGCGGCGGGGCGGCGTGCCCGCCGCCGGGTGGAGGAGTCCCGGGAACGGGTGGCCGCCGCCCTGGGGGCCCGTCCGTCCGAAGTGATCTTCACCGGTGGGGGCACCGAGAGCGACAACCTCGCAGTCAAGGGGATCTTCTGGTCCCGGCGGGAAGCCGGCCGGGACCGGGTCGTCTCCAGCGCGGTCGAGCACCACGCCGTGCTCGACGCGGTGGACTGGCTCTGCTCGCACGAGGACGCCGGCGTGGGCTGGCTGACGGTGGACGAGGTCGGCCGGCTCAGCCCGGACGCGCTCCGCGCCGAACTGGCCGCCCACCGGGACCGGGTGGCCCTGGTGACCGCCATGTGGGCCAACAACGAGGTCGGCACGGTCCAACCCGTCGCCGAACTGGCCGCGGTCGCCGCCGAACACGGGGTGCCGTTCCACACCGATGCGGTCCAGGCGGTCGGGCAGGTGCCCGTCGACTTCGCCGCCAGCGGCGTCGCCGCGCTGACCGTCACCGGGCACAAGCTCGGCGGGCCGACCGGGGTGGGCGCGCTCCTGCTCGCCCGGGACGTCACGGCCACCCCGCTGCTGCACGGCGGCGGGCAGGAGCGGGACGTCCGCTCCGGCACCCTCGACACCGCCGGCATCGCCGCCTTCGCCGTCGCGGTCGAGACCGCCGTGAAGAACCAGCAGTCGTACGTCGCGCGGGTCGCCGCACTCCGCGACGACCTGGTGGAACGGGTCCGGCAGGCGGTGCCCGAGGTGGTCTACAACGGCGCCCCGACCGACCGTCTGCCGGGCAACGCGCACTTCTCCTTCCCCGGCTGCGAGGGGGACGCGCTGCTGCTGCTCCTGGACGCCCAGGGGATCGCCTGTTCGACCGGGTCGGCCTGCTCGGCCGGAGTGGCCCAGCCGTCGCACGTACTGCTGGCCATGGGGGCGGACAACGACCGGGCCCGCTCCTCGCTGCGTTTCTCACTCGGCCACACCTCCACCGGGGCCGACGTGGACGCCCTGATCGCCGCGCTGCCGGCCGCCGTGGAACGGGCCCGCCGGGCCGGCGCGATCCGCTCCGCCCGCTCCTGAACGCCGTGTCGTGCCGGCTCCGGCACGGGCTACCCTCGACGGGGTGAAGGGGGTACTTCGGTGAGGGTCTTGGCAGCGATGTCCGGCGGGGTCGACTCGGCGGTCGCCGCCGCGCGGGCGGTGGAGGCGGGACACGACGTCACCGGGGTGCACCTGGCGCTGGCCCGCAACCCGCAGACCTACCGCACCGGGGCGCGCGGCTGCTGCACCCTGGAGGACTCCCGGGACGCCCGCCGCGCCGCCGACGTGCTCGGCATCCCGTTCTACGTCTGGGACATGGCCGACCAGTTCCACGCCGACGTGGTAGACGACTTCGTCGCCGAGTACGCGGCGGGGCGTACCCCGAACCCGTGCCTGCGCTGCAACGAGAAGATCAAGTTCGCGGCGGTGCTGGACCGGGCCGTGGCCCTCGGCTTCGACGCCGTGGTCACCGGCCACCACGCCCGGCTCGGCCCGGACGGCCTGCTGCGCCGCAGCGTCGACCTGCCCAAGGACCAGTCGTACGTGCTGGCGGTGCTCACCCGCGAGCAGCTCGACCGGTCGATGTTCCCGCTCGGCGACTCGACCAAGGCGCAGGTGCGGGCGGAAGCGGCCCAGCGCGGGCTGGCCGTGGCCGACAAGCCGGACTCGCACGACATCTGCTTCATCGCCGACGGCGACACCCGGGGCTTCCTCGCCGAGCGGCTGGGCGAGGCCCCCGGCGACGTGGTCGACGCGCTCACCGGCGCGGTGGTCGGCAGCCACACCGGCGCGTACGCGTACACCGTCGGTCAGCGGCGTGGCCTGCACCTGGACCGCCCCGCCCCGGACGGCCGCCCCCGCTACGTGCTGTCCATCACCCCGAAGACCAACACGGTGACCGTCGGCCCCGCCGAGGCCCTCGAGGTCAGCGAGGTCCGCGCCGAGCGTCCGGTCTGGACCGGCGGCGCCCGCCCCGACCACCCGATCGAGTGCGAGGTGCAGTTGCGGGCCCACGGCGACGTGGCGCCGGCCACGGTGGCGGTCGACGCCCACAGCCTGCGCGCCACGCTGCGCCGTCCGGTCCGGGGCGTCGCCGCCGGGCAGGCCGTGGTGGCGTACCGGCCCGACCCGGCCGGCGACGTGGTGCTCGGCTCCGCAACCATCACCGGCTGAGCGGCGCTCGGCTCCGACCATCACCGGCTGAGGTGGTAGCAGGGGTCCCCTGTTACCGCTTTTTGCCGAGGAAGGGTCCCCTGCAACCACCTCAGCCGGCGCACCGGCGTTACACGGACGGAAGACGTCGCACTGACCGGGCGGCCGGGGTGACGGCCGGTTAACCTGTCGACCGTGACTGATCAGGTGTGGCCCTGGCCCCGTGGCGCGGCGACCGGCGTCGGCTCGCTGCCCGGCACCGACGTCGCCGAGGCGCAGCGGATCGTCCTCGGCGAGCTGCCGGCCCTGCCGCACCTGCCCGAACTGCCCGCCCGGGGCCCCGGGGCGGACCTGGTCGGCCGGAGTGCCGGGCTGCTGGTCGAACTGCCCGTCGAGCTGTACGCGGCCCGCTGGCGGATCGCCCCACGCCCCGGGCGGGACCTGCGCCGCGCCCGCGACCTGATGGAACGCGACCTGGACCAGCTCGCCGAGCAGGCCGAGGAGTACGCCGGCCCGATCAAGGTGCAGGCCGCCGGCCCGCTTACCCTGGCCGCCGCGCTGGAACTGCCCATCGGCGGCCGGATGCTGCGCGACCCGGGCGCGGTCCGGGACCTCACCGGCTCGCTCGCCGAGGGACTGCGCACACACGTCGAGGCGGTCGCCCGCCGGGTGCCCCGGGCCTCGGTGCTGCTCCAACTCGACGAGCCATCGCTGCCGGCCGTACTGGCCGGGCGGATCCGCACCGAGAGCGGACTCGGCACGTACCGGGCGATGGAGACGGAGGTCGCCCGGACCGCCCTGCGGACGGTCGTCGAGGCGGTCGCGGTCCCCACCATCGTGCACTGCTGCGCGCCGGACGTGCCGCTGGAACTGGTCCGCACCGCCGGTGCGGTCGCCGTCGCCCTGGACCTCGCCCAGGTCACCGACCTCGACCCGCTCGGCGAGGCGATCGACGCCGGGCTGGGGCTGCTGGCCGGGGCCGCGCCGGCGCTGCCGCCGCCGGCCGGTCGCGCCCCGACCTCCGCCCAGGTCGCCGACCAGGTACGCCAGCTCTGGGACCGCCTCGGCTTCCCCCGTACCCGGCTGCCCGAACAGGTCGTGGTCACCCCGGCCTGCGGCCTGGCCGGCGCCACTCCCCGGTACGTGCGGGAGGTGCTCGCCGCCTGCCGCGACGCCGGCCGACGCCTCGCCGAGGAGTGATCCCCGGCCGGGCCCGCCGAGACACGGCTGCCCGGCCGGTGCCTCGCCGGGATCGGGTTTCCTGTCGTACTAACTGGGCAGGATGATGCCATGATTGGACAGCTACAAAGCGTCGTCATCGACTGCCCCGACCCGCTGGCGCTGGCCACCTTCTACGCCGAACTGCTCGGCCTGTCGATTGCCGAGGAAGACTCCGAGGACGACTGGGTGGTGCTGGGCGGCCCGCGTGGGCGGCACCCCCGGGTCGCCTTCCAACAGGCTCCCGACCTGCGTCCGCCGGACTGGCCCGATCCGGAGCGTCCCCAGCAGTTCCACCTGGACGTGCGGGTCGACGACGTGGACGCCGCCGAGCAGCGGGTGCTCACGCTCGGTGCGCGCCGGCTGCCCGGAGGGGGCGACGGCTTCCGCGTCTACGCCGATCCGGCCGGCCACCCGTTCTGCCTGGTCTTCGAGTGAGAAAGCGGTAGCCGGGGCACCGGGCGGGCGTGCTGCCGGAAGCGTGGTAGCCGGGGCTTCCGGGCGGGCGTGCTGCCGGTTGCGGTGACCGGGCAGGATGGTCGCCATGATCGAGTCTGCGGTGCAGCGCGTCTCCGGTTCGCTCTACGGCCTGGCGTACGGCGACGCCCTGGGCAAGGACACCGAGTTCCTGACTGTCGACGAGATCGTCCGCCGGTACGGCCCGGCCGGTCCCCGCGAGCTGATCGGCGACCCGGCCCTGGTCACCGACGACACCCAGATGGCCCTGGCGGTGGCCTGGGCCCTGCGGGAGGCCCCGGCACTGACCCCGGAGGCGGTCGAGCCGCTGCTGCGGGCACGCTTCCTCGCCTGGGCGGCGAGCCCGGAGAACAACCGCGCCCCGGGCATGACCTGCCTGCGTGCCTGCGGGGAACTGGCCCGGGGGGTGCGCTGGCAGGAGGCCACCCAGGCCGGCTCCAAGGGCTGCGGAGCGAACATGCGGGTCACCCCGGTCGGACTGCTCGACGTCGACCTGGACACCCTCGCCGGGCTGGCCCAGCTCCAGGCCGGCCTGACCCACGGGCACCCGACCGGCCTGGCCGCCAGTGAGCTGACCGCGTACGCCGTCCGGGCCCTGCGGGACGGGGCGACCCTGCCCGACCTGCCCGACCTGCTCGTCGGGCACGCCCAGCGGCAACGCCGGGTCTACCGGCACGAGTGGCTGGGTGACCTCTGGCAACAGCCGGGCGTGACCGACCCGGCCGAATTCATCGCCCGGGGTTGGGACGAGTGCCTGGCCGCGCTCGCCCGACTGACCAGGGCACTGGCCGGCCCCGACGACGGCGGCGACCCGTGCCGGGAGACCGGGGAGGGCTGGGTGGCCGAGGAAGCGCTGGCCACCGCGCTGCTCTGCGCCGTCCGGCACGCCGACGACCCGGTCACCGCGCTGGCCCGGGGCGCGACCACCGCCGGTGACTCGGACTCGATCGCCGCGCTGGCCGGCGCGTTCGTCGGTGCCGCCCACGGCATGGCCGCCTGGCCCGCCGACTGGGCCACCCGCATCGAGTACGCCGACCAGCTCCACACCCTCGCCCGCTTCTTCACGCGCTGACCCGCTCGCACTTCCGCGCGCTGATCAAGAGGTTTGGTCACCGTCGGCGCCGAATACTGACGCGAACCTCTTGATCAACGTGGGCCAGAGGAAGACCGGGGTCGGGTGGGCGGGGGATTGTCCGACCCGACCGTTACGGTGCGGGGGTAGCGTGATCAGCGAGGTCGTGGGGTGTCCGCGGCCTCAGGGCGTGGAGGGTCGCACGTGTCCGAGGAAGCCATCCCCCAGCAGGTCAGCCCGGCACAGGAGGAGGCGGCCGGCGCGGAGCCACCGGCCGGGGTGAAGGAGCGGCACGCCACGCTCGCCCAGGAGTTGACCGACCACCAGTACCGCTACTACGTGCTGGACGCCCCGACCATCAGCGACGCCGAGTTCGACACGCTGCTGCGCGAGCTGGAGGGGATGGAGGCGGAGTACCCGGCGCTGCGCACCCCGGACTCGCCCACCCAGCGGGTCGGCGGCACCTTCTCCACCGACTTCGCCGAGGTGACCCACGCCGAGCGGATGCTCTCGCTGGACAACGCCTTCGGCGACGAGGAACTGGCCGCCTGGTCCGAGCGGGTGGTCCGGGACGCCGGTGGCCCGGTGCCGTACCTGTGCGAGCTGAAGGTCGACGGACTGGCGATCAACCTCACGTACGAGCGCGGTCGGCTGGTTCGGGCCGCGACCCGGGGCGACGGCCGTACCGGTGAGGACGTCACCGCCAACGTCCGCAGCATCCGGGACGTGCCGTCCGAGCTGACCTCGTCCGAGGAGTTCGGCCCGCCGCCGGAGCTGCTCGAGGTGCGCGGTGAGATCTACTTCCCGGCGGCCGGCTTCGCCGACCTCAACGCCGGCCTGGTCGAGCAGGGCAAGGCGCCCTTCGCCAACCCGCGCAACGCCGCCGCCGGCAGCCTGCGGCAGAAGGACCCCCGGGTCACCGCGTCCCGGCCGCTGCGGCTGGTGGTGCACGGCATCGGCGCGCGGCACGGGTTCCAGCCCAGCACCCAGTCCGAGGCGTACGCGGCGCTGACGGGGTGGGGCCTGCCCACCAGCAACCGGTGGCGGGTGGTGCCCGACCTGGCCGGCGTCGCCGAGTACATCGCCCACTACGCCGCGCACCGGCACGACGTCGAGCACGAGATCGACGGCGTGGTGGTGAAGGTCGACCCGGTCTCCATCCAGGGCCGGCTTGGCTCGACCAGCCGCGCCCCACGCTGGGCGATCGCCTTCAAGTACCCGCCGGAGGAGGTCAACACCAAGCTCCTCGACATCCAGGTCGACGTCGGGCGCACCGGCCGGGTCACCCCGTTTGCGGTGCTCGAACCGATCCTGGTGGCCGGCTCGACGGTGGCGCTGGCGACCCTGCACAACGCCCGCGAGGTGGAGCGCAAGGGGGTGCTGATCGGCGACACGGTGGTGCTGCGCAAGGCCGGGGACGTCATCCCCGAGGTGCTCGGTCCGGTGGTCGAGCTGCGCCCGCCGGACGCCCGCCCCTTCGTGATGCCCACCCACTGCCCGAAGTGCGGTTTCCCGCTCGCCCCGGCCAAGGAGGGCGACGTCGACATCCGCTGCCCGAACTCGCGGACCTGCCCGGGGCAGTTGCGGGAGCGCCTGACCTACCTCGCCGGGCGGCGGGCGCTGGACATCGAGGTGCTGGGCGAGAAGACGGCGGCGGCGCTGCTCGACTCGGGTGTCATCACCGACGAGGGTGACCTGTTCCTCCTCGACGAGAAGCGTCTGGCCGAGGTGCCGTTCTTCGTCAACAAGGACGGCAGCCTGGGCAGCAACGCGACCCGCTTCCTGACCAGCCTGGACGAGGCCCGGCAGCGTCCGCTCTGGCGCCTCCTGGTGGCGTTGTCGATCCGGCATGTCGGCCCGACCGCCGCGCAGGCGCTCGCCCGGCACTTCGGATCGGTCGACGCGATGCGGGCAGCCACCGAGGAGGAACTCTCCTCGGTGGAGGGGGTCGGTCCGACCATCGCGGCGAGCCTGACCGAGTGGTTCACCGTCGACTGGCACCGCGCTGTGATCGACAAGTGGGCCGCCGCCGGGGTCCGCATGGCGGAGGAGACCAGCGACGAGGGGCCGCGCCCGCTGGAGGGGGTCAGCGTCGTGGTCACCGGCACCCTTGCCGGGTTCTCCCGGGACCAGGCGGCCGAGGCGATCCAGTCCCGGGGTGGCAAGGTCAGCGGCTCGGTCTCCAAGAAGACCGGCTTCGTGGTGGTGGGGGAGAACCCCGGTTCCAAGGCGGAGAAGGCCGCCACTCTCAAGGTTCCGGTCCTCGACGAGGAGGGCTTCCGGGTGCTGCTCGAGTCCGGGCCGGACGCGGCCCGGGAGGCCGCCAAGCGCGAGGAGTAGGGCAGGCCGGGACCGGGCCGGCGGCAAGGAACGTCGGGGACGGAGATCGGGTCGGCGAGCGAATCGGTCGCGAAGCTTGCGGGCAACTGGCCGCGTATACCAACTTAATTACGACTACGACCGATTCGCGGCTGTCCTACCGCAGAAACTCCCACCAGAGGCGTTTGATGGGGGGCGCGGCGTGGCACCGGGCCACGGTGGGGCGATCCGGACCGGACATCTCGGGAGGTGCGATGGGTGCCGCCGACCTGCGGAACGCCGTGCCGCCTGCCCGGGTGGGGTCGTTCTTCGGGTTCGTCGGGGTGACCGTTGTCCTGGCCGTCGGACTCACCGCCGCCCCCCTGGTCGCGCTCCCCGGGGACCTGGCGGCGCTACCCGACGCCTTCTGGATCATGGCGGCGCTCGCCGTGGTCTGTGATGCCCGCCCCTTCGTGCCGCCCGGCCAGCGGCACACCTCGGCGGTCTTCCCGTCGATCTGTTTCACCTTCGCGATCCTGGTCGCCTGGGGACTCGGCGAGGCGGTGGCGGTGCAGACCGCCGCGGTGGTCGTATCCGGGTGGCGACTGCGGTACGTCGCCTGGCGTACCGCGTTCAACGCCGCCCAGTACGCCTGCGCGCTGACCGCCGCAGAGGAGGTGCTTCAACTCGGGCCTGGCACGGCGTTCGCCGACGACCGCCTGCCGTGGACGGGTGCGGTGGCGCTGGCCGGTGCGGCGCTGGCCTGGTTCGTGGTGAGCTACGGCCTGGTGAGCATGGCGGTCCGACTGCGCTTCGGTGACCCGTGGTGGCCCACCGTCCGACGCGGCCTCGCCTTCGAGTCGCTCGCCACCGGTTCGTTGCTGCTGCTCGCCCCGGTGCTGGTGGCCGCGGCCCGGGTCAGTGCCGCGTTGATTCCGCTGGTGCTGGTGCCGCTCTTCGCGGTCTACCGGATGGCCCGGCTCTCCGCCGACCAGGAACACCTGGCCGCGCTCGACCCGCTGACCGGGCTGCCCAACCGCAAGGCGCTGCTGGTCGAGGTGGCCGAGCAGATCCGCCAGCACGCCGAACGGGGCGCCGAGGGCAAGCCGGACGCGCACCTTGCGCTGCTCCTGATCGACCTGGACCGGTTCAAGAACGTCAACGACGCCCTCGGCCACGAGGTCGGTGACCGGCTGCTGGTGGCGGTGAGCGAGCGCCTCACCTCGGCGCTCGGCTCCTGGGACATGGTGGCTCGCCTCGGCGGCGACGAGTTCGCCGTCGTCTCGGCCGGGCTGACCGGGGTGGACGACGCCCGCCGGGTCGCCGGCCGGGTGGTCCGCGCCCTCGCCGAGCCGGTCTCCCTGGACGGTCTGCCGCTGGACGTCGGGGGTCGATCGGCATCGCGCTCTACCCCGACCACGGCGAGGATTTCGCCACCCTGATGCGCCACGCCGACGTGGCGATGTACGACGCCAAGCACCGCAACGACACGGTCGCCGTGTACGCGGCCGAATCGGACCACAACTCGGCCGAGCGGCTCGGCCTCCTGGCCGACCTGCGCCGGGTGTTGGAGCCCGGGACGACCGATCCGGCCACCGATGGTGACGACCGGACCACGGTCGACGCCACTGCCCGGGGCGGCGACGGCGCTGCCCTGCCCATCGGGGGCCTGCCCACCCGGGAGTTGCCCACCCGGGAGTTGCCCGCCGGGGGCCTGCCCGCTCGGGAGTTGCCTGCCCGGGAGTTGGCCGCCGGGGACTTTCCCGCTCGGGAGTTGGCCGCCGCCGGGGAGGACGGCGCGGGGGAGGACGGCGCGCCCGACCGCCAGGGTTGGCGCTGGTGGGGTGGCCGGCGGCGGGAGCGAGCCGCGACGCACCCCGACGAACTGATCAACCAGATCATCACCGGCGCCGACCCGGTCCGCCGCCGCGCGGGGCGGCCCGGCGCTGCGGCCGTTCCCCCGCCCGCCGAGCCGGACCGGTCAGCCGGTGAACGGTCGGCACCGCCGTCCGGGTCGGCTGGATCGGGTATCCCCGCCACCGGACCGGAGGGGCCGTCCGGGACCGGACCGGTTCCCTCCGGCGACCGGGCGGTGCCGTCCGGAACCCCGGCGGCGCCTCCCAGCGACCGGGCGGTGCCGTCCGGAACTCCGGCGGCGCCTCCCAGCGACCGGACGGTGCCTTCCGGTGACCCGGCGGTGCGTCCCCAGACTGCGGCGGTGTCCACCGGGGCCGGCGCAGAACTCGTCGGCGCGGAGCTGGTCGGCACGGAGCAGGCCGGTCCGGCTCCCCGGGTCGAGGTGGGCGAACCGGACGGGATCACGATGTACTACCAGCCGCAGGTCCGCATCGCCACCGGCGAGGTTGTCGGGGTGGAGGCACTGCTGCGCTGGCGGCATCCCCGACGGGGCATGGTCGACCCGGAGGAGTTGATCCGGGTCGCCGAGCAGAGCGCGGTGATGCGGCTGCTGACCCGCCGGGTGGTCGACGATGTGGTGGGGCAGTTGGCCCGCTGGTCGGCGGCGGGCAGCACTCTGCGGGCGGCGCTCAACGTCAGCGTCCGGGACCTGCACACCGGGGAGATCGCCGACCAGATCAGCGAGCTGCTCGCCCGGCACACCATCCGCCCGGACCGCCTGCAACTGGAGATCACCGAGGGCGCGTTGATGGCCGACCCCCGGCGGGTGCTCGACACGATCTCCCGGCTGCACCGGATCGGGGTGGCCATCGCCCTGGACGACTTCGGCACCGGGTACTCCAGCCTCCAGCACCTGCGGCGGCTGCCGCTGTCCGAGGTGAAGGTGGACCGCTCGTTCGTCCTCGGCATGGCCGACGACCCCGACGACGCCGCGATCGTCCGCTCGATGATCGAGCTGGCCGGGGCGCTCGGTCTGCGGGTGGTGGCCGAGGGGGTCGAGGACGAGCGGACCTGGCGGCTGCTCCACGCCGCCGGCTGTGACCTGGCGCAGGGCTGGTTCTTCGCCCGTCCGATGCCGGCCGACGAGCTGACCGCGTGGCTGGCCCGGTACCGGCCGGTACGCCCGACCGGTGTGCCCGGCAGCCGCACCCGCCGCCCGACCGGTTGACCCGGCAAATCAAGGGAGCCGCACGTTGCCCGGCTGCTTGATCGACTCCGGTTGCGGCAAGCTGGGGCCACACGGGCCGTGGAGACCCCGACATGCCGCAAGTCGCGGGCTTTTCAGCCACCGTGGTCGCGGGCCGTCCAGCCACCGTGGCGCCGGACCGGCCGTCGGGGGACGCGACGGGTGCGCTGGGGGGAGTCGGGGGCGCGGCTGACGTGCCAGCCAATAGACTCGCTCGGGTCACCGCGCGGGTATCGGCCCCGCGGTCGGCGTACCGCCCGAAGCAGCATCGTCACGAAGGGGGCACCGATGGCCGCCATCTCCCGCGAGGAGGTCGCGCACCTGGCGCGCCTGTCGCGGCTCGCCGTCACGGAGGAGGAGCTGGACACCTTCGCCGGCCAGCTCGACGTGATCCTCCAGGCCGTCGCCCAGGTGGGCGAGGTCGCCGCGGCGGACATCCCGCCGACCTCCCACTCGGTGCCGTTGACCAACGTCCTGCGCGAGGACGTCGTACGGCCCGGTCTGACGCCGGACGAGGCGCTGTCGGGCGCGCCCGACGCCGAGGAGCAGCGGTTCCGCGTCCCGCGGATCCTGGACGAGGATGTGGCTTCATGAGCAAGTGCAGCGAGCGCAGCGAGCGAATCAGCAGGACCGGTGTGTGTGGCGCTCAGGGCGTCGGCGAGCGGAGCGAGGCGGCGGCATGAGTGACCTGACCAGGCTCACCGCCGCCGAGCTGGCCGCCCTGGTGGCCGGCGGCGAGACCTCCGCCGTGGAGGTGACCCGGGCCCACCTGGACCGGATCGCCGCCGTCGACGACCGGGTCCACGCGTTCCTGCACGTCGACACCGAGGGCGCGCTGGCCGCCGCCCGTACGGTGGACGAGCGCCGGGCCGCCGGTGAGCAGCTCGGCCCGCTGGCCGGCGTGCCGGTGGCAGTGAAGGACGTGCTCACCACGAAGGGCGTGCCGACCACCGTCGGTTCGAAGATCCTCGAGGGCTGGCGTCCGCCGTACGACTCGACCATCGTCGAGCGGCTCCGCGCCGCCGGCACGGTGATGCTCGGCAAGACCAACATGGACGAGTTCGCCATGGGCTCCTCCACCGAGTACTCCGCCTACGGTCCGACCCGCAACCCGTGGGACCTGGAGCGGATTCCGGGCGGCTCGGGTGGCGGCAGCGCCGCCGCGCTGGCCGCGTACGAGGCCCCGCTGTCGATCGGCTCGGACACCGGCGGCTCGATCCGCCAGCCGGGCGCGGTCACCGGCACCGTCGGCGCGAAGCCCACCTACGGCGGCACCTCCCGGTACGGCCTGGTCGCCTTCTCCTCCTCGCTGGACACCCCCGGCCCGTGTGCCCGTACGGTGCTCGACGCGGCGCTGCTGCACGCGGTGATCGGCGGCCACGACCCGCGCGACTCCACCTCCATCCCGCAGCCGGTGCCCGACGTGGTGGCCGCCGCGAAGCTCGGCGCGACCGGCGACCTGACCGGCGTGAAGCTCGGCGTGGTCACCGAGTTCTCCGGGGAGGGCGCCGAGCCGGGCGTGCTGGCCGCCTTCCGGGACGCGGTCGAGGCGCTGACCAAGCTCGGCGCGGAGATCGTCGAGGTCTCCTGCCCGAACTTCGCGTACGCGCTGCCGGCGTACTACCTGATCGCCCCGAGCGAGTGCTCTTCCAACCTGGCCCGCTTCGACGGGGTCCGGTTCGGCCTGCGGGTCGGCGACGACGGCAACCGCTCGCTGGAGGAGGTCATGTCGCTGACCCGGGACACCGGCTTCGGCCCCGAGGTCAAGCGGCGCATCATGCTCGGCACGTACGCCCTCTCGTCCGGCTACTACGACGCCTACTACGGGCAGGCGCAGAAGGTCCGGACGCTGATCACCCGGGACTTCACCGCCGCCTTCGAGCGGGTCGACGCGCTGATCTCGCCGACCACCCCGTTCGTGGCGTTCCCGATGGGCTCGCGTACCTCCGACCCGTACCAGATGTACCTGGCGGACCTGTTCACCATCCCGTCCAACCTGTACGGCGGGCCGGGTATCTCGGTGCCCTGCGGCCTCTCCGAGGGGCTGCCGGTGGGTCTCCAGGTGATGGCCCCGACCATGGCCGACGACCGGATGTACCGGGTCGCCGCCGCGCTGGAATCGGCCGTCGGCACGTTCACCCCGCCGGCACTGTGAGTCAGGAGCGTCAGATGACCACGACCCTGCCCGCGTACGACGACGTCGTCGCGCGCTACGAGCCGGTGATCGGCCTGGAGACCCACGTCGAGCTGGGCACGAACACCAAGATGTTCTGCGGCTGCCCGACCGACTTCGGCGGCGAGCCGAACACCCGGGTCTGCCCGGTCTGCCTGGGCCTGCCCGGCTCGCTGCCGGTGGCCAACAAGGCGGCCATCGAGGCGACCATCCGGATCGGCCTCGCGTTGAACTGCTCCATCGCGTCCTGGTGCCGGTTCGCCCGGAAGAACTACTTCTACCCGGACATGCCGAAGAACTTCCAGATCAGCCAGTACGACGAGCCGCTCTGCGTCGACGGCTACCTGGACGTCGAGGTGAACGGCGAGCTGGTCCGGATCGGCATCGAGCGGGTGCACCTGGAGGAGGACACCGGCAAGACGCTGCACGTGGGCGGCACCGGCCGGATCCACGGGGCCACCGAGTCGCTGGTCGACTACAACCGGGCCGGCATCCCGCTGGTCGAGATCGTCACCAAGCCGGTTCCCGGCACCGGGGCGCTCGCCCCGGAGGTGGCCCGCGCGTACGTCACCGAGCTGCGCGACGTGATCCGCTCCCTCGGCGTCTCCGACGTCCGCATGGAGGAGGGCTCGCTGCGCTGCGACGTCAACACGTCGCTGAGCCGGCCGGGCGAGGAGTGGGGCACCCGCACCGAGACCAAGAACGTCAACTCGCTGCGCGCGGTGGAGCGGGCGGTCCGCTCCGAGATGCTGCGCCAGGCGATGGTGCTCGACTCGGGTGGCCGGATCGTCCAGGAGACCCGGCACTTCCACGAGGACACCGGGGACACCACGTCGGGCCGGTCGAAGGAGACCGCCACCGACTACCGCTACTTCCCCGAGCCGGATCTCGTCCCGCTCGCCCCGGACGCGGACTGGGTCGCCGAGCTGAAGGCGGCCCTGCCGGAGCTGCCCCGGCTGCACCGCCGCCGGCTCCAGCAGGAGTGGGGGATCTCCGACCACGACATGCAGTCGGTGCTCAACGCCGGCGCGGTCGAGCTGATCGAGGCCACCGTGGCCGCCGGGGCCAGCCCGGCCGCCGCCCGGAAGTGGTGGCTGGGCGAGCTGTCCCGGCGGGCCAACGAGGCCGGCGTGGAACTGGCCGACGCCGGGGCCACCCCGGCCCAGGTCGCCGAACTCCAGGGGCTGGTGGACGCGGGCAAGCTCAACGACAAGCTGGCCCGGGTGGTGCTGGAGGGCGTGGCCGGCGGTGAGGGCAGCCCGACCGAGATCATGACCAACCGGAACCTGGAGGTCGTGTCGGACACCGGCGCGCTCACCGAGGCCGTGGACGCCGCGATCGCCGCCAACCCGGACATCGCGGAGAAGGTCCGCAGCGGCAAGGTCGCCGCCGCGGGCGCTCTGGTCGGCGCGGTCATGAAGACCACCCGTGGCCAGGCCGACGCCAAGACCGTCCGGGAGTTGGTGCTGGAGCGCCTCGGCGTCTCCTAGTAGGTCGCCGGACTCCTTCGTTTTGTGCCTGCAGGGGTCCCCTGTTCGACAAAAAGCGGTAACAGGGGACCCCTGCTAACACCCCACCCCCTCGGTAGGAGTTCAACGGTGAACGTCCACCCTGCCCATTCCGACGTCGACCTCGACGTGCTCGACGAGATCCAGCGGCGGGTGCTCTGGCTCGCCACCCGGATCGTGGACGCGGCCAACCACGACCGGCGCACCGGGGACGGGGTGAAGGTCGGCGGGCACCAGGCGTCCAGCGCCTCCCTGGTCACCGCGATGACCGCGCTCTGGTTCGCCCATTTGAACGCCGCCGACCGGGTCGCGGTCAAGCCGCACGCCTCGCCGGTGTTCCACGCCATCCAGTATCTGCTCGGCAACCTGGACCGGTCGTACCTGCCGAAGCTGCGCGCCCGGGGCGGGCTCCAGTCGTACCCGTCGCGCACCAAGGACCCGGACGAGGTGGACTTCTCCACCGGCTCGGTCGGTCTCGGCGCGGCGGCCCCGCTCTTCGCCGCGGTCACCCGGCGGTACGTCGACGCGCACTTCGGTCCGCGTCCGCACTCCCGGTTCGTCGCGCTGATCGGCGACGCCGAGCTGGACGAGGGGAACATCTGGGAGGCGGTCGCCGACCCGGCCACCACCGGCCTCGGCAACGTGACCTGGCTGGTCGACTTCAACCGCCAGTCGCTGGACCGGGTGGTCCCCGGGGTGCGGATCAACCAGTGGCGGGGCCAGTTCGAGGCGGCCGGCTGGCACGTCGTCGAGGTGAAGTACGGCCGCCGGCTCGCCGAGGCGTACGCCCGGCCGGGTGGCGCGGCGTTGCGGGACTGGATCGACGCGATGCCGAACGAGCAGTACCAGTCGCTCTTCGGGCTGACCGGGGAAGCCCTGCGGACCCGCTTCCTGGACGGTGCCCCGGACGGCATCGCGGCGCTGGTCGCCGACGTCCCCGACGAGGAGCTGGGTCCGCTCGTCACCGACCTCGGCGGGCACGACCTCGCCGCGATGCTCGACGCGTACGCCCAGTGCGACGCGGTCACCGACCGGCCCAGCGTGGTCTTCGCGTACACGGTCAAGGGCTGGGGCCTGCCGATCGCCGGCAACCCGCGCAACCACTCCGCGCTGCTCACCGGCGAGCAGGTCGACGCCCTGCGCACCGCGCACGGGCTGGACGCCGGCACCGAGTGGGACCGTCTCGACCCGGCCTCGGCGGCCGGGATCTGGGCAAACGCCCGCCGGGAGGCGCTGGCCCGCCCGCCGCGCGAGCGGGCGCTGCCGGTCACCGTCCCGGAGACCACCCGGGTACGCGCCAACAAGCCGATCTCCACCCAGGAGGTGTTCGGTCGGGTCCTGGTCGACCTGGCCCGGCACGAGGAGGTCGGCCGCTACCTGGTCACCACCGCGCCGGACGTGGCCACCTCCACCAACCTCGCCGGGTTCATCAACAAGACCGGGGTGTTCGCCCCGACGAAGCAGCGCTCCTGGTCGGAGGACCGGATGCTGCGCTGGGAGCAGCACCCCGACGGCCAGCACATCGAACTGGGCATCTCCGAGATGAACCTGTTCCTGCTGCTCGGCCAGCTAGGCCTGGCCTGGGACCTGTCCGGCCAGCCGCTGCTGCCGGTCGGCACGGTCTACGACCCGTTCGTGCTGCGCGGCCTGGACGCCTTCCTCTACGGCACCTACTCCGGCTCCCGGTTCGTGGTGGCCGGCACCCCGTCCGGGATCACCCTCGCCCCGGAGGGCGGGGCGCACCAGTCGACCATCACCGCGTCGGTCGGGCTGGAACTGCCCGGAGTGACCTTCGTCGAGCCGGCGTACGCGACCACCCTCGACTGGCTGCTCTGCGACGCGTTCGGTCAGATCGCCCGAGGTGGCGCACCGACCACCACCGCCGCGCCCACCGAGGACGGGGCGTACTACTTCCGGTTGAGCACCCGGCCGATCGACCAGGCCCCGTTCGAGGCGGCCCGGTCCCGGATCGGTGACGCGGTGCTGCGCCGGCAGGCGGTCGCCGGGGCGTACCGGCTGGTCGACGCCCACCAGGCGTACCCGCACCTGGCGGACGCCCCGGTGGTGCACCTGGCCGCCTCCGGCGCGGTGCTGCCGGAGGTGCTCGCCGCCGCGGCCGAGCTGGCCGACGAGGGCGTGGCCGCGCACGTGGTCGACGTGACCTCGCTGGACCGGCTCTACCGGGCCTGGCAGCGTACCCTCCGGCAGGGCGTCCGGACGGCGACCGTGCCGAGCGTCCCCGGGGTGCTGCGGGCGGCGTTCGGCGACCGCGCCCCGGTGGTCACCGTGCACGACGCGGCCTCGCACGCGATGGCCTGGCTCGGCTCGGCGCTCGGGGTGCCGGCGGTGCCGCTCGGGGTGGACGAGTTCGGCCAGTCCGGCAGCGTCCACGAGCTGTACGAGCTGCACGACCTGCTGCCGGGCAGCATCGTCAACGCCGCCTTGGCCGCCCTCTCTCTGCGCTGACCCGTCGACGCAGCGCAGGGACGACGGATCAGCGGGTCGGGGTGGGGGTGACCGGCACGTCCGCGCCGGCCGCTGGTTCCCGGACCACCCGCCGCTCCAGGTTGACCTGCGCCTGGCCGGTGCCGCCGACGGTGATGTCGTCGTACGCCTGGAGCTGCTTGTTCTCGTTGAAGTAGAGGACGCTCATCGACAGCGGGGTGGGTTCCTCGCCCTCCAGCCCGCGCAGCCCGGCCCCGCCGGTGGAGCCCTGCACCAGGAGCTGGGTCGGCGGCTTCCCCTCCTGTTCGGGAAGCTTGGAGACCTGCCGCTTGTGGGTGTGCCCGGAGAGCACCAGCGGGCAGGTGCCGGAGAGCGGGCCGGCCGAGGCCGGGTCGTGGACCAGCGCGATGTTCACCGGTTGCGGCGACTCCCGCACCGTCGTGGCCAGCTTCTCGCCGGTGCTGATCACCTGGTCGGCGGTGGGCCGGTCCAGGCCGCCGACGGCAGGGGCGGTGCTCTTGTCCGGGGTGAAGCGCGGGTCACCGATGCCGGCGATGGTCAGTCCGGCCACCGTGGTGGTCGTGTTGTCGAGCACGATCGCGTTCGGCTGGCGGGCCACGGCGGCGGCGGTCCGCGGGGAGTCGTGGTTGCCCCGGATGTAGACGTATGGCTTCTTCAGCAGTCCGATCGAGGCGACGTAGTTCGCCTCCGGCTCGCTGCCCCAGTCGGTGATGTCGCCCGTGTCGATCACCACGTCGATGTCGAACTGCTCCACCACGGTCCGGATGAGCTGCCAGCCGGTCGGGTTCAGGTGCATGTCGGAGACGTGCAGCACCCGGGTGGTGTTCGGGGCCGGCTCGTACACCGGCAGCGCGGAGACCGTGGTGTAGAGCTGGCTGACGTTGCCGACCAGCCGCTGGAGCTGCTCGGCGTACTTGGTGTAGTCGTTGGCGATCCGCCGGGCGTCACCGACGATGGCGGGCGCGTTGACCAGCAGTCCCTCGTACCGGGGCTCCTCGATCGACTGGGGGCGGAGGGTGGACGCGGCGACGCCGAGGCTGCCCGCGGTGATCACCAGCGCCAGCCCGCCGGCCCAGGCCGTACGGCGGACGTCGCGGAAGGCCAGTCCGGCCAGGATCAGGGTGACCAGGACGGCCGCGCCGACGGTACGCAGACCGAGGCGGAACACGCCCGCGCGGACGTCCTTCACGGCGGACTGGCTGGCCCGGTTGATGCTCGCCGGGTCGTCGATCAGCGCCTCCACCCGTCCCTGGTCGAGCGAGCCCAGCTCGACGTCGAGGTGGGCGGGCCCGTCGTGGCTGTCGAGCAGGAGAGCGCCCAGGGGTGGGATGTCGATCGTGGTGCCGCCGCTGAGCGTCGGGGTCAGCACCATCCGGGCCCGGAACGGCCCAATGTCGGTGTCGACCTGACCGCCGCCGAGGACGCCGAGCAGGGCACCGGTCAGGCTGATCGCCAGGATCGCCAACCAAACCCCGAGCCGACGCCACCTGCCGGCCCACTTTCGCCCTCGGAGACGACCGTCCCCGGGGCGCTGTCGCGTGTTCTCGTCCTGCCCGTCCATGGTGAAATTCTGCCTGCCCCCAGGGAGATCTTGGTAAACCCCGAGGTTGCCGCCCTGCTGCGGCCCGTGACCGTTTTCGCAGGTCAGCTACGACCGGCACCGCCACCGGCAAAGACCAGCCGGAGCAGGCGGTCGTCCTCGGGTTCCGGGTCGCCCCGGCCGTCGTGGTTGGAGGTGCTCACCCAGAGCGAGCCGTCCGGGGCGGCGGCGACCGCCCGCAGCCGGCCGTACCGGCCGGTGAGCAGCTCCCGGGGCTGGCCGAGCACGGTGCCGGTGTCGGTCAGCTCGACCAGCCAGAGTCGTTCCCCGCGCAGGCAGGCGGCAGCCAGCAGGCGCTCCACCACCGCCGCGCCGGAGCAGGACGCGTCCCCGGTACGCCACTGCGCGATCGGGTCGCGGTACTTGCGATCGCCGGCCTTCCCCTCGACCTGCGGCCAGCCGTAGTTGCCGCCCTTGACGATCTGGTTGATCTCGTCCCAGGTGTTCTGGCCGAACTCCGTGGCGTACATCCGCTTGCCGGCGTCCCAGGTGATGCCCTGCACGTTGCGGTGGCCGAGCGACCAGACCGGGGAGCCGGGGTACGGGTTGCCGGGCGCCGGCTTGCCGTCGGGGGTGATCCGGAGGATCTTGCCGCCGAGGCTCTTGACGTCCTGCGAGAGCGGGCGGTCGCCGCCGTCGCCGGTGCTGGCGTAGAGAAGACCGTCCGGGCCGAAGGCGAGTCCACCACCGTTGTGGATGCCGGCGACCGGGATGCCGGTGAGGATCGGCGTCGGTGTTCCGCCGAGGGTGAACTTGACGATCCGGTTGTCCCGCTCGGTGGAGTGGTACGCGAAGACCGTCCGGTCGGTGGCGTAGTCGGGGGAGACGGCGATGCCGAGCAGGCCACCCTCGCCGGACGCCTCGACGTCGGCGATGGTCTGCACCGGGGTCACCTTGAGCCCGTCCGGCCCGGACTCCGGCCCGACCTGGAGGATTCGGCCGTTGTCGCGTTCGGTGACCAGAGCGCCGCCGTCCGGCAGGAAGGCGATCGCCCACGGCACCCGAAGCCCCTTGGCCAGCACCGTCGCCACCACCTCCTGGCCACCGTCCTGCCCGGCGCTCGCCGAGGGGGTGGGGAAGGTCGGCGGCTCGCCGGCCGGGTCGGGTTCCGGCTCGCCGAGGCTGCACCCGGCGGTGAACAGCAGCAGCGCCGCGCAGGATGCCGCCGCCGTCGCGCGCAGCCGGCCGATGCGGGGGTACGGGGGACGAGCGCTCACCCGCACCAGACTAGTCGCTCACCGGGCCGGCAACCGGTGCGCGATCCGGTACCCCGGATCGAGACACGCCGAAAAGACGGATATGTCAGGTGGTAAGCCCTGAAATTCTGCGAGACTGCCAGCCGTGGTGATCACCGACCGGCCGGCGCCGGACTCCGTACCGGTCGATGTGCCCGCCCGGCGTCCGGCGCTGTCGCCCGGCCGGGCCGCCCTCGCCCTCGGGGCGCTCGGGGTCGGCTACCGGCTGGCGATGCTCCTGGCCGGCCTGCCCCCGACCAACAGCGACGAGGCGGTCACCGGCCTGGTCGCCACGCACGTCGCGCAGGGCCGCGAGTTCCCGCTCTTCTTCTACGGCCAGTACTACATGGGCGCGCTGGAGGCGTACCTCGCCGCCCCGCTGTTCGCGCTCGGCGGTCCTGGCCTGGTCGCGCTGCGGCTGCCGAACCTGCTGCTCTACGCCCTCTTCCTGGTGGCGATGTGGCAGCTCACCCGGCGGCTCTACCACCCGTGGTTCGCCACCGCCGTGGTCGGCCTGCTCGCCCTCGGCTCGGACCGGATCCTCAAGAACCAGTTGATCGCCGGGGGCGGCTACCCGGAGATGAACCCGGCCGGGGCGCTGCTCGTCCTGCTCGCGGTGCTGCTGGGCCTCCGCGCGGTCCGCCGCCGCGCCCTGGCCTGCGCCGCCTTCGGCCTGGTCGCCGGCCTCACCCTCTGGGACGACTGGCTGGTCCTGCCGTACGTGGCCGCCGCCGGGGCGCTGCTGCTCGCCGGACTCGGCCGGGACCTGGTCGGACGCTGCGGCGCGGCCCTGGCCGCCGGACTCGTGGTCGGGCTGCTGCCGATCGTGGCGCACAACCTCACCGCCGCGCCGGAACACCGCTCGCTCGCCGTCTACCGGCAGCTCAGCGGCAGTACGCCCGGCGCCTGGGCGGACCGGCTGCACGGTGGCGTGCTGTTCGGGCTGCCCATCGGCACCGGGTTCTGCGCACCCGGCCGGTGCGCCGGCTGGCAGCTCTGGTGGGGAGTGGTCGCCCCGACGCTGCTGCTCGTGGCCGGCCTGCTCGCCCTGCGCGCACTCTGGGCCCTGCGTCCACGGCAGCTCGACGGACTGCCCGACCGACTCGACGCGGTCCGGGCCGGGCGGATCCGGCAGGGCGGCCGGCTGGCCCTGGTCGGCGCGGCGGCGGCGAGCCTGGCCGCGTACGCCGGCAGCGCCGCCGCCGCCGACACCCCGGTGGAGAGTTCGCGCTACCTGTCCTGCCTGCTCATCTCGCTGCCGGCGCTGCTGTGGCCGCTCTGGTCGGCAGCCCGAACCCACCCCGCCCGACGCAGGCGTGCCGGGCTGTGGCTCGCCGCGCGGGCCGCACTGGCGGCGGTGGCCGCGAGCGCGCTGCTGGCCACCGGGACACTGATCGCCGAGGCGGGCACCCTGACCCGCGCCGACGACCAGCGACAGGGTCTGGTGGCCGCCCTCGACCGGCTCGGCGTCCAGCACTTCTACGCCGACTACTGGACCTGCTACCCGATCGTGTTCGCCACCCGGGAACGACTGCTCTGCGGGGTGATCCGGGACGACCTGCGGGCCGGCTGGAACCGCTATCCGGCGTACCCGGCTCGGGTGGCCCGCGCCGACCGGGTGGCGTACGTGGTGCCCGCCGGTACGGCGCTGAGCCGGGCGGTCGCCGACCGGCTGGCGACCACCGGCACGCCGGTGACCAGGACAAGTGTGCCCGGTTACGACATTCACCTGCCCGCCGCCCCGGTGGGTTTGCCGCTGAGCTGACGGCTATCGTCGGCGGACGTGAAGGTATGGATTCCGCATGAGCAGGGTCGGGTTCTGGTCGAGCAGACGCCCGGACTCACTGTCGAGGTGGCCGAGGGCCCGGACCAGCTTCCCAGCGACCCCGCCGGGGTGCGGTTCTGGGTGCCGCCGTTCCTCTCCACCCGGGAGGTGGTCGCGCTGGCGTCCCGGTTGCCCGACCTGAAGGTGGTGCAACTGCTCAGCGCCGGTGCCGACGTCTGGGTGGACCGGCTGCCGGCCGGGGTGACCCTCTGTGACGCCCGGGGCGTGCACGACTCGTCCACCGCCGAGTGGGTGGTCACCGCGATCCTGTCCCGGCTGCGCCGCTTCGACACGCTCGCCCGCGCCCAGAGCCGCCGCGAGTGGGCGTACGGCGAGGTGGCCCCGACCGACGAGCTGGCCGGCAAGCGGGTGCTGATCGTCGGCGCCGGCTCGATCGGCGAGGCCCTGCGGGCCCGGCTGGCGCCCTTCGAGGTGAGCTTCACCCTGGTTGCCCGGACCGCCCGTCCCGACCAGGACGTGCACGGCGTCGACGAGTTGCCCGCGCTGCTGCCGCAGGCGGACGTCGTGGTGCTGCTGGTGCCGCTGACCGACGCGACCCGGGGGCTGGTCGACAAGGCCTTCCTCGGCGCGATGCCCGACGGGGCCCTCCTGGTCAACGCGGCCCGTGGTCCGGTGGTCGACACCACGGCACTGGTCGCCGAGCTGGCCGCCGGTCGGATCGACGCGGCCCTGGACGTCACCGACCCGGAGCCGTTGCCGGCCGACCACCCGCTCTGGGAACTGCCCAACGTGCTGATCACCCCGCACGTCGCCGGTTCGGTGCGCGGCCTGCTGCCCCGGGCCTACCGGCTGGCGGCCGAGCAGGTGCGCCGGATGGTGGCGGGCGAGCCGCTGGAGAACGTCGTCACCAACGGCTACTGACCCACCGGTGGGGGGCGGGTCGGTAGCCGGCGCGGTCCGGGGTGACCCGGCGGAACCGGACGGTGGTCAGTCTTCGGCGTGGTCCGGGGTGGCATCGAGGGGCTGGCCGGTGACCGCGACGAGCCGGGGCAGGTCGGCACCGCGTACCGCCGGCAGGGTCACCCGCTCGCCGTCGTCGAGCCGGACGACCGCGCGGCCCTTCGGGTCGGCGGCCAGCTCGGCGATCCGTCCCCAGGGCAGGCGACGCTGCCCGAACAGCGCGCGGACGCGGACCTCCCGGGCGTCGGCGTCGGTGCCCGCCCGCCACGCCCAGACCAGGATCCCCAGCGGAACGAGCAGCACCGGGGTGAGGTACCACCGGGCGTCGGCGACCGGCAGCGCGCCGATGAAGGCGACCACCGCCGCGGCCAGAATGGCCTGGCTGTGCCGGAAACGGAGGGTGTCGGTGCGACTCACCCCTCGATGATTCCACCCCGCCGGCGGCGTCCCGTCGTCGGGCGGTGACTCCGGCCGAGTGGTGATCCGGGTCACGGGTGGTGAGGCGTAACCGGCGGCCCGGTGTCGTCGTTGCGGGGCAGAGGTGTACCGGTTTCACGTCCGGTCGCCCCCGACCCCCGCTGGAGGAGGTGACCGTGTCCCTCGTGCCGCCGCCCCGTCGCTCCGTACCGGTGCCCGAGGCCGCCGCCGTCCTCGCCGTACTGCTGCTCGTCGCCGCCGGGCTGGTCGGCCTGCTGACCGCCGGTCGGGCCGCGATGGTCACGGTCGCGCTGGTCGCCGTCGCCCTGCTGCACACCCTGCTGACCGCCGCCGAGACCCGCCGGTACGCCGAGCGGCTCGCCCGGCAGGAGGCCCGGTTCCGGGCCCTCGTCTCCGGCGGGCACGACCTGATCCTCCTGCTCGACGAGGGCCTGCGGGTCCGGTGGCAGTCCCCGGCCGCGACCCGCCTCTTCGGGCTGACCGACGCCGACGTGCTCGGTCGTCCCTTCGCCGACCTGCTCCACCCCCGGGACAGGTCCCGGGCCGGGGCCGTGTTCGCGGCGGTCCGGGCCGGGCGTCCACCCGGGCTGCTCGCGGCCCGACTACGCGACGGGCGGGGTGACTGGCGGGAGACCGAGTCCACCGTGAGCGACCTGCGCGACGTGCCCGAGGTGGCGGCCGTCGTCCTGCACGTGCGGGACGTCGGCGAGTGGCGCCGACTGGAGCGCAGGGTGCACCACCTCGCCGTCACCGACCGGCTCACCGGCCTGGCCAACCGGCGCGAGCTGCGCCGGGCACTGACCGTCCGGCGAGCCGAGCCGGGGGAGCCGGCCACCCTGCTCGTCCTGGACCTGCACGGCCTGTCGGAGATCAACGACGGCAGCGGACAGGCCGTCGGCGACCGGGTGCTCGTCGAGGTGGCCGACCGGCTACGCGCCGCCGCCGGGCCGGACGACCTGGTCGCCGGCCTGGCCGGGGACGAGTTCGCGGTGATCGCCGAGGCCGGCTCGGTGCCGGCGTACGGACTCGCCGACCGGCTGCTCACCACGCTCACCGAGCCGTACCGGCTGCCCGGCGGGCCGGTGCGGCTGGAGGTGAGCATCGGCCTGGCCGACACCACCGCCGGCAGCGCCGACGACGTGCTACGCCAGGCGGACCTGGCCCGGCGGCGGGCCAGCCAGCTCGGCCGCAACCGGGTCGAGTGGTACGACGCCTTCCTCGAGGAGCAGTTGGTCCGCCGGCTGGACCTGGAGCGGGAGTTGGCCGGCGCGGTGACCCGGGGCGAACTGGACCTGGTCTACCAGCCGGTGCACGGGCTGGTGGACCGGCAGCCGGCGGGCACCGAGGCACTGCTGCGCTGGCGCAGCCCCCTGCTGGGCACCGTGCTTCCCGCCGAGCTGATCCCGGTCGCGGCCGACCTGGGCCTGCTCGACGAGGTGGGCCAGTGGGTGCTGGACCGGGCCTGCGGACAGCTCGCCGCCTGGTCGGCGACGAGCCCGCTGCTCTGGATGGCGGTCAACGTCACCCCGGCCGAGCTGACCGCACCGGACTTCGTCACCCGGGTGGCGGCCACCCTCGCCCGTCATCGGGTGGCGGCCGACCGGCTGGTGGTCGAGGTCAACGAGGACGGACTCGACACCGACCTGCCGACCGTGGTGGCCCGGCTGGCCGGGCTACGGTCGCTGGGCGTCCGGACCGCGCTGGACGACTTCCACGCCGGGCGCGCCTCGCTGCGCCGGCTGCGGGAGCTACCGCTCGACCTGGTCAAGGTCGACCCACGGGCGGTCGGCGGAAGCGAGCCGGAGCAGCCGTTGATCGGTGTGGTGGCGAACCTGGGACGGCGGCTCGGGCTGGAGATCGTGGTCGAGGAACTGGAGTCGGCCGGTCAGGTCGACCGGGCGTATCGGGCGGGCTGCCGGTACGGGCAGGGCTTCGCGCTCTCCCGCCCCGCGACCGCCGAACGTGTGGAGGCCTTCCTGGAGGAACACCCGTCCCCCGGTGCCCTCACCTGACTCTTGACACCGCCTCTCGGCATGGACGAGAGTCGATCTGCATCACGGTGCGGCGGCGCGCTCCGGTTCCCGCGAACCCCCCTGTCCGCGAACCTCCCTGCCGGAAAGGCAATCGCGATGTCGCCTGCCCTCACCCGTCGCCACCTGCTCCGCCTCGGCGGTGCCACCGTCGTCGTCGCCGGCTCCGCCGGGATCGGCCTGCCCGCCCTGGCCGCCAGCACGGTCACCGCCGACCTGGTCGTCTACGGCGCCACCTCGGCCGGCATCGTCGCCGCCGTGCAGATGCGCCGGATGGGCCGTACCGCGATCATCCTCGAACCGGGACAGCACGTCGGCGGACTCACCACCGGCGGACTCGGCTACACCGACAGCGGCACCAGCGCCTCGATCGGCGGCATCGCCGGGGAGTTCTACCGGCGGGTGCACGCGAAGTACCACGGCAACACGGTCACCCCGGACTCGCCGATGCGGCTGGTCTTCGAGCCGCACGTCGCCGCCGAGGTCCTCGACGACCTGCTCGCCGAGCACGGGGTGCCGGTCTACCTCGGCGTCCGGCTGACCTCGGTGGCCCGCAGCGGCAACCGGATCACCGCGCTCACCACCGACAACGGCCAGACCTTCGCCGGCCCGATGTTCGTCGACGCCACGTACGAGGGCGACCTGATGGCCCTGGCCGGCGTCTCGTACGCCCTCGGCCGGGAGGCCAACTCGGTGTACGGCGAGACGATCAACGGGGTGCAGTTACGCAACGCCCACCAGTTCACCCTGCCCGTCGACCCGTACGTGGTGCCCGGTAACCCGGCCAGCGGCATCCTGCCCGGCATCTCCACCACCCCGGTCGCGCCCAACGGCACCGGTGACCAGCGCATCCAGGCGTACAACTTCCGGATGTGCCTGACCAGGGCGACCAACCGGATCCCGTTCCCGAAGCCCGCCGGCTACGACCCGGCCGACTACGAGATCCTGCTGCGTTACGTCCAGGCCGGCTTCACCGGGCCGTTCTTCACCACCCAGGGCGTCGGCAACGGCAAGACCGACTCCAACAACCACGGCGCGTTCTCCACCGACTTCATCGGCGCCAACTACGCCTTCCCGACCGCCAGCCACGCGACCCGGCAGAGCATCGTCGCCGACCACCGCACCTACCAGCAGGGTCTGATGTGGTTCCTGGCCAACGACCCCGGCTCCCGGCCTCGATCCGGACCAACACCGCCGCCTGGGGCCTGGCCGCCGACGAGTTCACCGCCACCGGCGGCTGGCCACCCCAGCTGTACGTCCGTGAGGCCCGACGCATGCTCTCCGCGTACGTGATGACCGAGCGGGACTGCCGGGGCACCGTGCGGGTCGCCGACTCGGTCGGGCTGGCCAGCTACACCATGGACTCGCACAACTGCCAGCGGGTCGTGGTCGACGGGGTGGTGAAGAACGAGGGCGACGTGCAGGTCGGGGTGTCCGGCCCGTACCCGATCAGCTACCGCTCGATCGTGCCCACCGAGACGCAGTGCGCCAACCTGTTCGTGCCGGTCTGCCTCTCGGCCAGCCACATCGCGTACGGCTCGATCCGGATGGAACCGGTCTTCATGATCCTCGCCCAGTCCGCCGCCACGGCCGCCAAACTCGCCCTCGATGCCGGCGGCATCCCCGTGCAGCAGGTCAACATCACCACCCTCCAGACCCGGCTCCGGCAGGACGGCCAACACCTCCAGTGGCCGCCGGTGGTCGACGGCGAGATCGTCGTCGACAACGCCTCGGCGTCGGTGACCCGGGCCGGCACCTGGCTCACCAGCAGCCACGTCGGCGGGTACTGGGGCGTCGACTACGAACACGACGGCAACACCGGCAAGGGCGTCAACCGGTTGCGCTTCACCCCGTCCCTGCCGGCCGCCGGTTCGTACGCGGTCAGCCTGCGCTGGACCGCCGACCCCAACCGGGCCAGCAACGTGCCGGTGGACGTGGTGCACAGCGGTGGCGTCACCACCCGTACCGTCGACCAGCGCAGCTCGGGTGGGCAGTGGGTGTCCCTCGGGACGTACACCTTCCCAGCGGGGACGGCCGGCAGCGTCCTGATCCGCACCGACGGCACGAACGGCCACGTCGTCGCCGACGCCGCCCGCTTCCTCCCCGCCTGACGGGCCCCGCGCTGACCGGTCCCGCGCTGACCGCCCCGTCCCCGGGGTATGTCGACCCCGTCGATCATGGCGTTGTGGCACCTGATTAGTGGCGATTGTGAAGTTTGAGAGGTGCCAAAACTCCATGATCGACGGGGTGGTGGGGTAGGGGGGACACCCCGGCATGTAGCCGCAATTCGTTGACGCCGGGCGGGCGGCGCGGGCGAGGTCAGCGGGCGTCGACCCATCGGGCCGTACGGACGGGGCTGCTGCGGACAGTAAGGTCGTCGACGTGGTGAGCGCACCGGTGGGTAGGCACGTGGTCGTCGTCGGAGCTGGCATCGTCGGCGCGTCGGTGGCTTATCACGCCGCCCGCGCGGGCGCCTCCGTGACGTTGGTGGACGCCGAGCGGCCAGGCGCCGGCGTGACGGCGGACTCGTTCGCCTGGATCGGCGCGTCTGGTGTGCGTACCGGTCCGGCGGCCGGGGTGCGGGCCACCGCGACGGAGGAGTACCGCCGAGTCGAGGCCGAGTTGCCGGGACTCCCGGTGATCTGGTCCGGCTCATTGAGCTGGCGCGCGGAGGGCGGCGCGCCGGAGGCCGGGCCCGGGCAGGAGATTGTGGACGCGGCCACCGTGATGACGCTCGAGCCCAACCTTCGGAAGCCACCGGAGTGGGCCATCTGGGCACCCGGCGACGGCGCCGTCGACTCGGTCGGTGTGACCGAGCGGCTGGTCGCGGGCGCCCGCGACCATGGCGCCCGGGTATATCTGAACACCAAGGTCACCGCGGTCCGCCGGGATGCAGCGGGCCAGGTTGCCGGGGTCGAGACGGCCGGAGGACCCCTCGCCGGTACGACTGTGGTGTTGGCGGCCGGTGTTGCCACGGCCGCGCTGGGCGCGCCGCTCGGCGTGCGTGTCCCGGTCGAGCCGTCGCCGTCGCCGCTCTTCCGGTTTCGCGCGCCGGCCGCTCTGGTCCGCACCGTGGTCAACACTCAGGACTTCGATCTTCGGCAGGTTGCTGCGGACCGGCTGATCGCCGCCGCGGACTCGCCCGACCGGACCCTTGCCGCCGTCAGGTCCACTTTCCGCGGTGCCGAGAACGTCGAACTGCTCAGCACACGACTCGGAGTACGCCCAATGCCGGCCGACGGTGAGCCGATCGTCGGTCCGGTCGCCGATGTACCCGGGCTCTACCTGGCGGTGATGCACTCGGCGGTCACGCTTGCCCCGGCCATGGGCCGCCTCATCGCGCGGGAGTTGGTCGACGGCATCGTCGAGCCGACGTTGTCGGGTTGCCGCCCCGATCGCTTCTAGTGTCCCGCATCTGAATCTCGTTACGGGTGGCGTGCCCTCTGATCCCGGGCCTTCCGGCCGTTCCCTGCGAGTAAACCACGCAGGAAGGCCTGAAGCATCTGCCTCGCCGGGGCCAGACACAGGGACGCCCCAGCCGAGTTGGCTGGGGCGTCCGGAGGTCGTAAGGGTCAGCGGCTTTGCTTGGAAGCCTGGACGAAGGTGGTCCAGGCGGCGGGGGTGAAGGTGAGAGCCGGACCCGCCGGGTCCTTGCTGTCGCGTACGGCGACGAGGCCAGGCAGGTTGTCAGCGACCTCGACACACTCGCCACCGTTGCCAGCACTGCGGGTGCTCTTGCGCCATCGGGCGCTGGCCAGGTCAGCCATGATGAACCTCCCCAAGGATCTTGTTGATCACGTTCTTCGATTGTCCTTCATCGAAGGCGAGCCGACCGAGGCTCGTCCAGACCTTCTCGTAGGACGCGAACTCCGCCGGCCGGTCGAGGTAGAGTCCGCCGGTCAGTGACTCGCTGTAGACGACGGCGGGCTCTGGGGTGCTCCGGTTGCCCGGTGGGAATTCCAGCATCACGAACTCGCCAGCGACGTTGCCGTTGTGTGGTCCGGCGGCCAGCGGCAGAATGCGGACGGAGACGTTGGGCAGGTCGGTCACCTCCAGAAGGTGACGGAGCTGTTCGGCCATGACGGCCGCATCACCGACCGGGCGCAGCAGCACCGACTCGCAGAGTGTCACCTGCACCCGTGGCGCGCGGGGCAGTCGACGGGTGAGCAGCGACTGCCGCTGCAACCGCAACTCGACCGCCAATTCCCGGTCCTCCTCGCTCATCTCCGGCTGGTCGACCCGATAGATGCCGAGGGCGTAGCGCCTCGTCTGAAGTAGACCGGGCACCAGCGTGTTCTTGTAGAACCGGAGGCGGGAGGCGGCTGACTCCAAACCCACGTACAGCTCGAACCAGTCGGGGATGGCGTCGCCGTAGGCGTGCCACCAGCCTTTCGCCTTCGTCTCGCTGGCCAGGGCGGCCAGCGCGCCGGTCAGTTCCGGATTCGCGTCGTAGAGCTGGCACATCGCCCGGACGTCCACCGAGCGGACCGACCCGAGGCCGCTCTCGATCCGCCAGACCTTCTGTCGGCTGCACTCCAACGCCTCGGCCGACGCGTCGAGGGTCACCCCGGCCTCGGTGCGCAACTGTCGAAGTGCCCGCCCGAGCTGTCGTCGCGGCACCGTCGAGCCCATGTCTTCGGCCAACGATCACGCCTCCATCCAATTTGCGGCCTCGCCGTTCAAATGCCTATCTGCTGATTGGCGTCAAGTCAAGAATCGAAATTGCGGAACGTTGCATTGTTAATGATTCCGTCCTGGGGTGTCGTGGTTGCGGCGGTCGCGAGGGTGGCATTTCCATCACGGCGACCGGGCGGTGGGTGCCGGGGTCGGTCGGCTCCGGCCGGCCGCGACTGGCGACGTTCTGCGGTGCTGGCGGCGTTCTGTGCTGCTGCGAACCGGTCGAAGTGGCGCGAGCGTCAACGACAGTGGATAGCCTGTTCTTCGGCGTGATCACCGCGACCTCGACCTGACAGCGGGCTGCGGCGTGGCCCCCACCGGCTCGAGGAAGGCTCCGATCGTGACGTCAGACTCTGCCCAGACCTCGGACGTCCTGATGCCGGCGGTCTTCTTCGGTCACGGCAGCCCGATGAACGCGCTGGAGGTCAACCGTTACACCATGGCATGGAAAGCCTTCGGTGAGACGGTGCCGCGACCCCGGGCGATCCTGGTCGTCAGCGCCCACTGGTACATCAACGCCACCGCCGTGACCGCGATGCCCAGGCCGCGCACCATCCACGACTTCTACGGCTTCCCGCGAGAGCTGTTCGAGGTGCAGTATCCCGCTCCCGGGCTGCCCGAGCTGGCCACCGAGGTCAGCGACGTCGTTCACCCGACGTGGGTGGGCGCGGACGTCGACAGTTGGGGCATCGACCACGGCACCTGGTCCGTGCTCGTGCACGCCTTTCCCGACGCCTCCATACCGGTTGTCCAGCTCAGCATCAACGCCGCCAAGCCCCTGGACTACCACCTGGAGCTGGGCGCGAAGCTGGCTCCCCTGCGCGACCGGGGCGTGCTCATCGTCGCCAGTGGCAACGTGGTGCACAACCTGCGCGGGATGGACTGGAATCTCGCGGACGGCGGCTACGACTGGGCGCAGCGCTTCGACGAGGACGCCAGGAACCATATGCTCACCGACCCGACCGGGCTCGCGACTCTCGACGCCCACCGTGACTACAACCTCGCGGTGCCCACCCCGGACCACTTCATCCCCGCGCTGTACCTTGCCGGCCTCGCCGGAGCCGCCGACGCGCCGGACGACACCGAGGTTCTCGTGGACGGTTACGCCTACGGGTCGCTGTCGATGACGGCGTACGCGCTCGGCCGCACCGGCCAGAGCGTCCCCGGCGGGGCCGGCTCCCCGCAGCCGCCGGCCGACCTGCCTCCCGACGCGTCCAACATCTGACCGGGCGCCTCCCGACATCTGACCGAGCCTCCCGATCCGTCGACGAGACGGGTCCGGCCCTTGACGGAGAAACGCGCGGCGGCCCCGCCACCATCCAAATTTGCAACATCCCGAACATTGTCTCTGGAATTCCTGACTGTTGGCCAGAAATAAGTCAGGAATCGCGGCTGCAAAATGTTGCGTTATTGCTGATCGGGGCCGCAGTATGGCCGTGGCGCGGCGGTCTTGCCCTCCCCCGGTGGGATTGCCGCGCCCTCTTCTCGCTTCCCGGCCTGATGGTGGATCCGGGCCGGTCACCGTGAAATCGGAAAGGAGTGCTGCCCTCGTGCGCGCATTTCTCCGTCGAGCAACAACATTCGGCCGACACGCCAAGCCACGGGAACCCCAGGTCGAGTCGGTCCGGTGGGTCGCCGACGAGCTGGCGGGTGCCCGGTGAGCGAACGTTTCGTGGCGCACCTGCCGTTCACCGCCGCCGACCTGCCCGCCGCCCGCCAGTTCGCCGGCACCCTGGCCCGTTCGGTGAGCTTCCTGTCCGAGGTGGACGCCGCCGGGGTCACCGTCAGTTTCGAGGACGAGCAGGGCGTACGCCATCGGGTCTTCTGTGACCTGCCGCTGCCCGACCGCCGGCGCTGCGTGCGCCGGGTCGACCACGGCGGACCCTGCTCGGCGAGGCCGCCGCGATGAGCGCGGCGCCCACGGTCGCCTGCCCGGAGTGCGCCGGCACCGGCTGCCCGCGCTGCCAGTGGCAGGGTCGCCGCCATGCACAGCTCCTGCTCACCGTCGCCAACCGGGACACCGGCGAGGTCGCGTCCCGCCGGGTGATGCCCGCCGACCTCGACCCCCGTCCGGCCCCGGCGGGCGGCTGGGTGGCCGAGCTGACTCCCTGGGTACGCGACCTCGCCGCCACCGTCGCCGCCGCGCTCGACCCTGACCCCCTGGTGGTACGCCTCCCGCCGACCTGGCGGCCCGACCTGCCCGCCGCCGACCGGTACGCCCTGGCGGCGGATGCCCTCGCCGACGCGGCCCGCCATCCGTGGCGGCTCTGGCTGGGCCGGTCGGCCGTGCCGTCCCCGGTCGACCCGGACGCCCGGCTCGCCCAGCTCTGCGGCCTCGCTGATCTGCTCCTGCTCGACCTGGTCGTGGCGGTCCGCCGGGACGGCGACGTGGCGCACTGGACGGTCCGGTACGACGTTCCCGGCTCGCCGGTTCCGGACGGCCCGGTCGAGGGAAGCCCTGACCTGGCGACCGCGCTGCTCCGTACCGATGTGCCGGCTGCCCTGGCCGGTCTCGCCGACCGGGGACTGACCGCCCCGGCCCGGCTGCTCGGGACCGGTCGGCTGACTGCCGGCGGCCCCGGCGATCCTGACCTGCGACCCGGTGATCCTGACCTGCGGCCCGGCGATCCTGACCTGCGGCCCGGGGGTGATGTGCCGACTGTCCGGCGGCTGCCACCGCAGACCGGGCCGGTGCACCGGATCGAGCGGCGTGTCCTCGCCGAGCTGGTCGAGCCGACCGGAGGCGATCCACGCGGTGTGGGGCATGTCGGGGTGTCCAGCCCGGCGGACACCCCGACATGCCGCAGCTCACGTCGATCACCGGACCGAGGAAGGCCCGACCGCACCGACGGGCCTGGTGCCGAGGCGGTCTGGCGGGACGGCGGCTGGTGGCGTACGGGTCTGCGGTACACCGTCGATGGGGCGCCGGGTCGGTCCGCGCTGTCGGTCGGCGGTCGCCCCCGGCCGTCGCTGCATCGGGTCGTCGAGCCGCCCGACCCGTCCCGGTCCCGCGAACCGGTGTCCGGCCGCCCCTGCCCGGACTGTCGCTCGCCGGAACTGACGCGGGCCTGCCGGTGCGCGTCCGGTGGCGGACCGGCCGGCGACTGTGGCCGCTGCGGCGGGACCGGCCGGCGGCGCTCGGCGCTGCGCTGCGCCACCTGCGGCGGCACCCGACGGCTGTGCCGGACCGTGCTGGTCACCCTCACCGACCTGCGGCACCGGGTGGTGCACCTGACCTGGCACGCCGGTGCCCCGGAGGTGGCCTGCGCGGTGGCGAGCGCTTCCGGCGGGCGGCCGGTGGTCCAGCTCCCCGAGCGCTACCGGCTCGGTGCCTGGGCGCGCGTCTTCGGCGTACGCCCGGAAGACCTGGCGGAGGCCGACGGCGGTCACGCGATCCCCCGTGAGCTGCGCGACGGGTACGTCACCCTGCCGTGGCCCGGCGCGGACCCGGTGGGGGAGTACGTCCGCGAGGTCGGCCGGGGACTCCCCGCCGGCCGGCTCGTCGTCAGCGCTGTACGCCCCGACGTGCCGCCGCTGGTCGAGCTGATCCGGCTCGGGGTCGGCCTGGACCTGGCGTTGCACGTCAGCCTGCTCGACCTGCGGAAGCACGCCGGCCACCCGCTGCGGCCCGACGGCCGCTACTGGTCGGTGGAGGTACGGCACCGGGACGCCCCGGTGCATCCGGCCGACCTGCCCACCCGGCCCAGCCTGGCGGCGGCGCTCGACGAGTGCCTGACCCACCTCGCCGACGACCTGGCCGGGCTGCTGTCCGCCGATCCCGGCGTGCCGTTGCCGGTGCCCTGTTCGCCGGCCCGTGAGTCGGTGGCCGACCCGGTGCCCGTCCTGCTCCGACTCGCCGCCGAGTACGGCGGCCGGGCGGTGACCCTCCGCTTCACCCGCGCCGGCCACACCGCCCGCCTGCACGACGACGACGGCGTACGTCCAGTGAACCTGCCGTGTGTCGTTTGACGTGGTTAGGCTCCAGCGGCTTCCAGGCGTTGATCAATTGACCGCCGATCGGGTCGACGGGCTGGTGAACGGACCGGAGGTCTTGTTCGCCGGCGCTCGCAGCCGCCAGCACTCGACTGCTTGCCGGTGCGCGGGTCGGTTCGGCGATCGCCGAACCGATCTTCGACACCGCTGTCTGCGCGCTTGAGCGCTGACCCGACGGGTCCAACCACCTATATTGCGCCGAGTGCCACCTGTACCGGTACATGCTCACGCAGCCCCCCGCCCCGGCGACGGGTCGACGTGGGCGGGGGCCGGACCCGGGGCGGCGGGAGCGCCGGCCCCGGGGTTGTGGATCAGCCGATGGTCAGCAGCGGACCACGGCCGCGTCGATGACCGCCTCGCCGCCCGCTGCCAGCGTCGCCGGGTTGCTGGCAGCCCAGCCGCCGCCGTACGAGTAGTTCTGGTACATCGCCAGATCGCCGTCGACCGAGTCCGCGAAGCAGTACGGCGACTGGATGGTGAAGTTTGCGATCAACCCGCCGGCGCGGAACGGCGTCGTCCAGGTGCCGTCCGCGGCCACCGTGGCCCGCCGGTGCGTCTCGCCGGACTGCTCGTCCTGCACCCCGACCGACAGTTGGGCGCCGGTCACGCCGGTCTCCTCGGCGTCGCGTACCCCGTCCCGGTCGGCGTCCAGCCAGACCGTGCCGCGTACCGTCCCCGGCTCGGCCACCGTGACGGAGGCCTGGCCGGTGTTGTCGGCGAGGTCGTCCTCCGGGGAGGTGGTGGTCGCCGTGGCGGTGAAGATGACCACGTCGCCCGGGACGGCGGTGGCGACGGTGGCCGACAGGTCCAGCGGCTCGGGCGTCCAGCCGTTCACCAGCTGGTAGTACAGGCAGCTCCAGCCCGGCTGCCCGGCGACGAGGGTGTCGCTGAACTCGCAGTACCAGGGGCTGTTGTAGTCCTCGCTGACTCGGGTGAGGCCGGCGGGCAGCGGCACCGTGACGTGGACCAGCTGTGCCGTCATGTTTCCGGTGTTGTGGACCTGCACGGAGACGTTCACGGTGTCGCCCACGATCGGTTGGGCGGGGTTGGCCTGGGCTGCGATGACCTCCAGGTCGGTTACCCCTCGCACGTACGTGATCGGGGCGCTGCCCGTGTTGTTGCTGGTGGAGAGTTCGGGGCTGGTGGTCGTCGCGGTCGCGGTGACCGCCGAGACGGTGCCCGTCGGCGCGGGCGGCAGGTAGAAATGGAACCGCAGCAGCGGTGCGCTCGCCCCCGCGGCCAGCGCTCCGTATGTGCAGGTGGCGGCCGGGCCGAAGTCGCAGGTCCAGCCCTCCGGGGCGCCGTTGCCGTCGGTGAAGTACGCGCCGTCCGGCAGGCCGTAGGTCAGGGTGACGTCCGACGCGGACCGGGTGCCGGCGTTGCGGACCTCGACCTCGACGGTGACCCCACCGCCGACGTCGACGACCTGGTCGCGGGGGGCGATGGCGGTGGCGGTGACCGCCAGGTCCGCCCGGCTCGGCGCGGCGGCGGCCGGCGCGGCGGGGAGCGTCGCGGCCGCCAGCGAGAGCAGCGCGGCGAGGCCGGACGCCGCGGCGAGCCGGGTACGGCGGGTCGGATGAGGAGTGGGATGCATCAGATCCTCGTCTGTGGCAGGGATCGGCCGGCGCGAGTCCGGCCGGAGCGGGTCTCCGTGCCCGCCCCATGATCCAGCGCCGGAGGCCAGCGATTCGTTACGGTCGATTAGTCGCCACAGGCCTCGGACCCGGCTGGACCTGCTGGTCAGCAGCCGTCGCGGAGGGCGGCGAGGCGGTTGCCGAGTTGGATGAGCATGGCGCGGTGGTACTCGGTCGCCGCGTCCCCCTCCAGCCAGCGCAGGTGGTTGAGCAGGTCGAGCATGACCAGGCCGTGTAGCTGCGCCCACGCGCCGAGGAACTGGGCCAGCGCGCCCGGGGAGAGGTGCGGCGCCATGGCCTGCGCCGCCCCGGTGAGCTGCGCGGTCAGCGCCGGGTCCGTCGTCGGTACGGGCACCGCGGCGATCTGCTCGGCGGTCCAGCCGGCGAAGACCACCTCGGCGAAGGCCTCCGCCACCCGGCGGCCTGCGGCCCTTGCTGGGCCTTCCTCGGGGGCGGCGTAGCCGGGCACCGGGTTGCCGTAGAGGAGTAGGAAGAGGGGCTTGTTGCGCAGCGCCCACTCCCGGTACGTGAGGCTCACCGCGACGCAGCGGTCGACGTAGCCGGCGTCGCGATGGGTGTCGGCGGCGGCCCAGAGGGCGTCGGCGAGGGCGTTGTGACCGTGCGCGATCAGGGCGGTGAGCAGCGCGTCGCGGCTGTCGAAGTAGTGGTAGAGCGCCTGCACGGTCATGCCCACCTCGCGGGCCACCGCGCGCAGCGACAGGTCGTGGACGCCGTGCTCGGCGAGGTGCCGGAGCGCCACGGCGATGATCTCGTCGATGGTGGCGGCCCGGCGACGTTCGCGCAGGCTGACTGACGGCTTCACGACTGACACCGCTCATCCTCCTTGACAGTGTTCGACAAATCCTCTTAGCCTGACGCTGTTCGTTCTGCTTGACACTATCAGGCAAAGCTTCCTGGAGGACGCCATGGCAACTCGTCCCGCCTCCCTCTATTACCTGCACCGACCGCTGATGGCCTTCGGCGCCGCGATGGCCGTCCTGACGGTGGTCGGCTTCGTCGGTCTGGTCGTGGACGACCGCACCCTGGTCGGCGCGCCGATCTGGGCCAAGCCGCTCAAGTTCGCCCTCTCCTTCCTCCTGTACGCGCCGACGCTGGCCTGGCTCCTCTCCCTGCTCCGCCGGCACCACACCGCCGGGCGGCGCGCCGGCACGGTCGTCGCCGTCACGGCCGCCGTCGAGATGGCGATCATCGTGGGGCAGGTGATCCGGGGCCGGCAGAGCCACTACAACGTGCTCACCACGGTCGACACGGTCCTCTGGACGGCCATGGGGGCGACCATCGCGGTGCTCTGGGTGGCCAACCTCGTGGTCGCCGTCCTGCTGCTCCGGGAGCGGATCACCGACCGGGCCACTTCGTCGGCCGTCCGCCTCGGGCTGGCCCTGGCAGTGGCCGGGATGGCGCTCGGCTTCCTGATGACCGGCCCCACCCCGGAGCAGGACGCCATGATGCGCGAGGGCGTGGCGACCGTGGTCGGCGCGCACAACGTCGGCGTCCCGGACGGCGGGCCGGGACTGCCGCTGCTCGGCTGGAGCACCACCGGCGGTGACCTGCGCATCCCGCACTTCGTCGGGATGCACGGACTCCAGGTGCTGCCCCTGGTCGCTCTGGCCCTGCTCCAACTCGGCCGCCGCGTGCCCCGACTGCGCGACGACGGTACCCGCCGGAACCTGGTCCGCACCGTCGCCGCCGGGTACGCCGGACTGGTCGCCCTGGTCACCTGGCAGGCGCTGCGTGGGCAGCCGTTGACCGCCCCGGACGCGGCCACCCTCGGCGCGGCCGGCGTACTGCTGCTGGTGACCGTCGGGGCGGCCGCCGCCGTGCTCGCCACCGCGCGGACCCCGGTGCCCGCCGCCACGCCGGCCCTCAGCGGCGGTACGCGGTGACCGAGCGGATCTTCGACCTGACGTTCCCGCTGGCCGTACCCTTCTGGGCCTTGATGATCCTGCTGCCCGGCTGGTCGTGGACCCGGCGGATCGTCGGCTCGCCGCTGATCGTGGTGCCGCCGATGGTCGGCTATCTGGTCCTCGTGGTCGCGGAGTTCGACCGGGTCTGGCCGGTGGTGAGCCAGCCCTCGCTGGCCGGGTTGACGGAGTTCCTCGGCACCCCGGCCGGCGCGGCGACGATCTGGGCGCACGTGATCGCCTTCGACCTCTTCGTCGGCCGGTGGATGTACCTGGACAGCCGGGAGCGGGGCATGCATCCGCTGGTGACCGGCCCGATCCTGGTGCTGACCATCCTGCTCGCCCCGGTGGGTCTCCTCGCCCACCTGGCCTTGCGGGAGGTGGCCGGGCGCAGGTCGCCGCTGCCGAGGCCGGGGAACGGCCAGGTTCCGCCGGACGGGGTCACCCCGTCCGGCGGAACCGTCGCTCAGTCCGGCACGCGGCGGTAGGCGCCGTCGCTGGCCGAGGTGGCCATCGAGGCGTACGCGCGCAGGGCGGCGGAGACCGGGCGCTGCCGGTCCACCGGGGTGTACGGCCGGTCCCGCTTCTCCTGCGCGATCCGCCGGGCCTCCAGCACGTCGGCCGGCACGTTCAGCTCGATCGACCGGTTCGGGATGTCGATGACGATCTCGTCGCCCGGCTCGACCAGGGCGATCAGCCCGCCGGAGGCGGCCTCGGGGGAGGCGTGCCCGATGGAGAGGCCGGAGGTGCCGCCGGAGAACCGGCCGTCGGTGAGCAGCGCGCAGGACCGGCCCAGGCCACGTCCCTTGAGGAACGAGGTCGGGTAGAGCATCTCCTGCATGCCGGGGCCGCCCTTGGGGCCCTCGTACCGGATCACCACCACGTCCCCGGCGACGACCTCCTTGGCGAGGATCGCCGACACCGCGTCGTCCTGGGACTCGTAGACCTTCGCCGGGCCCCGGAAGGTCAGGCACTCCTCGGGCACCCCGGCGGTCTTCACCACGCAGCCCTCCGGGGCGAGGTTGCCGTGCAGGATGGCCAGCCCGCCGTCGGCCGAGTACGCGTGCTCGCGGTCCCGGATGCACCCGCCGGCCGCGTCGGTGTCCAGCGTGGACCAACGGTTGGTGGTGGAGAACGGCTCGGTGGTGCGAACCCCGCCGGGGGCGGCGTGGAACAGTTCGACCGCCTCCGGCGTCGCCGAGCCGCCCCGGACGTCCCAGTCGGCCAGCCACCGGTCCAGCGAGGGGGAGTGGACCGAGGACACGTCCCGGTGCAGCAGCCCGGCGCGGTCCAGTTCGCCGAGGATGGCCGGGATGCCGCCGGCCCGGTGCACGTCCTCCATGTGGTACTGGGGCGAGTTCGGGGCGACCTTGGCCAGGCAGGGCACCCGCCGGGAGATCGCGTCGATGGCGGCGACGTCGAAGTCCAGTTCCGCCTCGCGGGCGGCGGCGAGCAGGTGCAGGATCGTGTTGGTCGAGCCGCCCATCGCCACGTCCAGGGCGACGGCGTTCTCGAACGCCGACCGGTTGGCGATCGACCGGGGCAGCACCGAGGCGTCGTCGTGCTCGTACCAGCGCTTGGCGACCTCCACGACGGTGCGGCCGGCCTCGACGAAGAGCGACCGGCGCGCGGCGTGGGTGGCCAGGGTCGACCCGTTGCCCGGCAGCGCCAGCCCGATCGCCTCGGTCAGGCAGTTCATCGAGTTCGCGGTGAACATGCCGGAGCAGGAGCCGCAGGTCGGGCAGGCGGACCGCTCGATCGCGCCGAGCTGGTCGTCGGTGACCGCCTCGTTGGACGACGCGATCATCGCGTCGATCAGGTCGATCTTGGAGTGGACGATCCCCTCGATCGCCACCGTCTTGCCGGCCTCCATCGGGCCGCCGGAGACGAAGACGGTCGGGATGTTCAGCCGCAGCGCCGCCAGCAGCATGCCCGGCGTGATCTTGTCGCAGTTCGAGATGCAGACCAGGGCGTCCGCGCAGTGCGCGTTGACCATGTACTCGACCGCGTCGGCGATCAACTCCCGGCTGGGCAGCGAGTAGAGCATCCCGCCGTGCCCCATGGCGATGCCGTCGTCCACCGCGATCGTGTTGAACTCCCGCCCCACCCCGCCGGCCTCGGCCACCGCGTCGGCGACCAGGCCACCGAGGTCCTTGAGGTGGACGTGTCCGGGTACGAACTGGGTGAAACTGTTGGCGATGGCGACGATCGGCTTACCGAAGTCGTCGTCGGTCATCCCGGTGGCCCGCCAGAGGGCCCGGGCGCCGGCCATCGTCCGACCGTGCGTGGAGGTCTTCGACCGCAGCTCAGGCATGGGGTCAAGTGTTGCACCGTCCGACGGGTGCGCCCACGGCGATGAGGCTGTGTCCCAACAGATGCACACCCGGCCCCCCGCGCGACGGCGATGTCCGGCAGAGTTGACCCTGTGCAGTTCTCCCCGGTCATGATCGCAGTCGCGATGCTGAGCGGGCTCGGGGCGACCACGGCCACCGGTCTGCTGGTCGTCTCGGTCCGGCACCGTAGCGGCGGGTACCGGCAGGCCCACCTGCTGCTCGCCACGGGCGCCACGGTGGCGACACTCAGCCTGGTCGCCGGGCTGGTCGCCGCCGCCAGCCAGGACCACCACCACGGGGAACGAACAGGCTGGGCGACCGCGGTCGCCATCGGTATCGCGGTGAGCGGCCTGTTCGGCTGCGCCGGACTGCTCCGGATGCCCGGGGTCGTCGGGTCGCCGTCCGGGGCGGTCCGGTTGCTCCTCGACGGGGTGATCGCGGCGGCGGCGTTCTGGTTCGTCGGCTGGGTGCTCTTCTCCGAACCCACCCGGCTGCTCGGCGAGACCGCCCACCTGGACTGCGCGCCGATCCTGCTCGCCACGGTCAGCGCGGCCCTCGCCGCCGGGCTGAACGCGGTCGTCGCCGCCCGCGCGCCCCGTCCCCGGACCCGGCTGGCCGGGCTCTGCTGCGGCGTCACCAACACGGTCTGCGGCGGGCTGGGGGTGGCCGGCGGGCTCTGCGGCGGCGGACCCCGGATGGCCCTGGTCGGTGGGGTGCTGCTCGCCGTCGGGCTGCTCTCCGCCGGGCTCGCCGTGCACACCACCGACCCGCCCGGCGAGGTCGCGGCCGACCTGATCCGCCGGGACAGCGAGTACGCCTTCATTCCGATGATCGCCATGGCCGCCTCGGCCACGTACCACCTCTTCCAGGACGGCCGGTTCGACGCCCTCGCCATCACGGCGGGCAGCCTTGAGGGCTTCGCGCTGGTGACCCGGCAGTACCTCACCCTGCACGACATGCGCGGGTACGCCGCCCGGTTGGCCGAGCGGGAGGCGCACTTCCGTGAGCTGGCACACACCGACGCGTTGACCGGACTGGCCAACCGACGGGGGCTGATGCGCGTGCTGTCGTCCGCCGTCGCCGCCGGTGGACCGGTGGTGCTGCTCAGCCTCGACCTGGACGGCTTCAAGCACGTCAACGACGTACGGGGGCACGACGTCGGCGACGCGGTGCTGGCCGAGGTGGGGCGGCGGCTGCGCGTCCACCAGGACCCCGGTGACCTGCCCGCCCGCCTCGGCGGGGACGAGTTCGCGGTGCTCACCCGGCGGAGTCCGGCCGATGCCGACCAGCTCGCCCGGACGCTGCTGAACGCGCTCGACGAGGCGTACGAGCAGCCGGGCGGGCCGGTCTTCCTCTCGGTCAGCGTCGGGGTCGCCGGGCGGGTCGACCTGGACGACGCGACGGCGCCCCGCCACGCCGACGAGCCGGACGTCGAGGTGCTGCTGCGCCACGCCGACCTGGCCCTGCGCCACGCCAAGCAACAGGGCAAGAACCGGGTCGAGCGGTACGACGCCGCGCACGAGCGGATGCTGCGCCGCCGGACGACCGTGGAGCACGAGCTGCGGGGCGCGATCGGGCGCGACGAGCTGCGGCTGGTCTTCCAGCCGGTGGCCTCCCTGCCGTCGGTGCGCCCGGTCGGGGCGGAGGCGCTGCTCCGCTGGCGCCACCCGGAGCTGGGCGCGGTCCGGCCGGACGAGTTCATCCCGCTCGCCGAGGAGTGCGGGATGATCTCCGCGCTCGGTGCCTGGGTGCTCGACCAGGCATGTCTCCAGCTCTCCCGCTGGCTGGCCGACGGCCACGACGTCTGGGTGTCGGTGAACGTCTCGCCCAAGGAACTGCACGCCGAGGAGTACGTCGTCCAGGTGGCCGAAGCGCTGCGGGCGCACGGGGTGCCGCCACAGCGGCTGGTGCTCGAGGTGACCGAGCACACCGTGGCGACCGACGTCGACGCGCTGATCCGGCGGTTGACCGCGCTGCGCCGGACCGGGGTGCGGATCGCCCTGGACGACTTCGGCGCGGGGTACTCCTCCCTGGGGCAGCTCCGCCGCCTGCCGATCGACATCCTCAAGATCGACCACAGTCTGGTCGCCGAGCACGAGCCGGTCCGCCCGGTGGACCGGGAGGGGCCGCCCTTCGCCCCGATGGTCGACGTCGTGATGCGGCTGGGCCACCAGCTCGGGCTGGAGGTGATCGCCGAGGGGGTCACCTCGCCGACCGAGCTGGCCGCGGTGGTCGCCGCCGGCTGCCGGTTCGGGCAGGGGGCGCTCTTCGGCTGGGGCGTACCGGCGGAGCACCTGGAGGCGATGCTGGACGCGGCGACCTCGGGGGGCGCGCGCCCGGTCCCGCCCATCGACGGCGACCCGGCGGCCCGGCTCGACCCGGTGGATCCGACGGTCGCGCGGACCGATCGGATCGACCCGCCGCGACCGCGTTCCGCGCCGGCGGAGCCGACCGGACGCGGCCTCGGTGAGACGGTGTCCGCAGTGGCGGAGCCGACCGGACGTGACCCCGGTGAGACGGAGTCTGCGCAGGTGGGACCGGGTGTGGCGCAGGACATACGCGGGGGCGCGGCATTCCGTTGACCAACATGTGAGATCAGTTGACTCATCGCGTGAGATGCGTCAGGCTGTTCCCATGCCGTCGTTCCGCCTCTCGCGAGTACTTACCTGAGCGCACTCTCCTCTCGTGAGAGTGCGCTGGCCCCGTGCATCTGCACGAGGGCCGTTTTTATTGCCGTTGGACCCATCGGGGCGGGCCCCGCCCGCGTTGCACTGCTTGACGAGCCACACACCCGAGCCGAAGGTCAGAACCGCCATGACGCGACCCACGCCAGAGACCCTCGCCCACTCCGCCCGGCGCGGCCGGCCGACCGCCGAGCCCGCCGCCGTCGACCGTGCCGCCGTTCCGGCGGTATCCGCCCCGGACACCCCGCTCCAGGTCTCCGGCGCCGGCTCGCTGGTGCGCTCGCTCGAGGCGCTCGGCGTCGACGTGGTGTTCGGCATCCCCGGCGGGGCGATCCTGCCGGCGTACGACCCGCTCTACGACTCCCGGGTCCGGCACATCCTGGTCCGGCACGAGCAGGGCGCGGGACACGCGGCGACCGGGTACGCGCAGGCCACCGGCCGGGTCGGGGTGTGCATCGCCACCTCCGGCCCCGGCGCGACGAACCTGGTCACCCCGATCGCCGACGCGTACATGGACTCGGTGCCGCTGGTCGCGATCACCGGGCAGGTCCCCCGCCCGGCGATCGGCACGGACGCCTTCCAGGAGGCGGACATCCAGGGCATCACCCTGCCGATCACCAAGCACAACTTCCTCGTGCAGACCCCCGAGGAGATCCCGCAGGTGCTGGCCGAGGCGTTCCACCTCGCCCTGACCGGCCGACCCGGCCCGGTCCTGGTGGACATCCCCAAGGACGTCCTCCAGGCGCAGACCACCTTCACCTGGCCGCCCGTTCTCGACCTGCCCGGCTACCGCCCGACCCTGCACCCGCACGGCAAGCAGATCCGCGAGGCGGCCCGGCTGATGACCACCGCCCGCCGGCCGGTGCTCTACGTCGGCGGTGGCGTGCTCAAGGCCGGGGCCACCGAGGGGCTGCGCCGGCTCGCCGAGCTCACCGGCATTCCGGTGGTCACCACGCTGATGGCGCGCGGGGCGTTCCCCGACTCGCACGAACAGCACCTGGGCATGCCCGGCATGCACGGCACGGTCGCCGCGGTCTACGCGTTGCAGAAGTCCGACCTGATCGTGGCTCTCGGGGCACGCTTCGACGACCGGGTGACCGGCCGGCTGGACTCCTTCGCCCCCGGCGCGACCGTGGTCCACGCCGACATCGACCCGGCCGAGATCGGCAAGAACCGGACGGCGGACGTGCCGATCGTCGGTGACGCCCGGCACGTCATCGACGAGCTGATCGGCGCGGTCACCGTCGAGCACGCCGCCGGTCGGACGCCCGAGTTGACCGACTGGTGGGCGCAGCTCGACGACCTGCGCGGGCGTTACCCGCTCGGCTACGACGAGCCCGCCGACGGCACCCTCGCCCCGCAGTACGTGATCAAGCGGCTCGGCGAGTTGGTCGGCCCGGACGCCATCTACGTGGCCGGGGTCGGGCAGCACCAGATGTGGGCGGCGCAGTTCATCTCGTACGAGAAGCCGTACACCTGGCTGAACTCCGGCGGCGCCGGCACGATGGGGTACGCGGTTCCCGCCGCGATGGGCGCGAAGGTCGGCAAGCCGGACACGGTGGTCTGGGCGGTGGACGGCGACGGCTGCTTCCAGATGACCAATCAGGAGCTGGCGACCTGTGCCCTGGAGGGCATCCCGGTCAAGATCGCCATCATCAACAACGGCAACCTGGGCATGGTCCGGCAGTGGCAGACCCTCTTCTACGGGGAGCGCTACTCCAACACTGAGCTGGGCACCCACAAGCACCGCATCCCGGACTTCGTCAAGCTGGCCGAGGCGCTCGGCTGCATCGGCCTGCGCTGCGAGAACGCCGCCGACGTGGACAAGACCATCGAGGCCGCGATGGCGATCGACGACGCGCCCGTGGTGATCGACTTCGTGGTCGGCAAGGACGCGATGGTCTGGCCGATGGTCGCCGCCGGCACCAGCAACGACGAGATCATGTTCGCCCGTGGTGTCCGCCCGGCCTTCGACGAGGACGACGTCTGATGGATCGGCGCGACGACGGAAACAGCAAGCGCAGTCAGATGTCGCGCACCGGCGCGACCGAGCGAAGCGAGGCCCTGGCATGAACCTGCACACGCTGTCGGTTCTGGTGGAGAACAAGCCGGGCGTGCTGGCCCGCGTCTCCGGGCTCTTCTCCCGGCGCGGGTTCAACATCAACAGCCTCGCCGTCGGTGAGACGGAGAACCCGGACGTGTCCCGGATCACCATCGTGGTCAACGCCGAGTCGTCCCCGCTGGAGCAGGTCACCAAGCAGCTCAACAAGCTGGTCAATGTGCTCAAGATCGTCGAGCTGGACCCGCAGGTCTCGGTCGCCCGGGAACTGCTGCTGGTCAAGGTCCGCGCCGACCGGTCCGCCCGGAGCCAGGTGCTGGAGACGGTGAACCTCTTCCGTGCCCGGGTGGTCGACGTCGCCCCGGACACGCTGACCGTCGAGGCGACCGGCACCCCCGACAAGCTGGACGCACTTCTGCGTGACCTCGAACCTTTCGGCATCAAGGAGATGGTCCAGTCGGGCACCGTGGCGATCGGGCGCGGCTCGCGCTCCATCACCGCCGGCCCGTCCCTGCGGGCCGCCTGACCCCCGACCAGACAGGCGGCGCGCCGACCAGACCGGTGGCGCGCGCCGCCCGAAACCGACCGAGCCGGCCCTGCGGGCCGCCGGAAAACCAACCGCACCAACCACGACGGGCCACCCCGTCGTACGAAAGGGAAGTTCTCATGAGCGTTGAGGTGTTCTACGACGACGACGCCGACCTGAGCCTCATCCAGGGCAAGAAGGTCGCGGTGATCGGTTACGGCAGCCAGGGCCACGCCCACGCGCTGTCGCTGCGCGACTCCGGCGTCGACGTGGTGATCGGTCTGCCCGAGGGCTCGAAGAGCCGGGCCAAGGCCGAGGAGGAGGGGCTGCGGGTGCTCACCCCGGCGGAGGCCTCGGCCGAAGCCGACGTGATCATGATCCTGGCTCCGGACACCGCGCAGCGCGGTCTCTACGCCGAGTCGATCGCCCCGAACCTGACCGCCGGCAAGGCGCTCTTCTTCGGGCACGGCTTCAACATCCGGTACGGGCTGATCAAGCCGCCGGCCGACGTGGACGTGGCGATGGTCGCGCCGAAGGGCCCGGGTCACCTGGTCCGCCGCCAGTACGTCGACGGCAAGGGCGTGCCCTGCCTGGTCGCCGTCGAGCAGGACGCCTCGGGTTCGGCTCTCGCCCTGGCCCTGTCGTACGCCAAGGGCATCGGCGGCAGCCGGGCCGGCGTGATCAAGACGACGTTCAAGGAAGAGACCGAGACCGACCTCTTCGGCGAGCAGGCGGTGCTCTGCGGCGGCGCGTCCGCGCTGGTGCAGACCGGGTTCGAGGTGCTCACCGAGGCCGGGTACGCGCCCGAGGTGGCCTACTTCGAGTGCCTGCACGAGCTGAAGCTGATCGTCGACCTGATGTACGAGGGCGGCATCGCCCGGATGCGCTACAGCATCTCCGACACTGCCGAGTACGGCGACCTGTCCCGGGGCCCGCGCGTGATCGACGCCCGGGTCAAGGAGGAGATGCGCAAGATCCTCTCCGAGATCCAGACCGGCGAGTTCGCCCGTGAGCTGATCGCCGAGGAGGAGGCTGGCCGGCCGAACTTCAACAAGTGGCGGGCGGAGGGCGCGGCGCACCCGATCGAGCAGACCGGCCAGAAGCTGCGCGACATGATGAGCTGGGTCGACCGGCCGATCACCGAGACCGCCTGACCCCGGTTCGTTCTGACGCGGCCCGCCGTGCGGCGGACCGCTGCTGACGTGGCCCGTGGCCCCGACGCCCCACCCGGCGTCCGGACCACGGGCCGCGTCTCTTTCCGCCCTCGCCTTGGTCGACTCGGTTTTGGCGATATCGCGGCATCCCACGCGCCCTGATACCCCCATTTTGGCGGAATCGAGGCGGCCGTTCTGCTCAGTTGCTGGGACCGGGTGATCAACGCCTCGGGCCCGGCCAGCGGTTGAACGGACGATGGCGGACGGGTGACCGGTCCGGGCCTCGTGTCGGATCCGCACGATCGGTCGAGAACCGTCTCATGCCCGGCTGGTGTGTGAGGGCCCTCACCCCGGTCCCTCGGACAGCGGCGGCGGGCATCGGCCTACCATCGCGGGTAGGTGTTCCCGGTGCCCCGCACGCCACTGCGGTAGGTTCCCCGGCACCCGCACGGCCCATGGCCCGGTCAAGCAACAGGGCGCAGCGCGGCGTCCCGTCGACGACGCCGATCCGCCCTGACGATATCTACGAGGACCGATGAATCCTGTCGTACTGATCGCCGAAGAACTCGCTCCCGCCGCCATCGAGGTGCTCGCCCACGACTTCGACGTACGTCACGTCGACGGCACCGACCGCCCGGCGCTGCTCTCCGCCCTCGCCGAGGCCGACGCGGTGATCGTGCGCAGTGCCACCCAGATCGACGCGGAGGCCGTCGCCGCCGCCCCCCGGCTCAAGGTGGTCGCCCGCGCGGGCGTCGGACTGGACAACGTCGAGGTGCCCGCCGCCACCGCCCGGGGCGTCATGGTGGTCAACGCGCCCACCTCGAACATCGTCTCCGCCGCCGAGCAGGCCGTGGCCCTGCTCCTCGCCGTGGCGCGGAACACCGCCAGCGCCAGCGCGGCGCTCAAGGCGGGCGAGTGGAAGCGGTCCAAGTACACCGGCGTCGAGATCCAGGGCAAGACCGTCGGCGTGGTCGGCCTCGGCCGGATCGGCGTCCTCTTCGCCCAGCGGATCGCCGCCTTCGGCACCCGGCTGATCGCGTACGACCCCTACATCCAGCCGGCCCGCGCGGCCCAGCTCGGGGTCCGCCTGGTCGGCTTGGAGGAGCTGCTGCGGGAGAGCGACTTCATCTCGATCCACCTGCCGAAGACCCCGGAGACGGTCGGCCTGATCGGCGAGAAGGAACTGGCCGTCGTCAAGCCGGGCGTGCGGATCGTCAACGCCGCCCGGGGTGGCCTGGTCGACGAGCAGGCGCTGGCCGACGCCATCGCCGAGGGCCGGGTCGCCGGCGCCGGCGTCGACGTGTACGCCAAGGAGCCCTGCACCTCCTCGCCGCTGTTCGCCTTCGACAACGTGGTGGCCACCCCGCACCTGGGCGCCTCCACCCACGAGGCGCAGGACAAGGCCGGTCTCGCCGTCGCGAAGAGCGTCAAGCTGGCCCTCCAGGGCGAGTTCGTGCCGGACGCGGTGAACGTCCAGGCCGGCGGCGTGGTCGCCGAGGACGTCCGGCCGCTGCTGCCGCTGGCCGAGAAGCTGGGCCGGGCCTTCACCGCGGTGGCCGGCGGGGTGGCCGCCAGCGTCACCGTCGAGGTACGCGGCGAGATCGCCAACCACGACGTCTCGGTGCTCAAGCTCGCCGCGACCAAGGGGCTGTTCAGCTCGGTCGTCGAGGAGCAGGTCACCTACGTCAACGCCCCGCACCTCGCCGCCGAGCGCGGGGTCGAGGTCACCCTGACCAGCCAGACCGAGGCGGATCAGCCCACCCTGGTCACCGTCCGGGGCGCGCTGCCCGACGGCCGTACGGTCAGCGTCTCGGGCACCGTCGTCACCAGCGGCGGGCGGGACGTCATCAAGCTGACCGAGGTCGACGGCTTCGACGTGGAGATCGGTGCGGAGGGCATCCTGCTCTTCCTCCGCTACGTCGACCGGCCCGGCGTGGTCGGCACCGTCGGTACGCTGCTCGGCGAGGCCGGCATCAACATCGCGGCCATGCAGGTGGCCCGTCGCGAGGCCGGCGGTGAGACGCTGATGACGCTCACCGTCGACCAGGCCCTCGGCGCGGACCTGCTCACCTCGGCCGCCGACTCGATCGGCGCGACCGCCGCGTCCGCCGCCGACCTGCGCGACGAGTAGTCTTCCGTCCCCGCACGTCACAGGGGCCCGGCCACCACTGGCCGGGCCCCTGTTCGTGGTCGGGGTCGCCTGCCAGCCGGTCGTCCCCGGTCTGCGGATGCCGGGTTCGGTGCGTTCGCCGGCCGGGAGGACCGTCGTCGGTGCTAACGGGCGCGGGGGGCGGAATGGGGAACGGGGTAGGTCGCGTGGTGGGCGGGGGAGGGGGCGGACGCCGGCGGCGGGTAGACGGAGCCGTCCTGCGGGTCGAAGAGCATCAGGCCGTTCTCGGCGGCGAGCCGTTCGATGTCCAGGAGTACCTGGTCCTCGCAGGTCGGGTACAGGTTCATCGCCACGTGGTCGGGGGCGGCGTGCAACGGCGTCACCTCCCACGGCGTTCCCGGCCCCGGGCGGTCCGGGTATCTGGCGGTGATCGCCCGGTAGAAGGCGACCACCCTGGGGTCGGGGTAGCTCTCGACGTGCTGTCCCTGTCGGCACCGCTGCACGGCCGCCCGCACGTCGGCGGGGGAGGCCCCTTCCGGTAGGGCCCACACGCTCAGATCGAAACTCACGGCGGACAGCGTGCCATCCGGTCGATTTGCCGTGTCACCGGACCCCGTGGACCGTCGATACGGGGTCTGCGGTGTCGTACCGGGACGGTCCGCTGTGGAGACCCTTGCGGCGGGGCGTGACGGTTCGCTAGCGTATCCGTGCGGTTACTGACCGAACTCACGGTGTCGACCCGTCTTCGGGTGGCGGTGTCCGGCGTCCGGCCGGTCGGTTCCGCACCCCTCGGATGCGCGAGCCACGTGCACTCCTCGCTGACCGGCTCCCACAGTCGTTGCCGCGACCGTGGGAGCCGATCGCGGTTCAGGACGCCCGAGGGATCGCGGTGCAGGGCGCCCAAAAATCGTGATGCAGGCCGCCCGAGGGATCAGTGCCGGGTGGACGATGGGCGGCCGGGGGACCGGTGCCGGTGGGCGAAGAGCGGCCGGTAGTTCGACCCGTCGGCGAACCAGGACAGCCCCGCCGGTCCGGCGGCGTAGAGGGCGGTGGCGTACGCGTCGGCGACCGCCAGGTCCGGTCCCACCACAGTGGCGGCGGTCATCTGGCGGGCCGGTTCACTGGTGTGCGGGTCCACTACGTGGTCGCGCCGTCCGCTGACCCCGGACGTGCCGACCGCGCCGGCGGTCATCTCCAGCACCAGCGGGGCGCGGTCGCCGTCCGGGTGGTGCACCGCGACCCGCCACGGTCCGCCGTGCGGGGCGTGCCCCCGGACGACCAGGTCCGCGCCGGTGACCACGGCGTAGTCGTGCACCCCGGCCTCGCGTAGCCGGGTCGCCGCCCGCTCCACCGCCCATCCGCCGAGCAGGCCGCCCGGGTCGAAGCCGCCGGGCACCGCCCAGGCGTCGAACCAGCCGTCGGTGGCCGCCCGCATGGCGGCGCAGCGGTTCACCAGGTCGGCCAGGGGGGCGTACGACTCGGCGCTGATCTCGCCGCGCCGTAGCCGGGAGACGAGGCTCTGCGGTCGGCCGGGGCCGTAGGTCAGGTCGATGGCGCGCAGCTCGGCGACGGCGTCGCGCAGCGCCTCGCCGACTCCCCGCCGCCCCAGCCACTCGGGGGCGTTCAGGACCAGGGTGTACTCGGCGGTGGAGGTGCGCACGGTGTGGGTGGCGGTGAGCCGGTCGGTGGCCACCCCACCCCAGCGGTCGAGCAGGCTACGGGCGCCGAGGCGCAGGTCGGGACGGCGGCTGACGTGGGCGGGCTGGTCCACCCACCGGCTCCTGGTCCGTTCCTCGATCCGCATGTCCCCCGCTCCCTTCGGATGGTGCCGCGCCGTCGCCGACCCTCCGTCACGGATCTCCGGTGACCCGTGCGAACTCACCCTATGGGGTCGAGTTGACCAGACCATGAATGTCACCTGGAAACCTGCTGTGCATCCCGGTATCCCATATCCTGGGCTGTCCGTACCGGGAGGCGGGACAGCGTCGTAACGTACGAGTTCAACGGGTGAGCTGAGGAGTGGAACGTGGCGCGGATCGCGGTGGTGGCCGGGGACGGGATCGGACCCGAGGTGGTCACGCAGGCCCTCAAGGTCGTCGACGCTGTCCTCCCCGGCGTGGTCGAGACCACCGAGTACGACCTCGGCGCCGCCCGTTACCACCGCACCGGCGAGGTGCTGCCGGACTCGGTCCTGACCGAGCTGGCCGGGCACGACGCGATCCTGCTCGGCGCGGTCGGCGACCCCAGCGTCCCGCCGGGCGTGCTGGAGCGCGGCCTGCTGCTCAAGCTCCGTTTCGACTTCGACCAGTACGTCAACCTCCGCCCCTCGCGGCTCTGGGCGGGGACGACCGGGCCGCTCGCCACCGTCAAGCCGGGCGAGGTCGACCTGGTGGTGGTGCGCGAGGGCACCGAGGGGCTCTACGCCGGCGCGGGCGGCGCGCTGCACCGGGACACCCCCGCCGAGGTCGCCACCGAGGAGAGCCTGAACACCCGGCACGGCGTGGAGCGGGTGATCCGGGACGCCTTCGCCCGGGCCGCCCGGCGCGAGCGGCGCAAGGTGACCCTGGTGCACAAGACCAACGTGCTCACCCACGCCGGGTCGCTCTGGGCCCGCGCCTTCGCGGCGGTCGCCGCCGAGCACCCCGACGTGACCACCGAGTACCAGCACGTGGACGCCGCCGCGATGTTCCTGGTCACCCAGCCGCAGCGGTACGACGTGGTGGTCACCGACAACCTCTTCGGCGACATCCTGACCGACATCGCCGCCGCCGTCACCGGCGGCATCGGGCTGGCCGCCAGCGGCAGCATCAACCCGGATGGCCGCTACCCCTCCATGTTCGAGCCGGTACACGGCTCCGCGCCGGACATCGCCGGCAAGGGCCTCGCCGACCCGGTGGCCGCCGTCCTCTCCGCCGCGCTGCTGCTCGAGCAGCTCGGTCACGCCGACGCCGCCGTACGGGTGACCGAGGCGGTCGCCACCGAACTGGCGAACCGGACGCCGGGCGAGCCGCTGCGCACCGACGAGGTCGGCGACCGCCTGGCCGGGTACGCGGCCGGCTGAGCCGCCGCGCAGTCCACCAGCCGAACGGTCCGTTGTCACGGTACGTAGTGTCGGCTCGTGCCCGCCCCTCCCGTTGAACGGCCGCTCGGGGTAAGTTCCACAACACCAGTCCTTCGGCGTGCGCTTCAGCATGCCGTGTCGTCCCAGGGAGGTCAGTGCGATGAGCGGTGGTGACATGATCGAATTTACGATCCGTCGGAACCCCGCCCCGGTAGCCGCCGACGACCGGGCCGCCCTGCTGGTAGACCCCGGATTCGGCCGGATCTTCACCGACCACATGGTCACGATCCGCTACTCCGAGGAGAAGGGCTGGTACGACGCCCGGGTCGAGGCCCGCGCCCCGATCCCGATGGACCCGGCGAGTGCCGTGCTGCACTACGCGCAGGAGATCTTCGAGGGGCTCAAGGCGTACCGCACGGCCGACGGCGGGGTGACCCTGTTCCGGCCGGAGGCCAACGCCGCCCGGTTCGTCGACTCCGCCGAACGGCTGGCGATGCCGCCGCTGCCGCCGGAGACGTTCCTCGAGTCGCTGGACCGGCTGATCGAGATCGACCAGGAGTGGATCCCGTCCGGTGAGGACGGCAGCCTCTACCTGCGTCCGTTCATGTTCGCCAGCGAGGTCTTCCTCGGCGTCCGCCCGGCGCGTGAGTACATGTACGTCCTGATCGCCGCCCCGGTCGGGGCGTACTTCGCCGGCGGGGTCAAGCCGGTCAAGGTCTGGATCTCCCCGGACTACACCCGGGCCGCTCCGGGCGGCACCGGCGCGGCCAAGTGCGGTGGCAACTACGCCGCCTCGCTGGCCGCCCAGGCCGAGGCGATCGAGCACGGCTGCGACCAGGTGGTCTTCCTGGACGCGGTCGAGCGGCGCTTCGTCGACGAACTAGGCGGGATGAACGTCTTCTTCGTCTACGACGACAACACCCTGGTCACCCCGCCGCTGACGGGCACCATACTGCCTGGCATCACCCGGGAGTCAGTGCTGACCCTGGCCACCGAGGCCGGGCTGACCGTACGGGAACAGCCGGTCAGCTTCGCCGACTGGCAGGCCGACGCGGCCTCCGGCCGGCTGCGCGAGGTCTTCGCCTGCGGCACAGCTGCGGTGATCACGCCGATCGGGCACGTCCGTTTCCCGGACGGCGAGTTCGCCATCGGGGCGGGCGAGCCGGGGCGGGTGACCATGGGGGTGCGCCAGCAGCTCGTCGACCTCCAGCGCGGCGTCGTCGCCGACCCGCACGGCTGGGTCCGCCGGGTGCTCTGACCCTGCTGAGCTGGCCTTTCCGACTAATCGCCCTGCCGACACTGTCGGATTCCCGACAGTGTCGGCAGGGCGGCTGTCGTTTCAGCCGGTAGAAGCGGCGGCCACGAGGAGTGGCCGAACGGCCGATCTACCTCCCATAATCGATGCTGCTCTACTTCCTGACGCAGAACTGCTGCGTCATAGGGAGTCAGCATGTCGGGACCGCTCGGCCACCGCTCGATCCGCTCCAGGTTCTGGGCCGGTCCCCGGCTTCGGCTCGCTTCCGTCGTCGCGGGCCTCGTGGTGCTGCTGCCACTCACGGTCCGGGCGGACCTGCCGGAGCTGACGCCGGCCTCGGTCTCCTGTGACGGGGTCGGCTGGGCGTACGACGCCGCCGGGCAACTGGTGGGGGTGCAGGACCAGGCCAACCGGACCGCCCGATACGGCTACGACGCGGCCGGCAACCCCACCTCGGTGACCAACGAGGGCACCCCCGACCTGGCGGTGCTGTCCGTGGTGCCGGGCACCGCCGCCGTCGGCGCGACGGTCACCGTCCAGGGTGGCTGTTTCTCCGACGTCCCGACGGAGAACACCGTCCGCTTCAACGGCGTACCCGCCACGGTCACCGAGGCGAGCGGTCGCCGCCTGACGGTCACCGTCCCGGCCGGCGCGACCACCGGGCCGGTGAGCGTGCAGGTCGGCGACGACACCGCCGCCGGGCCGGACAGCTTCGTGGTCGCCGGCGCGAACACCTCCGCGCCCACCATCACCGGCGTGTCCCCGACCGTCGTGGTGCCCGGCACCCCGGTCACCGTGACCGGCACCGGCTTCGCCAGCGCGGTGGCCGACAACGGCCTGACCGTCAACCGCACCCGGGCGGCCGTCACCACGGCCGCCAGCGGCAGTCTGACCCTGGAGACGCCGACCGGGGCCGCCTCGGGCCGGGTCACCGTCCGCACCCGCTACGGCAGCGTGTCCAGCGGCGCGGACGTCTTCGTGGCCCCGCCCCCGTACGCCGCCACGGACATCGCGTACACCGGTCGGGCCGCGCTCGGGGTGGCGAAGACCGTGACCATCCCCACCGGCGGCGACCTCGGGCTGCTCGTCTTCGACCTGGACGAGGGCCAGCAGGCCAGCGTGAACCTGTCCGACGGCACGTTCGGCTCGTGCGGCATCTCCAGCGTGAAGGTGCTCGACCCGTTCGGGCGGACCGTCCGCTCCCTGGGCTGCGTCGGCGCGACCGGGTTCGTGGACACCGTCCGGGCACGCAGCGCCGGCACGTACACGGTGGTGCTGGCGGCGGCCGAGGGAAGCACCGGATCGATCGCGGCGACCGTCACGGAGGTGCCGGCGGACGCCACGGCGAGCACCACGCCGGGCGGCGACCCGGTCACCGTGACCACCACCGTGCCCGGCCAGAACGCGGCGGTCACCTTCCCGGGCACCACCGGCCAGCGGATCTCCGTCCAGGTCAGCGACGGCACCTACGGAACGTACGACGCGACGGTGTCGCTGCGCCGGCCCGGCGGGGGCACGGTGACCTCGAACAGCTCCTGCGGCGGTTCCTGCTACTTCGACACCACCGTGCTCTCCACCGAGGGCACCTGGACCGTCCACATCGACCCCGAGCTGGCGAAGACCGGCAAGCTCACCGTCCGGGTGCACGACGTGCCGGCGGATCCGACTGCGACGGTCATCCCGGGCGGTGACCCGGTGACGGTGACGACGACGGTGCCGGGTCAGAACTCGACGGTGACGTTCGCCGGTACGGCTGGCCAGCGGGTGTCGGTGCACGTGACGGGTGGGACGTACGGGACGTACAACGCGACGGGGATCGTGCGGAAGCCGGACGGCACCAACCTGACCGGCAGCCTGTACTGCGGTAGCTCCTGCTTCTTCGACACGGTCACCCTGCCGGTCGACGGGACGTACACCTTCGCCCTCAACCCGGACACCGGCTACACCGGCGCGGTCACCGTCAAGGTGCACGACGTGCCGGCGGATCCGACCGCGTCGACCACGCCGGGCGGTGAGCCGGTGACGGTGACGACGACGGTGCCGGGTCAGAACTCGACGGTGACGTTCGCCGGTACGGCTGGCCAGCGGGTGTCGGTGCACGTGACGGGTGGGACGTACGGGACGTACAACGCGACGGGGATCGTGCGGAAGCCGGACGGCACCAACCTGACCGGCAGCCTGTACTGCGGCGGGTCCTGCTTCTTCGACTCCGTGGTGCTGCCGGTGGACGGCACGTACACCGTCGCCGTCAACCCGGACACCAGCTACGTCGGCAAGGTCACCGTGCAGGTGCACGCGGTGCCGGCGGACCACGCGGTGACCGCCACCCCGGGCGGCGCGGCGGTCACCGTCACCACCACCGTCCCCGGCCAGAACGGCGTGGTCTCCTTCGCCGGCACCGCCGGGCAGCGGATCTCGGTCGAGATGACCGGTGGCACGTACGGGACGTACAACGCGACGGGGATCGTGCGGAAGCCGGACGGCACGAACCTGACCGGAAGTCTGTACTGCGGCGGGTCCTGCTTCTTCGACGTGGTGACGTTGCCGGTGGACGGGACGTACACCGTCCTCGTCAACCCGGACACCACCTACACCGGCGGCGTGTCGGTGAAGGTCCACGATGTCCCGGCCGACGCCGCCGCCGAGACCACCCCGGGCGGTGCGGCGCGCACCCTGACCACCACCGTGCCCGGCCAGAACGGGGTGCTGTCGTTCCCCGGCACCGCCGGACAGGCGGTCACCGTCCAGCTCACCAACGGCACCTACGGCACCTACGACGCGACGGTGACGCTGCGCGCCCCGGACGGCAGTACCGTCGTCAGCAACTCGTCCTGCGGCGCGTCCTGCTCGTTCACCTCGGTGCAGTTGCCGGTGACCGGCACGTACACCGTGCTGGTCAACCCGGCCGGGACGAAGGTCGGCGCGATCACCGCCCAGGTGTACGACGTGCCCGGCGACGCGCTCGCGTCCACGACGCCCGGCGGGGCGGCGGTGTCGGTGACCACCACGGTGCCCGGCCAGAACGGGATCGTCTCCTTCCCGGCCACCGCCGGTCAGCGGGTGTCGGCGCAACTCACCGGAGGCACGTACGGCGCGAACGAGGCGACGGTGACGCTGCGCCGGCCGGACGGCAGCACGATCGTCCAGAACACCGGCTGCGGCACGTCCTGCTTCCTCGACGCGGTGACCCTGCCGGTGGACGGGACGTACACCATCCTGGTCGACCCGAAGGGCACGGTCACCGGGACGATCACCGCGAAGGTCAACCTGGTGCCGGCCGACGCCGCGGTGACCGCCACCCCGGGTGGGGCGGCGGTGTCGGTGACCACCACCGTGCCCGGCCAGAACGGCGTGGTCTCCCTCGACGCCACCGCCGGTCAGCGGATCGCGGTGCAGCTCAGCGGCGGCACGTACGGCGCGAACGAGGCGACGGTGACGCTGCGCCGGCCGGACGGCACCACGGTCGTCCAGAACACCGGCTGCGGCACGTCCTGCCTGCTCGAGGTGGCGTCCCTGCCGGTCGCCGGCACGTACACCCTGCTGGTCGACCCGAAGGGCACCGCGATCGGCACCATCGCCGCCCGGGTGTACGACGTGCCGGCCGACGCCACGGTGTCCACCACGCCGGGCGGGGCGGCGGTGACCGTGACCACCACCGTGCCCGGCCAGAACGCGGTGGTGTCCTTCCCGGGCACCGCCGGGCAGGCGGTCACCGTCACCCTCGCCAACGGCACCTTCGGCTCGGCTGGGGCGACCGTCTCGCTGCGCGCCCCGGACGGCAGCACCCTGGCCAGTAACTCCTCCTGTGCCGCGGGCTGCTCGTTCAACTCGATCCGGCTCACCGCCACCGGCACGCACACCGTGTACGTCAACCCCCACCAGGTGGCGGTCGGCAGCATCGGCGTACAGGTCTACGACGTGCCGGTGGACGCGACCGTGTCCACCACGCCGGGCGGGCCGGCGGTGACCGTGACCACCACCGTGCCCGGCCAGAACGCGGTGATCTCGTTCCCCGGCACCGCCGGGCAGCGGGTGCTGGTGAACCTCACCGGCGGCACGTACGGCACGTACAACGCCTCGGGCATCGTGCGGAAGCCGGACGGCACCAACCTGACCGGTAGCCAGTACTGCGGCGGGTCCTGCCTCTTCGACACCACCGTGCTGCCGGTCGACGGCACGTACACCATCCTGCTGGACCCGAGCGGCACCTACACCGGCGCGATCACCGCCCAGGTGTACGACGTGCCGGCCGACGCCACCGCCACCGCGACCCCCGGTGGGGCGGCGGTGCCCGTGACCACCACCGTGCCCGGCCAGAACGCGGTGGTGTCCTTCGCCGGCACCGCCGGGCAGCGGGTGCTGGTGCAGGGCACCGGTGGCACGTACGGCACGTACGACGCGTCGGCGCAGGTCCGCAAGCCGGACGGGACGAACCTGACCGGGAGCCAGTACTGCGGCGGATCCTGCCTCTTCGACACCACCGTCCTGCCGGTCGACGGCACGTACACCATCGTGGTCAACCCGGCCGGCGCGAAGGTCGGCACGCTCAACCTGCGGGTGTACGACGTGCCGGCGGACCCTGTCGCCACCACGACGCCGGGCGGCACGGCCGTCACCGTCGCCACCACCGTGCCCGGTCAGAACTCCTCGGTCACCTTCGCCGGTACCGCCGGTCAGCGGATCTCCGTGCAGGTCAGCGGCGGCACGTACGGCACGTACAACGCGTCGGGGATCGTGCGGAAGCCGGACGGGACGAACCTGACCGGCAGCCTGTACTGCGGTGGGTCCTGCTTCTTCGACGTGGTGACGCTGCCGGTCGGCGGCACGTACACCCTCGCCGTCAACCCGGACGGCGCCTACACCGGCGCGGTGACCGTGCAGGTCCACGACGTGCCCGCCGACGCCACCGCCAGCACCACGCCGGGCGGCACGGCGGTGACCGTGACCACCACCGTGCCCGGCCAGAACGCGGTCGTCTCGTTCGACGCCACCGCCGGTCAGCGGATCTCGGTGCAGGTCAGCGGCGGCACGTACGGGACGTACAACGCGTCGGGGATCGTGCGGAAGCCGGACGGGACGAACCTGACCGGCAGCCTGTACTGCGGTGGGTCCTGCTTCTTCGACCAGGTGATCGCGCCGGTCACCGGCACCTACACCGTCCTGATCAACCCGGACACGACCTACCGGGGCGCTCTCACCCTGCGGGTGCACGACGTGCCGGCGGACGCGGCGGCGGTCGCCACGCCGGGCGGAGCCCCGGTCACCGTCGCCACCACCGTGCCGGGGCAGAACGCGGCGGTGACCTTCGCCGGCACCGCCGGGCAGGTCGTCACCGTCGCGGCGACCGCCGGCACGTACGGCACGTACAACGCCTCGGCGGTGGTGCGCCGGCCGGACGGCACCAACCAGACCAGCAGCGCGTACTGCGGAAGCTCCTGCACGTTCAGCTCGCTGACCCTGGCCACCACCGGGACGTACACCGTCTTCGTCAACCCGGACACCACCTACACCGGTTCGCTCACCGTCGAGGTGCGACTGCCCGCCGGGGCGGCGGCCACGAGTGGGGCGACGGCCGAGAGTGGGACGGCGACTACCACGCGGCCGGCGGTGCGGGCCCCGGCCGACCCGACCGAGAGCTGGCAGCCGGACCGGTTCAACCTGGCCGGCGAGGACTGGGAGAGCCACCGGGGGAACACGTACGCCCACCGGGAGGCGGGCCTGCGCGCCCCCGCCGGGACGACCGCGCTCACCGGGCAGGCCCTGCTCCTCAACGGGAAGCCGCTGGCCGACGTCACGCTCACCGTGGGGCGGCGGAGCACCCGTACCGACGCCAGCGGGCGGTTCCTGCTCACCGGCCTCGCCGCCGGACATCACGTGCTGGTCATCGACGGCGCGACCGCCAGCCGCCCCGGGCGGGAGTTCGGCCGGTTCGAGACCGGGGTGGACCTGACCGCCGGCGAGACCACCGACCTGTCGTACCCGATCTGGATGACCCGGCTGGACACCGACCACAAGGTCCGGATCGCCTCGCCGACCCGGAAGAAGACGGTGGTCACCACGCCGGCCATCCCCGGCTTCGAGGTGCACCTGCCGGCCGGAACGGTGGTGAAGGACCGGGCCGGGAAGGTGGTGCGGGAGCTGTCGATCACCGCGCTGCCGGTGGACCAGCCGCCGTTCCCGCTCCCCGCCGGGGTCCGCACCCCGGTCTACTTCACCGTGCAGCCCGGCGGGTCGGTGGTCCTCCCCGAGGGGGCGCAGATCATCTACCCGAACACCCAGGGCCTCGCCCCGGGCGCCCGGCTGGACTTCTGGGACTACGACCCGACCCGCGCGCCGTGCACGCCCGCGCCGGTGAAGTCGTACCCGCGCAAGGCCAGCGCCCAGGCGTTGGCCCCGGCGGTCTGCGCGGTGGATGGCGCGGAGGCCGGCTGGTACATCTACGGCCGGGGCACGGTCAGCGCCGACGGGAAGCAGATCGTGCCCGACCAGGACGTGCGGGTCTGGGAGTTCACCGGGGCGATGTTCAACGGCAGCGGCAAGCGCCCGGCCGGCGACGGCCCGGGTGAGGACGGCGACGAGGGCGGCGACCCGGTCGACCTGGGCAGTGGCCTGTTCGTCGACACCCACACCGACCTGGTGGTGGACGACGTCCTGCCTATCTCGATCACCCGCAGCTACCGGCAGAACGACACCCAGATGCGCGAGTTCGGCATCGGGACGAACTTCTCCTACGGGGTGTTCGTCCACTCCCGGCAGGAGTACGTCGAGGCCGACCTGATCCTGCCGGACAGCGGCAAGGTGCACATGGAGCGGATCAGCCCCGGCACCGGCTGGACCGACGCGGTCTTCAAGGTCGTCGGCACCACCGGTCCGTTCCGGGACGCGCTGATGAGCTGGAACGGCGACGGTTGGGACCTGGTCCGCACCGACGGCATGACCTGGGTGTTCGGTGAGAACACGCCCCTCCAGTCCATCCGGGACCGGCACGGCAACCAGATCACCCTGACCCGGTCCAGCGGCGGCCAGGCCGGCGACATCACCCAGATCACCTCGCCGAACGGGCGCTGGATCAAGCTGTCCTACACCAGCGGCCGGATCACCCGGGCGCAGGACAACGCGGGCCGGGCGGTGACGTACGCGTACGACACCGGTGGCCGGCTGACCGAGGTCACCACGCCGGGCGGCCGGACCACCCGGTACACGTACGACAGCGCGCACCGGATGACCTCGGTCACCGACGCCCGGAACATCACCTACCTGACCAACACGTACGACAGCGCCGGCCGGGTCGCCAGCCAGGTGATGCCGAACGGGGTGACGTACCAGTTCGCGTACACCACCGACACCAACGGGCGGATCACCAAGACCACCGTCACCGAGCCGGACGGTACGCTCCGGTCCACCAGCTTCGACGCCAACCGCCGGGTGGTCGCCGAGACCAGCATGGTCGGCACCGCGCAGGAGCGGACCGCCACCACCGTCCGGGACGCGGCCACCGGGCTGCCGACCGCCCTGGTCGACCCGCACGGCCGGCGCACCGAACTGGCGTACGGGCCGACCGGTGAGCTGACCTCGCTCACCGCCGACGCCGGCACCGCCGACGCGCAGACCGCCACGGTCACCGCCGGTGGGCCGTACCGGCAGATCCGCACGGTCACCGACGCGCAGGGCCGGGTCACCACCCTGACCCACGACGACCGGGGCAACACCGTCGCGGTCACCGACCCGGCCGGCCGCGTCACCCGCTACACCTACAACGAGGCGGGGCAGGTCACCTCGGCCACCGACCCGCTCGACAACACCACCCGGTACACCTACGACCAGGGTGACCTGGTCGCGGTGACCGACCCGCTGGGCCGGACCACCCGCAGCTTCGTCGACGCGGCCGGGCGGACGGTGGCCACCACCGACCCGACCGGGGTGCTCACCCAGCTCCACTACGACCCGGACAACCACGTGCTCTCCAGCGTGGACGGCCTTGGCCGGACCACCGCCTACGAGTACGACGGCAACGGCAACCTCACGAAGGTCACCGACGCCCGGGGCAACAGCACGCGGGTCGAGTACGACACCTCCGACCGGCCGGTGAAGGTCACCGACCCGCTGGGCGCGACGGCGCAGCAGGCGTACGACGTGCTCGACCGGGTCGTCTGGCACACCGACCGGCGCGGCAAGAAGACCGTCACCGAGTACGACCTGCTCGGCCGGACCAGTTTCGTCGGGTACGGGGCCACCGCCGGCGGTCAGTACGAGAGCACCAAGTCGTTCACGTACGACAGCCTCGACCGGCTCGCCTCGATCGTGGACTCCGCCGGCGGCGCCCTCAGCCTCGGCTACGACGACCGGGACCGGGTGACCAGCGTCGCCAGCCCCACCGGCACCATCGGTTACTCGTACGACGACGCCGGCCAGCGGACCGGGATGACCGTGCCGGGGCAGCCGGCCGTCGCCTACACGTACGACCCGACCGGGCTGCTCGAGACGATCACCCAGGGCAGCCGGTCGGCCCGCTGGCACCGGGACGCCGCCGGCCGGGTCGAGCGGGTCGACCAGGCCGGGGTAACCGCCCGGTACGGCTACGACGCCGCCTCGCAGCTGGTCAGCATCGCGTACCAGACCAGCGGCGGGATACCGGTCGGCCAGCTCGGCTACCGGTACGACGGCAGCGGGCGGGTGGTCGACCAGACCGGCAGCCTCGCCTCGGTCACCGTGCCGGCCACTGCCCCGACCAGCGCGTACGACGCGGCGAACCGACTGACCAGCCAGGGCGGCCGGACCTTCGCGTACGACGCCGAGGGGAACCTGACCGGTGACGGTGTCCTCGGCTACACCTGGAACGCCCGGGGCGAGCTGACCGGCGTGACCGGCCCCGGGATGACCGCCGCGTTCGGCTACGACGCGAACGGCCGGCGGATCAGCCGCACCGCCGGTTCCACGACCACCACCTTCCTGTACGACGAGGCGAACCTGGTGCAGGAGCGGGTGGGCGGCACGGTGACCGCCGATCGGCTCGTCGCCGGCCTGGACGAGACGCTGGTCCGTACCGACGCCGACGGCGCCCGGGTGCCGGTCACCGACGCCCTGGGCAGCGTGCTCGGCATGGTCGACGCCGCCGACGGCACCCTCACCACCCGGTACGCCTACGACCCGTTCGGCGCGGTCACCGCCACCGGCGCGAGCAGCGGCAACACCCAGCAGTTCACCGGCCGGGAGTACGACGCCGACACCGGGCTGTTCTACAACCGGGCCCGCTACCACAGCCCGCAGACCGGCCGGTTCATCAGCGAGGACCCGGCCGGGTTCGGGGGCGGAAGCGCCAACCTCTACCTGTACGCCCTGAACGACCCGGTCAACCTCTCCGACCCCAACGGCGACTGCCCGATCTGCGTCCCGATCATCATCGGTGCGCTGACGGGCGGCGCGGCGGGCGTGGGCATGGGGGCCGCCGCAGCGGCGCTGAGCGGACGCAAGTACAGCCTCGGCGACGCCCTGCGGGACTTCGGGATCGGCGCGGCGGTCGGCGGGCTCACCGGCGGTCTCGGGTCGGCCCTGCGGGCCGCCGGCAGCGCCTGGAAGCTCAACCAGTTCGCCCGGGGTCTGGCGATCGAGGCGAAGCTCGGCGGCAACCTGCCGAAGAACTTCCCGACCATCGACAAGTTCGCCAACGGGGTCGCCACCAGCATCAAGAGCATGGACCTGGGGCGAAGTCCTACCAGAACGCGGGCCGCGTCGCCAGCGTCGGCAAGGGCTACGTGGACAAGGTGGCCGGCTTCGCGCAGAACGGGGCGTCGGTGAGTCACGGTGGAACCACGATCACCGGCTCGCAGGTCACCGGGCGGGCGCTGGACCTCGCTGTCCCACGCGGTGGCACCGCCGCCCAGCAGGCCGCCCTGAACAACATCGTCCAGTACGGCGCGTCCAGAGGCGTGACCGTCCGGATCATTCCCGTACGGTGAGTCACCGGGGCGTCCCGCTACGCTCGGCGGGACGCCCCTTCCAGAGCCGAGGAACACCCCTTGACCAGATCCGCCACGCTCGACCTGCGCCGAGGCCGCTACCTGGCCTGGTCCTCCTCACTCGTCGTCGACGGCTTCTGGGTCGCCAACGGCACCCACGAGGTTCTCGACGAGAGCGTCGACGACGGGGAACTCGGTGCGGCGGTGCACCGGATGCTCGCCGCCACGCGTACCGGCGTACCCAACCCGCACGTGGGCGGGGGACCGTCCCCGTTCGCACCGATGCTGGCCGCGGTCGGGCTGCGCGGCTATTCGACGTACGTGAAGGGCACCCGGAGCGTCACCGTCGAGGCCGACGGCGACGCGGTCGTGCTGACCCCCACCCGCAACGGCGGCGCGCGGGAGGGTTTCGTCGGGCTGCCCGAGCAGGCCGTCCGGCTGACCGCGCCCGACCCGGCCGCGTTGGGCGCGGCGCTGCGGACCGCGCTGACCCGGAGCATCTGATGCCCGGCCCCCACCCGGACCGTCCGATCCCGACGCCCGAACGGGTGGCGTTGGGGCGACGGGCCCTGCTCGGCGGCGGGGCGCTGGCGGCGGCGGCCACCGCGCTCGCCGCCTGCTCCTCGGTGGCCCGTACCCCGACCCGCCCGGCCGCCCCACAGGGGCCGACCCTGCCCGACATCCAGTTCGACGTGGCCCGGTACAGCGCGCCGGAGCAGTCGTCGCCGACCGGCGGCCCGTTCACCATGCCGCCGGTGCACACCGTCTACCTCACCGCCGCGCTGAGTCGGCCGCCCGGCCCGGCGGACCAGCGCGAACTGACCCGGGTCCTCGACGAACTGGAGTCCCGGTACGAGTTCGGCGCGGCCGGCCTGATGACGTTCGTCTCGTACGGGCTGCCGTACTTCCGCCGGCTGCCCGGTGAGCTGGTCGGCGCGCACCTGCCCCGACTGCTCGCCGACCCCACCCGGTCGGTGCTGGAGGAGGCGGTGCCCGGCCCCACCGACGTGCACCCCGACCACCCCGGTGTCACCAAGCGCCGGTTCACCGTGCCGGTCCGGATCGAGACGAACGACCTGCTGTTCACCTTCCGCAGCGACCGGGCCACCACCATCCAGGACGTGCTGGCCTGGTTCGGCGGCAGCGGGAAGCTGGCGGGGAGCCGGTGCCGTCGCCGGCCTTCGCCGGGCTGCTGACGATCACCTCCACCCGGCACATGTTCACCCAGATCGGCCTGCCCCGCTCGGTCGCGGAGCAGAACCAGCTTCCGTACGCCCGGTTCATCCAGCGCGACTCACCGATGTGGATGGGCTTCTCCGACCAGCAGACCAACGCCTCCGGCCCGCCGGCGATCTGCACCTTCGCCGGCACCGACGCGGCCCGGCTGACCACCGCCAAGCCGGGCGACTACCTGGACAACGGCAGTGTCCAGCACCTTTCGCACGTCATCCTCGACATGCTCCAGTACTACGACATGGCGACCGCGACCACACCGCCCAGCGAGAACGGCAGCTTCCTCAAACGGGTGCAGTACATGTTCCACGCCCCAGCCGTGCACCCCGGCAACGCCGACCAGCTCACCGACGGGGGTGGGCCGTCCTTCCTGCCGGCGGAGAACCGGGGCCCCGCCTACGCCGAGCGCACCGCCCGGGGCGTCGGGCTGCCGGCCGGCGAACGCCGGATGGGCCACCTGTCGACCCTGCAACGCACCTCGCGGGCGGCCGACGGCACGCCGATGCACCTGCGGATCGACGGCCCCGGCTTCGACGCCATGGACGTGCCGGACGGCAGCAGCCAGCCGAAGCTGCACTTCAGCGTCTTCGTCCCGACCGCCGACTTCTTCGCCACCATGCGGCGCAGCCAGGCGTCGGTGGACCTGGCTCGCAAACACCGCGTCGCCGAGCAGGACAACGGCCTGGAGCGGTTCCTCACCTGCACCCGGCGACAGAACTTCCTCGTCCCACCCCGCCGGCACCGGGCCTTCCCGCTGGTCGAGCTGGCCTGAGCGGGCGCAGGGCCGCCTACGCAGGAGCGCCGACGACCCGGGCGCGGGGCGGCGCCGCCGGTCGCGCAGGCGGGGCCTGCGCCCAGCCTCCGGCGGTGGTCAGGCGAGCAGGTGGGCGCGGAGCGCCGCGAACTGCGCGTCGGTCATCCCGGCGTGCCGGAGATAGCCCTCGATCGAACCGTGCCGGTCGCGTAGCGCGTCGAGGAACAGCCCGATCGCCTCGGCCGGTGAGGAGAGGAACGGCGCGGGCGGGTCCTCCGCCTCCGGCCTGCTCGCGGCCAGCCAGGCGCTGAACCGGGCCGACGACTCGCTGCTCAGCGCGTAGTCGGCGGCGATGTCCGCGTCGCTCACCCCGAGCACCGACAGGGTCAGCGCGCAGACGATACCGGTGCGGTCCTTGCCGGCGACGCAGTGCACCACCGCCGGGGCGTTGTCGGCGTCGGCGATCAGCCCGACCGCCTCGCCCAGTCCGGCCGCGCCGGTGGTGGCCAGCTCGACGTACCGCTCGACCAGGAAGTGGGCCAAGCTGGTCTCCGGGTCGTACATCTGCTCGGCCCAGGACCGGTGCTCCGGGTGGATGTTGCGGTAGGCGAGGCCGTCGTACGCCGGCACCCGGCCGTCCCGGGCCACCTCGGACGGTCGACGCAGGTCGATCACCGTCCGGACGCCGAGCGCGGCGAACGCCGCCCGGTCGGTCTCGTCGACGCGGTGCAGCGAGTCGGAGCGGTAGAGCCGGCCCCACCGTACGGTGCGTCCGTCGTGGCCTGGGTAGCCGCCGACGTCGCGGAAGTTGAACATCGCGGAGAAGGGGATTCGTCGGTTCACCTGAGGGGCGTCCACAACCGACACGGTAACGGCCGGCGGGGCGGAATCCCCACCGGCCGTCACGTCGTCGTCGCCTACCGTCCCGGCCACCGTTCCCGGTGGCCGGGGGGCGTCACCGGGCGGTGCCCGGTGGCACCGGCGCGTACGTGTCGTCGTAGTAGCCGCCCAGCCGGTCCCGGTAGCTCGGGTCGGTGTCGGTCTCGTCGTACTCCGGGGCGGCCTTGACCTGGTCGCGGCTCCGGTCGACGACCACCTTGCGGGCGTCGTGGTCGACGAGGTTGACCGTACCGGCCGGGAGCATCACCTTCCGGCCGAAGATCCACGGGCCGGTGTCCACCACCAGGTAGCTCGCGTTGACCTCGTGGCTCGCCGCGTCGATCTTCCCGATCGTCCCGTCGGTCGCTTCGACCTTGTAGCCGACCAGGTCGGCGTCGGCGACCCCGGCCTCGTCCCGGTAGCGCCACGGGTCGAAGGCCCCGGCGGGCGCGCCGCCCGCGAAGCCACCCTGCCCGTCGTCGGTCACCGGTTTCGGCGAGGCGTGCGCCGCACCCGGATCGAGCCTGTCCATCGGACCGCCCTCCTGCCTCGACTGCGTCGTATCGGGAATGCTGTCCCGTCCGGACTCTTCGTACCCCGTGGTCGCGGTCGCACACCCCTCGACATGACGCGACCGGGGCCGTCCGTCGGCGGACGACCCCGGTCGTGGTCCGGTGTCAGGTGGACCCGGTGCGGCGTCAGGCCAGCGCGGCCTCGGCGTCGAGCGCCACCGCGGCGGCGTGCACCACGGCGGCGATACGCAGCCCCTCGTGCACCTGCTCCCGGGTGAAGCCGGCCCCGCGCAGGGTCTTCTCGTGCGACTCCAGGCACACCCCGCATCCGGTGATCGCCGAGACCGCCAGGCACCAGAGCTCGAAGTCGCCCTTGTCCACCCCGGGCCGGGCGATGATCTGCATCCGCAGCCGGGCCGGCATCGAGCCGTACGACTCGTCGCCGATGAGGTGCTTGGACCGGTAGTAGATGTTGTTCATCGCCATGATCGTGGCGGCGCCCTTGGCTGCCTCGATCGCCTCCGGCTTGAGGTGGTCGGCTGCCTCGGCCGCGATCTCGCGCAGGACCACCGGATTGCGGGCGGCGACCGCGCAGGCCAGCGCGGTGCCCCAGGCCTGGTCCGGATTCAGCGTGGAGGTGCCGATGGTCGAGCCGAGGTTGAGCTTGATGTCCTTGGCGTACTCCGGCAGGGCCGCCTTGACGGTGTCGAGACCCATCGGTCAGACCCCGGCGAGCAGCTTGGTGGCGTCCAGGGTGCCGCCGCCCTTGTTCCAGTTGCACGGGCACAGCTCGTCGGTCTGCAGGGCGTCGAGCACCCGCAGCACCTCGGAGACGTTCCGGCCGACCGAACCGGCGGTGACCATGGCGAACTGGATCTCGTTGTTCGGGTCGACGATGAAGGTGGCGCGCTGGGCCACGCCGTCCTCGCCGAGCACGCCGCAGGCCTCGGTCAGCTCACGCTTGATGTCGCTGAGCATCGGGAAGGGCAGCTCGCGCAGGTCCGGGTGGTCCTTGCGCCAGGCGTAGTGGACGAACTCGTTGTCGACGGAGACGCCGAGGACCTGGGCGTCGCGGTCGGCGAAGTCGCCGTTCAGTCGGCCGAACTCGGCGATCTCGGTGGGACAGATGAAGGTGAAGTCCTTCGGCCAGAAGAAGACGACCCGCCACTGGCCCTGGTGTGACTTGTGGTTGATCGTCTCGAACGCCTTGTCCGCCTCCAGGGAGACGCAGGCGGTGAGTTCGTACTCCGGGAAGCTGTCACCGACGGTGAGCACAGGTCCTCCTTGACGCGCGGCACGAGGCCGTAACTGGACTGGTTCCAGATACTGCCGCAGGCCTGTAACGCGCAGGTGGCGGCCAGGTTACTTGTGAAGTCGATCACCAGATGGGCGTTCTGGCCCCACTTTGACCGGCATCTCGACTTGGCGACCCTCCGCCACCGCGCGTCCCGCCATGTGGATTCTTTCTCCCAGATCCGGTCGCGGGTGGCAGACTACGGATCGTGACCAGCACTGCCCTGATTATTGGCACCTAGCGCGCCGGCAACCCCTCCGCCGAGCGCGCAGACCTCCCGCATCCCGCGGGGGTCTTTTTGTTGGTTCCAGAAAGGTCTTCCCCATGACGTACCAGGTCTACGACACGACGTTGCGCGACGGTGCTCAGCGCGAGGGAATCAGCTTCTCCGTGGTCGACAAGCTCGCCGTGGCCCGACTGCTCGACGAGTTCGGCGTCGGCTTCATCGAGGGCGGCTGGCCGGGCGCGGTGCCCAAGGACACCGAGTTCTTCCGCCGGGCCCGTACCGAACTGAACCTGCGCCACGCGCTGCTGGTCGCGTTCGGCGCCACCCGTAAGGCCGGGGTCGCGGTCGCCGACGACCCGCAGGTGCGCGCCCTGCTCGACGCGGAGACACCGGCGATCGCCCTGGTCGCCAAGGCGGACCTGCGGCACGTCGAGCGGGCGCTGCGGACCACGCCGGCCGAGAACCTGGCCATGATCCGCGACACGGTGGCTCACCTGGTGGCCGAGGGGCGCCGGGTCTTCGTCGACGGGGAACATTTCTTCGACGGGTACCGCACCGACCCGGCGTACGGGGCGGCGGTGGTGGAGACCGCGCTCGACGCCGGGGCCGAGGTGATGGTGCTCTGCGACACCAACGGCGGCATGCTGCCCTCCCAGGTCACCGCCGTGATCACCGACCTGACCGCCCGCACCGGCGTCGGCCCGGAGCGGCTCGGCATCCACTGCCAGAACGACACCGCCTGCGCGGTCGCCAACACCATCGCCGCCGTCGAGGCCGGGGTCCGTCACTTCCAGGGCACCGCCAACGGCTACGGCGAACGCCCCGGCAACGCCGACCTCTTCGCGGTGGTCGCCAACCTCCAGCTCAAGCTCGGGATCCCCGTCCTACCGGAAGGGTGCCTCGAGCAGATGGTGCGCGTCTCGCACGCCATCGCCGAGATCGCCAACATCGCCCCCGACACCCACCAGGCCTACGCCGGGGCCGCGGCCTTCGCCCACAAGGCGGGGCTGCACGCGAGCGCGATCAAGGTGGATCCGCTGCTCTACAACCATGTGGACCCCGCCGTGGTGGGGAACGACATGCGGATCCTGGTCACCGAGATGGCCGGCCGGGCCAGCATCGAGCTCAAGAGTCGTGAGCTGGGTCTGGACCTGGCCGGCCGTCCGGAGACCCTGTCCCGGGTCACCAACCGGGTCAAGGAACTGGAGGCCGGCGGCTGGTCCTTCGAGGCCGCGGACGCCTCGTTCGAGCTGCTGGTCCGCTCCGAGCTGCCAGAGCGAGCCCCGGCGAAGCCGTTCACCCTGGAGTCGTACCGGGTGATCGTCGAACACCGGGAGGACGGCGCGGTGGTCTCCGAGGCCACCGTGAAGATCCGGGTACGCGGCGAGCGGGTGATCGCCACCGCCGAGGGGAACGGCCCGGTCAACGCCCTGGACGAGGCGCTGCGGGTCGGCCTGACCCGGCACTACCCGGAGTTGCGTGGCTTCGGGCTGGCCGACTACAAGGTCCGGATCCTGGAGGGCAGCCAGGGCACCGGCGCGGTCACCCGGGTGCTGGTGGAGACCGCCGGGGCGGGGCGGGACTGGACCACCGTCGGGGTGCACCACAACGTCGTCGAGGCGAGCTGGCACGCCCTGGTCGACGCCCTCACCTACGGCCTCGACCGCGCCCACGTCTGAATCCCCGCCGGTCCGGCCCCACACGGGTGGGTGGGGCTGGGTTGGGGTTGGGGTTGGGTTGGGTTGGTAGCAGGGGTCCCCTGCAGTGACTATGTGCCTGCAGGGGACCCCTGCTACCACCCAACTCGGCCGTGCTACCAGCCAACTCGGTCGGCCCTGCTGCCGCCTCGGCCCTGCTACCGGCTTGGTAGGCGCAACTCGGCCAGGACGGTGCGGTGGTCGCTGCCGGGCAGCCCGCGTACGGTCACCGCGCGGACCGCGATCCGCCGGTCGACCAGCACGTGGTCGATGGCGACCGGCGGGATCGGGTCACCGTCGTACGGGCCCCAGGTGCCGGTCCACCCGGCCCCGACCGCGTCCGCCGCGTCGACGTACCCGGTGGCCAGCAGGTCGCGCAGCGGCGCGTGGTCCAAGGTGGCGTTGAAGTCCCCGGCGAGGACGGACAACAGCCCGTCCGGGGTCGCCGGGGGCTGGGCCGCCAGGTCGGTCCGCCAGTCCGGCACCACCGACGGCGCGTACGGGGCCGCCGGATGCACCGACTCGATCCGCACCGGGGGCGCGCCGGGTACCGCGAGGGTGCCGTACGCCTGGCTGAAGCCGAAACCGGCGTTGCGCCGGAGGCCGACCTCGGTCAGCGGGAAGCGCGCGTAGAGCCCGGATCCGGTGGTGTACTTCTCGGCGTTGAGCTGCTGGTATGGCAGCAGCCTGGCCAGGCCGCGCCGGCCGAGTTCGGCCTGGGCGTCGGGGGTGAACTCCTGCAATGCCAGCACGTCCACCCGGTTGGCCCGGACCAGGTCGACCAGCGTTCTGGCGTCGCCCGCACCGCCCAGCAGGTTGGCGGTGAGCACCCGGATCGTCGGCCCGTCGGCGGCCGGCTGGCCGGTGGGCAGCGCCCGCGGGACGACCACTCCGGCCAGGGCCAGTGCGGTCAGCGCCGCGACCACCGCCGGGGCGCGGCGCCGCAGGGCGAGCGCCAGCACCAGGGGCAGCACCGCCCCGACCGCCACGTACGGCGTGAAGGCCACCGCCTGCACCAGCGCCCCTCGTTCCAGGCCGGGCAGGCGGACGGCGGCGAAGGCCAGTCCCGGTAGGACGGCGAGCCAGCAGAGCACGGTGCCGTGGCGTCGCGCCCCGGTGGTCGGTCGTTCCTCAGCGCGTACGGTCACCCGGACACGCTAGCCGTGCCGGTCCCGTCCCGGGTCACCGCGTCGTTCGGTGAACGTTTCTTGGATTCTTCAGAGTGTCGGACGACGGTTCCTGAAGGTGTGGCCGGCCATTGACTCGGTGCATTTTCTGATGCTACTTTCCGTTGTGGCTGCAGCTCGACACTCTCTGTAGTTTTGCCAGCTCAGAGTTAGTGTGAATCCGAGAAACCCTGCTTGGGTGGGATTGTTCGACGCTATTTTCGTGGGCCTGTTGAGGTGGTAACAATCCGCGCCGCAAATGGTGGGGCGGTTCTGCTCGCATCGCTCGAAAACAAGGGAGACCTGTCATGGCCAAAGTGTTCTCACGTAAGGCGGTCGCGGTGGCGTTCGCCGTGTTGGGGCTGACCCTGGCGGGCGGCGGGATCGCCGTTGCCCAGCCGACCGAGAACAACAGCACCCAGCCGGTGGCCCAGCGCAACCAGCAGCCGCCGCTGACGCCCGAGTCGGCCCGGAAGGCGCGGGAGGGGCTGAAGGGGGACGTCGGGACGCTCGCCACCACCGTCTCCTTCGCCGTCGTGCAGTCCAACGGGGTCCTGGCCCGAGGGCAGGATGTCGTCTCGGTGACCCGGTACGGCACCGGGCAGTACGAGGTGATCTTCAACCGCGTCGTCTCCCGTGGCGCGTACGTGGCCACCATCGGCGACCCCACCGACTGCTGCGTCCCCAGTGGTGGCGAGATCGCCGTCGCGCCCCGGCTGAGCACCCCGAACGGGGTCTTCGTCCAGACCCGCAGTTCCAACGGCACCGCCGCTGACCGGCCCTTCCACCTGCACGTGGCGGGCTGATCCGACCGGGTTCGGCGTCGGGTGGGCCGGGCGACCGGCCCACCCGACCGGCGCTGGTCGGACGGCCCCGTGGGCCGGCGCCGGTCCCCGCGCGCCACGGGGACCGGCGTCGCCGGTTGCCCCGGGGCGGGGCGGTTCGACCGGGAAGTCATCCCGTTGCGGGGTGAAAGGCCAGGTTAGGCCCGTGAATTCCGACGTTTGTCGAGGTGGCCGCCCGGGAAGCAAGCACCGTGACGGACATCTCGGACACCCTGGCCAGCGTGCCCACCCCGGACGATCCCGCCGCGCCCGGCGTCGAGTTGGAACAGACCATCTACGAGGTCAGACGTGTGATCGTCGGGCAGGACCGACTGGTCGAACGCCTGCTCACCGCCCTCGTCGCGGACGGACACTGCCTGCTCGAAGGCGTACCCGGGGTGGCCAAGACCCTGGCCGCGCAGACCCTCGCCACCGTGGTCGGCGGCACCTTCTCCCGGATCCAGTTCACACCCGACCTGGTTCCGTCGGACATCGTCGGCACCCGGATCTACCGGGCCTCGCAGGAGACCTTCGACGTCGAACTCGGCCCGATCATGGCCAACCTGGTTCTCGCCGACGAGATCAACCGCGCGCCGGCCAAGGTGCAGTCGGCGCTGCTGGAGGCGATGGCCGAACGGCAGGTCTCGATCGGCGGACGCAGCTCCCCCGTACCCGAACCGTTCCTGGTGCTCGCCACCCAGAACCCGATCGAGTCCGAGGGCGTCTACCCACTGCCCGAGGCGCAGCGGGACCGCTTCCTGATGAAGGTGGTCGTCGACTACCCCAGCGACGCCGACGAACTGGCCATCCTCTACCGGATGAGCACCGACCGGCCGCGCCCCCGCCGGGTGCTCGACCCGCTGCGGCTGCGCGCCCTCCAGGCCCGCGCCCGGGACGTCTTCGTGCACCACGCCCTCGCCGAGTACGTCGTACGGCTCATCCTCGCCACCCGCGACCCCGGGCGCTTCGGGCTGCCCGGACTCGCCCCCATGCTGGCCTACGGCGCGAGTCCCCGGGCCACCCTCGGCCTGGTCGCCGCCGCCCGCGCCCGGGCCCTGCTGTGCGGGCGCGAGTACGTCCTGCCGGAGGACGTCCACGACCTGGCGGTGGACGTGCTCGCCCACCGTCTGGTGCTCTCCTTCGACGCGGTCGCCGAGGGAGTCTCCGCCGAGGCGCTGGTGCGCCGGCTCGTCGAGGCCGTGCCCGCGCCCCGGATCGCCCCCGGCCGGCAACCGGTGACCCCTGACCTGGCGGCGGCATGACCAGCGTCCGCCGGCCGGGCGTCGGGGCCCCTGCGCGGCGGGATCCGGGGCTGGCCGAGCTGACCTCGGACCAGCGACTACGCCGGCTGGAGCTGACCGTGACCCGTCGGCTGGACGGCCTGCTGCACGGCCAGCACCGGGGGCTGCTGCCCGGACCGGGCAGTGAGACCGCCGGCAGCCGGGAGTACCGGCCCGGCGAGGACGAGGTACGGCGGATGGACTGGGCGGTGACCGCCCGTACCGCCGTCCCGCACGTACGGGAGGTCGACGCGGACCGGGAACTCACCACCTGGCTGCTGGTGGACGCCAGCCCGAGCATGGACTTCGGTACCGCCGACCTGGACAAGCGGGAACTGGCGGTCGCGGCCGTCGCGGCGATCGGCTTCCTCACCGCCGGGGCCGGCAACCGGCTCGGCGCCCAGGTGCTCACCCGCGACGGGGTACGCCGGTTCCCGGCCCGGAGCGGACGCGACCACCTGCTGAACCTGCTCCGCGCCCTGCTCACCGCCCCCGGTGGCGACCGGGCTGCCGGGTCGACACTGGACGGCCGGCCCGCCGTGACCCCGGTCGCCGTTGCCGCCGGGCCCGGTGTCGGGCTGTCGCTGGCCGGGGCGCTGGCCACGACGCACCGGCTCACCCCGCGCCGGGGACTGGTCGTGGTGGTCTCCGACTTCCTCGACGCCCTTCCCGACGACCCCGGGGCCGAGGCCGGGTGGGAGCCGGAACTGCGCCGCCTCGCCGTCCGGCACCAGGTGCTCGCCGTGGAGGTGACCGATCCGCGCGAGCTGGAACTCCCGGACGTCGGGCTGATCACCCTGGTCGACCCGGAGACCGGCCGGCGCCGTGAGGTGTGGACCGGCGATCCGACGCTGCGGGAACGGTTCGCCCAGGCGGCGGCCATCCAGCGGGAGCAGGTACGCCGGGCGCTGCGCCGGTGCGGGGCGGCGCACCTGCCGTTGCGGACCGACCGGGACTGGGGCGCGGACATCGTCCGGCACGTGCACGCCCAGCGCCGGCTGGCCCTCGCCCCGGCCGGTCGAGGCGTCCGGACCGGGGGAGGTGGCGCGTGATCTGGCAGTCTCCGGCCCGGCTCTGGCTGCTGCTCGGTGTGCTCGCGCTGGTCGTGGCGTACGTGCTGGCGCAGCGTCGGCACAGCCGCTACGCCGTACGCTTCACCAACCTGCGGCTGCTCGACCGGGTCGCGCCGCAGCGACCGACCTGGCGGCGGCACCTGCCGGCCGGGCTCTTCCTGTCCATGCTGGCCCTGCTGGTGGTCGGGTTCGCCCGGCCGACCGCCGAGGTGCGGGTGCCCCGGGAACGGGCCACCGTGATGGTGGCGGTGGACGTGTCCACGTCGATGCTCGCCACCGACGTCGACCCGGACCGGTTGACCGCCGCCAAGCAGTCGGCCCGACGTTTCGTCGACGGCCTGCCCGATGAGTTCAACGTCGGACTGGTCGCCTTCGCCGGCAGCGCCGCCGTACTGGTGCCGCCGGGCACCGACCGGGAGGCCCTGCACGAGGGGATCGAACGGCTCGTCGAGGGCGCCACCGGGGTCCAGGGCACCGCGATCGGCGAGGCGATCAACACCTCCCTCGGCGCGGTCCGGGCGCTCGACAGCCAGGCGGCGAAGGATCCGCCTCCGGCCCGGATCATCCTGCTCTCGGACGGGGCGAACACCTCCGGCAAGGACCCGATCGAGGCGGCCGGGGACGCGGTGTCGGCCAAGGTGCCGGTGCACACGATCTCGTTCGGTACCCCGCGCGGGTTCGTGGACCGGGGCGGCCGGCCGATCCAGGTGCCGGTCGACGGGCAGACCCTGCGGGCGGTCGCGAAGGAGACCGGTGGTGGCTTCCACGAGGCGACCACGAGCGACGAACTACGTGCCGTCTACGAGGACATCGGCACCTCGGTCGGATACCGGACGGTGCGGCAGGACGTGTCGGCCCGGTTCATCGGGCTCGGCCTGATGTTCGCCCTGGGCGCGGCAGCAGGCTCGATGCGGTGGTTCTCCCGGCTTCCCTGAAACGGCCGGTGGCTCTGAGACGGCCGGTGGCCCTGAAACGGCCGGCGGTCCCGAGCGGTCGGTGGCGCTGAAAGCGGCCGGTGGCCTTGAGACGGTCGGCGGTCCCGAGCGGTCTGGCCTTGAGGCGGCCAGCAGCCTTGGAACGGCCAGCAGCTTTGGAACGGCCAGCGGCCCTGGAACGACCAGCGGACTTGAGTGGCCGGCGCTGGGCGGACGGCAGGAGCGGACTTCACGTGAGGAGGACGTATGGCGGTGCAGACCGGACTCGGCGAGCCGCGCGGACCCTGGTTCGTCTCACCCGAACTGGACCCGGACGGGCGTCCCCGCGGCGACGTACCCGTGCCCGGGACGGACCGGTCCATCCCGGGTGGCACCGGGCGGCTGCTCGTCCTCGCGGCGGCGGTGGTGGCCCTGTCCACCGCCTCCGGAGCGGTGGCCGGTGGCTGGGTGGCCAACCTGGACGAGATGACCGACCCGCCGGCGGCCTCGGCGGCGCCGGTTCCGGCGGAGTTGGTCGCCGCCGCCGAGCGGACCGTGCCCGGGGTGGTGTCGGTGCTGGTCGGCAACGGTTCGGGCCGGGGCGCGACCGGCTCCGGTTTCGCGGTCGACGACCAACAGCACATCATCACCAACGACCACATCCTGGCCCAGGGCGGCAGCGGGACGGTGACCGTGGAACTGCCCGACGGCCGCCGCCTTCCGGCCCAGGTGGTCGGTCGGGAGCCGCGCAGTGACCTGGCGGTGCTGCGGGTGCCGTCCTCGGCCGGGCTGGCCCCGCTGCCGCTGGCGAAAGCGGGCACCACCCGGGTCGGCGAGCCGGTGCTGGCCGTCGGCTCCCCGCTCGGCCTCTCCGGCACCGTGACCGCCGGCATCGTCAGCGCCCTGGACCGCCAGGTACGGCTCGGCGACAACCGGCACACGGCGGTGCAGACCGATGCCTCGATCAACCCCGGTAACTCGGGGGGCCCGCTGGTCAACGCCCGGGGCGAGGTGGTCGGGGTGAACACCGCGATCGCCACCATCGACGGCAACGGCTCGATCGGCATCGGCTTCGCCATCCCGATCGACCAGGTCCAGCACACCGCCGACACGATCATCGGCCGGGGCGGCTGACTGACGCGAGTTGCGGCATGTCGGGGTGTCCGCCGGGCGAGACACCCCGACATGCCGCATACCGCGTGGATCACCACCGGCCGGCTCGACAGCCGGACGCGCGGGACCGGCCGAAACAGGCGGGCGTTCCCGTCGTGTCGCCGACTAGCCTCGGGACTATGGACGACGGACTGCGGGTGAGCGACCGACTGGTGGTGCCCGAGGCGGAGTTGCGGGAACGGTTCTCCCGGTCGTCCGGGCCGGGCGGCCAGGGCGTCAACACCACCGACTCCCGGGTCGAGCTGAGCTTCGACCTCGCCGCCTCGCCGAGCCTCCCGCCGTACCTGCGCGAGCGGGCCCTCCAGCGGCTCGCCAACCGGTTGGTCGACGGGGTCCTCACCGTGGCTGCCAGCGAGCACCGGGCGCAGCTCGCCAACCGGGAGGCGGCCCGCGAACGGATGGCCGCGCTGCTGCGCGAGGCGGTCGCCCCACCGCCGCCACCGCGTCGGCCGACCCGACCGTCCCGGGCAGCGAAGCAACGCCGGTTGGACGAGAAGAAGCGTCGCTCGCAGGTCAAACGCAACCGTCGGGCGGACGGCGACTGACCCGCGTCCGCGCCGCCCGGCCCGGGAAACCCGGTTGGCGGTCCGGACCGCGCCGACGAGGATCGGCCGAATGCACACCGAGCCACCGATCGCCGCGTCCCCGACCACGCCTGCCGCTGCCGAGCCTGTGCCTGCCGCTCCCGAGCGTGTGACCGTCGCGTCGCCACCGACTGCCGCTCCCCGGCCCGCGACCGCCGTGCCGTCACCGACTGCCGCTTCCGAGCCTGCGACCGTCGCGCCGGAGCGCGTCCCTGACTTCGCGGACAAACCCACCCTGACCGGGAAGCGGGTGCTGCTGCGACCCTTCCTCGACGGCGACCTGCTCGAACTGCGGGTCGCCCATGCCGATCCGGAGGTGATCCGGCTGACCGGCATCGCCGGCCGGCAGCACAGCGAGGAGAAACTGGTTCACTGGTACGACACCCGCAACGCGCAGACCGACCGGCTCGACCTGGCGGTGGTCGACCGCGCGACCGGCGCCTGTGTCGGTGAGGTGGTGCTCAACCAATGGGACGCGCACAACCGTAGCTGCAACTTCCGGACCCTGATCGGTCCCGGCGGACGCGACCGTGGCCTCGGCACCGAGGCGGTACGCCTCATCGTCGGCCACGGCTTCGAACGGCTCGGCCTGCACCGGATCTCGCTGGAGGTGTACCACTTCAACCCCCGGGCCCGGCGGGTCTACGAGAAGGTCGGGTTCGTCGCCGAGGGCGTGCTGCGGGACGCGTTGCGGGACGACGACCGCTGGGTGGACGCGACGGTCATGTCCATCCTGGCCCCCGAGTGGGCGGCACACCGGGGCCACCCGGAGGGATGACGGAACCGGCGTACCGGGTCACGCCAGGGCGGCGAGCAGGCGGGCGCGGAGCGCGGCGGCCCGCTCGGCGAAGCCGCGCTGGGCGGTGACGTACTCGGCACGTCCCTCCGGCGTCTCGACCCGGACCGGTGGGTACCCGAGTGCGGCGAGATCGTACGGCGAGGCCCGCATGTCCAGCGTCCGGATCTCCCGCGCCAGCGCGAAGCAGTCCGCCACCAGCTCCGCGGGGACCAGGGGCGAGAGCTTGTACGCCCACTTGTAGAGGTCCATGTTGGCGTGTAGGCAGCCCGGCTGTTCCAGGTCGTGCTGGCTCTCCCGGGTCGGGGTGAGCACGTTCAGCGGCCGGGCCGGCGCGGTGAAGAACCGGTACGCGTCGAAGTGGCTGCACCGTACGCCGCGCTCCTCGACGACGGCGGCGGTCCGCTCCGGCCCGAGCCGCAGCGGCCAGTGGTTGTGGCGTACCTCGTCCTGGGTCTGCCGGTAGACCATCGCCCACTCGTGCATGCCGAAGCAGCCGAGGTGCGCCGGCCGTCCCGCCGTCGCGGCCAGCAGGTCCCGGATCCAGTCCGCCGAGGCGGCGCGACGGGCCCGTACGGCATCGGTGTCGAGAGTGACCCCGGAGGCGGTGGCGCGGTAGTCCGGGCCGAACTCGGCCGGGTCGGCGTCCCGCAGCTCCACCCTGGCTCCGGGATGCCAGCGGCGCAACTGTGCCGGCCGGTGAGAGTAGTAGGTGAAGAGGAAGTCCTCCACCGGGTGCCGTACGCCACCGCGCCGCCGGGCCAGGTGCGGGGCCAGCCAGGCGTCGACCCGTTCCTCGTGCGCCTGCCGGCGGGCCCGCCAGGTCGGCGCGTCGAGCACGGTGGCGAGGGCGGCGGTCACGGACCCCAGGGTACGACCGCCGCCCCGCCCCGCCGTCAGGGCACGTCCACCCGGACCCCGGCCGAGAACACCCCGCTGCGCAGTTCCACCTGGCTCGGCGGCTGTGCCCCCTGGACCGTGAAGACCAACGGCACCAGCATCCGCTGGTCCGCCGCCACCGGCTCGGCGAAGACGTCCCGCCCCTGGTTGGCCGCCCGGGTGGCCGGCTCGTCGGCGTTGACCCACTTGCCGTCCGGCAGGTACGCCCGCTGGAGTTCCCCGTGCCAGACCTGCTGCCGCGAGGTGAGATTGCGCACCCCGACCGTGGCCTGGCAGCGCCGATGGTCCGTCGACCCGGCGCAGGCCATCCGGTAGACCGTGAACTCGAACGCGGCCTCCCGCAGCGGCGTTCCGAGCGGCCCGGCATGTCCCTGCCCGGTCCAGGCGCCGCTGGTGGGCTTGGCGTCGGTGTCGATCGCGGCGACCCGGGTGGTCGCGGTCCAGGCCGCCGCGCCGACCGTACCGACGAGGGCCGCCACGGCCACCCCCACCACCAGCCAGACCGGCGGCCGGCGTCGGCGGTACGCCGGCGGCGGCACCGCCGGACGCGGGTACAGCGTGCCCTGCGCGGCGGGTCCTCCGGTGGCGTCCGGGACGGTGCGCCCACCGGCTGTCTGGCCGGCCCGTCCGCGCCGTCGACGCAGCATCCACCAGCCCGTGCCGGCCAGCGCCGGCAGCAGCACCGCGCCCGCGACCAGCGCGCTGCCGGGCCGCTGCCAGAGCGGCGTCGACTCGTCCTTGGCCACGGGGTCTGCGACCTGCCGCCAGGTTGCCGTCGCGCAGTCGTACGGCTGCTCGCCGTTGCTGGCGAAGGCACAGGCCGGCGCGGTCAGCAGCCGGTCCGGGACGGCGGTCAGCGCGGTGTGCACCGTCGTGGTGCTCCGGGCCGGCAGGGTGAGCCGCCAGGTGATCTCGGCCGGTCCGGTCCGCCCGACCGGCGGGGTCGCCCGGCCTCCGCCGGTGACCGTGGTCGCCGACGTGCCCGGCGGCAGTTCCTGCCGCACCGTGGTGACGACCGGCGCGTTGCCGTCGTTGCGTACCTCGATCCGGTACGCCGGGGCCGGGGTGCTGGCCGGAGCGACGTTCACCCGGACCTTCGGCGCCGCGCCCGGTGGCATCGCGCCCGGTGGCACCGCGCCCGGCGTACCCGCTGGGGCCTGGGTTCCCGATGGAGCCTGCGTACCCGGTGCGGCCGAGGTGCCCGCTGAGGCCGATGGTCCGGTGGCCGGGGTCCCCGGGGTGGCTCGCGCGGGCACCGCGGCCGCCGCGCGCCCAGCGGTCGCCGGGGCCGCCGGCCCGGCCGTCGGCGGCGGGGTGGGTTCCGCCGTGGCCGACGGTCCGACTGTCGGCGATGGAGCTGGCTCCGCCGTGGCCGTGCGCGCCGGCGGTGACCCGGGTGCGACCGTCGCCGGTGTCGTCGCCGCAGACGGCGCGTCGGGCGTCGGCAACGCCGTCAGCGCGGCGAGGACACCGAGGCCGTGGACGAGCACCGCGAGGGTCCGGTGGGGTCGTGTTGACGCGGGCATACGAACCACCTCCCGGGCCGACGCTAGGGGCGCGGTCGTCCCGGGAGGGTGGGAAGTGCCGAACCCGACCCGGCCGCCCAACGGCACCGCTACCCTGCGACACCTGTGGCGACCGCCCGTGGCCTGCGCAACGGGTTAGATTGGCAACGTGCGTATCGCTCGTTTCGCTCATGCCAAGGGAATGTCGTTCGGAGCCGTCGAGGGGGAGGCAGGGGCGGGATCGCAGGGTCTCACCATCGCCGAGATCGAGGGGCATCCGTTCGGGAAGATCGAGTTCAGTGGTGCCCGGTGGGCCCTCTCGGACGTCCGGTTGCTCTCGCCCATCCTGCCGAGCAAGGTGGTCTGCGTCGGCCGAAACTACGCCGAGCACGCCGCCGAGCACGGCAGCGAGGTGCCCAAGGAGCCGCTGCTCTTCCTCAAACCGTCCACCAGCGTCATCGGGCCTCGGGACGCGATCCGGCTGCCGGTCTTCTCCCGGCAGGTCGAGCACGAGGCGGAACTCGCCGTGGTGATCGGACCGCCCGGTGCCCGTCGCGCCGACCGGGCCGCCGCCGAGCGGGCCATCTTCGGCTACACCTGCGCAAACGACGTGACCGCGCGTGACCTGCAACGCAGCGACGGCCAGTGGACGCGGGCCAAGGGCTTCGACTCGTTCTGCCCGCTCGGGCCGTGGATCACGACGGGACTGGACGTCAGCGACCTCGAGGTCCGGTGCGAGGTGGGCCGCGACCCGGAGGAGATGGAGGTCCGTCAGCTCGGCCGGACCAAGGACATGGTGTTCGACGTGCCGTCGCTGGTGTCGTACATCTCGCACGTGATGACGCTGCTGCCCGGCGACGTCGTGCTGACCGGCACCCCGGCCGGGGTTAGTCCGCTCCTGGACGGGGATACGGTCACCGTACGTATCGAGGGGATCGGCGAACTCTCGAACCCGGTGGTCCCGATCGGGTGACCGGTGTGAGGGGTGTAACCGCAGCTCAGGGGTGGTTTCGGTAACCCGATTTGGCCTGCCGGCACCGGTGGAGTAAAGTTTCTCCCCGGTGCCGCAAGGTGCCGATCCGGTGCCGAGAGGCACCAAAGCGATCGGTGCTGAGAAGCACCAATGGGGTATGGGGTAATTGGCAGCCCGACTGATTCTGGTTCAGTTAGTCTAGGTTCGAGTCCTGGTACCCCAGCGCAACCGAGGTTCGGCAGATCCTCGGACGCTGGATTCTAGTGGAGTTCACCTCCCGCCTCCACATGGAGACGGTGAAGTGGATCTCTGATAGAGTGCAGCATCGTCACCCGCAAGGGTGAAGATGCGACAAAAAGTTCTGGCCCCGTCGTCTAGCGGCCCAGGACGCCGCCCTCTCAAGGCGGTAGCGCCGGTTCGAATCCGGTCGGGGCTACAGCGTCACCGGTCCGTCCCGTTTCAGTGGGGCGGGCTGTTTCGCTTCTGTCGAGACTACCCGGTCCCACCCGGTCGACACCCGACCCGGGGGACATGGTTAGACTACGGCGGCACCGCCCACCAGGGTGGTGAAGCAGGAAAAGTCTTGGCCCCGTCGTCTAGCGGCCCAGGACGCCGCCCTCTCAAGGCGGTAGCGCCGGTTCGAATCCGGTCGGGGCTACCAACCAACACGGCCCGGTCCACCCCAGGTGGCCCGGGCCGCGCTGTATATCCCCGGCCTTCTCGCACCGGCCGCTGATCCGCCCCGCGCCTACCCGCCCGCAGGCTTTGCCTGCCCGTGTGCCGGCTGGGGTGGTTGCACCTGCCTGCTGGGGTGGTTGCAGGGGTCCCCTGCTCATCAAAAAGCGGTAACAGGGGACCCCTGCTACCACCCCAGCCTGCCCACAGAGGGCGGCGGCGCCGCTGGACGGCCAGGGTGGGGTGGGTCAGAGGCCGGAGAGGCGTTGGCCGGCTCGGACCACGGCCATGGCGTGGCGTTCGCCGGGGCGGCGACCGAGGCGTTCGATCGGTCCGGAGATGCTGATCGCGGCGATCACCCGCCCGGTGCGGTCCCGGATCGGGGCGGAGACGCTCGCCACACCGGCCTCCCGTTCCGCGACGCTCTGCGCCCAGCCGCGGCGGCGTACCTCGGCCAGGGTGCGGCCGGTGAACTTCGACCGGGGCAGGAGTGGCATGACCGCCTCCGGTGGCTCCCAGGCGAGCAGGATCTGGGCCGCCGAGCCCGCCGTCATCGGCAGGACCGAGCCGACCGGGACGGTGTCCCGCAGGCCGCTGGCGCGCTCGGCGGCGGCCACGCAGACCCGTTCGTCGGCTCGGCGTAGGTAGAGCTGGGCGCTTTCGCCCGTGGCGTCCCGCAGGGCGGCCAGCAGTGGCTCGGCCGCGGTCAGCAGGACGTCCGGCGCGGCGTTGGCCAGCTCACCGAGACGCGGGCCCGGTCGCCACCGCCCCTGTGTGTCCCGGACGAGCATCCGGTGGATTTCCAGCGCCTGCGCCAGCCGATGGGCCGTGGCCCTCGGCAGCTTGGTGCGATCAACGAGTTCGGCCAGGCTGGCGCCGTCGACGCAGGCGGCCAGGATGACCACCGCCTTGTCGAGAACGCCGACACCGCTCATACTGTGTCCCACAAGCCGAAACTTACCTCCCAGAATTTAGGATGTCCAGATGGTGGGAGTCACTCCGAAGCCAAAGACCTTGGCCGAGAAGGTCTGGGACGCGCACGTCGTGCGATCAGCCGAGGGCGAGCCCGACCTGCTCTACATCGACCTGCACCTGCTGCACGAGGTCACCAGCCCGCAGGCGTTCGACGGCCTCCGGCTCGCGGGGCGCCCGGTGCGCCGGACCGACCTGACGATCGCGACCGAGGACCACAACACCCCGACCGGGTACGCCGACCCGGCGTTCCGCCAGCGTCGGGGTGACCTGCTCACGATCGCGGACCCGACCTCGCGTACCCAGATCGAGACGCTGCGCCGCAACTGCGCCGAATTCGGCGTACGGCTGCACCCGCTGGGTGACGAGAACCAGGGCATCGTCCACGTCATCGGACCCCAGCTCGGGCTGACCCAGCCCGGCATGACGATCGTCTGCGGCGACTCGCACACCGCCACCCACGGCGCGTTCGGGGCGCTGGCCTTCGGTATCGGCACCAGTGAGGTCGAACACGTCCTGGCCACCCAGACCCTGCCGCAGGCCCGCCCGAAGACCATGGCGGTGAACGTCGTCGGTGAGCTCGGCCCGGGCGTCACCGCCAAGGACCTGGTGCTCGCGCTGATCACGCAGGTCGGCACCGGCGGTGGTCGCGGCCACATCGTGGAGTATCGGGGGGAGGCGATCCGGTCGCTGTCCATGGAGGGACGGATGACCATCGCCAACATGTCCATCGAGTGGGGCGCGAAGGCCGGCATGATCGCCCCGGACGAGACCACCTTCGCGTACCTCGAGGGGCGGCCGAACGCGCCGCAGGGAGCCGACTGGGACGCCGCGGTGGCGTACTGGCGGACCCTCCCCACCGACGAGGGCGCCGTCTACGACGCCGAGGTGACCCTGGACGCCGCCCAGGTGACGCCGTTCGTCACCTGGGGGACCAACCCGGGCCAGGGCGCCCCGCTGGGGACCGTGGTGCCGAACCCGGAGGAGTTCACCACCGAGGCCGAGCGGACCGCCGCCCGGCGGGCGCTGGAGTACATGGACCTGCGGCCCGGCACCGCCCTGCGCGACCTCCCGGTGGACGTGGTCTTCGTCGGCTCCTGCACGAACGGCCGGCTGGAGGACCTCCGCGCCGCGGCGGACGTGCTGCGCGGACGGAAGGTCGCCGACAGCGTGCGGATGCTGGTGGTGCCCGGCTCCGCCGCAGTCCGCCTGGCCGCCGAGGCGGAGGGGCTGGACGCGGTCTTCACCGACGCCGGGGCGGAGTGGCGCTTCGCCGGCTGTTCCATGTGTCTGGGCATGAACCCGGACACCCTCTCGCCGGGGCAGCGGTCCGCCTCCACCTCCAACCGAAACTTCGAGGGCCGGCAGGGCCGGGGCGGGCGTACCCATCTGGTGTCGCCTCCGGTCGCCGCCGCCACCGCCGTGGTCGGCCGGCTGGCCGCGCCGGCCGATCTGTGAAGGGATGACTGGGACGATGGACAGGCTCACCACGCACACCGGCACCGCAGTGCCATTGCGGCGCTCCAATGTGGACACGGATCAGATCATTCCCGCGGTGTACCTCAAGCGGGTGACCCGAACCGGTTTCGCCGATGGTCTCTTCAGCGCGTGGCGGGAGGACCCGGGATTCGTGTTGAACGATTCCTCTTATTCCGGCGCATCGATTCTCGTCGCTGGCCCCGAGTTCGGCACGGGGTCATCCCGCGAACACGCGGTGTGGGCGTTGCGGGACTGGGGGTTCCGCGCGGTGGTCTCGCCCCGCTTCGGTGACATCTTCCGCGGCAACGCGTTGAAGGAGGGTCTCCTCCCGGTCGAGCTGGAATTGAAGACGGTCGAAGAGTTGTGGGATCGGCTCGAGGCCGACCCGACCACCCCGGTCACCATCGACCTGGCCGCCCGCCAGGTCCGGGTCGGGGCGGACACCTGGTCATTCCCGCTGGACGACTTCAGCCGTTGGCGGCTCATGGAGGGCTTGGACGACATTGGACTGACCCTCCGCCATGAGGCGGAGATCGGCGCGTACGAGGCTCGCCGGATGCCGTTCCTGCCCGTCCTGCGCTAGCCGGAAGGCCTACCCGCGCCTTGGGTTTTCGCCCCCGTCGGCTCTGCCGGCGGGGGCGAATCCGTTACGACACAAGGGCTTTTTTCCACCGAATGTTTGTGTCCGGGCGGCAGAGGGCATACCGTGCGCGCAGAATGGCTCGCGTCGAGTCAGTTGCACAATCGGGAGGAAGTCGTGAACAAGGCCGAGCTCATCGAGGCGCTCGCCGCTCGCCTGGGGGACAGGAAGTCGGCGACTGCGGCGCTCGACGCGGTCCTCGCTGAGGTCCAGGCGGCGGTGGCGAAGGGCGAGAAGGTGTCCATCACCGGTTTCGGAGCGTTCGAGAAGCGGGTACGCGCCGCCCGAACAGCCCGCAACCCCCGCACGGGAGAGGCGGTGAAGGTCAAGAAGACATCCGTGCCCACCTTCCGTCCGGGCGCCGGCTTCAAGGAGCTGGTGGCCAGCGGCAAGGTGCCGAAGACCACCGCCGCCGCGAAGAAGACCACGACCGCCGCGAAGACGACGGCGGCAGCCAAGACAACCGGCGCGAAGGCCGCCGGGGCGAAGGCGACCGGCGCGAAGGCCGCCGGGGCCAAGGCGACGGCCACGAAGGCGGCCGCCGCGAAGAAGACCACGGCCGCGACCAAGGCCGCCCCGGCGGCCACCAAGGCCGCGACCAAGGCGACCAAGACGACCAGGGCCGCCGGTGCCAAGGCGGCCGGCACGAAGGCCGCCCCGGCGAAGAAGAGCACCGCTACCAAGAGCACGGCCACCAAGAGCGCGGCGGCGAAGAAGACCACCGCCAAGACGACCGCCGCGAAGAAGGCCGGCACCACGGCGACCAAGAGCGCGGCGGCGAAGAGCACGGCGGCGAAGAAGTCGCCGGCCCGGAAGGCACCGGCGAAGAAGGCTGCCACCCGCTGACCCGGACCGACCGAGGGCGCCCACCATCTGAGGTGGGCGCCCTTTGTCGTGGGAGGCGGGGCGGCCCGCCCGGGACGTGCCGGGGCCGAGGCGGTCGGGACGTGCCGGACCGAGGCGGTCGGGGCCAGAAGCGGGTCCGTCAGAGGAGGCGGTCGGGTGGGAGCAGGCCGTCGGCGGTGAACGCCAGCAACCAGCCGCCGCCCTTGGCGGTGGTGAAGTCGTCCGTCCCCCCGGTCAACCGTTCCAGGGCCGGCGGGATCACCTTGCCCTGGCTGCACACCGCCACCGGCCCGCCCGCGCCGGCTAGTACGGTCAGCCGGGCCGCGGCGGCCAGCGCCCGTTCCACCTGCTGCTGGCCCGGCTCCGGCTCGTCCAGGTCACGGTCCACCTCGATCGGCAGGTCCAGCAGCTCGGCCAGCGGGCCGAGGGTCTGCACGCAGCGGCGGGGCGAGGCGGAGACGAGGCGTGCCGGGCGGATCGCGGCCACCAGCCGGGCGAGCGTACGCGCCTGGGAGCGGCCGGTGGCGTCGAGCGGTCGGGCGGTGTCCGGCCCGGACCAGGTGCCCCGGGCCCCGGCGTGCGCGTGCCGGACCAGGGCCACCGTCCCGGTCACCGGCGGCAGGGCGGCGAACGCGTGCAGCACCTCGGCGTCGTGTACGTAGCTCACCAGCTCCAGTGCCGCCGCCACCGGCAGCCAACGCACCTCGTCGACCTCGGTGCCGGCCTGGAAGCCCCCGTCGGCGACCGCCCGCACCGACCAGTAGTCGACCACCTTCGGACGGCCCTCGCTGCGGTACGAGACGCTCGGCAGGCGGACCTGCGGCACCCCCTGGACATCGGTCTCCTCGGCGACCTCGCGAACCGCGGCGAGCAGTGGGTGTTCCCCCGGCTCCAGCTTGCCCTTTGGCAGCGACCAGTCCCCGTACCGGGGCGGTGCACCAGGCAGACCTCGGGGCCGCCGGTCGCGGCGGGACGCCACGGCACCCCGCCTGCCGCCCGGATGACGTTCACCGCAGCCAGCCCTTCCGGCGGCGTACCGCTCGACGCCAGGTGTCCGGGAAGTCGGCGCGGACCCGGCGGACCTCGGCCCGTTCCCGCTCGGCCAGCCGGCCGGCGGTCACCGCCAGGGCCGGGTCGGCCGGCTGCGCCAGGGCCAGCGCCGTCCAGATCTCGGCGGCCACCGCCGCGTCCTGGTGCGCGCCGAGCAGCGTCTGGCTCTCCCGGACCGCCCGGGCCAGTTTCCCGGCACCCGAGCCGAGCACCGGGGCGACCGCCTCCAACGCGTACCGGACCCGCTTGGCCGCCTTGCGGACGTCGTGCCACTGCTCGTCCGGCCCGAGCGGCTCGAGCGCGGGCACGCCGCCGTACCGCCCGGTGCCGTGCGCCAGCCTGCGCCACGGTTTCCGGACCAGCCGGGGCAGCGCCTGCTCCGCCGGGGCGTCCGCCTTCCGGTTCAGCCGGGGCGCGCGGGCCGCCGCCACCAGGGACTCGGCCAGGGCGAGGTAGCGGGGCGAGCGCAGCGCGTCGGCCACGGCGGCGTCGGCCTGCTGCTGCCGGCTGGCGAGCGCGGCGTCCAGGCGGTTCAGCGCGCCCTCGTCGAGCGGGCTGACCGGGTCGGCTCCGGCGGTGCGCCGCAGCCGGGCGCGGAGCACCTCGACGTCCCGGGTTTCACCGAGCACCTCGCCGAGCCACCGCAGTTCGTCGGTGAGGCCACCCGCCCAGGCGGCGTCGAGCAGCGGGGCGAAGGTGCGCAGGTCGCTGCGGAGCCGCCGGGCACCCACCCGCATCTTCCGGACCGCGTCGACGTCGCCGGCTTCCGGGCCGAGCCGGACCAGCGGGTCGTATCGGAGGATGCGGCGCACTCCACGCCGGATCGCCCCGGTGACCACGTCACCGGCGGTCGGCTTCGCCGGCAGTTCGCCCGGTCCAACCAGGTCCGGTGCCCGCCGGGCGGCCGGCCCGAGTGCCCGTACGTGTTTCGGGACGAACTCCGCCGGCCGCGCCCCGGCGGCGGTGAGCAGCGCGTCCACCCGGTCCAGCAGGTCCTCGTCGCCGCTGCCGCGCTCGACCTCCACCTCCCGGAAGCCGAGGTCGACCACCCCGGTAGCGCCCCCGGCGGCCACCGAGGTCACCCGGTCGTCGACCACCTCGGTGAGCAGCGCGCCGTCGCCGTCGCGCAGTTCGCGGCGCTCCCGGACGGTGCTGACCAGGGCGATCGGGGCCAGCGGTGCGCCCCGGTGGTATCCGGTCACCAGCGCGGTCAGCTCCGCCGGCACGGCGTCGGACGGTCCCGGACGCGATATCTCGTGCCGGATCCCGGGGGAACCGGTGGGGAGCTTCACCGTCCAGGGCAGATTGTCGCCCTCCCGGTGCCGCAGCGAGACACCGGCCCGGGCCAGTCGCAGGTCGGCGGTGTCGAAGTAGGTGGCGACCAGGGTCGCCGTTGCCGGACTGTCGACCCGGCCACCGGCGGGCACGGCGGGGGACAGGTCCGGCAGCCGGAAGTCGGCCGGCACCGCGTACTTGCGCTCCTGTTCGACCATCGCCCCAGACTAGAACGGGACGCCCGGTCAGCCGGCGGTGCCGCCGACCCGGCGCAGCAGCAACTCCTGGAGGTGTTGCGGCGGCGTGTCCGGGACGCCCTGCCGGCGGCTCCACGTCCCGTCGGCGGCCAGCTCGAACGCGTCCACCTCGGGGCTCATCGCGGCGGTGAGCACGTGGTCCAGTTCGGCGCGGGCGATCGGGTCGCTCACCTGGACCAGCGCCTCCACCCGGCGGTCCAGGTTGCGGTGCATCAGGTCGGCCGAGCCCATCCAGAACTCCGCCGCACCGTCGTTGCCGAACCGGAAGATCCGGGAGTGCTCCAGGAACCGGCCGAGGATGGACCGTACCCGGATGTTCTCCGACAGCCCCGGTACGCCCGGCCGCAGCGTGCACATCCCCCGGATGATCAGGTCCACGTGCACACCGGCCTGGGAGGCCCGGTAGAGCGCGTCGGTGACCTCCTCGTCGACCAGGGAGTTCACCTTGATCTGCACCAGGCCGGGCGCGCCGAGCCGGGTGTGCGTGATCTCCCGTTCGATCCGTTCGATCAGGCCCCGCCGAATGCCCTGCGGGGCGACGAGCAACCGCCGGTAGGTGGTCTGCCGGCTGTAGCCGGTGAGCACGTTGAACAGGTCGGTCAGGTCCGCGCCGATCTCGGGGTCGGCGGTGAGCACGCCGAAATCCTCGTAGAGCCGGGCGGTCTTCGGGTGGTAGTTGCCGGTGCCGATGTGGCAGTAGCGGCGGATCTGGTTGCCCTCCTGCCGGACCACCAGGGCGGTCTTGCAGTGGGTCTTCAGCCCCACCAGGCCGTAGACGACGTGACAGCCGGCCCGTTCCAGGGTCCGGGCCCAGCCGATGTTCGCCACCTCGTCGAACCGGGCCTTCAGCTCGACCAGCACCACCACCTGCTTGCCGGCCTCGGCGGCGTCGACCAGCGCGTCCACGATGGGGGAGTCGCCGCTGGTGCGGTAGAGGGTCTGCTTGATGGCCAGCACGTTCGGGTCGGCGGCGGCCTGCTCGACGAAGCGCTGCACGCTGGTCGCGAACGAGTGGTACGGGTGGTGCACCAGCACGTCCCCGTCCCGGAGGGTGGCGAAGACGCTGCGCGGGACCTCGCCCTCGGTGAGCCGGGGATGGGTGGCCGGGACGAACGGCGGGTCCTTCAGGTCGGGACGGTCCGCCTCGCCGTAGAGCTGCCAGAGCGCCGAGAGGTCCAGAAGGCCACGGACCCGCAGCACGTCGGTGGCGGCCATGTCCAGTTCCCGGACGAGCAGCTCCAGCATGTGGTCGGAGATGGAGGCGGCCACCTCCAGGCGTACCGGCGGGCCGAAGCGGCGTCGGGCCAGCTCCCGCTCCAGGGCCTGGAGGAGGTCCTCGTCCCGATCCTCGTCTACCTCCAGCTCGGCGTTGCGGGTGACCCGGAAGGGATGGCACTCGACCACCTGCATGCCGGAGAAGAGCTGCCCCAGGTGCACCGAGATCAGCTCCTCGACCGGCAGGAACCGCACCCCGGGCAGGTCCCGGCAGACCCGGACGAACCGGGGGACGTTGTTCGGCACCTTGACCCGGGCGAACAGCTCCGCACCGCCGTGCGGGTCGCGCACCGTCACCGCCAGGTTGAGCGACCGTCCCGAGATGTACGGGAACGGGTGCGCCGGGTCGACGGCCAGTGGGGTCAGCACCGGGAAGATCTGTTCCCGGAAGTAGGTGCGCAGCCGCTCCCGTTCGGGGTCACCGAGGTCGGCCCAGCCGAGCAGGTGGATGTCCTCGGCGGCAAGCTTCGGCTGGACGTCGTCGACGAAACAGCTCGCGTGCCGGGCGGCCAGGCCGGCGGTCTTCTCCACGATCAGGTCGAGCTGGGTCCGCAGCGGCATCCGGTCGCCGCCGCGCACCGGCAGACCGGCGGAGAGTCGCCGCTTCAGCCCGGCGACCCGGACCATGTAGAACTCGTCGAGGTTGCTGGCGAAGATGGCCAGGAACTTCGCCCGCTCCAGGAGCGGGGTGCGCGGGTCCTCGGCCAGGGTGAGCACCCGGGCGTTGAAGTCGAGCCAGGAGAGTTCCCGGTTGAGGAACCGGTCCTCGGGTAGCGGCTCCCGCGCCGGCTCGCCCGCGTCCGCGGCGTCCGGCCCGGCCGAAGGGGTGACAGCGGCGTCCGGTGGGGCACCGGCGTCGGCCGGCGGAACCCGACCCGGGTCGGTGACCTCCTCCACCCCGGCGGACGCGGCGCCGCCGGCGCCCTGCTCAGGCTGGCCGTCGTTGATCCGGCCGTCGACGTCGCTCGCGGTCGTGGCGGCCTCGCCACCCGGGGCGGCACCGGCAGCGCTGCCGGCCGGGCGGCTGCGCGAGGGGCTCCGCCGGAGCGTCCCGCCGGTGGTGCTGGCCGGCCGGTCGCCGGGGGCAGCGGCCGGGGCGTCGTCGGTCGGACCGGCGTCGGTCGTCCCGGGCGGTTCGGGGGTACGGCGTGGGCGGGCCGGGCGGCGGCGTGCAGGGGTGCTCACCTCGCCATAATGACCCGGCGAAGGTGAACGTAAAACGAACTTCCGCAGGCCAGGTCAGTCCATGGTCGGCAAGGTCACTCTGACGACCTCCCCGGTGGCGTCCCGGTCGATGCGGACCCGCTGGCCGAGGCGGAGCAGGCGCAGCCCGGAGGCGTCGAAGGCGCGGGCCGGGAAGGACAGCTCGGTGCCGTCGTCGAGGAGCAGCGTCCCGGTGCGTGTCGTGCCGTCGAAGGTGGCCACCGTGCCCTGCATGCCCAGCACCGTACACCCGGCGGGTCAGCCGGGGGCGGCGGCCGGGCAGGAGGGGACGGCGAGCGCGGCCGTGCGGGGGCCCAGCCCGAGCCGGGTGGCCTCCGCCAGGTCGGCCGGGGTGTCCACGTCGCGGCGCAGGGTCGGCCACCCGCCGGTCAGGGGGAGTGCCCCGCTGGCGGCGTGTGCGCCGGCCGAGCCGGCCCCGAAGCGCGGGTCCAGCGGTACGCCGGCCGGCGCGGTGAGCAGCACGGTGCCGTCGCCGGGGGAGTCGGCGACGAAGTGGCGTACCCCCGGATCGGCGGCGGCCCGCAGCGCGGCGCCCAACTCGGCCGGGCGCAGCGCGGGCAGGTCGGCGGTGAGCCCGGCCACCGGACCGCCGGCGGCCGCCGCGCCGTGCCGCAGCGCGGCGTTGAGGCCGGCGTCCGGGACGTCCGGCAGCACCCGGGCCCCCGCCGCCCGGACCGCCGGGGCGACCCGGGGGTCGTCGGTCACCACCAGCAGGGCGGCCACTGCGTCGCAGGCGAGCACCGCGCGGACCGTGTCCAGGGCGAGGGCCAGGGCCAGGGACTCGTGCGGTACGCCCGGCAGAGCGCCGCGTAGTCTGCTCTTCGCTACCTCGAGGCGCTTCACCGGTACCACCACGGTCCAGCTCGGCTCGGTCACCGGTCCATCCTGCCCCAGCCGGCGGCGGCACCCTCGCTGGCCCCGTCCGGGGGAAGCAGGCATGATTTCGCTGCGGGCGTCACGGTGTGGGCGTGGGCGTGGGCGGTGAAGGAGGAGACAGGGTGGCACGGCGCGGGCTGGGATTCTGGCAGTGGTTCGCCGTGGTGGTGGTCAAGCCCGTGATGACCGTCTGGACCCGCCGCACCTGGCTCGGGATGGAGCACATCCCGCGCAGCGGTGGGGTGATCATCGTCCCCAACCATCTCTCGTACGCCGACCCGCTCTGCTCCGCGCACTATGTCTACGACGCCGGCCGCTGGCCGCGCTACCTCGGTAAGGCCAGCGTCTTCCGGGTGCCGGTGGTGGGCCGGATCCTGCACCGCTGCCTCCAGATCCCGGTCGAGCGGGGCACCGTGGAGGCCGCCCGGTCGCTCGACGCCCTGGTCGCCGCGCTCGGCGAGGGTGGCGCGGTGATCGTCTATCCGGAGGGCACGTTGACCCGTGATCCGGACCTGTGGCCGATGCGTGGCAAGACCGGCGCGGCCCGGCTCGCCCTGGCCACCGGCGCTCCGGTGGTGCCGCTCGCGATGTGGGGTCCGGAGAAGATCTTCGATCCCCGGCGGGGTCGGGTGAACCTCCGGCCGAGGATCCCGGTCACCGTGGCCGCCGGCCCGCCGGTCGACCTGAGCCGCTGGATGAACACACCGCCGACGAGGGCGACCCTGGAGGAGATGACCGACGAGATCATGCTCCGGATCCGGGACCTGCTGGCCGGGATCCGGGGTGGCACACCCCCGCCGCTCGCGGCCCGGCCGAGCCGGGACGACGTCGAGCGATCCGGGGGTGGCGCGTGACCGCGAGAAGGGATCCGGCTTCGATGAGCGGACACGTGGCGGTGCTCGGGGCCGGGTCCTGGGGCACCGCGTTCGCCAAGATCCTCGCCGATGCGGGCCGGGAGGTGACGATCTGGGCGCGACGGGCACCGGTCGCCGAGGCGATCCGGTCCCAGGGGCGAAACCCGGAGTACCTGCCCGACCTGCGGCTACCGGACCGGGTGACGGCCACCGGCGACGCCGTCGAGGCGATCTCCGGGGCCGAGGTGGTGGTGCTGGCGGTGCCCTCCCAGACGCTCCGCGGCAACCTGGCCGAGTGGGCCGGTCACCTGGCCCCGGACGCCACCCTGGTCTCCCTGATGAAGGGGATCGAGCTGGGCACCACCAAGCGGATGAGCGAGGTGATCGTGGAGGCCGCCAAGGTGGCGGCGAACCGGGTGGTGGTGGTCTCCGGCCCGAACCTCGCTCCCGAGATCGCCGCCGGGCAGCCGGCCGCCACCGTGGTCGCCGGCACCGACGTCGCCCGGGCCACGCTGGTGCAGAACTCGGTCACCACGCCGTACTTCCGGCCGTACACCAACGACGACGTGATCGGCTGCGAGCTGGGCGGGGCGGTCAAGAACGTGATCGCCCTGTCGTACGGCATGGCCACCGCGATGGGCTTCGGGGACAACACCCGGGCCATGCTGATCACCCGTGGGCTGGCCGAGACCGCCCGGCTGGGCGTGGCGCTCGGCGCGGACCCGTTGACCTTCGCCGGGCTGGCCGGCATGGGCGACCTGGTCGCCACCTGCTCGTCGCCGCTGTCCCGCAACCGCACCTTCGGCGAGCACCTGGGCCGGGGGGAGAGCCTGGAACAGGCGCAGGCGGCCACCCGGCAGACCGCCGAGGGGGTCAAGAGCTGCCTGGCGATCCGCGACCTGGCCCGCTCGCACGGAGTGGAGATGCCCATCACCGAGCAGGTCGAACGGGTCTGCCACGAGGGCGTCGACCCGCGCCTGGCGGTCCCGGCCCTGATGAGCCGGACCACGAAGCCGGAGTAAGAATGGTGTCGTGACGGGGGAACAGAACTGGCGGGACGGCACCCGCTGCGTACATGCCGGGCTGCCCGAGCCGACTCCCGGGCAGCCGTTCCTGCCCGGTCCGGTTTTCGCCGCGCCGTACCACCTCGACCCGTGGCAGGGGCCGGCGGCCAGCCCGAACGGCTACGGCCGACCGGACAACCCCACCCGACGGCTGTTGGAGTCGGCGATCGGGGAACTGGAGGGTGGCGACTGCCGGGTCTTCGCCAGCGGGCAGGCCGCGATCACCGGGCTACTGCTGGCTGTGCTGCGCCCCGGGGACACCGTGCTGCTCCCGGCCGACGGGTACTTCCCGGTCCGGGCGTTCGCCACGCAGACCCTGGCCGGCATGGGGGTGGACGTCCGCTTCGCGCCGACCGCCGGGCCGTACCCGGCGTTGGACGGCGTACGCCTGGTGCTGGTGGAGACCCCGGCCAACCCCGGCCTGGACGTCTGCGACATCCCCGCGCTGGCGGCCGAGGCGCACGCCGCCGGCGCGCTGCTGGCGGTGGACAACACCACCGCGACGCCGCTCGGGCAGCGTCCCCTGGACCTCGGCGCGGACCTGGTGGTCGCCTCCGGTACCAAGGCGCTGACCGGCCACTCCGACCTGCTGCTCGGCTACGTCGCCAGCCGGTCGGCCGACATCGTCGAGACGGTGACCGCCTGGCGGACCACCACCGGCGCGGTGCCCGGCGCGTTCGACGCCTGGCTGGCACACCGCTCGCTGGCCACCCTGGACCTGCGCCTGGCCCGGCAGTCGGTGAACGCCGAGGCGGTGGCCCGGCTGCTCGTCGGACGCCCCGACGTGACCGGGGTGCGCTGGCCGGGGCTGCCCGACGACCCGGCCCATCCGGTGGCCTCGGTCCAGATGCGCCGGCTGCCGGGGATCGTCTCGTTCGACCTCGGCGACGCGGACCGGGTCGCCCGGTTCGTGTCGGCGTCCCGGCTGGTCGCCGCCGCCACCTCGTTCGGCGGGCTGCACACCACCGCCGACCGGCGGGCCCAGTGGGGTGACGACACCACGCCGGGCTTCGTCCGACTCTCCTGCGGGGTGGAGGACCCCGCCGACCTGGTGGCCGACCTGACCGTGGCGCTGGACGCCGCGCGGCCGGCGTGACCGGGCATCCTGACCACTCCGCCCTCGTGCGCCGGCTCCGTGCCGCCGGCTGCGTCTTCGCCGAGGACGAGGCGGACCTGCTCGTCGCCGCCGCCGACACCCCCGCCGCGCTGACCGCGTTGGCCGACCGCCGGGTGGCCGGGGAGCCGCTGGAACACCTGCTCGGCTGGGTCGAGTTCGGTGGGCTGCGGGTGGCCGTCGAACCGGGGGTGTTCGTGCCGCGTCGGCGGACCGCGCTGCTGGTCTCGGCCGCCGAGGCGGTGGCCGGACCGGAACCGGCGGTGGTGGAGCTCTGCTGTGGCTCCGGGGCCGTCTCGCTGCTGCTGGCCCATCGGCTGCGGCCCCGCTGGCAGGCCGCCGCCGACGTCGACCCGGCCGCCGTCCGCTGCGCCCGGCGCAACCTGGCCGGGCCGGGCGTGCCGGTGTACGAGGGAGACCTGTTCGACCCGCTGCCGGCGCACTGGCGGGGCCGGCTGGACCTGGTCGTGGCCAACGCCCCGTACGTGCCGACGACGGCGGTGGGGTTGATGCCGCCCGAGGCTCGGTTGCACGAGCCCACGGTGGCGCTGGACGGCGGATCGGACGGGCTCGCCGTGCTGCGCCGGCTGGCCGGGGACGCGGTGCGCTGGCTCGCCCCGGGCGGGCATCTGGTGGTGGAGGTCGGCGAGAGCCAGGTCGACCGGCTCTGCGCGGACCTGGTCGGGTGTGGTCTGACGCCGACGGTGACCCGCTCGGCGGAACTCGACGCCACGGCGGTCACCGCGCGCCTCGGTTAGTCCCGGCGGCAGATTTCGCCGATACTGCGGCATCCAGGGCCGACGGATACCGCAGTATCGGCGAAACGGAGACGAATCGCTGGGCGAGGCCGTGTTCGGGTCCGGCAGGTCAGGACTCGGGTCGGGTCGGGGGAGCGGTGGTGAAGGCCGCCCAGGCGGCCGGTCCGAAGAGCAGCACCGGGCCGGCCGGGTCTTTGGAGTCCCGGACGGCGACGGCGTCGAGGGAGTCCCGGACGGCCGGGGTGATGACCGCCAGCTCCAGGCAGGCGCCCTCGTCTCCACTGTGGCTGCTCTTGCGCCATGCGGCCGTGGCCAGCGTCGCGCGGGTCGTCGGTGTCAAGGTCAGCGTCCCTTCAGGAGTCGGACGAGTTGGTCGCGGCTCGCCGCAGGGCTGTGCGCGACGCTCCGGAGATGTTCCATGATCTTGGTGCAGGTGCGCAGGTCACCGGGGCGATCGAGGATCATCTGACCGGCGACCGTCTCGACCGAGGCGATGATCGGGTCCTCCGGGTCGGGGAACTCCAGCATGTGCAGGGAGCCCCGGGTGCCCCGGTGGTAGCCGGCGGTCAGCGGGATGACCTGGACGGTGACGTTGGGCAGCTCGATCATCTTGAGCAGGTGGTCGAGCTGCGCCTCCATCACGGCCCGGTCCCCGACCGGCCGTAGCAGCGCGCCCTCGTCGATGATCGCGTCGAAGATGGGCGGGTCGGTGCCGGTGAGCCGCTGCTGCCGGTCCAGGCGGGCCTTCACCCGTTGCTCGACCCCCTCGTCGGTGAGGGTGTGCGGGCCGCCCCGCATCACCGCTCGGATGTAGTCGGCGGTCTGGAGGAGGCCCGGCACCACGGACGGCTCGAAGTTGGCGATGGCGCTCGCCTCGGCCTCCAGGGCGATGAAGTCGATCGTCCGTTTGTCGAGGACGTACGAGTAGGACACCCACCAGCCGGGTTTGCGGGCGTCCTTGGCCAGCGCGACGGCGGCCTCGACGTCCTCCGGGCCGACCCGGTAGAGCGTGAGCAGCGCCCGGACGGTGGCCGGGCTGACCAGCGTCTGGGCGTTCTCGTAGCGGGAGAGGGTGCTGCGGGTGCTGTTGATCTCGTCGGCGGCGGCCTCGAGGGTCAGGCCGGCCGCCTCCCGGTGACTGCGCAGCGCGATGCCGAGCCGGCGGGCTCGGGCGGTCTTCGGTGCCATGTGCCGATCGTCGCACAGATCCATGGGAATGCGTGCATGAGAGAGAGGTGCATGAGAGTTGCATTCACGCCGGTCAAGGTGTCAACTTGTCATCGAGTCCTCACCGCCGGTGGTCGTGGCGACGGTGGTGGTGAGCGACGGAGGGGAAATGAGACGCGTGGTGGTCGGGTATCCACTCCCCCACCCGATCACCACGTGTCTCCCACCAGAGCGCACCGGGAAGGAATGGGATGACCGCCACCGGCTGCTGGCCTCGGGTGTCGCGTTGCCGCTGGTGCGCGTGCCCGGTGCTGCGGGACAACGACGGCACGTGGATCCACGCCAACCTCTCGTACGTCTGCCGGGACCGGTTCGGTGGCCTCGCCGCCACCACGGCCGAGCCCGAGGAGCTGCGCCGTGCGTCCTGACCCCGACAGCCCGTACCACCGGACCCGGGCCGACCGCCCCCGCCCCCACCGGGAGGCGGCACCGCGCGCCCGGGAGGGCCGGCCGGCGGCGGCAGCGGTGGTGCGGTGCGGCGTGCCGCGTCGCGCGAGGGGTGGCGCGGCGCGGCACGCGGAGGGTGGCACGGCGCGGCACGCGGGGGGTGGCACGGCGCGGCACGCGGGGGGTGACCTGGCGCAGCGCGCGGAGGGGGACATGCCGCGTCGCGCGGGGGATGACGTGGCGCGGCGTGCGGAGGGTCGCCGGGCGGGCACCGGACGGGGGGACGGTGGGCGACGATGACCCGGTTCCTGGTGGTGCTCACCGACGTCCGTCCGGTCAACGGCGCGAGGCGCAACGAGCGGACCATGCCGGAACGGCGGCGGCAGGTGGTCAGCGCCAGCAGCCGGGCCGCAGCCGACCGGATCGCGGCCGCCTTCATGGCGCTCGGCATGGTCCGTGCCGGCCGACAGCGGGTCAAGGTGATCGCCGTCGGCCGGCGCTACGGCGGCTGCTGACCGGCCGGGTGGCTGCTGACCGGCCGGGTGGCTGCTGCCCCGGCGGGTCCCCCGGCGGCCTGGGTGGACCCCGGTTCTCCGCCGGCCGGGTGCTCCCGCCGGCCTGGGCGGACCGGCTGGCTCAGAGCATCCGGCTGGCTCAGAGCATCCGGCGCCGCTTCAGGTAGGCGACCAAGTCGTCGTAGACGCCTCCCTCGTTGGCGAACATGGCCACGTTGCGGGCGGTCGCCAGCCACGGGCGGGTCGACGGTCGGACCTCCTTCAGCGCCCGGTCGAGGTCGCCCTGACCGATCATCCGCACCTCGCCCCGGCGTACCGAGTCGGCCATCGCGAACTCGGCGGCGGTTTCGCAGAGGTGGGCCAGGTCCGCGCCGGAGAAGTCCTCGGTCGCGGCGACCACCTTCCGCAGGTCGATCCCGGCGATCGGCCGGTCCCGCAGGTGGTACTCCAGGATCGCCCGACGGGCCTCGGCGTCCGGCGGCAGCACCAGCACCATCCGGTCCAGCCGGCCCGGCCGGCGCAGCGCCGCGTCCACGTCCCACGGGGTGTTCGTGGCGGCCAGCACGAAGACGCCCTCGTTGTTGCCCTCCATCCCGTCCAGTTCGGCCAGGAGCTGGTTGCCGACCGTCCGCATCGAGCTGGAGGTGACCTTGGACCGCTTGTGCCCCAGTGCGTCGACCTCGTCGAGGAAGAGCACGCAGGGGGCGTTGCGGCGGGCCGCCTGGAACAGTTCGTGCAGGTTGCGCTCCGAGTTGCCCATCCACATGTCCAGCACGTCCACGATGGACAGGGACAGGAACTTCGCGCCCATCTCCCCGGCGACCGCCCTGGCCAGGAAGGTCTTGCCGCAGCCGGGCGGGCCGTAGAGCATGAGGCCGCCGCGCAGGCTCTTGCCGTACATCCGGCGCAGCTCAGGGTTGCGTAGCGGACCGAGGAAGGCCAGCTCCAGCCGCTCCTTGACCGCGCCCATCCCGCCCACGTCGGCCAGCCGGACCGTCGAGGCCTCCACGTCGTACGCCCGGTCCGCGTCACCCGTCACCGGCTCCGGCTCGTCCCCGGAACGGACGAACCGGGGCGGTACGACGTCCGCCAGCTCCCGCTCGTACGCGGCCAGCGGATCCGCCGGCGGCTCCGGGGCGGTCCCGTCCACCGCCCGCCCGGCGCTGCCCGGTGCCCCGGCGGTCGGCGTCGGCGGCGTGCCGGGGGTTGGCGCCGGCAGTGCGCCGCCTCGGCTCGGGGCGCCGCCGGCGCCCGTGGTGACACGTCCGGCCGGTGGTACGCCCAGCGCCCGCTGCATCAGCGACTGCGCCCCGGTGTTGCCCGGATCGTGGGTGAGCGCCTGCCCGAGGTGCGCGATAGCCTCGCCGGCGCGTCCGGCGTCGAGCAGCAGACCGGCCAGGTGCAGGCGCAGCGGGAGATCGTCCGGACGGGCGTCCACGGCGGCGGTGAGGCTGGCGATCAAGGGGTCGGCACTGGTCACCAGGGCAGGGTAGTGCCCACCGCGTTGGCCACGCGCCCGCGCCTGGCCCGCCACGCGCCCGCGCCCGGCCCGCCACGCGTCCGCGCCCGGTCGGCTACGCATCGTGTGGCAGGTGTCGACGGGGCGCGGAGGGGGTACCCGGCCGGTCCGGGTGTCGGCACCGGCCCGCCGCCACCCACAGTAAGGTCGACCAGGTGAGCGCCACCAGGGGCTCGCGGGCCACCGCAGTCGCGAACCGGAGATGACACCAGTGACCACCCCAGGCAAGACCCGCGTCGCCATCGTCTTCGGCGGCCGTAGCCCCGAACACGGCATCTCCTGCGTCAGCGCGGGCAGCGTGCTCGGCGCGCTGGACCCGGACGAGTTCGAGGTGGTGCCGGTCGGCATCACCCGCGCCGGGCAGTGGGTGCTGGCCGACGGGGACCCGACCCGCCTGGCGATCACCGACCGCCGGCTGCCGGAGATCACCGCGTCCACCGGGGCGGAGGTCGTGCTCCGGGCCGACCCGACCGGTGGCGGCCTCATGGTGCTCGACCCGACCGAGGGCCCCCGGGCGCTGTCCGGGGTGGACGTGGTCTTCCCGGTGCTGCACGGCGCGTACGGAGAGGACGGCACCATCCAGGGCCTGCTGGAGATGGCCGGCATCCCGTACGTCGGGGCCAACGTCTTCGCCTCCGCAGCCGCGATGGACAAGGAGTTCACCAAGAAGCTCTGCGCCGCCGAGGGCATTCCGGTCGGGCCGTACGCGGTGCTGCGCAGCGGGGCGACCCTCACCGAGGAGGAGAAGGAACGCCTCGGCCTGCCGGTCTTCGTCAAGCCCTCCCGCGCCGGCTCGTCCTTCGGCATCAGCAAGGTCACCGACTGGTCCCAACTCGACGAAGCCGTCGCCACGGCCCGCCGGATCGACTCGAAGGTGCTGGTCGAGGCCGCCATGATCGGCCGGGAGATCGAGTGCGGCGTGCTGGAGGGCGAGGCGGGGGGCGCGCCCGAGGCGTCCGTCCTGGCCGAGGTGCGGGTCGTCGCCGACCACGACTTCTATGACTTTGAGGCGAAGTACATCGACGCCGACGAGGTCTGCGAGTACGACGTCCCGGCCCGGCTGCCGGAACACGTGATCCGGCGGGTACGCGAGTACGCCGTCCGCGCCTTCGCCGCCCTGGACTGTGCCGGCCTGGCCCGGGTCGACTTCTTCGTCACCCCGGAGCTGGACGTCTACCTCAACGAGGTGAACACCATGCCGGGCTTCACCGCGTCGTCGATGTTCCCCCGGATGTGGGCCGCCTCCGGTCTGGACTACCCGAAGCTGGTGAGCCGGCTGATCCACACCGCCCTGCGGCGCGGCTGACCGACCGGCGGGCCACGACGGGGCGCACCCGGTCCAGCGGGCACCGGCAAGACGCGGCTGACCCGTCCGGCGGCGGTCCCTGCGCCGGGACCGCCGCCGGACCGGTGACGGTCAGCCCTGGCAGCCCGTCGGAACGGGGCGGGCGGTGAGGATGGAGCCGACGATCGCCTCCGAGATCGGACTCACCCACTGCAACGGCTGCTCGTACGCCTTCGGCACGGTGACCCGGACCGCGACCTCGCGGTCGACCGAGCTGAGCACGGTGGCGTCGATCTTCTCCTCCGCGTACCAGCAGACCTGATTGACCACCCAGACCTTGTCGGTCAGCGGGATGGTCGGCTCGGGCACGCCGCAGGCCACGGTGAGCGCCGGGTCACCGTACGCCGCGTTCTGCTCGGGACCGGCGGTGACCAGCCGCTGGGGCAACTCCCCGACGGTCGAGGGGAGCTTCGACAGCAGCGCCCGACAGACTGTGGCGGGACGTTCGGCCAGCGGCTCGGCGGCCATCTGCACCGGGACGTTCGACTTCGGCCCGAGCGCCTGGATGCTCTCGTTCGGGCTCGGTTCGGCGGCTGGCTCGTCCGGGGTGAGCGCGGTGAAGGTGAACCCGGCCACGGCCACCGTGACCGGCAGGGCGACCAGCGCGGAGATCAGCGCCGCAGTCCGCGTCGACCGGTCCCAGCCACGCCGCCGCGCCGGAGCGGTCGTCTGCGCATCAGCGTCCGCCGGGCCGCTCGTCTCCGTGCCGGTGTCGGCCGTTTTCGCGTCGGCGTCCACCGGGGCGGTGGGGGCAGTCTTCTCGTCGTCCACTTACAGTCGCACCACCGAACAGGTCAGGGTGCGGGTGATGCCGGGCACCATCTGCACCTTGCTGACAATCAGTTTGCCGAGCTCGTCGACGTTGTTCGCCTCGGTGAGCACCACCACGTCGTACGGCCCGGTGACGGCGTCGACCCGTACCACGCCGGCAAGGTCCGCGATCACACCGGCCACGTCACGTGCCCGACCGACCTCTGTCTGGATGAGGATGTACGCCTGTACCACGACTCGACCTCCGTCCGTCGCCACCCGGGGGCGGCCCGAGGAGTGAAACTACCCTACCCACCAGGCCCGATCCCGATGGGTGGTCAAGGAGAAGCGGTGAGCGAGCAGAGCGGCGGCAGCGCATGAACGGTGGCACCGGCGGCGTCGGGAGCGTCACGGGCAGTGGAGAGTTCGGGCTGATCGACCGGGTGACCGCCCGGCTGCCGGCCGGGTCGGCCTGCCTGCTCGGCCCCGGCGACGACGCGGCGCTGGTGGCGGCCCCGGACGGACGGGTGGCCGCCTCCACCGACGTGCTGGTGGAAGGGCGGCACTTCCGGCGGGACTGGTCCAGCGCGGTGGACGTCGGCCACCGGGCGGCGGCGGCGAACCTGGCCGACATCGCCGCGATGGGCGCCACCCCGACCGCCCTGCTGGTCGCCCTCTGTGTGCCGCCGGACCTCGACGTGGCCTGGGCGGAGGGGCTCGCCGACGGGCTGGCCGCCGAGGCGGCCAAGGTCGGGGCGGGCGTGGTGGGGGGTGACATGTCCGCCAGTCCGACCCTGACCATCGCGGTGACCGCCCTCGGTGACCTGGGCGGCCGGCCCCCGGTGCTCCGCTCCGGCGCCCGCCCCGGCGACGTCGTCGCCCTGGCCGGTCGGATCGGGTACGCGGGGCCGGGTACACCGTGCTGTCCCGGGGCTTCCGGACGCCGAAACTGCTGGTCGAGGCGTACCGGCGGCCGGAGGTGCCGTACCCGGCCGGCCCGTACGCCGCCCGGCTCGGCGCGACCGCCATGATCGACGTCTCGGACGGACTGCTGGCCGACCTCGGACACGTGGCCCGGGCGAGCGGGGTCGCCGTCGACGTCCGGCGCGACGCGTTCGAGGTGCCCCGGCAGATGGCCGACGCCGCCCAGGCGCTCGGCGTCGACCCGTACGGCTGGATCCTCGGCGGCGGCGACGACCACGCCCTGGCCGCGACCTTCCCGCCGGCGGTGGCCCTGCCGCCGCCGTGGCGGGCGATCGGCCGGGTGGGCGAGGGGACCGGGGTGACGGTGGACGGACAACCCTGGGAGGGGCCGGTCGGCTGGGACCACTTCCGCTGATCGGTGCTCCCGGCCTCTCCCGGTGTTTGCAGGGGACCCTTGCTACCGCATTTTGAGGAGCAGGGGTCCCCTGCAAACACCCGGACGTGACGTACGACCGATCGGGGGCGGCCGGCCCGGTTCCGGACCGGCCGCGGTCGTACCCTGCGGGGGTGAGCGACATCGAGATCCGCGTGCTGCGTTTCGACTCCGACGTGGCGCAGGGACTGGTCCGGGCGGCCCTGGCCGACCTGGCCGGCCGGTACGGCGGCAGCGGCGACGAAACCCCGGTCGACGCGGCCGAGTTCGAGGCCCCGGACGGGGCGTTCCTGGTGGCCTACCGGGACGGCGAGCCGGTCGGCTGCGGGGGCTGGCGCAGTCACGGCGACACCGGCGAGGTGGCGGAGCTGAAGCGGATGTACACCGCCCCGGCGGCCCGGGGTCGGGGAGTGGCCCGGACGGTGCTGGCGGCGGTGGAGAGCTCGGCGCGGGACCTGGGCCGCAAGCGGGTCGTCCTGGAGTGCGGGGACCGGCAGCCGGAGGCGATCGCCATGTACCACGCGGCCGGCTACGAGCGGATCCCCAACTTCGGCTACTACCGGGACGCGCCGGGCTGCCTCTCCTTCGGCCGCACCCTCTGACCGCCTCGCTGCCCGGACGGGACCGGTCGCGCCGCTTGGGTGGCGGGGCCGACGCCGGGTGGATCGCCGGGGTTCAGGCCACCTCGAAACGGACCAACCCGGCGGCCCGCTGCGCGGCGTCCGCCGCCTCGGTCGGGTCGGCGCCCCAGACCAGCACGTGACCGCTGCGCTGTCGGGACGAGACCACCTCGGCCACCCGGTCGCCGACCGCCACGTCCACGTGCAGGTCGAGCACACCGGACACCCGGTGGGCCGGGCGGACGCCCTCGACCGCGGTGACCGTGCCCGGCGGGGCGATCAGGAACTCCACCGCCGCCGCCGCGACCGCGCGGGCCGGCAGCGCCGGGCGTTCCCCGAGGAGCACCCGCAGGTACGCCGCCATGAACGACGCCTCGTACGCCACCGTGACGAGCGCAGCGATCAGGTCGCCGGGCAGCCGGGCGGCGCACTCCACCAGGGTCGGCACCCCGTCCGCCAGGATCCACTCGCTGTGCAGCACGCCGGTGCGGAACCCGGCAGCCCTGGCCAGCCGGCCGGCGACGTCGAGCAGGGCACGGTACTCCGCCTCGGGCAGCCCGGACGGGACGGTGTGCCCGGTCTCCACCGGGTGCCGGCCGGGCAGCACCCGCTTGTCGGTGACGTTGCCGAAGATCACCTCGCCGTCGGCCACCAGCAGTTCGACACTGTGCTCGGAACCGGTCAGTGCCGCCTCGACCATCACCTCGGTGGGCACCTCGGCCTCCTCGTCGGAGCCGGGCGGGTCGGCGGTGGCCGCCCACGCGGCGGCGACGGCGTCCGGGTCGTCGAGGAACTGCACCCCCAGGCTGCCCGCGCGCCGGGTCGGCTTGAGCACGCATCGTCCGCCCACCCGCCGGACGAACGCCTCCGCCTCGGCCGGGGTGCGGACCAGCGCGTACGCCGGGTTGGGCAGGCCGTGGTCGGCGGCGAGCCGCCGCAGGCGGTGCTTGTCGGTGAAGGTCTGGGCGGCGGCCACCCCGGCACCGGGCAGACCGAGCCGCTCGGCCAGCCGCGCGGCGGCGGTGACCGTGTACTCCACGCCGGGCATGACCAGCCGGGCGGTGGCGAGCGCCGGCTCGGCCGCCAGCAGCCCCTCGACGTCGAGGGCGTCCCGCTGGTACGCCGCCGGCACCACCCGGGGGACGAACGGCACCTTGGCCAGCTTCCGGTGCAGGTCACGGCGACGGATCAGCTCGGGATCCTCGATGATCACGACACTGTCGGCGGGAAGCAGCTCACCCAGGATGCCGAGCACGCCCGGCGGCACCCCGACGATGATCATCTCGTCTCGACCGAGGCCCAGCACCACAAGTCAGCCCTCCAGGCTGGGTACGCGAACGCCGCCCCCGTACGGGCCGTCGCTGTCCGCGTCGATCAGGAGGTTCGCGTCACCGGAAGGTCGGAAGCTGACGCCAAGCTCGTGATCGACGGCCGCACCGGGGGGAGGTGAGGGTCGTGCAACGGGGGGTGAGTACGACAGTGCCGGCGGACCACGAGGGTCCGCCGGCAGTGACGACGGTGGGGCGCGGTGTTACCGCGTCAGGCGCGGGTGACCTTGCCGGCCTTGATGCACGAGGTGCAGACCTTGAGCTTCTTGGTGTTGCCGCCACCGGCCGGGGTACGCACCGACTGGATGTTCGGGTTCCAGCGGCGGTTGGTCCGCCGGTGCGAGTGGGACACGTTGTGGCCGAAGCCCGGCCCCTTGCCACAGACGTCGCACACGCTAGCCACGGGATACTCCTGAAATTCGTTCGTTCACGAGGGTCGCCGGCAGGTGCTGCCCAGGCAACCTGGTCAGGCTACCCGATGCCCCCCGGGACCAGCCAACCGGCTCCCGACCGGACCCCGGCGGTCGGGAAACGGCTCCCGACCGGACCACCGGGTGTGGCTCCGGACCGGCCCACCGGGATGGCTCCCGAACCCGGCGCGACGGGCCGTCGCCGGTGATGTCCGGCGGCTGTCGGTGCCCGCCAGTAGGCTTTCCGCCGTGCTGGAGACGCTGGACGCCGACGCGGTGCGCCGCTGGTGCGCCACCGGGCTCGCAGCGTTGCGGCACCACCAGGGCGAGATCGACGACCTGAACGTCTTCCCGGTCCCCGACGGCGACACCGGCACCAACCTCGTGCTCACCCTCACCTCCGCCCAGCATGCCCTGGCGATGGACCTCGACACCTCACCGGAGGGCGGGACCACCCCGCACGGCCACGCGTTGCGGCTGATGGCCCGGGGCGCGCTGCTCGGGGCCCGGGGCAACTCCGGCGTGATCCTCGCGCAGCTCCTGCGCGGCCTGGCCGACGCCCTCGCCCCCTGCCCGGCGGTCCGGGGCCGGGCCCTCGCCACCGCCCTGCGGAACGCGGCCGTCGCCGCCCGGGCCGCGGTCGCCCAACCGGTCGAGGGCACGCTGCTCAGCGTGGCGGCCGGCGCGGCGGACGGGGCGGCGGAGACCGCCAGCGACGACCTCCACGCGGTGGCCCGGGCCGCGGCCGGCGCGGCGGCCCGGGCGCTCGCGCGCACCCCGGAACAACTGCCGGCACTGGCCCGCGCCGGGGTGGTCGACGCCGGTGGACGCGGCCTCTGCCTGCTGCTGGACGCGTTGGTCGAGGTGGTCACCGGCGAGTCACCGACCCGGTCGGCGCCGCTGGCCCGCCCGGTCCGCCCGCCGGCCACCGCCGCCCGCGAGACCGGTTCCGACGCCTACGCCTACGAGGTGCAGTTCCTGCTCGACGCCGAGCCGGCGGCGGTCGCCCGGATGCGGCGCACCCTCGAGGGGCTGGGCGACTCGCTGGTGGTGGTCGGGGACGACCCGCCGCCGGGGGAGTCCGGCACCTGGAACGTCCACGTCCACGTCAACGACGTCGGCGCGGCGGTCGAGGCCGGTGTGACGGCCGGCCGGCCGTACCGGATCTCGGTGACCCGCTTCGCCGACCAGCCGGCACCGGCCCCGCCGCCCGTCCCGGACGACGCGGCCCGCGCGGCCGTGGTGGTCGCCCCCGGCGCGGGCATCGCGGCGGTCTTCGCCCGCGAGGGCGCGACGGTGGTGCCGGCCAACCCCTCCATCGGGGAGCTGCTGGACGCGGTCCGGGCCACCGGAGCGGCCCGGGTGGTGGTCCTGCCGAACGATCCCGCCACGGCGACCGTGGCGGGCGAGGTGGTGCGCCAGGCCCACGGGTTCGGGGTACGGGTGAGCGTGGTGCCGACCCGCTCCCCGGTGCAGGCCCTCGCCGCCCTCGCCGTCCGGGACCCGGCGCGCTCCTTCGAGGACGACGTGATCGCCATGGCCGAGGCCGCCGGGGCCTGCCGGTACGCCGAGGTCTGCCACGCCCGCCGGGAGGCGCTCACCGTCGCCGGTCCGTGCCGCCCCGGTGACGTGCTCGCCCTGGTCGAGGGGGAGGTGCACCTGGTCGGCGGGGACCTGCTCGACACCTGCACCGCGCTGCTGGACCGGATGCTCGGCGGGGGCGGTGAGCTGGTCACCCTGCTCGCCGGGGCGGACGCCCCGGACGGACTGGTCGACACGGTCCGCGCGCACGTCGTCCGGCGCTGGCCGTTCGTGGAGGTCCAGGCGTACGCCGGGGGCCAACCGCACTATCCGCTCCTGGTGGGGGTCGAATGACCGAGCAGTGCACGGTGGACACGCCGCTGAAGAAGCTGGTGGGGGAGAAGACCGCCAAGGCCCTCGCCGGCCACCTCGACCTGCACACCGCCGGTGACCTGGTCTACCACTTCCCCCGCCGGTACGACGAGCGCGGCGAGCACACCGACATCCGCTCCCTGGACGTCGGCGAGCAGGTGACCGTGCTGGCCCAGGTGCAGCGCACGGCGGTGCGCCCGATGCGGCAGCGCCGGGGCAACCTGCTGGAGGTGACCGTCGGGGACGGCTCCGGCGGCGTGCTCACCCTCACCTTCTTCGGCAACCAGGCCTGGCGGGAGCGGGAACTGCGGCCCGGCCGGTGGGGGCTGTTCGCCGGGAAGGTCACCGAGTTCCGGGGTAAACGCCAGCTCAACGGCCCGGAGTACGTGCTGCTCGGCGAGGGTGGCGAGGGCGAGGCGGCGGCCACCGAGGAGGTCGAGGAGTTCGCCGGGGCGCTGATCCCGGTCTACCCGGCCGCCGCCGCGGTGCCCACCTGGGTGATCGCCAAGTGCGTGCGGACGGTGCTGGACACCCTCACCCCGCCGGAGGACCCGCTGCCGGCGACGGTGCGTGCCACCCGCAACCTGGTCGGGCTGGCGGAGGCGTTGCGCGAGATCCACCGGCCGTCCACCAAGGAGGCCCTGTACCGGGCCCGGCGACGGCTCAAGTGGGACGAGGCGTTCGCCGTGCAGGTGACGCTGGTGCAGCGCAAGCTCCGGGCCGCGGACTGGCCGGCCCGACCCCGGCCGCCGAAGCCGGACGGGCTGCTCACGGCGTTCGACGCCGGCCTGCCGTACGAGCTGACCGGCGGCCAGCGGGACGTCGGCCGGGAGATCGCCACCGATCTGGGCACCGCGCACCCGATGCACCGGCTGTTGCAGGGCGAGGTCGGCTCCGGCAAGACCCTCGTCGCGCTGCGGGCCATGCTCCAGGTGGTCGACGCGGGTGGGCAGGCGGCGCTGCTCGCCCCGACCGAGGTGCTCGCCGCCCAGCACCACCGGGGCATCCAGGAGCTGCTCGGCCCGCTGGCGCAGGCCGGTGAGCTGGGGGCCGCCGAGCACGCCACCCGGGTCGAGCTGGTCACCGGCTCGCTCGGCGCGGCGGCCCGCCGCCGGGCGCTCGCCGAGGTCGCCGAGGGGCGCGCCGGCATCGTGCTCGGCACCCACGCCCTGCTCTACGAGGGCGTCGACTTCGCAGACCTGGGTCTGGTCGTGGTCGACGAGCAGCACCGCTTCGGGGTGGAGCAGCGCGACGCGTTGCGGGCCAAGGCCGACCAGCCGCCGCACGTGCTGGTGATGACCGCCACCCCGATCCCGCGTACGGTCGCCATGACCGTCTACGGCGACCTGGAGATCTCCACCCTGGCCCAGTTGCCGCAGGGCCGGTCGCCGATCGCCTCGCACGTGGTGCCGGCCGCCGAGAAACCGGCCTACCTGGACCGGGCCTGGCGTCGGCTACGCGAGGAGGTCGCCGCCGGCCACCAGGCGTACGTGGTCTGCCCCCGGATCGGCGAGGGGCCAGCGTCCGAGGAGGAGGCTCCGAAGGAGGACGACAGCGGGCGGCGTCCGCCGCTGGCGGTGACCGAGGTGGCCCCGCTGCTCGCCGAGGGACCGCTGCACGGGCTGCGGATCGGGGTGTTGCACGGGAAGCTGCCCGCCGACGAGAAGGACGGGGTGATGCGTTCCTTTGCCGCTGGTGACCTGGACGTGCTGGTCGCCACCACGGTCGTCGAGGTCGGCGTGAACGTGCCCAACGCCACTGTCATGATCGTCCTGGACGCGGACCGGTTCGGCGTCTCCCAGCTCCACCAGTTGCGGGGGCGGGTCGGGCGGGGATCGGCTGCCGGGCTCTGCCTGCTGGTCACCGAGGCGACCGAGGGCACGCCGGCCCGGGAACGGCTGGACGCGGTCGCCTCCACCACGGACGGGTTCAAGCTCGCCGAACTGGATCTCGAACAGCGTCGGGAGGGCGACGTGCTCGGCGCGGCCCAGTCCGGACGCCGTTCGCACCTGCGGCTGCTCTCCCTGCTGCGGGACGCGGACCTGATCCGGGACGCCCGCGCCGAGGCGATCACCCTGGTCGAGGAGGATCCGGAGCTGGCCCGGCATCCCGCCCTGGCCGCCTCCGTGGCCGCCCTGGTAGACGCCGAGCGCGCCGAGTACCTGGAGAAGGGCTGACCCTGGCGTGTCGCGTAGCGTCTGAGGCATGAGGGAGCGACGGTGACCCGGATCGTGGCCGGGACGCTCGGCGGGCGGCGGATCGCCGCGCCCCCCGGCGCCGGCACCCGACCCACCTCCGACCGGGTACGCGAGGCGCTGTTCAGCGCGGTCGAGGCGAGTTTGGACCTGAGCGGCGCGCGGGTGGCCGACCTTTACGCCGGCTCCGGCGCGGTCGGCCTGGAGGCGTTCTCCCGAGGGGCGGCGCACGTGCTGCTGGTGGAGTCCGACCCGCGCGCCGCCCGGGTGGTACGGGAGAACATCGCCCTGCTCCGGGCCGCCCCGGCCGCCCGGCTGGTGACCGGGAAGGTGTCCACCGTGCTCGCCGCCGGCCCGGAGGGCGGCCGGTACGACCTGGTCTTCGCCGACCCGCCGTACGCCGTACCGGAGACGGAGGTCACCGCGATGCTGGCCGCGCTGGTCGACGGTGGCTGGCTGGCCCCGGACGCCCTGGTTGTCGTCGAGCGGTCCAGCCGGTCCGGCCCGGTCGACTGGGTGGAGGGCGTCACCGCCGAGCGCAGCCGGCGTTACGGCGAGACCACTCTTTGGTACGGTCGCCGATCATGAGACGTGCGGTCTGTCCGGGCTCGTTCGACCCGGTCACCAACGGACACCTTGACATCATCGGCCGGGCCAGCCGACTGTTCGACGAAGTGATCGTCGGCGTGCTGGTCAACCAGTCCAAGAGCGGCTTGTTCACCGTCGACGAGCGGATCGCCATGCTGCGTGAGGTGACCGGCTCCTACGACAACGTCCGGGTGGCGTCCTTCCAGGGTCTGCTGGTGGACTTCTGCCGGGAGCAGCAGGCCAGCGTCCTGGTCAAGGGGCTGCGCGCGGTCAGCGACTTCGACTACGAACTCCAGATGGCCCAGATGAACATCGGTCTGGCCGGGGTGGAGACGCTCTTCATGCCGACCAACCCGCTCTACTCCTTCCTCTCCTCCAGCCTGGTCAAGGACGTCGCGAAGTGGGGCGGTGACGTCTCGCCGCACGTGCCCGACCTGGTCCGGGAGCAGTTGCGGGGCCGGCTGGCCGTCCAGCGGCGGGACTGACCCCGCCGGGTGCCCGTACCGTCGGGCCGTTGCGACCAGCGGTACGGCGGCCAGCGGCTTCGCCGGGCCGGCCGGGCGGGATGCGCTCCGGCGTCGTCGACCGCACCGTGCGGCGACGCGCCGGGCCGGCGGGATGGTCCGGCGTTCGTCCGCACCACGCATGATGGGTGCAGCAGGAAGCGGCCGCAGACCGCATCATGGACGTCGGCCGACGACGACAGGAGTGAGGTACACCGGTGGACCCGCTCGACCGCATCGACGAACTGATCGCCATGCTGGAGATTGCCCGTTCCGTCCCGATGTCCCGGAACAACTGCATGGTCGACCGGGGGGAGATGATCGCCGCGCTCGACGAGTTGCGCGCCGAACTCCCCGCCGACCTGCGCCGGGCCGCCGTGCTGTTGCAGGAGCGGGACAAGATCATGGACGCCGGCAAGCGGGAGGCTGACCGGATCATCACCGAGGGGGAGGCGGAGCACGCCCGGCTGGTCTCGGTGAACGAGATCACCGTCTCCGCCGAGCACGAGGGGGCACGGATTATCGCCGAGGCCCGCGCCGAGGCCCAGCGGCTCCGCGAGGAGGTCGACGACTACGTCGACACGGCGCTGGCCAACTTCGAGCAGTTCCTGACCCGGGCGCTCGCCTCGATCGAGCGCGGCCGGGACAAGATGCACGCGCTGCGGGAGATCGGTACCTTCGGCGGCGACGAGACAGAGCGCCCGTTAACCTTCTGAGCGGCACCTCAGCGGCCGGCCGGGGTGCTGCCGGCTGTCGCCCCCGGTTCGACGGTGGGGCGACGGTCCAGGTAACCTCTTGTGTCGGCCTTCCACGGCCGGAGTCTGACTATGCCCAAACACTCGCCATCGAACCTCGACCCCAGGTCGCCGCTGGTCCTCGACACGAGGGAGCTGCCGCGCCGACCTGGCGCTCTGCGTACGGTCAAGCGGGTGGTCTCGGCCCCGGCGGACCTTGGCGTGGAGTTGATCAGCGTGCCGGAGGGCGCGGACCTCGACCTCGACCTGAGGTTGGAGTCGGTGTCCGAGGGCGTGCTCGTGTCGGGACGGATCTCCGGTCCGGTCCGGGGCGAGTGTGGCCGGTGCCTCCGGGAGATCAACGACTCCGTGGCCGTGACGATCCAGGAGCTGTACGCGTACGAGAACAGCACCACGGACGCCACGACCGAGGAGGACGAGGTGGGCCGGATGCAGGGCGATCTGATCGACCTGGAGCCGGCACTGCGGGACGCGGTGGTGCTCACGCTGCCGACCAACCCGCGCTGCCGGGAGGACTGCCCAGGACTGTGCCCCGAGTGCGGGGTGCATTGGGACGAACTGCCGGCCGACCACAGTCACCAGCAGATCGACCCGCGTTGGGCGGGCCTGTCGCAACTGACCCGTAAAGAGGAGTAAGAACCGTGGCCGTCCCGAAGCGCAAGATGTCGCGCAGCAACACCCGGTCCCGCCGGGCGAACTGGAAGGCGGCCGTGGTCGCGACCGTGGCCTGCCCGCAGTGCAAGTCGGCCAAGCTGCCGCACGCGGCCTGCTCCGTCTGTGGCACTTACAACGGCCGCCAGGTCCTCGAGGTCTGACCTGGACGCCGGGTGACGCCTCCGACCTCGGGTCGGGTGGCGCGCACGCCCTGGCCATCGCCCGGTGTGCCGGCTTCCCCCGTCGCCGGCCGGGAAGCCCCGGCCGGCGCTCCGGTGGAGCCGGGCACCGCGCGGATCGCCGTTGACCTCCTCGGCGGGGACGACGCACCCGCCGTCGTGGTTGACGGCGCTCTGCGGGCCCTGCGCGCCGACCCGGACCTGCACCTGCTGCTCGTCGGCCCCTCCGAGGTGGCCGGCGGGCTCGTTGACGTGCTCACCCCGGAGCAGCGCAGCCGGGTGACCGTACGTCAGGTCCGGCACGCCGTCACCATGGCCGACCAGCCCATCCGCGCGCCCCGGGCCGCGACCACCATCCGCGCGGCGGTGGCGGCGGTCGCCGAGGGCACGGCTGGCGCGGTCGTCTCCGCCGGCTCGACCGGTGCCACCGTCGCCGCCGCCGCGCTCGGTCTTGGCCGTTGGCCGGACGTGCGCCGCCCGGCCCTGGTCGCCACCCTGCCGGCCGTCGCCGGCCCGGTGGTGCTGCTCGACGTCGGCGGCTCCCTGGAACACCGGAGCACCACGCTGGCCCGGCACGCCGTGCTCGGGTCGGCGTACGCCGCAGTCGCCCACTCGATCACCAGCCCCCGGGTCGGGCTGCTCTCGGTCGGCACCGAGCCGGGCAAGGGGGACCGGCTCCGCCGGGCCGCCGACCCGCTCCTGGCCGCTCTGTCGCTGCCCTGCGACGGCCGGTACGTCGGCCTGGTCGAGGGCTACGACGTCGCGATCGGCGAGCGTGCCGATGTGGTGGTGACCGACGGCTTCACCGGTAACGTGCTGCTCAAGGCGATCGAGGGCGCGTACGCGATGGCCGGTGGCCCGCCGACCAGCGGTGGCGTGCCCCGCGCCGCGGCCCTACTCGGCGTGGCCGGGACGGTGGTCGTGTGCCACGGCGCGGCGGGCGGGGAGGACGTCGCCTCCGGTATCGCGCTCGCCGCCCACCTGTGGCGGCGGGACGCCACGGCCCGGGTCGCCGCGCTGCTCGCCGCCGGCCGTCCCGCCGATACTTCCGACCGCACCACGCACACCGAGGTGATCCCTTGAGCAACAACAAGCGCCGCCGGGCCCCGGTGGGCCATCTGGAGGCCGCCTTCGGCGTGTCGCTGGATCCGGAACTGCTGGAACGCGCCCTGACCCACCGCTCGTACGCGTACGAGAACGGCGGCCTGCCGACCAACGAGCGGCTGGAGTTCCTCGGTGACTCGGTGCTCGGCGTGGTGATCACGACCGCGCTCTTCCGTAACCACCCGGACCTGCCGGAGGGGCAGCTCGCGAAGCTGCGGGCCAGCGTGGTCAACATGCGCGCGCTGGCCGAGGTGGCCCGGGGGCTGGGGCCGGAGGGCCTCGGACAGTACCTCCTCCTCGGCAAGGGCGAGGAGACGACCGGCGGCCGGGACAAGGCCAGCATCCTGGCGGACACCCTGGAGGCGCTGCTCGGCGCGATCTACCTCCAGTACGGCCTGGACATCGCGGCGGAGGTCATCCACCGGCTCTTCGACCCGCTGATGGCCGAGTCGGCCGGCCGGGGGGCCGCCCTGGACTGGAAGACCAGCCTCCAGGAGTTGACCGCCGCGCTCGGCCTGGGTGTGCCGGAGTACCGCATCGAGGGGACCGGTCCGGACCACCTGAAGACCTTCACCGCCTGGGTGGTGGTCGCCGGTAACCGGTACGGCGGCGCGGAGGGGCGCAGCAAGAAGGAGGCCGAGCAGCGGGCGGCCGAGTCGGCTTGGCGCACCCTCTCCGAGCAGGCCGAAACGGACGCAGCCACCGCAGCCACCTCCGACGCGGACGCCGGTGCCCCCGCTGCCGCCGCCGTCGACGGGGCTGCTCATATCGACGGGGCCGGGGCCGCTGGTGTCGACGGGGCCGCCCCGGCCGAGGTCGCGCCGGTCACCGTCGCCGAGGTGGTGGTGGTCGACTCGGCCGGCGCGAGCGACGACCGGGTCGCCGCGGACGTCGCCGCCGACCGGAGCCCGGAGTCGGGTCGTGCCTGAACTGCCCGAGGTGGAGACGGTCCGGCAGGGGCTGGCCCGCTGGGTCACCGGTCGACGCATCGACTCGGTCCAGGTGCGCCATCCCCGGGCGGTACGCCGACACGCGCCGGGCGCGGCGCACTTCGCGGACGTGCTCGGCAGCCGGACCGTGCAGGACGTCCGGCGGCGCGGCAAGTACCTCTGGCTTCCGCTCGACAGCGGGGATGCGCTGGTCGGGCACCTCGGCATGTCCGGCCAACTGCTCGTCCAGCCTGCCGACGCCCCCGACGAGTTGCACCTGCGGATCCGGTTCACCTTCGCCGACGACGGGCCGGAGCTGCGCTTCGTCGACCAGCGCACGTTCGGCGGCCTCGCCGTCTCCGCCGGTGGGGCGGAGCTGCCCGCCGAGATCGCGCACATCGCCCGTGACCCGATGGATCCGGAGTTCTCCGACGCCGGGTTCGTGGCGGCGCTACGGCGACGGCGTACCGAGGTGAAGCGGGCCCTGCTCGACCAGACTCTGATCTCCGGGGTCGGCAACATCTACGCCGACGAGGCGCTCTGGCGGGCCGGGCTGCACGGCGCGCGACCCACCGACGTGCTGACCGGGCCCGCGGTGGGCCGACTGCTGGGTCACGTCCGGGACGTGCTCGGCGAGGCGATCAAGGTCGGCGGCACCAGCTTCGACGCGCTCTACGTCAACGTCAACGGGGAGAGCGGCTACTTCGACCGGGCCCTGAACGTGTACGGCCGGGAGGGCGAGCCGTGTCGGCGCTGTGACGCGCCGATCCGGCGGGAGCCGTTCATGAACCGGTCGTCGTACAGCTGCCCGCGCTGCCAGCCGCGCCCCCGCGCCGCCCGGCCCGGTTGAGCCTCCCGCGTCGCCCGGCCCGGCTGAGCCCCGCGCCACCCGACCCGGCTGACCCGCCCGGACGAGCCCCGGGCGGGTCAGCCGGGTGGATCAGGCGGGGGTGCCGAAGACCTGCGTCCAGTACGGGCCGTTGCTGCGCGCCACCCCCACGCCGATCTCGGTGAACGCGCAGTTGAGGATGTTGGCCCGGTGGCCGGAGCTGTTCATCCAGGCGGCCATCACCGCAGCCGGGGTCTGCTGGTTCCAGGCGACGTTCTCGCCGTAGCCGCGCCAGTCGTAGCCGACCCGGTCGAGACGGTCGCCGGCGTCGCTGCCGTCGCTGCCGGTGTGGGACATCTTCCGGTGGGCGGCCTGGTCCGCGCTGTGCTGCTGCGCGGCGCTGGTGAGCTTGGCGTTGACGCGTACCGCGCCGCAGCCGGCCTTGGCCCGCTCGGCGTTGACCAGGGCGACCACCTGGGCCTGCTCGCTGCCGCCGGTGGCCGGTGCGGTGGTGGTCGTGGCCCGGGGCGTCGTCGCCCGGGGCGTCGGGGCACTACTCCGCGGGGCGGTCCGCCGCGACGGGGCGGTGGCGCGGCTCGGGGCCGGCGTCGGCGTGACGCTCCGGCTCGGCGCGGGGGTCGGGCTGGCCGTCCGAGAGGACGTGGGGCTGGTCGGTGCCGAGGGAAACAGGTCGGGTTCGCCCAGCGGCGGGGCGGCCGGGGCATCCTCGGCGGTCACCGAGGTGGGCGACGAGTCGCCCCCGGGCAGCAGTACCGCACCGACCCCGACGGCTACCGCGAGCGTGGCCGCCGCAGCGGTCCCCACGATCAGGAACGGGCGAGGGACGTGGCGGCGTGACCGGTGCCGGCCCACGCCGGCCGGCGCGTCGGTGGACCACTGGCGGGTGGCGGGGTCCGGGCCGGTCAGGCCCGCGTCGGCCGGGGACGGAGCTTGTTCGTCCGCGTCGACCCAGGCGTACCCGGTCGGTCGCTCACCCTGTCGGTGGTCGGCGTGCGGACCGTCCGGCCAGCCGGTGGTCGGCTCGTCCACCGCGTCCCCGAACAGGTACGCCGAGCGGGGCATCGGGCGACCGTTGTCCCAGTACGGCGGCTCCTCCGTCGGAGGTTCGGCGCGCCGGTCGGCGCGGTCCGGGTCCATCGGGTCGGTCCAGCCGTGCACTGCGCTGCCTCCACGGGGTCGGTTCCACGGGCCGGGGTGACGCTACGTGACGGGCGTGAGCTGCGGCAATGCGGCTAAGAAAGAGTTAAGGCGAAACGTGTTCGCGAGGTAACCGTTTCGGAACTCTGCGCAGTTAGAGTGGTGCGGTCCGGACATTGTCCGTCCGTGCCGCGTGGCGATCCGAGCGACGCTCGGGTTGACAAGGTGATGATCCACGTCCGGCGAGAACTTGACGAGCGAGGGGTTGGCGGCCAATATATAGGTGTCGCCAGTCGCGCCCAGTCATGCCCGAATGTATCTCGGTATGGCAGCCGCGAACCAGTGGGCGCGCGTTGGCCGGCCTTTCCGGCAGCGCATATCAAGGAGTCAAAATGGCGAAGGCCCTGTACGGCCACGTTGGTGCGGCGCCCGATCGGCGTATGCTCGACGAGGTCACCCGGCTGCGTGCCAGGGTTCAGGCACTGGAGTTCGAGATCACGCGTCTGCGGGCCGAGAACGATCGGCTCGTGGCGGCGGCGTCGGAGGCGGACGACCTGCTCCGGCTGGCCGAGCCCGCGCTGACCTGATCTCCGGTCACCGGAAAACTGAATCGCAGCAGCAGAAAGAAACGCGCGCCGACACCCATGTGCCGGCGCGCAGCTCTGTGTGCACCACTCGTTCACCGTCCGTTCTCGGGCCGCAGGCAGGCGGGTCGTGTGCCGAGGTCCGCTCGGAGTCGCGTTACTCTGCGGGTTGACCAGGTCCGCGCGGCCCACGACGGCACGGCAACCGAACCCGGCGCGCCAGCCCACGACGGTACGGCGGCCCCCGGACGAGGATCGAGAAGGTGCATCTCAAGAGCCTGACGGTGAAGGGGTTCAAATCCTTCGCCTCCGCCACGACGCTCAAGCTGGAACCGGGCATCACCTGTGTGGTGGGGCCGAACGGCTCCGGCAAGTCCAACGTCGTCGACGCCATCGCCTGGGTGCTGGGTGAGCAGGGCGCCAAGGCGCTGCGCGGCGGCAAGATGGAGGACGTCATCTTCGCCGGCACCGCCGGCCGGGCCCCGCTCGGCCGGGCCGAGGTGACCCTCACCATCGACAACACCGACGGCGCGTTGCCGATCGAGTACACCGAGGTCTCCATCACCCGCCGGATGTTCCGCTCCGGCGAGAGCGAGTACGAGATCAACGGCGACTCCTGCCGCCTGCTCGACATCCAGGAACTGCTCTCCGACTCCGGCATCGGCCGGGAGATGCACATCATCGTCGGCCAGGGCCGGCTCGACGGCATGCTGCACGCCAAGCCGGAGGACCGGCGGGCCTTCATCGAGGAGGCGGCCGGCGTCCTGAAGCACCGCAAGCGCAAGGAGAAGGCGCTGCGGAAGCTCGACGCGATGCAGACCAACCTCAACCGGCTCACCGACCTCACCGCCGAGCTGCGCCGTCAGCTCAAGCCGCTGGGCCGGCAGGCCGAGGTGGCCCGCCGGGCCGCCGCCATCCAGGCCAACCTGCGGGACGCCCGGCTGCGGCTGCTCGCCGACGACCTGGCGACCCTGCGCGCCACCCTGGACAAGGAGATCGCCGACGAGTCCGCCCTGCGCGAACGCCGCGAGCAGGTCGAGCAGGAGCACACCCAGGTGCAGCACCGCCTCGGTGAGCTAGAGGCGGCGCTCGCCGAGGACGCGCCGCTGCTCGCCGCCGCCCAGGACACCTGGTACAAGCTCTCCGCGCTCTCCGAGCGGTTCCGCTCGATCGAGCAGCTCGCCCGGGAACGGCTGCGTCACCTCAGCGCCACTCCGGACGACGAGCGTCCCGGCCGCGACCCGGACCAGTTGGAGGCGGAGGCGGAGCGGGTCCGCGAGCAGGAGGAGGACCTGCGCGCCGCGCTCACCGAGGACCAGGTGCGCCTCGCCGAGGCGGTGGAGCACCGGCAGGAACTGGAGCGGCAGCTCGCCGCCGCCGAGCGGGAGCTGGTCGCCGCCGCGAAGGCCATCGCGGACCGGCGCGAGGGGCTGGCCCGCCTCGCCGGCCAGGTCAACTCCGCCCGGGCCCGGACCACCAGCGCCGGTGAGGAGATCGACCGGCTCGCCGCCGCGCACGCCGACGCCCTGGCCCGTGCCGAGCAGGCCCAGGCCGAGCTAAACGCGGTGGCCGAGCAGTCCACCGAGGCGGACCGGGACAACGCCGAGTTGGACGACCGGCACGCCGAGGCGGTCGCCGCGCAGGAGAAGGCACAGGCCGGCGTCCGCGCGCTGACCGACGCCGAGCGGGCGGCCGAGAAGGACGCCGCCACCTGGAAGGCCCGGGAGGAGGCGCTCGCCCTCGGCCTGCGCCGCAAGGACGGCGCGGGGGCGCTGCTCGCCCGCGCCGACGAGGTGCCCGGTCTGCTCGGCAGCCTGGCCGGGCTGCTCACCGTCGCCCCCGGTCACGAGGCGGCCCTCGCCGCCGCCCTCGGCGGGCTCGCCGACGCGGTCGCGGTCGCCGGGGTCGACGAGGCGATCGAGGCGATGCGGCTGCTGAAGATCTCCGACGCCGGCCGGGCCGGGCTGCTGGTCGGCAGTCCCGCCGGCCCCGGCATGGACGGTCCGGCCGACGCGCTGCGCCCCAAGCTGCCCGACGGCGCCCGCTGGGCTCCCGACCTGGTCGAGTGCGCCGCGCAGCTCCGTCCGGCGGTGCACCGGGCCCTGCGTGACGTGGTGGTCGTCGACGACCTCACCACCGCCGCCGAGGCGGTCGCCGCCAACCCGGAACTGCGGGCGGTCACCCCGGACGGCGACGTGGTCGGGGCGTACGCGGCGGCCGGCGGGTCGGCGAAGGCGCCCAGCTTCATCGAGGTGACCGCGGCCGTCGAGGAGGCCCGCGCGAACCGGATCGCCGCCGAGCGGACCAGCACCGAGCTGCGCGAACAGCTCGTCGACGCGCGGGCCGAGGTGGCCGTCGCGAAGGAGGCGGTGCAGCATGCCGCCGCCGCCAAGCGGGAGGCGGAGAGCCACCGCAACGCCGCCGCCCGCCGGTTGGCGGAACTCGGGGCCGCCGCCCGCAGCGCCAAGGGGGAGACCGACCGGCTCGGCGAGTCCCTGGCCCGGGCCCAGGCGGCCCGCGAACGGGACCTGACCACCCTCGCCGAACTGGAGGAGCGGCTCCGGCTGGCCGAAGCCACCCCGATCGACGCCGAACCGTCGACCGAGGAACGCGACCAGTTCGCCGCGATGGTGCCCCAGGCCCGGCAGAACGAGATGGAGGTCCGGCTCGCGGTGCGTACCGCTGAGGAGCGGGTCTCCTCGATCGCCGGCCGGGCCGACTCGCTGCGCCGACAGGCCGGCGCCGAACGGGCCGCGCGGGAACGTGCGGCGGCCCGCCGGGCGGCGCGTACCCGGGGTGCGGCCATCGCCCGCGCGGTGGCCGGCGGCGCGCGGGAGACGCTCACCCGGCTGGCCACCTCGATCGCGGCGGCCGAGGAGCACCGTGACGCGGTGGCCCGGGAACGCGCCGCGCGGGAGGCCGAGCTGTCCGAGGTACGCGGCGCGGCCAAGCGCCTCGGCGCGGAGCTGGAGCGACTGACCAGCCAGGTGCACCGGGACGAGGTGGCCCGCGCCGAGCAGCGGCTGCGCATCGAGCAACTGGAGGCGAAGGCCGCCGAGGACTTCGGCCTGGACGTGGCCGCCCTGATCGGCGAGTACGGCCCGGACCAGCTCGTGCCCCCCACCCAGGCGGACGTCGCGGCGGCCGAGCAGGACGGGCTGCCGATGCCCGAGCCGGTGCGTTACGAGCGCCCGGTGCAGGAGAAGCGGGCGGCCAAGGCGGAACGGGAGCTGACGCTGCTCGGCAAGGTCAACCCGCTCGCGCTGGAGGAGTTCGCCGCGCTGGAGGAGCGCTACAAGTTCCTCTCCGAGCAGCTGGAGGACCTGAAGGCCACCCGGCGGGACCTGCTCACCGTGGTCAAGGACGTGGACGACCGGATCCTGGAGGTCTTCGCCAGCGCGTTCGAGGACACCGCCCGGGAGTTCCAGCAGGTCTTCACGGTGCTCTTCCCTGGTGGCGAGGGGCGGCTGGTGCTCACCGACCCGGACGACCTGCTCACCACCGGCGTGGAGGTGGAGGCCCGGCCGCCCGGCAAGAAGATCAAGCGGTTGTCGCTGCTCTCCGGCGGGGAGCGGTCGTTGACCGCGGTGGCGATGCTGGTGGCGATCTTCCGGGCCCGGCCCAGCCCGTTCTACATCATGGACGAGGTCGAGGCGGCCCTCGACGACGTCAACCTGGGCCGGTTGATCACCCTGATGGCCCAGTTGCGGGAGAAGAGCCAGCTCATCGTCATCACCCACCAGAAACGGACCATGGAGGTCGCCGACGCGCTGTACGGGGTGACCATGCGCAACGGCGTGACCCAGGTGATCAGTCAACGGCTCAAGGATCAGCCGCTCAGCGGCAGCTAATGGGAATCAGCCGCTCAGCGGCAGCAAGGGAGAAGCAGTAGTGGTTCGGGAACGCGCGACGGCGCTCCTGGTGGACTTCGACGGCGTCCTGCGGCGCTGGGACCCGGCGGTGGCGGCCGGGGTGGAGCAACGGTACGGGCTGACCCCGGGCGTGCTCGGCGACATCGCCATGCAGTGGGGGCGGCTCCAGCCGGTGCTGGTGGGGCAGGTCAGCCACGCCGACTGGATGGCCAGCGTGGCGGACGCCCTGGCCAGCCAGTCGGTAGAGCCGGATCAGGCCCGGGCGGCGGTGGCCGAGTGGCAGGAGTACCGGGGCGAGGTGGACCCGGACGTGCTCGCTCTGGTCCGGGAGGTGCGGGCCGCCGGGCTCCCGGTCGGGTTGGCCACCAACGCCACCGACCTGCTCGACGCCGACCTCGCCGCGCTGGGGCTCACCGACGAACTGGACGCCGTGGTCAACTCCTCGGTGCTCGGGGTGCACAAGCCGGCCAAGGAGTACTTCCAGGCAGCCTGCCAGGCGTTGCGTACGTCGCCGGACCGGGTGCTCTTCGTGGACGACGACGACCGGATGATCAGTGGTGCCCGGGTCGCCGGACTGCCGGCGTTCCGGTGGAGCGGGCCGGAGGGGTTGCGGTACGTCCGGGCCGCGCTGGCGTACTGACCCCGGCCAGGTCGGGACGGGTGACCGCCCCGACCGGACCGACAGCGGTCACTCGCCGGTGACCCCGTCGATTCGTTCCCGGATCAGGTCGGCGTGCCCGTTGTGCCGGGCGTACTCCTCGATCATGTGCACGTACACCCAGCGGAGGTTGCGTTCGTCGCCGCGCCGGTCGGTGAAGACGTCGTCGAGGGACCGGCCGGCGCTGGCGGCCCGGGCCAGCTCCACCTCCCGGTGGAAGACGGCCAGGTCGGCCTCGGCGTCGGCGTCGGTCACGTCGAAGTCGGCGTCCGGGTCGGCCTCGGTGAAGTACGGGTAGTCCACCTGCTCCCCGGCGGCGTTCTCCCGGAACCACCAGGCCTCCACCTCGGCCATGTGCCGGACCAGGCCGAGCAGGGTCAGCCCGGACGGCTCGATGGCGGGTGTGCGGAGCTGCTCGGCGGTGAGGCCGGCGCACTTGAGCAGCAGCGTCTGCCGGTGGTAGTCGAGCCAGCTCTCCAGCGAGGTGCGTTCGTCGCCGAGGCGTGACTCGCGGGTACGGGTGGTCTGCGGTGCTCTCCAGGTCATCCGGTCATCCTGACCGGCAGGTGTGACAACGGGCGACCGGATTTGTCGCCTGATCGGAGCCGGTGGCGGTCCGGGGACCCCGCTGGTGCCCCCGCCCCGTGGTCAGGGGACGACCACGACCGGCCAGCGGCCGGTCCGGACCAGGCGGGTGGCGACGGAGCCGACCAGCCGGTGTCCGGCCTGCTCGGAGGAGCCGACCACCACCAGGTCGGCCCGGGTCTCGTCGGCCGCGGCGGCCAGCTCGGCGTAGGCGTCGCCGCGCCGGCACAGGAAGGTGACCGGCAGGCCCAGCTCCTCGGCCCCGCGTCGGCACTCCTCGCGCAGCTCGGCGACGAGTTCGTCGTGGTTCCGTTGAACGGCTCCGGCCACCACCCCGTCCGCCAGCGCGGTGTAGAGGGCGGGGGAGCTGACGAAGACCACGACGAGCGCCGCGCCCTGCCGGCGGGCGAGCCCGGCCGCGTAGGAGGCGGCCCGCAGCGACGTCCGGGTGCCGTCCACGCCGGTCAGGACCACCCGGGGCCCGTCCGTGCCGCGTTCGAACGGCAGCGGTCGGGCCCGGGGGCCGTACTCCTCTCGGTCGAGCGGGGGTGTGACGCTCACAGCGACCCGCTCAGCTGCGCTCGCCGGTGGGGACCACCACCGCGCCGGCCCCGGCGGCGACCGTCGACTCCCGTTCGACCTCGTCGGTCAGCGGGTCGTTGTGCCGTCGCAGCGGGACCTCCTTGATGAAGCTCACCGCGATCAGCGCGATCAGGGCGAACGGGGTGGCGGCCAGGAAGATGTCCCCGGCGCCGTGGCCGTATGCGCTCTCCACGACGATGCGCAGCGGACCGGGCAGCGTGTGCACGTCCGGCAGCGTGTTGCCGCTGGCCGCGCCGGTGGCCGGCACACCGAGCCGGGTGAGGCCGTCGGCGAGGTAGCCCTTCACCTGGTGGCCGAGCACCGCGCCGAGCGCGGAGACGCCGACCGCGCCGCCGAGGCTGCGGAAGAAGGCCACCACCGAGCTGGCCACGCCCAGTTCGTGCGCGCCGACGCTGTTCTGCACGGCGAGCACCAGGTTCTGCATGGTCATGCCCAGACCGGTGCCGATGAGCGCCATGTAGACGCTGAGCACCCAGAAGTTCGTGTCGTACCGCAGGGTGCCCATCAGGGCGAAGCCGATGGTGAGCAGCGCCGAGCCGGTGACCAGGTACCGCTTCCACCGGCCGGTCTTGGTGATGACCCGACCGGTGAGCGTCGAGGAGACCAGCAGGCCGAGGATCATCGGCAGGGTCATCAGCCCGGACATGGTCGGGCTCTGCCCCCGGCTGATCTGGAAGTACTGGCCGAGGAAGACCGACGCGCCGAACATGCCCACGCCGACCGCGACGCTGGCCACGGTGGCCAGGGTGATGGTGCGGTCGCGGAACAGCTTCGGCGGGATGACCGGCTCGGCCGCCCGGGTCTCGACCCGGATCGCCAGCGCGCCGAGCAGCAGCGCACCGACCACCATCGCGGCGGTCTGCCAGGAGATCCAGTCGTACCGGTTACCGGCGAGGGAGACCCAGACCAGCAGCAGCGAGACGGCGGCGGTGATCAGCGTGGCGCCCCACCAGTCGATCTTCGCCGGGCGGCGGATCACCGGCAGGCGGAGGGTCTTCTGGAGCACCACCAGGGCGGCGAGGGCGAACGGCACGCCGACGTAGAAGCACCAGCGCCAGCCGAGCCAGGAGGTGTCCACGATCACGCCGCCGATCAGCGGGCCGCCGATGGTGCCGGCCGCCATGACCGCGCCGAGGTAGCCGCTGTACCGGCCCCGCTCCCGGGGCGCGATCATCGTCGCCATGATGACCTGGGCAAGCGCGGTGAGCCCGCCGACCCCGACGCCCTGCACGACGCGGCAGGCGATCAACTGAGCGGTGGACTGGGAGAGCCCGGCCAGCACCGAGCCGACGATGTAGATCCCCAGGGAGAGCTGGACCAGTGTCTTCTTACTGGTCAGATCGGCCAGTTTGCCCCAGAGTGGGGTGGTTGCCGTGGTGGCGAGCAGTGTCGCGGTGACCACCCAGGTGTACGCGGACTGGCCGCCACCCAGGTCGGTGATGATCCGGGGCAGCGCGTTCGAGACGATCGTCCCGGAGAGGATCGCGACGAACATGCCCAGGAGCAGGCCGGAGAGGGCCTCCAGGACCTGACGGTGGGTCATCTCGGCGGGGGTCGTCCGAGGGGGCGCGGTGGCCTGGGTCATCGTGACTACCTCCGATGGCGAGAAGTTGTTCGGAGCAACCGTAAGCTTTGGTTGCCTCAAGCAACAACTTGCTGACCAGGGTCGACTGTTCCCGGTGTGAGGCGCGCCTCAGCCCCGCTCGGGGATCCAGCTCTCGTTGAAGCGGCGCAGCAACCGGGCGAACTCCGCCAGGTCCTCCGCCGGCCACGCCTCCATCGCGCGTTGCAACTCGTCGACCCGGGTCCCCCGGGCCGCGTCGAACCGGCGCTGCCCCTCCTCGGTCAGGCTGAGCTGGGCGGCCCGCCGGTCCACCGGGTCCGGCTCGCGGCGAACCAGCCCGAGCGCCTCCAGCCCTCGGATCTGCCGGCTGAGCGTCCCCTTGCCCACGCCGAGCCGGGCGGACAGGTCGGTCAGCCGGGTCGAGCCGCTGCGCCGCAGCCAGAGCAGGAGGCTGTAGCTGTTCGGCTCCAGGTGCGGGTGCACCTCCTTGACCAGCCCCCAGGATACCGTCCGGCCCCGGCGCAGCAGGGTGGTCAACTCGTGCTCCACCGTCCGCAGCGGCTCCGGCAGCTGATCGTCCACGGCACCGAGCCTACGGGGCCGGACTCAGCGACCGGTCGTGAGCTGCCGGTGCGCCACCGTCCGCAGCCGGCCGTCGCTGGTGGTGCCCTCGATGGTCACCTCGGCCTGCCGCTCCCGGTGCAGCAGCGTGCCGACCGCGTTGCCGAAGTACGGGCCGTCGAGCTTGCGCCAGCGCACCGTGGGACGGCGTACCCCGGCCGAGCGGGCCAGTGCCCGGACCGCCGCCGAGGGCCCCGCCGACCAGCCGAGCCGCATCAACGGGCGCATCCCGGCCGGCACCTGGTTGTGGATCGGCGAGCAGGTGAGCTGGTGCACCGGGGTCGCCATGCCGTCGCCGAAGCGGGCCCGGGCCACGTACGAGTGGTGCACGTCCCCGCCGAGCACGCTGATCGAGGCCGGTGGCGCGTACGCCGGTCCGGCGCCGACCCGGTCGGCGGGCGTGCCGGGCGTCCCGCTGCCGATTCGGGCGAACAGCGCCCCGAGCGCGTCGAAGGAACGCTGGAAAGCCGCCCAGTGCTCCAGGTCCAACGCCCGGCGCAGCTTCTCCGAGGCGCGGGCCACCCAGGGCCGGCCGGATGCGGCCAGCTTCTCGTTCCACGCCTCGGCGTGGTGGATGCCCGGTGGCAGCAGCCACGGCAGCGACGAACCGACCACCAGGTGGTCGTAGCTGCCGTGCGCCTGGTCGACGAACCAGGCCCACTCGCCCGGCGGGAGCATCGCCCGCTGCGCCGGCTCCAGCACCCGGCTGCACCGGTTGTCCAGCATGACCAGCCGGGTCCGGCCGAGGTCCAGCGCGTAGCTCCACTGGTACTGCGCGCTGCGCCACCGTTCGGTGTCGTGCGCCACGTCGGACTCGGTGTCGACCCGGCGGCCGAACTCGCGTAGCACGTCGGTGGCGTCCTCGGCGGCGGTCACCTTGGCGTAGAGCGGGTCGGCGGCGATCTCGTCGGGGGAGAGGTTGCCCAGGTGCTGGTAGACCCAGTACGAGGCGAGGCCGCTGCCGATCCGCTCCGCCCACCAGGACTGTTCGCGCATGTCCGCCCGCCAGGCGGCGGAGGTGTTCCAGTCGTCGATGATCTCGTGGTCGTCGAAGATCATCACGGTCGGCACGGTGGAGAGCAGCCAGCGGATCTCCGGGTCCCGCCACGACTCCAGGTAGAGCTTGGTGTACTCGTCGAAGCTGACCACCTGGTCGGTCGGCGCGCCCGCCGGCCGGTGCCGACGTCGGCGCAGCAACCGCCGCACGGTGGGCGAGGTCTGGTCGGCGTAGACCTGGTCGCCGAGGAGCACCACCAGGTCCGGTCGGTCCAGGCCGTCCGGGTCGGCCATCAGCCGCCGGGCGTACGCGTCCAGCGCGTCGGGCGGGAGCTTCCGCGCGGTGGCGTGCTGGGTGGTCTCCCGGCACGAGCCGAAGACCAGGCGGACCGGCTGGTCCCGGTCGTCGGCGGCCCGGGTGCGGATCACGCTCGGCGGGTACGGGTTGCGTGGCTCCGGCCAGGCCACCTCGTCGTCGATCAGCACCTCGTACGTCGACGCGCGGTCCGGGGTGAGCCCCGCCACCACGACCAGGGCGTAGTGGTGGCCGTACGCGGTGAAGGTGGGCGCGCTGCCCTCGGCCCCGTCGGCGGTCCGGACCCGGACCACCGCCGGGTCGCTGGTCTCCACCCAGACGGTGGCCCGCGTGCCGACGACCCGCCGCAACAGCGGTCCGATGAGCAGGCGGGGACTGGGCATGGGTACCTCCGGCGACGAGAGGGGCTCACCATTTCTACCCTGTCGGCGCACCCGTGCCACCCTTCCGTCGCCCCTGACACGCCCCGGACACGCGCCGTCCACCCGGCCGTCGCCGGGGGATCGGGCGCGGTGGTCGAGCCGACGACGGCGGCGTCTGACAGGATTTCGGTATGGCGGATTACCTCGTAGTCGCACTGGTCCTGCTCGGTGTGCTGCTCCTGTCGGTCGTCGGGCTGGTGGTGCCGAAGCTGCGCCGACGGCCGGAAGCCCGGCAGCCGGAGGCGCAGGCACCCACCCGGGTCGAGGAGCGGCCCGTCGCCCCACCGGCCGAGGCGCCCACCGGGGTCGTGGTCGAGCCGCCGGTGGTCGAGGTCCCGCCGGTCATCGAGGTCCCGCCGCTGGAGGTGCCCGAGCCGACCGCCGGGCGACTGGTCCGGCTGCGGTCCCGGCTGTCCCGCTCACAGAACGTCTTCGGCAAGGGACTGCTCGGCCTGCTCAGCCGGGACCACCTCGACGAGGACGCCTGGGAGGAGATCGAGGACAGCCTGATCACCGCCGACGTCGGCATCGAGGCCACCCGCGAGATCGTCGACCGGCTCCGCGAGCGCACCCGGGTGCTCGGCACCCGTTCCACCACCGAACTGCGTGCTCTGCTCGCCGCCGAGCTGGTCAACGCGCTCGACCCGACGTTGGACCGCTCGCTGCGGACCGCCCCGAAGGAGGGCGTGCCGGCGGTGGTGCTGGTGGTCGGGGTCAACGGTGCCGGCAAGACCACCACCTGCGGCAAGATCGCCCGGGTGCTGGTCGCGGACGGGCGCAGCGTCCTGCTCGGCGCGGCCGACACCTTCCGGGCCGCCGCCGCCGACCAGCTCGAGACCTGGGGTGGCCGGGTCGGCGCGGAAACCGTACGCGGCCCGGAGGCGGCCGACCCGGCCAGCGTCGCCTTCGACGCGGTGAAGCGGGGCATCGCCACCGGCGTCGACACCGTCCTGATCGACACCGCCGGTCGACTTCAGAACAAGATCGGCCTGATGGACGAGCTGGGCAAGGTCAAGCGGGTGGTGGAGAAGCACGGCCCGATCGACGAGACCCTGCTCATCCTGGACGCGACCACCGGACAGAACGGCCTGGAGCAGGCCCGGGTCTTCACCGAGGCGGTCAACGTCACCGGCGTGGCGCTCACCAAGCTGGACGGCACCGCCAAGGGCGGTATCGTCATCGCTGTCCAGCGCAAACTCGGCATTCCGGTCAAGCTGGTGGGCCTGGGCGAGGGCAAGGACGACCTGGCCCCCTTCGAGCCGACCCAGTTCGTCGACGCGCTGCTCGGCACCGAGCCGCTCGCCCGGGACGCGTAACCTCGGGTGACCACCGACGACCGCCGCCCCGACGGGTGGCGTGCGTACCACCAACCGGCACCGGGCCTCGGGAGACCGTACGTGACCGCACAGGAGATCCCGCTGCACGGCGGGAACGTCAGCACCGTCGTCCGGGTGGGCGACACCGTCCGGCGCAACGCCGGGCCGTGGACCCCGGCGGTGCACGCCCTGTTGCGCCACCTGGAGTACGTCGGCTTCACCGGCGCGCCCCGGGCGTACGGCATGGACGAGCGCAACCGGGAGGTCCTGTCGTACCTGGAGGGGGAGTGCGGGGAGTACCCGCTCGCCCCGCACTGGGTCACCGACGAGGCGCTGGTCACCGTGGCGACGATGCTGCGGATGTTCCACGACGCCCAGTACGGGTTCGTCCCGCCCGCCGGGGCGGTCTGGCGCTCGTTCGGTCCACCGCCGCCGGACACCGAGGTCATCTGCCACCACGACGCCGCCCCGCACAACGTCATCTGGCGGCCGGACGGCACGCTCGGGCTGATCGACTTCGACCTCGCCTCACCCGGCGCGCGGATCTACGACGTGGCGTACGCGGCCTGGACCTGGGTGCCGATCTTCTCCGACCGGGACTCCTACACCCTCGGCTGGAAGCGCCCGGACCGGCCGCGCAGGCTGCGGCTCTTCGCCGACGCGTACGGGCTGATCCCCCGGGACCGGCACCGGCTGATCCGCACCATCCGCAAGCGGGTCGTCGACCACGTCGAGGGCATCCGCCGGATGGCCGCCGCCGGAGACCCGGCGTTCGTCCGGATCGTGCACAAGGGTCACCTTCGGCGGCCGATGCGCGATCTGCGCCTGCTCGACTACGAACGGCACGCCCTCGAATGGGCCCTGCGGTAAGTGCGGACTTCTTCACACGTCCGAAACAACTCGTGACGGACCGGAAACCGGGCCGGACCTGAAGGTGAAACAGCCGGGGCGAATGCTCTTCCGCATCCGGCCTACGGGCGACGCTGCCCCGGAAGCCGTGAAGGAGGGAACCTCACCTTTAGGAGGCCAGCGTGCCTGAAGCACCGACGATCGACACCGGCAACACCGCATGGTTGCTGGTGTCGACCGCGCTCGTGCTGCTCATGACCCCGGGTCTGGCGCTGTTCTACGGCGGTCTGAACCGGTCCAAGGGCGTGCTCAACATGATCATGATGAGCTTCTCGGCCATCGGACTCGTCAGCGTCCTCTGGCTGTTCTACGGCTTCAGCATCGCCTTCGGTGCCGACCAGGGCGGCGTCATCGGTGACGTCGGCCAGTACCTCGGCACCAAGACCTTCATGGCCGAGACCGACCTGTGGGGCGAGACCGGCATCCCGCTCTACGTCTTCATGGCCTTCCAGATGATGTTCGCCATCATCACGGTCGCCCTGATCAGCGGTGCCATCTCCGACCGCGCCAAGTTCTCCGGCTGGCTGCTCTTCGCCTTCGGCTGGGCCACCCTGGTCTACTTCCCGGTCGCGCACTGGGTGTGGGGCGGCGGCTTCATCGGCGCCGGCCTCGGCGCGCTGGACTTCGCCGGTGGCACGGCGGTGCACATCAACGCCGGTGCCGCCGCGCTCGCCCTGGTGCTGGTGCTCGGCAAGCGGCTCGGCTGGCCCAAGGAGGCCATGAAGCCGCACAACGTCCCGATGGTGGCGCTCGGCACCGGTCTGCTCTGGTTCGGCTGGTTCGGCTTCAACGCCGGTTCCGAGCTGACCGCCGACGCGACCACCGCGATCGCCTTCCTCAACACCCAGGTCTGCACCGCCGCCGCCATCCTCGGCTGGCTGGTCGTGGAGAAGATCCGGGACGGCAAGCCCACCCTGGTCGGCGCCTCGTCCGGTGCCATCGCCGGTCTGGTCGCCATCACCCCGGCCTGTGCCTTCGTCGCCCCGTGGGCGGCGGTCCTGCTCGGCATCGTCGCCGGTGCGGTCTGCGCCCTCGCCGTCGGTCTGAAGTACAAGTTCGGTTACGACGACTCCCTCGACGTGGTCGGCGTGCACTTCGTCGGCGGCTGGATCGGCTGCCTCTGGATCGGTCTCTTCGGCACCAGCTCGGTCAGCTCGCTCGTCGCCGACGAGGGCCTCTTCTACGGCGGCGGGGTCACCCAGCTCGGCGTACAGGCCCTCAGCGCCCTGATCGTCACGGTCTACTCGTTCGTGGTGGCCTTCGTCCTCGGCTTCGTCATCCAGAAGACCATCGGCTTCCGGATCTCCGCCGAGGCCGAGGTCAACGGCATCGACATCACCGAGCACGCGGAGAGTGGCTACGACCTCTCGCCGTCCGGCGGCAGCGCCGGTGGGGCGTTTGCGATGGCCGGCATCGGCACCCCGACGGCGACGACGCCGCCGAAGGCCGAGCCGACACCCACCACCCCGGTCAGCGAGAAGGTCGCGGGCTAACGTTTCTGCGATGGAAGGGTTGGACATGAAGCTGGTGACCGCGGTCATCAAGCCGTACCAGCTGGACGCGGTGAAGGAGGCCCTGCACGCCCTCGGCGTGGCCGGCCTGACCGTCAGCGAGGTCCAGGGCTACGGCCGGCAGAAGGGGCACACCGAGGTCTACCGGGGTGCCGAGTACACCGTCGAGTTCCTGCCCAAGATCCGGGTCGAGGTGCTCACCGACGAGATCGACGTCGAGAAGGTCGTGGACGCCATCGTCGGCGCCGCCCGGACCGGCAAGATCGGCGACGGCAAGGTCTGGGTGACCGCCGTCGAGGAGGTCGTCCGGGTCCGTACCGGCGAGCGCGGCCTCGACGCCCTCTGATCCGCAGCCCCGTCATGACCCCGCCGACAGTGAGGAACGCCCCCGGTGACCCCGGTCCCGGTGCGGTCGATCCTGCCGTCGGCGGGGTCGACGGAGTTTCCGGGAGCGGTCCCACCGATCCGGCCGCTCCGGGCGGTCCCGTCGACCCGGCCGCCCCGGGCGGTCCTGTCGACGGCAGCGCCGCCGTCGACGGGATCGGGGCGGCGGCCCGCGAGACCCGGGCCGCCGCGTACGACAGCTGGCTCGCCACCCTGCTCCCGGACCGCCCCGGCGTGGCACTGGTCGCGGTGGGCGGGCTCGGCCGGCGGCAGTGCGCACCCCACGGCGACCTGGACCTCGTCCTCCTGCACGACGGGGTGCCCGGCATCGACGAGCTGGCCGCGTCCGTCTGGTACCCGGTCTGGGACGCCAAGCTCGGGCTGGACCACTCGGTCCGGACCGTCGGCGAGGCCCTCTCGGTGGCCCTGGACGACGTGAAGGTCTCCCTCGGCCTGCTCGACGCCCGGTACGTCGCCGGGGACCGGCGGCTCGCCGAGGAACTGGCGCGTACCGCCCTGGACCAGTGGCGGCGGACCGCCCTCCGGCAGCTCCCCGCGCTGCGGGAGGTGACCGAGAGCCGCTGGCAGGCCCACGGCGAACTGGCCTTCCTGCTGGAGGGCGACCTCAAGGAAGCCGCCGGCGGGCTGCGCGACGTGGGCATCCTGCGGGCCATCGCCACCGCCGGGCTCACCGACGCCCTGCGCCCGGCGGTCACCGCCGCGCACCTGCGCCTGCTGGACGTCCGGGACGCCCTGCACCGGCAGGTCGGCCGTCGGGTGGACCGTCTCGTCGCGCAGGAACGCGACGGGGTGGCCCGACTGCTCGGCCTGCGACAACCGCCGTCCGACGCCGCGCAGCGGCCGGCAGCCGTCGGGCACGACGGGGACGTCCTGCTGCGCCGGGTCGCCGGGGACGCCCGTACCGTCAGCCACGCGCTGGACGACGCCTGGCGGGCCGCCGACCGGCTCCGCGTCCGGCGTCGGCGGGGCGTGGACGGCCGGCCGATCCGTCGTCCGGTGGCCCGGGACGTGGTGGAGCACGACGGCGAGCTGGTGCTCGCGCGGACCGCCATCGGGGCCCGCCCCGACCCGGTGCTGTCGCTGCGGGTGGCCGCCGCGGCGGCCACCACCCGGCTGCCGATCGCCCGGGCCACCTGTGAGTGGCTCGCCGCGTACTGCCCGCCGCTGCCGTCGCCCTGGCCGCCGGAAGCCCGCGCCGCCCTGGTCACCCTGCTCGGGTCCGGTCCGGGTCTGGTTCCGGCCTGGGAGACCTGCGACCGGTACGGGCTGGTCGACGCCTGGCTGCCGGAGTGGCCCCGGCTGCGCAGCCTGCCGCAGCACAACCCGGTGCACCGGTACACCGTCGACCGGCACCTGGTGCAGGCCGCCGCCGAGGCCAGCCGGTACGCCCGCGAGGTGGACCGCCCCGACCTGCTGCTGATCGGCGCGTTCCTGCACGACATCGGCAAGGGGATCGCCGGTGACCACAGCACCGTCGGTGTGCCACTGGCCGAGGCGGTGGCCGCCCGGATCGGGCTGTCCCCGGCCGAGGTGGCGCTGATCGGCACGCTGGTCCGGCTGCACCTGCTCCTGCCCGACGTGGCCACCCGACGGGACCTGGACGACCCGGTGACCATCACCCGGGTCGCCGAGGCGGTCGGTGACCCGAGCACCCTCGACCTGCTGCACGCCCTGGTCCGGGCGGACGCCGCCGCGACCGGGCCGGCCGCCTGGTCGGACTGGAAGGGGCGACTCGTCGCCGGTCTGGTCGAGCGGGTCCGCACCGCACTGGACACCGGCGCGTTGCCCGCCCCGCCCGCCCCGGACCCGGCGCTGCTGGCCGAGCCGCTGCCGGTCGTACAGCTCACCGAGGACACCGTGGCGGTGGCCGCGGCGGACCGTCGGGGCCTGCTCGCGACGGTGGCCGGTTGCCTGGCCCTGCACCGGCTGGAGGTGGTCTCCGCCGACGCCGCCACCGTCGACGGGCGGGCCCTGGTCACCTGCCGGGTCCAGCCCCGCTACGGCCTGTCGCCGGACCCGGTCGCGCTCACCGCCGACCTGCGCCGCGCCCTGGCCGGTGACGTCTCGGTCACCCAGCGGCTGCGCGGCCGGACCCTGGCGGCGCGGGCCGACGGCGCCGCTCCCCGGGTGGTCTGGCACCGGGACGCGGCGACCGATGCCGTGGTGCTGGAGTTGCGGGCGGCCGACGCCGCCGGGCTGCTCTACCGGGTGGCCAGCGCGTTGGACGCGGCCGGCGTCGAGGTACGGGCGGCCCGGATCTCCACCCTCGGCGGCGACGTGGTGGACGCGTTCTACCTGGTCGGACGGGGGCCGGACGACGACACCCGGCGTCGCCTGGAGGCCGCCGTGCTCGCCGCCGTGTGAGTGCGGTTGCCGTGTCCGGGTGTTTGCAGGGGCACCTTGTTACCGCATTCTGATGAGGAAGGGCCCCCTGTAACCACCCGAGCGCGGTGCGGCCGTGCCCGGCTGGAGGCGGGGGTACGGGCGGCGGGCTACCCTGAACGGTGGCCGGCTCTTGTTTCCGGCCGGGTTGTGCCCGCCGCACCACTGACTGTGCCCGCCGTAACACTGACAAACGGGATGTTCGCGTGTTTGACACCTTGAGTGACCGCCTCTCCGGGATCTTCACCAAGCTCCGCGGCAAGGGTCGGCTCACCGACGCCGACATCGACGCCACCGCACGCGAGATCCGGCTGGCGCTGCTGGAGGCGGACGTCGCGCTGCCGGTGGTCAAGGGCTTCATCGCGAACGTCAAGGAGCGGGCACGCGGCGCCGAGGTCTCCCAGGCGCTCAACCCGGCCCAGCAGATCGTCAAGATCGTCAACGAGGAGCTGGTCGCCGTCCTCGGTGGTGAGGGGCGGCGACTCCAGTTCGCCAAGCAGCCGCCGACCGTGATCATGCTGGCCGGCCTCCAGGGTTCCGGTAAGACCACCCTCGCCGGCAAGCTGGCCCGCTGGCTCAAGGCCCAGGGACACCAGCCGCTGCTGGTCGCCGCCGACCTCCAGCGTCCCAACGCCGTCGGGCAGCTCCAGGTGCTCGGTGGCCGGGCCGGGGTCGAGGTGTACGCCCCGGAGCCCGGCAACGGCACCGGTGACCCGGTGCAGGTGGCGCGGGCCTCGATCGAGCACGCGAAGCGGGCCGCCCGGGACGTCGTCATCGTCGACACCGCCGGTCGACTCGGTATCGACGCCGAGATGATGCAGCAGGCCGCCGACATCCGGGACGCGGTCGACCCCGACGAGGTCATCTTCGTCATCGACGCGATGGTCGGTCAGGACGCCGTGCGTACCGCCGAGGCGTTCCGCGACGGCGTCGGCATCACCGGCGTGGTGCTGTCGAAGCTCGACGGCGACGCCCGGGGCGGTGCCGCGCTGAGCGTCCGGGAGGTCACCGGACAGCCGATCCTCTTCGCCTCCACCGGCGAGAAGCTGGAGGACTTCGACGTCTTCCACCCGGACCGGATGGCCAGCCGGATCCTCGGCATGGGCGACGTCCTCACTCTGATCGAGCAGGCCGAGCAGGCCTTCGACACCGATCAGAAGGAGAAGATGACCGCCAAGCTGATGGGCGGCGAGCAGTTCACCCTGGAGGACTTCCTCGACCAGCTCATCGCGGTCCGCCGGATGGGCCCGATCGCCAACGTGCTGGCCATGATGCCCGGTATGGGGCAGATGAAGGACCAGCTCGGCGAGCTGGACGACAAGCACTTCGACCGGGTCACCGCGATCATCCGCTCGATGACCCCGGCCGAGCGCACCAACCCGAAGATCATCAACGGTTCCCGGCGGGCGCGGATCGCCAACGGCTCCGGGGTCACCGTGATGGACGTCAACCAGCTGCTCAACCGCTTCGCCGACGCGCAGAAGATGATGAAGCAGATGGGCGGCATGATGGGGCTGCCCGGGGCGGGCCGGCGCAAGGCCACCAAGAGCCCGAAGAACAAGCGCAAGGGCACCAAGGGCGGCAACCGGCCGCGGACCGGCGCCGGTGCGGGCGCCGGGATGCCCGGCGGGTTCCCGGGTGGCATGCCCCAGCTCCCGCCAGGGCTGAACCCGAACGACCTGGGTGGGCAGGGCGGTCTGCCGCCGGGCTTCAAGCTCCCGAAGATCGACTTCAACAAGTTCGGCAAGGGTGGCGGCGGCAAGCAGGGCTGACCGCGTGTCGATGACCTAGGGTGATGTGATGGACGCTTACGGTGACGGGGTCCCCTGGAAGGAGAACCCCATGACTGCGGCGCCCATCCTGCCCGAGCGGTCGGAGTGGACGGTCGACGACCTCGACGGCCTGCCGAAGGACCTTCCGTACGAGTTGGTCAACGGAAGGCTGATCTTGCCGTCCCCCACTGCCCTGCACCAGGACATGTGTGTCCGGTTGCTGCTCGCACTCGAAGCCGACTGCCCGCCCGAGTACTTCGTCAGCTTCGACCTGTCGGTGCGGATCGACCGGCGTAACGAACCCCGCCCGGACGTGGTGGCGATTCGCCGGGAACACGCCGACCGCAGCCCGGTGCCGGTCGACGGTGCCCTGCTGGCGGTCGAGGTCATCTCGCCCACCTCGAACTTCCGCGACCTGTACGACAAGGCGAAGGTGTACGCGCACGCGGGGGTGTCGACGTACTGGGTGGTCGACCCCCTGCACGAGCGGATCACGCTCACCGAGTACACCCTCGGGCCGCGGGGAGAGTACGACGTGGTCACCCACACCGACGACGTCTTCGTCACCGAACGGCCCTGGAAGGTCTCGGTCGACCTGCCGGCGCTGACCGCCCGGCGGCGGGCGGTGTTGGAACGCGGGGCCTGACCCGGATACGAACGTGGGGCCCGGCCGGAAGGCCGGGCCCCACTCTTGCTCACCTCAGGTCAGACGCCGAGGTCCGGGCGGTTGGTCACCCGGAGGGCGTTGACGATCGGCTGGCCGTACCCGGCGTGCGTGACGAACCGGATGTTGAGCTGCCCGTCGGTCACCTGGACGGTGAACGTGCGGTTCAGCGCGGCGAAGCTGCCGACCTCACCGGCTACGTCCAGCGACGGCAGCACCTCCTGGCCCTCCAGCAGCACGTCGAAGACGCGCTTGTCCGGCCGCTGCTGCTTGAGCTCGGCGAAGTCCAGCTCGACGGTGTACCAGCCGTCGGCGAGCCCGTCGACCCGGTACTCGTGCATCCCCTCGCGCTGGGTGGCGAAGCGGGCCGAGTCGTTGGTGCCGGTGATGGCCGTGGTGGTGGTCCGCCGGCTGGAGGTGCCGAGGTACCCGGCCTGGCCGGCGGCGTACGCCTGGTCGGGCGCCCAGGTCTGCCCCTCGACGTCGGCCCGGCCGGTGGTGCCCCCGGCGTCGATGGCCAGCGTGTAGCTCGGCACGACCAGGGTGACCGGCAGCACGGTCACCGGCTTCCGGCCGCTGGCCGAGCTGATCTGCACCTTCGCCTGGTGGTGGCTGCCCGGGGCCAGCCCGGTGGTGCGGATCGTCACCCCGACGGTGTGCCGGCCACCGGCCGCCACCGTGGCGGTGGTGCCGGACAGATCCAGCCAGCCGAAGTCCGCCGGGAAGCCGTCGACGTCCAGTTCGGTCACCGTCACGTCGGTGCCGAGGGCGCCGGTGTTGCTCAGGGCGATCGACCGGCTGCGGGTCTGCGCGGCCGGGGCGGTCACCGTGAGGCTGCCGACGTTGGCGCCGATGCGCGCGGTGCGCAGCGCCGCCGACCGGGACTCCGAGCCGCCGGCGGCCACGGTGACCGTGTCGGTGGCGGCCTCGTAGTTCTGCTGGGCCAGGTTCAGCGCGACCTCGCCGGCCGGGGCCTGGATCAGGTACCGGCCGGTGGCGTCCGAGGTGTCGCTGACCGTGACGTCACCAGCGGTCGCGGTGACCGTGGCTCCGGCCACCGGCAGTCCGTCGTTGGCGTCGGTGACCACGCCGGAGAGCACACCGGTGCGGGTGGTCCGGAACGCGATCGCGGTGCCCTCGGCGACGGCAGAGACGTTGTACGAGTACTCGAAGCCGGCGGTGCCGGTGGCGTTCTCCAGGCCGATGGTGGCCCCGCTGGCGGTCTCCCCGCCGGTGCCGTCGATGTCCTTGTACCGGTAGACGACCGAGCCGTCCTCGCCGATCGCCACGCTGAACGTCACCCGGGCGGTCCGGTCCGCGAAGAGCGACACGTTGCGCCACTCCACCACGAAGGTCCGGCGCGGGGCGCTCCCGATGGTGGCGGTGTAGACACCGGAGTCCGACTCGACGTACAGGTCGTCCCAGAACGGGTAGAGCGCCAGGTTCGGCGCGATGGTGCTCGGCAGGGTGGTGTTGACCCGGTTGCTGGAGGCGGTGCCGAAGCCGAGCACGCCGTTGGTGCTGACCCAGCCGTCCTTGTACGACTTGCCGTACAGCGGCACCCGGAACGGCAGGGAGACCGCGGTGGTGGTGTCGTCGCCGGTCAGCGTGAGGCGCTGGGTGCCGGGGACGAACTCGCCGCCGGCCCCGCCACAGGCGTAGCCGAAGCCGTCCACCCGGTCCGGCAGGGTGACGTCGAGGTCGGTGTCGGCGTTGACCGTCGTCGGCTGGGTGACCGCGTCCGCACACCGGTACGCGTGGGTGAAGCGGACGTCGTACTTGCCCTGCGGGACGGTGACCGAGTAGTTGCCCTGCGCGTCCGCGGTGGCGGTGAGCGGGGTGTTCAGCACGGTCACGGCCGCGCCCGCCGCCGGTCCGGCGGAGGTGCTCACCGTGCCGCTGAGCGTGGCCGAGGGGGCCTGCTGGACGACGATGTCCTTGGTGACCGTCTGGTTCTCGGTGACCGTCGCCTGCCCGGTGGCGGTGACGTAGCCGAACTTGCTGACCGTGATGGTGTAGTCGCCGACCATGAGTCGGTCGAAGCCGTACGAGCCGTTGGCGGCGGTGGCGCCGGTCCGGGTCATCGGGCCGGTCACGGTGACGGTGGCCCCGGTCAACGCCGCGCCACCGGAGGTGACGGTGCCGTTCATCGTGCCGAGCGCGCCGCGCGGGGTCGCGTTGACCGCCGCGAACGCGTCGAGCCGCCCCTCACCGAAGATGTTGTTCTTCGCGGCGGTGCCGCCGCAGGTGAGGGCGTTCACGTCGATGGCGGTCTGGTCCAGGATGGCCCGGGTGGCGGCGACGTCCCCGTGGATGGCGGGGGAGGCCGACCACATCAGCGCCACCGCGGCTGCGGTGTGCGGCGAGGCCATCGAGGTGCCGCTGAACGAGCCGTAGCCGGTGCGGGTGGCCGAGCGGACGTTCGCGCCCGGGGCGGCGATGTTTGGCTTGATCTCGCCGTTCTCCCCAGTGCCCCGGCTGGAGAAGCTGGCGATCGCGTTGTTCACGTCGAACGCGCCGGAGCTGTAGCTGATCGAGTACATGCCGGGGCTGCCCGAGGTGTTGCAGCCCGGACCGCTGTTGCCGTTGGAGAACGCCGGGAAGATGCCGGCGGCCACCCAGGACGAGACGGTCTCGGCGTACCACGGGTCGTAGGTGGTGTTGCCCCACGAGTTGTTGACGATGTCCGGCGCGAGGTCCGGGCGCGGGTTCTGGCCGTTCAGGTCGGTCGGCGCGACCATCCACTGCCCGGAGGACAGCAGCGAGGCCCGGGAGCAGGAGCTGGACTCGCAGCCCTTGGCGGCGATCCACTTCGCGTTCGGGGCGACGCCGACGATGTTCTCGCCGTCCAGGCCGACCATGCTGCCCATGGTGTGGCTGCCGTGGTCGTTGTTGTCGCAGGGCGCGTCGGTGCTGCACGCGCCGGACGGGTCGAACCAGTTGTAGTTGTGGTCGTAGCTGCCGTCGGCGCTGCGGCCCCGGTAGCTGGCGTTGAGGGCGGGGTGCAGGTAGTTGGCCCCGGTGTCGATGTTGGCGACGACGATGCCCTCGCCCCGGACGCCCATCTCGTTCCAGACCCGGGGGGCGTTGATCCGGTCGATGTTCCACTCGACGCCGTTCACCGTCGCGACGGTCTCACCGGGAAGCGGCTCGGGGATGCTCACCGGGTCGTCGGCGACGATCTCGCGGACCTCGTCGCGCGTGGCCAACTCCTCGAGGAGCTTGGCGTCACCGGTGACCTTGATGGTGTTCACCAGCCAGAAGGGCGTGAACTCGGCCCCCCGCTTGGTGAGCAGGCCACGGAGCCCGGCCTGGCTGCGCTCGGCGTGGGCGGTCTTGGCCCGCAGCACGGCGCCGGCCTTCTCCGTCTTGGTGCGCAGCTTCGCCGTCGTGCTCAGGTCGGCCTGGCTGTCGAGGAAGACCCAGAAGGACGACTTCCCGGTGTCGGCGATCCGCTTGGTGACCTTCTTGTCGACCTTGGCGGCCACCGCCCGCGCGGGGTCGGCCTGGTCCGGCGCGGCCGAGGCGGACTGCCCGACGACGCCGACAGGGATGGTCAGGCCGACCGCGAGGCCGAGCGCTGCCACACGCCATCTTCGTGATGACACGGTTGTGACGCTCCTTCATGAGGCGAACAGGAGAGTCCCGGTGCCCGGGAACCCATCGGTGCATCCTGATCCCGGCGGCACGCGACAGCAAGACAGGCGTATATAAATAAATCTGTCAATCGACCGTTCGTATCACGGTGTGTGCTGACTCAACTACGAACAGCTCTGCCGGTGTTGTGCCCTCTCGACCGACCCATTGCGCCGCTTTTGAAGTTGGTTGGCATTATTTCGTGATGCCGGCCCGGCCGGCGGGTTCCGGCCCGACGGGGAAGCAGGTTCCGGTCCGGCGGGGAAGAATGATCTCCGACCTCGCTACCGGCTGAGACGGAGGACGAATGGCCTGGCACGTACGCGGCGTGCTGCTCCCCGACGACGAGGAGCGCGACCTGTGGCTGGTGGGGGACCGGGTGACCTTCGAGCCGGTCGCCGGCGCGGAGACGATCGCCGACGGCGGGTACGTCCTGCCCGGTCTGGTCGACGCGCACTGCCACATCGGTATCGCCCGGGGCAGCGCGCCGGTCGCGTCGCTGGAGCAGGCCCGACAGTTGGCCATCGTCGACCGGGACGCCGGAGTGCTCGCCATCCGGGACGCCGGCTCGCCGTACCCGTACCCGGAACTCGACGACGACCCCGACGTGCCGCGCCTGGCCCGCGCCGGCCGGCACATCGCCCCGCCCCGGCGCTACCTGCGGGACATCGGCGTGGAGGTGCCCGCGTCGGAGGTCGCCGCGACGGTGGCCGCGCAGGCCAAGGCCGGCAACGGCTGGGTCAAGCTGGTCGGCGACTGGATCGACCGGGGGGTGGGGGACCTCGCCCCGGCCTGGGACGCGGCGACCATGGCCGCGGCGGTCGAGGCCGCCCACGCCGCCGGGGTACGGGCGGCCGTGCACACCTTCTCCGAGGAGGCTGTCGCGATCATGGTGCGGGCCGGGGTCGACTCGGTCGAGCACGGCACCGGCCTCAGCCTCGACCTCATCGACGAGATGGCCCGACGCGGGACCGCGCTGGTCCCCACGATGATCAACATTCAGACCTTCGGCGGGATCGCCGACCAGGCGCGGGAGAAGTTCCCCGGGTACGCCGACCACATGCTCGCCCTGCGGGACAGCTTCCCCACCGTGGTCCGGGCGGCCCACGAGGCCGGTGTGCCGATCTACGTGGGGACCGACGCGGGCGGTGGCATCGACCACGGGCTCGCCGTCGACGAGATGCTGCTGCTGCACGAGCGGGCCGGGATGTCTCCGACGGACGTGCTCGCCGCCGCCTCCTGGGGTGGCCGCGCCTGGCTCGGTTTCGGCGGGCTCACCGAGGGCGGCCCCGCCGACCTGGTCGTCTACCCCGAGGACCCTCGCCGCGACCTGCGTGTACTCCGCGCCCCCACCCGTGTGGTCCTCCGCGGCCACCCCCGCTGACCCCCACCGCTTTTCCCGCGTTGATCAAGAGGTTCGCGTCCGGATCCGACGGCGCCGGTGACGCGAACCTCTTGATCAACCAGGGAGGGTGGACCGGGGATCGGGACGCGTCGTGACCGGTCGCGGCCTCTGTCGACCGGGCGCATAGGATGTCCGGTCATGGCACGCGTGCTCACTCCCCGTGCGGAGGACTTTCCCCGCTGGTACCAGGACCTGATCGCCAAGGCGAAGCTCGCCGACAACGGGCCGGTGCGGGGCACCATGGTCATCCGACCGGCCGGCTACGCCATCTGGGAACGGATGCAGGCCGAGATGGACGCCCGGATCAAGGACGCCGGGGCGGAGAACGCGTACTTCCCGCTCTTCATCCCCGAGAACTACCTCAAGCGGGAGGCCGAGCACGTCGAGGGCTTCTCGCCCGAGCTGGCGGTGGTCACCCACGGTGGCGGCAAGCAGCTCGCCGAGCCGGTGGTGGTCCGGCCGACCAGCGAGACGGTCATCGGCGAGTTCATGGCCAAGTGGGTGGACTCCTACCGCGACCTTCCGCTGCTGCTCAACCAGTGGGCCAACGTGGTCCGCTGGGAACTGCGCCCCCGGATCTTCCTGCGCACCAGCGAGTTCCTCTGGCAGGAGGGGCACACCGCGCACGCCACCCGTGAGGACGCGCGGGCCTACGCCCGGAAGATCCTGCACGAGGCGTACGAGGACCTGATGGTCAACGTGCTGGCGATCCCGGTGCAGGTGGGTCTGAAGACCGCCCGGGAACGGTTCGCCGGGGCGACCGCGACCTACACCCTCGAGGGCATGATGGGCGACGGCAAGGCGCTCCAGCTCGGCACCAGCCACGAACTGGGGCAGAACTTCGCCAAGGCGTTCGACATCACCTACTCCTCCGCCGAGGGCGGCCGGGAGCACGCCTGGACGACCTCCTGGGGCACCTCGACCCGGATGCTCGGCGGCCTGATCATGTGCCACGGCGACGACAACGGCCTGCGGGTGCCGCCGAAGCTGGCGCCGATCCAGGCGTACGTGATGGTGGTCAAGGACGGCGAGGGCGTGGGGGAGGCGGCGCGAAAGCTTTCTGACGCGCTGCGCGACGCCGGGGTCCGGGTCGCGCTCGACGACCGCACCGACACCCCGTTCGGCCGCCGGGCCGTCGACGCCGAGCTGCGCGGCTACCCGGTACGCGTCGAGGTCGGCCCCCGCGACCTGGCCGCCGGCAACGCGGTGCTGGTCCGCCGTACGGACGGCTCGAAGACCCCGGTGCCGGTGGCCGACGTGGTCGGCGCGGTGCACGCGGCGCTGGCCGCCGACCAGCAGGCGCTGTACGACCAGGCGCTGGCCCACCGCGAGTCCCGGACCCGCGAGGTGGCCACCCTGGCCGAGGCGATCGAGGCCGCCGCCACCGGCTGGGCCCGGGTGCCGTGGTCGGCGGTGGGCGTCGCGGGCGAGGCCGAGGCGAACGCCCAGGGCGTGACGGTGCGCTGCCTGCTCCGGGCCGACGGTTCCGTGCCCGACTCGGAGGACGAGTCCGACCTGGTGGCCATCCTCGCCCGGGCGTACTGACGTGTGAGGTGGTAGCAGGGGACCCCTGTTACCGCTTTATGAGTAGCAGGGGTCCCCTGCAGGCAGGCCTGCGGGCGTGCAGGCGGGACGGCGAACGGGGAGGCGCGGGTGCGGTTCGAACCGGGGCGACTGATCGTGCATCGCAACGTGCGGCGGGGCCGGATCGGCTGGGTCCGACCGGCCCGGGTGGTCAGCGACGATGAGCGCGGCCTGCTGGTCTGGGTGGCCCGGGACACCCCGGTGGCCAGCGAGGTCAGCGCCGACGGGCGGGGCATGCGGACCATGCCGTTCACCGAGTGGGCGGCCTCCCCGTCGTACGGGCTGGCGGTCCACCGGTGGAACGGCCCTCCGCTGCTGAAGTTCCTGCCCACCGGAGCCCGCCACTCGGTCTGGTGGTTCCAGGACGAGACGGGACGGTTCGCCAACTGGTACGTCAACCTGGAGGAGCCCGCCGTCCGCTGGGACGACGGTGACCTCGCCGGGGTGGACATGGTCGACCAGGACCTCGACGTGGTGGTGCGACCGGACCTGAGCTGGCAGTGGAAGGACGAGGACGAGTTCGCCGAGCGGCTCGCCCTCCCCGAGCACTACTGGGTGACCGACGAGGCCGCGGTGCGCGCCGAGGGGCGGCGGGTCATCGCGCTCGCCGAGGCGGGGAAGTTCCCCTTCGACGGCACCTGGTGCGAATTCACCCCACCGCCGGAGTGGGCCGCCCCGCCGGCCCTGCCGCCCGGCTGGGACCGCCCACCCGTCCGTTGACGGGCCCCCACCCGTTCGCGGACGGCCCTCACCCGTCTGCTGACGCCGGCCCGCCCCGTTCGTGAGGTGGGTCGGAGCGGACGGCGGGTGTCCGCCGACCCGGTGTGAGGGTTCGGCCGGGAATCTGGCACAATGGCTCGCTGGTATCCGGCGCGTGTTCGGCGCCCTCTAACCCGGGCACCCGCCAGTCCACCGAGCAGTCCCCGGCCCATCCCCACTGTGCCGGTCGGCTCTCACCCGCCGCACCGCCCGTTCGGGCCGGTGAGAATCGCAACAGGAGCGAAAAGACTGTGGCCGTAAAGATCCGGCTCCTGCGGATGGGCAAGATCCGCAACCCGCAGTACCGCATCGTCGTCGCCGACTCGCGCACGAAGCGTGACGGTCGCGCGATCGAGTTCGTCGGGATCTACCAGCCGAAGGAGGACCCTTCGGTCATCGAGGTCAAGTCGGAGCGGGTCCAGTACTGGCTGTCCGTCGGCGCGCAGCCGAGCGAGGCGGTGCAGCGACTGCTGGAGCTGACCGGTGACTGGCAGAAGTTCAAGGGCCTGCCGGCCCCGCCGCCGCTGAAGGTCGCCGCCGAGCGGGTCGACCGCCAGGCGGCGTACGAGGCCGAGGCGAAGGCCGCTGCCGGACTGGCCGACACCCCGGCCAAGCCGGCGAAGAAGGCCGAGAAGGCCGAGGCGCCGAAGGCCGAGGAGCCGGCCGCCGCCGCGGACGCCGGCGAGCAGGCCTGACGTGGCCATCCGTCCGGCCCTGGAGCACCTGGTCAAGGGCATCGTCGACCACCCGGACGACGTGCGCGTCCGGCTGGTGGACTCCCGTCGGGGCAAGCGGCTCGAGGTCCGCGTGCACCCGGAGGACCTCGGCACGGTGATCGGCCGGTCCGGCCGGACCGCCAAGGCGCTGCGCCAGGTGATCGGCTCCATCGGCGGACGCGGGGTACGCGTCGACATCGTCGACTCGTACTGATGCTTCTCGTCGTCGGCAGGATCGGTAAGCCGCACGGTATCCATGGTGAGGTCACCGTGGAGGTGCGGACCGACGAGCCCGAAACGCGGTTCGCCCCCGGCTCGGTGTTGACCACCGAACCGGGGGCGAAGCCCGCGAACCCGGCCCCCGGGCCGGGCGTGCCGTACCAGGTCCCCGCCCAGTTGACCGTCGAGGCCGCCCGCTGGCACCAGGGCCGTCTGCTGGTCGCCTTCGAGGGCGTGCTCGACCGCGACATCGCCGAGGCGCTGCGGAACACGCTGCTCGCCGTGGACAGCGCCGGCCTCGCGCCGCCGGAGGACCCGGAGGAGTTCCACGACCACCAGCTCGTCGGGCTGGCCGTGGTCACCCCGACGGGTGAGCACCTGGGCGAGGTGGCTCGTATCGACCACGCGCCCGCCTCCGACCTGCTGGTGGTGCGTCGCCCCGAGGGGCGTACCGCGTTGATCCCGTTCGTCCGGGCGATCGTGCCGGAGGTCGACCTGGCCGGCGGACGGGTCGTCGTCGACCCGCCGGGCGGGCTGCTCGACCTGTGACACCGGCTGCGCCCGTAACACCCGCAGGAGCGACCCCCGCCATGCGTGTCGACGTCGTGTCGATCTTTCCGGAGTACCTCGCCCCGCTCGACCTGTCGCTGATCGGCCGGGCCCGGGCCCGGGGGGTGCTCCGGCTGGCCGTACACGACCTGCGGACCTGGACCCACGACGTGCATCGCACGGTCGACGACACGCCGTACGGCGGCGGACCGGGCATGGTGATGCGGCCGGAGCCGTGGGGCGAGGCGCTCGACGCGCTGGCCCCGGCGGACGCCGCGCCGCCCCGGCTGCTGGTCCCCTCCCCGGCCGGCGCCCCGTTCAGCCAGGCGATGGCGCACGAGCTGGCCGCCGAGGAACACCTTCTCTTCGCCTGCGGTCGGTACGAGGGCATCGACCAGCGGGTGCTGGAGCACGCCGCCACCCGGATGCCGGTGACCGAGGTCTCCCTCGGCGACTACGTCCTCTTCGGCGGGGAGGTGGCGGTGCTGGTGATTCTGGAGGCGGTCACCCGGTTGCTGCCCGGCGTGCTCGGCAACGCCGGCTCGCTGGACGAGGAGTCGCACGCGCACGGGCTGCTCGAGGCACCCGTCTACACCAAGCCGCCGAGCTGGCGCGGGCACGAGGTGCCGGAGATCCTCCGCTCCGGTGACCACGGCCGGATCGCCCGCTGGCGGCGGGACGAGGCGCTGCGGCGGACCGCGGCACGCCGACCGGACATGCTCGCCGCCCTCGGCGAGGACCTCGACAAGAAGGACCGGGCGGCGCTCGACCGGGCCGGGTTTCGGGCGCCGGAACGGGATATGGCAAAGTAGGGAGGTTGCCGTATCCGCTCGCGCCGCGGGCGGATACGAGGATCCCCGACCGGGGTCGAGATGAGGATCCCCGAACCGGGGTCGCCACCACCGACCACCACCCGAGGATCAGAACCACCCGTTCGCGTGCCGACGACCGGTGCGCCGTGAGCCTTACGAGGTTGCAGCGATGAACATCCTGGACGCCCTTGACGCCCAGTCCAAGCGGACCGACCTCCCCGACTTCCGTGCCGGTGACACCGTCAAGGTGCACGCGCGGGTCGTCGAGGGTAACCGGTCCCGTGTGCAGATCTTCCAGGGCGTGGTCATCCGCCGCCAGGGTGGCGGTCTGCGCGAGACCTTCTCCGTCCGCAAGATCAGCTTCGGCGTCGGCGTCGAGCGGACCTACCCGATCAACAGCCCGGCGATCGACCGCATCGAGATCGTGACCCGTGGTGACGTCCGTCGGGCCAAGCTCTACTACCTGCGTGAGCTGCGGGGCAAGAAGGCCAAGATCAAGGAGAAGCGCGAGAAGCAGCCGAGCTGATCTCGCCGCCACACCGGCCGGCACGGCGGACGCCCCCGACCCGGGCGCACTACTCTGGTCGGGCGGGCGCAGCCGTGGTGACGGACCTCCACCGCCCGTGGAGCCTCGACGAGGCTCGCGGGCGGTAGTCGTTTGCGGGTGACCGGGGAGTGGGCGTGGTGCGGTCGGTGGACGAGGAGAGTGCGGTCGACCCGTGGCGACGCCGGTCCCGGCGTCCCCGCCGGCAGATGCCGCTCTGGCAGGAACTGCCCCTGCTGCTGATCGTCGCGTTCTGTCTGGCCGTGCTGATCCGCACGTTCCTGCTCCAGGCGTTCTTCATCCCGTCCGGGTCGATGGAGGACACCCTGCTGGTCGGGGACCGGGTGCTGGTCAACAAGGTCGTCTACGACGTCCGTGACCCGGCCCGGGGCGAGGTGGTCGTGTTCCGGGGCACCGACCGGTGGGTGCCCCAGGTGGACGGCCTGCCGGAACCGGGCTTCCTGGGCAAGCTCGGCCAGACCCTCGGCGACCTGGTCGGGGTGAGCCGCCCCGGCGAGAAGGACTTCATCAAGCGGGTGATCGGCATTCCCGGGGACCGGGTCGCCTGCTGCGACGAGCAGGGCCGGGTCACCGTGAACGGCGTCGGGCTCGACGAGCCGTACGTCTTGCGCGACTCCCCGCTGGACCTGCCGCCCGACTCCCGCGAGTGCCGGTCGCGCCGGTTCGACGAGGTGGTCGTCCCGGCCGGGCAGATTTTCGTGCTCGGTGACCACCGACTGGTCTCGCAGGACGCCCGCTGCCAGGGGCCGGTGCCGATCGACAACGTGGTGGGCCGGGCCTTCCTGATCGTCTGGCCCTCCTCCCGCTGGGCGTCGCTGCCGGTTCCGGAGACGTTCGCGCAGGTCGACGTGGTGGCCGCCGCACCCGTGCCGGCCACGCCGGAGCCGGTCGGCCAGGTGTTGCCGTTCGCCCCGCTGCTCGCCGTGGGCAGGGTTGTCGCGAGTTCCGGTCGATCGATGCGCGTCGGGCGACGTAGGCTCCACTCGTGATAGACGAGCAGACCGACAAGCCCCGCAGCTCCTTCTGGAAGGAGCTGCCGGTCCTCCTGGGTGTGGCGATCCTGGTAGCGGTGCTGGTTCGCGCCTTCGTGTTGCAGACCTTCTACATCCCCTCGCCGTCGATGGAGAACACTCTCCAGATCAACGACCGGGTGCTGGTCAACAAGCTGGTCTACGACTTCCGCTCCCCGGAACGCGGAGAGGTGATCGTCTTCAAGGCGCCGGTCGAGTGGAGCGGCAACCCGGACGGCGAGGACTACATCAAGCGCGTGATCGGCGTCGGGGGCGACCACGTGGTCTGCTGCGACGAGCAGGACCGGTTGACGATCAACGGCAAGTCGCTCGACGAGCCGTACATCTTCTCCATGAACGGGCAGCGGGACAAGCCCGCTGACCAGGAGTTCGACGTCACCATCCCGAAGGGGCGACTCTGGGTCATGGGTGACCACCGGGCGGCCTCCGGCGACTCGCTGGAGCACTGGGAGCGGCTCCAGGACATCGACCAGGCCACCATCCCGGTGGACGACGTGGTCGGCCGGGCCTTCACCGTCTTCTGGCCGGTGAGCCGGGCCACCTGGCTGTCGGTGCCAAGCGGTTTCAAGGGCATTCCGAACCCCTGACGTACGCCGTGCCGGATCGCGACACCCGGACCGGGCCAAGGGTGGCCGCAGTCGGCCCCTGGCCGGTCTGGCAGGCTGGAGAGGTGACTGCCCACACCCCTCGGCGCGCGGCGCGCGTCCTGCTGGTCGACGCGGCCGGGCGGGTCCTGCTCTTCCAGGGGTTCGACCCGGGCCGCCCCGACTTCGGGTACTGGTTCACCCCGGGCGGCGGGCTGTCCGGCGGTGAGGAACCGGCCGTCGGCGCGGCCCGGGAACTGGCCGAGGAGACCGGGCTCCGACTCGCCCCCGCCGAGCTGGGGCCGCCGGTGTGGCGGGAGACGATCGAGTTCCCGTTCGATGGGGTGTGGTACCGGCAGGAGCAGGACTTCTTCCTGGTCCGGGTGCCCGCCTGGGAGGTGGACACCGCAGGCTTCGACGAGGTCGAGCGGGCCAGCGTCACCGGGCACCGCTGGTGGCCCCGCGACGAGCTGGCGGCCACCACCGAGCGGTACTACCCGGTGGAGCTGCCGGCGCTGCTGACCCGGGTGCTGGGAGGTGGGGCGGGGTGCTGACGCCGCCGCGTACCGTGGTCCGCCGCGACGGCGGCCTCTACGCCCTGGAACGGGCGCTGCAACGCCGGGGCTTCCGGTACGTCGCGGGAGCGGACGAGGCCGGTCGGGGCGCCTGTGCGGGGCCGCTGGTGGCCGCCGCGGCGGTGCTGCCCGAGGGGCGGCGGGGCGAGATCGACGGGCTGGCCGACTCCAAGCTGCTCACCCCAACCAGCCGGGAACGGGTGTACGAGGAAGTGGTCACCCGCGCCCTGGCGTACGCGGTGGTGGTGATCCCGGCCGACGAGGTCGACGCCCGGGGACTGCACGTGTGCAACCTGGCCGCGATGCGCCGGGCGCTCGCCTCACTCGGCACCCGGCCGGAGTACGTGCTGACCGACGGCTTCCCCGTCGACGGCCTGGAGGTGCCGGGGCTGGCGGTCTGGAAGGGCGATCGGGTCGCCGCGTGCGTCGCCGCGGCGAGCGTGCTCGCCAAGGTCACCCGAGACCGGATCATGGTGGACCTGGACACCCGATACCCGGGGTACGGCTTCGCCGAGCACAAGGGGTACATCACCGCCGAGCACACCGCCGCGCTGCGGGCGCATGGGCCGTGCGCGGAGCACCGTTTCTCGTACGTCAACGTGGCGGCGGTGTCGGGCCGGGACGGGCGTCCACCCCGGTCCCGGCGCCCTGCCGTAGCCGACGGCCACCAGCCGGTAGAGCGTTCGGGGCGGTCAGGGGGTACCGTCGGCGTGGCGTTGGGCGAGCAGCCTCGACCGCCGGTACCGGTGGGGGAAGATGTGGTCATGGAGGGCGGAGTGCGATGAGCGCGGAAGATCTCGAGAAGTACGAGACCGAGATGGAGCTTCAGCTCTACCGGGAGTACCGCGACATTGTCCGCCAGTTCTCCTACGTGGTGGAGACCGAGCGCCGGTTCTACCTCGCCAACCAGGTCGACCTGCACGTGCGCAACTCGGACGGCGAGGTCTACTTCGAGGTCGAGATGCACGACGCCTGGGTCTGGGACATGTACCGTCCTGCCCGGTTCGTCAAGAATGTCCGGGTCATGACGTTCAAGGACGTCAACGTCGAGGAACTGGAAAAGCCGGACATCTCCCTGCCCGCTGACTCCGGCTTCGGTAGCTGACCCCACCCGTCCGACCCGCCGGCCGATCCCCGACCCGGCCGGCGGCCGCCCCGACCCCAGCCGGTACCGCCCGAGACGCCACCGCCTACCCGCCGCCCACCCACTGCTCGGTCCGGCCGGGGTGGCCCCTCCACAGTGGCGCGGTCAGTGCTCCCGGCCGACGAAAGTGCGCGGTCAGCGCGACTGGTCGGCGAAAGTGCGCGGTCGGTGTGGCCGGTCGGCGAACTCGAACATGGTGACTCCCGGTGGCAGCGGACGGGGCCGCTCGATGAGACGGTGCGCCCCCACCGCGCTGGGGACGGTCGGCTCGGTGAGGGAGAGCAACTCGAAGCCCTCCTCGACGAACCAGTCGCAGATCGTCGGCACCAGGTCCGGCGCGCCCCGGTGCCGGGTCCAGACGACGGTGCCCCCGGTCGCGCAGAGCTGCCCGCAGTGGCGTACCACCGCTCGGACGCTGGCATTGGTCATGTTCCCGAACAGGCCGCAGACCATGACGATCTCGGCGGGCACGAGGTCGGCCCAGACGTCGGTACGCGCGGCGTCGGCCCGTACCACCTCCACCCGGGTGAGTCCGGCGGCCCGGACGGCCCCGGCGGCCACCTCGGCGTTGCGCGGATCGAGTTCGACCAGCCGGGCCGTGACGTCGACGCCCCGGGGGTGCTCCGCCAGGACGGGGACCAGGTCCCGTCCCTGGCCGGCGCAGAGGCTGACCGCCCGGAGCGGCCCGGCGGGCGCGCGGTCGAGGGCCGCGCCGACCACCCGTCGTACCTCGGCGAGGCGTTGGGACAGCGGGGAGTCCGGGTCGTCGTAGTCGGCGTGCCAGTCGTACCAGTCGAGGGCCATCGCGTCAGCCTAGGGATCGGCTGCCAGCGCTCCCTGCCGGCGACCGGCCCGGCCCGGCCCGGGTCGGGTCGGGTCGGTAAGAAAGAAAGACGGCTTACCGAACGCCCTGCCGAGTCGAAAGCAGATGCTGGACGGGCGGACCGCCGGCAGACTGCGCGACATGGACATTCGCCTTGAACCCTGGTCGGAGTCCGCGCTCAGTCTCCTGCGACGGATCAACACCCCGCACATGCGCCGGCACGTCGGCGGTCCCGAGCCCGAGGACAGGTTGCTCGCCCGCCACCGCCGTTACCTCGCCATGTCGGAAACCGGCCGTGGCTGCATGTTCGCCATCGTGCTGGGTGACGAGATGGTCGGCAGTATCGCCTACCACCAGCGGGCCTGGCACGGTAGGCAGATCTACGAAACCGGCTGGAACGTGCTACCGCCCTTCCAGGGTCGGGGTGTCGCCACCGCAGCCGGCACCGCTCTCATCGCCATCGTGCGCGCAGCCGCCGGCCGGCCCGACAATCCCCGCAGCCTGCACGCGTTCCCCTCGGTCGACAACGCTTCCTCGAACGCCATCTGCAATCGCCTGGGCTTCACTCGTCTCGGGGCCTGCGACTTCGAGTACCCACCGGGCAGCGGCACCCTGATGCGCAGCAACGACTGGTACCTCGATCTCACCGAACCCACCCCGCCGGCCGACTCGTACGCCATGCTCGCCGACGAACCGCCGGCCATCGGCAGCACGGGTGCCCCGCGTACCGGCAGATGCTGACGTCCTGGCTGAGCACCTAGCCACCCGACCGCCGAGCCCGAGCACGCATAGCAGATCATCGGGGGGAACGGGTGCTCGTCCACAGGGCGTCCGGTTGTCCACAGGTGACGGTCTGCCGGTGGCACTGATTCGCCCCACCGGGCACGCTGCGGCCTGTGACAGGCTTGACGCGACGGGGGACGAGGATTCGGGCGGCACTGGCGGCTGCGACGGTGGTGGCGTTGACGGCTGCCCACCCCGTCCCGGTGACGGCCGCGTTGGCGGGGGTTCCGGACGGGTCCGTCCGGGCCTTGGCTTCTGCCGGGCCGAATCGGTTCGCGCGGTCGTTGGCCGCTGTCGGGTCCGCTCCGGTCGTCCGGGCTCCGGTCTCCGTCGAGCCGGTGCCCCCGCCGGTGCCCGACCTGCCGCGAGCGGCGCGGGGGCTGAGCTTCCGATGGCCGCTGGACGGTCCGCCCCGGCCGGTCCGTGACTTCGATCCGCCGCCCCAGCCGTGGCTGGCGGGCCACCGGGGTGTCGACCTGGCCGCCCCGGCGGGCGCCGTGGTCCGGTCGGCGGGTGCCGGAGTGGTGCTCTTCGCGGGCCTGGTCGCCGGTCGGCCGGTGGTCACCGTGGGGCACACCGACGGCCTGCGCACCACCTACGAGCCGGTGCGCCCGTCGGTGCGAGCCGGTACGCGGGTCACGGCCGGCACGCCGTTGGGAGAGCTGTCACCCGGACACACCGGCTGTCCCACCTCGGCCTGCCTGCACTGGGGCCTGCGGCGCGGCGAGGAGTACCTCGACCCGCTCGCCCTGCTCGGGCCGGTCCCGGTACGGCTGCTGCCCCTCGGCGACCCGCCGGTCGCCGGGTGGCCGGAGTGGGAGCCGGGTGGGATCAGCGTTGGGCGAGCAGGGGCGGCAGGCGTACCGCGAGGCGCTCGTACTCCTCGGCGCTGTTGTAGACCTGGCCGCAGAGGCGCAACCAACCCCGGCCGCCCCACGCCATCACCGCGAGTTCGGTGGCGAGCCGGTCGGCGATCCGGTCCCGCAGCGCCTTCGCCGTCTCGACGGTGGTGGCCATTCCTGGCGGCAGCGGGATGAGGCGCATCGCCACCGCCGGGCCGCCGGGGTCCGGCAGGTGGGTCGGCGCGACGCCGAGAGCGTCCCCGACCACCCGCTGGCCGTACGCCGCGAGAGCGGCGTTGTGTTCGCGGACCCGCTCCACGCCGAGGTTGCGCAGCGTGTACACCCCCACCGGTGCGGCGAGCCAGCCGGTGTAGTCCAGGGTGGCCTGCCACTCCACCCGTGCCGGGAAGCCGCTCTCCTGCTCCCAGGAGACCGTCAGGGGTTCGATCCGTTCCCGCCACGGCGGCCGTACCGCCAGCAGGGCCGTGCCGCGCGGGGCGAATCCCCACTTGTGGAGGTTGCCGACCCAGAAGTCCGCGCCGATGCTCTCCACGGTGACCGGCAGCATGCCGGGCACGTGCGCCGCGTCGACCAGCACCGGCACTCCCTGCTCGCGGGCGACGCCGACGATGGCCGCGACCGGGAACAGGCGGGCGGTGGCCGAGGTGAGCTGATCGACCACGAGCAACCGGGTCCGTCCCGGCCGCAGCCCCGCGCGGAAGGACTCGACAATCTCCTCGTCGGTCGCGGAGAGCGGCACCGGAAGGACCCGGGACGAGGCTCCGGTTCGCTGGCACTCCCGGTGCACCGACAGGGCGACCGCTCCGTAACAGTGGTCGGTGATCAGCACCTCGTCGCCCGGCCGCAGGCGGAGCGACTGGAGGACCACGGCGACCCCGGTGGTGGTGTTACCGACCAGGGCGCTGCCCTCCGGGTCGGCACCGAGGAAACCGGCGAGGTGCCGCCGGGCGTGACCGAGCCGCTCGACCAGTCCACGGGAGAAGAAGCGGTGCGGGTTCGCCTCCATCTCGTCCCGCAGCCGTTGCTGGGCCCGCTGAACCGGGAGGGGCACGGTACCGAACGCGCCGTGGTTGAGCTGACTGACCGCCGGGTCGAGAGAGAACAACAGCCGGGCGCCGGGCAGCGGGGCAGGTGGCTGCGGGACGGTCACCCGGTGATCGTAGCCCGCGACGGGCCGGCGATTCAGGGTTCGCGGGTGGGGATGGGGTCGGTCCGTCGGCGACGCGCGGCCGGGCGGTGCGAGCCGGGGCAGCCCGATCCCCGAAAATGTGCAGATGACCTCTCGCGTCGAACTCCGGTGGCCAGCCGATGCCGACCGACGACTTCAGGCCGACGTGCACCGGGTGCTGCACGCGGTGGTCGAACGGGGCGGCGCGATCGGGTACCTCGCCCCGCCCACCCGCGCCGAGACCGACGCCTGGCTGGACGAGATTCTCACCCTCGTCCGGGCGGGGGACGCCAGCCTGGTGCTCGCCGTGGCGGAGGGCAGGGTGGTGGCGACCGGCCTGTGGCGTCGCGGGCCGAAGCCGGTCTTCGGGCACTCCGCGGAGGTGCAGAAGGTGATGGCGCATCCGGCCGCGCGTGGGCTCGGCCTCGGCCGCACGGTCACCGAGGCGCTGGTCGACGACGCGCGCAAGGCCGGCATCGAGACCCTCACCCTCGGCGTGCGGGGCAACAACCACGGCGCGATCGAACTGTACGAGCGGCTGGGCTTCCGCGAGTGGGGACGACTGCCGAACTTCATCGCGGTCGGTGACGAGCGGTACGACGACGTCCGCATGTCCCTCGACCTCGGCCGGGCACCGAACGTGGTGCTGCGGGGCTCGCCCGCCGACGGTCCCGGCTCCTCGCCCCGACGCGGCTGACGTCGGCCAGAGAGGCTTGCCGGTCAGGCGCGGGGGTGGGCCTGCCGGTACGCGGCCCGCAGCCGTTCCACCGAGACGTGCGTGTAGATCTGGGTGCTTGCCAGCGACGAGTGCCCCAGGATCTCCTGCACCGCACGCAGGTCCGCGCCACCCTCCAACAGGTGGGTGGCAGCCGAGTGGCGTAGACCGTGCGGGCTGGTGCGGGGCAGTCCGGCGGCGTCGGCGTACCCGGCGACGATCCGGCGTGCCGTGGTGGGGTGCAGTCGGCCGCCCCGGGCCCCGAGCAGCAGGGCGTCACCGCAGCCGGGTCGGGCCAGGACCGGCCGCCCGTGTCGCAGCCAGTCGTCGACGGCACGTTGGGCCGGGAGCCCGTATGGCACGGACCGTTCCCGGTCGCCCTTGCCGAGGACCCGGATCACCCGGCGACCGTGGTCGATGTCGCCGGTGTCCAGTCCGCACGCCTCGCTGATTCGTACCCCGGTGGCGTAGAGGAGTTCCAGCAGCGCGCGGTCGCGCGACAGCACGGCTTCGTCGTGCCCGTCCGCCCCGGCGGACCGCCCCCCGGCCGCCGTGGCCGGCAACCCGTCAGGTGCCGTACCCGTTACGAGGCCGGTTGCGCCCGCTGGCTGTGCCGTGTGCTCGGGTGTGCCCGCTGGCTGTGGTGCTTGCTCGGCTGTGCCGGGCGGCTGTGGTGCGGGGTGTGCGTGACGGACCGCGTCGAGCAGCGTGGCGGCCTGGTCGACGCGGAGCACGGTGGGTAGTTCCCGCTGTGCCTTTGGGCTGGCCAGAGTGGCCGCCACGTCAGTCGGCAGCAGGCCGCGCCGATGCGCCCAGGCGCTGAACGTCCGCGCCGTCGCCGCGCGGCGGGCCAGCGAACTGCGGGCCGCTCCCATGGTCCGCTGCTTCGCCAGCCAACTACGCAGCACCGTCAGGTCCAGGTCGGCGGGCGCTCGACCACCCATCCGGACGGCGTGGTCGAGCAGCGACACCAGATCGGCGACGTACGCCCGCACCGTGTGCGGCGACTGGTTGCGTACCTGGGCCAGGTGCCGGGCGAACTCGTCCACCGCGTTGCGCAGCGCCGCGGGCAGCGCTTCGTGGCGCGCACGGGTGCTGTCGTCGGCGCGGCTCACCGCCGCCACCACGGGCCACCGGGCCAACAGCGCCATGGGCTGCCGGGACACCCCACCGATCGGTGTCCAGCGGCTACCACAGCGCCCGCCGGGATGTGGTTGTCGCCCTGCACAGGTTCAGCTTACGGTCGGTACAGGCGGGTGGCAGCGCGGCGGACCCGCCGGCCCCGACCGCCCGGATTCACCGACAGTCGTCTCCTGGTCGTGGGGCCGTCCCGGCTCGCCGGTGGCGTGGTCGTCGTGCCCGACGCCCGGTCGTCGTCCAGGTGGACCGGTCCGGCACGGGGCAGGCAGACGTCGACGGACGGAGGCGGCCGGATGGGTTTGGATGTCGTGCTCTACCGGGTGGTCCGGTCCGCTGGTCCGGCCCGCCGTGCCTCCTATGTGCCCGTCGAGGTGGTGGACGACTCCGACGACGTGTTGCTGCGGCTGCTGACCCGGGTACGCGGTGGTGGACGCACTCCGCTGCTGGACCGGTTCGACCCCACCGGTGAACTCGTGGTCAGCGCCGAGCAGGCGCCCCGCCTCCTGGCTGAACTGCGTTGCCTCGCCGAGGTGGCCGCCTCCCCGGCGGAGACGGCCCGGATACGCAACCTGGCGGCGCTCATCCGTCGGTGCATGCGAGGTCATGACGTGGAGATCCGGTTGGAGGGGGACTGACCTCCGGGTCGACACCATCTGCCGTCGCTGTCCCCGGCGCTGGCGGTGGCGGCTGCGCCGCGTGAGTTCCGGGGAGCGGACGCTCCCTCCGGGGCGGGAGGGCGTAACCGCCGTCGTGGCGCACCACCAGGCCCAGTTCCTCCAACAGGGCGAGTTTGCGCAGGGCCGTCCGGATGTCCATGCCGGCCCGGGCGGCGAGCGCGTCCGGGTCCAGCACACCCCGCCGGGGCAACGACTCCCGCAGCAGCGTCGCCTCGTCGTCGAGCGTGTCGGCGGGACGGCTCGGCCCCCGGACCAGGGGAGCGAGGTCGATGCCGATCCGCCCGACCTCCTCGAGCACGTGCGGTACGCCGGTGACCAGTCGGGCCGTCGGATACTCGCGGAGCATCTCGTGCGCCCCGACCGACATGGCCGAGGTGACCGGACCGGGCACCACCATCGCCGGACGGCCGATGCCGAGCGCCCGTCGCATGGTCTGCGTCGCCCCGCTGCGCGCCGACGCCTCCACCAGCACGCTGCCCCGGGTGGCCCCGGCGATGACCCGGTTGCGGACCAGGAACCGGGGACGCAACGGCTCGGCACCCGGCATCCACTCGCTGACCAGCAGACCGGTTTCGGCGATCCGGTCGAAGAGGGCGCTGTTGCCCATCGGGTACGGACGGTCCACCCCGCAGGCGAGTACGGCCACCGTCACGCCGCCGGCGTTCAGCGCTCCCCGGTGCGCGGCGGCGTCGATGCCGAACGCCCCACCGGAGACCACCGTCCACTCCCGCTCGGCGAGCCCGTACCCGAGTTCGGTGGCCACATGGACCCCGTACGACGTGGCTGCCCGTGCCCCGACGACCGCCACCGACCGGTCCAACACCTCGCCGAGCGGCCACCCGCCGCGTACCCAGAGACACAGCGGTGGGGCGGTCTCGGTGTCCACCCGCCGGGTCGTGTCGGACAGAGCCAGCCGGTGCAGGTCGTCGAGCTGGGCCGGCCACTCGGCGTCGGCCGGGGTGACCAGCCGTGCCCCCAACCGCTCGGTACGCGCCAACGCCTCCGCGGCCACCGCCCGGGGATCGGCCGAGCCGGCCCGGGCAGCGACCCTGCGGCGCAACCGGTCCTCCGGTGCGCCCCCGGCGAGCAGCAGGTCGAGCGCGGCGGCCGGACCGATCTCCGCGACCAACCGGTGCACCGTCCAGGTGCCCGGCTCGGCGAGCCAGGTCAGCGCGACCCGCGCCAGCCGGTCCTGGTGGTCGTGCTCGGTCATGCGCCTTCTCCCGTCCGGAGGCCGATCGCCTCCCACACGTCGTCCCGGCTCGGACGCAGTCGGCCGTCCAGGTCGGCGATGCTCCAGGCCAGCCGGATAATCCGGTCGAAGCCCCGCGCGGAGAGCGACCCGTTGTCCAGGCGGCGTCGCAACTCGGCAGTGTCGCCGGCCGGTAGCCGGAACGGCGGGCGGCGTAGCACCGGGCCGGGCAGTTCCGCGTTGAGCCGGTGACCGACGGCCGCCCACCGCTCGGTGGCGGCGGCGCGGGCCGTCGCCACCCGGGCCGCCACCACCGCCGACGGCTCGCTCACCTCGCCCGTCCCCATCAACTGCGCGGCGCGTAGCGGCGGCACCGTCACCTGAACGTCGATCCGGTCCCGCAGTGGCCCGGAGAGACGGCCGAGGTAGCGGCGGCGGGCCAGCGGGCTGCACTCGCAGGCGGTGTCCCCCACCGGCCGGGCACACGGGCAGGGGTTGGCGGCCAACACCAACTGGATCCGTGCCGGATACTCGGCGGAGCCCCGGGCCCGGGCGAGCTGGACCCGTCCGTCCTCCAGGGGCTGCCGCAGCGCGTCGAGCGCACCCCGGCTGAACTCGGGGGCCTCGTCGAGGAAGAGGACCCCACGGTGGGCCAGCGATACCGCCCCCGGCCGGGCCAGCCCCGGGCCGCCGCCGACCAGCGCCGGCACGGTGGCGGTGTGGTGTGGGGCCTGGAAGGGCGGCCGGCGCAGCAGGTGCCCGCCGGGCGGTAGCAGGCCGGCGATCGAGTGCAGCGCGGTGACCTCCAGGGCGGCCTCGTCGTCCAGCGTCGGCAAGATCGACGGGAGTCGCTCGGCGAGCATGGTCTTGCCGGTGCCGGGTGGCCCGAGCAGCGCCAGGTGGTGGCCACCGGCTGCGGTCACCTCCAGTGCCCGGCGCGCGTACGCCTGCCCGGCCACGTCGGCGAGGTCCGGGCCGGGCGCGGCGACGGCCCCCGCCAACGGCGGTGGTTCGTCCAGCGGACTGCCGTCCCGGACGAAGGCGACCAGCCGGTGCAGACTGTCGACAGCGCGGACCCGGACCCCGGGGATCACCGCGGCCTCGGCGGCGTTCTGGGCCGGGACGATCGCCCGGGTCACGCCGGCGCGGGCCGCGGCGGCGACCATCGGCAGCACGCCCCGTACCGGTCGGACCGCGCCGTCGAGCCCCAGCTCGCCGAGGAGCACCACCCCCTCCAACGGCAGCAGTGGCAACTGACCGGCGCTGCCGAGCAGGGCCGCCGCGATGGCGACGTCGAAGGCCGAGCCGTACTTCGGCAGCGTCGCCGGCAGCAGGTTGAGGGTGATTCGGCGGTTGGGCCAGGTCTCGCCGGAGTTGACGATCGCCGCCCGGACCCGGTCCCGGGCCTCGTGCAGGGCGGTGTCGGGCAGGCCGCTGATCGCGACGGCGGGTAGTCCCGACGCCAGGTCGGCCTCCACCTCCACCACGTGTCCGGTCACCCCGACCAGGCCGACGCAGAGCACCCGGGCGTAGCTCATCGGCGCTCACCCATCTCAGAACGCGCCCTTGAGATGCTCGACGCGGGCGGCGCCGGCCTCGGACAGGTGCACCGAGAGCACGTCGAAGCGCAGGTCGTCCGCCCGGGTGCCGGTCTCGGCCAACCAGCGCACGGCGAGCCCGCGCAACCGGCGGGCCTTGGCCGGGACGACGGCCTCGGCGGGGCTGCCGAAGCTGTCGTCCCGGCGGGTCTTCACCTCGCAGAAGGCGAGGACGTCGCCGTCCCAGGCGATGATGTCGATCTCGCCGTCCGGGCAGCGCCAGTTGCGGGCGACCGGACGCAGGCCCGTCCCGATCAGGTGTCGGACGGCGCACCGTTCGCCGTACGCGCCGACCGCCTGGCTTCGTCTCGTCATGCCGGCACGGTGTCGCGGACCGGCCCGTTTCCGCCACCTGGCAGGGGCTGCCTGTGGACGACGGAGCCGGTTGTGGACAACCGGACGATCATGCACCCGGTGTGCTACAGGGCGAGCCGCCGGATCATCGGCGGATTTGTGCGGAGCGTGACGGTCGTAGGTGGCAAAAGTGACCTCGGAGCGGCGAATGGCGCGGCAGGGTAGCTGTCACATACGGTGCCGGTCGTGGACGGACGACGGAGCTTTTCCGAAGATCAGGAGTCGCGTTGGTACTCCGGTGACCGTGGCTACGGCGAGTCCGAGTGGCGCGCCAGTGGCGACGATCATTACCGGGGCGACGACTTCCGGGCGCCTGAGCAGCGCGGTGACACCGGTGAGCGACGGTACGGCGACCTAACCGACCCGCCGGGCGGCCGGTACGCCGACTCCGGCCGGTTTGACGCGGGCGACCCACGGGGGGTCGACCACCCGGACGCGGAGAGTTACCGCCCGCCCCGCTCTCGACGGGCCGAGCCGGCCGACGACGGAGTCACCGGGAGTGACCTGTATGGCGAGCGCCCCTCGCGGCGGTCCCGCGAGGGGCGGCACACGGGGGAGCAACTGGCCTTCCGGGACGACGTCGACTCGTTCCGCGACGGCGTCGAGCCCTCGGAGCGGGGTCGGGTCCCGGACCCCATGCGGCAGTCCCCGCTCGCCGGGTACCCGGTCATCGACCCGTCCCGCACCGGGGAGGTGGCCCGGAGCGCCGAGCCGGGCCGGACCGTCGACGCCGACCGGAGCGCGGACCCGGGGCGGGTTCCGGACCCCGGCCGTGGTGCCGACCTCGACCGGAGCGTCGTCCTCGATCGTGCGGCCGACCTCGACCGGAGGCGCGACCGCGCGGCCGACCTCGACCACGGGGTCGGAGACGGGCGTGGCCCGGACGCCGCTCACGGTGTCGACCGTGAGCGAGCAGTCGATCGTGAGCGGGCAGTCGATCGTGAGCGGGGGGTCGACCGCGACCGGGCGGTCGACGCGGGTCCGATCGGTGAGCTACCGCACCCGCTGGAGATGCCGACCGGGCCGATGCCGCCGGTCGTCCCGCGTCCGGACCTGCCGCCGCCCGGGATGGAGCCGCTGGGCTACCCCGGAGGGGCGGCGCTCGGCCGTCCCGGCCCGGTCGCCGGGGAGGGGGTCTACCGGACTCGCCGTCCGGCGCTGGCGGTCCTCATCGCCCTGCTGGTGCTGGTTTTCGAGGTTCCCGCCCTGCGGGTGCTGTTGCACGGGTTGACCACCAATCCGGCCCCGGTGTCCCACGTCGTCGTCGGGATCTTCCTGGTCGGTGGTTTGCCGATCTTCGGTGCCGGGCTCTACGGGCTGCGTACCGGTGGGCTGGCGCTGGCCGACGGCAGCCGGGGCTGGCTGCGTCCCCCCACCGCGTACCTGACCGTCGGGTTGGTGCTCTTCGTCGCGGCGGCCCTCGCCGTCCGCTGAGCACCTGCCCGCTGGGCACCGCCCCGCTGAGCACCCGCGCGGCACCCTCCTCGTGCACCCCGGGGTCGGGGGACCGGGTAGGGGCGTACACTTGTCGACTGGCGACCGCGTCACGCGGTCGACTTCGCGCGTCCTCTCCATGGTCATCCGTGGGGCGACGGTTCCCTGGTCCCGATGTCGATCGGGCCCACCATGACCGGCGATCAGGCGCCAGGACGCCCGGCCGCCGGCCGGGCGTGACAACCAGGGATCTTCTGAGGAGTACCCCACCATGGCCGTAGTGACCATGCGTCAGCTGCTGGAGAGCGGTGTCCACTTCGGGCACCAGACCCGGCGTTGGAACCCGAAGATGAAGCGCTTCATCATGACGGAGCGCAACGGCATCTACATCATCGACCTGCGCCAGACCCTCGACTACATCGAGAAGGCGTACGACTTCGTGCGCAACACCGTCGCCGAGGGTGGCAGCGTTCTTTTCGTCGGCACCAAGAAGCAGGCCCAGGAGGCCATCGCCGAGCAGGCGACCCGGGTCGGCCAGCCGTACGTCAACCACCGCTGGCTCGGCGGCATGCTGACCAACTTTCAGACGGTGTACAAGCGGCTCCAGCGGATGAAGGAGCTCGAGGCCCTCGGTGACCTGAGCGGCACCGCCGCCGGCTACACCAAGAAGGAGACCCTCCAGCTCTCCCGCGAGAAGATCAAGCTGTCCCGCACCCTCGGTGGTCTGCGGGACATGCAGAAGCTCCCGGCCGCGATCTGGGTGGTCGACACCAAGAAGGAGCACATCGCGGTCGACGAGGCCCGGAAGCTGAACATTCCGGTCATCGCGGTCCTCGACACCAACTGCGACCCGGACGAGGTCGACTTCCCGATCCCGGGCAACGACGACGCGATCCGTTCGGCCGAGCTGCTGACCAAGGTCGTGGCCGCCGCCGTCGCGGACGGCCTGATCGCCCGCTCCGGCCGGCGCCGGGGCGCCGACGAGAAGCCCGAGGCGGGCGCCGTCGGCACCGACGAGCCGCTGCCGGAGTGGGAGCGCGAGCTGCTCGAGGAGCCGAAGAAGGCCGACGAGGAGCAGCCGGCGGCCGCCGCCGCGGAGCAGCCGGCGGCCGCAGCCGCAGAGTGACCTCTCCGCCGCTCCCCGCCCGCCGTGACCGGCTGGCGGGGAGCGGCGGATCCGCAGGTCACGCCCGGTTTCCGAGCCGGATCCGGCCCGGTGCCGGACGACCGGCAACCCAGACCATCCCAGCGAGCCTCAACACCGAAGAGAGAGCCATGTCCAACTTCACCGCCGCGGACGTCAAGAAGCTCCGCGACCTCACCGGCGCCGGCATGATGGACTCCAAGAAGGCGCTGACCGAGGCCGAGGGCGACTTCGACAAGGCCATCGAGATCCTGCGCGTCAAGGGCGCCAAGGACGTCGGCAAGCGGGCCGGTCGGACCGCCGCCAACGGCCTGGTCGCACACTCCGGCAAGGCGCTGCTGGAGCTCAACTGCGAGACCGACTTCGTCGCCAAGAACGACGCCTTCGTCGCGCTGGCCCAGCAGCTCGTCGAGCACGGCGAGCGCAGCGAGGCCACCACCGCCGAGGAGCTGCTGGCGACCACCATCGACGGCAAGAGCGTCGCCGACCTGGTCCAGGAGCAGTCCGCCAAGATCGGCGAGAAGCTGGTGCTGAACCGCTTCGCCAAGCTGGCCGGCACCACCGCCGTCTACCTGCACCGCAAGAGCCAGGACCTGCCGCCCGCCGTCGGTGTGCTGGTGGAGTTCACCGGCAAGAGCGACGAGGCCGGCGACTCGGACGCCCGTGCCGTCGCCATGCAGATCGCCGCGATGCGGCCGAAGTACCTCACCCGGGACGAGGTGCCGGCTGAGGTCGTCGAGTCGGAGCGGCGCATCGCCGAGCAGACCGCCCGCGAGGAGAACAAGCCCGAGGCGGCGCTGCCGAAGATCGTCGAGGGCCGGGTGAACGCCTTCTTCAAGGACTTCGTCCTCGTCGAGCAGGCGTCGGTCGCCGACAACAAGAAGACGGTCAAGCAGGTGCTGGCCGAGGCCGGCATCGAGGTGACCCGCTTCCTGCGGTTCGAGGTCGGCCAGGCCTGAGCCGGTCACCGGGCGCCGCGCGTCCGGTGGGCAGGAACGTCGAGGAGGAGGTCGCAGGTGTACGTCACAGGCACCGCGGCCTCCTCGTCACATAGGGTCAACATCGGGCAGAGCCGCACAACGCGGCGCGCGGGACGTGGCGAGGGAAGGGCGGGCGGATGACACAGGTTGTGAGTGAGCGGAGCCGGGCAGCGGAGGATCCGACGGCACCACCTCCCGGCCGGGCCCGCCGGGTCGTGCTCAAGCTCTCCGGCGAGGTCTTCGGCGGCGGTGCGATCGGTGTCGACCCGGACGTCGTACAGGCCATCGCCCGGCAGATCGCCACCGTGGTCCGGCGCGGCGTGCAGGTCTCCGTGGTGATCGGCGGCGGTAACTTCTTCCGCGGCGCGGAGCTGCAGAAGCGTGGCATGGACCGCGCCCGCGCCGACTACATGGGCATGTTGGGCACCGTGATGAACTGCCTGGCGTTGCAGGACTTCCTGGAGAAGGAGGGCGTCGAGACGCGGGTGCAGAGCGCGATCACGATGGCCCAGGTCGCCGAGCCGTACATCCCGCTGCGCGCGATCCGGCACCTGGAGAAGGGCCGGGTGGTGATCTTCGGCGCGGGTGCGGGCATGCCGTACTTCTCCACCGACACGGTGGCCGCCCAGCGCGCCCTGGAGATCCGCGCCGACGTGGTGCTGATGAGCAAGAACGGCGTGGACGGGGTCTACACCGCCGACCCGAACCTCGACCCCTCCGCCAGCAAGATCGACTCGATCACCTTCTCCGAGGCGCTGCGTCGCAACCTCCGGGTGGCTGACGCCGCCGCGTTCAGTCTCTGCATGGAGAACGGTCTGCCGATGCTGGTTTTCGGCGCCCAGGGTGAGGACACCATCATCCGTGCGGTGGCCGGTGAGCGGATCGGCACGCTGATCACCGTCTGACCGGCCATCCGACACGAGAGCCCCCACAACGAGCAGAAGAAGGAGGCGAGGGGACAGGTGATCGACGACACCCTCCTCGAGGCCGAGGAGAAGATGGAGCGGGCCATCGAGCACGCCAAGGAGGAGTTCGGCGCGATCCGCACCGGGCGGGCCACTCCGAACATGTTCTCCAAGGTCATCATCGACTACTACGGCACCCCCACGCCGCTGACCCAGATGGCCTCGGTCGCGATCCCGGAGCCGCGGATGGCGATCATCAAGCCGTACGACAACTCGCAGCTCAACGCGATGGAGAAGGCGATCCGGGACTCCGACCTGGGCGTCAACCCCAACAACGAGGGCAACCAGCTGCGCATTCTGCTCCCGCAGATGACCGAGGAGCGGCGTCGCGACATGATCAAGGTCGCCCGGCATAAGGGCGAGGAAGCCAAGGTGGCGATCCGCAACGTCCGCCGCCGGGGCAAGGAGGAGCTGGACCGCATCGTCAAGGACGGTGAGGCCGGTGAGGACGACGGCCGCCGCGCCGAGAAGGAGCTCGACGACCTCACCCAGCGGTACGTCGCCAACGTCGACGAGCTGGTCAAGCACAAGGAAGCCGAACTGCTCGAGGTGTGAGTGGCACTGGGGCGGCCGCCGGCTGTCCGCGCTGTCCGGCACCGGTGTGCCGTCCGCCTGTCGGCGGCGGGGCGCCGGTGCCGTCGGCTGTCCGGCGCCGGCCGGCGGTTTGCTCGGGCGGAAGGCCGGCCTCGGCAGGCCGGGCCGGGCGGAGCGCCACCCTTGGCCGGCCTTTTCGTGCGGAGGGCCAGCCTGGACAGGCGCCGTCTGGACGGAGCGCCAGCCTGGCGGGCGTTGTCCGGGCGGAGGGCCGCCGGCTTCGGCAGGCCGCGTCCGGTGCGTCCCGCCGCACTTCCGGTGGGTCGTCGCATCCGGGGAACGGCGGGCCTCGTCTGGCGGACGTGCGTGACTGGCAGGTGCAGTAGGCTCGGCTCGATTCGCCACTACCGGAGCGTGAACAGTGGGAATCTCCCGGCCGTCGGGCGGGAGTACCGGACGGACAACAGTCGCGTGCAGGGGATGATTTTGGTCTTGCGTCTTGTGGTGGAACTCGCGTCGCACCCGATCGGTGCGTGATGTCCCACCTCGACTCCTACGGCAGCGCCGAGCCTCGCGGACGGGAACGCGTGGCCGGTCCCGCACTCCCGTGGCCGGGACACGACCTGGAGCCCGGTAGCCGGGTCCGGCACGCGTACGCCGAGCAGCCCGTCGTGACCTGGACCCCTGAGGAGTACGACGAGGTACGTTCGGACGACCAGCCCACCCTCGTACCCGGTCACCCGGACTTCGAGCGGGCCTGGTCGACCGGTCCGGTGCCCAGCGGCGACCCCGATCCGTACCACCAAGCGGGGGAGCCGGACCCGTACCCGTACCGGCGACCGGAGGACGACCCGTACGTGGCACCGGAGCCGGATCCGACCTTCGAGCCGACGCCTGAGCCGGCGGACCGTGACCCCTACGGCCCGGCCGGAGCGGCCGAACCGGAGCCCGCGCCGCAGCGGCCCCCGGGGCGCTGGCGCGGTCGACGGCGGCCGGTACGCGGCGGCGGCTCCTCCGCCGGACACGGCCGAAGCAGCCGCGCCGGCCGTAACCTGCCCGCCGCCATCGGGGTGGGGCTCGCGCTCGGCGCGCTGATCCTGGTGCCGCTGTTCACGGTCATCGAGGCGTTCCTCGGCGTGCTGGCAGTGGCGGTGGCGGTCGGCATGTGGGAGATGGGCCGGGCGGTACGCCGTGCCGACGCCCGCCCGCCGATGGTCCCGCTGATCGCCGGTGGCGTGCTCACCATCGGCCTGGCCTGGTGGTCCGGCCCGGACGGGTTGCTGCTCGGGCTGCTGGTCACCGTGGCGGCGACGCTGGTGTGGCGGCTCGCCGAGGGCAAGGCCGGACTCGGCCGCGACATGACCGCCGCCACCATGATCGCCGTCTACGTGCCGTTCCTGGCCGGGTTCGCGGCGCTGCTCGCCGCCGTTCCCGATGACGGCAATTTCCGAGTCCTGGTCACCGTGGCCGCGGTGGTCCTCTCCGACACCGGCGGGTACGCCGCTGGCGCAAACTTCGGCAAGCACCGGATGGCCCCGACGATCAGCCCGAGCAAGTCCTGGGAGGGCTTCGCCGGTTCGGTCGGCGCGGCGGCGCTCGGCAGTGCCCTGCTGGTCTGGCTGCTGCTCGACGTGGCGCCCTGGTGGGGGGCCCTGTTCGGGATGGCCGTGTCGGTCGCGGCGGTCCTTGGTGACCTCGCCGAGTCGATGATCAAGCGGGATCTCGGGATCAAGGACATGAGCAACCTGCTCCCCGGCCATGGCGGACTGATGGATCGGCTCGACTCGATCCTCTTCGCGGTGCCGACGGCGTACCTGTTGCTCGCGGTCTTCGCGCCGATGGTGAGCTGAGGCATGGATCACGGCGGCTGGCCGCCCTGTTCAGGGGTTCCGACGGCGACCGGACACCGGTGGACGGGCCGCTGGCGGCGCGGACGTGGGAGACTGGACAGGCCATGACGAGCCTGCCCATGATCCCGATCGACCCGGACGCCGCCGCTGCCCGCCGGGCCTCGCTGCCCCCACGCCACCTCGCCGACCTCGACCTCGCGGGTCGGCAGACCCTTCTCGCCGAGCTGGGGGAGCCGGCGTTCCGGGCGCGGCAGATCTCCACCCACTACTTCGGGCGGCTGGTCCGGGACCCGGCGCGGATGACCGACCTGCCCGCAGCGGCCCGTGAACGGCTGACCGACGCGCTCCTGCCGAGACTGCTCACCCCGGTCCGTGAGCTGGCCTGCGACGACGGGGCCACCCGTAAGGCGCTCTGGCGGTTGCACGACGGCTCCCTCGTGGAGAGCGTCCTGATGGGTTATCAGGACCGCGTCACGGTCTGTATCTCCAGCCAGGCCGGGTGTGGCATGGCCTGCCCGTTCTGCGCCACCGGTCAGGCCGGCCTGACCCGGAACCTCTCCACCGCGGAGATCGTCGACCAGGCCGTCTACCTGGCCGGGGTGGCCGCCTCCGGCGTGGTCTCCGGCTCACCCGCCCGGCTGTCGCACGTGGTGTTCATGGGCATGGGTGAGCCGCTGGCGAACTACTCCCGGGTCGTCGCGGCGATCCGCCGACTGACCGCGCCGGCCCCCGAGGGCCTGGGTCTGTCGCAGCGGCACATCACCGTTTCCACGGTCGGCCTGGTGCCCGCCATCCGCCGTCTGGCCAGCGAAGACCTCTCGGTGACCCTTGCGCTGTCCCTGCACGCCCCCGATGATGAGCTTCGCGACGAACTCGTGCCGGTCAACCAGCGCTGGAAGGTCGCCGAGGTGCTGGACGCCGCGTGGGACTACGCGGCCCGTACGGGGCGTCGGGTGTCGATCGAGTACGCGATGATCAGGGACGTCAACGACCAGCCCTGGCGGGCGGACCTGCTCGGCCGGTTGTTGGCCGGCAGACTGGCGCACGTGAACCTCATCCCGCTCAACCCGACCCCCGGCAGCCGGTGGGACGCCAGTCCCAAACCGGTCGAGCGGGAGTTCGTCCGGAGGCTGCGCGACGCCGGAGTCTCCACCACCGTGCGTGACACGCGTGGGCGGGAGATCGACGGCGCGTGCGGGCAGTTGGCCGCTGCCGAGGGGGAGAGCGCCGACACGTCGGACGGGGCGAACGCGTGACGGGGCGTAGCGAACTGAACCGGGAGACATAGTGGCGAGTCAGGGTCAACGTTTCCGGCGAAAGGCGGTCCGCCGGGGCTACAAGGTCGACGAGGTGGACGCCTTCCTGGACCGGGTCGAGGCGACCCTCGCCGGTGAGCCGGTCGGTGCGCCCGTGGCCTCCCAGGAGGTGCACGACGTCGTCTTCCGGGTCCGTTTCAACGGGTACGACGAGTGGCAGGTCGACCTCCACCTGGACCGGGTCGAGCGGCAGCTCGCCGAGTTGGAGGAGCGCGGCGGCGTCGTATCCCCTCGAGGCGGTGACCCCCGATTCGACGACCGTATGGGCCCCCCAGACCGAATGATTCCCCCTGACCGCATGGGCCCCCATGACCGCATGGGTCCTCCGGATCGGATGGGTCCGCCGGATCGCTTGGGTCCGCCGGATCGGATGGGTCCTCCGGATCGGATGGGTCCGCCGGACCGTATGGGTCCGCCGGATCGGATGGGTCCGCCGGATCGCTTGGGTCCGCCGGATCGCTTGGGTCCTCCGGATCGGATGGGTCCGCCGGACCGTATGGGTCCGCCGGATCGGATGGGTCCGCCGGATCGCTTGGGTCCGCCTGACCGGATGGGTCCGCCGGACCGTATGGGTCCCCCGGATCGGATGGGTCCGCCGGATCGGATGGGCCCCCCGGACCGTATGGGCCCCCCGGACCGTATGGGTCCTCCGGATCGGATGGGTCCGCCGGATCGTATGGGTCCGCCGGGGCGCGACGAGCGGGGCAGGCCCGTCCCGCCGATGCCCCCTCGGCCGATGCCCGCGCAGGCCAACCCGGCCGATCGTTACGGTCGGTACGACGAACCCACCGGCGGCTTCGACGCGCCCGGAGAGGGCTACGACGCGCCTCGCAGCCACGCCGCGCCCCCGCACGGCGGTCCGCCGCCGCGCAACCTTCCCACCGGTCCCGGTGGATTCGACCCGGACGACCGGTTCGACGGATTCGAGGCTGGACGGCGTGGCCGGGCGGACATGACGGCCGAGATCCGTATGCCCGAGCGTGAACTGCGCGGCCGTGGCCCGGCCGGTCCGCCGCCCGGGATGCCCCCGGGACTGCCGCCCCAGCCGACCAGTGGTCCCCCGATGGGCGGCCCGCCGCCGGTCGCTCCGCCGCCGATGGCCGGTCCGCCGGGGAGCGACCTCCACCGCGTGGACCAGATCCGGCGGAGTTTCCAGGTACGCCGGTTCGGCAGCGGGTACGACCCGGAGCAGGTGGACCGCTTCTTCAACAGTCTGCTCGGGGAATGTCGGGGCGGGGCCCCATGCCGGTCAACCCGAATGACCTCGACACGATGCGCTTCCCGCTGGTGCCGGGTGGCTACTTCGAGGCGGAGGTCGACGCGGCCCTGAAGGACGTCCAGGACATCCTGCTCGGCCGCTGACGCGATCCGGTCGCCGGCCCGATCCGGCGACCCTGGTACGACCGAGGGCCCGCCCCCGAATGGGGACGGGCCCTCGCCACGTCGTCCGGACCGGTCGGCGGGTCGCCGTCCGGTCGGGTCAGGACCGCAGGCCGTTGCGGCGCAGCACCACGTCGCCGATGACGATCAGCAGCAGCAGCGCCGCACCGGCGATCAGGAAGATGTCCTCGACCCTGCCCTCGTGGTTGCCACAAAGCATGGTCAGCAGCGCCAACGCGCTGAGGACCGCGCCGATCTGACCGGCCTTGCGGTACCCCGGCTTGTGCTGGTCTGGCGACGTTACCGGCTCGCTTCCTGCCACTGTCGGTCCTTCCCTCGCGATCGGATCTCCGGTTAGTCTGGCACGCCCTGTGCCGAGGCCGGCGCAGGGTCCGGCCGGCGATGGCCCCGTACGCCCCGTCGTGCCCTGACGAGGCGGCCCTGATCCGGGCCTAGGTCCCGCCGGTTGTCCCGCCGGTCGTCCCGCTGACCGGAGCGAAGGGCACTACCGGCGTCGCGGTTCGGCGGCCAGAGTCACTCCGGTAGCGTCATGTCGTACACCTTGGTTGTCGTTTTTGAGGGGGACTGTACGGTGCGAGTGACCGGTACGGGGCACGCCAGCATGCGGATCGACACGGCTGCGGGCAGCATCCTCTGTGACCCCTGGGTCAACCCGGCCTACTTCGCGTCGTGGTTCCCGTTCCCGGACAATTCCCAGCTCGACTGGGAGACCCTCGGCCAGGTCGACTACCTCTACGTCTCACACCTGCACCGGGACCACTTCGACGCGGCGCACCTGAAGCGGTTCGTGTCGAAGAAGGCAACGGTGCTGCTGCCGGCGTTTCCCACCTCCGAGATGGAGGACGAACTCCGCGAGCTGGGCTTCACCAACTTCCTCCGGACGCGCAACGAGGAGGTGCACGAACTCGACGGCGGGCTGAAGATCATGATTCAGTCGCTGACCAGCCCGACCGACGGACCGATCGGTGACTCCGCGCTCTGGGTGGAGTACGACGGCGTACGCCTGCTCAACCAGAACGACGCCCGCCCCACCGACCTGAGCATGTTCGCGGAACTGGGGCACGTGCACGCGCACATGCTCCAGTTCTCCGGCGCGATCTGGTACCCGATGGTCTACGAACTGCCGCAGAGCGCCAAGACCGCCTTCGGCAAGCAGAAGCGGGACCGTCAGTTCGACCGCACCTGGCGCTACATCAACGACCTGAACGCCGACCACGTCTTCCCGATCGCCGGGCCGCCCTGCTTCCTCGACGACGAGCTGTGGCAGTTCAACGACATCCACGGCGACGAGGGGAACATCTTCCCCGACCAGTCGGTCTTCATCTCCGAGTACGCCAAGGTCGGCGGGACCAACGGGGTCGTGCTGCTGCCCGGCAGCGTCGCCGAGGTCACCACGGATTCCTGCGAGACCAGCCACCCGGTGCCGGTCGACGAGTTCTTCGCCAACAAGGTGGCCCACCTGGAGGAGATGCGGGAGCGTAAGCGCCCGGTCATCGAGGCGGAGAAGGCGTCCTGGCGGCACCCGGAGATCGACGTCCTGAAGGAGATGAAGCGGCGCGTCGAGCCGCTGCTGGAGGAGTCGGTCTACCTGGCCAAGGGGGTCGGCGGCCCGGTCCGCTTCGACCTGGTCGGCTACGACGGAGAATCGGTTGAATCGATCGTGGTGGACTTCCCGGGCAAGGAGGTGCGGCCGTACGCGGACGAGAAGGTCCGCTACCGCTTCCGTACCGAGCGGGCACTGGTGGAGCACCTGCTGCACATCGGCGAGGTGGACTGGGTGAACTCGCTCTTCCTCTCCTGCCGCTTCTCCGCCGCCCGGATCGGTCAGTACAACGAGTTCGTCTACTCGTTCTTCAAGTGTCTCTCCCGGGAGCGCCAGCAGTACGCCGAGGGCTGGTACGACGAGCACGAGCGCAGCAGCGACGCCGAGGACATCACCCTGGGCGACTGGGTGGTGCAGCGGCGCTGCCCGCACCTGAAGGCGGACCTGACCCGGTTCGGTGTGATCGAGGGTGACCAGCTCACCTGCCAACTGCACGGCTGGAAGTTCGACCTCTCCAGCGGCCGCTGCCTCACCAGCGTCGGCCACAAGATCCGCGCCCACCGCGCCGACACCACCCCCGCCTGACCTGCCTTTTGCGCGTTGACCAAGGGGTCCGTGCCACCGGATCGCCCGTTCCGTGACGCGAACCCCTTGATCAGCCGTCAGCCGTCAGCCGCAGGCAGGGGCAGGGTCAGGTGGCCAGGTCGGCGAGGATGCGGCGGGCGGCGTTGTGGCCGGCGGCGCCGATCACGCTGCCCGCCGGGTGGCAGCCCGCGCTGCCGGCGTACAGGCCGTCGAGGCCGGTGGCGTACGGCATCCGGTCGGTGAACGAGACCGTGTTGTCGACGTGGTGGATGTGCCCGCCGGTGATGCCGAAGTGCGCCTCGATGCCGGGCGGGGTGAGCGGCACGGCGTCGGCGATCAGGTCGGCGGTGCCCGGGGCGTACCGTTCGCAGATGTCGACCAACCGGGAGACGTAGTCGGGGAGCGCGTCGTCCCAGGTGGTGCCGGCCAACTCGTACGGCACGGACTGCACGAACAGCGCCGACGAGTGGTGCCCGGCGTCGTCCTGCAACGACGGGTCGATTGTGGTGTGCAGGTACCACTCGATGGTCGGCTCGGCGGGCAGCCGCCCGGCCCGTACGTCCGCCCACATCTCCCGGAGCGCGGTCATCGGCGAGGTGGCGTCCCCGCCGACCAGCGACGCCGAGCCGGGGAGCAGGTGGATGGTGGAGCCGAACGGGCTCGGCGCGTCCGCCGGCAGGCAGGAGAAGCGGGGCAGCCCGCGTAGCGCCAGGTTGACCTTCAACGTGCTGCCCGGACGGCGGACCGCCGTCATCCGCTCGGTGAGCGGGGCCGGCAGCGCGCCGTCGGGCACCAGTTCCATCAGCCGGTACGGGTCACAGGCCCCGAGCACCACCCGGGCCCGTACCGTCCGGCCGTCGGTGAGCGCCACCCCGGAGACCGCCCCGTCGTCGACGAGGACGGAGGCGACCGGCGTACCGGGGTGGATGCTGGCCCCGGCAGCGCGGGCGGCCTCGGCGAAGGTCCGGGATACGGTGCCCATCCCGCCCTCGGCGATCATCCAGGTGCCGTCCGCGCCCGGGAGCCGGCACATGTTGTGTGCCAGGAAGTTGTGCCCGGTGCCCGGGTCGTCCGGGCCGGCGTTGAGCCCGGAAAGCCCGTCGGTGACCGCGTACATGCTGACCAGCAGCTCGGAGCGGAAGTCGAACCGGGCCAGGTAGTCGGCGACGGAGCCGCGCACCAGGTCGACGAAGGTCTGGCGCAGGGCCGGGCGGACGTACCGCTCGGCGGTCTCCTCGACCGGCAGCGGCTCGGCCAGCCAGGCCGGGGCGAGATCGTCGCGGAGCGCGCCCAGCTCGGCCTGCATGGCGTCGTCGGCGGCCACGTCGGCGGGGGAGAAGAACTCCGCGAGCTGCGTCCGGGTGGCCGCCCGGTCGCTCCCCATCAGCAGGTACGGCGAGCCGAGCCCACCCGGGGTGGGCAGGAAGTAGTGCGGGTCGCGGCGCAGCACCGGGATGCGGACGTCGAGGGTGGTGAGCAGCTCGGGCGGCATCAGCCCGAGCAGGTAGGAGCCGGTGGAGTGGCGCAGGTCGGGGACCTTCGGGAACGGGTTCTCCGTCCGGGCGGCTCCGCCGATCACGTCGGCGGCTTCCAGCACCACCACCCGCAGACCGGCGCGGGCCAGCAGGACGGCGGAGACCAGACCGTTGTGTCCGGCTCCGACGATCACGACGTCGGCGCGGGACGGCAGCTCGCTTGTCATGCTCGGGCAGCCTACTGCGACCGGGGCCGCTGTGGGGTGATCCGCCCGGTGGCCTCGGCCGCATCGGACCCGTCCGGCACCGGGGTGAGCTGGGCGACGAAGGCGGCCAGTTCGGTCTCGAAGAGGGCCTCCGGTTCGGTGATCGCCCAGCGCAGGTGGTCGAAGACCTCCATGGCGACCAGTCCGTAGATCCGAGTCCAGCCGCTCAGGAAGGCGTACGCGACCTCCAGCGGCAGGTCGCCGTGGCTCTGGCGCAACGGGGCGAGCCGGTCGCCGAGCTGCCGTTCGAGCTGCTCCCGGGGCAGGGTGCGCAGACCGGTGCGCTCGGCGAGGGTGGCCAGCGGTCGGAGGAACACCGTGCCGAGCTGCGCGCCGGGGTGGTCCGCGTCGGCGCAGGCGTCGCTGAACTCCTCCAACCCGGGCACCGGGTTGCCGAAGATCAGGGTGAACTCGGCCCGGTTGCCGACCCCCCAGCGGCGGAACGCCCGGGCCATGGCGAGCAGTTGGTCGATCGGATCGTCCCCGGCAGCGTCCCGGGCCGCCTCGACGGACTGCCGCAGCTCGTCGTAGAAATCCGCGGCCAGTCCGGCGATGAGTGCCTCCAGGCTGGGGAAGTAGCGGTAGATCGCGGGGGCGGTCATGCCCATGTCCCGCGCGATGGCCCGCAGCGAGACGGCGTCGAGTCCACCCGTCACCAACAACCGGCGTGCTCCGTCCTTGATTTCGGAGACGGTTGCGGTACGGAGGCGTTCACGCCGACTCGGTGGGGTCATTCCGGGCAGGCTCCTTGACGTACGGGAACACCGTTGCGTAAGTTAACGCCGTTCACTGGTTAACGGTGTTCACTCCAATAATCGACAGTCACATCGTACGGCCTCGAGGCCGGTTAAGGGGGATGCCATGTTCGCCTGGTGGGGGCGGATGGTGGTGCGGCTGCGCTGGACGGTGCTCGCCGCCGGGTTGGCCCTGGTCGTGATCGGCGCGACCTGGGGCGCGGCGGTCTTCGGCCAGTTGACCGGCGGGGGCTTCGACGACCCGGCCAGCGAGTCGAGCCGGGCCGCCGCCCGGATCACCGAGGAACTGGGGCCGCAGGGCGCCGACGTGATCGTCCTCTTCTCCGACGACACGACCACCGTCGACCAGCCGGCCTTCCGGGATCCGGTCACGGCGACCCTCACCCGGCTGCGCGAGCACCCCGAGGTGCGCCAGGTGACGAGCTGGTACGAAACCCAGGCGCCGACCCTGGTCAGCGACGACCGCCGGGCCACGTACGCCCTGGTGCAGTTGCGCGCCACCGACGAGGACGACAAGACCGCCGCGTACGCCGACCTGGTCCCGGCCTTCGACACCCCCGGGGTACGGACCGAGACCGGCGGCACGGTGCCCTTCCTGCACGTGGCGAACGAGCAGACCACCGAGGACATCACCAAGGCCGAGATCCTCTCCATGCCGGTGCTGCTGGTGCTGCTCATCCTGATCTTCCGGGGCCTGGTCGCCGCCATGACCCCACTGCTCATCGGTGGTCTGGCCATCCTCGGCGCGTTCATCGCGGTCCGAGTGCTGAACATGTTCACCGAGGTGTCGATCTTCGCGATCAACGTGATCACGCTGCTCGGCCTGGGCATGGCGATCGACTACGCGCTCTTCGTCGTCAGTCGGTTCCGCGAGGAACTGGACGCCGGCCGCGACGTGAAGGCGGCCATCGCCCGGACCATGGCCACCGCCGGCCGTACCGTGCTGGTCTCCGGGCTGATCATCGCCCTGGCCATGTCCAGCCTGCTGATCTTCCCGATGGCCTTCCTGCGCTCCATGGCGCTCGGCGGGGTGGCCGCCGTCCTGATCGCCATGATCGCCTCGCTCACCGTGCTGCCGGCCCTGCTGGTGGTGCTCGGCCCGAGGATCAACGCGTTGCGCGTACCGCTGCCGAAGTGGCGGCGGCGCGCGGAGCCGGCGGTGACCGGCGGCGCCTGGGCCCGGATCGCGCGGAGCGTGATGCGCCGCCCGGTGCCCTACCTACTCGGCGTCGTGGCGGTGCTGGTGGTGCTCGCGGTGCCGTCGTTGCGAATGGAGTTCGGTGGTTTCGACGAGCGGGTGCTGCCCATCGGCTCGGAGCCGCGGGTGGTCGCCGACCGGATCAGCGACGACTTCCCGGGCGGAACGGTCGCCCCGATCGACGTACTGGTCTCCGGCGCGCCGGTCGAGCAGGTGCAGCCCTTCGCCGACCGGGTGGCCGGGGTGGACGGCGTGACCGGCGTGACCGTGGCGGCCAACCAGGGCACTTCGACCCTGCTCAGCGTCACCTACACCGGCGAGCCGACCGGCGACGTCGCCCAGGACGCGGTCCGGGCGATCCGGACGCTGCCCGTCCCGGACGGTGCGGAGGTCCTCGTCGGCGGGCGGCCCGCCGCCGACCGCGACCTGCTGGACAGTCTCTCCGCCGGGCTGCCCTGGATGGCGCTGCTGATGGCGGCGGCCACGCTGATCGTGCTCTTCCTCGCCTTCGGCTCGGTGGTGCTGCCGATCAAGGCGGTGCTGATGAACCTGGTCTCGATCGGCGCGTCGTTCGGCGTGGTGGTCTGGATCTTCCAGGACGGGCACTTCGCCGACCTGCTCGGCTTCACCCCGACCGGCTTCGTCGAGCCGAGCAACCCGATCTTCATGCTCGCGGTCCTGTTCGGCCTCGCCACCGACTACGAGGTCTTCCTGCTGTCCCGGGTGCGCGAGGAGTGGGACCGCACAGGTGACAACACCGCCTCGGTCGCGGCCGGTCTCCAGTACACCGGGCGGATCATCACCGCCGCCGCGCTGCTGCTGATCGTCGTGGTGGCCGGCTTCGCCACCGGCGGGATGGCCTACATCAAGCTGATCGGCGTCGGCATGATCGTGGCGATCGTGGTGGACGCGACGCTGGTCCGGGCGCTGCTGGTGCCGGCGAGCATGCGGCTGCTCGGCCGGTGGAACTGGTGGGCCCCCGGCCCGCTCGGGCGGGTCTACCGCCGGTACGGCATCCGCGAGTCGGAGTCCGGGGACGAGGAACCCGCCCCGGCCGACGAGCGTCACGCCGCGTTAACCCGATAGGGGCTGCGATCAATGCCCCGACGGCCGTAGGGTCGTCGGGGCATTGACGTTTATCTCTGGAGGTAACCGTGGAGCGTCGTACCGTCCTACGCGCCGCCGTCCTCGGCGCGGGCACCGCCACCTTCGCCGGAGCCCTCTGGCAGCAGGCCTTCGCCGCCGTCGCCCAGCCCGGCCCCAGCCCGTACGGCAACCTGCTCCCCGTCGACGCCAACGGCGTCGAACTCCCCGCCGGCTTCACCAGCCGGATCATCGCCCGCTCCAGCCGGATCGTGCCCGGCACCGGGCACCTCTGGCACCCCGCCCCGGACGGCGGGGCCTGCTTCCCGACCGCCGACGGCTGGATCTACGTGTCCAACTCGGAGGTCCCGCTGGTCGGCGGGGCGTCTGCGGTGCGCTTCCGGGCCGACGGGTCGATCGCGTCGGCGTACCGGATCCTCTCCAACACCAACCTCAACTGCGCCGGTGGGGCCACCCCGTGGGGCACCTGGCTCTCCTGCGAGGAGACGCCGCTCGGCGTGGTCTACGAGACCTGGCCGGACGGCAGCCGCGAGGCGGAGGAGCGCAGCCGGATGGGCCGCTTCAAGCACGAGGCCGCCGCCTGTGACCCGGACCGGCGGGCGGTTTACCTGACCGAGGACGAGGGGGACGGCTGCTTCTACCGGTTCCTTCCGGACATCTGGGGCGACCTGCGCAACGGCCGGCTCCAGGTGCTCTGCGCCCCGGCCGACCAGGTCGCCGGACCGGTCACCTGGGCCGACATCCCGGACCGGGACGGCATTCCGACCGCCACCCGCAAGCAGGTCGGCGCGGCAAAGCGCTTCGCCGGGGGCGAGGGCTGCTGGTACGACCGGGGCGTCTGCTACTTCACCACCAAGGGCGACGGTCGGGTCTGGGCGTACGATGCGGTCAACCAACGCCTCGACCTGGCGTACGACGACTCGCTGGTGCCGCCCGGCACCGCCACGCTGACCAACGTCGACAACATCACCGGCACCCGGAGCGGTGACCTCTACGTGGCCGAGGACGGCGGCAACATGGAGATCAACATCATCACGCCCAGCGGGGTCGTCGCCCCGTTCCTCCGCCTGCCCGGCCAGTCCGAGTCGGAGATCACCGGCCCCGCCTTCTCCCCGGACGGCCGCCGCCTCTACTTCTCCTCCCAGCGCGGCCCCGGCGGCAACATCGCCGGCTCCGACGGCATCACCTACGAGGTGACCGGCCCCTTCCGCCCCTGACCGTCCCCTGCTTACGGGCGTCGATCAAAAGGTGTTCGCTGTGGGCGGCGGCGCGCATTACGCTCCCGCCCATGGCTGCTGTCGCGGAAACCGAACGTCTGGTGATTCGACCGTGAACGGAGGAACCGGCCGAGTTGGCCCGGGCGTACGACATGTACTCCCGGATGGAGGTGGTCCGCTGGTTCGGGTTCGTGCCCGGGTGGCCGCTGACCGCTCCCGAGCAGGCGGTCGACATGGTCCGCCGGTGGCACGCCCGGACCACCCCGGACGGCCGCTACGGCATCTGGGCGATCGAGCTGCGGGGCAGCGGGCAGGTCGCCGGGACGATCCTGCTCAAGCGGCTCCCCGGGAGGGACGAGGGCGTGCTCACCGACGACATCGAGGTCGGCTGGCACCTGCACCCGGACTGTTGGGGCAACGGGTACGCCACCGAGGCGGCCCGGGCGATGGTCGACCGCGAGTTCGCGGCCGGCACGGAGCAGATCTACGCGGTGGTGGACCCGGGGAACGAGCCGTCGAAGGCGGTGGCCCGGCGGCTCGGCATGACCTACGTGGGGCGGCGCACCGACTGGTACGGCGGCATCGAGACGGACACTTTCGTGCTGCCGGCCGACAAGTATCCTCCCCGTTCGTGATCATCAGCTTCGAGACGCAGCCCGACCGGCAGAGGCTCACTGCGGCCGTACGCCGGGTCTACCGTTGGGCGCTGCTGCCGTACTGGTTCTGTGTCCCCGTGCTGGGGCTGCTCGCCGGATTGTTGCTGTTCACCGGCGGGCGGTGGGCGTGGGCCTGCCTGGCTGGCGCGGTCGTCTGCGCGGTCGTGCCCTGGCTCGTCGTCCGGCTTGGGGTGCGGGCCAGTTGGAAGCTGCACGGCATCCCGATGACCTGGACGTTCAGCGAGGACGGCATCCACAGCGCCAACGCCCTGACTGAGGGGACGATCCGGTGGGAGGCGCTGAAAGACGTCGTGCAGATACCCGACCAGATTCTTCTCCGGATCAACTGGCAGCAGGTGATCCCCGTATCGATCGCGGGGCTGACGGCCACCCAGCGAGACGAACTGTTCGACCTGCTGCGCGGTCGCGGCCTGCTTTCCTCAGCCGACTGAATCCGGTGACCGCCGGCGGGCCCAGCCGACGAAACGGCTGAAGAGGCCGGTCGGGTCGACGTCGCCGGGGCTGGTGCCGAGCCGGTCCTCGATGGCATCGTGCAGCAGCGCGCAGAGATAGAGCATCAGCGCGACGGTGTTGCCGGCGTACTGGATGCGCAGGCCGAGCTTCGCGGGCTGGCACGGCCAGGGTGCGGCACAGACCCGGCACCGCCAGGCCGGGCGGGCGGCGACGTGCCGGCGCAGCTCGGCCAGCGAGACGCCGCTCATCGCCGGGCTGCCCGCGCCCGGTGCGCCTGACCGCGCGTCACCAGCGACGCCGTACCGACCCAGAGCACGAGCGTCGGCCCGGCCCACCGGGGCTCCCGCTGCGTCGGCACGGCACGCGGCCGGGGCGGTGCCGGTTCCTCCACTGGTACGGGCGCCAGCCGGTCCGGGCAGGGCCAGCGCAGGCCACAGCGGCAGTACCGGCCAAGGCGTGACCAGTCACGACAGTGTCGAGGGGCCAGCGGTACGGGCTTGGGGGAGCGGGGCATCGGGTCACCTTTCGTCGCGTCATCTGTTCACAATGTGCGATCAGATGACTACGTTCGGAAGGTGGCGCGGGTTCTCGGTCCGGCTCGTGCCGACCGCATCGGCCCAGGTGGTGGGCGGTGGCGGCGACGGTGGTCGTGTGGTGGAGGTGTGATGGCGAGCGGTCGGGTGACGACGCTGGAGTTCCTGGGCGGAGAGCTACGGCGGGCGCGGAAGGAGTCCGGGCTCAGTCAGGAGGATCTGGCTCAGCGGATCAACTACTCGTCGTCGCTGGTGGGCATGGTGGAGATCGGTCACCGGACGCCGTCGCAGGACTTCATCGCCCGGGTCGACGCGGAGTTGGCGGCCGGTGGCCTCTTCGAGCGGATGCTCAACCTGGTCCGCGCCGACGCCGCCCCACCCTGGTTCCGTGAATGGATCAGCGTCGAGAAGGAAGCCACGCTCATCCGCTGGTTCGAGCCGTGTCTCATCCCTGGGTTGTTCCAAACGGAGGCGTACGCCCGCGCCGTGTTGCGCGGCGGCGGACTCTTGCGGGAGAGCGAAGTCGAGCAACGTGTCGCGGCCAGGATGGAACGTCAGACCATCCTGTCGAAGGAGCGGTCGCCGGAGGTCGTCGTGGTCGTCGACGAAGCCGTACTTCGTCGACGGGTGGGTGAGGCGGCCGTGATGGCCGAGCAGTTCGAGCACCTGCTGCGCGTGATCGAGTTGCCGCATGTCGACCTGCACGTGGTACCGGCCGAGATCGGGATGCATCCCGGCCTGGCCGGGCCGTTCATCCTTGCCAAGATGCCGGACGGCGGCGAGGTGCTGCACCTCGATACGCCTCTCCGGGCGCAGATCACCGACCGCCCTGAGGACGTTGATAGCCTTCAACGTAGATGGGAAAGCTTGCGGGGTGAGGCGTTGCCTCGTCGGGCGTCCCGGGAACTCGTTCAGGAGGTGGCGAAGTCATGGACCTGACCGGAGCTGTCTGGCGGAAGTCAACCCGTAGCGACAACGGTGGTGCCACCTGTGTCGAGGTGGCGACGAACCTGCCGGGCGTGGTCGGCGTACGGGACAGCAAGGACCGGCCGGGACCGGTGCTGACCTTCCCGCCGGCCGCGTGGACGGCGTTTGCCTGTGCCACGGCGAGTGGCACCTTCACCCGCGGCCGCTGAGGGCGTAGAGGCCACGTCTCCGCCGGTACGTGGTGCCGGCGGACGCCGGCATGTACGCCGTCCTGGCTGGCGCTCATCTGAGCCGGGACGCCGGGCGGAGGCGAGATGGCATACCTCGATAATCCGTTGGTGGCGCGTCCCAGACCAATTAGAGGACGTTGATAGCCTTCAACGCATTTGGGAGAACCTATTGGTCAGGCGTTGCCGCGCAGGGCATCCTGGTCTTTCGTTCGGGAGTTGGTGAAGTCATGGACCTGACCGGTGCTATCTGGCGGAAGTCGACCCGTAGCGGCAACGGCGGGTCCACCTGTGTCGAGGTGGCGACGAACCTGCCCGACGTGGTCGGCGTACGGGACAGCAAGGACCGGCAGGGTCCGATGCTGACCTTCCCCCCCCACCCCCCCACCACCGCGTGGGCCGCCTTCGCACACGCCACCGCAACCGGAGCCTTCCTGTCGCGTAGTTGAACCGACGAACCAGGGGCAATCACAACTGGTCGGCAGTCTCCCTGCGGCGCAAGCTGACTCCAAACCGGACCGGTGGCGCGGCGGCTCGTTGGCCGCCGCGCCACCGTTACCAGGCCCAGCGGCCCGGACAGCGCAGGAAGCAAGGTGCAGCGTCAACCGAAGGACGTTGAGGTGGTGTTCTGAAGATGACCGAAGACGATGATGTGGTTGTTGCGCTGCGGAGCCGTGCTGCGGCTGGCGATTCGGCTGTCGATATCGCGTCATGGCTACGTGAGGAACTTGGTTCCGGCGCCACCTTTTTCAAGTTCGCTAGCTGCCTCTTCCTGGCTTTCAAGCTGCCCGTCGGAGCAATTCGGCGCGCGGAGCAGTGGAGCGGTCGGGCGGCAGATGGAAGTATGTCTGATGAAGAGCTGGAACAACTTTTGTCGCCACTTATTCCTAGGAGTGGGCCAATTGGTGAATGACCCGACGTGAGTGGCAGTGGGTCAGTCCGAAAGGGTGAATGGCTAGTGTCGTATCCGGCTCACCGTGCCGACGCGGTCGATAACTTTCTGTCCAGATGTTATATGACTGCGGAATGCGCCCAAGCTGTCGTGGCGGAGTTTCCGGAAACGGTCAGGTCCATATCTGGTTGGATCCGGGACGCTGCGGCGGTACGGGACTGGCGCCGGGTTGAGCGGTTCGCCAACCTGGCTGCTGTGCTCAATGCGCCCGGACTGGGTGAGGTGCTTCAGTTGATACTTGATGCTGACGTTCGTGATGGCCTGAATGAAGAGGACCTGGTTGACATCCTCGGCGAGGTAAGGGCGGTTGCTGCTGCAGGGACAATTTTTCAAGTTGTCAAGCGGTCGCTGGAGTCCGACGCTCCAGCCTATTGGCTGTCTCAGAAGGCTATCGGTGCCCTGGGTGATATCGACACCGAGGAGGCTCGCCGGTATCTCAGGGAGATGACTACCGAATCGTGGCCGAACCCCATTCGGTGGCATGCGGCGGTAGATCTGTGCATCGAGGATGAGTTGGGGTTCGACGAGGATTCGATGCTGGAGTAGCCTTCGCAATTGGATCGCAGGAGCACGTAGGAGCCGGACGCATACCTCGTCGTTCGGCCACGATGCCGCACGGGTTTGTCCACCTGCATCGAATGCGTAAGGGGCTGGCTGCGGTGGCGGCTGAGATCTCAGAAAAGGTCGGCGGTCAGCCGGTTACCGTGTCCGTGCTGAAAATCTCCTATCAGGAATGCGATTTCCAGACGGAAGGTCTCTCGGTCGCGATGTGCCGGTGGGCGGAGGACGAGTTCGGGTTGACTCGGCGAGACATTGGCGAGTCGTACGACCGGAAGGCTGGCCGATACGTATTCGACTGGCGCTGAGCCAACTCGATTCCGCGTCCTTGCTTGGCGTCTCGGGAGGTCGCACACGGTGTCCGACGGGGTGTGTACGGGCTGGCGTGACTGGGCTGGTGGGCAGCAGGATGTCCCGCGAAGGGGGTGGGCCCGTGGCGCAGCCCGCGATGACGCCCGAGCCGGTGTCGCAGCAGGCCGAGCCGTCGTTCGACGCGCTTTGCTGGCACAACGGGCCGTGGACCGCCGCGCTCGCCCTCGAGCTGTTGCCGGAGACCAACGGCCCCAAGGCCGAGGTCCTCAACGGGAACGTGATCGTGACACCACACGCGGGAGTCGACCACCAGTCGGTCGAGCGTGAGCTGCCGTACCTGCTCAAGCAGGCAGCCCGACGGGCCGGACTCTGGGTGTACCACGCAGTGAACATCACCTCCGGAACCGACCTGTTCATTCCCGACTTCGTCGTGCTGACCGTCTCGGGCGGTGGCCGGCGGACGATGCCGATCAGCGACGCCGTCTTGCTCGGGGAGATCGTTTCGCCGGGGAACCGGCGTAAGGACGTGATCGACCGCCCGCGCGAGTACGCCGCCGCCGGGGTGCCCTTCTTCCTCCGGGTCGACCTGCGTAACCGCGTCCCCACGCTGGCGCTGTACGAGCTGGTCGAGGGGGAGTACCGCCCGCTGGCGGCAGCCGCCGCCGGCACCACCTTCCAGATGGTCCGCCCCTTCGAGTTCGCCATCGACCCCGCCACTCTCCTCGACGACGAGTCTCCCGACGCCCCCTCGACACCCCCGCCCGGTAACTAGGAGCACGACCCAGGTGGCGGGGTGCGGGGGTGGGCTGTTCGGGGCCCGATCGGGTGGTGGGGAAGAATGAACGGGTGACTTCGCCCCGAAAGGTCGTCCTGCTCGGTTCCACCGGGTCGATCGGCACCCAGGCCATCGACATCGTGCGGCGTAACCCGGACCGGTTCCGGGTGGTCGCGCTCGGGGCCGGTGGCGGCAACGTCGAGCTGCTCGCCGCCCAGGCCCTCGAACTGGGCGTCGAGGCGGTCGGGGTGGCCAAGGCGTCCGCCGCGCAGGACCTCCAACTCGCGTTCTACACCGAGGCGAGTCGGCGCGGCTGGGCCACCGGCGACTTCCGGTTGCCGAAGATCGTCGCCGGGCCGGACGCGATGACCGAGCTGGCCGAGTGGCCCTGTGACGTCGTACTCAACGGGGTGGTGGGTTCGCTCGGGCTCGCGCCGACCCTGGCCGCGCTGCGCGCCGGGCGTACGCTCGCCCTGGCCAACAAGGAGTCCCTGGTTGCCGGCGGCCCCCTGGTGAAGGCCGCGGTGACGCGGCCGGGGCAGATCGTTCCGGTGGATTCCGAGCACTCGGCGCTGGCCCAGTGCCTGCGGTCCGGGACGCGGGGCGAGGTGCGACGGCTCATCGTCACCGCCAGCGGCGGCCCGTTCCGCGGCCGGCGGCGGGACGAGTTGACGCAGGTCACCCCCGAGCAGGCGCTCGCCCACCCGACCTGGAACATGGGGCCGGTGGTGACGATCAACTCGGCCACCATGGTCAACAAGGCGCTTGAGGTGATCGAGGCGCACGAGTTGTTCGACGTGCCGTACGCCGACATCACCGTGATGGTGCACCCGCAGTCGGTGATCCACTCGATGGTCGAGTTCGTCGACGGCTCGACGATCGCCCAGGCCAGCCCGCCGGACATGCGGCTGCCGATCGCGCTCGGCATCGGCTGGCCGGACCGGGTGCCGGAGGCCGCGTCGGCCGTCGACTGGACGACCGCCCACACCTGGGAGTTCTTCCCGCTCGACGACGACGCCTTCCCGGCGGTCCGGCTGGCCAAGGCGGCCGGCGAGGCGGGCCGGTGCCGGCCGGCCGTCTACAACGCGGCGAACGAGGAGTGCGTGGCCGCCTTCGTCGCCGGTCGACTGCCCTTCCTGGGCATCGTCGACACCCTCGAACGGGTGCTGGAGACCGCTCCCGACTTCGACGAACCAGGTACCGTCGAGGACGTGCTCGCCGCGGAGTCCTGGGCCCGCGCGCACGCGCAGGAGATCATCTCGGCGTCGGTGAAGGGAGCTTGATGGCGAACCTGCTCGGGGTGGTGCTCTTCGCCCTGGTCATCCTCATCTCGGTCAGCCTGCACGAGGCGGGGCACCTGCTCACCGCCAAGGCGTTCGGGATGAAGGTCACCCGTTACTTCGTCGGGTTCGGTCCCACCCTCTGGTCGTTCAAGCGGGGCGAGACCGAGTACGGCATCAAGGGCATCCCGCTCGGCGGCTTCTGCAAGATCGTCGGGATGACCCCGCAGGACGACGACGTCGAGGAGGCCGACCAGCCGCGCGCCATGTGGCGGTACCCGGTCTGGAAGCGGACCATCGTGATGTCCGCCGGCTCGATCACCCACTTCGCGCTCGCCATCATCGGGGTCTGGTTCGCCGCCGTCTCCATGGGCCTGCCCAACCCGGACCTCCCGACCAACGACGAGCAGGTCCGCAAGGAGCCGGCGGTGATCGCGCTCGGCGAGTGTGTGGTGCCGGAGAACGTCGCACGCGAGTGCACCCCCGCCGATCCGGCCAGCCCGGCCGCGCAGGCCCAAATGCGCAGCGGCGACCGGATCACCTCCCTCAACGGCACCTCCATCGGCAACTACGGCGACCTGCTCGTCGCGCTGCGCGCCGCCGCGCCGGGCAGCACCGCCGAGATCGGGTACGTCCGCGACGGTCAGCCGGCCACCACCACCGCCACCCTCGCCACCACCCAGCGGCCCCCGCTGGACGACCCGGACGGCCCGGTCGGGCCGGCCGCCGCGCTCGGCATCGGCCTACGGCTGACCACCCCGCAGATGGTCACCTACAGCCCGGTCGACGCCTTCGGGGCGACCGCCGAGTACACCGGCAACATGGCCGTCGGCACGTACGAGGCGATGAAGCGCATCCCGCAGAAGGTGCCCGCCCTCTGGGACGCGATCACCGGCGGCGAGCGGGACATGGACACCCCGATCAGCGTGGTCGGCGCGAGCCGGCTCGGCGGCGAGGCGCTCGCCAACGACGCCCCGGAGGTTTTCCTCCTGCTCTTCATCTCGCTGAACTTCTTCATCGGCGTGTTCAACCTGTTGCCGCTGCTGCCGCTGGACGGCGGACACATCGCCATCGCCTGGTTCGAACGCGCCCGGTCCTGGCTCTACGCCCGGTTCGGCAAGGCCGACCCCGGCCGCGTCGACTACCTCAAGCTCATGCCGCTCACGTACGCGGTGATCCTGGTCGGCGGCGCGTTCACGCTGCTGACCATCACGGCGGACGTCGTCAACCCGATCACGCTCTTCTCAAGGTGAGTATCTGAAGTGACCGCTGTCAGTCTCGGTATGCCCGCCGTGCCGCCCCCGGCCCTGGCCCCCCGCCGCACCAGCCGGCAGATCATGGTCGGCCCGGTGCCCGTCGGCGGCGGCGCGCCGGTCTCCGTACAGTCGATGACCACCACCCTCACCGCCGACGTCAACGCCACGTTGCAGCAGATCGCCGAGCTGACCGCGTCCGGCTGCCAGATCGTCCGGGTGGCCGTGCCCAGCCAGGACGACGTCGAGGCGCTGCCGGCCATCGCCAAGAAGTCGCAGATCCCGGTGATCGCCGACATCCACTTCCAGCCGAAGTACGTCTTCGCCGCGATCGACGCCGGCTGCGCCGCCGTCCGGGTCAACCCGGGCAACATCCGGCAGTTCGACGACAAGGTCAAGGAGATCGCCGCGGCGGCCTCCGGGGCGGGCGTGCCGATCCGGATCGGCGTGAACGCCGGCTCGCTGGACAAGCGACTCCTCGCCAAGTACGGCAAGGCCACCGCCGAGGCGCTGGTCGAGTCGGCGCTCTGGGAGTGCTCGCTCTTCGAGGAGCACGGCTTCCGGGACATCAAGATCTCGGTGAAGCACAACGACCCGGTGGTGATGATCCGGGCGTACCGGCAGCTCGCCGAGCGCTGCGACTACCCGCTGCACCTGGGCGTCACCGAGGCCGGCCCCGCCTTCCAGGGCACCATCAAGTCGGCCGTGGCGTTCGGCGCGCTGCTCGCCGAGGGCATCGGCGACACCATCCGGGTCTCGCTCTCCGCCCCGCCGGTCGAGGAGATCAAGGTCGGCAACCAGATCCTGGAGTCGCTCGGCCTGCGTGAGCGCGGCCTGGAGATCGTCTCCTGCCCGTCCTGCGGGCGGGCGCAGGTCGACGTCTACAAGCTCGCCGAGGAGGTCACCGCCGGCCTGGAGGGGCTGCCGGTGCCGCTGCGGGTGGCCGTGATGGGCTGCGTCGTCAACGGTCCGGGCGAGGCGCGCGAGGCCGACCTCGGCGTCGCCTCCGGCAACGGCAAGGGCCAGATCTTCGTCAAGGGCAAGGTCGTCAAGACGGTGCCCGAGGCGCAGATCGTGGAGACGCTGATCGAGGAGGCACTGCGGATCGCCGACGAGATGGGCGCGGAACTCCCCGACGACCTGCGCGAACTGGTCGGCGGTGCGACGGTCACCGTCCACTGAACCACGAACGTCTACACACCGACCCGGTGACCATCCGTCGCCGGGTCGGTGGACGTCGCGGCGGGCTCGCCACTCGCCCGGCGCGACGACGGGTGCATCTGGCAGGCTGGTATCCGTGCTGACGGTGCCGGTACGGCAGTTGGGCGAGTCGGAGCGCCGTGCGGTGGAGCGGCTGCTCGACCGCGACCCCTACGCGGGGGCGCAGGTGGCGGAACGGGTCGCCGCGCGCGGACTGGCCTGGTGGCGGGCGGAGGGGCGGGTCCTCGGGTACGGACCGCGCCGCCACGTCGAGTCGATCTGCTGGCTGGGCGGCAACCTCACCCCGGTGCTGGCCGACCAGGAGGCCGTCGCCGCCTTCGCCGACCTGCTCGGCGGCGAGGAACGGATCTGCTCCTCGATCGTCGGGCGCGCGGACGCCGTCCTCGGACTCTGGGAGCGGCTCTCCGTGGCCTGGGGGCCGGCCCGCGACGTCCGCCCGAACCAACCCCTGCTGGCCACGGACGCGCTGCCCGCCGTACCGGTCGATCGGGAGGTGCGGCAGGTCCGCGTCGGTGAGGTCGACACGCTCTTCCCGGCGGCGGTGGCGATGTACACCGAGGAGGTCGGGGTGTCGCCGCTGGTGGACGACGGGGGCCGCAGCTACCGTCGGCGGGTCACCGAACTGGTCCGTGCCGGGCGGGCGTACGCCCGGTTCGTCGACGGCCGGGTGGTGTTCAAGGCCGAACTAGCGGTGGTGACCCGGCGCACCGCCCAGGTCCAGGGAGTCTGGGTCGCCCCGGAGTGGCGGGGACGGGGGATCGCCGTGGCGGCGATGGCGGCCGTGGTGCGGGACGCCCTGCTGCGGGTCGCGCCGACGGTGAGCCTGTACGTCAACGACTTCAACCTGCCCGCCCGCCGCGTGTACCAGCGGTGCGGCTTCCGGCCCGTCGGCACCCTGGCCACCGTGCTGTTCTGAGCCAGCCCGCCGGGGTGGCGTAAATACGTTGAGTCGTGGCGCGTTGCCGGAGAGGCTGGACCTTCCGCCACCCACGACCGGAGGATCTTCTTCCATGCGTCTGCTCCGCGATCTGTGGGTCACCTCGCCACGCCGGGTGACGTTCGTGGCCGTTCTGATTCTGCTCGGCTCCGCCGGTCAGGCCGCCGCCGCGGCCCTGGCCGGACCGGTGCTGCTGCACCGCTCCGGGCTGCTCTTCGTGCTCCTGGCGGTGGCGCTGGTCGCCGCCGTCGTCGCCGACCTTGTGATCAACCTGGTGATGGCGGGGCTGACCGCCGACTGGACGGCCGACGTGCGGCGACGACTGTGCCGGGTCGCCTTCGGCCAGGACCTGCCCACCCTGGAGAACACCCCGGTCGGCGAGCTGCTCGACCGTATCGACAACGACGTCTACCAGGTGGGCGCGGAGGTGCGCCACGTCGGCGTCCGGCTCACCCAGGCGCTGGCCACCGGAGTGATCTCCACCGTGGTCGCCCTGCTGGTCTGGTGGCCGGCCGGGCTCGGCATGCTGCTGCTGTCCGGGCTGCTGCTGCTCCTGCTGGGCGGTCCGACCAGCCGGATCGCCCCGGCCCGGATGGCCGAGGAGGAGGCCTGGTCGGACATGGCCGCGGTGATGGAGGAAGCCATCCACGGCCAGGACGACGTCCGGACCACCCTGGCCCGCCCGTACGTGCTGCGGCTGTTCGCCCAGCGCACGGCCGAGGTGCTGCACCGGGGGAAGCGGGTGTGGAAACTCACCGCCGAGGTCAGCACCGTCGCCACTGTGGTCACCCGGTTCGGTATCGGCGCGGTGGTCCTCGCCGGTGGGTGGGCGCTGGTCACCGGCCGCGTCGACGGCGCCCGGCTGACCGCGATCTGGCTGCTCGTGCTCGCGTTCGGCGGCACCGTCGAGCACCTGACCCGGATGGTCCCGCAACTCCAGGCCGCTCTCGGTGCGTGGGCCCGGGTGCTGCTGCTCGCCGACGCCCGGCAGGAACCGACCGGCGGCCGGTCACCGGTGCCCGGGCGGCTGGAGATCCGGGGGCTGACCTTCCGGTACCCCACCAGCGACAGCGGGCGCGGCCCCGCCCTACGGGACGTGCACCTCACCTTCGCGCCCGGCCGCTCGTACGCGGTGGTCGGGCGGACCGGGTCGGGCAAGTCGACCCTGGCCAAGGTGCTCTCCCGCGCCGTCGAGCTGCCCCCTCGGGCGGTCTTCCTCGCCGGCACGGACCTGCTCGACCTGGACCTCGAGGAGCTGCGCCGGTTCGTCGCCGTGGTGCCCCAGCGCACCGAGATCCTCGCCGGCACCCTCGCCGAGAACGTTGCGCTCTTCGACCCGGAGCTACTCGACGACGCCGCTGATGCCCTGCGCGAGCTGGGGCTGGACGAGTGGGTGGCGGAGCTGCCCGACGGGGTGGACACCCGGTTGGGCGAGGGCGGCTACGTCCTCTCCGCCGGTCAGGAGCAGCTCGTCGCGTTCGCCCGGATCCTGGTCCGCGACCCCCGGGTGGTGATCCTCGACGAGGCGACCGCCCGGTTGGACCCGGTCACCGAGGCGCGGGTGCAGCGGGCCACCGAACGCCTGCTCGCCGACCGGATCGGCATCGTCATCGCGCACCGGCTCTCCTCGGTGCGACGCTGCGACGAGGTGGTGGTGCTGGCCGACGGCACGGTGGTCGAGGCTGGTCCGCTGCGCGAGTCGGAGAACTTCGCCCGGCTGCTGGCGGCCAGCCACACCAGCTCGTACGCCCACTCGTCGGCCGGGACCGGCGACGGCCCGGACGGGCTGATCGACGCCGATCCGGACGGCCGGGTCCTCGTCACCACCGGCGGCGGCCACGACGGCGATGGCCCGGGGACGGGCCGCGAGGGGGGCGCGTCCGGTGGTGGTGTGTCCGGCGGTGGCGCGTCGGGCGGTGGGGCTGGCGTCGCGCCACGGTCGGCGGTGGCCGTGGTGGACCGTCCGGCACCGGCCGAGCCGACCGTGGCGAGGGTCGAGGCGCCGCCCCTGCCGGCGGTCCCGCCGGCCCGGACGGCGCGGGAGATCCTCCGTCTCGTCGTCAACGACTCCCGGTACGGGATGCTCTGCCTGGTGATGTTCACGGTGGTCGCGGTGGTCGGCCTGGACGGCTCGGTGCTGCCCTGGCTCTGGGCCGACCTCGTCGACGGCGTCGGAGGCGTGTGGCTGCCGGCCCTGGGCATCGTCGTCGCGCTCCTGGTCACCCTGCCGGTGGCGTACGTGACCAACCTGTGGTTCCCACAGTGGTGGGTCCGGCAGAGCCTGCGGATCAGCGCCCGGCTGGTGCACGGACAAACCGGGGCACGCCGGGTCAGCAAGCACACCCCGGCCGAGGTGGTGGCCCAGGGCGGGGACACCGAGCGGGTGGTACAGCTCGCCGACAACGTGATGGACAACGCCACCAGCCTGGTGGTCGTGGCCGCGATGACCGTGGTCTCCGGCAGCGTCGTACCGGGACTGTTCTTCCTCGGCACGATGGCGGTCTCGGCGTTCGCCGCGACGCTGTTCGGCCCCCGACTGGAACGCTCCGCCCGGGCCACCGTGGCGGCCCGGGCGGCCTTCGCCACCGCCCTGGTGTCGTCGCTGTCGGCGGCCCGCACGGTGAAGCTCGCCGGGGCGACCGGTCCGGTGCTGGACCACCTGTCCGTCCTGGACACCGTCCGCAGCGACCGGCAGCGCCGGGAGATCTCGGCGCAGGTGTGGTCCCGGTCGACCCCCTCGGTGGTCAGCGGACTGCTGCCGATCGGAGCGTGGGGGCTCTTCCTCACCGGCGGGCTGTCGGCGGGGGCGACCCTGGTCGCGGTCTCCACGCTCGGCGCGGCCCGCTGGTTCGCCTGGACCACCGCGTCGCTGATCGCCCATTTCCCGTCGGCCCGGGTGTGGACGCGTCGGGCGGTGGCGATGACCGGTGTCGCCGCGTACTCGGCGGCGGTGCCCGGAGTCGACCTGGCCGCCGGTACCGCGCCCGCGCCCGAGCCGGCCCTCCGGCGTCCGCTGCGCCGGCTGACGCTGACCGGGTTCTCGGCGGTGCACGAGGACGGCCTGGTCGCCGTCCACGACATCGACCTGCTTGTGGAGCGCGGCCAGCTCGTGCTGGTCGTCGGGCCGGTCGGCGCCGGGAAGTCGTCGCTGCTGCGGGCGCTGGCCGGGATCGTGCACCACACCGGCGACCTGAGCTGGAACGGGGAGCCGGTCACCGAACCGGAGCTGTTCCTCCGCCCCAACCAGGTCGGCTACGTCGGCCAGTTGCCCCGGGTGCTCTCCGGCACCGTGGTCGACAACGTGACGCTCGGGCACGAGGTGGACGCGGCCAGCGCGGTGACCACCGCGCAGCTCGACCACGACCTGGCAGCGGCCGGTGCCGGGCTCGGGCTGTTGATCGGGCACAAGGGCACCCGGCTCTCCGGCGGACAGTTGCAGCGGCTCGCGCTGGCCCGCGCGCTCGCGCCGCAGACCGAACTGCTGATCGCCGACGACATCTCCTCCGCCCTGGACGTCACCACCGAGCTGGCGCTCTGGGCGGCGCTGCGGAAGTCCGGGGTGACGGTGGTCGGGTCGACGTCCAAGCGGGCGGCCCTGCTTCAGGCGGACCACGTGGTGGTGCTGGTCGGCGGACAGGTGGTCGCCCAGGGAGCCTGGAACGACCTGTCGGACCGCTGGTCCCACCTGGCCGGCTGACCCGGTGGCGGTCGCCGTGACACGTGGAGTCGCCGAACTGACGGTCAGCCGTTCCGGTTGATGCTGGTGAGCAGGTCGGTGACCCGGGTCTTGATGTCGTCGCGGACCTGGCGGACGACGTGGAGGGGTTGGCCGGCGGGGTCGGTGAGTGTCCAGTCCTCGTAGCGTTTGCCGGGGAAGACGGGGCAGGCGTCGCCGCAGCCCATGGTGATGATGACGTCGCTGGTTTCGGCGGTGTCCCAGGTGAGTCGGTTCGGGGTCTGGTCGGTGATGTCGATGCCGACCTCCCGCATGGCGTCGACGGCGGCGGGGTTGATCTGGTCGGCGGGCGCGCTGCCGGCGGAGCGGACCTCGATGGTGTCGCCGGCGAGGTGGCGCAGCCAGGCAGCGGCCATCTGGGAGCGGCCGGCGTTGTGGACGCAGACGAACAGGACGCTGGGCTTGGTGGTCATCGGGTTTCGCTCTCTCGGGAGGGGTGGGGTACGACCACGGCGTCGGCGGCGTGCCCGGCGTGGGGGTACCAGGCGGCGAGGCCGGCGACGGCGACCAGGCCGCCGGCGAGCTGGGCGGCGACGAAGCCGGGCAGGCTGGTGGGGGCGATGCCGGCGAAGGTGTCGGTGAACGTACGGCCGATGGTGACGGCGGGGTTGGCGAACGAGGTCGACGAGGTGAACCAGTAGGCCGCGCCGATGTAGGCGCCCACGGCGGCCGGGGCAGCGGTGGTGCGGCCGGTTCGGGCGAGGGCGAAGACCAGCAGGATCAGGCCGGCGGTGGCGACGATCTCGGCCAGCCACAGGTTCCCGCCGGTCCGGTTGGTGCGGGACCAGGTGACGGCCGGTAGTCCGAACATGAGGTCCGCCAGTATCGCTCCGGTGATGGCTCCGGAGATCTGCGCGGGTACGTAGGCGGCGAGGTCCCGGGCGGTGAGGCCGGTGCCGGCGCGGCGGCCGAGCCACCAGTCGACGGCGGAGACGACCGGATTGAAGTGCGCGCCGGACACCGGGCCGAACGTCAGGATCAGCGCGCCCAGGGCGAGGGCGGTGGCGATCGCGTTCTCCAGGAGTTGGAGTCCGGCGTCGGTCGGGGAGAGCCGGGAGGCGGCGATTCCGGAGCCGACGACGGCGGCGACCAGCAGGGCGGTGCCGGTGAACTCCGCGGACGCCCGCCGGGTCAGGGCGAGGTTCACGCGGTGGCCGGTGTGGATGCGGTGGGGATGTCCAGCAGCGCGCCGAGTTGGCGGAAGGCTTCCGGGCGGACCCGGTACCAGACCCAGGTGCCGCGTCGTTCGGAGTCGACCAGGCCCGCGTCGCGCAGCACCTTCAGGTGGTGCGAGATGGTCGGTCCGGACAGGTCGAACGCGGGGGTCAGGTCGCAGACGCAGATCTCCGGCACGGAGGCGATCATCGACATCAGTCGTAGCCGGATCGGGTCGCCCAGGGCTTTGAACATCGGGGCGACCACGGCTGCCTGGTCGGCGTCCATCGGGCGGACCGCGATCGGGGCGCAGCAGGCCACGGTGTACAGGTCGACCACCGGCAGAGCTTGTTTCGACATGTGTCTAGGTTGACAGATCTCGAAACAGGGGGCAACGTGGGTCCTGCTTCGAAAAGCATCTAGGCAAGGACCCTCAGGAGGAGAACCATGTCCCGTGTCCAGCTCGCTCTGCGGGTGTCCGACCTCGAAGGCTCCGTGGCCTTCTACTCCAAGCTGTTCGGCGTCGAACCGGCCAAGCGCCGCCCCGGCTACGCCAACTTCGCCGTCGAGAATCCACCGTTGAAGCTCGTGCTCCTGGAGGGCGAGCCCGACCAGCCGACCGTGCTGGACCACCTGGGCGTTGAGGTGTTCAGCACCGACGAGGTCGACGCCGCCACCCAGCGTCTCACCGAATCCGGCCTGATCACCCTGGAGGAGAACAGCACCGAGTGCTGCTACGCCCTCCAGGACAAGGTCTGGGTACGCGGCCCCGGCAACGAACCCTGGGAGGTCTACACCGTCAAGGCCGACTCCGACCACCTGGAGAAGGCCACCGAGAGCGCCTGCTGCACCCCCGCCACCGTCGGAGCCACCGGCACCTGCTGCTGACCGGCACCGCGTACCGGGTGGTGCCGTACCCGGCCTGCTGGCGGCCTGCCGCCGCCGTCGGCCGGGCACGGCGCCCGGCGAGGCCGCACCGGCGAACCTGAAGAAGGGCGATGCCGGGGCGGCGCGGCTGGGGCCGGGTGGTCAGAAGGCGCGGGCGTACGGGTCGGGCCAGGCGGGGTAGGCCCCGAGCTTCGCCGCCGCCCGGCGCGGCCAGTACGGGTCACGCAGCAGCTCCCGACCGAGCAGCACCAGGTCGGCCTCGCCGGCGGCGACGATCCGCTCCGCCTGCTCCGGTTCGACGATCAGCCCGACCGCACCGGTGGGCACGTTCGCCTCGCGGCGGACCTGGGCGGCCAGCGGCACCTGGTAGCCCGGACCGACCGGAATCCGGGCATCGGACGTGGCCCCACCCGACGAGCAGTCGACCAGGTCCACCCCGGCCGTGGCCAGTTCCCCGGCCAGCGCCACGCTGTCCTCGGCCGTCCAGCCCCCGTCGACCCAGTCGGTGGCGGAAATTCGGGCCAGCACCGGGACGTCGGCGCCGACCGCCGCGCGTACCGCCCGGGCCACCTCGAGGGTGAGCCGCGTCCGGCCGGCCCGGTCGCCGCCGTAGCCGTCGGTGCGGTGGTTGGTCAGCGGGGAGAGGAACTCGTGCAGCAGGTACCCGTGGGCGGCGTGGATCTCCACGGCGGCGAACCCGGCGTCCACCGCCCGCGCCGCCGCCGCGCCGAACGCCTCGACGACCGCCGCGACACCGGCGGTTTCCAGGGCGGTGGGGGTCCGGTACCCGGGCCCGAAGGGCTCCGTGCCGGGGCCGACCGGCGGCCAGCCGCCCTCGTCGTCCGGGACGCCGCCGCGTTGCGCCGCCCAGGGCCGGTACGTGGACGCCTTGAACCCGGCGTGCGCCAACTGGACGGCCGGCACCGAGCCCTGCGCGGTGACGAACGCGGTGATCGGCCGCCACGCGTCGACCTGCGCGCCGGACCAGAGACCGGTGTCCTGCGGGCTGATCCGGCCCTCCGGCACCACGGCGGTGGCCTCGGTCAGCACCAGGCCCGCGCCACCCACGGCACGGGCCCCGAGGTGTACCCGGTGCCAGTCGTCCGGCCGCCCGTCGGCGTCGGCGCGGTACTGGCACATCGGCGCCAGGGCGACCCGGTTGGGCAGGGTCACCCCGCGCAGTGGCAGGGGGGTGAAGAGAACGCTCAACTCGGTTCCTCTCGGGGGATGGGTTGCCCGCCACGGGGTGTGGTGGTTGCAGGGGACCCCTGCTACGCAAAAAGCGGTAGGAAGGGTCCCCTGCAACCAGGTCAGGCCGGGGCGGGAGCGAGGTCGTCGGCAGGGCGGTCGACGGTCGACCGGGTGGGGTGGGCGGGGTCGGTCGGGGCGTCGACGGGCTCCCGCCGGCCGGCGGAGTCGTAGGCGTCCCGGTCCAGGGTGCCCTCCCGGGCGGCGACGAGGGTCGGCACCAGCGCCTGCCCGGCCACGTTGGTCGCGGTCCGGATCATGTCCACGATCGGGTCGATGGCGAGCAGCAGGCCGGCCCCGGCCAGCGGCAGGCCGAGCGTGCCCAGGGTCAGGGTGAGCATCACGATCGCGCCGGTCAGGCCGGCGGTGGCGGCCGAGCCGACCACCGAGACGAAGGCGATCAGCAGATAGTCGGTGACACCGAGGTGGATGCCGAAGACCTGGGCCACGAAGATCGCGGCCAGGGCGGGGTAGACGGCGGCGCAGCCGTCCATCTTGGTGGTCGCGCCGAACGGCACGGCGAAGGAGGCGTACTCGCGGGGCACACCGAGACGCTCGACGGCCCGCTGGGTCACCGGCATCGTCCCGACCGAGGACCGGGAGACGAACGCCAGCTCGATTGCGGGCCAGGCGCCGGCGTAGAAGCGCAGCGGGTTGAGCCGGCCGGCGGCGACCAGCAGCAGCGGGTAGACCACGAGGAGCACGATCGCGCAGCCGACGTAGACGGCGGTGGTGAACGTGGCCAGCGGGGCGAGCAGGTCCCAGCCGTACGAGGCGACCGCGTTGCCGATCAGGCCGAGGGTGCCGATCGGGGCGAGCCGGATCACCCACCAGAGGGCCTTCTGCACGATCTCCAGCAGCGCCTGGTTGAACGCGACGAACGGCTCGGCGGCCGGACCGACCAGCAGCGCCGCCGCCCCGACGGCCAGGGCGAGGAAGACGATCTGGAGGACGTTGCCCTCGACGAACGCGCCGACCGGGTTGGTCGGGACGATGCCAGTGAGGAAGTCGGTCCAGGAACCGGTCCGCTGCGGGGCGGTCGCCCCGGCGGTGTCCAGGTTCACCCCCCGGCCGGGGTTGGTGAGCAGGCCGAGCCCGATGCCGACGCCCACCGCGATCAGGGCGGTGACGCCGAACCAGAGCAGGGTCTTCCACGCCAGCCGGGCGGCGTTGGCGACGCCGCGCAGGCGTACCACGCTGACCACGATGGCGGTGAAGACCAGCGGCGGCACGGCCAGCTTGAGCAGCTGGACGAAGAGACCGCCGACGGTGTGCAGGGTGCTGGTCAGCCAGGCCAGGTCGGCGGTGCGGGCGACGAGGCCGAGCGCCACACCGGCGACGAGACCGAGCAGGATCTGAACGGAGAAAGGGATCTTGCGCAGCACGGAAGGCATGAATTGTCCAAGGGTCTGGGAGCCGAACGGAACGACGTCAGGGGAGCCGTCGCGCCGGACAGACGCCGCTGGCCTGCCGTCGGAGGTCGACGTACAGGCGGGCGGTGAGGTGCCAGACGTTGGTCATCGCCTGGCGACGGTACGCCGGCCACCGCCCGGACCGAAAGGAGTCACCGGCGTGAGGCGCCTTACTCTCGGCGGCGGAGGGCGGGGTGAGGCCGGTCGGCGGGCCAGCCGGTGGCTGTCGGCGGGGCGGGTGCGGACTGTCGGTCGCGGGCTTCGGGGCGCCCGTCAACGGCGGGCACGGGTGAGCAGGAGGGCGGTGAGCAGGCCCCAGGAGATCGTCTCCGCCAGCAGCAGCCGTTCCAGCACGCCGACCACCGCGCCGCGGCCGTCGAGCAGCATCGCCAGGCCCACCGCGGCGGAGAGCGGCAGGGCGGCCAGCGCGCCGACGGCGGCCACCCGACGCGGTGCCGTCCCGGCCGTGGGGGCCAGCACGACCGCGATCATGGCGAACACCACCACGGCCACCGCGAGCACGCTCGCCCCACCGTGCACCAGGTCGGCGGTGGTGGCCCGCTCGAACGGGGGCAACGGACAGCCGTTACTGCACGTCACCGCCCCGGAGAGCAGGGTGCAGAGGCTGCCGGCGACCAGCAGCACGGCCGCCGGACGGCTTGCTGCCGACAGGGCCCCGGCGAGCAGCAGCAGGCCGGCGGCCAGCGCGAACACCCCAGCCCGGTACGTCGGGGCGTACCCGCTGCCGGCGACGCCCGCCTCGCTGACGTACCCGGTCAGACCCGGACCGGGACCGGCGACCACGGCGACGACGACCGCGACCGCCCCGCCGAGCACACAGCCCGCCGCGCCCGCCGCGGCGACCCGGCGCGCGAGACCGGTCACGCCCGGAGGGGCCGCGCGGAGCGGACGGCGGACGGCACTGGCCCGTCCCCGGCGGTCGGCACCGGCCCGTCCCCGGCGGTCGGCATCGACCCGTCCTCGGCAGTCGGCACCGGCCCGTCCCCGGCGGTGGTCTCGGCGCGGCTCATGCCGGCCAATCTAACCCGGCCCGACAGCCGAGCTTCCGCACCGACTCGGGCCGGCGACTGATCTCTCGTACCGGTCCCGGTGGCCGATATCCTGGCCCGGATGCCGCCGCGACCCGTCGGCACCACCCCCGCCCCTTCCCACCCCCGAAGGACAGCAGCGATGAGCGTGGCGTACCTGGTGGCCGGAGTCCGCACCCCGATCGGCCGGTACGCCGGCGCGCTGGCCGGGGTCCGCCCCGACGATCTTGCCGCGCACGTGATCCGGGAGCTGGTCACCCGGCACCCCACGGTGGACTGGGAGCGGGTGGACGACGTCGTGCTCGGCTGCGCCAACCAGGCCGGCGAGGACAACCGCAACGTGGCCCGGATGGCGGCGCTGCTCGGCGGCCTCCCGGAGACCGTCCCCGGCAGCACCGTCAACCGGCTCTGCGGCTCCGGGCTGGACGCGCTCGCCATCGCGGCCCGCGCAGTGGTGGCCGGCGAGGCCGAGCTGGTGGTCGCCGGTGGCGTGGAGAGCATGAGCCGGGCGCCGTTCGTCATGCCGAAGGCGGCCACCCCGTACTCCCGTACCGCCGAGGTGTACGACACCACGATCGGCTGGCGGCTGGTCAACCCGCTGATGAAGCGGGAGTGGGGCATCGACTCGATGCCGGATACGGCGGAGAACGTCGCCGCCGAGTTCGGCGTCGACCGGGCCGAGCAGGACGCCTTCGCCTTCCGTTCCCAGCAGCGTGCCGCCCGCGCCCAGGCCACCGGACGGTTCGCCGAGGAGATCGTGGCGGTCACCGTCCCCGAAGGGCGGCGGGGGACGCGGGTGGTCGACACCGACGAGCATCCCCGGGAGACCTCGCTGGAGAAGTTGGCCGCGCTGCCCACCCCGTTCCGCGCGGGCGGCACGGTGACCGCTGGTAACTCCTCCGGCGTCAACGACGGCGCGGTGGCGCTGCTGGTGGCCGGTGAGGCGGCCGTCGCCCGGTACGGACTGACCCCGCTGGCCCGGATCGGCGGGGCCGCCGCAGCCGGGGTGCCGCCCCGGATCATGGGCATCGGGCCGGTGCCGGCCACCCGTCGGCTGCTCGACCGGCTCGGCCTGAAGCTGACCGACGTGGACGTGGTCGAGCTGAACGAGGCGTTCGCCGCGCAGTCCGTCGCGGTCCTGCGCGAACTGGGCCTGCCCGTCGACGCCGAACACGTCAACCCGAACGGTGGGGCGATCGCGCTCGGCCACCCGCTGGGCGCCAGTGGGGCCCGGCTCGCGCTGACCGCCGCGCTGGAGCTGCGGCACCGGGACGCCCGGCGGGCCCTGGTCACCATGTGCGTCGGAGTCGGCCAGGGGATGTCGCTGGTCCTGGAGTCGGCCTAGGGGTGGGCGCGGCGGCGGGGGCGGTTGTCGGGTACGGCGAATCGCCGTACCGGTGAGAGAGAGGTGACCGACGCCCCGCGCCGCCGCGGGCCGGGCGGTCCGAGCGCCCGGCGGTGGCCCGGTGGATCGGGCCTGGTCACGGGGTCAAGGATGCGCCCGATCGGGTTCCACCGGCAAGGCAATTTAGCGACGCCGGCCGATCCTGGAAACGTCACGGTTTGCCACCCCGACGGCCGGGGGCATTGACGGTGCTCCGGTCCGGCCGGTAGACCCTTGGTGATGGAAGCCACACCCGGCAGGACGGCGCCGCTGGCCCTCGACGAGTTGCGGGCGGCCGTCGCGGCCGGCGAGATCGACACCGTGGTCCTGGCGCTGACCGACATGCAGGGACGGCTCCAGGGCAAGCGGTTCCACGCCCGGTACTTCCTCGACCAGGTGGCCGAGCACGGCAGCGAGGGCTGCGACTACCTGCTCGCCGTGGACGTCGACATGAACACCGTCGACGGGTACGCGATGTCGGGTTGGGCACGCGGCTACGGCGACCTCGCGATGGTGCCCGACCTGGCCACCCTGCGCCGCATCCCCTGGCAGCCGGGGAGCGCGCTGCTCCTGGCCGACCTGGCCTGGCCGGACGGCTCGGGCGAGGTGGCCGCCTCACCCCGGCAGATCCTGCGCCGGCAGCTCGACCGGTTGGCCGCGCACGGGCTGACCGCGTACGCCGGCACCGAGCTGGAGTTCGTCGTCTACCGCGACTCGTACGAGGACGCCTGGCGGCGGGGCTACCGGGATCTCACCCCGGCCAACCAGTACAACGTCGACTACTCGCTGCTCGGCACCGCCCGGGTGGAGCCGCTGCTGCGCCGGATCCGCACCGAGATGGCCGGCGCGGGGCTGGTGCCGGAGAGCGCCAAGGGCGAGTGCAACCTCGGCCAGCACGAGATCGCGTTCCGCTACGCCGACGCGCTGACCTGCGCCGACCATCACGTGATCTACAAGAACGGGGCGAAGGAGATCGCCGCTCAGGAGGGCGTGTCCGTCACCTTCATGGCCAAGCCGAACGCCCGCGAGGGCAACTCCTGCCACATCCACTTCTCGCTGCGCGACGCCGACGGCCGCTCGGCCATGCTGGGCGACGGGCCGGCGCACCTGAGCGAGGTCGGGCAGCGGGTGCTGGCCGGACTGCTCGCCACGATGTGCGAGTTCAGCCTGCTGTTCGCCCCGAACGTCAACTCGTACAAGCGCTACCAGCCGGGCTCGTTCGCCCCGACCGCGCTGCGTTGGGGCACCGACAACCGCACCTGCGCGCTCCGGCTGGCCGGGCACGGCCAGGGCATGCGCGTGGAGAACCGGGTGCCCGGTGGGGACGTCAACCCGTACCTGGCCATCGCCGGGCTGGTGGCCGGGGCGCTGCACGGCCTGGACGGCGGGCTGGAGCTGGGGCCGGAGTGCACCGGCAACGCGTACGACGACCCGGACGCCGAGCGGGTGCCGGCCACCCTGCGTGATGCCCTGGCCCTCTGGGAGTCCTCGACGACGGCCCGGTCGGCGTTCGGCGACGAGGTGGTCGCGCACTACGCCAACCAGGCCCGGGTGGAGCTGGCCGCGTTCGACGCCGCGGTCACCGACTGGGAGCTGTTCCGTGGCTTCGAACGCCTCTAACCCTGCCCCCTCCTCCCTCGCCCCCCTCTCCCCGCGATCATGGACTTGTGGCTCCTCGATTGCCCCGATTCACGGCATTTGCGAGGAGCCACAACTCCAAGATCGCGGAGAAGGGGAGCAAGATCGCGGAGAAGGAGAAGGGGAGTGGGCGCGTGCGTGAGGTCGTGAATCCGGCGACGGGGGTGGTGATCGCCCAGGTCAGGGAGGCGTCGCTGGAGGACGTGGACGCTGCGGTTGGGCGGGCGGTGGCGGCTGGCCGGCGCTGGCGGGCGGTGGCGCCGGGGGACCGGGCCCGGCTGCTGCGCCGGTTCGCCGCCGAGGTGGACGCGCACCGGGAGGAACTGGCCGAGCTGGAGGTCCGCAACGCCGGGCACACCATCGGCAACGCCCGCTGGGAGGCGGGCAACGTCCGGGACGTGCTCGACTACTACGCGGGCGCGCCGGAGCGGCTCACCGGCCGGCAGATCCCGGTGCCCGGCGGGCTGGACGTCACCTTCCACGAGCCGCTGGGTGTGGTCGGGGTGATCGTGCCGTGGAACTTCCCGATGCCGATCGCCGCCTGGGGATTCGCCCCGGCCCTGGCCGCCGGGAACACCGTGCTGGTCAAGCCGGCCGAGCTGACCCCGCTGACCGCGCTGCGCCTGGCCGAGCTGGCCCGGGACGCCGGCATCCCCGAGGACGTGTTCACCGTGCTGCCCGGCGCGGGGCCGGTGGTGGGGGAGCGGTTCGTCACCCATCCGGCGGTGCGGAAGGTCTGCTTCACCGGCTCCACCGAGGTCGGCACCCGGATCATGGCCGGCTGCGCGGAGCAGGTGAAACGGGTCACCCTGGAGTTGGGTGGCAAGAGCGCCAACCTGGTCTTCGCCGACGCCGACCTGGAACGGGCGGCGGCCACCGCGCCGTACGCGGTCTTTGACAACGCCGGCCAGGACTGCTGCGCCCGGTCCCGGATCCTGGTCCAGCGGCCGGTCTACGACCGCTTCCTGGAGCTGCTCGAACCGGCCGTCAAGGCCGTCCGGGTCGAGGACCCGGCCCTGGAGAGCGCCGAGGTGGGCCCGCTGATCTCCGCCGGGCACCGGGCCCGGGTCGCCGGGTACGTCGATGGCGCGCGGGTCGCGTTCACCGGCTCCTGCCCCGAGGGCCCCGGCTTCTGGTACGCCCCGACGGTCCTGCTCGCCGACGCCCCGACCGACCGGCACTGGCGGGCGGAGATTTTCGGGCCGGTGGTCTCGGTGCTCCCGTTCGACGACGAGGCGGACGCGATCCGGCTCGCCAACGACACCGAGTACGGCCTGTCCGGCTCGATCTGGACCCGGGACGTGGGCCGGGCGTTCCGGGTGGCCCGCGCGGTCGAGGCCGGCAACCTCAGCGTCAACTCGCACTCGTCGGTGCGCTACTGGACCCCGTTCGGCGGGATGAAGCGCTCCGGACTGGGCCGGGAACTCGGCCCGGACGCGCTGACCGCCTTCACCGATGTCAAGAACGTCTTCGTCAGCACCGAGGAGTGAACACGTGCAGGGTCGGTTGCGGGATCGGGTCGCGGTGGTGACCGGGGCGGGCAGTGGCATCGGGTTGGCCACCGTACGGCGGTTCGCCGCCGAGGGGGCCCGGGTGGTCTGCGTGGACATCGACGCCGAGGCCGGTGGGCGGGCCGCCGAGGAGGTGGGCGGCGAGTTCGTCGCCGCCGACGTGGCCGACGAGACGGCGGTCCGGGAGCTGTTCGACGGGGTGGCCGAGCGGTACGGCCGGGTCGACGTGGCGTTCAACAACGCCGGCATCTCCCCGCCCGAGGACGACTCGATCCTGACCACGGGGCTGGACGCCTGGGAGCGGGTGCTGCGGGTCAACACGACCAGCGTCTACCTGTGCTGCAAGTACGTGCTGCCGCACATGCGCCGGCAGGGCAAGGGGTCGATCATCAACACCGCGTCGTTCGTGGCGCTGATGGGGGCGGCCACCTCGCAGATCGCGTACACCGCGAGCAAGGGCGGGGTGCTGGCGCTGACCCGGGAGTTGGGTGTGCAGTTCGCCCGGGAGGGCATCCGGGTCAACGCGCTCTGCCCCGGCCCGGTGTCGACCCCGCTGCTGCGGGAACTGTTCGCCGCCGACCCGGAGCGGGCCGCCCGTCGCCTGGTGCACGTCCCGATGGGCCGGTTCGGCGAGCCGGAGGAGATCGCCGCCGCGGTGGCCTTCCTCGCCAGCGACGACGCCTCGTTCATGACCGCCAGCCAGTTCGTGGTGGACGGCGGCATCACCGGCGCGTACGTCACCCCGCTCTGACCGGGCAGCCTCGGCGGGCTCGCGGTGGACCGGGCCGGGCCGCGGTGGGCCGGGCGGTGGGGGCGGACCGGGCCGGGCCCCGGCGGGGCGTGGGTAACCAGCGCCGCATGGATCGCATGCGTTACGTTGCTGTTCCGCCTGGGTACAAGGCGGGGCACGGGCGGGCGGACGATCAGGAGCGCGCCGGACACGGCCGGAGCGGGAGGCAGTATGAGCTCGGCCCAGGGGGGCGTGGACGAGCATGGTCCATTCCGGGGCACCGCCGTGGAGACGGTGCCCCCACCGCTGGCGGCGGCCTTCGCCGCCGGGGGCGAGATGGGCGCCCGGATCCGTGACCTGGACTGGACGGACACGCCACTCGGCCACCCGAAGCAGTGGCCACCGGCGCTGGCCAACGCGATCGCCATGATGCTCACCTCCAAGGCCCAGATCGTCATGTTCTGGGGGGCGGACCACCGGGCCTTCTACAACGACGCCTACCTGCCGACCATCGGCACCAAGCACCCACACGCCCTCGGCCAGCCGGCGCGGGAGTACTGGGTCGAGACCTGGGCCGATCTCGGACCGCTGCTGGAGGGCGTACGCGGCACCGGCGAGCCCTACCGGGCCGAGGACCGGCCCTTCCTGCTGCACCGGCACGGCTTCCTGGAACAGGTCTACTTCGACGTCTCCTACGACCCGCTCCGGGTCGACGACGGCTCGATCAGCGGGGTGTACTGCATCGTCAACGAGACCACCGGCCGGGTGCTCGGTGAGCGTCGCCTGCGGGCCCTGGCCGACCTGGGTGCCCGCCTCGCCGACGTGGGCAGCAGCGCCGAGCTGGGGCGGGCCACCGCCGAGGTGCTGGCCGCGCACCACGTGGACGTGCCCCTCGGCCTGCTCTACCTGACCGATGACACGGGTCGGGTCACCCTTACCGGGTGCAGCGGCGTCGACCCCGAGCGGGTGGTGCCCTCCGACGCGCTGCCGGCAGCGGTCCGCGAGGCGCTCGCCGGCGCGGACGCCCGGCCGGTCGACGTCACCGACGTGGTGGCGACGGCCCCGGCCGGGACCGCCCCACGAGCCCTGGTGTTGCCCGTGCTCGCCACCAACGAGCCCGTCGGGGCCCTCGTCCTCGGTGCCTCCGAGCGGCTTCCGGTCACCACCGAGTACCGCACCTTCCTCGACCTCGTCGCGGCGCAGGTCTCCCGGGCCGTCACCCGGCAGCGGGCGCACGAGCAGGAGCAGGCCCGCGTCGCCGAACTGGCCGCGCTCGACCGGGCGAAGACGAACTTCTTCGCCAACGTCAGCCACGAGTTCCGCACCCCGCTGACCCTGGTGCTCGGGCCGCTGGAGGACCTGCTGGCCGACCCCGACCTGCCGGTCCGCCACACCGAGCGGCTCACGGTGACCCACCGCAACGCGTTGCGCCTGCTCAAGCTGGTCAACACCGTGCTGGACTTCTCCCGGCTGGAGTCCGGCCGGCTCACCGCCGACTACCGTCCCACCGACCTGGCCGACTACACCGCCCGGCTGGCCAGCACGTTCCGTTCTGCCACCGAGCGGGCCGGGCTGCGGTTGACCGTGGACTGCCCGCCGCTGCCCGCGCCGGTCTTCGTCGACCGGGACATGTGGGAGAAGATCGTCCTCAACCTGCTCTCCAACGCGGTGAAGTTCACCTTCGACGGGGAGATCCAGGTCCGACTGCGGGCCGTGGCGGGGGCCGCCCGGCTGGCGGTGACCGACACCGGCGTCGGCATCGCCGACGACGAACTGCCGCACGTCTTCGAGCGGTTCCACCGCGCTGCCGGGGTGCGTTCACGCACCCACGAGGGGACGGGAATCGGCCTGGCCCTGGTCCGTGAGCTGGTGGAGATGCATGGCGGCGCGGTCGACGTGACCAGCCGGGTCGGCGCGGGGAGCACCTTCACCGTCACCGTGCCGTTCGGCTCGGCGCACCTGCCGGCCGACCGGGTCAGCGCCGGCCCCTCCCCGCTGGGCGACTTCCCACAGGCCCTGTCGTACGTCGCCGAGGCCGCGTTCTGGTCCGCGCAACCGCCGGCGGCCGGGACGGCCGGGAGGACCGGGCGGCGGGGCGGCCAGATCCTGGTCGTCGACGACAACGCCGACCTGCGGGAACACGTCACCCGACTGCTGGCCCCCTTCTGGGAGGTGGTCGCCGTCCCGGACGGCGTCGCCGCTCTCGACGTGCTCGAGACCACCTCGTTCGACCTGGTGCTGGCCGACGTGATGATGCCGAGGCTGGACGGGTTCGGACTGGTCACCGCGTTGCGGGCGAACCCGCGCACCCGGTACGTGCCGATCGTGCTGCTCTCCGCCCGGGCCGGTTCGGCCGAGGCGGTCGCCGGGCTCTCCGTCGGCGCCGACGACTACCTCACCAAGCCCTTCTCCGGGCAGGAGTTGATCGCCCGGGTCCGGGCCAACGTCGAGCTGGGACAGCTCCGCGGGCAGATCATTCGGCGGCTGCGCGCCCTGACCGACGCCGCCGTCGCGATCAACACCGCCCGCTCCACCGCCGACGTGGTCGCCGTCGCCGCCCGGCACGCGCTCACCCTGGTCGACGGGGCGCGGGCGGTGGTCACCGCCGCCGGCGCGCGGCACGAGGCGGACGGTGGCGGCGACTCGTCCGGTGACCCGTCCGTCGTGCTGCCGTTGGCCGGCACCACCGGCGAGGCCCTCGGCGAACTGCGGATCTGGCGCCGGACCGGGGCCCGCGACGACGCCGAGGAGGCCGCGCTGACCGAACTGGCCCGCCTGATCGGCGTACGGCTGGAGAACGCCCGGCTCTACGAGGCCGAGCACCGGATCGCCACCACCCTCCAGCACAGCCTGCTGCCCCGCTCCCTGCCGCAGGTGCCCGGCGCGGTGGTGGCCAGCCGGTACCTGCCCGGCAGCGCCGACGTCGAGGTCGGCGGCGACTGGTACGACGTGATCGAGGTCGACGACGAACTGGTGCTGGTCATCGGGGACGTGGTGGGCAAGGGCGTGCACGCCGCCGCCGCGATGGGGCAGCTCCGCAACGGGCTGCGCGCGTACGTGCTGGAGGGCTTCGACCCGGGCGAGTCGCTGACCCGACTCAACCGGTTGGTCGGCTCCGTCGAGCGGCGCTCGTCCGCCACTGTCGTCTGTCTCTGCTTCAATCCCCACACCGGGCGGTTGCGGTACGCCAGCGCCGGGCATCCGCCCCCGCTCCTGATCGGAGGAGGCGACGTGGCATTCCTGCACGACCGCGCCCTGGGGCCGCCGGTCGGCGCCATCCCGGACACGTCGTACGGCACCGAGGTCGCCTCGCTCGACCCGGGCAGCCGGCTGCTGCTCTACACCGACGGCCTGGTCGAGGACCGCCACCTCGGCATCGACGTCGGGCTGGACCAGCTCAGGTCGGACGTGGCGGGCTTCGACGGACACGTCGCCGACCTGGTCGACGCGGTCGTCGAGCGGGTGGTCGAGCGTCCGCGCCGGGACGACGTGGCGGTGCTCGCGCTGGAGGCGACCGAACAGGACCGCTTCATCATGCGGCTGCCCGCCGACCCGACCCGGTTGAGCGTGTTGCGCAAGCGGGTGGAGGACTTCCTCGTCGCCCACGACGTCGGCGAGACGGACCTGTTCGACCTGACCGTGGCGGTCTCCGAGGCGGCGGCGAACGCGATCGAGCACCCGGTGGCACCGGCCGAGCCCGTGATCAGTGTCGAGATGACCATCGAGGACCGGACGGTGGTCGTCACCGTCCGGGACAGCGGCCAGTGGCGGGAGTCCTCCGGCTCCGAGTTCCGAGGTCGTGGGCTCTCCCTGATCCGCGCCCTCGGCGACCTCGCGGTCAGCCGGACCGCGACCGGTACGGAGGTGACCCTGCGCCGGCGGCTGACGGACTGACCGGGATCAACCCCGGTCGAGCCAGTCCTGACCGGCCAGGCCGGCGATCTCGAGCACCCGGCGTACCTGGCGGGACGGCAGGACGGTGAGCGTGCCGGGGAACCGCCGGGCGAGCTGGACCACGGCGTGGATGGCGGCGGAGTCGAAGAACGAGACCGTCCGCAGGTCCAGGGTCAGCCGCTGGGCCGGTTCCCGCAGCGCGGTCTGGAGCATGGTGTCGGCGGTCGCCATGTCGACCTCGCCGTGCACGACGACGTGGAGGTGGTCGCCGTCGAGCTGTGCGCTGGCGGCGAAGACGGGAGCGCTTCCCCCTTGATCCACGGGGACACCTTGGCACAGCGTTCCGGTGGGGGCAACGATCGTCGTCGGGTCCGCCCGCCGCGTGTCCGTCCGCCGGGGCGGCGATAGGCTTGCCGGATGACCGTCCGTGCGCCGTTGACCCCAGGCACGCTCTCTCCGTGGCGACCGGTGCCGTCGCACATCCGTCGCCCCGAGTACGTGGGCAAGAAGGCTCCCCAGGAGTGGCGCGGCTCGCACGTGCAGACCCCGGAGACCGTCGAGCGGATGCGCGTCGCCGGTCGGATCGCCGCCCAGGCGCTGCAACTCGCCGGTGAGCACTGCAAGCCCGGCGTGACCACCGACGAGATCGACCGGGTGGTGCACGAGTTCCTCGTCGACCAGGGCGCCTACCCGTCGACGTTGGGCTACCGGGGCTTCCCCAAGTCCTGCTGCACCAGCCTCAACGAGGTGATCTGCCACGGGATCCCGGACTCCACGGTGCTGCACGACGGGGACATCGTCAACGTCGACGTCACCGCGTACGTCGGCGGGGTGCACGGGGACACCAACGCCACCTTCTCCGTCGGCGAGGTCGGCGAGGAGGTCCGGCTGCTGGTCGAGCGGACCCACGAGGCGATGATGCGCGGCATCCGCGCGGTCGCCCCGGGCCGTCAGATCAACGTGATCGGCCGGGTCATCGAGTCGTACGCCAAGCGCTTCCACTACGGCGTGGTGCGCGACTTCACCGGCCACGGCATCGGCGAGGCCTTCCACAGTGGCCTGTACGTGCCGCACTACGACAGCCCGCGCCCCACCGACGTGATGGAGCCCGGGATGACCTTCACCATCGAGCCGATGATCACCCTCGGCACCTACCAGTACGACATGTGGGACGACGGCTGGACCGTGGTCACCAAGGACCGGAAGTGGACCGCCCAGTTCGAGCACACCGTGGTGGTCACCGAGACCGGCCACGAGATCCTGACCCTGCCGTGACCGACACCCCGGCAGCACTGCGGGAGGCGCACCACGCGGACGTCTCCGGTGGCTGGCTGCGTCCGGCCGTCTTCGGCGCGATGGACGGTCTGGTCACCAACATCGCCCTGATCGCGGGCGTGGGCGGCGGCGGCGTTTCGCCCCGTGCCGTCGTGCTCACCGGCACCGCCGGGCTGGTCGCCGGCGCGATCTCCATGGGCCTCGGCGAGTACACCAGCGTCCGGTCGGCCAACGAGCAGGTCGCCGCCGAGGTCGCCAAGGAACGGCGGGAGTTGCAGCGCCACCCCGACGCGGAGGCCCGGGAACTGGCCGAGGCGTGGGCGGCCCGCGGCCTCCCGTACGACCTGGCCCGGCAGGTGGCCGACGCGCTCCGCCACAACCCGGAGGAGGCGCTGCGGGTGCACGTCCGGGAGGAGTTGGGCGTGGACCCGGACGACCAGCCCAGCCCGTGGACGGCGGCGTTGTCGTCGTTCGTCTTCTTCTCGATCGGCGCGTTGGTCCCGCTCCTGACCTACCTGGTCGGCTTCACCAGCCTGTGGTTGGCCCTCGCGGCGGGCGGTGCCGGCCTCTTCGTCGCCGGGGCGGTCGTCGCCCGCTTCACCAACCGACCCTGGTGGACCAGCGGACTGCGGCAACTCGTCCTTGGCGCGCTGGCGGCCGGCGCGACGTACCTGATCGGGACGCTGATCGGCGTCCAGGGCGGACTCGGCTGACATTCGGCGGCGGGCGTGTCCCACCGGTCGGGCGTGTGCCGTCCAGCCCCGGTGTCTAGGCGGCCGGGGCGGTTCCGCCGGTCGACGGCACACCCGTCGGGACGAGCCGGAAGACCCGGATCTCCCGGTCGCCGGCCCGCCGCGCGTACGTGTGGTAGGCCGGCCACTCGGCCACCAGGAGCCGCCAGAGCCGCTCCCGTTCCGCGCCGGTGGCCAACTCGGCCCGTACCGGTGTCCGGTGTCCGTTGCGGAGCGCCTCGGCGGCCGGCTCGGCGAGCAGGTTCAACACCCAGGAGGGCTGTCGGGGCTGCCCCCAGTTCGACCCGACCACCACGTACGCGTCCCCGTCCGGCACGTACAGCAGGGGGTTGCTGCGCGGCTTGCCGGAGCGGCGGCCGGTGGTGGTGAGCACCAGGGAGGGGATCAGCCCGAGGGCGACCACGCGGCCCCGGGTGAGCCGCCCGACCAGCCGGTCGGCGGGGGCCAGCAGGCGACCAGCAGCGGCGAACCAGCGCTGGTGCCCGAGACGACGGGCGAGGGCTCCCAGTACGGACACGCCTCCCAGTCTGCCGGCCGCCGCCCGCCGTGTCAGCAGGGGCGACCGGGAGAGCCGGGTCGACTGGGCACGGCGGGTCGACTGGGCACGGCGGGTCGACTGGGGCCGTCGGGGGAGGACGAACGGCCGGAAGAGTCGGGTCAGGCGGGACGGCCGGGGAAAGGCACGGTCGACGGGTTCACCCCGGCGGTGCGCCGCCAGCGGGTCGCCCGTAGGGCGCAGTCGGTCAGCGCCGCCAGGGCCTGGGTGCGTTCCGCGCCGGTGGTGGCCGCCAGCGCCGCCCGCCAGTATGCCGCGGTGCGCTCCTCCACCTCCACCGCCAGCCGCAGCGCGCTCTCCCGGTCGGTCACCGGGTACGGCAGGGCGTACCCGGCCCGGTCGGCCGGGACCGTGCCGCTGCCGGTGCTCAGCCGCAACACCAGGTCGTCACGGCGACGCCGGTGCGCGGCCTCGGCCTCCCGGGCGGCCCGACGCGCGGCGTCGGCGAGCTGTACCCCGATCGGCCCGTACGCGAAGATCGCCGCGTACTCGGCGGTCAGCGCCGCGCCGAGCGCCTCCTCGGCGGTCACCGCAGCACCTCCGCGTGCGTGGCGCGGGCCGCAGCGATCGAGCCGACCAGGGCGGCCCGGTCGGCCGGGGCCTGGGCGCAGAACGTCGCCGCCTCCGCGCGGGCGCGCTCCTCGGCCGCGCGCAACTCGGCGACGACGGTGTCGGCGTCCCCGCTGGGAGCGGCGGTCGACGCGGACGGGCTGGGCGAGGGGAGTGCCACCCCGAGTGCCGCGGCCAGCTCGGCGGCGTGCGCCCGGTGGGTATCGGCGATCGGGGTGAGCCGGTCGGCGAGCGTCGGGTCGGCGCCGATCGCGGCCCGGTACCGGGCCTCCAGAGCGAGCGCGCCGTCGACCAGGGGCTGGAGTGGGTCGGGGGGTGGCGGGGAATCCTCCCGGTCGAGGAGTCCGCAGCCGGCCACCGACGCGGTGGCTCCGCCGAGGGCCAGGAGTGCCCCGGTACGCAGTACCTTCCGCCGGGAATGTCCGGCGGCCCCGTTGCGCTGTGTTGCTCTGCCGATCGCCACCGGACAAGTCAACACCATCCGCGACCGTTCGCGGGCAACGACGTCGGTGCGCCGCCCGGCCGGTCTGACCGACGGCGCGTTACGCTCTGCGCAGCCACCGGTGGCGAACAACCCGGTGGCGTGCCGCCGTGGCTGCCCGACGCCGGTGCGGTCGATGCTGAGAGGGGTACGCCAGATGACGCAGCGTGGCCGGGCCACCAGGTCGACGGGGAGACCCCGTCCCACCGGTGCCCCGGGCGGGGATCTCGCCGCCCGCCGGTCCCGGCTGCGGGCCGTGATCGAGCCGGTGGTCGTGGCCGCCGGGTACGACCTGGAGGACCTTTCCGTCTCGCGGGCCGGCCGCCGGCACGTGGTGCGGGTGATCGTCGACGGTGACCAGGGCATCAACCTGGACGCCGTCGCGGACGTCTCCCGGGCGGTCTCGACGGCACTGGACGCTGCCGAGGAATCCGGCGGCGACATCGTCGCCGGGGAGTACCAGCTCGAGGTGAGTTCCCCGGGCGTGGACCGCCCGCTCACCCTGCCCCGGCACTGGCGTCGTAACGTCGGCCGCCTGGTGCGGGTGACGGCCCGGGTCACCGTGCCGGAACAGCGCCCCGGGCAGCCGGGGGACCGCCAGGTCACCGGCCGGGTGGTCGGCGCGGACGACGAGCGGGTGGTGCTCGACGTGGACGGCGAGCAGGCGACATGGACCTACGCCGAACTCGGCCCGGGTCGGGTTCAGGTCGAGTTCAGCCGACTCGACGAGATCGACGAAGCGGACGAGTTCGACGCCACCGACGAGGCCGGCGAAGCCGGCGACGACGACGATGATGATGTGGAGGACGAGGAGAGGTGAACATCGACCTCGCGGCGCTGCGCGCGTTGGAGCGCGAGCGGGAGATCCCGTTCGACACGATCCTCGCGGCGATCGAGACCGCGCTGCTGACCGCGTACCGGCACACCGAGGGTGCCCAGCCGCACGCCCGGGTGGAGATCGACCGCAAGAACGGACAGGCCCTGGTCTACGCCCAGGAGTTGGACCCCGACGGCACCGTGGTCCGGGAGGTCGACGACACCCCGCACGACTTCGGCCGGATCGCCGCGATGACCGCCAAGCAGGTGATCCTCCAGCGACTACGGGAGGCCACCGACGAGGTGCACTTCGGCGAGTACGTCGGGCGCGACGGCGACCTGGTCACCGGCGTGGTGCAGGCGCACGAGGCCCGCGCCGAGAAGGGCATCGTCAGCGTCGACCTGGGCAAGCTGGAGGGCGTGCTGCCCCAGTCCGAGCAGGTACCCGGCGAGCGGTACACGCACGGCGAGCGGATCCGCTGCGTGGTGGTGCACGTGGCCAAGGGCATGCGCGGCCCGCAGATCACTCTCTCCCGGTCCCACCCGGCCCTGGTGAAGAAGCTCTTTGCCCTGGAGGTGCCGGAGATCGCCGACGGCACCGTGGAGATCAGCGCCATCGCACGTGAGGCAGGTCACCGTACGAAGATCGCGGTGCGTTCCACCGTGCCCGGCGTGAACGCCAAGGGCGCCTGCATCGGCCCGATGGGGCAGCGGGTCCGCGCGGTCATGAGCGAACTGCACGGTGAGAAGATCGACATCATCGACTGGTCGGATGACCCGGCGGCCTTTGTCGGTAACGCGCTGTCGCCGGCCAAGGCGCTCCGGGTCGAGGTGGTCGACCTGGCCACCCGGACGGCCCGGGTCACCGTGCCCGACTTCCAGCTTTCGCTGGCGATCGGGCGGGAGGGGCAGAATGCCCGGCTTGCCGCCCGATTGACTGGTTGGCGAATCGACATCCGGTCCGATGCCGAACAATCCGCCCCGGCGGGGCGACGCGGTGCTGATCACGTCCCGGAGCCGGGCGGAGCGATCTCGAGCAGCTAGGGGTAGACTTTCTCAGTGGTACGACGCACGCAGCCGGAGCGCACCTGTGTGGGCTGCCGGAGACGGGCGCCGGCCAGCGAACTCCTGCGGATCGTCGCGATCGGCGACGAGGCTGGACACAGCCTCCGACCCGATCCGTCCCGCAGGCTGCCGGGTCGGGGAGCGAACCTGCACCCGGATCCGGCCTGCTTCGCGCTGGCGGTACGACGCCGCGCCTTCGGGCGAGCGTTGCGTATCACCGGAGTTCCCGATCACGGCGAACTGGCGAAGTATGTCGACGCGCCAAGCTCCACGTCCGGTCACGCCCGACCGGACGAGAGTCGCTAGCAAGGTAGGACGACCGACATGAGCACACGATGAAGTCCCTGAAATGACCAGGCTTCAAGTGCAGGAGTGAGGTCGCTGCGGGTGCTGCCCGCACGACCTCGGAGTGAGGAGTGCAGTGGCAGGTAAGGCCCGCGTACACGAGCTGGCAAAGGAGCTCGGGGTCGAGAGTAAGACAGTTCTCGCCAAATTGAAGGAAATGGGCGAGTTCGTGAAGTCCGCGTCCAGCACCGTCGAGGCGCCCGTCGCCCGGCGACTGCGGGGCGCATTCGTCGCGTCGGCCGAGACCTCGGCGCCGTCCGCTCCGGCGGCGGCCACCCCGAGTCCGGCCCCCCGACCCACCCCGACCCCGCCGCCGGTCCCCGGCGAACCCCGGATCTCGGCCAAGCCGATGCCGCCCCGGCGGCCGGCGGTGCCCGGTCCGAAGCCGAAGGGACCGGTCCCCGGCCCGCCGCCCCCGGCGACCCCGGTCGCCAAGCCGGCGAGCGCCCACGACATCGAGGTGGCCGCCGCCGAGGCGCGCGCCGCCCAGCTGAAGGCTGACCAGGAGGCTGCGGTCAAGGCCGCGCAGGCCGCCCGGCAGCAGCAGCGTGACAACGTCCGTCGGGAGCCCCCGACGGACGGCACCACCCGTCCCGGCCCTCGGCCGGGTCCGGGTGCGATCCCGCCCCGCCCGGGTTCGCCGGCCGCCGGTCGTACCGGCGCCCCGGCCCCGGGTCGTCCCGGCCCCGGCGGTCGTCCGCCGGCCCGTGGCGCGGGCAACAACCCGTTCGGTATTCAGGGCGGCGGCCAGCCGCGTCCGCCGGCGTCCAGCGCCGGTGGGCCCCGGCCCAGCCCGGCCTCGATGCCGCCGCGGCCGAGTCCGGCCTCCATGCCGCCCCGGCCCAGCCCGAACTCCATGCCGAGCCAGCGTCCCGGTCGTCCGGGTGGCCCGGGTGCGGGTCGTCCCGGCGGCGGCGCAGGCCGTCCCGGCGGTGGCGGCGGTGGCGGTGGCTTCCGTGGCGGTCCCGGTGGCGGCGGTGGCGGTGGCTTCCGTGGCGGTCCCGGCGGTGGCGGCGGCGGTGGCGGTGGCTTCCGTGGCGGTCCCGGCGGTGGCGCCGGTGCTGGCGCTGGTGCCGGCGGTGGGTTCCGGCCCGGTGGGCCGGCCGGTGGTGGCGGTCGTCCCGGTGGTGGCGGTCGCGGCCGTGGCGGCGGTGCCGCGGGTGCCTTCGGGCGTCCGGGTGGCCGGCCGACGCGTGGTCGCAAGTCCAAGAAGCAGCGCAGACAGGAGTTCGACAACCTGTCGGCCCCGACCATGAGCTCGGGCGCGCCCCGGGGTCAGGGTCAGGTCGTCCGGCTCTCCCGTGGCGCCTCGCTGTCGGACTTCGCCGACAAGATCAACGCCAACCCGGGTTCGCTGGTCCAGGAGATGTTCAACCTGGGCGAGATGGTCACCGCGACCCAGTCCTGCTCCGACGACACCCTGCTGCTGCTGGGTGAGCACCTGGGCTTCGACGTCCAGATCGTCAGCCCGGAGGACGAGGACCGCGAGCTGCTCGCGCAGTTCAACATCGACCTCGACGCCGAGGTCGCGGAGGACCGCCTGGTCAGCCGTGCGCCGGTGGTGACCGTCATGGGTCACGTCGACCACGGTAAGACCAAGCTGCTCGACGCGATCCGTAAGGCGAACGTCGTGGCCGGCGAGGCGGGTGGCATCACCCAGCACATCGGTGCCTACCAGGTCCACGTCCCGCACGAGGGCGAGGACCGGGCGGTGACCTTCATCGACACCCCGGGTCACGAGGCGTTCACCGCCATGCGTGCCCGTGGTGCCCAGGTCACCGACATCGTGGTGCTGGTGGTCGCGGCCGACGACGGCGTGATGCCGCAGACGATCGAGGCGCTCAACCACGCCAAGGCGGCGGACGTGCCGATCGTGGTCGCGGTCAACAAGGTCGACAAGCCGGAGGCCAACCCGGACAAGGTGCGCCAGCAGCTCACCGAGTACGGCCTGGTCGCCGAGGAGTACGGCGGCGACACGATGTTCGTCAACGTGGCGGCCAAGCCCGGCATCGGCATCGACGACCTGCTCGAAGCCGTCCTGCTGACCGCCGACGCGTCGCTGACGCTGACCGCTCCGATCGACGGGCCGGCGCAGGGTGTGGCGATCGAGGCGCACCTGGACAAGGGCCGTGGTGCGGTAGCGACGGTGCTGGTGCAGAAGGGCACCCTGCGGGCGGGCGACTCGATCGTCGCCGGTGGGGCGCACGGCCGGGTCCGGGCGATGCTCGACGAGAACGGCAACCAGGTCGCCGAGGCCGGTCCGGCCCGTCCGGTCCTGGTGCTCGGTCTGACCGCGGTGCCGGGTGCGGGTGACACCTTCCTGGCCGCCGAGGACGACCGCACCGTTCGGCAGATCGCCGAGCAGCGGCAGGCACGGCGGCGGGCGGCGTCCTTCGCCAACTCCCGTGGCCGGGCCACCCTCGAGACGCTCATGGAGCAGCTCAAGGAGGGCGAGAAGACCTCGCTCAACCTGGTGCTCAAGGGCGACGTCTCCGGTTCCGTGGAGGCCCTCGAGGACGCGCTGTTCAACCTCGACATCCCGGAGGAGGTCCAGCTTCGGATCATCCACCGGGGCGTGGGCGCGATCACCGAGAGCGACGTCATGCTCGCGAGCGCCTCGTCCGAGGCGGTCACGATCATCGGCTTCAACGTGCGGGCCGCCAACAAGGTCCGTGAGATCGCCGACCGCGAGGGCGTGGAGATCCGGTACTACACCGTCATCTACCAGGCCATCGAGGAGATCGAGGCGGCGCTCAAGGGCCTGCTCAAGCCGGAGTACGAGGAGGTCGAGCTGGGCACCGCGGAGATCCGCGACGTGTTCCGTTCGTCCAAGGTCGGCAACATCTCCGGTTGTATCGTCCGGTCCGGCATCATGCGCCGGAACGCCAAGGCGCGGTTGCTGCGCGACGGTGCGGTCGTGGCGGACAACCTCACGATCAGCTCGCTCAAGCGGTTCAAGGACGACGCGACCGAGGTGCGCGAGGGCTTCGAGTGTGGTCTGACCCTGGGTGGTTACAACAACGTCCAGGTCGGCGACGTCATCGAGACCTTCGAGATGCGGGAGAAGGCGCGTAGCTGACGCCCGGTGACACCTGATCAAGGGGTTTACGCCCGAGCGGCGTAAACCCCTTGATCATGGGGGCCGGTGGACCGGTATCGTCCGAGGCGATGTTCACCGGAACCGCAGTCTTCGACCTGCTGCTGCCGGGTGATTCCCGGTCGCTCAAGGGCAAACGATCATACGTACGGCCGATCGTGGCGGCGCTGCGCCGCTTCGAGGTGTCGGCCGCCGAGGTGGGAGCGCTCGACCTGCACGGTCGGGCCGAGATAGCCGTGGCCGTGGTGGCCGCGGAGGCGGAACACGTCCGCGAGGTGCTCGACTCCTGTGAGCGTCTGGTGGCGGGCCGCCCGGAGGTGGAACTGCTGTCGGTCCGTCGACGCCTCTACGGCGCGGACGACTGACGACGGACGCCGGCGGCCGGGCCGCCGGTGCTCCGGCGTGACCCGTAGGGTCGCGCGGGTAGTGTTCGTGTTGTTGGTCGGTCCGGCCCCGGTGGCACCCGTGTCGCCGGTCCGGACCGGGACGACGATGCCGTGGAGGTGGCGGAGATGACGGATTCGGCCAAGGTGCGCCGGCATGCCGAACGGGTGCGTGAACTGGTCGCGTCGGTGGTACGGAGCCAGATCAAGGATCCCCGCCTCGGCATGATCACCATCACCGACGCCCGGATCACCGCCGACCTGCGCGACGCCACGGTCTTCTACACCGTGCTCGGGGACGCCGCCGAGCAGGCCGGCACCGCCGCCGCGCTGGAGAGCGCCAAGGGCATGCTGCGCAGCACCGTCGGCAAGGCGCTCGGGCTGCGGCACTCGCCGACCCTGACCTTCGTCCTGGACAACGTCCAGGACCACGTCAAGCACATCGACGACCTGCTGGCCCAGGCCCGCAGCGCCGACGCCGAGGTGCAGCGGATCGCCGCCAGGGCGGAGTACGCCGGGGAGGCCCAGCCGTACCGGGTCGACGAGGACACCGACGTCGAGGACGAGGAGTCCGACGACGTCCCGTCGGTTGGCGGGGAACGGCGGTGACCGACGACCCGAGCGGGTCGACCGGCGGGTTGCTCGTCGAGGATTCGGCGGTCCGGTCCGGGCCGTCCGAGGCCGACTGGGCCGCCGCCGTGGACGCCCTGCGGCGGCTCGCCCCCGACGCCCGGGTGCTGCTGATCTGCCACATCAATCCGGACGGGGACGCGCTGGGCAGCATGCTCGGCTTCGGGCTGGGGCTGCGCCGCCTCGGGCTGCGCGGGGTGCAGGCGACCTTCCCGGGGCCGCCGGAGGTGCCCGAGCCGTTCCGCGACCTACCCGGTCTCGACCTGCTGGTGCCGGCCGCCGAGGCGTACCCCGACCCGGACCTGGTCCTCTGCTTCGACGCGGCCAGCGAGTCCCGACTGGGTGACCTGGTCGACCGGCTGGCGGTGGCGGCTCCGGCGGTGGTCCTCGACCACCACGCCTCGAACACCGGGTTCGGTGACGTCCACCTGGTCGACCCCGGGGCCGCGGCGACCTCGGTGGTGGCCGACGAACTGCTGTCCCGCCTCGACGTGCCGCTCGACGCGGCGATCGCCGAGTGCCTGTATGTGGCCCTGGCCACCGACACCGGCTCGTTCCGCTTCGACGCCACCACCCCGGAGGTGCACCGGATGGCGGCCCGGCTGCTCGCCACCGGCATCCGGCCGGGGGAGATCTCCCGCCGGATCTTCGACACCCGGCCCTTCGGCGCGGTCCGTCTCTACGGTGACGTGCTCGGCCGGACCCGCCTGGAACCAGCGGCGGCCGGTGGTCACGGCTTCGTCTGGACCTGCGCCACCCTGACCGACCTGGCCCGCCACGACCAGCAGCCGTACGTGCTGGAGCCGTTGATCGACTCGGTGCGGTGCACCGCCGAGGCGGACGTGAGTTGCGTGCTCAAGCAGATCGCCGAGGACGGGTGGGCGGTCTCCCTGCGCAGCAAGGGCGCGGTGGACGTCAGCCGGGTCGCGGTGGCCCTGGGCGGGGGCGGGCACCGCTTCGCGGCCGGGTTCACCGGACGGGGCACGGCGGAGGACGTGGTGGCCCGGATTCGGTCCGAACTGGACCCGGCGGTGCTCCGGGCGGTGGACCGGGGCTGATCGCGGGGAGTGTCGACCTTTCCGCGCTCGGTGACGGAGGGAGACAATCGCGGTATGGAGCAGCCCCACGAGATCGTCGCCGAGGCGCCCCGGGTCTGGGACCGTCCGGCGGTCGTCGTCCCCGTACTGGCCTGCCTGTCCCTGGTCGGCGGCCAGTTGCCCTCCTTCTCGACGTCGGCGAACCTCTACACCATCGGCACCGGCGGGGTGTTGGTCTGGCTCGGGCTGAGCCACCGGGTGCCGCGCCGCCCCGCGCCGGAGCGGCTGCGTCGCGGCGCGCTCTGGTGGGTGCTGCCGGTGGCGCTCTTCGGGGTCTTCGAGGGGGCCACCTTCGTCATGGCGGCCGGCGACGAGTTCCCCACCTTCTCCCGACTGGCCGATCCTCTGCTGGAGGACTCGTTGGTCCGAACGGCCGCCTGGTTCGGCTGGCTGGCGGCGTTCTGGGGGCTGGTGCGGCGATGATGCGGACCCTCGCCATCGGCGGCTTCCTGGTGTCGCTGGTGCTGTTCGCCGTCGTGGAGTGGGCGGCCCGCCGGGAGGGCTCGCGGGTGCCGTCACTCGGGGCCGTCTGCGCGTACGTGATGCAGTACGAGGTCGGCTCGGTGCCGGTGGGGCGGATCGGCCTGGTCGGCTTCTGGTGGTGGCTCGGCTGGCACTTCTTCGCCCGCTGACCCATGTCCACGTGTTGAGAAGCACGGGCAACATGTGGAACTTAACGATAACTTGGGTGACGGGTCGGCGCTGTGCTGCTGGCGTCGCTCACCGTGGCGGAGTCCCACCCGACACCGCCTCCCGCAGGGTCGAACCGACCCGGGTCGACGCTGCCCGGGCCAGCTGAGCCGGTCACCCCCGGACGCTGGCGGGGGCGTGCAGCAGGAACGCCCGAGTGTGCCGCGCCCTGCGCGCGTGCCCCCTGAGAGGGAGTCGCCATGCCGACCAAGCCCCAGCCCGAAACCACCGACGAGGCTCGCGAGCAGGCCCGTCGCGCCCTGCAGACCTCCATGGACACCCGTCAGTGACCCGCTTCCGCCGGCCGTCGCTCACGTGATCGTGGGGTAGGCCGGCGGCGGCGTCCTCCCGGTCGGAAGACCCCTGATCGCGTAGGCGGGCCGGCGGGTTCGGACCGGCGTTTGGTAAGGGGCGGACCCGGGTTGTAAGGGTTACGGCGGACGTGCCAGGATCAGGCTGTGTCTGCCGCCGCCGTTTCCGGTGTGCCGGTGGCGTCGGCGCGGCGGATCGCCGGGCTGGCCCTGCCGGCGCTGGTCGTCCTCGCCGCCGAACCCCTGTACGTCCTCGTCGACACGGCCGTGGTCGGCCACCTCGGCCGGGTGCCACTGGCCGCCGTCGCCGTCGGCGGGACGGTGCTCACCCTGATCGCCTGGCTGGGTGGTGTCCTGGCGTACGGCACCACCGGCCGGTCGGCCCGCCGCTTCGGCGCCGGCGACCGGGCCGCCGCGGTGGCCGAGGGCGTCCAGTCGTCCTGGCTCGCCCTCACCGCCGGGCTGGCCGTCGCACTCGGCATGCAACTCGTCGCCGGCCCGCTGGCCCGTACCCTGGCCGGCTCGTCCGGTGAGGTGGCCGACGCGGCCGCCCAGTGGCTGCGGATCGCGGCCCTCGGCGCGCCCGGGCTGCTGCTGGCCGCGGCGGGCAACGGTTGGCTGCGCGGCATCCAGGACACCCGTCGCCCGCTCTGGTACGTGCTCGGCCCCAACCTGCTCTCCGCAGTGCTCTGCCCGTTGCTGGTCTATCCGGTCGGGATGGGCCTGGTCGGCTCGGCGGTGGCCAACGTGGTCGCGCAGACCCTCTGCGGTGCCCTGTTCGTCGCGGCGCTGGTCGGCGAGCGGGTGTCGCTGCGACCCCGGCCTCAGGTCATCCGCCACCAGTTGGCGGTCAGCCGGGACCTGTTGATCCGGGGCGTCGCCTTCCAGGCCAGCTTCCTCTCCGCGACGGCCGTCGCCGCGCGGTTCGGCGCCGCCGCGGTCGGTGCCCACCAGATCGTCGTACAGCTCTGGTTCTTCACGGTGCTGCTGCTCGACGCCCTCGCCATCGCCGCCCAGGCGCTGGTCGGCGCGGCGCTCGGCGCCGGTGACGACGACGGTGCCCGCGCGCTGGCCCGCCGGATCGGCCTGCTCGGCGGGGCCTGCGGGCTGGCGTTCGCCCTGCTCATCGCCGTCGGCGCCAACCTGGTGCCCACCCTGTTCAGCTCCGATCTCCAAGTACGCGAACAGGCGGCGGCGATCTGGCCGTGGTTCGTGGTGATCCAGCCGCTCGGCGGCGTGGTGTTCGCCCTCGACGGGGTGCTGATCGGCGCCGGCGACGTCCGTTACCTGCGTAACGTCGCGGTAGCCGCCGGCTTCGGCGGGTTCCTCCCGGCGATCTGGCTCACCTACGCCTTCGATCTGGGTCTCGGCGGGATCTGGGCGGGCCTCACCCTCTTCGTGGTGATCCGCCTGGTCGCGCTCTCGCTCCGGCTGCGCTCCGGGCGCTGGGCGGTGACCGGCGTCCACTGAACGCCCGGGGGCGAGGGCCTGGCGTCAGGCCATCGAGAACAGGCCCCACGCGATGAGCACCAGGGCCAGGGCGACCGCCCACGAGGCGAAGAACGCCACGATCTTCACGGCGTTCGGGAAGCGCTGGTACAGCCGCTGCCGCTCCCGCCACGCCCACCAGGCCCGGCGGATCCTGGGCGCCCCTGGGATCCGCAGCAGCCCGCCGGCGACCCGGTCACCGAGGGTGGTCCGCGGTGGTGGCGGATTGCGCATCCAGTCGGGCAGCAGCGACGGCTGGCCGGGCTGTCGCGCCCGAGGCAGGTCGGTGTTCCTATCCTGGGTGGTGGGCATCGGGATCTCCCTCATGAGCGGCCGATCCGCACCCGTCGACGGACCGGGGCCCTGATGATGACACCACCTTTTGTTTCCCGCCGTCCTATTTCCGATTGCTCTGTTGACGCGTACGGGCATTCTTCGGGTGGCCCGGCGACCTTCTCCGACGGGTGGTCCGGCGGGGAGCGGGCCCGGGCGGTCTGGCAGGCTTGGCCGACGTGAACGCAGACGGTCTGATCGTGGTCGACAAACCCGCCGGCATGACGTCGCACGACGTGGTGGCACGGATCCGGCGACTGGCCCGCACCCGTCGGGTGGGGCACGGCGGGACGCTCGACCCGATGGCCACCGGCGTGCTGATCGTCGGGGTCGGTCGGGCCACCCGGCTGCTCACGTACGTGATCGGCGCGGAGAAGAGCTACACCGCCACCATCCGGCTGGGGCAGACCACGGTCACCGACGACGCCGAGGGCGAGGTCACCGCCGCCACCTCCGCGACCGGGGTGACCGACGAGGCGGTCCACGCCGCCCTGGCCGCCCTGACCGGCGAGATCGACCAGGTGCCGAGCGCGGTCAGCGCCATCAAGATCGACGGCCAGCGGGCCTACAAACGGGTCCGGGACGGCGAGACCGTGGCGCTGGCCGCGCGCCGGGTCACCGTCTCCCGGCTGGTCGTCCTCGCCATCCGCCGGGACACGCCGGACCTGGTCGACGTGGACATCGACGTGACCTGTTCCTCCGGTACGTACATCCGGGCCATCGCCCGGGACGCCGGCGGCGCGCTGGGCGTCGGCGGGCATCTCACCGCGCTGCGTCGGACGGCGGTGGGCGGGTTCGCCCTCACCGAGGCAGCCACCCTGCCGGAGCTGGAGGAACGGGCCCCCGGGGTGGTCTCCCTCCCGCTCGCGGCGGCGGCCGAGCGGTTCTTCCCCCGCCGGGACGCCAGCCCCGACGAGACCCGGACGCTCTCCCACGGCGGCCCGCTGGCCCCGGCCGGCATCGCCGGCCCGTACGCGGTCTTCGACCCCGCCGGGGGACTGGTCGCTATCGTCAGCGAGCGGGAGGGCCGGGCCCGCGCGGAGATCGTGCTCGCCCCGGCCTGACAGGGAGAGACCGCGCCGGCAGGACCGATCGGCGGCCAGCCGTACGGGGCCCTACGGCGGACCGTACGGGCAGGATCGTTCGGCGGCCACCGCACCGGTCCGGGCCGGTGCGGCCAGAGGAGGAGAGAGATGCAGCGCTGGCGGGGGTACGAGGCGGTGCCCGGTGGCTGGGGACGGTCGGTGGTGACCATCGGCGTCTTCGACGGGGTGCACCGTGGGCACCAGGCGATCATCGGCCACGCCGTGGCCCGGGCGCGGGAACTGGGCGTCAAGTCGGTGGTGGTGACCTTCGACCCGCACCCGGCGGAGGTGGTCCGCCCGGGTTCGCACCCGGCGGTGCTCACCGAGCCGGCCCGCAAGGCCGAGCTGGTCGAGGCGCTCGGGGCGGACGTGCTCTGCGTGGTGCCCTTCACGCCCGAGTTCTCCCGGCTGCCCGCCGAGGCGTTCGTGCATGACATCCTGGTCGAGAACCTGCACGCCGCGCTGGTGGTGGTCGGCGAGAACTTCCGCTTCGGGCACCGGGCCGCCGGTGACGTGGCGCTGCTGGAACGACTCGGCCGGACCTTCGGCTTCTCCGTCGAGGGTGCCCCCCTGGTCGCCTCGGACGGCACGGTCTTCTCCTCGACGTACATCCGGTCCTGCGTCGACGCCGGGGACGTCACGGCCGCCGCAGCGGCGCTCGGCCGCCCGCACCGGCTCGAGGGGGTGGTGGTCCGGGGCGACCAGCGCGGCCGGGAACTGGGCTTCCCCACCGCCAACCTGCTCTGCCACCGGTACGCGGCGGTGCCCGCCGACGGCATCTACGCCGCCCGGCTGACCTGGCGGGGGCGGCCGGAGCCGCTCGCGGCGGCGGTTTCCATCGGCACCAACCCCACCTTCTCCGGGCGGGAACGCCGGGTCGAGGCGTACGCGCTGGACTTCACCGGGGACCTCTACGGGGAGCGGCTCGCCCTGGACTTCGTGGCGCGCCTGCGCGAACAGCGCCGGTACGACTCGATCGAGCCGCTCCTGGCGCAGATGCGCGAGGACGTCGCCCGGACCCGGACGGCGCTGGGTTGAGCGCCCCGGGCGAGCCCGGGTTTGAGCGCCCCGGGCGCGCCCGGCAGCCCTTCGACGGGCGGGTGTCCGGAATGCTGGTAGTCTGGCGGGGACGTCGTTCAACGACGTGGGGCCTCGCGCGCCTGCTCGACGCCGCGGGTGCGAGGTTCGCCTCCGTTTCCGGTCCCCGACGGGACGGGCGGAGCCTGACGAACAACCCATCGAAACAGGGAGAAAATGGCGCTCGACCAGGAAGCCAAGGCCAAGATCCGCGCGGAGTACGCGACCGCCGAGGGGGACACCGGTTCCCCGAGGTGCAGGTCGCGGTGCTCACCAAGCGGATCGCCGAGCTCACCGAGCACCTGAAGGTGCACAAGCACGACCACCACAGCCGTCGTGGGCTGCTGTTGCTGGTCGGCCGTCGCCGTCGGCTGCTCAACTACGTCCAGAAGAAGGACATCAACCGCTACCGGTCGCTCATCGAGCGGCTCGGCCTGCGCCGGTGACGTGAACGGGGGAGTGGCCCACGGCCGCTCCCCCGATCGGCGTCCCCACACCACAACCCAGGGCCGCGCGACCACCCGAGACGGGAGCCGGTCAGCGTACCGGTCTCCGGTAGTGGCCCCCGGGACCCCCGGCATCCGCCGGCCCCGGGCGCTTCGATCGAAGACCGGCCGTCTGAGCAGCTTCCGCGCGTCGTGGGCCCCCGACGTGAGGAGCAAGACATACCCATGACCGAGAACCGACTCGGCACCGAATCCCGTACCGCCGTGATCGACAACGGGTCCTTCGGCACCCGTGAGATCACCTTCTCCACCGGCCGGCTCGCCCGGCAGGCCGCCGGTTCCGTCATCGCCCAGCTCGGCGAGACGGTCGTCCTCTCCGCCACCACGGCCGGCAAGCAGCCGAAGGAGCAGTTCGACTTCTTCCCGCTGACCGTCGACGTGGAGGAGCGGATGTACGCGGCGGGCCGGATCCCCGGCTCGTTCTTCCGCCGCGAGGGCCGCCCCAGCGAGGACGCGGTCCTCACCTGCCGGCTGATCGACCGGCCGCTGCGCCCGTCGTTCGTCAAGGGCCTGCGCAACGAGGTCCAGGTCGTCGAGACCATCCTCGCGCTCGACCCGCAGCACCCGTACGACGTGGTGGCGATCAACGCCGCCTCGATGTCGACCAAGCTCTCCGGCCTGCCGTTCTCCGGCCCGATCGGGGCGACCCGGATGGCGCACGTCGACGGTCAGTGGATCGCCTTCCCGACCCGCGACGAGCTGGCCCGGGCCACCTTCGACATGGTGGTCGCCGGTCGGGCGCTGGCCGACGGCGACGTGGCGATCATGATGGTCGAGGCCGAGGCGACCGAGCACACCGTGGCGCTGGTCGCGGGCGGTGCGCCCGCCCCGACCGAGGAGGTCGTCGCCAGCGGCCTGGAGGCGTCCAAGCCGGCCATCCGTGAGCTGTGCCGGGCGCAGGGCGAGCTGGCCGAGGTGGCCGCCAAGCCGGTCGCCGAGTTCCCGGTCTTCCTGGACTACCAGGAGGACGTCTTCGGCGCGGTGGCCGACCTGGTCCGCGCCGAGGTCGCCGAGGCCCTCAAGATCGCCGGCAAGGCCGACCGCGAGGAGGCCCTGGACCGGGTCAAGGCCAAGGTCGTCGAGGAGCTCGGCCCGCGCTTCGAGGGCCGGGAGAAGGAGCTCAGCGCCGCGTTCCGGTCGCTGAGCAAGTCCGAGGTGCGCAACCGGGTGCTCCGCGAGCAGGTCCGCATGGACGGCCGGGGCCCGCGCGACATCCGTCCGCTGACCGCCGAGGTCGGGGTGCTGCCCCGGGTGCACGGCTCGGCGCTGTTCGAGCGGGGCGAGACGCAGATCCTCGGCGTCACCACGCTGAACATGCTGCGCATGGAGCAGATGCTGGACACCCTCGCTCCCGAGACCCGCAAGCGCTACATGCACAACTACAACTTCCCGCCGTACTCCACCGGTGAGACCGGTCGGGTCGGCTCGCCGAAGCGTCGGGAGATCGGCCACGGCGCGCTCGCCGAGCGGGCGCTGATCCCGGTGCTGCCGTCGCGCGAGGAGTTCCCGTACGCGATCCGGCAGGTCTCCGAGGCGCTCGGCTCGAACGGCTCGACCTCGATGGGGTCGGTCTGCGCCTCCACCCTGGGCCTGCTCTCGGCTGGTGTGCCGCTGAAGGCCCCGGTCGCCGGCATCGCGATGGGCCTGATCTCCGACGAGGTCGACGGCAAGACCGAGTACGTCACGCTCACCGACATCCTCGGGGCCGAGGACGCCTTCGGTGACATGGACTTCAAGGTCGCCGGCACCCGGGACTTCGTCACCGCCCTGCAGCTCGACACCAAGCTCGACGGCATCCCGTCGGACGTGCTGGCCGCCGCGCTCCAGCAGGCGCACGAGGCCCGGCAGACCATCCTCGACGTGATGCAGGCGGCGATCGAGGCCCCGGCCACGATGTCGGAGTACGCGCCGCGGGTCACCACCGTCAAGATCCCGGTCGACAAGATCGGCATGGTGATCGGCCCGAAGGGCCAGACCATCAACGCCATCCAGGACGAGACCGGCGCCGAGATCTCCATCGAGGACGACGGCACCATCTACGTCGGTGCGACCAACGGCCCGTCGGCCGAGGCCGCGGTGGAGCGGATCAACGCGATCGCCAACCCGACCCTGCCGAAGGCGGGGGAGCGGTTCCTCGGCACAGTGGTCAAGACCGCCGCGTTCGGCGCCTTCATCTCGCTGCTGCCCGGCCGGGACGGCCTGCTGCACATCTCCAAGGTGGGCGACGGCAAGCGGGTCGAGAAGGTCGAGGACTTCCTCAACGTCGGCGACAAGGTCGAGGTGGAGATCGCGGACATCGACGCCCGCGGCAAGATCTACCTGGACAAGGTCCGTCCGGAGGGCGCCGAGGCGCCGGCCGAGGCCGAGGGCGGCGAGCGGCCGGCCGGCGGCCGGGACCGGGGTGACCGGGGTCCGCGCGGCGACCGGGGCGAGCGTCCGAGCCGGGGCGAGGGCGGCGAGGGCGGCGAGCGCCCGCGTCGGAGTGAGGGGGGCGAGGGCGGCGAGTCGCGTCCGCGTCGCCGGACCCGGCACAGCTGACCCGTACCGTCCGACCACGCACGACGGCACGACCGATCCGTCGACCAGCCCGGCTCACCGAGCCGGGCTGGTCCCGTCGGAGTCCCCAGCGGGCACCCGTACCCGGAGCCGGGCGGGTGACCATCCTTTCGTCCACGCTAGGAGTCAGGTACCTGTGAGTCGGGCCGTCCACGCACCGTTCGTCACCGGACCGTGGGGCGCGGGACACCGCGCCCGCGCCGCCGGAGCCGCCCAGCCCGGCCGGTCGACGTCGGCTCGGGCGGTGACCCGGACACTGAGCGACGACCCGCTGGGCGGCACGGTGCGCCGTACCGTGCTCCCCAGCGGGCTGCGGGTGCTCACCGAGGCGATCCCGGCGATGCGCAGCGTCTCGTTCGGCATCTGGGTGGCGGTCGGCTCGCGGGACGAGACCGGCCCACAGTCCGGCGCCGCGCACTTCCTGGAGCACCTGCTCTTCAAGGGCACCCACAAGCGGACCGCACTGGACATCTCCGCCGAGATCGAGGCGGTGGGTGGCGAGACGAACGCCTTCACCACCAAGGAGTACACCTGCTACTACGCCCGGGTGCTCGACCAGGACCTGCCGCTGGCCATCGACGTGATGTGCGACCTGGTCGCCGACTCGGTGCTGGAGCCGGCGGACGTCGAGACCGAGCGCGGCGTGATCCTCGAAGAGATCGCCATGCACGACGACGAGCCTGGCGACGAGGTGCACGACCTCTTCGCCGGGGCGGTCTACGGTGACCACCCGTTGGGCCGGCTGATCTCCGGCACCGAGGAGACGGTCACCCCGATGACCCGCCGGCAGATCCAGGGCTTCTACCGGAAGCGGTACGTCGCCCCGCAGATCGTGATCGCCGCCGCCGGCAACCTCGACCACGCGACCGTGGTGAAACTGGTCCGGCAGGCACTGCGCGACACGCCGCTGGACACCGCACCGGCGTCGCCGGCCCCGTGCCGGTCGAATCGGCCGGCGGTCCGGACGAAGCCGCCCACCACCGTGGTCGAGCCGAAGGAGACCGAACAGGCCCATGTGATCCTGGGCTGCCCCGGCATCGACCGGCTGGACGAGCGCCGCTTCGCGCTGGGCGTGCTCAACAACGTGCTCGGCGGAGGCATGTCCAGCCGGCTGTTCCAGGAGATCCGGGAGCAGCGCGGGCTGGCGTACTCGGTCTACTCCTACGCCAGCCAGTACGCCGACTCCGGGCTGTTCGCCATCTATGCCGGCTGCGCGCCCGGCAAGGTGGACGAGGTGCTGGAGCTGACCCGCGCCGAACTGCGTCGGGTGTCCACGGACGGGCTGACCGAGGCCGAGGTGGCCCGGGGCAAGGGGATGTCCAAGGGCTCGTTCGTGCTCGGCCTGGAGGACACCGGCTCCCGGATGAGCCGGCTGGCCAAGGGTGAGCTGCTCTACGGCGACCTGACACCGGTGGACGAGCTGCTGTCCCGGGTGGACGCGGTGACCGTGGACGACGTCAACTCCCTCGCCGCCGACCTGCTCGCCCGGCCCATGTCCCTGGCCGTGGTGGGCCCGTTCGGGGACCGCGACTTCGCCGGCTGAGCCGAACGTTTCCGCAGGGTGGACGGCTGTCCGTTCCGGCGGATGGGCCATGCCCGGCTTGGGATAGGTTGTGCCCCGTGACTGACGTGCAGGAGAAGCGACGCGACGAGCCGGTCCGGGTCGGCGTACTGGGCGCCCGGGGCCGGATGGGTGCCGAGGTGTGCAAGGCCGTCGCGGCGGCCGGCGACCTCGAACTGGTGGCGACGATCGACCAGGGGGACGGGCTCACCATCGCCTCCGCCGCCGACGTGGTCGTCGACTTCACCACCCCGGACGTGGTGATGGACAACCTGCGCTGGCTGATCGACCAGGGGATCAGCGCGGTGGTGGGCACCACCGGCTTCACCGAGCAGCGGCTGGAGCAGGTGCGCGGCTGGCTGGCCGACCGGCCCGGGGTGGGCGTGCTGATCGCGCCGAACTTCGGCATCGGCGCGGTGCTGATGATGCAGTTCGCCGCCCGGGCCGCCCGGCACTTCGAGTCGGTGGAGATCATCGAACAGCACCACCCGCGCAAGCTGGACGCGCCCAGCGGCACGGCCACGCACACCGCCCGGCTGATCGCGCAGGCCCGCGCCGACGCCGGCCTGGGGCCGTCACCCGATGCCACCGCCAGCGAGGTGCGGGGTGCGCGCGGCGCCGACATCGACGGGGTACGCGTCCACGCGGTCCGGGCCACCGGCCTGGTCGCGCACCAGGAGGTCCTCTTCGGCACCGCCGGGGAGACGCTCACCATCCGGCACGACTCCTACGACCGGGCCTCCTTCATGCCCGGCGTCCTGCTCGCCGTCCGTGAGGTCCGGCACCGGCCCGGCCTCACCATCGGCCTCGACCCGCTCCTCTGAACCCTGGGCGGACTGGCGCCGAGTGGCCCTTCCGGGGTTGGCCGCGAGTGACCCCTCCGGGTTTGGCCTCGAGTGGCCCTTCCGGGGTTGGCGGCGAGCGTGGCGTACACGCTCGCCGCCAACCTCCTGGTCAGCGGAACGGCAGGGCCTCGGTGTCCTTGCGCGGGGCGGGCACGGTGGGCAGGTGCCCCGGGGCCAGGCCGGCGGGGGCGTTGGTCAGGCTGACCTCGCCGTAGCTGGTGACGGCCACGTCGACGGGGGTGCCGGCGATCCGTAGACCGCTCACCGCGACGGCGCCCAGTTCGGGGCCGGCGAGCGGGCGCAGCGCCACCAGCCCGTTGGGAACGTCCGGGTAGAGACCGACCGCGGCCTGGACGAGGAGCACCGCGCTCGCCGCCGACCACGCCTGCGGGCGGCAGGCCGCCGGGTACGGCACCGGCCGGCCCAGCGCGTCCCGGTCGTCGCCGCCGAACAGCTCCGGCAGCCGGTAGTCGAACGCCTCGGCGGTGCGGAGCAGCCCCTCGGCGAGGGTCCGGGCGGCGTCGTGGAACCCGGCCCGGGCCAGCCCGCCGAGCACGATCGCGGTGTCGTGGGTCCAGACCGAGCCGCAGTGGTACGACAACGGACTGAACCCGCCGTCCTCCCGGGACATGGTGCGCAGCCCGAAGCCGCCGCTCATCTCCTCGGTGGCGAGCAGCTTCGCCACCTGGGCGGACTCGGCGTCGTCGAGCAGGCCGGTGCCGAGCAGGTGACCGATGTTGCTGGTCAGCGAGTCGACCGGGCGCTTGTCCCGGTCCAGGGCGAGGGCGGGCTGCGGGCCGTGCCGGCCGTCCACCCAGAAGGTGGCGCGGAACCGCTCGGCGAGCCGGTGCGCGTACTCCCGCCAGGCGTCCCCGCCGGGGCGGTCGAACGCGTCGAGCAGGGCCGCCCCGTTCATCGCCGCCTCGTATGCGTACCCCTGCACCTCGGCCAGCACGATCGGCGCCTGCGCGATCGTGCCGTCGGCGAAGCGCACCGAGTCGCCGGAGTCCTTCCAGCCCTGGTTGGCCAGGCCGTGGCCGGTGGTGTCGACGTACTCGATGAGCCCGTCGCCGTCGGCGTCGGCGTGCTCACCGAGCCAGCCCAGCGCGGCCTCCATGTGCGGCAGCAGCGGCTCGACCTGGTCGGCCGCGAGTCCCCAGCGCCAGGCGTCGTGCAGCAGGTTGACCCAGAGCATGGTGGCGTCGACCGTGCCGTAGTAGACCGGTGGCAGCGGCAGTTCGCCGGAGAGGGCGAAATCGTGCCGGCGCAGCTCGTGCAGGATCTTGCCGGGCGCCTCGCCGGTGGCCGGATCGACCCGGGTGCCCTGCCTGCGGGCGAGCACCCGCAGTGTGCTGGCGGCCAGCCCGGTGCCGAGGGGCAGCATCATCCGGGCCGCCCAGAGGCTGTCCCGGCCGAACAGGGTGAGGTACCAGGGCACGCCCGCGCCGAGGAAGACGTCCTCCGGGTGGGCGGGGTCGGCCAGGCGCAGCGCGCGTAGGTCGGCCAGGGAGCGGTCGAGCAGCCGGGCCAGGCGGCGATCGTCGGCGCGTACCTCGGGTCGACCCCAGTCGGGGCCGTCCGCCGGGGTCACCACGACGGCCCGGGGGTCGGTGACGGTCAGCCGCCAGCGCAGCACGGTGCTGCCGCCACCGGCGGGCAGGTCGACCGGCCAGGCGAGCCGGGGTGCGGTGGCACGCTCGTCGTCGACGTACGCGGTCGCGCCCTCGGCGTGCACCGTGACGGTGACCCCGCCGGCCGTCCAGCCGAATCCGCCGTCCGGTCCGGGGTGGGCCGGCAGGGCGGGCCGTCCGCCGCCGGACTTGACCACCTCGATCGGGGCCAGGTCGCAGCCGAGGTCGATGCTGACCGTGGCCCGGACCGGAACCGAGGCGGTGGAGACCACGTGCAGTTCCTCGGTCAGGCCGTCGGGGGTGACCCGGCGCAGCCGGTCGACGCGGACGGTGGGATCGGGTTGCGGGTCGCCGAGCCAGCGGGCGACGCCGACGAAGCGGGCGCCGTGCGGGCCGTCCGGGCCGGCGGCCAGCCCCTCCGGCTCCCGGTCGTCGACGCGCAGCTCGGCCCGGGAGAGCACCCGGGCGTCGGCGTGGAAGACGCCCTGCACGCCGACCGGTTGGATCTGCCCGGCCGCGTCGCCGAGGGCGCTGGTGGGGGCGAGGACGACGCCGACCAGCTCGTGCAGCAGGGGTTGCAGGTGCCGTTCGGTCACAGTGGAACTCCAGGTCGTCAGGGGGAACGCGGGTCTCTTGACAGATCGTTCCGGGGGGTGCAAGCTGCGAAACATTCTGGAAACTTGAACGATCCAATCCTGCCTTATTTCGATTGGATCGTTCAAGACGGCGAGAGGGATTTCGTGGCACAGAAGGTGACCATCGCGACGGTGGCCCGGCAGGCCGGGGTCAGCCGTCAGACGGTCTCCAACGTGCTCAACTCCCCGCACGTCGTGCGCGAGGAGACCCGCCAGCGGGTGCAGGAGGCGATCGACGCCCTCGGCTACCGGACCAACCAGGCCGCCCGGCAGATGCGGACCGGCCGGTCCCGGCTGATCGCCGTCCGCATCGAACCCACCCGGGACGGCATCAACGGCTCCGTGCTCGACCGCTTCCTGCACGGCCTCTCCGAGACCGCGGGCACCGCCGGCTACCGGGTGATGCTCTACACCGCCGCCGACGACACGCGGGAGATCCGGGAGTACGACGACCTGCTCGGCGCGTACGACCTCGATGCGTTCGTGCTCACCGGCACCAAGCGGGGCGACCCGCGTACCGCCTGGCTCACCGCCCGGGACGTGCCCTTCGTGACCTTCGGCCGCCCCTGGGACGACCCGACCGTCCACCCGTGGGTCGATGTGGACGGTGCCGACGGCACCGCCCAGGCCACCCGGCGGCTGCTCGCCCTCGGCCACCGGCGGATCGGCTTCGTCGGCTGGCCCGTCGGCTCCGGGGTGGGCGACGACCGGCGGCTCGGCTGGGAACACACCCTGCGGGCGGCCGGGGTCGACCCCACCGACCTGGACCGGCAGACCGAGGACGGCATCGGCGAGGGCGAGCGGGTCGCCCGTGACCTGCTCGACGCGCCCCAGCCGCCGACCGCCCTGGTCTGCGCCAGCGACTCGCTGGCCCTCGGTGCCCTCCAGGCCGTCCGCGCCGCCGACCCCGCCGTCCCGGTGATCGGATTCGACGACACCCCGGTGGCCGCTGCGGTCGGGCTGACCAGCGTCTGCCAGCCCCTGCACCAGGCCGCGGTGCGCTGCGTGGAACTGCTGACCGGCCGGCTCGGCGACACGCCCCGACAGACCCATCCCCAGGCGCTGCTGAAGCCCCGGCTGGTGCTCCGGCAGACCGCCTGACCAACCCCTTCCCCCGACCGCACCCCCACCAGGAGAGATGAGATGGCCCCTCGAACGATCCGCCGCGCGGCGGTGGCTGGCCTCGCCGCCGTCGCCCTGTTCGGCTCGGCTGCCTGCGGCAGCGGCTTCGACGACTCCGGCGACGAGGCCACCCAGTCCAGCGGACCGGCGAAGCTGGAGATCCTGATCGGCTCCTCCGGTGAGGCGGAGACCAAGGCGGTGCAGGAGGCCGCGGCGAAGTGGGCCAGCGAGTCCGGCAACACCGCCACGGTTACCCCCGCCCAGGACCTCACCCAGCAGCTCGGGCAGGCGCTCGCCGGCGGCAGTCCGCCGGACGTCTTCTACGTCGACGCCAGCCGCTTCGCCGACTACGCCAGCGTCGGCGCGCTCGAACCGTACGGCGACAAGATCAGCAACTCCGGCGACTTCTACGAGAGCCTGCGGCAGACGTTCACCTACGACGGCAAGTTCTACTGCGCGCCGAAGGACTTCTCCACCCTCGCCCTCCAGATCAACACCGACCTCTGGACGAAGGCCGGCCTCACCGACGCCGACGTCCCGACCACCTGGGACCAGCTCACCGCCACCGCCCGCAAGCTCAAGGCGGCCGGGCAGGTGCCGCTGGCGATCGCCGACACCCGGGACCGGCTCGGTGCCTTCATGGTCCAGGCCGGCGGCTGGCTGACCAGCGAGGACGGCAAGCAGGCCACCGGGGACACCCCGGAGAACGTGCAGGCCCTGACCTACGTCAAGACGCTGCTCGCCGAGGGGCTGGCCCGCTACCCGAAGCAGCTCGACGCCGGCTGGGGTGGCGAGGCGTTCGGCAAGGGCAAGGCAGTGATGACCATCGAGGGCAACTGGATCAAGGGTGCCCTCCAGAACGACTTCCCGAACGTCAAGTACAAGGTCGTCCCGCTGCCGGCCGGGCCGAAGGGGCAGGGCACCCTCTCCTTCACCAACTGCTGGGGCATCGCCGCGAAGAGCGCGCACAAGGAGCAGGCGATCAAGTTCGTCGAGGCGATGACCGCCGGCGAGCAGCAGATGACCTTCGCCAAGGCGTTCGGCGTGATGCCGTCCCGGCAGTCGGTCCGGGACCAGTACACCCAGCAGTTCCCGGCCGACAAGCCGTTCATCGACGGTGCCGAGTACGCCCAGGGGCCGGTGAACGCCCCCAAGATGGACAGCGTCCTGAAGGACCTGGACACCAGCCTGAACACCCTCGCCACGGGTGACCCGAAGGCGATCCTCGCCCGCTTCGACCAGAACGCCAAGGCGGCGCTCGGCGGCAGCTGAGGTGGTAGCAGGGGTCCCCTGTTACCGCATTTTGATGAGCAGGGGACCCCTGCTACCAGCACAACCCCTACCGCCGCACCAGCACAACGCGCACCAGCACAACGCGCACCGCACCGTCGCAACCACCGCCCCGGAGGGAGGAAAGATGGCGATCGACGCGCTGGCCGCGCCGGCCACCCCGTCGGCCACGCCGCCCGGCAGGCGGCGTCGCGGCGGCGTACGCGGCAACGAGAACCTGGCGGGCTGGATCTTCGTGGCCCCCGTCGTGGTGATCCTCGGGCTGTTCATGCTGCTGCCGATCCTGATGGCGTTCTGGGTGAGCCTGACCGGCTGGAACGGCCAGGGCAGCCCGTTCCAGTCCGGGGTGCCCTTCGTGGGCGCCGACAACTACACCCGGCTGTTCACCGAAGAGGGGCTGGCCCGCCGGGACTTCATGACCAGCATCCGGAACAACCTCTACTACGTGGCGATCGTGGTGCCGGCGCAGACCGTACTGGCGCTCGGCCTCGCCCTGATCGTGAACAACCGGATGCTGCGGGGCAGGGCGTTCTTCCGGTCGGCGTTCTACTTCCCCTCGGTCACCAGCTCGGTGGCGATCAGCGTGGTGTTCCTCTTCCTGTTCGCCAACTCGGGCGCCATCAACGCGCTGCTCGGCGCGTTCGGCATCGACGGGCCGCAGTGGTTCGCCGACGCCCGGGGGGTGCTGCACATCCTGCTCGGCACGGTCGGCGTCGACCAGCCACCGGCTGCCCTGACCAGCGGCGGTCCGTTCGGCCTGACCTGGTGGGACTGGCTCGCCGGCCCCAGCGTGGCGATGGTCTCGATCATCACGCTGGTGGTCTGGACCACCTCCGGCACGTTCATGCTGATGTACCTGGCCGCGTTGCAGAACGTGCCGGTGGCCCTGGAGGAGGCGAGCACCCTGGACGGGGCGAGCCGCTGGCAACGGTTCCGGTACGTCACCCTGCCGCTGCTCAGGCCGACCACGTTCCTGGTGGTCACCCTCGGTCTGATCGGCACCTGGCAGGTCTTCGACCAGGTGTACGTGATGAGCCAGGGCGACCCGGCCAAGACCACGCTCACCCCGGCCTACCTGTCGTACCGGACCGCGTTCCGGAACTTCGAGTACGGCTCCGGAGCGGCCATCTCGTTCGTCCTGTTCCTGATCATCATCGTGCTGACCCTCGGTCAGCGTTGGCTGATGCGGGACCGGGACCGGGACCGGGACCGGGCCGGGCGGCGGTCGTGGCGGCGTCGGCGCGTACCGGGAGGATCCTGACATGGCCCTGGTGACCGGACCGGCGGATGCTCCGCCGGCCCCCGCCGGCCCCGGCCGTCGTCCCGACGGCGCGCGCCGCCTGGCGACGACCTTCCTCGGGTACGCCATCCTGGTCTTCTTCGGGCTGGTGTTCCTCTACCCGTTCGTGATCCAGATCGCCAGCTCGTTGAAGACCGAGCCGGACGCGGCGGCGAACCCGCTCTCCCCGGTGCCCGACCCGGTCGACCTGAACGGATTCCAGCGGATCTTCGAGGGGACCGACTTTCCGCTCTGGATGGGCAACTCGGTGCTGGTCACCGTGCTGGTCACCATCGGCCGGGTGTTCTTCGCCTCGCTCGCCGGGTACGCCCTGGCCCGGCTGCGGTTCCGGGGCCGGGCCGGGCTGTTCGCGGCGGTCATCGCGATCATGGCGGTGCCCGGCGTGGTGCTGCTGATCCCGAAGTTCCTGGTGCTCAACCAGCTCGGCATGTACGACAGCTACGCCGCGCTGGTGGTGCCGCTGCTCGTCGACGCGGCCGGGGTCTTCATCATGAAGCAGTTCTTCGAGTCGATCCCGGTCAGCGTGGAGGAGGCGGCTCGCATCGACGGGGCCGGGGCGTTCCGGACCTTCTGGTCCGTGGTGCTGCCGATGGCGAAGCCGGCCCTGATCACGGTGACCATCCTCTCCTTCCAGGGCTCCTGGAACGAGTTTCCGCACAGCCTGGTCGCCGTGCAGGACCCGGCCCTGTTCACCCTGCCCCGGGGGCTGGCCGACCTGGTCAGCGGATCGCTCGGCTCGGGCACCCAGTACCCGCTCAAGCTGGGCGCGGCGCTGCTGGCCACCATCCCGGTGGCGATCATCTTCGTGGTCTTCCAGCGCTACTTCGTCCGGGACGCCAACGACGGCGCGGACAAGGGCTGAGCAGCGGTGGTGGTTCCCGCCCGTGGGTGGGAACCACCACCGGACGGGCTACTGCTCGATGACCGACATGATGTTGCCGGCCGGGTCGGTGAACCAGGCGATCGTGGGCCCGTTGCCGCGCATGACCCCCTTGTCGTCCTGCGGCAGCCCCGGGTAGCGGGCGAGCCGCACCCCCTTCGCGGTCAGCTCGTCGACCGCCCGGTCCACGTCGTCGACCGGGAAGTTGAGCACCGTGAAGGTGGCCGGGACGTGGTCCGGCTTGGGGTAGACCAGGACGTCCCGGTCTCCGGCGAGGTGCAGCGTCAGCAGCCCGCCCGCGCCCCCGGTCTGCGACACCCGCAGGCCGAGGGTGTGCTCGTAGAACTCGCGGGCGCGGTCGGTGTCGTCGACCGAGAACCCACTGAACGCTTTCGTGTCCCTGAACATGTCGTCTCCGTTCCGCCGTGCTCCGCCGTACAGGTGCTTAACGGCGCCGGGAGCGTCCCGACGTCGTACGCGTGACGGGCACGTCCCGGGCGGCGTACCCGGCGCGGTGACCCGTCAACCCTGCGCCGGCTCCGTCGGCACCGCCACGTGCAGGCGGAGCTGGGGGACGAGCATGTCGTCGACGTCCAGCGCCCGTGCCGCCCCGTCCGGCTCCCAGCCGGTGCCGGTGAGGAACTTCCGGGTCGCCGCGTCCCCGTCGAAGGCCCAGGCCACCGCCCGGGTGAAGCCGTCGGTCCGCCAGTGGTCGACCGCTGCCGCGAGCAGCCGGCTACCGTGCCCGCGTCGGCCCCAGCGCGGCTCGACCAGCAGGTCGGTCACGGCCGCGACCTCCGCGCCGAGCGACTCGGCCGGCTCCTCCGGCGCGAGGGCCTCCGCGTCGGCCGGACCGGACGCGGTGAACCCCACCAGATACGATGACTCGGCCTGCTCGACGGCGACCAGCACCCGGTGGGCGGGCGACGGCGGCTCCTGCACCGCCGCGGTCCACTGTCGGGCGAGGTACCCCTCGTCCAGGTTGTCCAGCACGTGCCGTGGCAGGATTCGCCGGTAGGCGACCCGCCAGGTCGCGAGTTGAATGCGTGCGATCTCGCCGGCGTCCTCCGGACGCGCCGGGCGGACGTAGCCCAGAGCCATGGGACGAAAGCCTACGCAGGGCGAGGGAGGCGACGGTGCCCCAGGGGGCCAGACGGACGCTCGGGCAGGTCGGCTTGGTCGTCGTGCTCGCCGCGGTGGTGGCGTGGTTCCTCTCCGTAGCAGCCGAACGGCACGGCTTCTTCGACCTCGAGGTGTACCACGGGGCGCTGACGTACTGGGTGCACGACGGCGGCGAGATCTACGACTACCTCAAGCCCCGCAGCAAGTACGGCTTCACGTACCCGCCGTTCGCTGCCCTGGTCATGCTGCCGATGGCGTACCTGTCCTGGCATGTGGCGATCCTGGTCAGCGTGACGCTGAGCGTGCTCGCCAGCGCCGTGGTGATCTGGTGGCTGCTCGACCCGGTCGCGGTCCGGGCCGGATGGACCCGCTGGTTCACCCTGGCCGTGGCGCTCTGCCTGGCCGCCGCCTTCGAGCCGATGCGGGAGACGGTCAACTTCGGCCAGGTCAACATGCTGCTGCTCTTCCTGGTCGCGGTGGACCTGCTCTGGCTCGCCCCGCGCGGCAGCCGCTGGCTTGGCGTGGGCATCGGCCTGGCCACCGCGATCAAGCTGACCCCCGGCATCTTCCTGGTCTACCTGCTGGTCACCGGGCGCTGGCGGGCGGCGGCCACCGCGACGGCCGTGGCCGGCGGGGCGACCCTGCTGGCCGCCGCGCTCTTCCCGGACGCCTCCCGCGAGTACTGGACCCAGGCGTTCTGGAACACCGACCGGGTCGGCGAGCTGGCGTTCATCTCCAACCAGTCGTTGCAGGGCGTGGTGGCCCGGCTGGACCCGGGGCACCCCAGCACCCTGCTCTGGCTGCTGCTGGTCGCCGGCACCGTGCTGGTCTGGGCCCGCCGGAGCCGGGCGGCGGTGGCTGCCGGCGACGAGCCGACCGGCTTCGCCCTGACCGGCGTGGTGATGTGCCTGGTCAGCCCGGTGACCTGGGTGCACCACCTGGTCTGGCTGATCCCGGCGCTGATCCTGCTGGTCGACAACGCGATGGCCGCGCCGGCCGGCGGTCGTCGCCGCCGTGGCCTGCTCGCCTTCGCCGCCGTCGCCTACCTCGTGCTGATCAGCCGGCTGGTCTGGCACTGGGAGCGCGGCTTCGACGGCGTGGACGGCTTCGTGTTCAGCAACTTCTACGTCTGGATCAGCCTCGCGCTCCTGCTGGCCCTGCCGATCCGCCGGCCCGCACCGACCCCGACGCCCGACTCGACGGCCAGCCCGACGGCCGACTCAGTCGCCGTCGACCCGGCCGACGTACCGCAGCTCGGCAAGGGCGAGCGGGGCGCGTCCACCGGACAGCGGCACCGGATAGGTCGACTCCTCGCCGTCCGGTGACAACCCGGCCCGCGTGTAGAACCGGTGGGCCCGCGCGTTGTCGGCGAGCACCCAGACCCGGTACGTCGTCCACCCCCGGTCGGCCAACCCGGCCCGGGCCGCCGTGAGCAGCGCGCCCGCCGTCCCGTCTCCCCAGCAGGCGGGGTCGACGTACAGCCCGACGACCTCGCCGCGGGTCTCGTCCAGCTCCGCCCGGCTCTGGTTGATCCGGTACGGACCGAAGGTGGCGAATCCGGTCACCCGCCCCTCGGCCTCGGCGACGAGCGTGGTGAACGGGTTCGCCGGGTCGGCGGTGGCCATGTCCCGTCGCCGTTGCGCCCAGGCGACGACGTTGAGCCGGTCCAGCACCTCCGCCGGCATGATCCCGGCGTAGCCGGCCTGCCAACTGCGTACGTGTACGTGGGCGACCGCCTCGGCGTCGCCGGGTTCCTCCCGACGGATGGTGAGCATCTGACAGTTCTATGCCGTGCCGGGTGTCGAGTCGAGGCCTTTCGGTGCGTGTCGTACGGCTCGGTTAGGGTGCCCGGCGATGGTCGCACCGGAATCGCTCTCCCTCGCCCAGGCCCGGCGGGTGGCGCTGGCCGCCCAGGGCTTCGCCGACCCCACGCCCACCGGCGTGCCCACCCGGCGGCACCTGCGTCGGGTGCTCGACCGGGTCGGGCTGATCCAGATGGACTCGGTCAACGTCCTGCAACGGGCGCACTACCTGCCGCTCTACAGCCGGCTCGGGCCGTACCCGACCGAGCTGCTCGACCGGGCCGCCTACCGGGCACCACGGGACCTCGTCGAGTACTGGGGGCACGAGGCGTCCCTGGTGCCGGTGACCCTGCACCCGGTGCTGCGCTGGCGGATGGCCCTGGCCGAGGAGAAGGCCTGGGGCGGCATGCGGCGGATCGTGCGGGAGCAGCCGGAGCTGGTCGCCTGGGTCCGGGACGAGGTCGCCGCCCGGGGGCCGCTCACCGCCGCCGAGATCGAGCACGACGCGCCCCGGGAGACCGGCAACTGGGGGTGGAACTGGTCGGTGGTGAAGCAGGCCCTGGAGTACCTCTTCTGGGCCGGCGAGGTCACCGCTGCCGACCGCACGAACGGTTTCGCCCGCCGGTACGACCTGCCCGAGCGGGTGCTCCCCGCCGAGGTGCTCGCCGCGCCGACCCCCACCGACGCGGAGGCCCACCGCACGCTGGTCGCGGCCGCGGCCCGCTGCCTCGGGGTGGCCGCGGAGCCGGAGCTGCGCGACTACTTCCGGCAGCCGGCGGGCGCCGTCCGGCAGGCGGTGGCCGAGCTGGTCGAGGCGGGGGAGCTGACCCCGGTCGCCGTCCAGGGCTGGCGACAGCCGGCGTACCTGCACGCACAGGCCCGGCTGCCCCGGTGGATCCGGACGAACACCCTGGTCAGCCCCTTCGACCCGGTGGTGTGGGAGCGGGCCCGCGCCGAGCGGCTGTTCGGCTTCACCTACCGCATCGAGATCTACGTGCCCGCGCCGAAGCGGGTGTACGGCTACTACGTGTTGCCCTTCCTCCAGGGGGACCGGTTCACCGCCCGGGTCGACCTGAAGGCCGACCGGAAGGCGAAGGTGCTGCTGGTGCCGGCGGCCTGGGCCGAACCCGGTATCGACGTCGGTGAGACCGCGCTCGCCCTCGCCGCCGAGCTGTACCGGCTGGCCGGCTGGCTCGGGCTCGACGCGGTGGCCCCGCCGGCCGGCGGGGATCTGGCCGGGCCGCTCGCCGCCGCGCTGGCCGGCACCGCCGGTGTACCGTGAGCACGTGACGAGCGTTGACGGACCGGCCGCCCAGCCGGCCCCGCCGAGCCCACCGACCACCCCACCCCCGCCCGGGCCTGACGGGCACCCGTACCCGCACTGGCCGGCGGGTGCGGTCCAGGTCGCCGAGCCGGACCGGTTCACCCGCTTCGTGGTCGGTCTCTACGACCGCGCGCCCCGCTGGGCGGTGCCGCTGGCCGCCCTCGGCTGCGTCGGCGCCGGCGTGGCGTACGCCCTGATCAGCGACCCGACCCGGGCCGCGCCCGACGCCCTGCCCAGCTGTCTGCTGAAGCTCACCACCGGGCTGGACTGTCCGGGCTGCGGCGGCACCCGCGCACTGTGGTACGTGCTCCACGCCGACCTGCCGGCCGCCGCCCGGCACCACTTCCTCTTCGTCTTCGCCGTGCCCTTCCTGGCGTACCTCTTCGTCGCCTGGGGGACGAAGCAGGCGTTCGGCTGGAAGCTGCCGGAGCTGCGGATCAGCCCGAAGATGATCGGTGGTTTCCTGGCCGCCTGGCTGTTCTTCTCGGTGGCCCGGAACCTGCCCTGGGCGCCGTTCACCTCGCTCTACGTCTGACCGCCCGGCGACGAACCCGCAGGTACCGCGCCGGTGGGCCGGGTTCAGCCGGGCCGGCGCGGGCCGCTACAGTCCGAGGAATGCCGGAGATGGTGCAACCCCAGGTCAAGCTCGTCGCGTGGACCAACTTCGAGGCCCCCGACGACGTGCCGTGGTCGACCGACGCCGACGGCGGCCAGGCCCTCGCCGAGTTCGCCGGCCGGGCCTGCTACCAGAGTTGGGGCAAGCCGAACCCGGCCACCGCCACCAACGCCGGCTACCTGGCGCACATCCTCGAGGTCGGCCACCTGTCGGTGCTCGAGCACGGCTCGGTGAGCTTCTACTTCTCCGGGGTCTCCCGGTCCTTCACCCACGAGCTGGTCCGGCACCGCCACTTCTCGTACTCCCAGCTCTCCCAGCGGTACGTGCCGGAGCGGGACGCGGCGATGGTCGCGCCCCGGGCGATCGCCGAGGACCCGGAGCTGCACAAGCGCTTCGTCGAGGCAGCCGAGGCCAGTGTGCGGGCGTACAACGAACTGCTGGCCGGGCTCGAACAGCGCTTCGTCGACGAGCCCAACCCGACGCTGCGCCGCAAGCAGGCCCGGCAGGCGGCCCGGGCGGTGCTGCCGAACGCCACCGAGACCCGCATCGTGGTGACCGGCAACTACCGGGCGTGGCGGCACTTCGTGGCGATGCGCGCCACCGAGCACGCCGACGTGGAGATCCGCGAGCTGGCCGTGGAGTGCCTGCGGCAGCTCCAGCGGGTCGCGCCGAACGTTTTCGGTGACTTCGTCATCTCGGCCCTGCCCGACGGCACCGAGGTAGCCACGAGCCCGTACGCCGAGCGTTCCTGAGCCCGTACGCGCAGCGTTCCTGAGCCCGTACGCCGAGCATCGCGGCCCGGCGTACGGCAGGGCGGCTTCCCCCGGTCGGTCGGCGCCGGTGTCCGTCCACCGGGCGTCGCCGAGCCCTTCCCCGCCGGTGGCGCCCGGGCCGGTTGCTAGGTTGTCAGCATGAACCACGACCACCCTGCGGCCACCGAGCGGACGCGGTCGCGTCCCTTCGGACGGCTGCTCACCGCCATGGTGACGCCGTTCACCTCCGACGGCTCGCTCGACCTCGACGGCGCCGCCCGGCTCGCGAGTCACCTGGTCGACGCCGAGGGCAACGACGCGCTGGTGGTCAACGGCACCACCGGTGAGTCGCCGACCACCACGGACTCGGAGAAGGAGCGCCTGATCCGGGCCGTCGTCGAGGCGGTCGGTGACCGGGCCCAGGTGGTCGCCGGGGTCGGCACCAACGACACCCGGCACACCATCGAACTGGCCGCCGCCGCGGAGAAGGCCGGGGCCAACGGGCTGCTCGTGGTGACGCCGTACTACAACAAGCCGCCGCAGGCCGGGGTGCTGCGCCACTTCACCGCAGTGGCGGACGCCACCGGTCTGCCGGTGATGCTCTACGACATTCCGCACCGGTCCGGGGTGGCCATCGCCACCGACACCCTGGTGCGCCTCGCCGAGCACGGCCGGATCGTGGCGCTCAAGGACGCCAAGGGCGACCTGACCGCCACGAGCTGGGTGACCAGCCGGTGTGACCTGGCGGTCTACAGCGGCGAGGACTCGCTCACCCTGCCGGCCCTGGCCATCGGCGGGGTCGGCGTGGTCGGCACCTCCACCCACTTCACGGGTGCCCTGACCAAGCAGATGATCGAGCGGTACGACGCCGGTGACATCGGCGGCGCCCTCGCGCTGCACCACCGGCTGCTGCCGCTGTTCACCGGGATCTTCCGCACCCAGGGCACGATCCTGGTCAAGGCGGGCCTGGAGGCGTCGGGGTTGCCGGCCGGGCCGGTCCGCCCGCCGCTGGTGGACGCGACCGCCGACGAGATCGCCCAGCTCCGCGCCGACTGCACGGCGGCGGGCCTGGACCTACCCTGTTGACACGACGATACGGCGGGCGCCGCGTGCCGGCCCCGCAGAATGAGGTGGCCGCGTGACCGACGCGCACATCGAGGCGGACCTTCCCCCGCCGCTTCCGGAGGGGGGTCTGCGGATCATCCCGCTCGGCGGGCTCGGCGCCATCGGGCGGAACATGACCGTCTTCGAGTACGACGGCAAGCTGCTCGTCGTCGACTGCGGCGTGCTCTTCCCGGATGTGGAGCAGCCCGGCGTCGACCTGATCCTTCCCGACTTCGCCCCTATCCTGGACCGGCTCGACGACGTCCAGGCGATCGTGCTCACCCACGGGCACGAGGACCACATCGGCGCGGTGCCGTACCTGCTCGCCCACAAGCAGGACATCCCGCTGGTCGGCTCGCAGTTCACCCTCGGCCTGGTCGAGGCGAAGCTCGCCGAGCGGCGGATCGAGCCGTACACGCTGACCGTGCGGGAGGGCGGCCGGGAGCGGCTCGGCCCGTTCGAGTGCGAGTTCTTCGCGGTCAACCACTCCATCCCGGACGCGCTCGCGGTGGCCATCCGCACCCCGGCCGGGCTGGTGCTGCACACCGGTGACTTCAAGATGGACCAGCTCCCGCTGGACGGCCGGATCACCGACCTGGCCGGCTTCGCCCGGCTCGGCGCCGAGGGAGTGGACCTGCTCCTCTCCGACTCCACCAACGCCGAGATCCCCGGTTTCGTCACGCCGGAACGGGAGATCGGCCCGGTCCTCGACTCGATCTTCGCCAAGGCGAAGGGCCGGATCATCGTCGCCTCGTTCGCCTCGCACGTGCACCGGGTTCAGCAGGTGCTCGACTCGGCCGCCGAGCACGACCGCAAGGTCGCCCTGATCGGCCGGTCCATGGTCCGCAACATGGGCATCGCCCGGGATCTCGGCCTGCTCAACATCCCGGCCGGCCTGGTGGTCGGGCTGGACGAGGCGACCGCCCTGCCCCCGGAGCGGATCGTGCTGATGTCCACCGGCTCGCAGGGCGAGCCGATGAGCGCGCTCGGCCGGATGGCCAGTGGCGACCACCGGCACATCACCATCGCCCCCGGGGACACCGTGGTGCTGGCCAGCTCGCTGGTGCCGGGGAACGAGACCTCGGTGTACCGGGTGATCAACCGGCTCGCCCGAGCCGGGGCGACCGTGATCCACAAGGATGTCGCCAAGGTGCACGTCTCCGGCCACGCGCCCGCCGGTGAGCTGCTCTACCTGCTCAACGTGGTCCGCCCCAGCAACCTGATGCCGGTGCACGGCGAGTGGCGGCACCTGCGCGCGCACGCCCGGCTGGGCATCGAGTCCGGCGTCGCCCCCGACCGGGTGGTGCTCTGCGAGGACGGCGACGTGGTCGACCTGGTCGACGGCCGCGCCAGCCTGGTCGGGCACGTCAAGAGCCGGTACGTCTACGTCGACGGGCTCGCCGTCGGGGACGTCGGCGAGTCGCTGCTGACCGAGCGGCGCATCCTCGGCGACGGCGGCTTCATCGCCTGCACGGTGGTGGTCGACTCGGTCACCGGCAAGGTGGTCGGCGGCCCGACCGTCTCGGCCAAGGGCTTCTCCGAGGACCCGGCGGCCTTCAACGCGGTCGTTCCGCTGGTCACCGAGGTGCTCAACCGGGCCGCGACCGACGGGATCACCGACCCGCACCAACTCCAGCAGATCGTCCGACGCACCGTCGGCCGCTGGGTCAACGACGCGTACCGGCGTCGGCCGATGATCGTCCCGACCGTGGTCGAGGTCTGACCGCTCCGCAGTTCTGACCGGATGGTCCGGCGCGCCGCCGGACCATCCGGGGTCACATGCGCCCGGCAGGTGCCCCGCTCAGGGCAGGGCGGCCACCGCGTCGGCGTACGCGGTCCCGGTGCTGACCGCTGCCTCGACCAGCACCTCCACCTGCACCGGCGCGATTCCGTGCGCCAGGTCGGTGGTGACCTCCCCGGCCAGGACCAGCTCACCGCCGGACACCTCGTGCACGTACGCCTTGGGGAGCAGCCGGTCGCGGTTCCAGGTGTTGACGAACTCGTACGCCTCGGCGCGCCGGGCGACCGGCAGCCGGCGGTTCGCGAGCACCCGGGTGTGCAGGATCTCGGCCCGCTGACCGACCCGCTCGAACCGGATCTCCGCCGCACCCCAGCGACCGACCACCCGCCCGGCCGGGTCGACGACGCACCGGTCACCCCGACGGCGCAACGCGGCGACGACCATGTCCACGCTCAACGGGGCCGGCACGTCGGCCGGGCCATCGTCGGCCGGGCCAGCGCCGACCGAGCCCTCGTCGGCCGGGCCAGCGCCGACCGAACCGTCGTCGCTTGGCGGAGAGCCGGCCGGGTTCGCGGTGGCCGGCGGGGAAGCGGACGACCGCGTACCGGCCGGGCCCGCCGCCGGCTTGGTCGCGGCGTCGAGCGGAGCAGCGGGAGCGCCGTCCCCGGCCACCGGCTCGACGGGCAGCGGTGGCGGCGCGGTGGTCAGCGGCCGCTCGGCCAGCCGGGCGGCGACCCGGCCGGACTGGTGTCCGGTGCCGTTGCGGGCGTCGAACCGTCCGGCGAGGTCGGTGGCGGCGGCGAGTAGTTCCGCGCCGAGGGCCGCCAGGCGTGGCCCCTCGCCCGGCGGGGACACCCGGATCAGCCCGAACGCCTCGGCAAGCGGGGTCGCGTGGTCCAGGCCGAGCGTCAACCCCGACCTCCCGACGAACCCGGCGGGGTCGGCCGGCCCGGCCGGATGGCCCAGGCCCGCCTCGGCAGCGATTCGGCAGAGCAGGGCGCCGGCGGCTGCCAACTCCATCGCGTACCGCTCGTCCACCGGCCCGGTCAGTCGGGGCAACTGCTCGACTAGGATCTCCAGCCCGCGTGCCGGGTGTCCGCCGAGCGCGCAGAACAGCAGGTGCGCCGGCAGGTGCCCGAAGGCGCCCCACTCCCGCCGGTGCCGCCGGTAGGCGCGTACGTGCGCCCGGCCCGCGTCGTCGTACCGCCCCAGCCGCAGGTACGGCAGGAGCAGCGCGGCCAGCGCGGCCTCCGGCTGGTCGGTGCAGTCGCCGGGGTCGACGGTCACCGGTTCCAGCAGCCGCACCGCCTCGGTCCACCGGCCCCAGCCGGTGAGCAGCTCGGCCTGGCGGACCGCCACGCAGCCGGCGCAGTCCGGGCCCGGACCGGCGGCCTGCCACCGGGTGAACCACTCTCGGGCGGCCGGCTCGTCCCCCAGGTGGTCGGCGAGCCGGCAGCGCAGCTCGGCGACCGTGCCCGGCGCCGTCCCGGCCAGCCGGTCGGCGAGGTCGTCCAGCAGGGCGCGGGCCTGGTCCAACCCGACCCGGGGGCTGCCGGACACCGCCTCGACGGTGGCCCGCCCGCCCCACAGCAGCGCCGCGGCGTCGTCGGCGTCGAACAGGGCGGGCTGCCGGTCCACGGCGGCGAGACAACGGTGCAGGGGTTCGGCCAGCCGCCACCGTTCGCCCCGGTACTGGTACGTCTCGATCAGCGCGAGCCGGGCGTCCACGCCGAGCCGGACGTCCCCGGCCGCGTCCGCGTGCGCGGCGATCCGTTCCAGCTCGGCCACCTTCGCCTCGTCGTCCGGCAGGTCCCGGGCTGCGGCGAGGGACTCCCGCCCGGCGGCCCCGCTCACGCCCGGGCCCCGTCGGTCAGTTCCGTGACGGCGGCGGCCAGCCGGCAGCCGGCGGTGATCCCCCGGTCGAGGAGCTGGTCGAGCTGGTGCGGGCTGACCCCCCGTTCCAGGTCGGTGATGACCTCGCCGCAGATCCGGGCCCGCCCGTCGTCGTCGACCTCGACAAACGCCTTCGGCCAGTACCGTCCGTGGTTCCAGTCGTTGCAGAAGACCCGCAGTTCCGGCACGTGCTCGATCGGGAACAGCGGCGCGGTGACCGTCCGTACCTGAAGCACCTCGCCGGACCCGCCCAGCCGGCGGAACCAGATCAGGCTCTCTCCCCAGCGGCCGACGAGGTGGCCGGCGGCGTCCGGCCGGCAGGCGTACCCCCGGGTGTTCAGCACCGCCGCGACCAGTTCCCCGGTCAGCGGCCGAAGGGCGTCCGGGTGTCCGCCCAACGGGCCGTCCTCGAACTCCGGCGGCACCATCCCGGCACCCCTTTCTGAGGTTCCTGAGGCGTACTGAGGTTTCTGAGGCAAATATCACGACCGAGTGCCGAAAGCGTGCTACGACGCACGGACACGACGGTAAAAGCGGCGAATCCCCGGGTCGCGCCGTTACCGTGACTCTATGGCGGGCCGTACCTCTCAGGCGAGCCGGCGACGCGGCGCGTCGCCGCGCGGTACCACGAACAGTCGTGCCCGCCAGCCGGCCAAGAAGACCCGTGCGTCCACCCGGAGCCGCCGCCCGGCGGCCCGCCCCGCGCCGGCCGCCTACCTGGGTCGTGCGTTCACCAGCGTCTGGATGGGACTCGCGCACGGTGTCGGGTGGACGGTCCGGGCCGCGGGCCGGCAGGCCGCCACCGCCCGCGAGGTCGGCCCGGAGCACCGGCGCGACGGTGCCGGCCTGCTCCTGTTCGGGCTCGCGATCCTCAGTGCGGTGGCGATCTGGTTCTCCGGGGCGGGGCCGGTCGGGGCCCGGCTGGCGGACACCGTCCGACTCTTCCTCGGCGCGATCTCCATCGTCGTGCCGGTGCTGCTGGGCATCGGCGCGTGGCGGATGATGCGCGAGCCGGCCGACCCGGCGCACCGGGGGCGTGGCCTGGTCGGCTGGGGTTCCATGATCATCGCCTTCGCCGCGGTGCTGCACATCGGACAGAACCCGGTCGACCAGGTCCAGCGCGACTACGCCGGTGGCCTGGTCGGCGCCGGTGTCGGCGGGCTGCTGGAGCGGGCGGTCACCGCCTGGGTGGCCGTACCGCTGCTGCTCCTGCTGCTGGTCTTCGGCCTGCTGGTGGTCACCGCGACTCCGATCAACAAGATCCCCGAGCGGCTCGGCCTGCTCACCGGTGGGGTGCTCGGCGTGCCGCCGGCCCCGGCCGAGGAGGAGGCCGAGGCGGCGGAGGCGGTCGAGAAGCCGGCCCGCCGCCGCCCGGCCCGCAAGGCCGCGCCGCCGCCCGAGCCGCTCGACCCGGTCAGGGAAGACGAGGGGTACGCCGACGACGTCGACCTCCAGGAAACCCTGCTGCTGCCCCGCAAGCCCGCGCCCCGGGTGCCCGCCGCCCGGCGTCGGTCCGAGCCACCGGAGCACTCCACGCCCCCCACCCGGGCCGAGCAGCTCGCGCTCACCGGGCTGGCCGGGGACTACACCCTGCCCCCGGCCAACCTGCTCAGCGCCGGCGCGGCGCCGAAGACCCGGAGCAAGGCCAACGACGAGGTGATCGCCGCGCTGACCGGGGTGTTCGACCAGTTCGGGGTGGACGCCGAGGTCACCGGCTTCACCCGGGGGCCGACGGTCACCCGGTACGAGGTCGAGCTGGGCCCCGGGGTCAAGGTCGAAAGGATCACCCAGCTCTCCCGCAACATCGCGTACGCGGTGAAGTCCCCGGACGTCCGGATCCTCAGCCCGATCCCGGGCAAGAGCGCGGTCGGGGTGGAGATCCCGAACACCGACCCGGAGAACGTGTCCCTCGGTGACGTGCTGCGCTCCCGGGTGGCCACCAGCGACCACCACCCGATGGTGGTCGGCCTCGGCAAGGACATCGAGGGTGGCTACGTGGTGGCCAACCTCGCGAAGATGCCGCACATTCTCGTGGCCGGAGCGACCGGGGCCGGGAAATCGAGCTGCCTCAACACCTTGCTGGTGTCGATCCTGACCCGGGCCACCCCGGACGAGGTGCGGCTGCTGCTGATCGACCCGAAGCGGGTCGAGATGACCAGCTACGAGGGCATCCCGCACCTGGTCACCCCGATCGTGACCAACGCGAAGAAGGCCGCCGACTCGCTGGAGTGGGTGGTCCGCGAGATGGACATGCGCTACGACGACCTCGCCGCCAACGGGGTCCGGCACATCGACGACTTCAACCGCAAGGTGCGCAACGGCGAGATCAAGGCCCCGCCGGGCAGCGAACGGGAGATGAAGCCGTACCCGTACCTGCTGGTGATCGTGGACGAGCTGGCCGACCTGATGATGGTCGCCCCGCGCGACGTGGAGGACTCGGTCGTCCGGATCACCCAGCTCGCCCGGGCCGCCGGTATCCACCTGGTGCTGGCCACCCAGCGCCCGTCGGTCGACGTGGTGACCGGTCTGATCAAGGCAAACGTGCCGTCCCGGCTGGCCTTCGCCACCTCGTCCCTCGCGGACTCGCGGGTCATCCTCGACCAGCCGGGCGCGGAGAAGCTGCTCGGCCGGGGCGACGGGCTCTTCCTGCCGATGGGCGCGTCGAAGCCGGTCCGGATCCAGGGCGCGTGGGTCACCGAACGCGAGATCGCCGACGTGGTCAAGTTCTGCAAGGACCAGCGCGAGCCGGAGTTCCGCCCGGACGTGCTCACCCCGGCGCAGGACAGTAAGAAGAAGATCGACGAGGAGATCGGTGACGACCTCGACCTGCTGGTGCAGGCGATCGAACTGGTGGTGACCTCGCAGTTCGGCTCCACCTCGATGCTCCAACGCAAGCTGCGGGTCGGCTTCGCCAAGGCGGGCCGGCTGATGGACCTGATGGAGACCCGGGGCATCGTCGGGCCGTCCGAGGGCTCCAAGGCCCGCGACGTGCTGGTCAAGCCGGACGAACTGGAGGAGGCCCTGGCCGCCCTGCGGGGCACCGAGGACTGATCCGGAGCCCACCCCGCCCGCCCTACTCGCCCCGCCCTCTCGCCCTCGCCCTCTCGGTACCTCCACGCCTGGGTTGGTTGCAGGGGACCCCTCCTCGGCAAAAAGCGGTAGGAGGGGTCCCCTGCAACCACCCGAACCCCACCCCAGCAGCCGAAGCGGGGGCGGCGAGGGTGTTCGGGTTCGGTACGTGCGAGGGCCCGCCGGAGACCGGCGGGCCGATGGGTACGAACGGGTGCGCGGGAAGCTCAGTTGAGCAGGGCGGCGACGAGCAGCCCGCCGAGGACCGCGCCGACCGCGCTGGCGACGGCCGCGTACCAGCCGAGCGGCTTGTCGCCGAGCACCGCGCCGACGATGCCGAGCACCACGCCGGCCACCCCGAACAGCAGCGGCGAGATGAAGACCGCGAGCACGGCGAAGACGAACGCCAGGATCGTGCAGATCCGGGCGGCGTTGCTGCGCGGGCGGGCGGTGCTGTGCATGTTCGCCATCTCGTCCTCCGGGTACGAAAGTTGTCGTCGACCCGTATCTACCCATTCGACCCGGGCACTACGCGTGCCGGTGACGCGGCACCTACCCACCGTCGCGGTGGGCCGGGACCGGGTTCAGTGGAACACCTTGAGCCCCACCACACCCGCCACCACCAGCAGCAGGGCGGCCAGCCGAGGCAGGCTGGCCGACTCGCCGAGTGCCAGGATGCCGACGGTCGCCGTGCCGACCGCGCCGATGCCCACCCAGACGGCGTAGCCGGTGCCGACCGGGATCTCGCGGAGCGCGTACGCCAGACCGGCCATGCTCAGCACCATCGTCACCGCGAAGACCGCCGTCGGGACGGGTCGGCTGAAACCGGCGCTCCGGTCGAGCGCGACCGCCCACGCCGTCTCCAACAGCCCGGAGACCACCAACACGAGCCAGGCCATGAGTCACCCCTGTACGCAGGCGTCCGGGACCGGCCCGGACGAGTTGAGGACCAACCACTGTCCGGGGGCGTCTTCGCGTGACCGGGTACGCCCACCACTCGTCCGGGACACCCGGCTCGGGGTGCCGGGGCCGACGGTAGCACCGGTGCGGCGGGCGAGGATCGGGGCCGACCGGGCTCGGTGATCGAAACCACGGGGTTGACCTGAAGTTACCTTCATGTTCAAGGATGGGCCGCATGACTCTGCTCTTCACCGACCGGGAGGTGGTCGCCGTCCTCGATGGGCCCGGCACGGTCGACGCCATGCGCGCCGCCCTGCTGGCCGCGTACGAGGGACGGCTGGTCGCCCCGCCCCGGGCGTCCGCCCCGCTGGGTGGGGGCCGGATGGTGCTCACCGCCGGCCACCTCACCGGCGAGTGGTACGGCTTCCGCTCGTACGACACCTTCGGCCACCCGGAGGCGGAGCAGCTCGTCGTCCTGCACGATGGCCGTACCGGCGCGGTCCGGGCGGTGGCCGTGGGCGCGGAACTGGGTTCGCGGCGAACCGGGGGACTGGGCGGAGTGGCGGTGGACGCGCTGGCCCGCCCGGACGCGACGACCCTCGGCGTGGTCGGGGCGGGTGGGCAGGCGTGGACCCAGGTCTGGGCCGCTGCGGCGGTCCGCCGGCTGCGCGAGGTCACCGTGTACTGCCGTACCCCGGCGGGCCGGGAACGGTTCGCCGCGCGGGTCCGGGCCGAGCTGGGCGTGCCGGCCCGCGCCGTGGCCAGCGCCGCCGAGGCGGTACGCGACCGGGACGTCGTGGTGCTCGCCACCACCAGCCCGACCCCGGTGCTCGACGCCCGGGACCTCGCCCCGGGCACCCACGTCAACAGCGTCGGCTTCAAGCAGCACGGACGCGCCGAGTTCGGCACCGACCTGCTCGACGTCGCCGACGTGCTGGTCACCGACTCGCCCGCCCAGGCCGACGCGTACGACCCGCCGATGCTGGCCGCGCTGCCGCCGTACGCCGGGCGGCTGGCCGACCTGGGCGCGGTGCTGTCCGGCGCGGGGGCCGGCCGGACCGGCCGGGACGAGGTCAGCGTCTTCTGTTCGGTCGGCCTGAGCGGCACCGAGGTCTTCCTCCTCGACCGGCTCGTCCAACTCGCCGCCACCGTGGCGGCCTGACCCGACGGCCGTGCGGGCCCCGGCGGGCTGCGCCGGGGTCGGTGGCGGTGACGGGCGTCGGTGGACGGACCCGCCCCGCCCGGTACCCTCGGGTGGTGTCTGCCACCGCCCCTATCGACAACTCCAGCTCGGCGCGTCTGACGCCGCGCCCCGACCTGGAGCAGTCGATCGACAAATCCAGCTCGGCGCGTCCCGACCTGGAGCAGTCGCCCCCCGCTGATGGTCGCCGGGTCGCCCTGCTGACCCTGGGCTGTGCCCGCAACGAGGTCGACTCGGAGGAGTTGGCCGCCCGCCTGCACGCCGACGGCTGGCAGGTGACCACCGACGGCGAGGGCGCCGACGTGGTGGTGGTCAACACCTGCGGCTTCGTGGAGAAGGCCAAGCAGGACTCCATTCAGACCCTGCTGGCCGCCGCCGACACCGGCGCCCGGGTCGTCGCGGCCGGCTGCATGGCCGAGCGGTACGGGCGGGAGCTGGCCGACAGCCTCCCCGAGGCGCAGGCCGTGCTCAGCTTCGACGACTACCCGGACATCTCCGACCGGCTGACCGCCGTGCTCAACGGCGAGTCGGTCGCCGCGCACACCCCGCGTGACCGGCGCGAACTGCTGCCGCTGACCCCGGTGGCCCGGCGGGACAGCGCGGTGTCGCTGCCCGGGCACGCCACCCCGGCCCGCCCGGCAACCCCGGAGGTCGACGCGCACACCCCGGCACACCTGCGCCCGGTGCTGCGCCGCCGGCTCGACACCGGCCCGGTCGCCTCGCTCAAGCTGGCCAGCGGCTGCGACCGGCGCTGCGCGTTCTGCGCGATCCCCGCCTTCCGGGGCGCCTTCGTCTCGCGTACCCCGGACGAACTGCTCGCCGAGGCCGAGTGGCTGGCCAAGACCGGCGTCCGGGAACTGGTGCTGGTCAGCGAGAACTCGACCTCCTACGGCAAGGACCTGGGCGACCCGCGGGCGCTGGAGAAGCTGCTGCCGCAGTTGGCCGCGATCGACGGCATCGTCCGGGTACGGGCCAGCTACCTCCAGCCCGCCGAGACCCGGCCCGGCCTGGTCGAGGCGATCGCCACCACCCCGGGCGTGGCCCCGTACTTCGACCTGTCGTTCCAGCACTCCAGCGAGCCGGTGCTGCGCCGCATGCGGCGCTTCGGCTCCACCGACCGTTTCCTGGAGTTGCTCGCCAGCGCCCGCGCGCTGGCCCCGGAGGCGGGCGCCCGGAGCAACTTCATCGTCGGTTTCCCCGGCGAGACCCGGGCCGACGTCGACGAGCTGGTGCGGTTCCTCACCGCCGCCCGACTCGACGCGATCGGCGTGTTCGACTACAGCGACGAGGACGGCACGGAGGCCGCCGACCTGCCCGGCAAGGTCTCCGCCGCCACGGTCAAGCGCCGGTACGACAAGCTCAGCGCCCTCGCCGACGAACTCTGTTCGCAGCGCGCCGAGGAGCGGCTCGGCTCGACCGTAGAGGTGCTGGTCGACTCGGTCGACGACGGCGTGGTCGAGGGCCGGGCAGCCCACCAGGCCCCCGAGGTGGACGGCTCCACCACGCTGGTCGCCCCGTCCGGTGGCGGGGTCGATCTCACCGCGCTGCGTCCGGGCGATCTGGTCCGGGCGACGGTTACCTCCACCGAAGGGGTAGACCTGATCGCGGTTCCGGATGAGATGATCTCGGCGGCGCCCGGCGCGGCACGGTGACGGCGGGCCCTGACGGAGCGGGGGAGCCAGGTGGTGCGGTACCGCGAACGGCGGATCGGGGTGTCGACATGACCGGGACGGCTGACCCGACGCCGGTGGCCCCGGTGCCGGTGCTCAACGCCGCCAACGCGTTGACCGCGCTGCGGCTGCTGCTGGTGCCGGTCTTCATGGTGCTGGTGGTCGTCTCGGAGATGACGCACGTCGACTGGCGGATAGCGGCCTGCCTGGTCTTCGCCCTCGCCTCGGCGACCGACTTCGTCGACGGCTGGATCGCGCGCCGGTTCGCGCTGGTCACCTCGGTCGGCAAGGTCGCCGACCCGATCGCCGACAAGGCGCTCACCGGAGCCGCGCTGCTGCTGCTCTCCTGGTACGACGTGCTGCCCTGGTGGGTGACCCTGGTGATCCTCACCCGGGAGCTGGGGGTGACCCTGATCCGGTTCTGGGTGATCCGGCACGGGGTGATCGCCGCCAGCCGGGGCGGCAAGGCCAAGACCGCGCTGCAGATCATCGCCATCGTCTGGTACCTCTGGCCGGTGCCGGAAAGCGTGGCCGTCGTCGGCCCGTGGATCATGGCCGCCGCGGTGGCGGTAACGGTGCTCACCGGCTTCGACTATGTCGCCCGCGCGGTGCGGCTGCGTACCGCGCGGTGAATCCTCCCCGGTAGCCCACGGCGCGGTTGACCTGGGCGAACGGTGGGAAGGAGGGCAGGCATGGTGGTTCACGGCGACGAGACGACGAGGCCGGACGACGCGGACGACCGGTCGCCGACCAACCCGGCCGCCGGGGTCGTGCACCGGCTCTCCGAGCGCGGGGAGACGCTCGCCTCGGTGGAGTCGCTGACCGGCGGATCACTGGCCGCCTCGATCGTCGAGATCGCCGGCGTGAGCGGGATATTCCGGGGCGGGCTGGTGGTGTACGCGACGGAGCTGAAGGCACAGCTCGCCGGCGTACCAGTGGGGCTGCTCGCCGAGCGCGGACCGGTCGACCCGGACGTGGCGGTCGCGCTCGCCGAGGGCGGGCGGCGGAGCTGCGCCGCGGACTGGGGGGTGGCGACCACCGGCGTGGCCGGCCCGGAGCCACAGGACGGCAAACCGGTGGGCCTGGTCTTCGTCGCGGTCGCCGGACCGAACGGAACGGCGGTGCGGGAACTCCATCTCGACGGCGGTCGCGACCACATCCGTTCGACCACGGTCGTCGAGGCGTTGTGGCTGCTCACCGAGCGGATCGCCGCCGCCGGGAAAGCCGCCGCGGAGGCCCCCTGCTGACCGCCGCCGGTCCGGAGTGCGGGCGGGGTGGTATGTCGCGGAGGCCCACAGCGGGTACGGTTGCGGGAAGGCTCCGACGGTACGGTTTCGGTGTCGGGACGGCTCACCGCGCCCGGCATGATCCGGTCGCCGGGCAGAGGTCCCGTCAAGGAGGTGCGATGGTCCTGCTACGCCGGGTGATCGGTGACGCACTGCGGGCACGCCGGCAGGGGCAGCACCGCACCCTGCGCGAGGTCTCCTCGGCCGCGAACGTCAGCCTGGGCTACCTCTCCGAGATCGAACGCGGCCAGAAGGAGCCCTCCAGCGAGCTGCTCGCGGCCATCTGCGACGCGCTCGGCGCCCGCCTCTCCGAGGTGCTCCGCGACGTCAGCGACACCGTGGCGCTGGCCGAGCAGATGCCGGGCGTGCTGGTGCCGGTTGCCGACCAGCCGGCCGAGCCGGTGGCCCGACCGGCGGTCCGCAAGGTCGCCCCGCAGGGGGTCCGGCAGGTCACCGCCGACGGTTCGGTCTCGGTGGCCGTCCGGCAGGACTCGCCGCTCAAGGCCACGCTGCGCACTGCCCGGGTCCGCCCGACCGAGCGGGACCGGGACGTGGTCTGCGCCGCCTGACCGCCTCCCGCGCGGCCGGTCGCTCCGTGGTCGACCCTGGCACCGGCCGCGTAGGGTTGATCAGCAGGTGATCCGGTCAGCGCCAGGACCGCACCGGTTGCGACCGGCTGCGACGATGGAAACGCCGCCGGCGTGCCGGGCGGTCCGTCCGGCACAGGTCACCGGGCGCAGCGACGCGACTGAGGGGATACCGCGGAGATGGCGAACTCGTTCGTCAAGGGTTGGAAGTACCTGATGGCGCTCTTCGGTAGCAAGATCGACGAGCATGCCGATCCGAAGGTGCAGATCCAGCAGGCCATTGACGAGGCCCAGCGCCAGCATCAGGCGCTGGTGCAGCAGGCCGCGGCGGTGATCGGCAACCAGCGTCAGCTCGAGATGAAGCTCTCCCGGCAGATGTCCGAGGTCGAGCGTCTCCAGGGGATGGCTCGTCAGGCCCTCGTCCTGGCCGACCAGGCGCGGGCCAAGGGCGACGAGGCGGAGGCGACGCGGTACGAGCAGTCCGCGCAGACTCTCGCCACCCAGCTCGTCTCCGCCGAGCAGGCCGCCGAGGACCTCAAGACCCTGCACGACCAGGCTATCGGCGCGGCGGCCCAGGCCCGGCGCGCGGTGGAGAACAACTCGATGATCCTCCAGCAGAAGCTGGCCGAGCGCACCAAGCTGCTCAGCCAGCTCGAACAGGCCAAGATGCAGGAGAGCGTGGCCCGTTCGCTGGAGTCGATGTCCGCCCTCACCGCACCCGCCAACACGCCCAGCCTGGACGAGGTGCGCGACCGGATCGAGCGGCGGTACGCCAACGCGATGGGCCGCGCCGAGCTGGCCGGCAACTCGGTCGAGGGCCGGATGCTGGAGATCCAGAAGTCCGCCCTCGACTCGGCCGGGTCGTCCCGGCTGGAGCAGATCCGCGCCAGCATGGCCGGCGAGCAGCTCGCCGGCCGGCAGCAGCGGCCCGGCGTCCAGCCGGCCGCACCGGTCGCGTCGCCCACCCCGGCGGCCGACCCGGCCGCCGCCGCCCGGCTCGACGAGCTCCGGGCCAGCATGGGCCGCGACCGGAGCACCGGGGACACCAGCGCCGCCAGCTGAGCGGCCCGGTCGAGGAGGTACGGGTGGCAGCAGACGAGCGAGCGCAGTACTTCCGGCGGCTGCGCCGGTTGCGTCGGTCCGCCCGACGGTGGAGTGTCACGGCCGGTGGGCTCGGTGGCGCGGCAGCGATCCTCACCCCGTACGCGGGGCTCGGTCTGCCCGACGCGGCCTGGGCCGGCGCGGCGGGCAGCGCCCTGGTGCTGGCCGCCTGGCGCTGGGTCGACCTGCGCGCCCACGCGGCGCGACCGGCCCCGCCCCCACTGGACCCGGCCGAGGCCGCCGCCCGCTCCCGGGCCCGGCTGGTCGCCGCCGTGGAACGCCTGCCCGCCGGCCCCGGCGTGCTCGCCGAGGTACGCCGGGCCCGCTCCCGGATGGCGCTGCGCGGCACCGCCGCCGCCGAACCCTGGGCCCGGCTGGACCGGGCCGCGTTGACCCTCGCCGGGATGGCCGGCCGACTAACCGGGCTGGCCGACCCGGCGGTGCTCGAGGCGGCGGCAGCCGACCGTTCCCTGCGTGACCTGGCCGAACGGGTGGCGAGCGTGGAACGGGCGATGCGCCTCGCCCCGTCGCCGGCCCGCGAGTCGCTGGCCGGGACCCACGCGGTTCTGGTCGGGCAGTTGCACGATGGAGTGTCCGCGTACGAGCGGCTGGTCGTCGCGGCGGCCGGCTACGTCGCCGAGGACGCCCGCCCCGGCGCCGGGAACCCGGCCGCGTCCCGGCTGACCGAGGCGACCGACCTGCTGCACGGGGTGGCCTCGGCCCTGGCCGAACTGCGCGCGGTCGGCGACCCGCACCAGGCACCCAGCCACTGATCCCTCCGCCGCGCCCGCCCCCGCCCGGGGTGGCGCTCGTTTTCGCCGATGTCGGGGTGTCGCCCGCCTGGTGACCCCCGATATCGGCGAACTGGAGTCGACCAAGGCGGAGGCGAGCCGAGGGCGGGGCGGTTCAGGTGGGTGTGGTCACCGGCACCGGGGCGGTGAACGCCGAACTGCCCACCACGTTGAACGCGCGGACCCGGTACCAGTAGGTGACCCCACGGCCCAGCCCCGTGTTGGTGAAGCCGCGTCCGGAGACGGTGAAGGCCGTCAGCTCCCGGGCGAAGGCCGAGTCGGCGGCACGTTCGACGACGAATCCACAGCCCGTGCCGGTGGCGGTGCCGGAGGTCCAGCGGAGGACCACCGTGGCGCTCTCCGGGGCCGCCACGCAGGCGGTGGCGATCACCATGGTCGGGGTCCTCGGCATCGGCGGGGTGGTCACCACGCCGACCGTGGACCAGGGCGAGGCGGTGCCGAGGTAGGTGGTGCGGACCCGGTAGTAGTAGGTGGTCTCCGGGGCGACCGTCGGGTCCAGGTGGTGGTCGATGATCCCGACGGCCGTGGTGGCGGGGCCACTGGTGAAGGTCGGATTGGTGGCGCGCTGCACGTCGACGCCGGTGGCGAAGGACCGGTTGGTCCAGCGCAACGCGACCCGTAGCGGCGCGGTCGTCGGCACCACCGCGGTCAGCCCGGTCGGCGCGGCCAGCCGGACCGCTGTCAGCACACTGTTCGACCAGACCGAACAGGCGACCGCGTTCTCCGCACGGATCCGATAGTGGTACGTCACGCCCGGGGTGACCGTGGCGTCGACGTACCGGGTCGCGGTGGCGGCCACGGTGAGCACGGTGACCGGCCCGGCGAAGGTGGCGCTGGTGGCCCGTTCCAGCCGGTGCCGGGTGGCGGGCGGCCGATCGCCGTTGTCGGTCCAGGTCAGCGCGATCGCCGGCAGCGCGATGGCCGAGCCCGGCACCGGGGTCGCGGTCAGGCCGGTGGGCGCCCGGGGCGAGACCCGCACCACCAGCGGACGGCTCATGCCCTGGTCGCGGAGCCCGGCAAGCTGGCTGTGCCACCGGTACTCCCAGCCCAGGCCGACCGGGCGGGCGTCGCCGTCGGTCGGGTCGAGGGGTCGTACGCAGTCGTCGACGGTGAACGGCAGGCCGGGCGGGACGGGACGCACCGCCACCACCACGTCCTCCCCGGGGTCGATCCGGACGGTCTCCTTCCAGCCCCGCTCGTCGGCCGGGGTAGGGCGTACCGTGCCGTCCCGGGCGACCCGGCTGACCAGTTGCACGTCGCCGCCGCCGAAGTGCAGCGGCTGGGTCAGCCGGTCCTCGCCCCGGATCCGCCAGAGCTGGGTGCCGTCGGTGGGCGACCCGACCGGCACCGCCGGATCGGTGGCATACAGGATCTCGGTGGGCGGGTCCGCCGGCTCCCGAGGCACCGGCTCGCCATCGGCCGAGCCGGATCGGGGCAGTCGGTTTCCGTCGCCGCTGCCAGAGCGGGGCAGGGAGCTTCCGTCGCCGCCAGGGCAGGGCAGGGAGCTTCCGTCGCCGTCGTCGCCGGATCGGGCCAGCGGGGCGGCGAGTCGGCCGGCCAGCCGGCCGTGGTCCGGTTCGAAGACCTGCCGGACGGCCCGGTCGACCACCGGCAGGGTGACCGGACCGGTCGCGCCGACCGGGGTGAAGCTGACCGCTGTGGCGTTCGCCGGAACCACGGTCTCCCGCTCGGTCCGGGTGCCGAAGGCCTGGTCGTACGCGGGCTGCGGCACGATCGGCGGCGGCTGGCTGGCGGCGTACGCGGCGGGTAGTTCGTCCCGCAGCCGATCGAGGTCGTACCGGTCGGCCGGGGTGCCGGCCACCCGGAACTGGAGCAGGGTACGGGTGTCCGGGCCGTACCCGGGCACCGCGGCGGGCGATCCGGCGTGGTGGTCGTACCGGGGATCGCCGCCGGGCAGCGGGGCCGGGCAGTCGTTGTACAGGATCAGCGTGCTGCCAGGCGGCACGGTGGCGAAGTCGACGACCACGTCGGCCCGTTCGCCGGGGGCGAGCAGCAGGGTGTGCCCGTCCACGTTGAGCACGCCCGGGTCGAGCCGGTCGTACCGGTAGCCGACCGGGCGGTTGGGCAGCACCACCGGGGCGGGCAGTAGGCCGCACTCGTTGCCGATTCGGATGATCTCCGGGCCGGCGGACCTCGGATCGGGGACACCCCCGTCCCGCCCGTCGGTCGGCCAGTACGTCGGGTGACCGGGCGTGCGGACCGCCTCGACCATGGGCACCTCGCCCGCCCCGGCATCGGCGAGGTTGCCGTCGGCGTGCCACATCGGCCCGTCCGAGCGGGCCCGGTAGAGCTGGAGGTTCAGGCTCCGGTCCGGGCAGGCGTTGAGGATCCGGAACCGGTACGCGCGTGGTTCGACCACCAGGTACGGGTAGGCGGCGCCGTTGACCAGCGGGGTGTCCCCGTACACGTGGGGCACCACCGACGGGTGCGGCACGCCCGGGGCCAGCGGCGGCTGCTCGGGCGCGGCGACCGGGTCGTGGTACGGATTCGACGTCGGACCGTGCGCGGCGGCCTCCGGGTGCCGACACCACGGGCCGTAGTCCCAGCGGCCGATCGGGTTCCGCCCGTCGGGCCGGAACGGGTTCTGCCGGGGCTGGTATACGTGCGGGTACCACAGGCTGCCGCAGGCCCCCCAGCGGTCCCGGTCCCAGGTGGGGTCCTCGGCGGCGAGCTGCGCGTCATCGGGGACGAAGGTCCGGTCGGTGACCATCAACGGAACCTGATCGGCGGGAAGGACACCCTCGTCAACCAGCCGCTCCTCGGCCGGGTCGGTGAGCAGGTACGGGGCGAGCTGGCCGGAGTGGGTGGTGAGCCGGGACAGGCCGAGGGCGTTGTCGTGGAACCACATCAGTCGACCGCTCTGGTCGTTCGGGAAGTACAGCGTGGTGGCGCCCGCGCCGGGTGACGGCATGTCCGGTACGTGGGTCAGCCCCGGCCCGGTCGGGTACGGGGTGATCTCCCCGGCCGGGGTAACCCACTGGGTCGGGTTGCCGGCGCTGATCCAGGCGGTCCGCACGCCCTGGAGGCAGAGCACCGCCCGGTTCTGCGGGTACGGCGCCGGCCCGTCCAACGGTCCGATGCCGGCCCCGGGCAGGGTCGGGTCGACCGGCAGGAACAGGTCACCGGCGCGTCCGGTGGGAAGCTGGTTGATGAACTTGATCCGGACCGGGCGGTCCCGGCGGGCCACGATCATCGGCCCGAGGTGGTACGCCCGCGCGGGCGGCCGGACGGTGTTGTGCCCATGCTGGTCGGTGCCGAGGTTGAGCTGGCGGTATCCGCGCAGGCGGGTGGGCGGCAGGTCCCGGTGCAGGCGTTGGACGTACTCCTGGAGCCCGATCTCGTAGTAGTCGCAGCCCGGGAAACTGATCGTGTCGGGCACCGCCACCGGCAGGTACCCGCCCAGCTCGTTGGCCTGCTCGGGGCCGAGGCCGGGCAGAGCGTCAACGAACTTGCGCAGGCCGGTGCCGGGCACCACCCGGCCGTCGGGGTCGAGCCGGGGGCGGGGGCTGGTGGCGAGGTTCGGCTCTGGGCCGAAGAAGCGCGGCGCGGCGGCCGGGTCCAGCGCGGCGGTGGGTGGCCCCAGCCCGACGCTGGGCGGCACGAGCGCGGCGGCGGCCAGGTCCGTCCCGGTGGCGGCCAGGTCCGTCCTGGTGGTCGGGTCCGCTCCGGTGGCCGGGTCCGTTCCGGTGGTCGGGGCGGGTCCGGTGGTCGGGTCCGTCCCCGGGACCGTGGCCGGTCCGGCGTCGCGCCGGGTGGGGGACCGGGCGGGCGGGGCTTCCCGGCTGGGGACGGTCCGTTGGCGGGCGTCGGGAGCGGCGTTCCGGGCCGCCGGAACCGTCCCCGGCGTGGACCGGGCGGGGCGGAGTCTGCGGAAGAGGGCCATGGCTGTCCCCGGTGACGGGGGTACGACGATCGCCACCCCGGTGTGACCAACGGTCGTACCCGTACCGCCGCGCTGACGATGAGTGAGCGCGTAATCGCAGCATGCGACAGATGGGCCGGGTCGGGGAATTACCCAATCGTGTCAATTTGGCGGGACCGTCCGGGCCCGGTCCCACCGACAGGCGGGGCGCCCGTAGGTCACCCGGTCCCCGCCCCGCCCCGCCCCCACCCCCGCCCCGCCCCCGCTCCCGCCGTGCCCCCACCCCCACCCCCACCCCCGCCCCGCCCCGCCCCCGCCCCGCCCCCCACCCCCGCCGCCCCGTCGATCATGGAGTTGGGGCACCAGTCAAACCTGGCAATCGTCACCAATTAGGCGCCATAACTCCATGATCGACGGGGTGCTGCGGGGGCCGGCGGGGTGCTGCGGGGGCTGGCGGGGTGCTGTGGGGGTCGGCGGGGTGCTGCGTGGTGCGCGTGGTCAGTGGGGTGGTTGGCAGGAGGGGCACCAGTAGGCCAGTCGTGCCATCGGCGCTGAGCCGTGATGGCCCTGAAGGATCGCCGTTCCGCATCGGCGGCACGGCTGTCCCTGCCGTCCGTACGCCCAGAGGTTGTGGCCCCGGCGCGGGTCACCGGTCGTCGCCCGAGCGGATCGGCCCCGGTTGGCCCACAGGAGGCGTCGAGCGAGGCGAACCATCCTGGGCATGTTCTCGACCCGGCCCACGGTGGTCAGCGGGCTGACCCCGGCCAGAAAGAGCACCTCGGCCGTGTAGACGGTGCCCAGGCCGGCCAGGTTACGTTGATCGAGCAGGGCCTCTCCGATCGGCCGGTCGGGCTGGCTCGCGAGTCGCCGGACCGCCTCGGACTCGTCCCAGTCCGGGCCGAGCAGGTCCGGTCCGAGGTGGCCGACGAGTGTGTCCTCCCCGGCGGTGGGCACCAGGGCGACGTCGTGCAGGTGGTAGCCGACGGCGACGGCGTCGGCCGTCCGCAGCACCACCCGGATCAGGTGCGCGGGCCGGCCGGTCCACCGCTCGTCCGGCGCGTACGTCCGCCACGCCCCGTCCATCCGCAGGTGTGAGTGGAGCGTCCAGGCCCCGTCCCGGCCAGCCGCCGCCGACGGCGAGTCGGTGGGGCGGTGAGTCGGAGCAGCAGGTGCTTGCCCCGGCTGACGCAGCCGCGCACCGTCCAGTCGGTGAGGTCGGTGGTGGCGAGCTGCGGTACCCGGAAGTCGGACCCGGTCAGCCGGCCGCCCGCCAGCGCGCGGTCCAGCAGGCGGGCGGTGTTCCAGACGGTGTCACCCTCGGGCACCCGTCCATCCTGCCTCGCGGCACCCGTCCGGGCACGGCGGACGCCAGCGGTGCCCGACCGGACGGGCCGCGGCCAGCGCTGTCCGACAGGAGGGCCGTTGTCAGCGGTGCCCGGGCGGACGGGCCGGGGCCAGCGCGTCCGACCGGGCGGGCCGTTGTCAGCGGTGTCCGATCGGACGGGTCGAGGTCGGCGGTGCCGGACCGGGCCGACCGTCGGTCAGGGGTGCTCGTCCGGCGGGCGTCAGGGATGCTCGTCCGGGTGGGGCGAGCGGACCATCTCCTGGTAGCGGGGGTGGCTCGCGCCGTAGATGGCGAAGTTCAGTCGGGCGTGGGACAGGCTCAGGTCACCGTTGGGGCCGCCCCGAACCAGGTCGGCGTCCGCGTCACCCTGACCGTCGTCTGTCCAGAAGCAGACCGGACAGGTGCCCCCACCCGTCCGGAATCCGCAGCAGGGACAGTTCGTTGGAACCCACTGCTCGCCCACCCGCAAAGCATTCCATAGTGTCCGATGTCCCGGCACCGGGGATCTGGCTCAGTCCGAATGTCGGACCGAAACCCGATCGCCCGCGCGCACCCTCAGACGATCCGCCGCCCGGCCGCCGTTCACCGCCACCGCGACCTGGCCGGCCGAGTCGACGTAGATCACCAGTTGGCCCGGCGGCGCGTCGCCGAAGGTCCGTCCGTGCACCGCCTCGTGCCCGCCCACCCGCAGCGTCGCCGGCCGGCCGACCAGCGCGGACGGGGGCGCGGCGAGCTGCACGTTGCCGAAGTGGTCGACGGTGAGCACCTCGGCGGTGAAGCCCGTCGGGGTCACCTCCAGCACCGGCTCGGGTAGCCGGACCAGGTCGGCCGGTTCGATCGGGGGGCCGGCCTCGGCCAGGGACGCCCCGGTGGCCAGCCGGGCGGCGACCGGGGCGAAGACGTCCCGGCCGTGGAAGGTGCGGGACACCTCTGGGGCCAGCCACTCCGGGTTGGTCAGCTCCACCGCCGCGCGGACCCCGCCGAGCGCCTCGGCGGCCGGCACCAGCAGACCGTTGTCCGGTCCCACCAGCAGGCCACCCGGGGCCTCGAGCGCGATTCCGCGCCGGCTGGTGCCGACCCCCGGGTCGACCACCGCCACGTGTACCCCGGTCGGCAGGTACGGCACGGTCTGCGCGAGCACCGTCGCGCCGTGCCGGACGTCGGTCGGCGGCACCAGGTGGGTCACGTCGATCACCCGTACCTGCGGCGCCAGCCGGGCGATCACCCCGTGGCAGGCCGCGACGAACCCGTCGGAGAGCCCGTAGTCCGTGGTCAACGACACCCAGCCGAACCCCATGGCCTCCACCCTAGATCCTCACCGTGGACCGGGTCCGCCCCCGGCCAACGTGCCCAGGTGAAGCGGTCGAGCCGCCGGGTCGGTCGTACGAAGATCGACCGAGGCCGTTGCGCGCCCGGTGCCGACCGACCGGCCCTCCCGCCACTGGGGACGGTTCGGCAGACTACGAGGGGTGACCTCCGCGCCCCGTACCCTGACCCTCGCCGCCCTTCTCGTGCTCGCCGTCGCCGGCTGCGGTGACGACGCCGACGACCGGCCCGACAGCGCCGCCCCGACGAGCGCACCCCGATGGGCTACCCCGACGGAGGTGCCCTCGCCGGCAGCGGCCCCGTCGGCGACGCCGGACGGCGGCGCGACTCCGAGCGGCCCGCCCCGGGCCGGCCGGATGACCCCGCCGCCAGCGGCCGGACCCACCGAGCGACCCGGATCCAAGCCCCCACCGTTTGTCCTGCCGACCCGCTCGGCCGGCGCGCCGAGTGCCCGGCAGGTGGTGGACGCGTTCCGGGCCGCGAAACTGCCGGTCTCCGGCCTCCGGGACCGCTCGATCGATTGTGGGCCGGACGGCGCGGGGCTGGGCTGCGCCGAACTGCTCGTCACCGACGCCGTCTCGGTGTACGTCTTCCCCGACGAGGCGAACGCGGTGAACCGGGCCGACATGTGGGGTGCCGACGTGTACCGGAAGGGGACCGTGGTGCTCAGCTACCTGGGCACCAAGACCAGCACCGACCAGCGGAAGCGCTACGACGCCGCGCTCGCCGCCCTGCGCTGAGCCGGCGGCGGCCCGGCCGGCAGCCGGGTCGGTCAGCCGGCTGCCGGAGACGGTCGGGCGCGCTGTCGGAGGTGGTCAGCCGCGCAGCCGGGTCGGTCAGCCGTACAGCCGGCGGGGGGTCAGGCGCGTAGGCGGAGGCCGCGTGGGGTGGCCCGGAAGCCGGCGGCGGTGAGCGCGTCGCGCAGCGGTGAGGCGTGCACCGCCCCGCCGTCGGCCCGCTCCACCGAGATCGCGCCGAGCGCGCCGGAGTGCACCGCGTCGGCCAGCGCCTTCGCCGCCCCGGCGAGGACGTCGGCCTCGGCGCTGAACGACAGGACGGTCCGCCCGCCGCGCTCGACGTAGAGCACCAGCTCGCCGTCGACCAGCACGACCAGGGCACCGGCCTTGCGGCCAGCCCGGTGACCGGTGGCCGGGGCGGCGCCGTCACCGGAGTCGACCACCCGTTCCGGCCACGGCAGCGCCGCACCGTACGGGTTGGCCGGGTCGGTCGCCGCCAACACCAGCGGCGCCCCGCCGCGGGCGCGTGCGCCGTCGGCGGTGTCGGCGAGGGCACGCAGCCGGTCCACCGCGCCGGGCACCGCGAACTGCGCCGCCCCCAACCCTTCCACGAAGTACCCGCGCCGGGCCGCCCCGCGTTCCTCCAACGCGGACAGTACGGGGTAGACCGCGGCGAACCCGCCGGTCACCTGCTCGGCGACGACCGCGCCCCGGGTGAGCACACCGTGCCGCTCCAGCAGCAGGTCGGCCAGGGCGGCGGCCCGCCGGGTCGGATCAATGTCCCGGTCCGGCAGTCGGGACCAGCGTCCGGCCACCGTCGGTGGCCCGCCCCGGCTGGGCAGCGCCACCCGGCCGGGGCGGCGGTACCGGGTGCGCGGGGCGGTGGGTCGGGTCCGGTGCGCGCCGCCCCCGCCGAGCAGCGCGCGCAGCGGGGCGAGCGTGTCGTTGGTGAGGTGACCGGCCCAGACCAGGTCCCACAGCACGGCGGTCAGGGCCGCGTCGTCCGTGGCGCCCACCCGGTCGGCGAGCGGCCGGAAGAAGAGCGCCTGCCCGTCGGCCAGCGCGTCCAGCACCGCCGCGTGCGCCGGGGTCAGGGTCAGCGCACCGTCGAGCGGTGGGAGCAGCAGCGGCGCGGTGTCGGCGTACGCCAGGGTGACCCAGCCGTCCCCGCCGGAGATCGCTCCCGAGCCGGCCCAGACCAGCTCGCCGCTGGCGCAGAGTTCGTCGAGGAAGGCGGGCGAGTAGTCGGCCACCCGGGCCGGCAGCACCAGCCGTTCCAGCGCGGACGCGGGCAACGCCACGCCCTGGAGCTGCTCGACGGCGGCGGCGAGCGCCTCCACGCCCCGGGCCGCCGCGCCGACCTGCTGCCAGCGGGGCAGGAAGGTGGCGAGCGTTCGGGGCGGCACCGGCTCGATTTCCCGGCGCAGCGCCGCCAGCGAGCGGCGGCGTAGCAGGCGTAGCACCTCGGCGTCGCACCACTGGGTGCCGGCACTGTCCGGCAGGAACTCCCCGGAGACCACCCTCCCGGTCGCGGCGAGCCGGCGCAGTGCCTGCTCCACCACGGCGACGCCGAGCCCGAAGCGGGCCGCGCAGGTCGCCGCCGGGAACGGGCCGTGCGTACGGGCGTACCGGGCGACCAGGTCGCCGAGCGGGTCGGCGACCGGGGCGAGGTACGCCTCCGGCACCCCGACCGGCAGCGCCACGCCGAGCGCGTCCCGCAGCCGGGCGGCGTCCTCCACGCCGACCCAGCGTTCCTGCCCGGCGACCCGCAGCCGCAGCACCCGGCGGGCGGCGGCCAGCCCGGTCGGCCAGTCCGCCGGTACGCCCCGCTCGGCCAGCTCCGCGTCGGTCAGGTCGCCGAGCACCCGGAGCAGTTCGACCACGTCCTCGGCGTCGCGGGGCCGGCGCTGCTCGGTCAGCCAGCGCAGTTGCCGCTCGGTCTCGGCGAGCACCGTCGGGTCGAGCAGCTCGCGCAGGTCGACCCGGCCGAGCAGCTCACCGAGGAGGCCAGAGTCCAGCGCCAGGGCGGCGGCCCGCCGCTCGGCCAGCGGGGCGTCCCCCTCGTAGAGGAACGCGCCGACGTACCCGAAGAGCAGGGACCGGGCGAACGGCGACGGCTGGGTCGTCTCCACCTCGACCAGGCGGGCCTTCCGGGTGGTCAGCTCCCGCATCAGCGTGGTCAGCGCGGGCAGGTCGAAGACGTCCTGGAGGCACTCCCGGGCGGCCTCCAGGGTGACCGGGAAGTCGGCGTACTCCCGGGCGACGTCGAGTAGTTGCGCGGCGCGCTGCCGCTGCTGCCAGAGCGGCTGGCGGCGGCGCGGATCCCGGCGGGGCAGCAGCAGGGAGCGGGCCGCGCACTCGCGGAACCGGGCGGCGAAGAGCGCGGACGTACCGACCGACTCCTCGACCAACTGGGTGATCTCGTCTGGGTCGAAGGCGACCACGTCAGCGCCGGGCGGGGCGTCGGCGGTGTCCGGCAGGCGCACCACGATGCCATCGTCGGAGGGCATGACCTGGGCGTCCACGCCGTACCGCTCGGCCAGTCGGCGGCCGATCGCCAGCGCCCACGGCCCGTTGACCCGGGCGCCGAGCACGCTGTGCACGGCCAGCCGCCAGTCACCCAGCTCGTCCCGGAAGCGCTCGACCAGCACCGTCCGGTCGTCCGGCAGGGAGCGGGTGGCCGCCTGCTGCTCGCGCAGGTATGCCATGAGGTTGCCGGCGGCCCAGTCGTCCAGCCCGCCGGCGCGCAGCGCCGCGACCGCCGTCTCGTTGTCCTGTCGCAGCAGTGCCCGCACCCGGGCGCCGATCGCCCGGCCCAGCTCGACCGGGCGGCCCGCCTGGTCGCCCTTCCAGAACGGCATCCGGGCGGCCTGCCCGGGGGCGGGGGAGACCAGCACCCGGTCGGGGGTGATGTCCTCGATCCGCCAGGACGACGAGCCGAGCAGGAAGACGTCCCCCACCCGGGACTCGTAGACCATCTCCTCGTCCAGCTCGCCGACCCGGGCGGCGCGTTCCGCCCCGGCGAGGAAGACCCCGAACAGCCCCCGGTCGGGGATGGTGCCGCCGCTGGTTACCGCGAGCCGCTGCGCGCCCGGCCGGCCGGTGAGCACGTCGGTGGCGCGGTCCCAGACCAGGCGGGGGCGCAGCTCGGCGAATGCGGTCGACGGGTACCGCCCGGAGAGCATGTCCAGCACCGCGTGCAGGGCCGAGTCGGGCAGCTCGGCGAAGGGCGCGGCCCGGCGGACCAGGACGGCCAGGTCGCCGACCGGCCACGGCTCCAGGGCGACCATCGCGACGATCTGCTGGGCGAGCACGTCGAGCGGGTTGCGCGGGTGGTGCAGCTCCTCGATCGCCCCGGCGGCCATCCGGTCCGCCACGACCGTGCAGGAGAGCAGGTCGCCACGGTGTTTGGGGAAGACCACGCCCCGGGAGACCGCGCCGACCTGGTGCCCGGCCCGGCCGACGCGTTGCAGGCCCGCCGCGACGCTCGGGGGCGCCTCGACCTGCACGACCAGGTCGACGCTGCCCATGTCGATGCCCAGCTCCAGGCTGGAGGTGGCGACCACGCAGGGCAACTGCCCGGACTTGAGCGCCTCCTCGATGTGCTTGCGTTCCTCCCGGGACACGCTGCCGTGGTGGGCGCGGGCGATCACCGGGGCGGCCCCGCCAGCCGTGCCGGACTGGGCCATGATCTCGGCCGGCGGTCGGGGCGACACCGGTGGCGGGTCGGCGGCCAGCTCGTTGAGGCGGGCGCAGAGCCGTTCGGCGCTGCGCCGCGAGTTGGTGAAAACGATCGTCGAGCGGTGTGCCCGGACCAGGGCGAGGACCCGCTCCTCGACCGCCGGCCAGATCGAGGCCCGTCGGGGGCCGGGACCGCCCAGGTCGTCCTCCGGGGGTTCGACGTCGTCGAGGCGGGTCATGTCCTCCACCGGCACCTGGACGCTGACCTCGATGGTCTTGGCGGCCGGCGGTTGCACCACGTCGACCGGCCGGGAACCGCCCAGGAACCGGGCGCAGGCGTCGATCGGGCGGACCGTGGCGGACAGGCCGATCCGCTGCGCCGGCCGGGGGAGCAGCTCGTCGAGGCGTTCCAGGGAGAGGGCCAGGTGCGCGCCGCGTTTCGTGCCGGCCACCGCGTGCACCTCGTCGACGATCACCGTCTCGACCCCGCGCAGGGAGTCCCGGGCCGCCGAGGTGAGCAGCAGGAACAGCGACTCCGGGGTGGTGATGAGGATGTCCGGCGGGGTGCGCGCGAAGGCCCGGCGCTCGTCGGCCGGGGTGTCGCCGGTACGCATGCCGACGGTGATGTCGTAGGGAGTGACCCCGAGTCGGGTGGCCGCCTGCCGGATGCCGGCCAGCGGGGTGCGCAGGTTCCGCTCGACGTCCACCGCCAGGGCCTTCAGCGGGCTGACGTAGAGCACCCGGCAGCGTCGCCGGGGGTCCTCCGGGACCGGCTCGCGGGCCAGCCGGTCGATGGACCAGAGGAACGCGGCGAGCGTCTTGCCGGAGCCGGTTGGGGCGACGACCAGGGCGTGCCGGCCGGCCGCCACCGACCGCCAGGCGCCGGACTGGGCGGGGGTGGGTGCGGCGAAGGCGGCGGTGAACCACTCCCGGGTCGGCGCGCCGAACCCCGCCAGCATCTCCGTCACGCCTTCCATCCTGCCTCGCCGGTACGACAACGGCGCTGCTCGCGCGGGTCGTCGGGATCGGCTGCGGTCCGGCTGGGCGGCTACCGACCGGGATGGGGCGCTTGCGCGTTAAGTCTTACTTAACTGCTTGCTAGGCTGTGGCAACAGAAGGTAACTTCTCCGGCAACGCCGGTCGGGGGAGGGGAGCCGGATGGCCGTGGAGCGAGGCTTCGAGCCCGGCACCGATGTGCTCATCCGCAAGGTCGACAGCCACCTCGCCGCCGTTCGGGTCGGCCTGGACGGCCCCGAGTTGGAGTTGGCCGAGCGGCTCGCCCGCTGCCTGCGGGAGTTGGTCGCGGAGACCGCCCAGGCCAGCGCCGCCGACCGCGCCCAGGTGCGGGCCGCCGTGCACTACTTCGTCCTACGCCGGGAGAGTCGGGGTCGGTTGCTCTCGGTGCGTTCCCTCGCCGCCGCGCAGCGGCTGGTCAACCGGGTGGCCGTCCAGCTCGGCCGCCCGGACCTGCTGGTGGAGTCCCGCCGCGACGGCGCGCCGCGGGAGCGGGCCGTGCCGGTCGCCAGTCGGTCCGCCCCGATCGCCGGCCGATCCACCGAGCCGGCCGTGCCGGTCCCCGGCCGATCCGCTGACCGATCCGCCCCGCTCGCCGGCCGGTCCGCCGAGTCACCCGTACCGGTCGCTGGTCGGCCTGCCGAGCGGCCCGCCCCGCCGGAGGCGTCCCGGCGGTCGAGCGACGCCGACCGGGTGGTAAACCGGGCAATTTTCGCAAAGCGTCCCATAGGTCCCACTGTCTGACGTGTGATCCCTGGTAGCCGGAGAGCGCCCCGCCGGGCGCTGCCACCTACCGGGAGGACGCGTGTTCGTACTGCTGATCCTCCACCTCGTGGCGGCCCTGCTCGCGCCGTTGCTGGTCCGGTGGTGGGGTCGGCGGGCCTGCTACCCGCTCGCCCTCGCCCCCGCCGCCGCGTTCGGCTGGGCCGTCGCGCGTACCCCGGCGGTCCGCGACGGGGGCGCGCTGGCCGAGACCCATCCCTGGATCCGTCACCTCGAACTCGACCTGGCGCTACGGCTCACCACCCTGTCCTGGTTGATGACCCTGCTGGTCGGCGGGATCGGCGCGTTGGTGCTGGTCTACTGCGCCGGCTACCTCTCCCCGACCGAGCCGGAACTCGGCCGCTTCGTCGGCGTCCTCGTGGCCTTTGCCGGGGCGATGCTCGGTCTGGTCCTCGCCGACAACCTGCTCCTGCTCTACGTGTGCTGGGAACTCACCACGGTCTTCTCGTACCTGCTGATCGGCCACCACCCGGAGCGGCGGGCCAGCCGGTGGGCCGCCGCCCAGGCCCTGACCGTCACCACGCTGGGCGGGCTGGCGATGCTCGTCGGGTTCGTCATGATCGGGCAACGGGCCGGCACGTACCGCTGGTCGGAGATCGTCGCCGCGCCGCCCGGCGGCGGACACCTGACCGTCGCCGTCCTGCTCGTGCTGGTGGGGGCGCTGGCGAAGTCGGCCGTTCTGCCGTTCACCGCGTGGCTGCCGGCGGCGATGGCCGCGCCCACCCCGGTCAGCGCGTACCTGCACGCGGCGGCCATGGTGAAGGCCGGCGTCTACCTGGTCGCCCTGCTGGCCCCGGTGCTGGCGCACACCCCACCCTGGCGGCCGGTCACCGCCGTGGCCGGGCTCGCCACCCTGATCGTCGGTGGTTGGGCGGCGCTGCGCCAGACCGACCTGAAGCTGCTGCTGGCGTACGGGACGCTGAGCCAGCTCGGGCTGCTGGTGGCGGTGACCGGCGTGGGTACCCGGGAGGCGGCGCTCGCCGGGTTGGCGCTGCTGCTGGCGCACGCCCTGTTCAAGGCGACGCTCTTCCTGGTCGTCGGGATCGTCGACCACGTCACCGGCACCCGGGACCTGCGGGAGCTGACCGGACTGTGGCGGCGGCTGCCGCTGCCGGGGACCGTCGCGCTCCTCGCCGCCGCGTCCATGGCCGGGGTGCCGCCGCTGGTCGGGTTCGTGGCCAAGGAAGCCGTCCTGTACGCGTTCCTCGACGACCCGCTCACTCTCGGCGTCGTGCTGGTCGGTTCGGCCCTCACTGTCGCCTACAGCGTCCGCTTCGTCTGGGGCGCCTTCGCCGACAAGCCCGGGGTCGGGCCGGTGACGGTACGCCGGCCGGGACGGGCGCTGCTCGTCCCCCCGGTCCTGCTGGGCCTGGCCAGTCTCCTCCTCGGGCCCCTCGCCGGGCCGGTCGGTGCCCTCCTCACCCCGTACGCCGCCGGGTTCCCCGGCACCGACCACCCGCTGGCGCTCTGGTCCGGGCTCCAGCCCGCGCTGGGGTTGTCCGTGCTGGTCCTCGCGGCGGGTGGACTGCTCTTTTTGGGACGCGGCCGGCTCGCCCCGGCACTGGCCCGGCTGCGCGCTCCGATGTCCGGATCGGAGCTGTACGAGGGCGTCACCCATCTCTTCGACCGCGCCGCGATCGAGCTGACCAGCCGGATCCAGCGTGGCTCGCTGCCGCAGTACCTCGGCACCATCCTCGCCGTCCTGGTGCTGCTCCCGGGCGGGGCGATGCTGCTGGTCCGGCCCTGGCCGGTGCCCACCCGGCTCTGGGACAGCCCGGTCCAGGCCGTGGTCGCGCTGGTCGTCACGGTGGCGGCGGTGCTCGCCGTGGGCGCCCGGACCCGGCTGACCGCGATGCTGCTGGTCGGCGTGACCGGCTACGGCACCGCGATGATCTTCGTGGTGCACGGCGCGCCCGACCTTGCGTTGACCCAGATCCTCGTCGAGACCGCGACGATCACCCTCTTCGTGCTGGCGCTGCGTCGGCTGCCGCCCCGCTTCTCGGTCCGTCCCCTGCGGCGCAGCCGGTGGATCCGCCGGGGGATCGGGGTGACGGTCGGGGCGGTCCTCGCCGGCCTGGCCGTCGCGGCGGCCGGCAGCCGCCGCCTCCCCCCGATCTCGGTGGAGTTCCCCCGGCTCGCGGTCGAGCAGGCGTACGGCCACAACGTGGTCAACGTGATCCTGGTCGACATCCGCGCCTGGGACACCGTCGGCGAGATGTCGGTGCTCGTGGTGGCGGCCACCGGGGTGGCCAGCCTGGTCTTCGAACGCTCCCGCACCGATCCCCGCCCACGGCGCGGCGGCACCTCCGGCGGCCGTCCCCGGCCGGGGCAACGGGTCTGGCTCCGGGGCGGACCCACCCTGCACGAGCGCCGCCGCTCGCTGGTCTTCGAGGTGGTCACCCGGCTGATCTTCCACAGTGTCGTGATCTTCTCCCTCTTCCTGCTCTTCTCCGGGCACAACGCACCCGGTGGCGGCTTCGTCGGCGGGCTGGTGGCGGCGCTGGCGCTGACCCTGCGTTACCTGGCCGGCGGCCGGTACGAACTGGAGGACGCCGCACCGGTGGGGGCCGGCACGGTGCTCGGTGTCGGGCTGGGGACTGCGGTGGGCAGCGGGGTGGTGGCGCTGGTGGCCACGGGGAACATGCTGGACAGCAGCCGGATCGACCTGCGCCTGCCCGGAATCGGTGACTTCTACCTGGTCACCTCCCTGATCTTCGACGTCGGGGTCTACCTCGTCGTCATCGGGCTGGCACTGGACGTCCTACGTGCCCTCGGCGCGGAGGTGGACCGCCAGATCCAGGCCGGCGGCCAGGCGGCCCGGGGCCTGGTGGCCGACCGGCGGGGCGGGCAACGATGACCGCCGGGTCGGGCGACGGCCCCTCGCTGGTGCTGGCACTGATCGTCGGGGTGCTCGTCGCGACCGGGGTCACCCTGCTGCTGGAACGCAACCTCACCCGGGTCCTGCTCGGCGTGATCCTGGTCAGCAACGGGGTCAACGTGCTGATCCTGATCAGCAGCCCGGCCGGGGAGGCCCCGCTGGTCGGCGTCAACCCGGTGAATCGCATGAGCGACCCGCTGCCCCAGGCGATGATCCTCACCGCCATCGTGATCACCCTGGGCCTGGCCGCGTTCCTGCTGGCCGTGGCGTACCGGAGCTGGTTGCTCACCGCCCACGACGAGGTCCGGGACGACCCGGAGGACCGGCAGATCGTGGGGCTCGCCGACCGGGACGCCGTGCCGGCGGCGGACCTGGGTGGGGAGGGACCAGGGGACGACCCCGAGCAGGTCGACCGGTCGCCGAACGCACCCGAGGACGGCGGCCGGTGACCGCGCTGGTGCCGCTGCCCGTGGTGATTCCGCTGCTGGGCGCGGCCCTGACCCTGATCCTGCCGTGGCCGAGGGCGCAGCGCGCGGTCAGCGTGCTCGTGCTCACCGCCACGCTCACCGTCTCGCTGGTGCTGCTCGTCCGGGCCTACACCGAGGGGCCGATGGTGGTCCGGATCGGCGGCTGGCTACCGCCGGTCGGCATCGTGCTGGTCGCCGACCAGCTCGCCGCCCTGCTGTTGACCATCTCGGTCGCCGTGACGCTCTGCGTGCTGCTCTACTCCATCGGGCAGGGGCAGTCCGACCTGGGTGAGGGCACCCCGGTGGCGATCTTCCACCCGACCTACCTGGTGCTGACCGCCGGGGTCACCAACGCCTTCCTCGCCGGCGACCTGTTCAACCTCTTCGTCGGCTTCGAGATCCTGCTGACCGCGAGCTACGTGCTGATCACCCTGGGCGGAACGGACGTCCGGATCCGCACCGGCTCGACGTACGTGGTGGTCAGCATCCTTGCGTCGATGATCTTCCTGAGCGCGGTGGGGCTGGTCTACGCGGCGACCGGCACGCTCAACCTGGCCCAGCTCGCCGGCCGGCTGGACGCCCTGCCGCCGGACCTGCGGCTGGCGCTGCACCTGATGCTGCTGCTCGCCTTCGGCATCAAGGCCGCCGTCGTCCCGCTGTCGGCCTGGCTGCCGGACAGCTACCCGACCGCGCCCGCCCCGGTCACCGCGGTCTTCGCCGGCCTGCTCACCAAGGTCGGCGTGTACGCGGTCATCCGCGCCGAGACGCTGCTCTTCCCCGGCGGGCAGGTCGACGACCTGCTGATGGTGGTGGCGGGGCTGACCATGCTGGTCGGCGTCCTCGGCGCGGTGGCCCAGTCCGACCTGAAGCGGCTGCTCTCCTTCACCCTGGTCAGCCACATCGGCTACATGATCTTCGGGGTCGCGTTGAGCACGGTGGCCGGGCTCACCGGCGCGATCTTCTACGTGGTGCACCACATCACCGTCCAGACCGCGCTCTTCCTCGTCGCCGGACTGGTCGAACAGCGGGCCGGCAGCACCGACCTGCGCCGCCTCGGCGGCCTGGCCCGGGCCGCCCCGGTGATCGCCGTCCTGTTCTTCGTCCCGGCGATGAACCTCGCCGGGATCCCGCCGTTCCCGGGGTTCCTCGGCAAGCTCGGTCTCTTCCAGGCCGGCGCGGCGACGGGCGGCGCGCTGCCCTGGACGCTGGTGGCCGTCGGCGCGGCGACCAGCCTCGGCACCCTCTACGCCGCCTCCCGGGTGTGGAACATCGCCTTCTGGCGGTCGTACCGGACCGCCACCGACGATCCGCCCGCCCCGCTGCCCGCGTTGATGCTCGGGCCGACGGTGGCGCTGGTCGCGCTCGGCGTGACGTACACCCTCGCCGCCGGACCGCTCTTCAACGTCACCGCCGACGCGGCGGACGACCTGCACCGACGCGCCCCGTACGTGCGCGCCGTCTTCCCCGGGGGCACACCGTGAACCCGGACGACCCGGTATCACCCGGTACGCCCGAGCCAGACCCGGCCGCTGCGGGCGGACGTGCGTCCGGACCGGCCTCCGCCGGAAGGCCCGCCTCCGGGCCGGCTTCTGCCGGTACGCCCGAGCCCGGCGCGGCCGCTGCCCGCACGCCCGCGTCCGGTCCGCGCCGGAGGTTGATCCCCGGGACGTCCCCGGGACGTGCCCGGGCGGCCCGTTGGCGGGAACGGGCGATCGCCGCCGGCTGGATGGTGTTCATCTGGAACCTGCTCTGGGGGCGGTTCACCCTCGGCAACCTGATCGGCGGGGTGGCCGTCGCGGCGACGGTGCTGGTGTTCTTCCCGCTGCCACCGGTCACCCTGGAGAGCCGACTGCGCCCCGGCGCGCTGCTGCGCTTCGCGGTGCGGTTCGCCGGCCAACTGGTCGGCGCCAGCATCCACGTCGCCTGGGTGGCCGTCCGACCCGGGTACCGGCCGCGCAGCGCGATCATCGCGGTCCGGCTGCGGGTACGCACCGACCTGAACCTGACCCTCACCGCCGAGGTGCTCACCCTCGTGCCGGGCAGCCTGATCGTCGACGTCGACCGGGGCGCCGGGCTGCTCTACGTCCACGTCCTCGACGTCCGGGGAGCAGCGGACCTGACCCGTACCCGCCAGCGCATCCGGGACGTCGAGCGACGCGTCGTCCGGGCGGTCGGCTCGCCCGCCGAGGTCCGGCTGCTGACGGCCCGTCCCGCCACCGAGGAAGGAACCGCCCCGTGAACCTGGCCGTGACCGTCGGCGTCACCGTCCTGCTTTCCGTCACCGTGCTGCTCGCGCTGGCCCGGATCGTGCGTGGCCCGACCCTGCTCGACCGGCTGGTCGCCACGGAACTGCTGCTGGCCACCATGATCGCCGCGGTGGGCGCCGAGGCGGCGGTGCACCGCCGCACCAGCACCCTGCCGGTGCTGGTGGTGCTGGCGCTGCTCGGCTTCCTCGGCTCGGTGGCCCTGGTCCGGTTCGCCGCCGGGGAGGAGTCGTGACCGCCACCGACCTGGCCGACATGGTTGCCGCCGGGGAGGAGTTGTGACCGTCACCGACCTGGCCGACATGGTTGCCGCCGGCTGCCTGGTGGGCGGGGCGCTGCTCAGCCTGGCCGCCGGGATCGGGGTGCTGCGCCTGCCGAGCACCCTGGACCGGATGCACGCCGTCACCAAACCGCAGGTGCTGGGGGTGCTGCTGATCCTGCTGGGGCTGGCCCTGCGGCTGCGCAGCCGTACCGACCTGGGCATGCTTCTGCTGGTCGGGCTCTTCCAACTCGTCACCGCGCCGGTCACCGCGCAGATGATCGGTCGGGCCGCCTACCGGTCCGACCGCCTCGACCGGGACCTGCTCGACGTCGATGAACTCGCCGAACAGTGAAACCGCTTCCCCCGACATTTAGCCAGCACACAGCCATGGCCGATAAAATGGCCGCATGATCGACTCTTCTGCCCAGGAGGGCAGCAGTAGCCGGCCGGGTACGACCCGGCCTTCCCTAGCCGCCGCGACGTCGGGAGCCCTGAGCCTCCCGTGTTGATCGTCGTCGGACTCGCCCTGATCATCGTTCTTACCGCCGCTACCGGCTACTTCGTGGCCCAGGAGTTCGGCTACGTCGCCGTCGACCGCGGCAAGCTCCGTCAACTGGCCGACGACGGCGACCAGGCCGCCGCCCGCGCCCTACAGGTCACCAGCCGGTTGTCCTTCATGCTCTCCGGCGCGCAGCTCGGCATCACCGTCACCGCCCTGCTCGTCGGGTACGCCGCCGAGCCGTACCTCGGCGCCGGCCTGGCCGAACTGCTCGGCGGCGTCGGGGTCTCCACCGCGGTCAGTCTTCCGCTGTCGGTGGCGCTGGCCCTGATCATCGCGACCGTCGTGCAGATGGTCCTCGGTGAGCTGGCCCCGAAGAACCTCGCCATCGCCCGGCCTGAGCAGCTGGCCCGGGCCCTGAGCCGTTCCACCCTGATCTACCTCGCCGTGGCCGGTCCGTTGATCAAGCTCTTCGACCGGGCCGCGGTACGACTGCTCCGACGGGTCGGCATCGAGCCGATCGAGGAACTGCCCAGCGGGGCCACCCCGGAGGACCTGGAGCAGATCATCGCCGAGTCCCGCGAGGAGGGACACCTCGACGCGGCCATGTCCGACCTGCTCGACCGGGGGCTGGACTTCCGGGAGCTGACCGCCGGGGAGGCCATGGTGCCCCGGGTCGACGTGCACACCGTCCGGGCCGACGAACCGATCAGCCGGGTGGTGGCGCTGCTCGACACCGGCCACTCCCGGTTCCCGGTCCGGGGCGCCGAGGGCGTCGACGACCTGGTCGGCGTGGTCGGGATCGCCGACGTGCTCGGCGTACCCCCGGCCAAGCGCGCCACCACGCCGGTGAGCGCGGTGGCCGTCCCGCCGCTGCTGGTGCCGGAGACGCTGCCGTTGCCGACGGTGCTGGACCGGCTGCGGGTCGGGCACCGGCAGCTCGCCTGCGTGGTCGACGAGTACGGCGGGTTCGCCGGCGTGATCTCGCTGGAGGACATCGCCGAGGAACTGGTCGGCCCGATCCGGGACGAGGACGACCCGCCGGAACGCGCCCCCGCCCGACAGGACGACGGATCCTGGGTGGTCCCGGCCCGCTGGCGGATCGACGAGGTGGCCGACAGCACCGGCATCGCGCTGCCCGAGCGTCCCGAGTACGACACCCTCTCCGGGCTGGTCATGCGGGAACTGGGCCGGGTCCCCGAGGTGGGTGACCTGTTGGAGATCGGCCTGCCCGCCGAGGACGGCGAGGTCGCCCCGCGTGCCCTGGTCGAGGTGCTCGCGGTGGACCGGCACGTCGCCGACTCCGTCCGGCTGCGGGTCACCGGCACCAGCGAGGTGGCCGCATGAGCGCCGGATTCGCACTGATCACCTCGGTCGTGCTGCTCGCCCTGAACGGGTTCTTCGTGGCCGCCGAGTTCGCCCTGGTGGCCAGCAAGCGGTACCGCCTCGAACAGGCGGCGGTGGGCGGTGGCCGGGCGGCCCGGGCGGCGCTGGACGGCGTCCGGGAGCTCTCCCTGATGCTGGCCGGCGCGCAGCTCGGCATCACCCTCTGCACGCTGGGGCTGGGCGCGCTCGCCGAACCGGCGATCGAGCACCTGCTCAGCCCGCTGCTGCACGCGGTCGGCCTGCCGACGACGGCCAGCCATGTGATCGCCCTGGTCTTCGCGCTGTCGCTGGTCACCTTCCTGCACCTGGTGGTCGGCGAGATGGCGCCGAAGTCGTGGGCGATCACCGACGCGGAGCGCTCGGCGCTGCTGCTGGCCCTGCCGTTCCGGGCCTTCGCCCGGGTGGCCCGACCGGTGCTGTCGCTGCTCAACGCGGTGGCCAACGCGATCCTGCGGCTGGTCCGGGTCAACCCGCAGGACCAGCTCGCCCAGGTGCACGGCCCGGAGGAGCTGCGCATGCTGCTGGAGCAGTCCCGTGAGCACGGGCTGCTCGGCGCCGAACAGCACCAGATGCTCACCAGCATGCTGGAGTTGCAGCGCACCAAGGTCTCCGACGTCATGGAACCGTTCGGGCAGATCGTCACGGTACGCCGGGACGACCCCGCCGAGCGGATCGAGGAGGTCTCCCGGGACAGCGGGCGCTCCCGCCTGGCGGTGGTCGACCCGGCCGGCGACGTGGTGGGCCTGGTGCACGTACGGGAGGCGGTCCGGGTCACCACGACCGGCCGGTCGGCGACCGCCGGTGAGCTGATGGCCGACGCCTTCACCCTGCCCGCGACGGCCTCGGTCACCGAGGCGGTGGCCGCGATGCGGGGCGTGCAGGCGCAGCTCGCGCTGGTGCGCAACGGCGGCGGACCGACCCGTCCGATCGGGTTCGTGGCGCTGGAGGACCTTCTCGAGGAGGTCATCGGCGAGTTCGACGACGAGACCGACCCGGTGCCGCGCGGGCGACGGATGCGGTAGGGCGAGGGGTGCGGTTCACGGGGGTGTCACCGGAGTCCGGCGGGACCGGACTGACCGTGCACACCTCCGTGACCAACCCGAGCACCCGCCCCGGCCTACGACTGCCGGGGCGGGTGACGCTCACCGCCGCCTCGACCGACGTGCCGGTGGGGCACATCCGGCTGGGCCTGGTCAGCACGGTCGAACCGGACGACCCCGGCCAGCCCCGCCGCCTGGTGCAGTTCCACCAGGCGGCGGTGGCCGGCGGGTTCGTCCTGCCGGCCGGGCGGCGGCGGTCGGTGGCCTTCGCGCTGCCACTGCCCTGGGAGACGCCGGTCAACATCTTCGGCGGGGTGCCGCTGCTCAGTCTCCGGATGGGGCTGCGCACCGAGGTGGCCCTGGACGGACTGCTCGACCAGGGCGCGATGGTGCCGGTCTTCGTCCACCCGCTCCCGAGCCAGCAGCACGTGCTGGCGGCCCTGGACACCCTCGGCTTCACCCTGCGGCAGGCCGGACTCCAGGCCGGCCGGCTGCCCGGGGTGACCCAGACCCTCCCCTTCCATCAGCGGATCAACTACTGGGTGGCGCCGCTCTACGCCGGTCCGGTCACCGAACTGGAACTGATCTTCGTGGCGGACCGGGCCGCCCTCGAGGTGATCCTCTGGCTGGACCGCCGGCTCTCCCTGGCCGGGGTGACCCACCAGAGCATCAGCCGGTTCAAGGTGTGGCACGTCGACGCCGGCCAGCGGGACTGGGTGAGTCTGGTCGACGGCTGGCTGCGGCAGGCGGTCAACCGGCACGCCGAGGCGGCGGCGCACGCCTACTGGTCGGCCCGGATCACCAGGTCGGCCCACGTCAGCCGCCCGCCCGACCGCCCGGTGGCACCGGGGGAGGGGCTGGGCGGCACCGCCGGTGGCCCCGGCATCGGCGGCGGATCCGGCGACGGCACCTGAGCGCGGCGGGGTGCCCCTGCCCGGCCGTGCGCCGGGTCGGCGGCGTCCGCGCGGCCCCTACTCGGCCGGGGCGGCCTCTGCTCGGCGGCGTCGGCCTTTGCTCGGCCGCGCGGCCGCCGGTGGCCCCGGGCTCAGCCGGCGGTGGCGGTGGCGAGCTTGAAACTGAAGCCCAGGAAGAGCGCCGCGACGCCGGTGGTGGCGGTGACGGCCAGCCGGCGGCGGGCCCGGAACTGGGTGGCCAGGAAGGTGCCGGCGAAGATCAACGCGGTCAGGTACAGCACGCTGGTCACCTGGACGACCAGGCCGAGCGCCAGGAAGGAGAGCGCCGGCCAGGGGTAGGTCGGGTCGACGAACTGGATGAAGAAGGAGACGAAGAAGAGGATCGCCTTCGGGTTGATCAGGCTGACCACCAGGGCCCGCCGGAACGGCGCGCGGATCGCCGCCGGCTCTGGAGCGGCCAACAGGCGCGGCGCGGCCGGGTCGTGGCGGGTACGCCACCGCCGCCAGGCACCGCGCAGCATGGCCAGACCCACATAGCCGAGGTACGCCGCGCCGGCGTACTTGATCACCAGGAAGAGCGGTGGGTACGCGGTGAGCAGCGAGGCCACCCCGGCCGCGGAGAGGACCATGAGCACGGCGTCGCCGACGACCACCCCGGCGGCGGCCCGGTAGCCGGCGCCCACGCCGCGCCGCGCGGCGGCCGAGAGCACGAAGAGCGAGTTGGGTCCGGGCAACAGAATGATCGCCACGGTACCCAGCACAAATGTCCAGAAGTCGGTGATGCCCAGCACGCGGCCATCATCACGCCATCGCGGCCCCCGAACGAAGCCTTTCCCGCAGCTGGCGCTGTGCTTCCGGCCACTCGTCGACGATCATCGAATACTGGACGGTGTCCCGCCAGGAGCCGTCGGGGCGCTGCCGGTGCATTCGGAGCACCCCCTCCCGGGTCGTGCCGAGCCGTTCGATGGCCCGCTGTGAGCGTTCGTTGCGGATGTCGGTGTGCCAGACCACCCGGCGTGCCCCCAACTCCTCGAACGCCCGGGTGAGCAGCAGCAGCTTCGCCTCGGTGTTGACCGCGCTGCGCCACCAGGGGCGACCGAGGAAGGTGTAGCCGATGGCCACCGCCCCACGGTCGGGGTCGACCTCGTAGTAGGACGTGGTGCCGATCACCGCGCCGGTCACCGCGCAGCGCTGCACCCACGGCACCCGCCCGCCCCGGTGGTGGGCCGCGAGCGCCTCCGCGACCAGCTCGCGTACGCCGGTGGCGTCCGCCGGCCGGGGGCTGCCCAGGTGTCGCCAGACCTCCGGGTCGTCGGTGGCGTCGAACAGCTCGTCGGCGTGGGCCAGGTCGAGGGGCTCCAGCAGCACGTGAGCGCCGCGCATCGGTACCGGATCGAGCCACGGCGAGCGGGGTGGGCGCAGGTACGTCGGGACCGACGCGGTGACGCCGGCGTCCGACTCGGGGAGCCCCGGGGCCAGCCGGAGCGGCACCACCCCGGCCCAGTACGGCAGGGCCAGGTCGGCCGGCTCCTCGCTGACCCCGCCGGTGCGGGCGCGGACCGAGACCTCCCGCAGCGGCAACGCCAGCACGGCCGTCTCGGCCAGCTCCTTCCGGCTCGGCGGGCGGCTCTCCGCGCTGCGGCCAGCGCCGACCTTCTCCACCAGCGCGGTCAGCACGGCGGACTTCTCGGCCGCGTCGGTGACCAACCGCGCGACCCCGTGCGCGACCACCGAGCGGTAGTTGGCGCTGTGGTGGAACTGGGAGCGGGCGTAGACCAGCCCGTCGAGCAGGGTGACGCTGACGCAGATCGGCAGTCCGGCCGGCTCCCGGGCGGCCAACAGGGGCCGGCTGCCGGTGGAGCCGTGCAGGTAGAGGGTGTCGCCGACGCGGACGTGGAGGGTGGGGAGCAGGCGCGGTTCGCCGTCGACGGTGAACCCGAGAGTGCAGTGGTACGCCTCGTCCAGCACGGCGTGCGCGGCGGCGCGGTCGTGGCTCGTCCGCTCCCGGAGGCGGGTGGGGGTGGTCCGGGCGGTCGGCGTGTACATGTGACATCCCGCCTTTGTTCTAGTACATTCCTGTGACTGTGGCAGTACGTTATCAGATCACCGGTGGAACGGCGGCTGAGATCTCGGCCAGCGTCGAGTCGGGCATCCGTACCGGGGCGCTCCCGTCCGACACGGCCCTGCCCTCGGTCCGCACCCTGGCCGCCACCCTCGCGGTCAGCCCGGCCACCGTCGCGCGGGCGTACCAGGAACTACGGCAACGCGGACTGGTCGCGACCGCCGGCCGGCACGGCACCCGGGTCCGTCCCCGACCCCCGGTCGCCACCCGCCGTTCCGCCCGGTATCCGGCCCCGGCCCCCGGGGTCCGCGATCTCTCCCGGGGCCAACCCGACCTACGGCTGCTGCCACCACTCGGCCGGCACCTGGCCCGGCTCGCCGACGAGGTCGGCCCACCCACGGGCTACGCGAAGGCCGGCGTCCTGCCCGAGCTGGCCGAGGCCGCGCGGCGTCGACTCACCGCCGACGGGGTCCCGGTCGACGGCCTCACCGTCACCGGCGGGGCCCTCGACGGCATCGAGCGCCTGCTCGCCGCCCACCTACGGCCGGGTGACCCGGTGGCCGTGGAGGACCCGGGCTGGGCCAACCTGCTCGACCTGGTCGCCGCGCTGGGCCTGCGGCCGGTCGCCGTGCCGGTCGACGACGACGGCCCGACCGAGGCCGGAGTCCGGGACGCGCTGGCCCTCGGGGCGCGGGCCCTGATCGTCACCAGCCGGGCGCAGAACCCGACCGGGGCCGCCGTCTCCGCCGACCGGGCCCAGGCGTTGCGCACCCTGCTCGCCGGCCGTTCCGACCTGCTGCTCATCGAGGACGACCACGCCGCCGAGCTGGCCCCCCTGCCGCTGCACCCGCTGGCCGGCGCCACCCCGTCCTGGGGCTTCGTCCGCTCGGTGAGCAAGCCCTACGGCCCGGATCTCCGACTCGCCCTGCTCACCGGGGACGAGACGACCGTCGCCCGGGTCGCCGGCCGGATGAGCGTCGGCCCCGGCTGGGTCTCCACCCTGCTGCAACGCCTGGTGTTGGCCCTCTGGGCCGACCCGTCGACCACCGAGTTGGTCGCCGGGGCGGGGGAGAACTACCAGCGGCGGCGTACCGCCCTGATCGCCGCGCTCGCCGGGCACGACGTCATCGCCCACGGCCGTAGCGGCATCAACGTCTGGCTGCCGGTGCCCGACGAGACCGGCGTGGTCACCGCGCTGCGGGACGCCGGCTGGGCGGTCGCGCCCGGCGCGCTGTTTCGGCTCGGCGCGCCCCCGGGGGTCCGGCTCACCGTCAGCCCGCTCGACGACGCGGAGATCCCCGCGCTGGCCGAGGCGGTCGCCCGCGCGCTCCGGCCCGCCCGTCCAGCCGGGTTCACCGCCTGACCGGTGACCGGGCGCCCCGTCGTCGTCGGCGGGCCACCGGGGCGGCCGGCCCACCGGCCGTCCGCTCGGACGTGCGTCGCGACGCGCCGGGCTGACCAGGGTTCACCGCGTGATCGACGCCCGTACGGGTACAACAGTCGCCATGTCCGACCAGACCGAGACCGCTCCCGGGGCCCAGAAGTTCATCCCGCCCCGAGCCGACACGCTCGACGAGCTACGGGCCGCCGCGGCCGACTGCCGTGGCTGCGAGCTGTACCGGGACGCCTCGCAGACCGTCTTCGGCCGGGGCGGTGAGGACGCCCGCGTGGTCCTCGTCGGGGAGCAGCCCGGCGACCTGGAGGACCAGAAGGGCCTCCCCTTCGTCGGTCCGGCCGGGCGGGTGCTCCGCCGGGCGGTCGACGACGCTGGCCTCGACCCCACCCGGCTCTACCTGACCAACACGGTCAAGCACTTCCGCTTCGAGCTGCGCGGCAAGCGGCGCATCCACCAGACCCCCGACCGGGTGCACATCACCGCGTGCCGTCCCTGGCTGGTCGCCGAGTTCGCCCGGCTCCGCCCGGAGATCGTGGTGGCGCTCGGAGCCACCGCCGCGAAGGCCCTGCTCGGCCCGGCCTTCCGGGTCACCCGCCAGCGCGGTGAGCTGCTGCCCTGGCCCGCGTCCGCGCAACACCCCGAGGACTTCACCCGGGTGCCGGTCGACTCCGCCGGCCGGGTCGCTGACGCGCCGTCGGCCCGCCTCGTCGCCACCATCCACCCCTCCGCGGTGCTGCGGGCCGACAACCAGGAGATCGCCTACCAGGGCCTGGTCGCCGACCTCACCGTCGTCGCCCGCGCCCTGGCCAGGTGAGCCTGACCGTCGCCGGCAGCGTCCACGCCGGCCGTTGGCGGCGACCGGCGTGCTGGCGGCCGGCGGTAGTCCATCCCGGACCGTGCTGGCGGCCGGCGCGGACCGGGGCGGCCGGCAGCGGTCCATGCCGGCCGGTTCCGACGGCCAGCGGCCGTCCATTCCAGACGGTGCCGGCGGGCGCGGCCCTGGGCAGGACGGGCGGCCGGTGCCACACTGGCCGCCATGCAGCAGCATCTCTACGAGCCCGTCCACGAAGAGTTCCGCGACCTCTGCCGGCAGTTCCTCGCCCGGGAGGCGGTGCCGCACCACGAGCGCTGGGAGGCCGAGGGCATCGTCGACCGGGAGGTCTGGCGGAAGGCGGGCGCCGCCGGGCTGCTCGGCACCGACGTCGACCCCGAGTACGGCGGTGGCGGCCAGCGGGACTTCCGCTTCAACGCGGTGCTCGCCGAGGAGGTCGTCGCCGCCGGCTGCTCGGGTCTCGGCTTCGGCCTGCACAACGACGTCGTCGCCCCGTACCTCACCGAGTTGACCACCAAGGAGCAGCGCGGACGCTGGCTGCCCGGATTCTGCTCCGGCGACCTGGTCACCGCGATCGCGATGAGCGAACCCGGTGCCGGCTCCGACCTGGCCGGGACCCGCACCACCGCGGTCCGCGACGGCGACCACTGGGTGCTCGACGGACAGAAGACCTTCATCACCAACGGCGAGCAGGCCGACCTGGTCGTCGTGGTCGCCAAGACCGCCCCTGAGCAGGGCGCGCACGGGGTCAGCCTGATCGCCGTGGAGAGCGGCACCCCCGGCTTCACCCGGGGCCGCCGGCTGGCCAAGGTGGGACTGAAGGCCAACGACACCGCCGAACTCTTCTTCGACGGCTGCCGGGTGCCGGCGGAGAACCTGCTCGGCACCGAGAACCACGGCTTCTACCACCTGATGGCGAACCTGCCCCGGGAGCGACTCGGTATCGCCGTCGCCGCGGTCGCCGCCGCCGAGCGGCTGCTCGCGATCACCCTCGACTACGCCCGTGGCCGGGAGGCGTTCGGCCGGACCATCGGCTCCTTCCAGCACAACCGGTTCCTCCTCGCCGAACTGGACACCGAGGTCACCATCGCCCGGACCTTCGTCAACCACTGCATCGCCGAGTTCAACGCCGGCCGGCTGACCGTGGTCGACGCGGCCAAGGCCAAGTGGTGGACGACCGAGTTGCAGAACCGGGTCGCCGACCGCTGCCTGCAACTGCACGGCGGGTACGGCTACATGCTCGAGTACCCGGTGGCGAAGGCGTGGCTGGACGGCCGGGTACAGACCATCTACGGCGGCACCACGGAGATCATGAAGGAAATCATCGGCCGTAGTCTCGAGCTGTGACCACCGACCTCGCCACCCCGGCCGACGTACGTCCGGCCGTCGCCCCGATCCAGCGCCGTACCCTGCGGCTGCTCTTCGTCACCCAGATCATCGGCGGGATCGGGGTCACCATCGGCATCTCGGTCGGCGCGCTGCTCGCCGAGCGGATCGCCGGCGCCGCCGTGGCCGGCCTGGCCCAGAGCGCCGGGGTGGTCGGTGGCGCGCTGCTCGCCGTCCCGATCACCCGCATCATGACCGGGTACGGCCGCCGCCCCGGCCTGGTCCTGGCGTACCTGGCGGGCGCGCTCGGTGGGCTGCTGGTGGTGACCGCCGCGACCACCCGCTCGGTGCCGCTGCTCTTCCTCGGCATGCTCCTCTTCGGCGGCGGTAGCGCGGCCAACCTCCAGGCCCGCTACACCGCGGTCGACCTCGCCGAACCGGCCCGCCGGGGCCGGCAGCTCTCGCTGATCGTCTGGGCCACCACCATCGGTGCGGTGGCCGCGCCGAACTTCGCCGCCCTCGCCGACGCCACCACCAGCCGTTGGGGCGTGCCCACGCTGGCCGGGCCGTTCGCGTTCAGCGCCGTCGCCTTCGTGGTCGCCGCCGTGGTGATCTTCGCGCTGCTCCGTCCCGACCCGCTGCTCACCGCCCGACGGCTCGCGGCGGCCGAGATCGTGCCGGGCGTCGGCGACGCCGTCGGGCCGCCGGCTTCGGTGGCCCGTCCCCGCGCCGCCGGCATGCGGTCTGCCTGGCAGGTCGTACGGCGACGACCGGCGGCCCGACTGGGCATCGCGGCGGTCGCGATGGGGCACCTGGTCATGGTGGGGGTGATGTCGATGACCCCGGTGCACCTCGGCGAGTCGCACGACGACGCCGACCTGCTCCACGTGGTGGGGGTCGTGCTCAGCCTGCACATCGCCGGCATGTACGCGCTCGCCCCGGTGGTCGGCTGGTTCACCGACCGGGTCGGCCGGCGGCCGGTGATCCTCGCCGGCATCGCCCTGCTGCTGGCCGCCTGCACGGTGGCCGGCACCGCCGGGCACGACACCGTGCTGCTCGCGGTCGGGCTGGTCCTGCTCGGGCTGGGCTGGTCGGCCACCATGGTGGCCGGGTCCACCCTGCTGTCGGAGTCGGTGCCGGTCGCCGAGCGGCCCACCGTCCAGGGCCTGTCCGACCTGACCATGGGCCTGGCCGGCGCGTCTGCCGGCGCGGCCAGCGGGTTTGTCGTGCAGGTCGCCGGCTATCCCGCCCTGAACCTGCTCGCGGCGGTCGCGGTCGTACCGCTGGTGGCGCTAGCGTTGCGCCCGGCGCCGGTACCCGCGCCGGAGGACGACTGACGTGCGGAACGGGGGAACGCGGTGCGGCTGACCGACTTCTGGAGCCGGCTCGAGGAGGCGTTCGGGGCCGGCTACGCGGCCAGCATCGCCCGGGACCAGGTCCTCTCCCAACTCGGCGGGCGGACCATCGAGGAGGCGCTCGCCCGGGGTGAGCAGACCCACGTGGTGTGGCGGGCGGTGTGTGCCGCGTACCCCGACCGGGTGCCCGCCCGACTACGCTGAGCTGCTCTTTCGTCACCTGGGCGTGTCGCCTGTCGACTCGTACACGTGTTCGGCTATTGTCCACAGCGGGGTGCTTGTCCACAGGCCGTGGCCCGTCGGCTGGTTCTTGTCGGACCCAGCGCCTAGCGTGTCCGCGTGACGAGAAGCTCAGGAAAGACGCCGGCGAAGGCAGGGGTAACCATGGCGGCAGCGCCCGACCGGGAGAAGGCACTCGACCTTGCTCTCGCGCAGATCGACAAGCAGTTCGGCAAGGGCTCGGTGATGCGACTGGGGGAGCGGCCGGTCATCCAGACCGCGGTCATCCCCACCGGCTCGATCGCGCTCGACGTGGCGCTCGGCGTGGGCGGTCTGCCCCGGGGCCGGGTCGTCGAGATCTACGGTCCCGAGTCCAGCGGTAAGACCACGGTCGCCCTGCACGCGGTCGCCAACGCCCAGCGGGCCGGTGGCATCGCGGCCTTCATCGACGCCGAGCACGCGCTCGACCCGGAGTACGCGAAGGCCCTCGGCGTCGACACCGACGCCCTGCTGGTCTCCCAGCCCGACACCGGTGAGCAGGCCCTCGAGATCGCCGACATGCTGGTCCGCTCCGGGGCGCTCGACATCCTCGTGATCGACTCGGTCGCCGCCCTGGTGCCGCGCGCCGAGATCGAGGGCGAGATGGGCGACAGCCACGTCGGTCTCCAGGCCCGGCTGATGAGCCAGGCGCTGCGGAAGATCACCGGCGTGCTCAACAACACCGGCACCACGGCGATCTTCATCAACCAGCTCCGCGAGAAGATCGGCGTCATGTTCGGCTCGCCCGAGACCACCACCGGCGGTCGGGCGCTGAAGTTCTACGCGTCGGTCCGGCTGGACGTCCGCCGGATCGAGAGCCTGAAGGACGGCACCGACGTGGTCGGTAACCGCACCCGGGTCAAGGTGGTCAAGAACAAGGTCGCCGCCCCGTTCAAGCAAGCCGAGTTCGACATCATGTACGGCAAGGGCATCTCCCGGGAGGGCTCGCTGATCGACGTCGGCGTCGAGCAGTCGATCATCCGCAAGTCCGGTGCCTGGTACACCTACGACGGCGACCAGCTCGGTCAGGGCAAGGAGAAGGCCCGCGAGTTCCTCCGGGAGAACCCGGACGTGGCCGCCGAGATCGAGAAGAAGATCCTGGAGAAGCTCGGCGTGGGTGTCGGGGCGGGCGACGCGGCCGGTGGCCCTGAGCTGCCGCCGGTCGACTTCTGACCGGCCGCGTGGCAGGACGACGGGCCCGTTCGGGGCGGGGCTGGGACGCCGTTCCACCCCGGACGGGTGACACCCCCGTACGACCCCGGCGGGGCCGCCGGAGCCGTTCCGGGCCGGAATCGGGCGCCGATCCGGTCGACGAGGGCGGCTGGCCGACCGAGCCATCGGACGAGTCGGCCTCTTCGCCCGACGGGTCGTCCCGTGCGCAGCCGCGCGACGAGGCGGAGGCGGCCCGGGAGATCTGCCTCCGACAGCTCGCTGTCCGGCCACGCACCCGGGCGGAGCTTGCCGGGGCCATGGCCCGTCGGGGCATCTCGGCGGAGGTCGTCGACGAGGTACTCGACCGGTACGACGAGGTCGGCATCATCGACGATGCCGCGTTCGCCCGGGCCTGGGTGTCCAGTCGGCACGCCGGACGAGGGCTGGCCCGGCGGGCGCTCGCCAACGAGTTGCGCCAGCGTGGGGTGGACGGTGACGTCGCCAGCGCGGCGCTCGGTGAGCTGGACGAGGCCACCGAGGCGGAGACGGCCCGTGCCCTGGTCGAGCGGAAGTTGCGGTCTGCCCGGGGGGAGCCGGAGGCGGTCTTCCGGCGGATGGTCGGCATGCTCGCCCGCAAGGGCTACCCGCCGGGGTTGGCGATCCGAGCGGTGAAGGAGGCCCTGGCCGCGCAGAGCGCGGAGGCCGCCGAGTTCGCCGACCAGATCGACCCCGACACGCTCGCCACCTCCGACCCCGACTCCGATCTCTCCTCCTGACCTCACCCCGTCCGCGATCATGACCGTACCGATCGGTAACCTCTTTCCCGGCCGGCGTCGCCACGTCCACCAGAGCGGGCGCGGGAGGCGGGCCGAGCGGCACGCGGGGCGGGGCGTGGGGCCGCCGCACTCGAGCACGCCTCGACAGGGTGAGTGGTGTGGTCCGTACCCTGGGTAGTCGACGGGGAAGCGCCAACCAGGGGGGATGTGCTTTTCATCCGTATATGCCCCAGCCGTGCATGAGCACGGCGTGACCGTTCGAGTGCCGTGCGTTTGCCTGTTTTGATCATGAGTCCTTGACCAGAAGGGCTTCCGGCACCTAGCCTCGCCTTACAGGCTCACATTGCCCGACCAGCGCAGGCTAAGCGCACAACATAGATCGTGTAACAGAACGGCATCAGTTCGGCCAGTCCGCCTGGCCATACCGCCAGGGTCGGTCCAGCCGGTCCGACGCCGGCGAGACAACTGCATCCGGCCGTCGGCGATGACCAAGGGGGGTCACCGTCGACGGAGACCTACCCATGGCCAGCCGCTCCGGTCGGGCGTCTAGCAGCCGCAGCGGTGCGTGTGCCCATTGGTACGCCACCACTGCGGCGCCGACGGTGCAGGGGAGGCGGCCATGACAGGGCGGCAGAGGATCAGCGGTGGTCCGCACGGGGTGCCGGCATGAGCGCCCTCGACGTCGTCCTCCTCGGGGCGGTCCTGGTCCTGACCCTGGTGGTGGTCGGCGCAGTGGTCGTCGGTGCCCGGACCCTGCGTCGGCTCGGCTCGGCACCGGCACCGGAGGACCCGGCGTTCGCCGCCGAGAAGGACCGGCAGGAACAGTCGCTGGCGGCGCTGCGCAGTGCCGCCGACGAGGCGCACTCGACCGCCGACGTGGCGAAGTCCGCCGCCGCTGCCGCCCGGGCCGAGGCCGCCGCGGCCAAGGCCGAGGCGAACGCCGCCCGCGCCGAGGCCCGGCGAGTGCTGGAGGCGGCCCGGCTGGAGGCGGACACCGTACTGGAGCGCTCCCACAAGCAGGCCGAGGCGGACGCCGAGCAGCTCCGGAGGGCGGTCCGGCGCAGCGGTGAGCGGGAGGTGGCGGTGCTCGCCTCCACCACCCGGGAGCAGGCCGCCGAGGTGGAGCGGCGGGCCACCCGGATGGACGAGCGGGAGCGGCTGCACACCGAGGAGGTGGAGCGCCTCGCCGAGCGGGAGCGCCAGCTCACCGCCGCCAGCGCGGCCCTCGCCGCCCGGGAGACGGCGCTGGCCGAACGCGAGCAGGCCCTGGTCGAGGCGGAGGAACAGCGGCGTCGGGAACTGGAACGGATCGCCGGGCTCACCGTCGAGGCGGCTCGGACGGAACTGGTCGAGGCGATCGAGACCCAGGCCAAGCGGGAGGCCGCGCTGCTGGTTCGGGACATCGAGTCGGACGCCCGCAACACCGCCGAGCAGCGGGCCCGGCACATCGTGGTGGACGCGATCCAGCGGGTGGCCAGCGAGCAGACCGCGGAGAGCGTGGTCAGCGTCCTGCACCTGCCCGGCGACGAGATGAAGGGGCGGATCATCGGCCGGGAGGGGCGCAACATCCGGGCCTTCGAGTCGGTCACCGGCGTCAACCTGATCATCGATGACACCCCCGAGGCGGTGCTCCTCTCCTGCTTCGACCCGGTCCGTCGGGAGGTGGGCCGGCTCACCCTGGAGAAGTTGATCCTGGACGGGCGGATCCACCCGCACCGGATCGAGGAGGTGCACGACCAGGCCCGGCAGGAGGTGGAGCAGCTCTGTCAGCGGGCTGCCGAGGACGCCCTGGTGGAGGTCGGCATCACCGACATCCACCCGGAGTTGGCCACCCTGCTCGGTCGGCTGCGCTACCGGACGTCGTACGGGCAGAACGTACTCAAGCACCTGGTCGAGACCGCCCACATCGCCGGAATCATGGCCGCCGAGCTGCGGCTCGACGTGCCGACCATCAAGCGGTGCGCGTTCCTGCACGACATCGGCAAGGCGCTCACCCACGAGGTCGAGGGCAGCCACGCGCTGATCGGCGCGGACGTGGCCCGTAAGTACGGGGAGAGCGAGGAAGTCGTCCACGCCATCGAGGCGCACCACAACGAGGTGCCTCCGCAGACCATCGAGGCGGTCCTCACCCAGGCGTCGGATGCCTGCTCGGGCGGGCGGCCGGGGGCCCGGCGGGAGAGCCTGGAGGCGTACGTGAAGCGGCTGGAGCGGATCGAGGAGATCGCGGCCGGCAAGCTCGGCGTGGAGAAGGTCTTTGCGATGCAGGCGGGCCGGGAGATCCGGGTGATGGTCAAGCCGGACGACGTGGACGACATCGGCGCGGCGGTGCTGGCCCGGGACGTGGCCAAGCAGATCGAGGAGGAGCTGACCTACCCGGGGCAGATCCGGGTCACCGTGGTCCGCGAGTCCCGGGTCACCGAGATCGCCCGCTGAGCGGGCCGCACCCTGGTGTCCGATGGGGCACCGAGAGGAAGCTGTCGGACTCAGGAGGGCGCGACGAAGCGATTCTCCGACTGGCTGACGTGTGGCCGGCCCGGTGCGAATCGGCCCTGTCGTCCCGGCTCCGAGAGGGCCAGCACGGCAGGGCCGATCATGCGGTTACGGAGGTTCAGCCCTGGGGTTCCTCGACGTCGATGTGAACGTGTCCATGGGCCGGAACGTTCTGCTTGGGGATGCGGTACGCGCGCCGGCTGCTGCGCCGGTCCAGCCAGCCGGCGAGGGCGGTGAGCAGCGAGTTGATCACGATGTAGATGGCGGCCACCACGATTGCGGCGGCCACGATGTTGCCCTTGTTGGCGGAGAGGTCGTTCACACCGCGCTGGAGCAGTTCGGGGTAGGCCACGATGTAGCCGAGCGCGGTGTCCTTCAGCAGCACCACCAGTTGGCTGACGATGACCGGCAACATGGCCCGGGCCGCCTGCGGGATCAGGATCAGCTGCATGACCTGGCTCTTGCGCATGCCGACCGCGTACGCCGCCTCGGACTGGCCGCCGGGGATCGACCGGATGCCGGCGCGGAACGCCTCGGCGAGCACCGACCCGTTGTAGAGGGTCAGCCCGATCACCACGGCCCAGAACGCCGACACCGGTCCCTGGATGAGGAACGGCACGCCGTAGAAGGTGAAGAAGATCATCAGCAGCAGCGGGACCGCGCGGAAGAACTCCACGATGGCACCGGCCGGGATGCTGACCCAGCGGTGGTCGGAGAGACGACCGACCGCGAAGATGATGCCGAAGGCGAGCGAGAGCGCCATGCCGACGCCGGCCGCCTTGAGCGTGGCCCACAGGCCGGGCAGGATGAACTGGGTCCAGGTCGCTGACTCGGCGAACGGCTCCCAGAGCCGGGGTTCCCACTGGCCGGCCTCGTCGAACTTCGCGTACACCCACCAGAGCAGGCCGACCAGGGCGACGCCGAAGACGACGGTGAGCACCGCGTTCCGGACCCGGGCCTTGGGACCCGGGTGGTCGTAGAGGACGGAGCTGCCGCTCATCAGCGCTTCACCGCCAGTCGGTTGGCCAGCCAGCCGAAGAAGTAGCCGGTGGGGATCAGGATCGCGGCGAACGTGCCGGCAAAGACCAGGAAGATCTCGATGACCGCGTCACCGTTGCTGTTGATCAGGTCCTTCATCACGTTGGAGGACTCCATCAACCCGATGGTGCCGACGATGGTCGCGTTCTTGCAGAGGGCGATGAGGACGCTGCCCAGCGGGGCCACGACGGACCGGGACGCCTGCGGCAGCACGACGATTCGCAGGGTCTGGGCGAAGGTCAGCCCGATCGCCCGCGCCGCCTCGGCCTGACCGGCGGGGACGGTGTTGATGCCGGAGCGGATCGCCTCGCAGACGAAGGCCGCCGTGTAGACCGCGAGGCCGATCACGCCAAGCCAGAAGTTGTTCAGGTCCAGCTCGTCGGAGAGAGTCAGTCCCAAGGTGGAGTAGAGACCGAAGAAGCAGAAGAAGATGACCAGGGTCAGCGGGGTGTTTCGGAAGACGTTGACCCAGCCCGCGCCGAAGCCGCGGAGTACCGGCACGGGGGAGACCCGCATGGCGGCCAGCAGTACGCCGAGTACCAGTGCGAACACCGCTGCCGCGCCGGTCAGCTTGAGGATCCAGAGAAAGCCCGACAGGTAGGCGTCGAAGTTCGTCGGGTCAGCGAATACGTGCATACGTGGGCTCCCAGGGCACGTCGTCGGCGTCGGACGAGCCAGGGCCGACACCCGTCAGGGTGCCGGCCCTGGTAACGGTCAGACGCTGCCGCAGTTGGTCAGCTTCGCGGTGTCCAGCTCGGGCGCGGCCGTGCCGCTCTTGCCGAGGGTGGCGTCCCAGGCGGCCTTGTAGCTACCGTCCGTCGCGGCGGCCTTGAGGATCTCGTTGACCTTCTCGCAGCCGGCCTTGTCCTCCTTCTTCAGCCCGATGCCGTACGGCTCCTCGGAGAAGGGCTTGCCGACCACCTTGAACTTGCCGGCGTACTGGTCCTGGGCGGCGTACCCGGCCAGGATGATGTCGTCGGTGGTGACCGCGTCCACCTGGCCGTTCTCCAGCAGCGGCAGGCACTTCGAGTACGAGTCGAACTGCTGGAGCTTCGCCTTCGGGTAGTCGGTCTGGATCCGCTTGGCCGGGGTGGAGCCGGTCACGGAGCAGACCGTCTTGCCGTCCAGGGCCTCCGGCCCGGTCAGCGTCGAGTCGGTCTTGACCAGCAGGTCCTGACCAGCCATGTAGTACGGCCCGGCGAAGCTGATCTTCTGCTTCCGCTCGTCGTTGATCGTGTAGGTCGCGATCACGAGGTCGACGGTGCCCTGCTGGATGAAGGGCTCACGGTTGGCGGAGACGGTGGTCTTCCACTCGATGTTGTTGGCCTCCACGCCGAGCCCCTTGGCGATGATCTTGGCGATCTCGACGTCGAAGCCCTCGTACTGGCTGCCGGTCTGCAGGCCGAGACCCGGCTGGTCGGCCTTGACGCCGATGACCAGCTTCTTCTGGCTCTCCGCCTTGCCGACGATGCCGCTGGCGCCCGAACCGCCGGTCTCGCTGTCGCTGTCGCCGCCACCGCAGGCGGTCACCGCGAGCGAGAGGGCTGCGACGGCGGCGACCGCCGCCACGCGCTTGATACGCATGTCTTCTCCTTCTTCGACGGAGCCCACCGGCGGGCGGGGCGCTCCAACAACAGATGCCTAGTGAGTGAGGATCTTGGAGAGGAAGTCCCGGGCCCGCTCGCTGCGCGGGTTGGCGAAGAATTCGGCCGGCGGAGCGTCCTCGACCAGCTTGCCGTCGGCCATGAAGATGACCCGGTTGGCCGCGTGCCGGGCGAAGCCCATCTCGTGGGTGACCACGACCATCGTCATGCCGTCGCGGGCCAGCGAGGTCATCACCTCGAGCACCTCGCCGACCATCTCCGGGTCGAGGGCGCTGGTGGGCTCGTCGAAGAGCAGCGCCTTGGGCTGCATGGCCAGGGCGCGGGCGATCGCGACGCGCTGCTGCTGGCCGCCGGAGAGCTGGGCCGGAAACTTGTCGGCCTGGTTGGCGATGCCGACCCGATCGAGCAGCGCCAGCGCCCGCTCCCGGGTGGCGGCCGGCTTCTCCTTGCGGACCTTGATCGGGCCGAGGGTGACGTTCTCCAGGATCGTCTTGTGCGCGAAGAGGTTGAACGACTGGAAGACCATGCCGACCTCGCTGCGCAGTTGCGCCAGCTTCTTGCCCTCGGCGGGCAGTGGGCGCCCGTCGAAGGTGATCGTGCCGGAGTTGATCGGCTCGAGACGGTTGATCGTCCGGCAGAGCGTCGACTTGCCGGAGCCGGACGGGCCGATCACCACGACCACCTCACCCCGGGCGACCGAGAGCGAGACGTCGTCCAGCACGTGCAGCGGACCGAACCACTTGTTGACCGAATCGAGCACGATGAGCGGTTCGCCCGTCGTCACCGTCGTCCACCGTCCCTCGTCGTCCCTGGGCGCGGAGGTCGGGCGACCTCCGGTGGGGCAACTCTAGGCGGGCGGAGATGCCAGAACGCAACTCCGCAGGTCACGGAGCGGTAACACCGGCGACTATCGTCGCCGAGTGTCCGAGATGTGGCACGTTCGTACCGGATCTTGGTGACGTGACTCAGCACACAGCGTCCGACCAGCGTAATCGGCCCGGTCGCCGACCGTACGACCAGGTCGACCAGGTGAAGGAGAGGCAGTGATGGACCCCATCCGGTTGACCCGGTACGCCCGCGGCGGTGGCTGTGCGTGCAAAATCCCGCCCGGTGAGCTGGAGGCAATGGTGGCCGGACTCGGCCCGGCGAGCGGCACCGCCGAACTCCTTGTCGGCCTGGACCACGGCGACGACGCGGCAGTGGTACGCCTCGACGCGCGGACCGGTCTGGTCAGTACCGCCGACTTCTTCACCCCCGTGGTCGACGACCCGTATGACTGGGGCCGGATCGCCGCCACCAACGCCCTCTCCGACGTCTACGCCATGGGCGGCACCCCGCTGCTCGCGCTGAACCTGCTCTGCTGGCCCCGGGACGTACTGCCGCTGGAGTTGGCCCGGGAGGTGCTGCGCGGCGGGCAGGACGTCGCCCGGGCAGCCGACTGCCACCTGGCCGGCGGACACAGCGTCGACGACGACGGCCCGAAGTACGGCCTCGCGGTGACCGGGCTGGTCCGACCCGAGGAGCTGATCACCCTGGACGCCGGGCGGGCCGGGCTGCCGCTGTCGCTGACCAAGCCGCTCGGCGTCGGGGTGCTCAACACCCGGCACAAGGCCACCGGGGAGAGCTTCCCCGAGGCGGTGGCCACGATGACCACCCTGAACCGGGACGCCGCCCGGGCGGCGGTGGCGGCCGGCGTGCGCTGCGGCACCGACGTGACCGGCTTCGGCCTGCTTGGCCACGCCAGCAAGCTCGCCCGGGCCAGCGGCCTGACCGTGGCGCTGGACGCCGCCCGGGTGCCGTATTTGGCCGGAGCGCGGGAGGCGGTGCGGGACGGCTTCGTCAGTGGCGGCAGCCGCCGCAACCTGGAGTGGGTCACCCCGTGGACGGACTTCGGCCCGGTCGGGGAGGACGACCGGCTGCTGCTGGCCGACGCCCAGACCTCCGGCGGTCTGCTGGTCGCCGGCGAACTGCCCGGCGCCCCGATCGTCGGCGAACTCCTCCCCCGGACCGACCACCTCCTACTCCTCCGCTGAGAATCCACCCGGGCCGGGGGCCGGGCGGAGGGGCGGGCGCGGAAGGGGCACCGTACATGACGGGGTGTCGGGTTTTGGTCAGCTTCGGTGGGTGGGCGCGTGGAAATTTTGCCTGGAATGGTCACAGACCGGTAACTTGGCCCCGCCTCGGGCCAAATCACCTCCACCATCGTCAGTAAGGCCCGATCCGGAGGCCCCTGGGGACGAGCACAGCGAGGAGGCGGCATGACCGAGCTGTGGAACTGGAGAATTGACCGGGTACGACCGGTGGAGGTCTACCCGGCGTTGGCGGAGGCGCTCGGTCGGGTGGTGATGCCGCTCGTCGCGGCCGACCCCGGTCAGCTCCCGGTGCACGCCGTGGTCTGCGACGTGTGGCAGGCGCCGGGGGAGTTCGCCACCGTCGTCGACTGCTACGGGGTGCCCGACGGGATCGGCGAGCACACCACCGTGGCAGCGCTCGCCCGGCTGCTGGACCGCCCGTGCGTGCTGCGCGACGACACCCTCGACGCCGGGCGGTACCTGCTGGTCACCCCGGACGGGACGATCCGTCCGGTGCACTTCGAGGTCCGCGAGACCGACGACGGCGAAGAACTCGGCGACCAGCGGCTGTGCACGCTTGCCCATCCCGGCTGCCGGGGCTGGTCCCAGTGTCACCGGTCGCGCTGGGCCCCCGACTCGGTGGTGCCCGCGCTCGCGGCGGCCTGACCGGTGTCCGCGCTCGCGGCGGCCTGACCGACGACCGCCGCGACCCGGTCGGCGCCACCGTCCGGTCCGGAGAGGCCGGCGCCACCGGGCGACCCGGGACGCCGGCTGCCGGTCACGATCCGGGCGGCCGGCTGGTCACGAACCGGGGCGGTCGGTGGCGGGGGACGGTTCGGGACGGCTGCCGCCCCGGACCACGAGCTGGTCGAGCATCGTCTGGGTGGCGGCGGCGACGGCGGTCACCGCCGCCTCGAACGCGGCGGCGTTGTGCGCGGCGGGGGTACGGAATCCGGAGATCTTCCGGACGTACTGCAGGGCGGCGGCGCGCACGTCCTCGTCGGTGACCACCGGGACGTACGGCTCCCGCAGGGTCTTGATGCTCCGGCACATGGTTCCTCCTCGGTTCCGGCCGGTCGACCCGGCCCGGATACGCTGTCACCGTCATGACTACCGCAGCCGCGGGCAGCCCGCGCACCTACCAGGTGCGTACGTACGGCTGCCAGATGAACGTGCACGACTCCGAACGGATCTCCGGTCTGCTGGAGCAGGCGGGCTACGTGCGTGCCCCGGAGGCCGACGACCACCCCGACGTGGTCGTCTTCAACACCTGCGCGGTCCGGGAGAACGCCGACAACCGCCTCTACGGCAACCTCGGCCACCTGCGTCCGGTCAAGGACAAGCACCCGGGGATGCAGATCGCGGTCGGTGGCTGCCTGGCCCAGAAGGACCGCGGCGACATCGTCCGCCGCGCCCCCTGGGTGGACGTGGTCTTCGGTACGCACAACATCGGCTCCCTGCCGGTGCTGCTCGAACGGGCCCGGCACAACACCGCCGCCGAGGTGGAGATCCTCGAGTCGTTGGAGATCTTCCCGTCGACGCTGCCCACCCGGCGCGAGTCGACGTACGCCGGCTGGGTGTCGATCTCGGTCGGCTGCAACAACACCTGCACGTTCTGCATCGTGCCCTCGTTGCGTGGCAAGGAGAAGGACCGCCGCCCCGGCGACGTCCTCGCCGAGGTGCGGGCCCTGGTCGCCGAGGGCGTGCTGGAGGTGACCCTGCTCGGGCAGAACGTCAACTCCTACGGCGTGGAGTTCGGCGACCGGTACGCCTTCGGGAAGCTGTTGCGCGCCTGCGGTGACGTTGAGGGCCTGGAGCGGGTCCGGTTCACCAGTCCGCACCCGAAGGACTTCACCGACGACGTGATCGCCGCGATGGCCGAGACGCCGAACGTCTGCCACTCGCTGCACATGCCGTTGCAGTCGGGCTCGGACGACGTGCTGCGGACGATGCGCCGGTCGTACCGGGCCGACCGCTACCTCGGCATCATCGAGAAGGTCCGCGCGGCGATGCCGGACGCGGCGATCACCACGGACATCATCGTCGGATTCCCCGGCGAGACCGAGGCGGACTTCCAACGCACCCTGGACGTGGTCCGCGAGGCCCGGTTCGCGTCGGCGTTCACCTTCCAGTACTCCAAGCGCCCCGGCACGCCGGCCGCGACCATGGACGACCAGCTCCCCAAGCAGGTCGTCCAGGAGCGGTACGAGCGGCTGATCGCCTGCGTCGAGGAAATCACCTGGGCGGAGAACAAAAAGCTAGTCGGCGAGACCGTCGAGGTGCTGGTCGCGGTCGGCGAGGGCCGCAAGGACGAGCGCACCGGCCGGATGTCCGGCCGGGCCCGCGACGGCCGCCTGGTGCACTTCGACGCGGGCTCGCTCGCCGGCACGATCCGCCCCGGCGACATCGTGCACACCACGGTCACCTACGCCGCCCCGCACCACCTCAACGCCGACGGCGAACCGGTGGCGCACCGGCGTACCCGGGCCGGTGACGCGGCCGAGGCGGGGCGCACGCCGCGTACCCCCGGGGTGTTGCTCGGGCTGCCCACGATCGGCGCGCCGGCCGCGCCCCCCGCGCCGGCCACCGGCTGCGCTGCGCACTGACCCGGTCGCGCCGGCCCCCGGCTGCGCTGCGCCCCCCGGCGCCGGCCACCGGTTGCGCCGCGCACTGACCCGGTCGCGCCGGCCCCGGCTGCGCTGCGCTCCCCGGCGCCGGCTACCGGTTGCGCCGCGCACTGACCCGGTCGGGCCGGCGGACGACGAAGCCCCCTCCCGCACCGAGGCCGGTGGGGGAGGGGGCTGATTCGCTGTCGGTCAGCCGGCCTGTTCGGCGAGCTGGAGGAACTGCCGCTTGGAGGCGAGTGCCTGCTCGGCCTCGCGGACCCGCTTGGCGTCCCCGGCCGCCTGGGCCCGGGCCAGCCGCTCCTCGGCCTCGGCGACCTGCGCGCGCATCTGGGCCAGCAGCGGGTTGTCCTGCGGGGCGGTACGCCGCCACGCGGAGTCCATCGCCTCGCGGACCCGGTCGTCCACCGTCCGCATCCGCCGCTCCAGGCTGCCCGCGGCGTCCCGGGGCACCCGCCCGGCCTCGTGCCACTGCGCCTGGATGTCCCGCAGCTTGGCCTGCGCGCCGCGCGGGTCGCCCTCGATGTCCAGCGCCTCGGCCTCGGCCAGCAGGGCCTGCTTGCGCTCCAGGTTGGCGCGCTGCTCGTTGTCCCGGGCCGAGAAGACCTCGCTGCGCCGGGTGAAGAACTCGTCCTGGGCCGCCCGGAACCGCTCCCAGAGCTTCTGCTCGGCCTCCTTCGAGGCCCGGGGCGCGGCCTTCCACTCGGTCATCAGCTCCTTGAGCCGATTCGCGGTGGCCGCCCACTCGGTCGAGCCCTTGAGGGACTCGGCCTCGGTGACCAGGTCCTCCTTGGCGGTCTGCGCCTGCTTGCGCTGCGCGTCCAGGGAGGCGAAGTGCGCCCCCCGGCGCCGGGTGAAGCCGTCCCGGGCGGTGGCGAACCGCTTCCACAGCTCACCGTCGGTCTTCTTGTCGACCCCGCGGATGGTCTTCCACTCGTCGAGGATCTCCTTGAGGCGGTCGCCCGCGGTCTTCCAGCCGGTGGACTCGGCGGCGAGCTTCTCGGCCTCCTCCACGAGGGCCGTCTTGCGGGCGACGGCCTCGACCCGCGCCGCGTCGCGGGCCGCCCGCGCCTCACCGGCCTTCTCCTCTGCGAGCGCGGCGAGCTTGTCCAGCCGGGCGGCGAGCGCGTCGATGTCCCCGACGACGTGCGCCTCGGCCAGCGAATCCCGGAGCCGGCGGACCGTGGTCAGTGACCCGCTGGCGTCGGCCGCACCCGAGTTGAGTCGGGCCTCGGTCAGGTCGACCTCGGTCACCAGGTCGGCGAAGCGGCGGGCGAAGTGGGCCAGCCCCTCCTCCGGCGCTCCGGCCTGCCACGATCCGACCACCCGCTCGCCTTCGGCGGTCTTGACGTACACGGTGCCGTCCGCGTCCACCCGTCCGAAGGCAGTCCAGTCGCTCATGTACCCATCCTCGTTCTCCCGGCGTCGACGGGAACGGTCCCGTGATCGCCGCCACGGCGCAGCAAAGTTTCTCTCCGGCATTGTCACAGGTCCCACCGGGTCCGCGTCGAGCGCCTATCGCCGACCGTGACCATACGGTGTCCTACCCCGGACCGTCGTCTTGGACGGTCGGCTTGTCGGTTGTTGACGTACGCTGTACGGTACGCCGTACCAAAACGGCTCGGCTGACTCCCTGCCGAGCCCGACCGGAGGAGGAACCGGATGACCCAGGCAAGTTCGCGGATCGTCCCACCGGCTGATCCCGGGTACGCCCCGAGCGCGGAGGACCTCGCCGCCCTGGACGCCTGGTTCCAGCGCTACGACGCGTACGCGGCGGCCGGCGACGTGGAGGGCACGGCGAGCCTGGCCCTGTTCCCGCTGAACACCGTCACCGACAACTCCGCGGGGGAGGGCTCCGCCCAGCAGCTCGGCCGCGAGGAGTACCTGAAAGTGATGGGCGGGGCGCTGGGCGCGCCGGGGGACCTGGAGATGAACTCCACCCGTACGCCGTACCTGCTCACCCCGAGCCTCGCGGTGGTCTTCACCGAGGCGGAGTTCACCATCGACGGGCAGATTCAGCAGGTGCGCTACGCCGACGTGCTGGTCAAGACCGGCGGCGAGTGGCGGTTCCAGACGATGATCCAGGGCGGCTGGGGCGACCAGGCCGGGTAGGTCCCACCCGAGCCAGGGCGCGGCCGACTGTGGCCGTATCCGGCGGGGCGCTGGGCGCGGCAACAGCCGTCCCCGGTGCCCCGCGCCGGTACTGTCCGTCGACGGGTGTCAGGAGAGCGAATGCCATAGGGACCATGAGTTCGGTGCCGGGCGATTCCTCGTACCCGGTGGGGGCGATCCCGACCGACGAGCAGATCCGGGCGCTGCACGAACGGTACGCGCCGACCGAGGAAGCCTTCGACCTCGTCTACACCCACTGCCAGATCGTCTGCGCCGTGGCGGAACAGCTGCTCGACCGGTGCCACCCGGTGGTGGACGTCGCCCTGGTGCGGGCCGGCAGCCTGCTGCACGACATTGGCGTCTACCACCTGTACGACGAGGCAGGGCGACTCGATCACGAGAACTACGTCTGCCACGGGATGCTCGGACACGAACTACTCCGTGATCTCGGCTATCCAGAAGCGATCAGCAGGTTCTGCTCCCATCACACCGGGGTCGGACTCACCCGTGCGGACGTGCAGCGACAGGGTCTACCGCTGCCGCCCGGCGACTACACGGCCGACACCCTGGAAGAGGAACTGGTGATGTACGCGGACAAGTTCCACAGCAAGACCACCCCGCCCACGTTCCTGACCCCGGCGTCCTACGCCGCCAGTGTGCGGCGGTTCGGTGTGGACAAGGTGGCCCGGTTCGCGGCGCTGGTGGAGAAGTTCGGTGAGCCGGACCTGCCGGCACTGTCCCGCCACTACCAACAGCCGCTGAGCTGAGCCGTCCGTCCACGGCTGGGCGGTCGATCCCGGCCTCCACCCGTGGAGCGCCGGCCCGGTGTCGGCCGCTACGGTTGCCTGGTGTCCCTGGTCGCCGCCGCCGTCTGCCCGCACCCGCCGCTGCTCGTGCCCGAGGTCGCCGGGGCGGCCGCCGGTGAGCTCGACGACCTCCGCGCGGCCTGTGACGAAGCGGTCGGCCGGCTGCTCGCGGCCGAACCCGAGCAGATCCTGCTGGTCGGCTCCGGCCCCCGGACAACCCGCTTCCGCCCCGCCGACCACGGCTCGCTGCGCCCGTACGGCCTGGACCGGCAGGTCCGGCTCTGGAAGGTCAACTGTGCCGGTGGCCCGTACCTCCCGCTCAGCCTGACCATCGGGGCGTGGCTGGTCGGACGCTCCGGCACGGACCTGCCCCGGTTCGCCCACTCCGTCGCCGCCGACGCTTCCGGTGCCGAGTGTGCACAGCTCGGGGCGGAACTGGCCGCCGTCGAGGCGCGTACCGCGCTGCTGGTGCTCGGGGACGGGTCAGCCTGCCGGGGACAGAAGGCACCCGGCTACGACGACCCGCGCGCGCAGCCGTACGACGACGCGGTTGCCACGGCCCTGGCCACCGCGGACACCGACGCCCTGCTCGGCCTGGATCCGGTGCTCTCGGCGGAGCTGGGAGCCGCCGGTCGGGCGCCCTGGCAGGTGCTGTCCGGCGCGGTACGCGCCGCCGGCGGCGACTGGCGGGGCGACCTGCTCCACCACACCGCCCCGTACGGCGTGGCGTACCTCGTGGCGGCCTGGGAGCGGGCGTGACCGTCGTCGCGGTGGTCGGGCCGACCGCCGCCGGCAAGTCGGCACTGAGCATCGCCCTCGCGCACGCCCTCGACGGCGAGGTGGTCAACGCCGACTCGATGCAGCTCTACCGGGGCATGGACATCGGCACCGCCAAGCTCACGCCCGTCGAGCGGGAGGGCGTGCCGCACCACCTGCTCGACATCTGGCCGGTCACCGAACCGGCGAGCGTCGCCGAGTACCAGCGATTCGCCCGCGCGGCCGTCGACGACATCCTCGCCCGGGGCCGGGTGCCGTTGCTGGTCGGCGGCTCCGGGCTCTACGTGCGGGCGGTGCTGGAGCAGTTCGAGTTCCCCGGCACCGACCCCGAGCTGCGCGGCCGCCTGGAACGAGAGTTGGCGGCGGTCGGCCCGGCCCCGCTGTACGAGCGGCTGCGCGCGGTCGACCCGGCCGCGGCTGCCGGGATCCTGCCCGGCAACGGCCGGCGCATCGTCCGCGCGCTGGAGGTCGTCGAGCTGACCGGCGCGCCGTTCGCCGCGTCCCTGCCCGAGCCGACCCCGTTCTACCCGTCGGTGCAGCTCGGCGTCGACCTGGACACCGCGCTGCTCGACGAGCGGGTCGCCCGGCGGGTGGACCGGATGTGGGCCGACGGGCTGGTCGCCGAGACCCGCGAGCTGGTCGGCCACGGCCTGCCCGAGGGCCGTACGGCCAGCCGGGCGCTCGGCTACCAGCAGGTGCTGCGGTTCCTGGCCGGCGAGTCGACCGAGGCCGAGGCGCACGACGAGACGATCCGCGCCACCCGCCGATTCGTCCGCCGGCAACGCTCCTGGTTCCGCCGCGATCCCCGGGTGCACTGGCTGGACGGGGCCGCCCCGGACCTGGTCCAGGCCGCCCTGGACGTGGTGCGGGTCGCTCCGGCCTGAGTCCCGCCGGGCGCCACCTGCGGCTGCGGGATGATGAGGGCGTGGAGTTCACCAAGGGCCATGGCACCGGCAACGACTTCGTGATCCTGCCCGACCCGGACGGGCAGCTGGCGCTGACCCCCGAGCGGGTCGCCGCGCTCTGCGACCGGCGGCGCGGTATCGGCGGGGACGGCGTACTGCGGGTGGTCCGGGCCGCGAAGCACCCGGACGGAGCCGGGCAGGCCGGCGAGGCCGAGTGGTTCATGGACTACTGGAACGCCGACGGTTCCTTCGCCGAGATGTGCGGCAACGGCGCTCGGGTGTTCGTCCGCTACCTGCTCGCCACCGGGCTGGCTGCCCCGACCGACGGCCTCCTGTCGGTGGCGACCCGGGCCGGCGTGGTGCGGGCCCGCGCCGACGGGGAGACCATCGCCGTCGAGATGCGCCGCCCGAGGCTGTACGACGCCGGGGCGGCCACCCTGGGCGGGCTGACCCTGCCCGGCACCGCCGTCGACGTCGGCAACCCGCACCTGGTCTGCGCGCTGCCGGTCGGGCTGGACCTGGCGGCGCTCGACCTCACCCGTCCGCCCGGCGTCGATTCGGCGCTCTTCCCGGCCGGGGTGAACGTCGAGTTCACCAGCCCCGGCGAACCGGTGGACGGCACCGACGGGCACGCGCTGATGCGGGTGTACGAGCGCGGCTCGGCCGAGACGCTCTCCTGCGGCACCGGGGCGTGCGCGGTGGCAGCCGTGGCACTCCGGGACGCCGACCGGGACACCGGCGTGGTGGCGGTCGACGTACCGGGCGGTCGCCTGACGGTCACCATCGAGCCGACCTCCTGCTGGCTGGCCGGCCCCGCCCTCCTGGTAGCCACCGGCACGCTCCTCTGATCCGCCGCGCGGACCGCCGGGTCGACCAAGACGTCTGCAGGGGACCCCTGTTACTCGTTTCTGACGAGGAGGGGTCCCCTGCAAACATCTGGAGACCGGGTGGTGGGGGAGCCGGGTGGGTCAGGGGGTGGCGGAGGAGGCGGCGGCGATCTCGGGGAGGTCGGCGGGGCCGGAATCGGCCGCCGGGGGCGGCGTGGCGCCCGGGTTCTGGGCGGCGGCGCGGACGGCGGCGGCCACCGCGGGGGCGACCCGCGAGTCGAAGACGCTCGGGACGATGACCGTCGGGTTGATCTTGTCCTCGCCGACCACGTCCGCGATGGCCCGAGCGGCGGCGATCGCCATCTCCTCGGTGAACTCCTCGGCGTGCGCGTCCAGCATGCCCCGGAACACACCCGGGAAGGCGAGCACGTTGTTGATCTGGTTCGGCTGGTCCGACCGGCCGGTCGCGACCACCGCCGCGTACTTGCGCGCCTCCCGGGGGTCGACCTCCGGGTCCGGGTTGGCCAGCGCGAAGACGATCGCGTCCTCGGCCATGGTGGCGATGTCCTCGCCGGTGAGCAGGTTCGGCGCGCTCACCCCGATGAACACGTCCGCACCGCGCACCGCGCCACGAAGGTCACCGGAGTAGTTCTCCCGGTTGGTGTTCTCGGCCAGCCACTGCCAGGCCGGGTTGAGCCCGGTCAGCCCACGGTGCAGCGCGCCCTGCCGGTCGTACGCGATGATGTCGCCGACGCCCTGGCGCAGCAGCAGCTTCATGATCGCGGTGCCGGCCGCGCCCGCGCCGGAGACCACCACCCGGACCTGCGACATCTTCTTGCCCACCACGCGCAGCGCGTTGGTCAGCGCGGCGAGCACGCAGATCGCCGTGCCGTGCTGGTCGTCGTGGAAGACCGGGATGTCCAGCAGGTCCCGCAGCCGCGACTCGATCTCGAAGCAGCGCGGGGCGGCGATGTCCTCGAGGTTGATCCCGCCGTACGCGGGCGCGATCGCCCGGACGATGTTGACGATCTCGTCGGTGTCCTGGGTGTCCAGCACCACCGGCCAGGCGTCCACCCCGCCGAACCGCTTGAACAGCGCGGCCTTGCCCTCCATCACCGGCAGCGAGGCGGCCGGGCCGAGGTTGCCCAGCCCGAGCACGGCCGAGCCGTCGCTGACCACGGCCACCGTGTTGCGCTTGATGGTCAACCGCCGCGCGTCGGCCGGGTTCTCGGCGATCGCCTGGCAGACCCGGGCGACCCCCGGCGTGTACGCCCGGGACAGCTCGTCCCGGTTACGCAGCGCCACCTTCGGGGTCACCTCGATCTTGCCGCCGAGGTGGAGCAGGAAGGTCCGGTCGGAAACCTTGCGGACGTCCACCCCGTCCAGCTCGGTCAACGCCTGCACCACCTGGTCGGCGTGGCCGGAGTCGGCGGTGTCGCAGGTCAGGTCGACCACCACGTGGGTCGGGTCGGAGTCGACCACGTCCAGCGCGGTGACGATCGCCCCGGCCTCCCCGACACAGGTGGTGAGCCGTCCGATCGACGACGCGTCGGCGGTTACGGCGATCCGGATGGTGATCGAGAATCCGGCGCTCGGCAGGCGGGTGATGGCCACGGGGGTCCCTCCGGTCTGGCTCGACGGCCCCGGTGCCGCCGACCCCGCATTTCTACCCTTTGGCCGGATCGGCCCAGCAAGCGGCCCGGTCCCGGGTGACGCGTACCGCGCCTGATCGGCCCCGGAACGGGCAAATAGTAGGTGCGGTGGGGCTGCGCGCGTGCCACGATTGCTTCGTACTTGTCAAAACGGACAGGAGATACGGTTTGCGAGAGCAGCAGGGCTTCGTCCCGGTCGAGGACGAGGAACTCGACGCCACCACCGGCGAGCTGGAACTGGAGGAACGCCAGGCGCTGCGTCGAGTGCCCGGACTCTCCACCGAACTCAGCGACATCACCGAGGTCGAGTACCGACAGCTACGGCTGGAGCGGGTGGTGCTGGTCGGGGTTTGGACCGAGGGCACGGTGACCGACGCGGAGAACTCCCTCACCGAGCTGGCCGCGCTCGCCGAAACCGCCGGTTCCCAGGTGCTGGAGGGGCTGATCCAGCGGCGCAACCGCCCGGACCCGGCCACCTACGTCGGTCGGGGCAAGGTCGACGACCTGGGCGCCGTGGTTCTCTCCAGCGGCGCCGACACGGTGATCTGCGACGGTGAGCTTTCCCCGTCCCAGCTCCGTAACCTGGAGCAGCGCACCAAGGTCAAGGTGGTCGACCGCACCGCCCTGATCCTCGACATCTTCGCCCAGCACGCCAAGAGCCGGGAGGGCAAGGCGCAGGTCGAGCTGGCCCAGCTGGAATACCTGCTGCCCCGGCTGCGCGGTTGGGGTGAGACCCTCTCCCGGCAGACCGGTGGTAGCGGTCGCGGCGGTGGGGCCGGCGGCGGCGTGGGCCTGCGTGGTCCCGGTGAGACCAAGCTGGAAACCGACCGGCGGCGCATCCGCCACCGGATCTCCCGGCTGCGCCGCGAGATCAAGGCCATGCGGACGGTACGCCAGACCAAGCGCGCCCGCCGCTCCCGCAACGCGGTCCCCGCAGTGGCCATCGCTGGCTACACCAACGCCGGCAAGTCCAGCCTGCTCAACCGGATGACCGGGGCCGGGGTGCTGGTCGAGAACGCGCTCTTCGCCACCCTCGACCCGACCACCCGGCGGGCCACCACCGCCGACGGCCGCCTCTACACCCTCTCCGACACGGTCGGCTTCGTCCGGCACCTGCCGCACCAGATCGTCGAGGCGTTCCGCTCGACGCTCGAGGAGGTCGCCGACGCGGATCTCGTGGTGCACGTGGTCGACGGCACCCACCCCGACCCGGAGGAGCAGGTCCGGGCGGTCCGCGAGGTGCTCGCCGAGGTCGGCGCCGACCGGCTGCCCGAGCTGCTGGCGGTCAACAAGATCGACGCCGCCGACGAGGAGACGCTGCTGCGGCTCAAACGTGCCTGGCCGGACGCGATCTTCGTCTCCGCCCACTCCGGCCGGGGCATCGACGAGTTGCGGGCCAGTATCGAGGCGCGGCTGCCCCGCCCGGCGGTCGAGGTCCGCGTCGTGCTGCCGTACGACCGGGGTGACCTGGTCGCCCGAGTGCACCGGCAGGGCGAGGTGCTCAGCACCGCCCACCTGCCGGAGGGGACGTTGCTGCACGTCCGGGTCGGCGACGCACTCGCCGCCGAACTGGCCCCGTTCGAGACGGACGAGAACGCGGTCGCCGCGCGTCGCCCGTAGGGGTCGCGGGGTCGTCCGAATGGCGACCGGAACATGCGACACTGAGCCCATGCGGCGCGCGGTTTCCTCGATCACGGTTGCCCTCGGCCTGCTCACGGTCACGGTGGGGATCGCCGGGGCGGCGGTTGCCGCTCCGGCCCCCGCCGCCTCGGACGCTGCCCCCACACCCGGCCGGAAGCGTTGCTCGGTCACCGACGAGAAGCTCCGCGAACTCTCCGGGCTGGTCGCGACCAAGAACGGCTACGTCGTGGTCAACGACAGCACCGACATCGACAGCCACAAGCGGGTCTTCTTCCTGAACGCCAAGTGCGGCATCACCAAGGGCGTCCGGTACTCAGGGGGAGGACCGCTGGACCCGGAGGACCTGGCCCTCTCCCCGAACGGCGAGACGCTCTGGATCGCCGACATCGGCGACAACGTCACCAGCGCCAAGCGGCGCGAGCGGGTGGCGCTGTGGACCATGCCGGCCGACGGCTCGGAGGAGCCCGAACTGCACCGGGTCGCCTACCCGGAGCGCGAGCCGCACGACGCCGAGGCGCTGCTGATCGGCGACGACGGCAAGCCGCTGATCATCACCAAGGAGCTCAGCGGCAAATCGGAGATCTTCACCCCGACCGCCGCGCTCAAGACCAACAACACCGAGCCGGTGCCGATGCAGAAGGTCGGCGAGATCACCCTCCCCAAGACCACCACCCCCAACCTGTTCCAGGGGCAAGGCCGGGTGGCGATCACCGGGGCGGCCCGCTCACCCGACGGCGGCCGGGTGGTACTGCGTACCTACGCCGACGCCTTCGAGTACGACGTCACCGGCGGGGACATCGTCGCCGCCCTGACCAAGGGCGAACCCCGGGTCACCCCGTTGACCGACCCGTTCGGCGAGGCGATCTCCTACACCCCCGACGGCAAGCTCTTCGTCACCGTCTCCGACGCCGGGAACCTGGGCGAGGACGCGGCGGTCGACATCCTGGCGTACACGCCGTCGGCCAAGGCCGCCCCGCCGGTGGCCGAGGAGTCGAAGGACAAACAGAAGGCCGCCGGCGGCTCCCTGCTGGACGGGCTGAGCCTCGACGACCTCACGTATCTGATCGCGGCGGTCGGCGTGCTCGGCGCGCTGCTGGTCGGGGCGGGCATCGTCGGCATCGTCCTGGCCCGACGTCGACCCCAGTCGGACACCGAGCGGAGCGGGAAGAAAGACGATCCGTACGTCAGTGGCGAACTGCCCGACCGCGACGGCGGCGACCGCCGTGGCAAGGGTCGCCCCGGCGCCGCGCCGGCCGGACGGGAGCCGCAGCGGGGCGCGGTCTACGGGGGTCAGCAACCCGCCGCTGGCCGTCCGTCCGGTCGGGCGGGCGGGGGGAACGTCTACGGCGGTGCCGCCCCGTCCGGGCCGCCACCCGCAGCACCCGCCGGGGGCGCGGTCTACGGCGGCCGAGGCGGCGCGAACGTGTACGGCGGTCCGCCCGCCAGCTCGGGCCCGCCCCGTGGTGGCGAACGCGGCGGTAGGGAACGCGACGGCAGCGGGCGCGGCGGCTACCGAGGCGAGGGCGACCGGGACGGGTACGGCGGCAGCGGTGGCGGCTACGGCGGCGGTGCCCCCGGCGGCGGGTACGGCGGTGGCCGGGCCGAACCGCCGCGCCGCGGTGGTGCGCCCGGTCGGCGGCGGGACGAACCGGACGGGTACGGCCGTCGGGGCGGACCGGACCGCGAAGGGTACGGACGCGCCAACGGTCCCGGCCACGACCAGCGGGGCACCCGGTACTGACCACAGCCACCAGGGCACCCCCGGTACCGGTAACGCGGAAGGCCGGTGGTGCCGGCCCGGCGGTCAGATGCGGCGGAGCACCGCCACCACGCGGCCCATGATGGTCGCGTCGTCACCGGGGATCGGGTCGAAGGCCGGGTTCTGCGGCATCAGCCAGACGTGCCCGTCGCGGTGGCGGTAGGTCTTGACGGTCGCTTCGCCGTCGAGCATCGCGGCCACGATTTCGCCGCTGTCGGCGGTCGGCTGCTGCCGGACCACGACCCAGTCCCCGTCGCAGATGGCGGCGTCGAGCATCGAGTCGCCCTTGACCTGGAGCATGAAGACCTCGCCCTCGCCCACCAGTTCGCGGGGGAGGGGGAAGATGTCCTCGACGGTCTGCTCGGCGAGGATCGGCCCACCGGCGGCGATCCGACCGAGCATCGGCACGTACGCCGGGGCGGGCCGCTGCGAGCGGGTGGCCTCGTCGTCGATCATGTCGCTGGGCGGACGGACGTCCACCGCGCGGGGGCGGTTCGGGTCGCGCCGCAGGAAGCCCTTCCGTTCCAACTCCTTGAGCTGGTAGGCGACGCTGGACGGGGAGACCAGGCCCACCGCCTCACCGATCTCGCGCACGCTGGGCGGGTACCCGTGCCGGTCGACCCAGTCCCGGATGAAGTCCAGGATCCGGCGCTGCCGGGCGGTCAGGTCGACCGTGGCCGGGTCGGGGAAGGCGCTGACCACCGGGGTGACCGGACGCACGGCGGGCTGGCCCGTCCGGCTGCGCGCGGCCCGACGGCGGGTGGCCGGCGGCCCCGCCTCGGCGATCTGCTGCGGGGGCTTCGGCCGGCTGGCCCGGTCCTCGGTCGACACGTCCGTCCTCCCTGGTCGGCGCTGGTGCCTCGGCGGCTGGTGGTGCCTACGGATGTCGCAGCCGGGCGCCTCGACGGCGCGCCGGTCCGGTTGTTCCCGACCGTATAGGTGGGATGGGTTATTTTCAAACGCCTGTACGACCTGATTCCGGCGTGTCGCGGGGAATACCGTCCTCGCGGTACGCCGGTTTCTGGTAAATGGTACGCGTGCTCGAACTCCTGTTCGATTGTCCGGCTGGTGGAGCGGTAACCGGTGGGCCGGTCCGGGCGTTGGGAGTGGGGGTTCGACATGACGCGCCGGACACGCCGCTCCCAACTTGACCGCCGCCGGTCCGCGGCATACGGTCGACCCCTAGATGTAGTAGTCACATGGGTGTAAGTCGCCTATAGGTTGGGTTCGACTACCGACCGCACTCCCCGTTCGGCGTCTACGGCGGCGGCCATCGACCGATGGTTCCGCCGTGATGACGCGTGTCCGGGGACGGGGCGCGGCCGCGATCGATGAAGGAGGTTCGGCGATGCGGTGCCCGTACTGCCGGCACGCCGACTCCCGGGTGGTCGACTCGCGGGAGGCCGACGACGGCCAGTTGATCCGGCGTCGCCGGGCCTGCCCGGAATGTGGCAAGCGGTTCACCACGGTCGAGGAGGCGGTCCTCGCCGTGGTCAAGCGGAGCGGGGTGACCGAGCCGTTCAGCCGTACGAAGATCATCGGCGGGGTCCGCAAGGCATGCCAGGGCCGGCCGGTCGACGACGACTCGATCGCCCTGTTGGCACAGAAGGTCGAGGAGACCGTGCGGGCCAAGGGCGCGGCGGAGCTCCCGAGCCACGAGGTGGGGCTCGCGATCCTGGGCCCGCTGCGGGACCTGGACGAGGTGGCCTACCTCCGCTTCGCCAGCGTCTACCGGTCCTTCGACTCGCTGGCCGACTTCGAGCGCGAGATCGACACGCTGCGGGCGGCGGCGAGTGTCCGGGCGGGCGTCGAGGGCGACGGGGCCGCCGCCGGGGCGGCAGACCGCACCAACTGAGTTTTTCGAGCGATTAAGTGACGACGCGCGGTTGGTTACCGCGCAGACGAGGGGGCGGATGAGATGGCGGGGGACGGCGTGACAGCCAGTCGTACGCGGACGACGAAGGCCGGCGGGGCCACCACCGGTCTGAAGGTCGAGCGGGTGTGGACCACCGAGGGGGTGCACCCGTACGACGAGGTGACCTGGGAGAGCCGGGACGTCGTGATGACGAACTGGCGGGACGGCTCGATCAACTTCGAGCAGCGCGGGGTCGAGTTCCCGCAGTCCTGGAGCGTCAACGCGGCCAACATCGTGACCACCAAGTACTTCCGGGGCGCGGTGGGCACCCCGGAGCGGGAGCGGTCGCTCAAGCAGCTCATCGACCGGGTGGTCGACACCTACCGGGCCGCCGGTGAGAAGTACGGCTACTTCGCGGGCCCGGCCGACGCCGAGGTCTTCGCCCACGAGCTGACCTGGATGCTGCTGCACCAGGTGTTCAGCTTCAACTCGCCGGTCTGGTTCAACGTCGGCACGCCGTCGCCGCAGCAGGTCAGCGCGTGTTTCATCCTCGCTGTCGACGACTCGATGGACTCGATCCTCGACTGGTACAAGGAGGAGGGGCTGATCTTCAAGGGCGGCTCCGGCTCCGGGGTGAACCTCTCCCGGATCCGCTCCTCCCGGGAGCTGCTCTCCTCCGGTGGCAACGCCTCCGGCCCGGTCAGCTTCATGCGCGGCGCGGACGCCTCGGCCGGCACCATCAAGTCCGGCGGCGCCACCCGGCGCGCGGCGAAGATGGTCATCCTCGACGTGGACCACCCGGACATCCAGGAGTTCGTGGTCACCAAGGCGCGCGAGGAGGACAAGATCCGCGCGCTGCGGGACGCCGGCTTCGACATGGACCTCGGGGGCGCGGACATCGTCAGCGTCCAGTACCAGAACGCCAACAACTCGGTCCGGGTCTCCGACGAGTTCATGACGGCGGTGGAGAACGACGGCGGGTTCGACCTGCGCGGTCGGCTCGACGGGGCGACCATCGAGACGATCGAGGCGAAGAAGCTCTTCCGCACCATCTCCCAGGCCGCCTGGGAGTGCGCCGACCCGGGCCTCCAGTACGACGACACGATCAACGACTGGCACACCTGCCCGGAGACCGGGCGGATCACCGCCTCGAACCCGTGCTCGGAGTACCTGCACCTGGACAACTCCTCCTGCAACCTGGCCTCACTGAACCTGATGAAGTTCCTCCGCGCCGACGGGGGCTTCGAGGTGGAGAAGTTCGTCCGCTCCGTCGAGCTGGTCATCACCGCGATGGACATCTCGATCAGCTTCGCCGACTTCCCGACCGAGAAGATCGGCGAGACCAGCCGCGCCTACCGTCAGCTCGGCATCGGGTACGCCAACCTCGGCGCGCTGCTGATGGCCTCCGGCCTGCCGTACGACTCGGAGCAGGGCCGTTCGGTGGCCGCCGCGATCACCTCGCTGATGACCGGCACGGCGTACCGCCGCTCGGCCGAGCTGGCCGGCATCGTCGGCCCGTACGACGGCTACGCCCGCAACGCCGAGCCGCACAAGCGGGTGATGCGCAAGCACGCCGCCGCCAACGACGAGATCAAGCCGAGCGGCACCGTCGCCACCGCGATCGTCCGCGAGGCGACCCGGCAGTGGACCCAGGGCAACAAGGTCGGTGACAAGTTCGGCTGGCGGAACGCGCAGGCCAGCGTGCTGGCCCCCACCGGCACCATCGGCCTGATGATGGACTGCGACACCACCGGCGTCGAGCCCGACCTAGCCCTGGTCAAGTTCAAGAAGCTGGTCGGCGGCGGCTCGATGCAGATCGTCAACCAGACCGTGCCCCGCGCGCTGCGCAGCCTCGGCTACCCGGAGGAGCAGGTCGAGGCGATCGTCGAGCACATCGCCGACCACGGCCACGTGGTGGACGCCCCCGGCCTCAAGCCGGAGCACTACCCGGTCTTCGACTGCGCGATGGGCGAGCGCTCGATCGCGCCGATGGGGCACGTGCGGATGATGGCGGCGGTCCAGCCGTTCATCTCCGGCGCCATCTCCAAGACGGTCAACATGCCGGAGGCGGCCACCGTCGAGGACGTCGAGAAGATCTACTTCGAGGGCTGGAAGCTCGGCCTGAAGGCGTTGGCGATCTACCGGGACAACTGCAAGGTCGGCCAGCCCCTCTCGGTGGCCAAGCCGAACAAGGGCACCGAGACCGCACCGGCCGGGGTCGAGAAGACCGTGGAGAAAGTCGTCGAGTACCGCCCGGTGCGCAAGCGGCTGCCGAAGAAGCGTCCGTCCCAGACGGTCAGCTTCTCCGTCGGCGGGGCCGAGGGCTACCTCACCGCGTCGTCGTACCCGGACGACGGCCTGGGCGAGGTCTTCCTCAAGATGTCCAAGCAGGGCTCGACGCTGGCCGGCGTGATGGACGCCTTCTCGGTGGCCATCTCCATCGGCCTCCAGTACGGCGTGCCGCTGGAGACGTACGTCAGCAAGTTCACCAACATGCGGTTCGAGCCGGCCGGGATGACCGACGACCCGGACGTGCGGATCGCGGCCTCGGTGATGGACTACATCTTCCGTCGCCTGGCGCTGGACTTCCTGCCCTACGAGACCCGCGCCGAGCTGGGCATCTTCACCGCTGCCGAGCGGACCGCCCAGATGCGTGCCGAGGCCGAGGCCGCCGAGGGCGGCGCGGACCTCGCCGCGATGGCCGCCTCCGCCCCGGTCGAGTCGAAGCCGGAGCCGGTTGCCGAGCCCGCCGCCAAGCCGGCGCCGTCGGTCGGTTCCTCCACGGAGCTGCTGGAGGCGGTGATCGGCAAGGCCGCCGACGCGCCGCTCTGCTTCACCTGCGGTACGAAGATGCGCCCCGCCGGAAGCTGCTACGTCTGCGAGGGCTGCGGCTCCACCAGCGGCTGTAGCTGACGTCGTACGGTGACGACCGCCCGGACCGATCCCGGTCCGGGCGGTCGCGTGCTGCCCTGGCCCGCCCGGACCGGCCCGCCGCCCGGCGCGGCTCAGGTCGCAGTGAACCCGTCCCGCGCGTCACGCCTGCGCCGGGCGAGGCGGCGTCGGTCGGCCGTCGGTGGTTCAGCGGAGGAAGGCGGCGACGGTCGCGGTGAACGTTTCCGGGTCGTCCAGCCACGGGCCCGCTCCCCGTGCGGCGTTCGCTGCGGCTCAGATCCCGCAGGAAGGGGCTTCCCAGTAGAGGTTCGTCTGGGTGGCGACATGGGTGTGGTCGTTGTGGTCGGGGTAACCGGGGCCGAGGATCAGGTTGAACCCGTGGTAACGGGACTGCTTGGCCAGCGTGCAGAGGGACGGGCGTCCGATGAGATCGGCAGCGAGCCCGTAGACGTGCTTGCTCGTCGGCGAGCCGCCGACCGCACTGTTGCAGGCGTAACTGCGGAAGCCGCTGGAGATGTTGATGGAGACGTCGCCGAGTGCGTGCCGCATCGCCTCTAGCTTCCACATCACGACCAACGCGTTGAACTTCGCCGTCGAGGCGGAGACCGCGCCGCCGGACCAGTCCGAGTTGCAGCGGTTCATCTCGCTGTAGGAGAAGTTGGCCGGGGTGCAGTCGCCGTCCTGCAGGTCGTAGATCTTGCCGAGGGTCTGCGGTCCGGCCTTGCCGTCGACGGTGAGCCCCCACGCCTGCTGGAACCGGCGCACCGCCGCTTCGGTCGCCGGGCCGTACGAGCCGTCGAGGGCGAGGACCTGGCCGTAGGCGGGATAACCGGAGATCCGGATCTGCAGCTGCCGCACATCGTCGCCGGTCATGCCGGCGTGCAGGTAGCGGGGCCAGGTGTAACAGGTGTCGGCCTGGGCGGGGGCGGCCGTCGTCGTGGCGACGACCAGGCTCGCGGTCGCGGTGAGCAGCAGCGCAGCGGCGATCCGGAGTGTACGTCGGAACATCGAAGCTCCTAGCGGGACGAAATGATGTTGGACACTCTGGACCGCCTAGCCTCACCTGTCAATATTCACAAACGTCTTTTTGTTGTTCGGGGTCGAGCCTCTCTCGAGAGCCGATCGAACGCTTCCGGCCGCCGCAGGCGGGGTTGGCGACGGCCGTCAGGTGACCTCGACGAAGTCGAGTTCCGCCCAGCGGCTCCGGTGGGTGAGCCGCAGGGTGTTGAAGCCGGCGTTCAGCGTGACGTCGGCCTGTACCTGTCGCCAGGTCTCCCAGCCGGTGTTCGGATAGGTGACCACCTGCGCGCCGCCGTTGACGGTGAGGGTGTGCTGCGCGTCGCCGTAGCCCGCGGCGTACGCGACGTGCGCCGTGTAGTTCCCGGCCCGTGGGGGCGAAGACGGTGACCTCGACCCAGCTGTCGGCGTAGTCCATGTACGCCACGACCTGGCCCTGGGAGGCGGTCGTCGTGCTCCGCACCGCGCAGTGGTTGAGCCGGCCCCGTTCCGCCTCGTCCCGTACCCGGCTGCCCCGGACGACGGGGTACTCTCGTCCGCTTCTCGCCGCCCGCCCCACCTACACTGCACGGGTGGGTGGAGAGCGGCGGCCGCTGGCGGCACGGGCGTTGAGCGAGCCCCACCCGTCCCGCCTGTCGCCCCGGCATCCCGAGCGGGAGCGGATCCTCGCCGCGCACGCCGCCGCCCTGGCCGCCGGCGAAGCCGGCTACCTTGACCCGGGGACCGGTCTGTTCGTCCTCACCGCCGGCTTTCTCGCCCGGCGCGGCACCTGCTGCGGGCGCGGCTGCCGGCACTGCCCGTACGTCACCGACTGAGCCGGACGGGCACCGGCCCGCCCGGCGCACGTCGGAAACCGGGGTGGACGAATCAGCGGGTGTGACGAATCAGTGGGCGGCGACGAACACCCGGGAGGCGACCTCGCGGGGGAGACGGATCTTCTCGCCTGAGCGGTCGATGGTGACCGCGTCCCGTTCCTGGGCGACCGTCACCGTGGCGCCCGGGTCCACCCCGGCGGCGTGCAGCTGGCGCAGCACGTCCGCGTCGGTCTGTACGCTCTCGCAGATCCGCCGTACGATCACCCGCCCGGCGAGGCCGGGGAAGGCCAGGTTCCGTTCGCCGTCGACCGCCTCGGCGCTGGGCTGCTCCGGCGTGCCCAACTCCTCCAGCCCTGGGATGGGGTTGCCGTACGGGGAGCGTGTCGGGCGGTTGAGCAGGTCGTAGACCCGCTTCTCCACCGCGTCGCTCATCACGTGCTCCCACCGGCAGGCCTCCTCGTGGGCCTCCTCGTAGGGCATGCCGATCACGTTGACCAGCAGCAGCTCGGCGAGGCGGTGCTTGCGCATCACCGAGACGGCCGTGCCGCGGCCCAGCGGGGTCAGTGCGAGGTGCCGGTCGCCCTCGACGGTGAGCAGCCCGTCGCGTTCCATCCGGGCGACGGTCTGACTGACGGTCGGACCGCTCTGCCGTAGCCGCTCGGCAATCCGGGCGCGCAGCGGCGGCACCCCCTCCTCCTCGAGTTCGAGGATGGTGCGCAGGTACATCTCGGTCGTGTCGACCAGATCATGTTTCACGTGGCAGGTCCTCCCAAGAATCGATGCTACCCCGGTGACCGGTCGACGGCCGGCGGCGAACCGCCGGTCAGGACGGTGCGATGGGGTTAACTGGACGCCATGTCCGGTACCGACGATCTCCTGGTCGAGGCGGCGGAGTTGGCCGTCGAGATCGGTCACGCCCACCCGCCCATCCTGCTCGACGTCCGTTGGCGGCTCGCCGGCCCGCCCGGCCGGGGCGACTACGCCGCCGGCCACCTGCCCGGTGCGGTCTTCGTCGACCTGGACACCGAGCTGTGCGGTCCGCCCGGCCCCGACGGGCGGCACCCGCTGCCCGACCCGGCCGTGCTCCAGGCGGCGCTGCGCCGCGCGGGCGTCCGGGAGGGGCACCCGGTGGTGGTGTACGACGGCGGTGACGGGATGGCCGCGGCCCGCGCCTGGTGGACGCTGCGCTGGGCTGGACACCGCCCGGTCCGGGTGCTGCACGGGGGCTTTCCGGCCTGGGCGGCCGCCGGCCTGCCGGTCGACACCGACGTGCCGGCTCCTCCGCCCGGCGACGTCACCGTCCGTCCCGGCGGGTTGCCGGTGCTCGACGCCGACGCCGCCGCCCGGCTCGCCGCCGCCGACACGGGGGTGCTGCTCGACGTCCGGGCCGCCCCGCGTTACCGGGGTGAGGCCGAGCCGGTCGACCCGGTCGCCGGACACATCCCCGGTGCGGCGAACCTGCCCGCCCCGGAGTACGTCGCCGAGGGCCGCTTCCCGTCCGTCGCTCTGATGCGGGACCGGTTCGCCGCCGCCGGGGTCACCGCCGATCAGCCGGTCGGGGCGTACTGCGGATCAGGGGTGACCGCCGCGCAGACGGTGCTGGCGCTGCACCTCGCCGGCCGGCCCGACGCGGCCCTGTACGTCGGTTCGTGGAGCGGGTGGCTGGCCGACCCGGACCGGCCGGTGGCCACCGGCCCGGAGCCGGAACGCTGACGTCACGCGCCGGCCGGGACGTCCAGGCCAGGTCGGCCGTGACCCGCGCACCCCGGCCCGGGTGGCCCATCGGCCGGGACCCGCGTGCCGGTCGGCTGGAACGGCACAGCCTGGCTGGCCCGTCTGGTGGGCCCCCGTGCGACGATGACCCCATGTCCGACGACACGGTGGTGGTCTGGGACGCGGCGCTGCTCGACTACGACCTCGGTGACCATCCCCTGGATCCGGTACGGGTGGAGCTGACCGTCGCGCTCGCCCGCGAGTTGGGCGTGCTCGACCGGCCCGGGGTGCGCATGGTGCGACCCGCGCCGGCCGACGAGGCGCTGCTGACCCGGGTGCACCGGGCGGACTACCTGGACGCGGTCCGGGCGGCCCCGCACGACCCGTTCTTCTCCGGGTACGGCCTGGGTACCGTGGACAACCCGATCTTCGAGGGCATGCACGAGTCCAGCGCGCTGGTGGCCGGTGCCACGGTGGCCGCCGCCGAGGCGGTCTGGCGGGGCGAGGCGCGGCGGGCGGTGAGCGTGGCCGGCGGGCTGCACCACGCCATGGCCGGGCGGGCCGCCGGCTTCTGTGTCTACAACGACCCGGCGGTGGCCATCGCCCGCCTGCTCGACCTGGGCGCGGAGCGGGTCGCCTACGTCGACGTGGACGTGCACCACGGCGACGGGGTGCAGCAGATCTTCTGGGACGAGCCCCGGGTGCTGACGGTCAGCCTGCACGAGACGCCGCTCGCGCTCTTCCCCGGCACCGGCTTTCCGGACGAGACGGGTGGCCCGGCGGCACCGGGCAGCGCGGTGAACCTGCCGTTGCCGCCCGGCACCGACGACGCCGGCTGGCAGCGGGCGTTCCACGCGGTGGTGCCGTCGGTGCTCCGCGCGTTCCGGCCGCAGGTGCTGGTCACCCAGTGCGGCGCGGACGGACACCGGCTCGACCCCCTGGCCGACCTGCGGCTCAGCGTCGAGGGGCAACGGGCCACCTACCTCGCCCTGCGGGCACTCGCCGACGAGTTGTGCGAGGGACGCTGGGTGGCCACCGGCGGCGGTGGGTACGCCCTGGTCGAGGTGGTGCCTCGGGCCTGGACCCACCTGCTCGCGGTGGCCACCGGCGAGCCGGTCGACCCGGCCACCCTCACCCCGCCGGCCTGGCGGGCGCTGGCCGCCGCCCGCCGGCCGGGCCGGGTGGTGCCGCTGCGGATGGGCGACGGCGTGGACCCGACGCACGAGCCGTGGCAGCCGAACGGTGAGCCGGACGCGGTGGATCGGGCCATCGCCGCCACCCGCCGGTCGGTCTTCCCGCTGTTCGGGCTCGACCCGCACGACCCGAGAGACTGAACCGGCCGGGGAGGTACCGGACGTGAGCACCGTGGACGTACTGCTCAGCGATGGTACGACCGTCCAGTTGCGACGGATCGACCCGGACGACGCGCCGGCCATCGTGGCGATGCACTCCCGGTTCTCCGAGCGCACCCGCTATCTGCGCTACTTCTCCCCGTACCCGCGCATTCCGGACCGGGACCTGCACCGGTTCGTGTACGTCGACCACCACGACCGGGAGGCGTTCGTGGTGCTGGCCGGCGACCGGATCGTCGCCGTCGGCCGGTACGAGCGGCTCGGCCCGCGCTCGCCGGACGCCGAGGTGGCGTTCGTGGTGGAGGACGCCTACCAGGGGCGGGGGATCGGTTCGGTGCTGCTGGAGCACCTCGCCGACGCGGCCCGGCGGGCTGGCATCACGTCCTTCGTCGCCGAGGTGCTCCCGGCCAACGGGGCGATGCAGCGGGTCTTCGCCGATTTCGGGTACCAGGTCCAGCGGCAGTTCGCCGACGGGGTGGTGCACCTGAGCTTCCCGATCGCCCCGACCGAGCAGACCCTCGAGGTGCAGCGGGGCCGCGAGCAGCGTACCGAGGCCCGGTCGATCGCCCGGCTGCTCGCCCCGCACGGGATCGCCGTGTACGGGGCCAGCGCCACCGGCCAGGGGGTCGGCGCGGCGGTGCTCGGGCATCTGCGCGACTTCGGGTTCGCCGGTGCGGTCGTCCCGGTGCACCCGAGCGCGGCCACGGTCGCCGGGCTGCCCGCGTACCCATCGGCGGCCGACGCCGGTCAGCCGGTGGACCTGGCGGTGGTCGCGGTGACCCCGGACGCGGTGCCGGCGGTGGTGGCCGACGCGGCGGCGGCCGGGGTGCACGGCCTGGTGGTGATCTCCGCCGGGTTCGCCGAGGCGGGCGCGGCGGGGGCGGCGGCCCAGCGCGCCCTGGTCCGGCAGGCACACGCCGCCGGCATGCGCGTGGTCGGCCCGAACTGCCTGGGCATCGCCAACACCGATCCGGCGGTACGCCTCAACGCCACCCTCGCCCCGGTCCTGCCGCCGGCCGGCCGGGTCGGGTTCTTCAGCCAGTCCGGCGCGTTCGGGGTGGCCCTGCTCGCCGAGGCGGACCGGCGTGGTCTGGGCTTGTCCAGCCTGGTCTCGGCCGGCAACCGGGCCGACGTCTCCGGCAACGACCTGCTCCAGTACTGGCAGGACGACCCGGCCACCGACGTGATCATGCTCTACCTGGAGACCTTCGGGAACCCGCGCAAGTTCGCCCGGCTGACCCGGCGGATCGGGCGGGCCAAGCCGGTGGTGGCGCTCGCCTCCCCGGCCCGACCTGCCGCTCTGCCCGGCGGCCCGGACGAGGTCGCGGTCAGCGCGCTCTTCGCCCAGTCCGGGGTGATCCGGGTCGACACCGTGACCGAACTCTTCGACGTCGGGGTGCTGCTGGCCAAGCAGCCGTTGCCGGCGGGCCGGCGGGTCGGTGTCGTCGGCAACTCCTCCGCGTTGACCGGGCTCGCCGCCACGGCCTGCGCGGCGCACGGGCTCGAGGTCGCCGCCGGCTACCCCCGCGACGTCGGCCCCCGGGCGGGGACGAGTGAGTTCGCCCTGGCCCTGACCGCGACCGCCGCCGACGAGCGGGTCGATGCGCTGGTCGCGGTCTTCGCCCCGCCGCTGCCCGGGCAGCTGGTGGACACCGACGCGGACTTCGCCGCCGGGCTGGCCGGCGTGCTCGATACGGGCAAGCCGGTCGTGGCGACCTTCCTGGCCGGCGGACTTCCCGCCGACGTCCCGGCCTACTCCGGCGTGGAGGAGGCGGTCCGGGCGCTGGCCCGGGTGACCACGTACACGGACTGGTTGCGCCGGCCGCCGGGCGCCGTGCCCGAGTTGTCCGATGTCGACGCCGCCGCGGCTGACGCGGCGATCCGGGTCGACGGCCCCGACCAGGCCGGCCGGCTGCTCGGCGCGTACGGCGTCGAGGTGGTCGACTCGGTGCCGGTGCGGTCCGCCGACGAGGCCGCGGAGGTTGCCGGACGGATCGGCTTCCCGGTGGCGCTGAAGGCGGCGGCCGCCGGGCTGCGGCACCGCCTCGACCTCGGCGCGGTCCGCCTCGCCCTGGCCGACCCGGTCGCGGTGCGCCGGGCGTACGACGAGATGGCGGCGCTCTTCGGCGCGGACGTCCTGGTCCAGGCGATGGTCCCGCCCGGGGTGGCCTGCGTGGTGGAGTTGGTGGAGGACCCGACGTTCGGGCCGGTCGTCGGGTTCGGCCTGGGCGGGGTCGCCACCGAACTGCTCGGCGACCGGGCATGGCGGGCGGTGCCGCTGACCGACCGGGACGCCCGCGAGCTGGTCGACGAGCCCCGGGCCGCGCCGCTGCTGCGGGGCTACCGGGGGGCCGAGCCGGTGGACCGGGACGCCCTGGTCGACCTGCTGCTCCGGGTCGGCCGGCTCGCCGACGAACAGCCCCGGGTCCGCGCGCTCACCCTGAACCCGGTGCTGGTCCGGGCCGACGGCATCTCGGTGCTGCACGCCACCGTCCGGATCGGCGCCGCCGCCACCCGCCCGGACACCGGCCCCCGCCGACTCTGAGCGCCGTCCCCACCGGCCGTCAGCCTGCCGCCCGGACGGACGGAGGCGGGGGGCTGAGGTGTTTGCAGGGGACCCCTGCTCGCGTTTTTTGATGAGGAAGGGTCCCCTGCAAACACCTCAGCCCGCGTGAGGTCACCCCCGGCTGGAGATCTGCTGAACCGCCCAGCCGTTGCCGTCCGGGTCCTCGAAGAAGAAGAATCCGACGTTGTCCAGCGGGTCCGGCACCGGCCGGGGGTTCTCGCCGATCACCTGGATGTCGCTGACCGGCACCCCACGGGCGATCAGTTCGGCGTGAGCCCGACGCAGGTCCGGCACGACGAGCTGGAGTCCCTTGAGCGAGCCGGGCGGCATCCGGGGCACGGTGCCGGTGCCGATCACCACGGAACAGCCCGATCCGGGCGGGGTGAGCTGGACGATCCGGGCTTCGTCGCCGATCCGGGTGTCGTGGTCGACGGCGAAGCCGAGCTGCCGGGCGTAGAAGTCCCGGGCCCGGTCGACGTTGGTGACCGGCACCACGACGACCTCCAATGTCCAGTTCACGACGGCCTCCCTCGATCGACTCCGGTTGCGGTGGTCACGATCATTCTCCGCCGGCTGACGGCCGAGGGCCCCGGCGAACCGCCGGGGCCCTCGGGTGGTGCCGGTTCAGCTTGCGTACGCCTCCAGCCGCTGAGCCCGCTCCGGGTCGCGCAGCTTCAGCAGGGTCACCTTCTCGATCTGCCGGATCCGCTCCCGGGAGAGACCGAACTCCCGGCCGACCTCGTCGAGGGTGCGCTGCCGGCCGTCGTCGAGGCCGAACCGGAGCCGGATCACCGCCTCCTCCCGCTGCGACAGGGTGGCCAGCACGATCCGTACCTCCTGGCGGAGCTGGCCGTTGGCGATCTCGTCGCCGGGCTCCTGCCGCGGGTCGACGGCGGCGACGAAGTCACCGAGGGCGCTCTCGCCGTCCTCGCCGACCGCCTGGTCCAGGCTGACCGGCTCCCGGTCGTACGAGATCAGCTCGATGACCTGGAACTCCGGCACACCGAGCGCGACGGCCACCTCGGCGACGGTGGGCTCCCGGCCCAGCGAGACCGCGAGTTCCCGGCGGACCCGGACCATCCGGTTGACCTGCTCGACCATGTGCACCGGGATGCGGATGGTGCGGGCCTGGTCGGCCATGGCGCGGGTGATGGCCTGGCGGATCCACCAGGTGGCGTAGGTGGAGAACTTGTAGCCCTTGGTGTAGTCGAACTTCTCGACGGCGCGGATGAGGCCGAGGTTGCCTTCCTGGATGAGGTCGAGGAAGGCCATGCCGCGTCCGGTGTACCGCTTGGCGATGCTGACCACCAGCCGCAGGTTCGCCTCCAGCAGGTGGTCCTTGGCGGCCCGCCCCTCCGCCGCGACGACCTCCAGGTCCGCCCGGAGCTGGGCGGAGACGGGGGTGCAGGTGGCGAGCTTCTCCTCGGCGAAGAGGCCGGCCTCGATCCGCTTGGAGAGTTCGACCTCCTGGGCGGCGGTGAGCAGCTTGGTACGTCCGATGCCGTTGAGGTACGCCCGCACCAGGTCGGTGGACGTGCCACGCTCGTCGGTGGCGTCCAGGTCCGCCAGGGTCTCCACGGACCCGTGGTCGTCGGTGTCGGTGGTGGCCGGGGTCTTCGGGTGCTCGCTCATCTGCAGAACCATCTCTGTCGCCTCCCCGCGTCAACTTCGCGCGTACCGGGCCAGTGGCGCCGGTGAGACACAGCTTGCCCGGGGGCGCGTAAAACGGGAGTGAGGCGATCGGGGAACCGACAGGAATAGCGAGAGAACGTATGGCGGGGGTTGCGGAGCCCGGTTACGTTGCCACCGGTCGGCCAGCCGGGCCGTCACTCAAGAGGCAATCGGAGGTCGGTGTGGTCTTCAAGAAACTCATGCAGGCGATGGGCGTGGGCGGTCCGTCAGTCGAGACGGTGCTGGCCAACCCGAACTGCCGTCCAGGTGGGCACCTGGAGGGGCGGATCCAGGTGGTCGGCGGGGACCACGCGACGGACATCGAATACCTGGCGCTCGGGCTGATCACCCGGGTCGAGGTGGAGAGCGGCGACAACGAGTACGAGACCAACCAGGAGTTCCACCGCCAGCAGGTCACCGGCGCGTTCCGGCTGGAGGCCGGGCAGCGGCACGACGTGCCGTTCCGGTTCGAGGTGCCGTGGGAGACCCCGCTCACCCAGCTGTACGGGCAGCACCTGCACGGCATGACGATGGGGCTGCGTACCGAGCTGGAGGTGGCCCGGGCGGTCGACAAGGGCGACCTGGACGCGGTGGCGGTGCACCCGCTGCCGGCCCAGGAGCAGATTCTCCAGGCGCTGTTGCGGCTGGGCTTCCGGTTCGCCCGCGCGGACGTGGAGCGGGGCCGGATCTACGGCGTGCAGCAGCACCTGCCGTTCTACCAGGAGATCGAGTTCTACCCCGCGCCGCAGTACGCCAGCGCGATCAACCAGCTCGAACTGACCTTCGTCACGAACCCGCAGCACATCCAGGTCGTCCTGGAGGTCGACAAGCGGGGCGGCCTCTTCACCGAGGGGCGGGACGCGTTCGGCCGGTTCACCGTCGACCACGCCACCGCCCAGCAGACCGACTGGGCTGCCCAGCTCGACGGCTGGCTCCGGCAGTCCCTCCAGCGCCGGGGGCTCTTCTTCTGACGGGTACGCCGGCAGGTCTTCTGGCCTGACCGTCGCCGGGGCGGCTCAGGCCCAGCCGTGGCGCGCGGCGTGCCAGCCGAGCTGCATCCGGGTCTCGACGCCCGCGAGGTCCATCAGGTGCCGCAGCCGCCGTTGCAGGGTCCGCAACGACAGGTCGAGCTGGGCGGCGACGACCTGGTCGGTGAGCCCGGCCAGCAGCAGCGCCAGGATCCTGCGGTCCAGCTCGGTCGGGCTGTCGGGCCCGCCGATGGCGTGGTCGGACGCCTCGCCCGCGGCGGAGACCTCGAGCGGGTGGGCGTGCCGCCACACGATCTCGAACAGCGCGTCCATCGCAGCCAACAGTCCGGTGCGGTGCAGCAGCACCGCACCGGGCTCGCCGCCGGGCGTGGCGGTCAACGGCACCAGGGCCAGTTCCGCGTCGGCCAGGATGAGCTTGATCGGCAACGACTCGACCACCCGTACCTGGACGCCGCTGCGCAGTGATTCGAGGGTCTCGGCGACCACACCGGGTTCGGCGAGCGCCGGGCGGTCCACCACGACCCGGAAGCGGACCCCCTGCCCCACGGCCACCGACTCCACCGCGTTGCTGCCCGGTGGTACGGCGATGAAGGGCAGGGTGACGAAGCTGCGGACCTCCGTACGGGCGGCGTGCTGCACCTGGGCGAACCGGTGGCGGACCGCGTCGACGCCGGTGACCACCTCGATCAGCTCGTCGATGGTGCGTCCGGCGACCGCCCCCCGGTACTCCTCGGCGAGCGTGACGAGTGCCAGTTCGGCGCTGCGCAGGGCGCTGCGCTGCTCGCTGATCAGCGCACCGAGCGCGACCGCGGGCGGCGCCACCGAGAAGGCACCGTCCGGCCCGGACGCCACCAGACCGCAGGCCGTCAGGTGGGACAGGGCCGTCTCCACCGTGGCCGGGGCATCCGCAGGGCGTCGCCGAGTTCGGTGACACCGGCCCGCGCCCGCCGGACCAGCAGCCCGTAGACCGCCTCGGCCTCCGGGCTCAGACCCAACGCGCCCAGCATCGGTGGCCGCCTCCCTCCGCCCGTGACGACACGGGGAGTATGGGCCAGGGTGATGGTTCCCGAACAGCCCCCGACGCCGGTCGGGTGAGCGGGAGGAGCCCCGGGACGCGTTGCGCCCCGGGGCTCTGTGAACCACATCACCGCAGGCCGTAGGCCCGGATGAGTTCCTGCCGGATACCGAAACCGGCGTCGGTGCGGGCGTCGGCCCGGACCGAGACGAAGCCGCCCGGCTGCTTCGGCAGCTTGAGCGAGCCGGTCCACCGGTCGTCGGCGCCCTTACTGAGGGTCACCGGCTGCCAGGTGGCGCCGTCGTCGTAGGAGACCTCCAGTCCGACCGAGGCGACCGTGCCGGTGCCGGTGCCGCCCGGCTGGGGTCCGGCCTTGATGCTGATCTGCTGGTTGGTGCCGGCCTTGACGTCGCCGCGCAGGTCCGTCTCGAGCGCATAGTCGAGCTGGAGCAGCGCGAACGGGACGAAGTTCTCCGCCTGGTTCGAGCTGGAGACGAAGTCCCACTCGGTGTGGGTGCGGGTCGACAGCCGCCACTGCTCGGCCGGCCGCGAGGCGTCCAGCACCAGGCGGTACGGCAGCGTGCCGGCGGGCACCGCCTTCCACTGCAGGTCGGCACCGCGCTTGTTCTCGTGCAACAGGGTGTCGCCCTGGTAGAGCTTGAGGTTGGTCGGCACCGAACCCCACTCCAGGTGGCCGCCGTGCTCCAGGGTGTCGCCGGACGGGCTCCAGGTCTGCACGTTGACCTGCAGGTAGTCCCGGTAGCGGCCGTTCTTCAGGGCGAACGTCCGGCTGAAGGCCGGTCGGACGGCCGGTGCGAACCAGTTCAGTGCGGTGGTCGTGTTCTTGGCGTACGAGTTGTGGTGCGCCGTGTCGGTCCAGGTGTCCTGGATGTGCACCTCGTGCCAGACCACGTCCGGCGTGACCCACTCGGTACGGGTGCCGGGGTGCCACTCCCGCTCGCGGAAACCGAACGAGGGGCTGAAGGTCATGTCGTACCGGTAGCCCTCGCCCTCGCCGTCTCGCACCGCGTGGTACCGGGCGTCGATCCGGGCCAGGTCGTTGCGACCCGGGTGGTAGGTGAGCGGCTGGTCGGGCACCTGTCCGGGGTAGACGCGGGCCAGATCGTAGAGGTAGCTGGCGTACGGCGTCCGGGTGACGGTCAGTTTCGGCGCCCCGGCGCGGGCCGCCTCGACGAGCTTCCGCCCGGCGTCCCGATGCACCGTGGCGACCGGGATCGGGGAGTCGCCGACGTGCTCGTTGAGGACGCCGGGGCCGTCGTTGACGACCAGCAGCAGCTTCGCCCCGGCGGCCGCCGCGGCGGCGGCGCGCTCCGCCGGGCTGACCGCGTCACTGCGGGTCACCACCGCGACCGCGCCCCTGGCGTCGACACCGGCGTACTCGCCGGGGGCGCCGGTGCCCGCGTAGACCGGACGCAGCGTGTCCTTGCCCGCGGTGAGCGTGCTGCCCGGCTGGACAACGGTGTCGATCGGCAGCAGGCCGTTGGCGGTCAGGCTCAGCATCGGTTCGCCCTTGCGCCACCGGGTGGACATCGTGAACGAGCCCTGGGTGACCGGCTCCGTCGGCGACAGGTAGAGGTCGTCGTACCGGACCGGGAGCTGGAACGCCTGCCGGAAGCTGGCGCCGCCGGCGTACTGGACGGTGAAGTCGAGCTTGCGCTGCCGGTCCTCGGTGCGCTCCGGCGTGGCGGTGTCGAGCAGGCGGGCCCGGCTGGCGTCCAGCACCACCTCGGTCGAGCGGTCGAGCACGGTTTCCGGGTCGACCAGCAGGGCGAAGCCGAGGGCGTCGGGGCGCTCGCCCGGGACGTCCAGCACCGTTTCCACCGTGTAGGTGCCCGGCGGCAGCCGCAGCGTCCGCTCGCCGCTGACCGGGTACGAGTCGGCGGATCGCGCGCCGGCCTGGTTCACCACGACGGTCGCGCTGGCCGGCTTGCCGTCCCGGCCGCGCAGCTTGATCGTCAGGTCGTACCGCTCGTCCTCCTTGAACAGCGCGAGCGCGGTCCGGGTGACGGGTGTGCCGGTGGCGGCGTCGGTGCCGACCAGGTACCCGGTGAGCTGGCCCGGGGCCGAGCCGCGCGGGTCACCGGTCACCGGGACGGCCGCGGTGCCGCCCGCCGGCACGGTCACCGAGGAGGCGCCGAGGGTGAACGGGCCGCCGCCGGTGAGGGCCAGGTTCAGGGTCACCGCCGTGGTGCCGGAGTTGGTGACGGTCACCTGCCGGGTCACCGGGGCGTCGCTGGACTCGTGCGGCCAGTCGAAGGCGCCGAAGAACGCCGAGCCGGTGGCCCGTACGGTGTTACGCGTCGCCGCCGCCACGTCCAGCCGGCCGGTGCCGACCTGGTACGGCTGGTACTCGTCGGCCAGGCCCTTGGCGCTGCTGGTCAGCGCCTCCTTGAGCTGCGGACCGGTCCACTCCGGGTGCCGCTGGGCCAGGATCGCCGCGGCTCCCGCCACGTGCGGCGTGGCCATCGAGGTGCCGTCCATGCTCTGGTACATGCCCGTGCCGCTGGTGGTCTGCTGGGAGCGGGCCGCGGTGATGTCGACGCCGGGCGCGGTGACGTCGGGCTTGAGCGCGCCGGTACGCGCCAGCGGGCCGGTGCTGGAGAACCACGCCAACTGGTCCTGCTTGTCGACCGCGCCGACGGTCAACGCGCTGGGGGCGGTGCCGGGCGATCCGATGGTCTGCGGCCCGGAGTTGCCGGCGGCGACGACGAAGAGGGTCCCGTGCCGGGCGGTCAGCGTCTCCACCGCGAGGGCCATCGGGTCGGTGCCGTCGATCAGCGAGCTGTCGCCGAGGCTCATGTTGACCACGTCCGCCCCGGACTCGGCCGCCCACTGCATGCCGGCGATGATCCACGAGTTCAGGCCCTGCCCCGCGTTGTTGAGCACCTTGCCGACGATCAGGTCGGCTCCCGGGGCCACCCCCCGGTACGCGCCGCCGGAGGCCGTGCCGGTGCCCGCGATCGTGGAGGCGACGTGGGTGCCGTGCCCGTGGACGTCGGAGGTGTCCTCGCCCGGCACGAAGCTGGCCTTGTCGTCGATCTGGGCGGCCAGGTCGGGGTGGGCGGCGTCGACCCCGGTGTCCAGCACGGCCACCGTCACCCCGGTGCCGTCGTAGCCGGCGGCCCACGCCTCGGGCGCGCCGACCTGCGGCACGCTCTCCTTCAGGCCGGCGGTGACCCGGCCGTCGAGCCAGAGCTTTCCGACCCCGCCGCCGAGCGTCGCGCCGGACCGCGCGTTCGGTGCCGGGGCGACAGTGGACCAGAAGGCGCGGGCCTGCTTCTTGTCGGCGGCCAGCGCCGCACCCGTGATGCTGGGCAGGTCGCGGACGAGTTTCGTGCCGCGCGGCGTCGCCGGGCGGGTCGCGCGGCCCTTCGTCGGCGAGTAGGTGGCGATCAGGGGCAGGGCGGTGCTCCGGGCGTCGTCGTACCCCATCTCGATGAGGTCGGTGACGTTGAACAGCCGCCGGTCGAGGGTGCCGCTGTCCAGCAGCGGCAGTGCCTCCTCGGGCAGGACGTACAGGTCACCGCCGCTCTCCTGGATGCGGACACCACCGGTGGCGCTGTCGGGCCGGTCCACGTCGGCCGTGGCCCTGCCGTCGGCGAGGCTGGTCACCGTGACCACGTCACCGGTGATCAGAGTGACCGTGTGCGTGTCCCGGGTCGCGGCCGGGGCGACCGGAGCCGGGTCGGCCGCTGTCGCGGACGTCGGGATCGCGGCGGCTCCCGCCGCGATCAGTCCGGCCGCCGCCGCAGCGGCGACCAGCCGCCTCCGACCGGAGGCGAAGGGCTGTGAGGGGGATTGCATGCGACGGTTCTACCGCCGCCGTTCACCCTGGTGAACAGTTGACGGTGGCGGGGTAACGCCACGGCGTGACACCGCCACCGTCGTCGGTCGCCGCAGGCCCGTCGTCGGCGGGCGTCGGCCGGCCGGTGCTGGTCAGAGATCGAGCAGGATCGTGCGGGGGCCGACGTTGACGCTCTCGACCAGCATGTGGGCGCGGAAGCGGCCGGTGGCGACCGTGGCGCCCCGGGACCGCAGCGCCTCGACGACCTCGGTGACCAGAGGCTCGGCCACCTCGGCCGGCGCGGCGGCGGTCCAGCTCGGCCGGCGTCCCTTGCGGGCGTCGCCGTAGAGGGTGAACTGGCTGACCACCAGGACCGGCGCCCCGGTCTCCGCCGCGGACCGCTCGTCGTCGAGGATGCGCAGCTCGTGGACCTTGCGAGCCATCGTCCGGGCGATCTCCGGGGTGTCCGTGTGGGTCACCCCGAGCAGCACCAGCAGGCCGTCGGTGATCGCCCCGACCACCTCACCGTCCACCGTCACGCTGGCCCGGCCGACCGTCTGCACCACCGCCCGCATCAGGCGGTCACCGGCTCGACGAAGCCCCGCTCGACCAGGTGCGCCACGATCGGGCCGGCCGCCTCGGCCAGCTCGTCCGGAGCGACATCGTGCGCGGCGGCCAGCAGGGCGAGCTGGTCGCGCAGCGGCAGCCGTCCGTCCGCCCCGCCGACCAGGGCCAGCACCAACGGGTCGATCTCCTCGCTCCAGCGCAGCCCGTGCGGCGCGGCCAACACCTGCCGGTCCACCGCCCAGCCCTCGTCGCCCATGGTCGCCTCCTGCCGTAGCTGCAACCCCTCGGCGGCCCGGAAGCGGTGCGCCAGCAGCCCCTCGGTGTCGTGGGCGCGCAGCCAGTCCTGCCGGTCGAACCAGCCGGCGACGTGGTCACCCATCGGCGGCTCGACCCGCTGCCGCAGGTCCTCCACCCGGACCACCGGGTCGTCGTGGCCGCTGTTGCGCAGGCTGACGATGCCGAAGCCGACCGCCTCCACCTTGTGCGCGTCGAACCAGTCCAGCCAGGCCGCCATCCGGTGCGGGTCCGGGGTCTCGCCGACGTCGGTCACCCACAGGTTCACGTACGCCATCGGGTCGGCGACCTCGCGCTGGACGACCCAGGCGTCCAGGCCGGTGCCGGCGAACCAGCCGGCCACCCGATCACCCCAGTCCTCGCCGGTGACGTGCACCCAGTTCGCCAGGTACTGCATGGTCCCGCCCTCGGTGAGCAGCCCCGGAGCGGCGGCGGCCAGCTCCGCGCCGACCGCGTCGCCGACCCGGCCGGAGTCCCGGTAGACGTGGGTGGTGGTACCCGGGCCGACCACGAACGGCGGGTTGCTCACCACCAGGTCGAACCGGCGACCGGCGACCGGGGCGACCAGGTCACCCCGGAGCAGTTCCCAGTCCAGCCCGTTGAGCGCGGCGGTGGTGGCCGCGAAGCGCAGCGCCCGCGCCGAGAGGTCGGTGGCGGTGACCCGGCGGGCGTGGGTGGACAGGTGCAGAGCCTGGACGCCGGAACCGGTGCCGAGGTCGAGCGCGGTCTCCACCGGCCGGCGGACCGTCGCGCCGAGCAGGGTCTGCGTCGCCCCGCCGACCCCGAGGACGTGTTCGGCGTGCAGCGGACCGGGTCGGGCGCTGGCCGGCAGGTCGGCGAGTACCCACCAGTCGTCCCCGTACGGCTCCAGGTCGATCCCGGCGCGCAGGCCGTCGCCGTACCGCTCGACGAACCCGGCGTCGAGGGCCTCGGCCACGGTCAGCGGCGCGAGGGCGGCGACGACCGACGCCTCCGGCTCGGTCTGCTCGCAGATGAACAGGCGGATCAGCGTGCCGAGCCGGTCCCGGTCCTCGGTCGCGCGCAGCGCCGCCCGGTAGTCGTTGCGCGTCATCGCGGCGGTGGCCGGCGGCCCGAGCCGGTCGGCGATACCGGTGCCGGTGAAACCGGCGCTGGTCAGCGCGGTGCGCAGCCGGTCGACACCGGCGGGGGAGAGCAGCATGTCGTGTTCGTCCACCTCGCCATCCTGCCTGCCCGCCGGGACGGCGCCGGCACCACCCACGACATCCGTCCGGGAACATGTTGAAGTCGCGTCAGCGGCCGGACGTCCACCGAGCCGTCCGGTACGTCGTGCCGTTCCTGACGGGCTCAGCCGGGCAGGATGGGCGCATGACGCTCTCGTTGCCCATCGACCCCGAGGCCAACCGGCTGCTCAACCATGATCCGTTGGCCCTGCTGCTCGGCATGGTCCTGGACCAACAGATCCCGCTCGAGAAGGCGTTCACCTCGCCGTACGTGCTGGCCGAGCGGCTCGGGCACGCACCGGACGCCCGGGAGTTGGCAGCGTACGACCCGGAGGCCCTGGTCGAGGTCTTCGCCCGGCCGCCGGCCCTGCACCGGTTCCCGAAGGCGATGGCGGGCCGGGTGCAGGAGGTGTGCCGGGTGCTGGTCGAGCGGTACGACGGGAACGCCGCCGGGATCTGGGCCGACGTCACCGACGGCACGCAGCTGCTGCGCCGACTCACCGACCTGCCCGGCTTCGGCCAGCAGAAGGCGCAGATCTTCCTGGCCCTGCTCGGCAAGCGCTTCGACGTCCGCCCGACCGGCTGGCGGGAGGCGGCCGGCGGGTACGGCGACGCGGACGCGTACCGCTCGGTGGCCGACATCACCGACGTGGCGTCGCTGGGCCGGGTGCGTGAGTACAAGCAGCAGCAGAAGGCAGCGGCCAAGGCGACGAAGGGCTGACCGTCGGCGGTACCGGCCGGCGAGCGGCACGGGCCCGGCCGGGTGGTACCGCGTCGCCGCAGCGAAGGGCTGACCGGCGGGTGGCTCAGGCGGCGGTCGGGTGGGCGAGGGCGGCGAGGGCCCGCCGCACGTCGGCCAGGGAGACCGTCGCCGAGTCGTCCAGGTCGGCCAGGCCGGCCTCGATCCACTGCCGCATCAGCGTGGTGACCCCGAGCCCCCGGGCCTCGGCCACGGCCCGGACCCGCTCGTAGGTGTCCAGGGGCAGGCGCACCGACCGGCTGACCATCGGCACGTCGGTGTCCGGCGTCGGCAGCCCGACCGGCTGGCCGTCGTCGACCAGTTCGGCCAGGCGGTCGCCACCCTCGTGGAACTGCCTGGTCGCGTCCTCGCGGTTCATCGTCCCGGCCTCCTCATCGGCGCGATCTCCGCACGGCTTCCTCGTAGCGCTTGGCTTCCACGTCGCTCAGGTCGCGGGCGGAGAGGATGTCCCAGTCGTTGTCGAGCCCGTCGGCCTCGGCGAGCAGCACGGCCAACCCTCGGCCCCGGCGGGCGGCGGCGTAGACGACCATCACGTCGTCGCCCAGGTGCCGGATCACCCGGCGGGAGCTGTGCAGCGCCTCCCAGACCTCGCCCGGGGAGACGCCGTAGACCCGCAGGTTGGCCAGTGCCTCCTCGGTGAAGCTGAACCGGCTACCCACGGGCGGAGCGTACCACGCACGTAACACGGAATCCCGTCGCGTCGACTGTCGCCGTGAGACGGTCTCAGGTGACAGGATGGGTCGAACCCCTCGAGGAGGTCCGTCGTGAAGCGTCAGGCGTACCAGCCGATCCTGATCACCGACGCCCCGCGCAGCCAGGACGACCAGCTCAACAGCCGGCAGCGACGGTACGTCGTGATGATGTCGATCCGGGTGGCCTGCCTGGTCGTGGGCGCTGTCCTGGTCGGGGCGCAGGCCCCGCTGCTCTGGCTCTGGCTGCCGCTCTGCGCGCTCGGCATGGTGCTCATCCCCTGGCTGGCGGTGCTGATCGCCAACGACCGGCCGCCGAAGGACGAGAACCGGATGTTCCACCGCCCGCCGCGCCGGGACGCGCCCCCGCCGCGTAGCCTCGCCGCCACCGAGGAACGCCCCCACCGGGTCATCGACGCCGACCTCTGAAGTCCCGGCCACACCGGGGTGGGCCGTACGGCTCTGGGCTCGGCCTCACCCGGGCCGGCCGTGCGACTGAGGGCTCGGCCTCACCTGGCTCGGCCTCACCCAGGCGGGCGCGCGCCGACTCCGGCCACCGCGCGGGCGCCGAGCCCGCCGGCGCGGGCCAGCGCTGCCGCCGGGGTCGCCCCGGCGAGCCAGCCGGCGATCAGCCCGGCCGCGAAGGCATCTCCGGCCCCGGTGACGTCGACCACCGCCACCCGCTGCGCCGGTGCCGTCGTCACCGTGCCGTCCGGTCCGGCCCAGACCGACCCGGCCGATCCGCACTTGACCACCACGTACCGGGCCGTCGCCGTCAGCGTCCGGGCCCGCTCGGCCGGGTCGGTGCCGCCGGCGAGCACCTCCGCCTCGTCGGCGTTGACCAGGAGCAGGTCGACGCCGCGTACCCAGTCCAGGAACGCCGCCGCGCCGACCTGCCGCAGCGGCGCCGCGGACGCCGCGTCGACGCTGGTGGTGAGCCCACCCTCGCGCGCCGCGGCCAACGCCGCGAGTCCCGCGTCGCGCGACACGGCGTCCAGCAGCGGGTACGCCGACAGATGCAGGTGCCGCGCGTCCGACGCCCCGGCCAGGGCTGAGCGCACCTGCGCGCCGGTCAACCGCTCGTTCGCCCCGCGCTCGGTGAGCATGGTCCGCTCGACGCCGGAGGCGAGCACCACCACGCTGCCGGTCGGCCGGTCGCCGTACGCGACGACCGCGCAGTCGATCCCGGCCCGGGTCAGCTCGGCGACCCGCGCCCGACCCGCCTCGTCGTCCCCGACCGCCCCGACCAGGGTGACCGGTACGCCCAGCTCGGCCAGCCAGGCGGCGGTGTTGGCGGCCTGGCCGCCGCCGGTGACCCGGATCTCGGCCGGGGTGTCCGAACCGATCGCCAGTGGTCCGGCGACCACTGCGACCACGTCGGTCACCACGTCGCCGACCACGACCACCCGGGGCGGGCGGTTCATCAGGCGGCGGAGCGGGCGGCGGCGACCGCGATCCGCGCGGCCAGGTCCGCGTTGCGCAGGACGAGCCGGACGTTCACCGCCAGGCTCGCCCCCTGCGTGGCGGAGTGGAAGTGGGCGAGCAGGTACGGCGTCACCGCCTTGCCGGTCACCCCGGCCCGCTCGAGCCGGGCCAGCCCGTCGGCGAGGGTCCGGTCGTGCAGGTCCCGGTCGAGCTGCTCGTCGACGGGGAGTGGGTTGGCCACCACCAGCCCGCCGGTCTGCACGCCGTGTGCGGCACGGGCGGCCAGCACCGCCGCCACCTGCTCCGGCGAGTCGACCGACCAGTCCAGGTCGAAACCGCCGTCGGTGACGAAGAAACCGGGGAACCGCCGGGTGCGGTAGCCGACCACCCCGACGCCGAGCGTCTCCATCCGCTCCAGGGTCGCCCCGACGTCGAGGATCGACTTGACCCCGGCGCAGACCACCGCGATCGGGGTGCGGGCCAGGGTGGTCAGGTCGGCCGACTCGTCGAAGGTCTGCGCGGCCTCCCGGTGCACCCCGCCGAGCCCGCCGGTGGCGAACACCCTGATCCCCGCCGCGGCGGCCACCGCGCTGGTCGCGGCGACCGTCGTCGCCCCGTCCGCGCCGGTCGCGGCGGCCACCGCGAGATCCCGTACGGAGAGCTTCGCCACGCCGTCGGCGGTGGCCAGCCGGGTCAGCTCCGCGTCGTCGAGTCCCACCACCAGCCGGCCGCCCACCATGCCGATGGTCGCCGGCACCGCGCCCACGTCCCGGACCGCCCGCTCGATCTGCCGGGCGACCCGCAGGTTTTCCGGCCGGGGCAGGCCGTGCGAGACGATGGTGCTCTCCAGGGCGACCACCGGACGCCCGGCGCGCAGCGCCTCGGCGACCTCGTCGCCGGGTCGGATGTGAAAGTCGGTCACGCCGCCACCGTACGGTGCGGTGCGCCTACCGGGACACTCCGGTGGACCATGCGGAAGTGACCTGCCAGACTGGAAAGTTGGAGGTGTGTCATGAGCACAGAGGTTCTCGAGCGTCCCGAAGTGAAGGACGCCGACACCGGGCCGGAAATGTTCCATTACGTCCGTAAAGAGAAGATCGCCGAGAGTGCCGTGATGGGTACGTTCGTGGTCGCGCTCTGCGGGGAGACCTTCCCGGTGACCAAGGCGGCCAAGCCCGGTTCCCCGGTCTGCCCCGCCTGCAAGGAGATCTACGACTCCTGGGCCGACTGACCGTGGGCGGCCCGACCGGCCGCCCACGTAACCTGCGGCGGTGACCACCTCCACCGCCCTGCTCCTGGCCGACCTGGTCGGCGTGGCTGTCTTCGCCGCCTCCGGGGCGTCCGCCGCGGTGGCCAAGCGCCTGGACCTCTTCGGCGTCGTCTTCGTCGGCTTCGTGGCCGCCCTCGGCGGCGGCATCGTCCGGGACCTCGTCGTCGACCAGGCCCCGCCGCTCGCCTTCGCGGACTGGCGGTACGCCGCCACCGCCGTGGTCGCCTCGGCGGTCGTCTTCCGGCTGCACCCCCAGTTCGCCCGACTGCGGACCACCGTCCTGGTGCTGGACGCGGCGGGGCTGGCCCTGTTCACCGTCACCGGCACCCTCCGGGCCCTGGACGCGCAGGTTCCGCCGGTCGGCGCGTGCCTGGTCGGCATGCTCACCGGGATCGGCGGCGGCCTCGGCCGGGACCTGCTCACCGGGGAGATCCCGGTCGTGCTGCGCCGGGAGATCTACGCGGTCGCCGCCCTGATCGGCGCGGCCACGGTGGTGGCGCTGGACGGCCTCGACCGCACCGGCCCCGTCCCGCTGACTGTCGCCGCGGCGCTGGTCTTCGGCCTCCGCCTGGTGGCCCTGCGCCGGCACTGGTCCGCCCCGCTGCCCACGTTCCGGCCACCTCGCCCGAACGGCCACCCACCGCCGTCCTGAACACCCCGTATCGCGACGGTGTGGTCCAGGTGACGGACGGGGCGGTGGTGTCGCCAGGCGTGCTCCGAGCCACCTGGTTATGCTGGTCCGGCCTTCGCGGCGTCCGGGCGCGGAGGCGTTTTCATGGGCGGCGGTACCCGTGGCCCCCGGCCGGGTCCCGCCTACGGCGGTCGGAGAGGAGCGGTTGCGTGGCTGCCCGGTTGCCGGCGATCGAGACGTTTCCGCCACTGCGTGCCTGGCAGCGCAAGGCCCTGGTGGAGTACCTGCGCCGCCGGGATCCCGACTTCACGGCGGTCGCCACCCCCGGCGCGGGAAAGACCACCTTCGCCCTGCGGATCGCCGCCGAACTGCTCGTCGACGGCACCGTCGACGCGGTCACCGTGGTCGCCCCCACCGAGCACCTGAAGACCCAGTGGGCGCAGGCGGCGGCCCGGGTCGGCATCCAGCTCGACGCCGCCTTCCGCAACGCCGACGTGCACTCCTCCGCCGACTTCCACGGTGCGGTGGTCACCTACGCGCAGGTGGGGATGGCCCCCCACGTGCACAAACGGCGCACTCTGACCCGGCGCACCCTGGTCATCCTCGACGAGATCCACCACGCCGGCGACTCCCGTACCTGGGGCGACGGGGTGAAAGCGGCCTTCGAGCCCGCCGTACGCCGGTTGATGCTCACCGGTACGCCGTTCCGCTCCGACGACAACCCCATTCCGTTCGTCACCTACGAACGGGGCGAGGACGGCCTGCAACGCTCCCGGGCCGACTCGGTCTACGGCTACTCCGAGGCGCTGCGCGACAACGTGGTCCGGCCGGTGCTGTTCCTGGCGTACTCGGGGGAGACCCGGTGGCGCACCAACGCGGGGGAGGAGTTGGCCGCCCGGCTGGGCGAGCCGATGACCCAGGACCTGGTCGCGCAGGCCTGGCGGACCGCCCTCGACCCGGCCGGTGACTGGATGCCGCAGGTCCTGCGCGCCGCCGACGCCCGGCTGACCGTGCTGCGCGAAGCGGGGATGAGCGACGCCGGTGGGTTGGTCATCGCCACCGACCAGCAGACCGCCCGCTCGTACGCCAAGCTCATCGAGCAACTGACCGGGGAGAAGGCCGCTGTGGTGCTCTCCGACGACGTCGGCGCCTCGGCCCGGATCGCCACCTTCTCCGCGTCCGACCAGCGCTGGCTGGTGGCGGTGCGGATGGTCTCCGAGGGGGTCGACATCCCCCGGCTGGCGGTCGGGGTCTACGCGACCAGCGCCAGCACGCCACTGTACTTCGCCCAGGCGATCGGTCGGTTCGTCCGGGCCCGTCGCCCCGGGGAGACCGCCTCGGTCTTCCTGCCGAGCGTGCCGCACCTGCTCGGGCTGGCCAGCGAGATGGAGGCCGAACGGGACCACGTGCTCGGCAAGCCCAAGGACCGGGAGGGCTTCGACGACGACCTGCTGGAGCGGGCGCAGCGGGACGACCAGGCCAGTGGCGAGTTGGAGAAGCGTTTCGCGGCGCTCTCCGCCACCGCCGAACTGGATCAGGTGATCTTCGACGGCGCGTCGTTCGGCACCGCCGCCCAGGCGGGCACCCCGGAGGAGGAGGAGTACCTCGGTCTCCCCGGTCTGCTCACCGCCGACCAGGTGGCGGTGCTGCTGAACAAGCGGCAGGCCGAGCAACTCGCCGCCCAGCGCCGGCGGGCAGCCGCGCGGGCCGCCGAACCGGCCGCTGCCGCGCCGTCGCCACCGCCGCCACCGATGAGTGCCGCCCAGCGTCGGGTGGCCCTCAGACGGCAGCTCAACGCCCTGGTGGCCGCCCGGCACCACCGTACCGGCCAGCCGCACGGCAAGATCCACGCTGAGCTGCGTCGGCTCTGCGGTGGCCCACCGAGTGCCCAGGCCACCATCGAGCAACTCGAGGAGCGCATCGCCACCGTGCAGACCCTCTGACAGTGAGGATGCAGGAGCGGATCACCCGGCGGGTCTGACTCGCCCTCTGACGGGGCGGCGCCAGGACCCGGACAAACGAGAGGACCGGGAGCCCTCGGTGGGCTCCCGGTCCTACGGTATGTCGGGTTTGCGGTTAGTTTGCCATCAGATCGGCGCCACGCCAGGTGAACTCCGGGTCCGTCGCGTACCGCACGGTGATCTTCACCAGATCCTCCGCGTACTTGTTCGCGTGGTGCCCACAGAACACCAGCTCGCTCCCACCAGCCAGAGTGATGCGGAGCTTGCCGGCAGCATTGCAGCGGTCGCACCGTTCATCGGCGGCTGGGGGAGCCACCGTCTCGGGCGGCGGCGTGAGGGTCGGGGTCATCGCCTTCCTCCTCTGGTCGTCACCGATGAACACTCTCGTCGGTCATTGCTCACCTATCGTGCAACACCCTTGCCGGGCCCTGCCTTCCCAGTGTGCCCGCGGGGGACCGGGGTCACACATGGGGGACAGTGTGCCGTGCACCAAGGGTGCCACGTCAACGATCACAATCGTGCAACCGCCCGGTCGCCGGGGCGTGTTGTACGTCTGGTGATCAAACCGACACCGTTGGTTGACGGAATTGCTCAGTCCAGGTAGTCACGCAGTACCTGGGACCGGGACGGGTGCCGGAGCTTCGACATGGTCTTGGACTCGATCTGCCGGATGCGCTCCCGGGTCACCCCGTACACCTGGCTGATCTCGTCCAGCGTCCGGGGCTGACCGTCGGTCAAACCGAAGCGCAGCCGCACCACGCCCGCCTCCCGCTCGGAGAGCGTCTGCAGGACCTGCTGGAGCTGGTCCTGGAGCAGCGAGAACGACACCGCGTCGACCGCGACCACGGCCTCCGAGTCCTCGATGAAGTCACCGAGCTGGCTGTCCCCCTCGTCACCGATCGTCTGGTCCAGGGAGATCGGCTCCCGAGCGTACTGCTGGATCTCCAGCACCTTCTCGGGTGTGATGTCCATCTCCTTGGCCAGCTCCTCCGGGGTGGGCTCGCGGCCCAGGTCCTGGAGCAGCTCGCGCTGGATCCGGCCGAGCTTGTTGATCACCTCGACCATGTGCACCGGGATGCGGATGGTGCGGGCCTGGTCGGCCATGGCGCGGGTGATGGCCTGGCGGATCCACCAGGTGGCGTAGGTGGAGAACTTGTAGCCCTTGGTGTAGTCGAACTTCTCGACGGCGCGGATGAGGCCGAGGTTGCCTTCCTGGATGAGGTCGAGGAAGGCCATGCCGCGTCCGGTGTACCGCTTGGCGAGGGAGACCACCAGCCGCAGGTTCGCCTCCAGCAGGTGGTTCTTGGCCCGCTCGCCGTCCCGGGAGATCCAGCCCAGGTCGCGCTGCATCTCGCGAGTGAGCTTCTCCTCGCCCTCCTCGGCGGCGCGCAGCCGCTCCGCGGCGTAGAGCCCCGCCTCGATCCGCTTGGCGAGCTCCACCTCCTGCTCGGCGTTGAGTAGCGGGACCTTGCCGATCTGCTTGAGGTACGCCCGGACCGAGTCGGCGGACGCGGTGAGTTCGGCGTCCCGACGCGCCTGCTTGAGCGCCTCGGACTCCTCGTCGTCCCACTCGAAGTCGTTGTCGCTGGCGGAGCTGGCCGCGTCGGCCGCGGCGGCCTGGGCCAGCTCGGCCGGCTCCTCGACCACCACGTCCTCGATCTCGGCGGCGAGTTCCTCGGGATCGATGTCGCCCTCGGGCCCCTCGCCGCCCTTGGCCTTGGTGGCGGCCTTGGCCGGGGCGCCGGCGGCAGCCGTCGCCTTGGTGGCCCGGGTCGCCTTGGCGGCCTTGGCCGGCGTGGCCTTGGCGGCCCCCTCGGCGGTCGCGCCGGCCGCCTTGCGGGCGGTGGCCTTACGCGGCGCCGGGGTCGCCGCCTCCTCGGCGGCGGGAGCCTGCTTCGGCGCCGGGGCGGTCGTCTTCTTGGTGGTCTTGGCGGTGGTGGCCCGGGACGCCGGTGTGGCCGATCGGGCGGCGGCGACCCGGCGGCGGGTGCTCGCCGAACCGTCGACCACCACGGTCACGCCCGCGTCGGAGAGCGCGCGCAGGATCTTCTTGGCCTGGGCCGGAGTCACCTCAGCGGACTCGACGGTGCGCGCGAGCTGGGCCGACGTCAACTGGCCACCGGCGCTCTGCGCGTGGGCGATCAGCGTGTCGGTGAGCGAGCGTACGTCGGCGCCGGTGTGGCGGGGTTCTGTCACGAATGACCTTCCGGAGGCGATGAGCGAGCACGGCCGGGTTCGTCCGGCGCAGCAGGGGGCACCGCGTCGGGCGATGTGGTTGAGGGACCCCCGTGTCCCGGGCCGGCCGATCGTCTGGCGGTCCGTGGCGCGTGGGCAGGGGTGAATTGTAACGCCGTCTGCGGCGATCATCCTGCGCCGCACGGCGTACCGGCGGTCGACGGCCGCGAAATTGGCGAACTTGTGGACTTTGTAAGGATGATACTCGCGGGCGCCACGGGGACGTCCCGGACGTGCGGAAGGGGACGCCATGGGCTCGGTGACGTCGGAGGAACTGCTCGAGGTCGCCGTCGGGGTCGCCCGGACGGCGGCGGAGACGGCCTACCGGATGTGGGGTGAGGGGGTCGCGGCGGTCGCGACCAAGAGCACCGCCACCGACGTGGTGACCGCTGCCGACCGGGCGGTCGAGCGGCAGGTCACCGAGGAACTGCGCCGGCTGCGTCCGGAGGACGCGGTACTGGGCGAGGAGTACGGCGAGGGCCGGTCGGCCACGGCGGGCGGCGTCCGCTGGATCGTCGACCCGATCGACGGCACGGTCAACTACCTCTACGGCCTGCCGTACCACGCGGTCTCCCTGGCGGCCGAGGTCGACGGTCGGGTGGTCGCCGGCGTGGTCCGCAACATCGCCACCGGCGACGAGTGGACCGCGACCCTGGGGGGTGGCGCGTTCCGGGCTGGGCAGCGACTGCGCTGTTCCACCGAGACCGATCTCGGTCAGGCGCTCGTCGCCACCGGCTTCGGCTACGACCCCGCCCGCCGGACACACCAGGCGCGGGTGGTCGCCGGGCTGATCCCGTACGTGCGGGACATCCGGCGGATGGGGGCCGCCGCGATCGACCTCTGCATGGCCGCCGAGGGACGGATGGACGTGTACTACGAGAAGGGGCTGGCCGCCTGGGACATGGCTGCCGGCGCGTTGGTGGGCACCGAGGCGGGGCTGCGGGTCACCGGGCTGCGGGGGCTTCCCCCGGGGCCGGACATGGTCGTCGCGGCGCCCCCCGCCCTGTACGACGCGCTGCACGACCGGCTCGCCGACCTCGACGCCTCCGGCGGTCCATGACCGCCTCCGGGCGGAGGGCCGGCCGGGGTCAGGCCGTGCTCCGGTTCCGAGCCGGGGCGGCTGCTCGGCCCCGGGCAACGGCGTGGTGGTCGTTGCCCCGGGGAACCGGGCCGGCTACTTGTCGACGGGGGCGGGGCAGCTGTTCTCGGGGGCCTGGGGCGAGCCGAGGTCGCCGAGGGACTGGTTGACCTCGGTGGTGGTGGCGAGCTGCTGGAAGGAGTTTCCGATCACCACGTCCACGATGTCGTCCTCGCGCTTGGCGTCGTACTCGTAGACGGCCTGGTTGAGGAAGTACGCCCGCAGCAGGTGGGCCGAGCCCACCCCCTTCGGTCCGTAACGCAGCACGGCCACCTCGTCGACGGACCGCTTCTGCGGGTCGTTGGCGGCCTTCTTCACCTGGAACTTCCGGTTGCGGAAGTCGTCGGCCACGCTGGCGGCCTGGCCCGCCGTCGCGGTGGCGTTGTAGACGTTGATCTTGACGTCCTTGGACTCGCGCAGGGTGACGTCGGCCAGCGGCCACCCCGCCGGGCAGCCCTTCGCGGCGCCGGCGTCGCTCTGGGTGTCCTTCACCAGCGCCACCACCGCGAACACCAGGGCGAAGATCGCCAGCAGACCGACGACAACGAGTGCTCGCACTCGCGCAAAACTCATCTGGGCGCTCCCCGAGGAGAAGAGGGACGAGGACGGCCCGCGACGGGGCGGCCGTACGGGCGGGCCGTCGGGTACGCCGCTGAGGCTATCGGTTGTCCGGCCGACGCGTGGAAACAGCCGGACATGCCGGCGTGCCGACCGGCGAGCGGGTACTACTACCCCTATCTTCGTGTCGCCTGAATCACATTGGGAACAACTTTGGGGACGAGGGCGTACATCCATGCCACGAGGGCGGTATACATGCCTCGCCCAGAGGGGGGTAAGGTACCGCGCTCGCTGGGGGAAGTTCCTCCGGCAAGTTCCGATCCGACCGACCGTCGGGTCGGATGACCGACACTGTGGTGGCCGGCCAGCGGAACCGGGACAGCGTCGTCCGGCGTGACAACCGGATAGCGACCATATCGAAATGGGAGAGTGAAACCGATGGCCACCGACTACGACGCCCCGCGTCGCGACGAGGTCGACCTCGGCGAGGACAGCCTGGAAGAGCTCAAGGCCCGGCGGGTCGACTCACAGTCGGGCGCCGTGGACGTCGACGAGGCGGAGGTGGCCGAGAGCTTCGAGCTGCCCGGCGCCGACCTGGCCGACGAGGAGCTGACAGTCAAGGTGCTACCGATGCAGCAGGACGAGTTCCGGTGCGCCCGCTGCTTCCTGGTGCACCACCGAAGCCAGCTCGCCACCGAACGCAACGGGGAACTGATCTGTCGCGAGTGCGTCTGATCGGAGCCGGCGACGCCGGCTGAGCGACGCGGGACGCGGTCGTCGTGCGTCGCTGTGCGGGAGCTGCTTCACTCGGTGACGAGACGGGTATCTCCCGGCCGGCGGACGACGCAGGAGGGCGGCGGCATGAGCGGACGCGAAACGGAGCCGGGCCCGACCCCGAAGCCGGCGACCACGGCGGGGTCGGGCCCGTCGCCCGACGGCGGACCGGGGGGCCCGTCGGCCGGCGACGAACTGGGGGCGACCGTCGCGGCGCTGACCGCCGACGACCTGCCACCCAAGCAGCGTCGACAACTGCTGACCCGGCTGGTCTCCCAGGCTCGGGCCCGGGGACTGGCCGACCTGTTCAAGCCCAGGGCCGCGCTGCGCTGGGTCACCGACACGGTCGGCGAGATCGCACCGTACGTGCCGGTGCGGGACCTGGCCACGCTGCGCCGGCACCACGCCGGACTGGACGGCGACGCGCTCGCCGAACGCCTGGTCCGCAACGCGTCCCGGGCGACGGCGGGGGTGGGGGCGGCCGGCGGTGGCGTCGCCGCCGTGGAGTGGGCGGTCACCCCGACCCTGCTCTCCGCGCCGGTCCTGCTGGCCGCGGAGACGGTCGCCGTGGTGGCGATCGAGCTGAAGCTGATCGGCGAACTGCACGAGGTCTACGGCGTCGCGTTGCCCACCGCCGGCACGCAGCGCGCGGTGGCGCTGGTGCAGTCCTGGGCCACCCAACGGGGCATCAACCCGACGGCACCGGGCGTCGGGGTGGCGGCGGTGCTCGGCACGGCCGCCCGCAAGGAACTGCGGGACAGTCTGCTCAGGCGCTTCGGCCGCAACCTGACCACGCTCGCCCCGTTCCTGGCCGGCGCGGCGGTGGCCGGCTACCTCAACCGGCGCGCCACCCGCACGGTGGGCGACCAGATCCGTGCCGACCTGCGCCGACAGCGGAGCGTGCTGCCCGGCCCGCCGCCGGCCGCTCCCTGACCGACGCCGGCGTGGTCGGCCGCCCGGTCGGGCACCCGCTCGTCGACCGTGCCGGTCGGCCGGCCTCACCGGCGGCGACCGCCCTGCCGCCTACCTGGTGACCGTCGACACCTCAGCCGACCGTCGGCTCGGCCTCGGCGGGGACTGTCCCCCGCCGGCCGGTGGCCACGTCCCTGGCCGCCAGCAGCGCTGCCGCGAGTTGTACCGGGTGCCGGGTGCTGACCACCCAGAACGGGGTCGGGTCGGCCGGGTCGTCGAGCAGCACCTGTACCGCCCCGCTGATCCACGGCCGCTGCACCACGAAGGCGAGCGGATCGGCTCCCACGCCGAGCACCTCGCGTCGGCCGTCGGCGTCCAGCGGCACCACGTCGGCGACGAACCGCACCGGCAGCCGGGCGTCGTCCACCCGTAGCTCGCCGTCGGCGACCGCGACGCGGATCCGCCCCAGCCACCACAGCCCGGCGGCGGTGGCCGGCAGGAGCACCGCGAACGGCAGCCAGGCCCGGTGGCCGGACGCGCCCATCCAGATCTCGGCGGCGAGCAGCACGCCGACCGCCAGCCCACCCAGCCAGAGCCACCACGGCAGGGTGAGCCGCTCGGCGTGCGCGCCGGGCTGACGGGGCGGGGAGGAAGGCGACAGGCTCACAGTCCGAGGGTACGGCGCGGCGCGGGCGCCCGAACCGGCAGGATGGCAGGGTCACCGGAGCGAACCGGAGGAAGAGGCGAGACGTGAACGACCCCGTACCCGTACCCGTACGGCAGCTGGACCCGCGGCTGCCACTGCCGGCGTACGCCCATCCCGGCGACGCCGGGGCCGACCTGGTGGCGGCCGTCGACGTCGAACTGGCGCCCGGCGCCCGGGCCCTGGTGCCCACCGGGGTGGCCCTGGCGCTGCCCGCCGGGTACGTCGGCCTGGTGCACCCGCGTTCCGGACTCGCCGCCCGGCTCGGCGTGACGGTGCTGAACGCTCCCGGTACGGTCGACGCCGGTTACCGGGGTGAGATCATGGTCAACCTGATCAACCACGATCAGGTGAGCCCGGCGAGGATCTCCCGTGGCGATCGGATCGCGCAGCTCGTTGTGCAGCGGGTGGAACGGGTCGAGTTCCACCCGGTGACCGAGCTGCCCGACTCCCGTCGCGGGACCGGTGGACACGGGTCGACCGGCGGGCACGCCGGCCTCGTCCCGCCGCCGGCCGACGGTGACCGGGCGGGCGAGCAGACGGAAGAGGTGGCACGGTGATTGTGGACAGCGGAGGGTGGACGCAGTGATCTTCTCCCGAAAGCGGGCCGGTTCCGGGCGCAACGCCCGCGACGAGCGGGCCGCCGAATCCCGGCTCGGGCCGGACACCGAGGAGCCGACCGCGAGCACGCCCGCCCGCGGCCCGTACGACATCTCCGAGATGTCTGACGACGTCCAGCGGCTCGACCTGGGCAGCCTGCACATCCCGGCGGTGGCCGGGGTGGAGGTACGGGTGCAGGCCGACCCGCAGGGCGTGGTCCAGCAGGTCGTCCTGGTGCACGGGGAGAACGCGCTCCAGCTCGGCGTCTTCGCCGCACCGCGCAGCGAGGGCATCTGGGACGAGGTGCGTGAGGAGATCCGGCAGTCGTTGTTCAACGACGGGGCCGCCGCGCAGGAGATGCGGGGGGAGTACGGCACCGAGCTGCGGGCCCGGGTACGCACCCCGGACGGCATCACCGACCTGCGGTTCATCGGTGTGGACGGCCCGCGCTGGATGGTCCGGGGCGTCTTCCAGGGCGCGGCGGCGGTGGACCCGGCGGCGGCCGGCCCGCTCGCCGAGTGCCTCGACGGGCTGGTGGTCGACCGGGGACAGGAGGCGAAGCCGGTCCGCGAGCCGCTGCCGCTGCGACTGCCCCGCGAGGTCGCCGAGCAGCATCAGGCGCAGGCAGCGGCGCAGGCCGCAGGGGCATCGCCGGACGGCTCCGGCGAGGGCTGACCAGCTCCGACCGACCGGCGGCACCAGGCGGCCCGGCCGTCGGCGTACGCTGACGGTACGGGCCCCGCTGTCGGGGTCCGCCCCAGTACCGGACCGCCGGCCGTGTGGAGAGGGTGACGCGGAGGTCATGGTGACCGACGAAGGTCGGGTGTCGCTGCGTCGCCTGCTGCGCCGGCTCACCGCCGACGAGGCCGAGATCGAGGCGCAGGAACTGCGCCGGGAGAGCGCCCAGTGCGGCGGCATCCCCGCGCGGCAGTGCCGGCGCGGGCAGGTCGTGTCGGTGTCCGGCCGATTGCGTACCGTGGTCTACACGCCCCGGACGAACCTGCCGACCCTGGAGGCCGACCTCTACGACGGCAGCGACGTGGTGACCCTGGTCTGGCTCGGCCGCCGGCACATCGTCGGCATCGAGCCCGGCCGGCACCTCACCGCGCGGGGGCGGGTGGCCGTGCGGGACGACCGTAAGGTCATCTACAACCCGTACTACGACCTCGAGCCGCCACGGTGACGGGCGCCGACCGGAGGACCCGCCGATGACCACTGGACAGCAGCCGGCCGCCCCGCCGCAGGACGAGACGCCGGACGAGGAACGCCTGCCGACCATCGCCGAGCAGATGGCCGACCAGCTCGGCGGCTGGCGCGGACTGGTCGAGTCCAGCGTGCCGGTGGTCGTCTTCGTGGTGGCCAACATCGTCACCGACCTGCGGCCGGCGATCATCGCGTCGATCGGGGTGGCGCTGGTGATCGCCACGCTGCGACTGGTCCAGCGTCGACCGATCCGACACGCCGTGAACGGCCTCTTCGGCATCGCGATCGGCGCGGCGGTCGCCTGGCGTACCGGCGACGAGAAGACCTTCTACCTGCCCGGCATTCTCTACGGCATCGGGTACGGGCTGGTGCTGCTCGGCTCGGCCGCCCTCCGGCAACCGCTGGTCGGCTGGATCTGGTCGGTGCTGGCCGCCGGCGGCAAATCCGAGTGGCGGCGGGACCCCCGGCTGGTGCGGACCTTCACCTGGCTGACCGTGCTCTGGGGCGTGGTCTGGCTGGCCAAGGTGGGCGTGCAGGCGGCCCTCTACCTCGCCGACATGGACACCGCCCTGGGCATCGCCCGGCTGGCGCTCGGCTACCCGCCGTACGCGTTGCTCCTGCTGATCACCGTCTGGGTGGTCCGCCGCGTGACCCACCACCCCGCCCCCACCCCCTGACCCCACGCCCCGCCGCGCCAAGGGGGCGGAACGGGGTCAGTGGCCGTTGCGGGTGCGTTCGACGCTGTCCGGGCCGAGGACGACCGCGCGGACCGCGTCCTCGACCTCGGCGGTGCAGACGAAGACCAACTCGTCGCCGGCCTCGATCGGGTCGTCCGGGCTGGGCACCAGCACCCGCCTGCCGCGCACGATGGCCACCAGCGCGCTGTCCCGGGGCAGCGGCACGTCCCGTAGCGGCTGCCCGACGTAGGGAGCGGCCGGGGGCAGGGTGATCTCGACCAGGTTCGCCTCGCCCTGCCGGAAGGTCATCAGCCGGACCAGGTCACCGACGGTGACCGCCTCCTCGACCAGGGCGGCCATCACCCGCGGCTTGCTCACCGAGACGTCGACCCCCCACTGCTCGGTGAAGAGCCACTCGTTCTCCGCGCGGTTGACCCGGGCGACCACCCGGGGCACCGCGAACTCGGTCTTGGCCAGCAGGGAGACCACCAGGTTGACCTTGTCGTCGCCGGTCGCCGCGACCACCACGTCGCAGTCGGCGATCTCGGCCTCCTCGAGGCTGCTCAGCTCGCACGCGTCCGCCAACACCCAGTCGGCGCCCGGCACCCGGTCCGGCCGGAGCATCCGGGGCTGGCGCTCGATGAGCATCACCTGGTGGCCGTTGTCGATCAGCTCCTGGGCGATCGAGCGGCCCACGTTCCCCGCCCCGGCAATGGCGATGCGCATGCTCAGTGCCCTCCTTCCGGCGGGGCCACGGCCACCGCCGTGACCGTCGCCGCGATGTCGTCGGTGACCAGCATGAAAAGTTGGTCGCCCTCCTGCACCACCGTGGAGGCGGTGGGCAGGGTGCCGATGCCGAAGCGGGTCAGGTACGCGGTGCGCGCGCCGGTCGCCCCCTCCAGCGTTCGCAACGGCCGGCCGATCCAGCCCTTGTGGGTCGGCACCTCGATGATCGACACGGTGCTGGTCGGGTCGCGGAAGATCTCCACGTTCCCCTCGGGGACCAGGTGCCGCAGCATCCGGTCCGCGGTCCACCGGACGGTGGCGACGGTGGGGATGCCGAGGCGCTCGTAGACCTGCGCCCGGCGTTGGTCGTAGATCCGGGCGGCCACCCGGGCCACCCCGAACGTCTCCCGGGCCAGCCGGGCGGAGATGATGTTGGAGTTGTCGCCGCTGGAGACCGCCGCGAAGGCGTCCGCCCGTTCGATGCCGGCCTGGCGCAGCACGTCCCCGTCGAACCCGGCGCCGGTCACGGTGGTCCCGGCGAAGTCCGGACTGAGTCGCCGGAAGGCGTCGGCGTCCTGGTCGATGACCGCCACCGAGTGTCCCCGCGACTCCAGGTTCTGGGCGAGGGTCGAGCCGACCCGGCCGCATCCCATGATCACGACATGCACGGCGTCCCTCCCGAAGGTGCGCACCCCGCCCGCCGAAGGGCGCGGTCGTCTGTGAGCCTGCCATGTTCCCCGCCGGGACGCGGAGGAGACGGTACCCGGCCGGGGCGCGGGCGGCGACCAGCCACCCCGGGCCGTCGGCCCGCGTTGGTCGTACGCTTACCGGTTGTGGCCCGTTCCACCTCGCTGCTGAAGCGACTCCTCCTCGGTCGTCCGTTCCGGTCCGACCGGCTCCAGCACACCCTGTTGCCGAAGCGCATCGCCCTGCCGGTCTTCGCCTCCGACGCGCTCTCCAGCGTCGCGTACGCCCCCGACGAGATCCTGCTGACCCTCTCCATCGCGGGCGCGTCGGCGTACCTCTTCTCCCCGTGGATCGCCTTCGCGGTGGTCGTGGTGATGCTCACCGTGGTCGCCAGCTACCGGCAGACGGTGCACGCCTACCCCTCCGGCGGCGGCGACTACGAGGTGGCCACGGTCAACCTCGGCCCCCGGTTCGGCATCGGCGTGGCCAGCGCGCTGCTGGTCGACTACGTGCTGACCGTCGCGGTGTCGGTCTCCTCCGGGGTGGCCAACCTGGGCTCGGTGATCCCGTTCGTCGCCACCCACAAGGTGCTCGTCGCGGTGACCGCGGTGGCGCTGCTCACCGCGATCAACCTGCGCGGCCTGCGCGAGTCGGGCACGGCCTTCGCCATCCCCACCTACGGCTTCATCATCGTCATCGTCGGCATGATCCTCACCGGCCTGGTCCGGGTGTTCGTGCTCGGCCATGACCTCCGCGCGCCGAGCGCCAGCCTGGAGGTCGTCGCCGAGTGGAGCGACACGACCGGGTGGGCCATGGCCTTCCTGCTGCTGCGCAGCTTCTCCTCCGGCTGCGCGGCGCTCACCGGCGTGGAGGCGATCTCCAACGGGGTGCCGGCGTTCAAGCAGCCGAAGAGCCGCAACGCGGCCACCACCCTGCTGCTGCTCGGTACGGTCTCGGTGGCCATGCTGGTCGGCATCGTCTGGCTCGCCCGGTTGACCGGCCTCCAGTTCGTCGAGGACCCGAAGCTGCAGATCGTCTCCGGCCCCGAGGGGTACGTCCAGAAGACGGTGGCCGCCCAGCTCGGCGAGACGATCTTCGGCTCCGGGTCGGTGCTGCTCTTCGTGGTGGTCGGGGCGACCGCCCTGATCCTCTTCCTGGCCGCGAACACCGCCTTCAACGGCTTCCCGGTGCTCGGCTCGATCCTCGCCCAGGACCGGTTCCTTCCCCGGCAGTTGCACACCCGGGGAGACCGGCTGGCCTTCTCCAACGGGATCCTCTTCCTGGCCGTCTTCGCGGTCGTGCTGATCGTCGGCTTCCAGGCCGAGGTGACGAAGCTCATCCAGCTCTACATCGTCGGGGTGTTCGTCTCCTTCACCCTCTCCCAGGCGGGCATGATCCGGCACTGGAACCGGCTGCTGCGTACCGAGCGGGACGCCCAGGCCCGCCGCCGGAAGGTCCGCTCCCGGGCGATCAACGGTTTCGGCATGGCGTTGACCGCGACCGTGCTGGTCATCGTGCTGATCACCAAGTTCCTCCTCGGCGCCTGGATCGCCATTGCCGCGATGGCGGTGATCTACGGACTGATGGTCGCCATCCGGCGGCACTACGACCGGGTCGCCGTGGAGCTGACCCCGGACGAGGGCCGGCCCGTGCTGCCCGCCCGTAACCACGCGGTCGTGCTGGTCAGCAAGCTGCACCAGCCGACCCTGCGGGCGGTGGCGTACGCGCAGGCCACCCGGCCGGACTCGCTGACCGCGGTGACGGTGAACGTGGACGACAAGGACACCCGCGTCCTCCAGGCCGAATGGGAGCGGCGGGCCGTGCCGGTGCCGCTGACCGTGGTCGACTCCCCGTACCGGGAGATCACCCGGCCGATCCTGAACTTCGTCGCCTCCATCCGCCGGGAGTCCCCCCGCGACGTGGTCACCGTCTTCATCCCCGAGTACGTGGTCGGCCGCTGGTGGGAGAACCTGCTGCACAACCAGAGCGCGTTGCGGCTGAAGACCCGGCTGCTCTTCGAGCCGGGGGTGATGGTGACCAGCGTGCCCTGGCAGCTCGCCTCGTCCCGGGGCAAGAACCTGACCCGGTTCGACGAGACGTTGAGCCGGGGGCCGGCCCGGGGCCCCCGGGTGGCCCCGCGCAGCACGTTGCCGCCGACCCTGCCGCCGGCGCCCACGGCGGCTCCCCGCGAGAGACGAGGCCGGGAGGCTGACGGTGAGTGACGTCGACATCGAGCAGGAGGACGTCCGGATGGGGCCTGAGGAGGCCGAGCGGATCGAGTTGACCGTCGGGGCGGTCGCCCCGGGTGGGCACTGCGTGGCGCGGGTCGACGGGCAGGTGGTCTTCGTCCGGCACGCGCTCCCCGGCGAACGGGTGCTCGCCGAGGTCACCGAGGTGCACCGGGGGTTCCTCCGCGCCGACGCGGTGACCGTACTGGAGGCGGCGGCGCAGCGGGTCGAGCCGCCCTGCCCGTACGCGCGGCCGGGGCGCTGCGGTGGCTGCGACCTGCAACACGTCGCGCCCGAGGCGCAGCGGGAATGGAAGGCGTCGGTGGTGCGCGAGCAGCTCACCCGACTCGGCGGCCTGACCGGCGCGGAACTGGACGCCCTCGACGTCCGGGTGGCGGCGCTGCCCGGCGGTCCGCTGGGCTGGCGGTCCCGGGTCCGGTACGCGGTCGACGCGGCCGGTCGGGCCGGCCTGCTCAAGCACCGCTCGCACGAGGTCGTGCCGGTCGACCGCTGCCTGATCGCCCACCCGGCCATCCAGGACCTGCCGCTGCTGGCGGTCAGCGGCACCCGGTGGCCGGAGGCGGAGGCGGTGGAGACGATCGCCAGCACCGGCGGGGACGTCGCCGTCACCGCGTTCGCCGAGGGGGTCCCCACGCCGGTGCGCGGGCCGGGCACGGTCCGCGAGGTGGCCGTCGGCCGGGACTGGACGCTGCCGGCCACCGCCTTCTGGCAGGTCCACCCGGCCGCGGCGGACACCCTGGTCACGGCGGTGCTGGAGCTGCTCGAACCGCGTATCGGGGAGACCGCCTGGGACCTCTACGGCGGGGCCGGCCTCTTCGCCGCCGCGCTCGCCGACCGGGTCGGCCCGACCGGCCGGGTCACCCTGGTCGAGTCGGCCGAGGAAGGCGTCCGGGCGGCTCGGGAGAACCTGGCCGACCTGGACCGGGTGGAGGTCGTGGCGGCCCGGGTGGAGACCGCGCTGGCCCGCCGACGGATCACCGGCCCGGTCGACGTGGTGGTGCTCGACCCGCCGCGCTCCGGCGCGGGCGCGCGGGTGGTCCGCGACCTGGTCGCCGCCGGGCCGCGCGCGGTGGCGTACGTCGCCTGCGACCCGGCCGCCTTCGCCCGGGACGTGCGGACCTTCACCGGGGCCGGCTGGCGGTTGGCCGCCCTGCGCGGCTTCGACCTGTTCCCGATGACCCAGCATGTGGAGCTGGTGGGTCTGCTGGTCCCGGCTCGGTGAGCTACGAAGTGACGACCGGCACCGTCGAGGCGAGAAACCCATCGACCTCCGCGGTGAAGCGCGGCGCGGGCACGACCTCCCACCACGACCGCAGCGCCCGCACCGTTTCCACCTGCTGGGTGCGTTTGTGGGTGAACGTCACCTCCCGCTCCCCGGACACCTTCACCACCACCCGGCCACGCTTGCAACCATCCGGATAGTCGTCCCAGTTGATGCCCTTCTCCGACCACAGCAGCTCCTGCATCTGGCCGGTGGTCACCCCGTGCAGCCGTTTGTGGGAGAACTGCGCCTGGGCGGCCATGGTGATGCTGTTACGGACGCAGTCCCGCTGCCGCCAGACGAAGTAGTTGGCGACCTCGTGCGGGTCGGCGATGGTGAACACCCGCGAGTCGAACAGCGCCAGCGCGGTCTGCTCCGGGCGGCGACGGGTGAGCGCAGCCGAGGCCAGCGCCGCCGACACGGACACCATCTTCGCGGCCACACCACCGAACCACGGCTGCGTTCCGGCCGTGGCGAAGTCGCAGGCAAGCACGCTGATCTCGTCGGACTGGGTGTAGGCGATCACCGCGCCGGCTATCTCCTCGCACAGCAGTGCCGCGACGGCGTCCATGTCTTCCATGAACTGCTGGTCGTAGGGTTTGGCGGCCCCGCGTAGATAGGAGTGGAAGGCCCTCCCATCCACGCGGATGATGGTGTAGGTGCGGCGGGGCAGGACGGTGAGGGTGGCTTGCTCGTAGGACTTCATCCGGTCACCGAGGCCGTCGGTGTTGGTCATGGTTCCGTCCGTTCAGGGATGGGCGGTGAGGGACAGCAGCCGGGGATGCTCGGCAGCGACGGGCCAGCGGCTTCCGGCTAGGCGTCCCCGGTTGACGGGTTTCGGGCGAAGATCTCGATCTCGTTGAGGTGCCTGCGGCGCAGCCCGTGACTGGTCGCCGGGCGGATCAGCAACGCCCGGCCGTGCGCGGTCAGTTCGTCGTACACCGGTCCGCCGGTGGGTACCTCCAGGTCGTCGGTCCAGACCAGCCGCCGTCCGTCGGCGAGCACCTGGCGGGCGGCGGCGAGCTTCGCCGCAGACGCCTCGGCGTCCCGGAACGGTGCGGTGAACGCCCGACGCAGGGCCGGCAGGGCCCAGAGCCGTTCCAGGAGATCCGCCTCGGCGCACCAGGTGGTGCACCAGACCACCTCGACCACGCCGTCCCGGTGCAGGTCGTGGATGCGGTCGATCAGACCGGGCGCCCAGCAGAAGCGGTACGCGTAGCTGTCGGCGGCGGACCAGACCTGGTGCCGGTCCGGCACCCCACCCCAGGCGGGGCTGGTGACGTTGAGGACACCGTCCACGTCGAGGAGCCAGATCGGCGGTAGGGCGGTCACGGTCGATGCTCCCGGGTGTCTGAGGGCGTCCCGCCGGCTGGGGCGGGGTGCGGTCGATCATCGCAGCGTCCGACAACCCAGGGTCTAGGCTGCTCGGCATGCGCGCGCTCACCATCGTGGGACTGATGTCGGGCACCTCGTACGACGGGGTGGACGTGGTTGCCGCCGAGTTCACCCTCGACGGGGAGACGCTGCTGCTGCGCCCCCTCGGACACCGGGGACTCGACTACGACGACGAACTGCGTACCGGGATCGGCTCGCTGCTGCCACCGCAGGCCACCACCATCGAGGCGGTCTGCCGGCTGGACAACCGGCTCGGCGAGGTGTTCGCCGAGGCGGCGGCGGTCGGCGTGGAGCTGGCCGGCGGCCGGGCCGACCTGGTCGTCTCGCCGGGGCAGACGGTCTTCCACTGGGTCGAGGCGGGGCAGGTCCGGGGCACCCTGCAACTCGGCAGCCCGGCGCGGGTGGCCGCCCGGGTGGGCGTACCGGTGCTGAGCGACCTGCGTAGCGCAGACGTCGTCGCCGGCGGGCAGGGCGCGCCCCTGGTGCCGGCCTTCGACGCCCTCCTGCTCGCCGACGCGGCGGCCAGCGGGCCCCGGGCGGCGCTGAACCTCGGCGGCATCGCCAACCTCACCGTGGTCGCGCCGGACGCCCCGCCGCTCGGCTACGACATCGGCCCGGCGAACGCCCTGCTGGACGCGGCGGCCCGTCGCCTGCTCGACGCGCCCTGCGACGTGGACGGGGCGAGGGCGGCGGCCGGGCGGGTGCACCCCGGACTGCTGGACCTGCTGCTGGCCGAGCCCTACTACGCCGCGCCGCCGCCCAAGTCGACCGGGAAGGAACTCTTCCACGCCGACTACCTGGACGACCGGCTCGCCGCGCTGGGCGGGCCGGTGCCGGTCGACGACGTGTTCGCCACGCTGACCGAGCTGACCGCCCGGACCGTGGCCGACGCCTGTGACCGGCACGGCGTGCGCGAGGTCGTCGCCGCCGGGGGCGGGGTGCGCAACCCTACCCTGCTGCGCCGGCTGGCCGCCCTCGGCGACGGGCGGTGGCGGCTGCGCACGACCGACGAGCTGGGGGTGCCGGCGCAGGCCAAGGAGGCGTACGCGTTCGCCCTGCTCGGCTGGCTCTCCTGGCACGGCCTGCCCGGGGCGGTGCCCTCGGTCACCGGGGCGCGGCGGGCCGCGGTGCTCGGCTCGTGGACCCCGTCCGGGCCGGCCCGCGTGGCCGTCGTCACCCCGGCCCCGCGTCGGCTGCGGGTGACCGACGACCGGTTTAGCTGAGTTACGGCCCGGACTGCGTACTGTGTGTCGGCCGATAGACTCATCGGTCATGAGTGTTGAAGAGGACACGGCCAACCACAGCCGGCTACTGGCCACGGTGCACGGTCCGCAGGACGTCAAGCGGATGTCGGCCGAGGAACTCGACATCCTCGCCGCCGAGATCCGGGACTTCCTGATCGCCAAGGTCTCCCGCACGGGCGGGCACATCGGCCCCAACCTCGGCGTGGTGGAGCTGACCATCGCGATGCACCGGGTCTTCGACTCCCCGCGCGACCGGCTCCTGTTCGACACCGGGCACCAGGCGTACGTGCACAAGATCCTCACCGGTCGGCAGGCCGGCTTCGACCGGCTGCGGCAGCGCGGCGGCCTCTCCGGCTACCCGAGCCAGGCCGAGAGCGAGCACGACCTGATCGAGAACTCGCACGCCTCCACCGCCCTCTCCTACGCCGACGGGCTGGCCAAGGCGTACGCGCTGCGGGGCGAGAAGCGGGCCGTGGTGGCCGTGGTCGGCGACGGCGCGCTGACCGGCGGCATGTGCTGGGAGGCGCTGAACAACATCGCCACCGCCGGGAACCCCCTGGTGATCGTGGTCAACGACAACGGCCGGTCCTACTCGCCGACCATCGGCGGGCTCGCCGACCACCTCTCGTCGCTGCGGCTCAACCCCGGCTACGAGAAGATCCTGGACACCGTCAAGGACGCCCTCGGCTCGACCCCGCTGGTCGGCCGGCCGATGTACGAGGTGCTGCACGCGGTCAAGCGCGGCATCAAGGACGCGGTCGCCCCGCAGGCGATGTTCGAGGACCTCGGCATCAAGTACGTCGGCCCGGTCGACGGCCACGACGTCGGCGCGGTCGAGTCGGCGCTGCGGGCGGCGAAGAACTTCGGCGGGCCGGTGATCGTGCACGCGGTCACCCGCAAGGGCTACGGCTACCGCCCCGCCGAGGAGGACGAGGCGGACTGCCTGCACGGCCCCGGTGGCGCGTTCGACGTCGAGACCGGCAAGCTGGTCGCCGCCCCGTCGGTGAAGTGGACCCACGTCTTCGCCGACGAGCTGGTCGCGATCGCCGACGAGCGGCCCGACGTGGTGGGCATCACCGCCGCGATGGCCGAGCCGACCGGCATCGCCAAGCTGGCCCGCAAGTACCCGGAGCGGGTGTACGACGTCGGCATCGCCGAGCAGCATGCGGCCACCTCGGCCGCCGGCCTGGCCCTCGGCGGGCTGCACCCGGTGGTGGCGGTCTACGCCACCTTCCTCAACCGCGCCTTCGACCAGGTCCTGCTGGACGTGGCGATGCACAAGCTCCCGGTCACCTTCGTGCTGGACCGGGCCGGCGTCACCGGCCCGGACGGGCCGAGCCACTACGGCCTGTGGGACATGTCGGTCTTCGGGGTGGTGCCGGGCCTGCGGATCGCCGCGCCCCGGGACGCCGCCACGCTCCGCGAGGAGCTGCGCGAGGCGGTGGCCGTCGACGACGGCCCGACCATCGTCCGCTTCCCGACCGGTGCGGTCGCCGCCGACCTGCCCGCCGTGCGCCGGGTCGGCCCGGTGGACGTGCTGGCCGAGTCGGCGCGGACCGACGTGCTGCTGGTCGCGGTCGGCTCCTTCGGCCAGCTCGGCATGGAGGTCGCCACCCGGGTCGCCGAGCAGGGCTACGGGGTCACCGTGGTCGACCCGCGCTGGGTGCGCCCGGTCCCGGCGGAGCTGGTCGAGCTGGCCGCCGCGCATCGGCTCGTGGTCACCGTCGAGGACGGCGTCCGTACCGGTGGCGTCGGTAACGCGCTGGCCCAGGCGCTGCGCGACGCGGACGTCCGGGTCCCGTTGCGCGACCTCGGCGTACCGGCCGACTGGCATCCGCACGGCACCCGCGCCCAGATCCTCGCCGACCTGGGCCTGACCGCGCAGGACGTGGCCCGCGACGTCACCGGCTGGCTCTCCAACCTGGACGACGCGGCCGGCGAACCGGTGCGGCTGCCTGCGGGCGACCTCCGTTCGCCGAACTGACCGACACCGGCCGGCCCGCGCTCCCGTTCGGGGTGTGGGCCGGCCGGCGTCGTGCTGACCGGGGCGCCGGTCAGCCGCAGGTGCCGCTGACGGTGAACCAGCAGGCGGTGTGCGGCGAGGTCTTGAAGAAGCGGAGTAGCAGGTTGCCCACCTTCTGCCGGCCGCTGGTGGACGGGTGGGTCCCGTCGGTGACGAAGTCCGACCGGGCCCAGGTGAGTCCGTCGGAGCGGGGCTGGAGGCCGTTGGCCCACAGGTACGGCCCCCAGGCCGTCCAGGCCGCGGTGCTGGTGTAGTTCAGGTCACCGGCCCGGGGGTGGATGCCCCCGCCGGCCATCTGGTTGATCTGGGCCTGGATCGTCCACTTGACACCGAAGCCCGTCTCGTAGGCGTACGGTTCGGGGTTCAGGGTGGTGGTGGCGTAGCCGCCGTAGATCCGGCTGGAGAAGAAGACCTGCTGCACGTTGGGGTAGCGCTTCTTCACCGTGCGCAGGATGTCGCCCTGCTGGGTCACGAGTTGGTGGGCGTCGGCGTTCGGGTCGGGCAGGGACACCCTCGGGTTGGCGTTGGCGACCTTCACCCAGACCACCTGGACCTGCCGTTCGGTGAGGCCGAGCGGGGCGAGCCTGGTGTCCCGGACGCGGTCGTAGTTGGGGTCGGTCGGCGCGTCCCAGGTGTCGGCGGTCTGTCCACCCGAGGCCCCGTCGACGATAGCCAGTCGGTCGTGGTCGACCTGCGGGTCGGCGGCGGCCTGACCGATGAAGGAGTACGGCGCGCAGGTCCCGCCGGACGCGCCGCAGAACTCCTGGGTGGTGTTGGACATGCCGATGGAGAGCAGGACGTACTTGCCGGTGGCGCTCGGCTGGCCGGCGGTGTCCAGCGGGCGCACCCGCAGCGCCCGCTCGACCCCGACGTTGTGGTGGGCGGTGGGCATGGTGTTGCGGCCGGTGGGATACAAGCCGCCCTGGAAGCCGAGATAGCTCCCGGTGCCGAGGTCGTTGATGGGCAGGGGGCCGGCGGCGTGGGCGGCGGGCGGACCGGTGACGGCGATCGCGGCGACGGCAACCAGCACCGCGAGCACCCGGCGAGCATGGATAGTCATGCCGCCAAGGTAGGGCTTGTATCGGCCAATATCAATGGATCGGCCTGTCGTCAGCGGCCGCTGACCGACCGGTAGTAGGTGCGGTCGGCGTTGGCCAGGCTGAAGGTCTGGTTGGACTCCGGCTGCGGCACGACCACCAGGCCGGGACGGTCCACCAGTCGCCGGGTACCCGGCGGGGTGGATAGGGAGGTCGTCCGGCTGGCCCGCCAACTCAGCACCACCAGCGGCTGCCCCGGCACCGGCAGCACGTACGTCTGCAGAGTGCTCGTCCGGTCGGCGGGGGAGACCACGGCCGGGCCCCCGTCGGGGGACCGGTGCACCAGAGCCGTCATCGGGCCGGCCTCGCTCTCCCAGGTGAGCTGCTTCAGCTCGGACGACGTGCCGCCGCCGAGGCTGATCTCGCCCAGCACCCGGGCGCTGACCTGCTCCATCGGCCAGGAGCGCGGGACCGACTCCGGGGCGTCCCGGTCCCGCAGTCGTCGGGGCACGCTGACGAACGGGCCGTCCTCCCCGGCGAGCTGACAGGTGTCCAACCCGGCCAGAGCCCGTCGGCCGGTGCCGGAGCCGTCCCGGACCAGCGGATAACGGGGCTGCTCGGTGGCCGTACCCAGGTCGAGCAGGCGGTCCGCGGCCCGGCCGCGCGGCAGGGACTCGGTGGCCCGCAGCGTGGCGGTCACCGGGACGGCCGCGCAGGCCGGGACGGCGACCGGCCCGGTGAGACCGTCGGTGACGGTCAGCGGCTGGCCGTCCGGTCCGAGCAGGCGCTCCACCCGGGCGGAGGTGAGGTAACGGCGTTCGTCGCCGAGCTGCACCGGAAGTACGTCGGCGTAGACCAGGTAGCCCGGGTCGGTGTACTCGACGGCCCGGGTGACCGCGTACCGCGACCCCTCAGCGGTGAGCTGGAGCAGCCAGGAGGCGCTCTCCCCGGGGACATCGGCGGCGACCAGCGCCAGCCGCGTCCCGCCGACCTCGCCGGCCCAGAGGATCCCCGAGGTGGACAGGTGCACCCGGTCGTCGACCGGTGAGCGCCAGTCGCGGACCGCCTCGGTCACGGCAGTCGTCACCGCGGCGTCGGCGACCAGACCGCCACGTGCCGGCCACACCTCCAGCGCACCGTCGAGGGTGTCGTAGCCGACCGGGAGCCGGGCCTGTTGCCGTTGGGCGACCGGCCCGCAGCCGGCCGCCGCCAGGGTCAGGGCCAGCAACGCCGTGACCGTCCTGCCGCGCCAGCGGGCTGAAGCCACGTGTACGCCCCCGATCGTCCTGCCCGGTCCGGAAGCCACATGGTACGAGATGTCCGATGGTCCCGAACCGGCGCCTCGGCCGGCCAGGCGTGGGCCGGCCGCCGGCTGTGTGCCGTCCCTCCCCGCGTCGCCGCCGTTTTCGTGGTATTTCTCAGCTCCGGTAGACTCCGCCGACTGTGACGCCTGCCGTGCCTCGTGGGGTATCCACGCTGGAATCCGCCGCCCCTGGCCCGGAGAGCGCCCCGACGGCGGCGACCGGGCAGGTCACCGCCCGGTCCGTCGTCGAACGGCCGCTCGACGGGGGACCTGCCGACGCAGCCCCGGCCGGGGACGACAGGGCGGTGGGCCGGACGGAAGCCGATGCCGCCCCCGATCCCCTGGCGGAGCCCACCGCCGCCCGGCGGCGACGCTGGCCCACCTGGCGGCGCGACCTCGGCGTCTTCGGCTTCTTCCTGCTCACCGCGCTCTGGGTGACCAGCCAGATCTGGGCGGACCCGGCCGGTCGGGTGGCCTCGCTCTACAGCAGCGACCCGGCCCAGGTGCAGTTCTTCCTCGCTCACTCGGTCCGGGTGGTGCTGCACGGCGAGTTCCCGTTCTACACCGAGCAGCTCAACTACCCCGACGGGGTCAATCTGATGGCCAACACGGCCATCCTGGCGCTCGGCATCCCGATGGTGCCGATCACGCTGCTGTTCGGTCCGGCGGTGACCTTCGTGCTGCTGGTCACCCTCGCCCTGGCCGGCACCGCTTCGACCTGGTACTACGTGCTCTCCCGGCACGTCGTCCGGACCCCGCTGGCCGCGCTGGTGGGCGGCTGGTTCTGTGGCTTCTCCCCGGCGATGCTCTCGCACGCCAACTGGCACCCGAACATCATCTCGCAGTGGCTGCTGCCGTTCATCGTCTGGCGGGTGCTGGTCATCACCCGGTCCCGGCGTCCGGTCCGGGACGGGGCGATCCTGGCGCTGCTGGTCACCTGGCAGGCGTTCATCAACGAGGAGATCCTGCTCTTCACCGCCATGGCCTGCGGCATCTTCCTGATCGCCGTGGTGGTCCAGCGGCGGGACCTCTGGTCGACCGCCTGGCGGCCGATGGCGGTGGCGCTCGGGGTCTGCACCCTGGTCGCCGGGTCGCTGCTGGCGTACCCGCTCTACATCCAGTTCGGCGGCCCGATGGCGTACCACGGGCTCAGCGACGCGGTGCGCGACTACGGCAACGACATCGCCGCCTTCGTCACGCCGGGTTCGCCGACCCTCGGCGGCAACGAGCGGGCCAACGCCAACCTGGCCCCCAACTACTCCGAGGAGAACGCCTTCTTCGGCTGGAGCCTGGCGCTGATCACCGCCGGCATCGTGGTGTGGCTGCGCCGGGAGATGATCGTCCGGGCGCTCGCGGTCACCGGCGTCTTCTATGCCGTGCTCTCGCTCGGGGAGCGGATCTCCTGGTGGGACCGGGACCTCTTCACCGGCCCGTGGGAGTGGCTGGTCCGCCTGCCGCTGCTGGACGCGGTGGTGCCGACCCGGTTCGGGATGATCACGACGGTGGTGATCGGCGTACTGCTCGCCGTCGCCGTCGAGCGGGCCTGGACGACGCAACCGTTGGCCCAGCACACCCGTACCCTGGTCGGCGTCGGTCTGATCATGGCGCTGCTGCCGATCGCCCCGATGCCGCTGAAGGTGACCAGCCGCCCGCCGGTGCCGAACTTCATCACCTCCGACCAGTGGCGACGGTACGTCGCAGCGGACCAGACGCTGGTGCCGGTGCCGATCCCGAGCATGGGCAACACCAACGGCATGCGCTGGGCCGCCTCGACCAATCTGGACTTCAAGATCCCCGGCGGCTACTTCCTCGCGCCGCGCAACGGCAACACCGGCGACCCCGGCCGGTTCGGTGGCCGTCCCAACGGGGTGGGCGAGATCCTCCAGGAGGTGGCGACCACCGGCCGGACGTCGCAGCTGACCGATCAGGAGCGTCGTCGAGCCCTGGACGAGCTGCGCTACTGGCGAGCCGCGATCATGGTGCTGCCGGTGGACCAGAAGAACGTCGAACCGCTGCGGCAGACCGTCGAGCAGATCGTCGGTCCGGCCCGGCGGGAACGGGACGTCTGGCTCTGGGACGTCCGCCCGATCACCACCCGCGCCGACTGACCGACCCGCTTAGGTGGTTGCAGGGGACCCTTCCTACCGCATTTTGCCGAGGAAGGGTCCCCTGCAACCACCCAATTCATGGGCCGAGGACGGGTCAGACCCGGTCGCGGACGTCCCAGAGCCATACATCGTCGACCCGGCGGGGCTCGCCGAGCAGACCGGTCACCAGGTCCCGCAGCGCCGCCTCCCGGGGGTGCGCGCCGAGCACCACCACCGAGGCCCGCCAGTAGCGCAGGTCCTCGACGGCCTGGCGGCGGTTCTCGTCGGTCAGCTCCGGCGCCGCGCCCTTGTCCATCGTGGAGTAGATCAGGGTGCTGGTCGGGCGGTTCGGCGCGCCGAAGATGCCCTCGTCGTTCGGGCCGGGGCCGATGAAGTAACCGCCGGGCACCGGGAACTCGTGCTGGGTCAGCGCGCTCCAGCGCAGGGTGGACAGCCCGTGCACGTTGCTCGGGATCGGCACCGGCACCAGGGTCCGTCCCGCCGGCACGTACGGCCGCCAGGCGCCGGAGGTGATGAAGTCCGGCGGCGGGTCGATCGGCTGGGCCGGCAGCGGTCGGGGGACCAGTGGCAGCACCGCCAGCGCCACGGCGGCGTACCCGAGCGGGCGGATCCAGCGCCGCCGGGACGCGCGTGACCCGGCACCGCTCACCTTGGCATCGGTGTCGCCGGCGGCCGCCGGCTCGGCGCTGCTGCCGTCGGTGGCCCGGGCCGGGTCGGCGGCGGGCATCGGGCGGCCGGCGCGGTCGGCAGCGTCCCAGGCCAGTGCAAGCAGCACCCCGACCGCGCCGGTCACCACCAGCGTGAGCCGGGTGGGCATCATCATCTCGACCAGCGGCAGGTCGTCCGGCACGTAGTGCCAGGGACCGTAGACCTCGGTCTCCACCCCGCCCAGCCGGATCCGGGGCCCGAGCGACGCCACGGTGAAGACCGCCACCAGCACCGCGGCGATCCGGGCGGTGAGGGAACGCCGCCAGAGCAGCACGATCGACGCCAGTGTGACGAGCACCACCGGCCAGCCGAACCAGGTGTTCTGCTCGGTCAGCCCGATGGTCTTCTCCACCGCCGGGTCACCGGCCAGGGTGTCCCGGGCGAACGTGACGAAGGCGGCCAGGTCCTCGCCCCAACTGTGGAAAACGCCACCCTGTAGGCCCCGGTAGGACTGCGGGCCGTTGAACTGGAACCAGATCGGGTACGCCGTCAGTACCAGCGCCAGCCCGCCGCCGAGGCCGAGGGCGGCGAGGAAGGCGCCGGCCTGGGCCCGCGCGGACCGCCAGCGCGCCACCGCGTACCCGACCACGATCACCAGGCAGGCCAGCGCGGTGAGCAGCAGCATCTCCTCGTTGATGAAGATCTGGTACGCCACCAGCAGCCCCAGCGCCACTCCGTTGCGCCGCCACCGGCCCGGCTCGCCGAGGCGGAGCACCCGGGCCACGATCAGCGGCAGCAGGAAGTTCGAGACGAAGTTCGGCTGACCGTTGGCGTGGTGGACGACGCCCGGCGCGAACCCGAGGAACGCGCCGCCCACGAACGCCGCCGCGCGGGACCGGACCAGCCGGCGCGAGAGCACCCAGTACGAGGTGGCCGCCGTGGCGGCCAGCGCCCCGCCCAGGTAGAGGGCGTAGACCACCTGCGGGCCGAGCAGCATGGTCAGCGGCGCCAGCGGCAGCGTCACCCCGAGCAGCGAGGTGTTCGCCATCATGTTCACCCCGTCCGGGGCGTTCTGCCGGGCCGAGAAGAGCGGGTTCTCCAGGTGGCGCACGGAGTACGCGCCATGCGAGAAGAGCCACTCGAACCAACTGTGGTCGGTGGGCAGGTGCGAGGAGACCCGGTTCTCGACGTCGACCCAGTAGTTCAGGCACACGAGGACGCCGAGGAGCACGTACGCCCCGACGGCCAGGACGTCGACACGGACGGACCGACCGGCCGCCGGCCGGGTGCGTTCCGGCAGGTCGGCCGCAGCGGACACGGACGCGGACTTCAACGAGGGGTCTACCACCGGCACAGCCACGACGCGCCATCGTACGCGAGGGCCTTGTCGCATTTGCCGGGCCGGTGCGCGTAACGGGCCCCATCCGTGAAGGTTTACTGCCCCGGTGGCGGCGGGCGCGACGCGGGGAGGGACCGGATGGCGCTGATCGATCTGGGTGAGTTGCGCGACGAGCCCGGACCGGATCTGACCATGCGGCGCCGGCCCGGCACGGGGCGACGATGGCGGGTCGGACTGGTGTTCGTCCTCGTCCTGACCACCCTCGGCCCGGCGGTGCCGGCGCCCCGGCGGGCGTCGACCACGGTGCCCGCCCGGAGCGGTTCCGAGGCGTTCCTCGTCGGTGACCAGTTCCTGGTGGTCGGACCGCCCACCGACGGCGGGCGCGGCGACCGGGACCTGACCGCCTACGACCTGCCCGGCGACGGGCCACCACCGTCGACGCTGCGTCGACGGTGGCGGGTGACAGTGCCGGGCGTCTCGCGTTTCTGGCCCGTGACGGCCGTCGACCGGGTGCTGTTGATCGTCAGCAACCGCGGCGGGCCAGCCGGCCACCTCACTGTGGCCCTGGACACGGCCACCGGGCGGGAACGCTGGCGGCAGGCCGGCTCGCCGATGCTCACCGAGGGCGGCGCGGTGCTGTTGACGGCCCCCGTCGAGGAGGGGGGCCAGGTGGCCCGCGTGGTGGACCCGGCGACCGGGACGGCCCGCTGGTCGGTGCCGACGAAACCGGGCCGGACCGACTTCCGCTTCGCCGACCAGGGCGTCGACCGGGTGGTGCGGACTCTGCCGTCGGGGCGGGTCGAGGTTCGCGACGCCGACTCCGGCCGGGTGCTGGCCGACGAGCAGGTCCGCCCCGGCGGACAGGCCGCCGGGGAACGCGGCCAGGTGGTCGGCGACCTGTTGGTGGTCCTCCGGGACGACCCACCCACGGTGGACGCGTACGGGCTGGACCGGCTGATCCGGCACTGGACGGTCAGCGGACCGGCGGTGTCGTACCTCAGCTCCTGCGGTGTCGCGCTCTGCGTCTGGGAACAGACCGGCGGGTTACGGGTGCTGGACCGGGCGACCGGCCGGACCGCCTGGAGCGATCGCCGGTGGATGGGGGCCTTTCCGGTCGGCGACCGGCTGGTGGCGACCACGTCGGCCGGCCTGACCCGGGAGCAGATCTTTCTGCTGGACCTCGCGACCGGCCGGGTGCTGGCCGATCTGGGCAGTTGGAACGGGGTACAGACGCCGATCGGCGGCAGGCCGCCGGTGGCCTCCCGGCAGATCCGGGACCGGGGACTGCTGGTCGCCGAGTTCGACGTCGAGGCCGGGCGGCCCCGGATCCTGGACGTGCTGCCCGGCGACTACGCCGACTGCCGGTTCCACCCGGACCTGCTGCTCTGCCAGCGGCTCGACGGGTCCTTCCAGCTCTCGTGGCTGTCCGACTGACCCGGCCGTCGGCCGGGGCCCGGCTGCGGAATCCGTACCGGCCGAGCGCGCCGGTCGGGCGTGGCGGGACGGCCACGACGCGGTTGACCGGGCCGGCGGGTCACCAGTTCGGCTGCGCGGGCGGGGGCGGCAGCGGCACCGACGGTGGGTGGATGACGTACACCATCCCGCCGCTGCCCCGTTGCCAGGCTGCCGTGAAGCGGTGGCGGTCGACGGTGCGGCGCACCCCGGCGTCGTCCGAGGCGTACGGGTCGTTGAGGACCGGATCACCGTTGGACGTGAAGCCGACCAGCACGATCAGGTGTCCCTTGGTGTCGTAGTCGAGACCGGGCACGTCACCGTTACGGAACGCGGCGGAGACCACCAGCGGCACCCCGGCGGCGACGAACCGTTCCGCCTCGGCCAGCGACCGCAGCCGGGTGACGAAGGCGTCCATCCCGTACCGGCCGGCGTAGGCGGTGTTGAAGGGCCAGTTCCCCGCGCCCCGGTAGGCGTGGTCGTAGCAGTGCCGGGCAGCGTGGTCGACCTCCGGACGGGGATCGGCCGGGTCCACCCAGGCGTACTCGCCCGGCGTGGGACCGGCACCCCAGTACGCCAGCACCATCGCCGTGCAGGTGGGGCTGCACCAGGAGTCCCCACCGCCACCCCAGTGGGGGTAGTGCCCGGCGTGCAGCCGCTGGGAGAAGGCCGGCACCGCCAGCACCCTGCCCCGCGCCGCCGACTCGTCCGGCTCCGCGTCCGCGCCGATGGCTCCGCCGCCCGTCGGGCGGGGGCCGGAGGCAACCGCGCCGATCGTCCGCAGCGTCGGCCCGAGGGCGGCGCCCACCGGGCGGGCCAGGGTCACCCGGACCTGCCAGCCGGTCGGCTCCGCGCCGGTCACCACCAGGGTGTCGGCGTCCACCTCCGCCTGCCCGTCCCGCTGCCCGGGCACCGAGGTAGGCCGGATCCCCTCGTCGCCGGCAGCCCAGCGGGCCAGGACGTACCAGCCGGTGACCGGCGCGTCGTCGGCCCAGCCGCACACCTCCACCTGGAGCCAGCAGCCGGCCGGGGTGTCGGCGGTCCAGGAGGGGACCACCTGGTGGACGCCGAACCCGACCCGCACCGGTGGCGAGACCCAGCTGCCCACGTCGTACCGGGCGTGGGCGTCGGTGTGCGGGTCGGTGTACTCCAGCCGGGACGGCGAGCCGTCCAGGACGAGCCCGGCGTCGTCGGGCCGTACGCCGAGCGCCGTGCCGTCGTCGAGGTCGGCGGGGAACCGGAAGCCCCGGTAGACGACGTCCCGTCCCTGCCCAGCGTCGGTCATCGCGGTCCCGATCCAGGTAGACATATTTCGTGCAGCATCGCCTACCCGAAGGTTATTTGCAATGACCCGGGACGGCCGCCGAGCAATGGCCCGGGACGGCCGCCGACGGGTGGCCGGCCGGCCCCACGTTTGGCCGCCGCCACTAGGTTGTGGTGGGCAGCAGCGAGGAGGCCGGGGATGCGGGTACTGGTGGTCGAGGACGAGCGCAACCTCGCCGACGCGATCGCGCGGGGGCTACGACGGAAGGGCATGGCGGTCGACGTCGCCTACGACGGTGACAGCGGCCACGAGATGGCCTTCGTCACCCGGTACGACGTGGTCATCCTCGACCGCGACCTGCCCGGCGTGCACGGCGACCAGATCTGCGCCGACCTGGCCGCCTCCGGCACCCTCACCCGGGTGCTCATGCTCACCGCCAGCGGCACCGTGTCGGACCGGGTGGAGGGCCTCCAGCTCGGCGCCGACGACTACCTGCCGAAGCCGTTCGCCTTCGACGAGCTGGTCGCCCGGGTCCAGGCGCTCGGCCGGCGGGCGACCCCGCCCCAGCCGCCGGTGTTGGAACTGGCCGACCTGGTGCTCGACCCGGCCCGGCGGGTGGTCACCCGGGGCGGGTCGCCGGTCGACCTGACCAACAAGGAGTTCGGCGTCCTCTGCGAACTGCTCAAGGCCCGGGGCGCGGTGGTCTCCAGCGAGGAACTGCTGGAACGGGTCTGGGACGCCAACACCGACCCGTTCACCACCATCGTCCGGGTCACCGTGATGACCCTGCGCAAGAAGCTCGGCGACCCGCCGCTGATCGAGACGGTGGTGGGTGCCGGCTACCGGACGCCCGGAGACCTGTCATGACCCTCTACCTCACCCGCCGCCCCCGGCTGCGTCCCACCCTGCGGCTGCGCCTGACCCTGCTCAACGGCATCCTGCTGATCGGCGCGGGGGCGATCCTCGTCCTGCTGGCCTGGCTGCTGGTGCGCGACGCGCTGCGCCCGACCGACGAACTGCTCCCCGGCACGACCGTGCTGCTCGCCGACGGCCGACGGCTGGACGCCGGGCAGTGGCAGCGCCAACTGGTCGACGCCGCGTCCCGGGAACTGCTCGCCAAGGGGCTGGTCGCCCTGCTGGCGATCAGCGTCGTCGGGGTGGCCGGGGCGTACGCCGTCGCGGGGCGGGCGCTGCGCCCGCTGCACCAGGTCACCTCCACCGCCCGTCGCCTCGGCGAGGCCACCCTCGACCAGCGCATCGGCTACTCCGGCGCGGACGACGAGGTGGCCGAGCTGGCGAAGACCTTCGACGCCATGCTGGACCGGATCGCCGGGGCGTTCGAGGCGCAGAAGCGGTTCGTCGCCAACGCCTCGCACGAGCTGCGTACGCCGCTGGCGGTCATGCGTACCGAGATCGACGTGACGCTCACCGACGACGAGGCCGACGTCGCCGAGTTCCGCCGGATGGCCACCGTCGTCCGGGACGCCTCGGAGCGGGCCAACGGCCTGGTCGACGCGCTGCTGGTGCTGGCCCGCAGCGAGGCCCAGGCGGGTCGTCGACTCGGCCGCAAGAGCGAATGCGACCTGGCCGACGGCACCGCCGCCGCGCTCTCGGCGGTCCGCCGGGAGATGGAGCGGATCAAGCTACAGGTGGAGACCGAGTTGGAGCCAGCCCCGGTGGTCGGCGACCCGGGTCTGCTCGGTCGGCTCGCCGGCAACCTGGTCGAGAACGCAGTGCGCTACAACCACCTGCACGGTCGACTCTCGGTGCGGACCGGCTCCGACGGGCGCGAGTCGTGGCTGGTGGTCGGCAACACCGGCTTCGAGGTGGACCAGGCGGACGTGCCGGGTCTGTTCGAGCCGTTCCGCCGTGGCGGGCGCGAACGGACCGGGGCACGCGGCTCCGGGCTCGGGCTCTCCATCGTCCGGGCGGTCTGCGACGCGCACGGCGGCAGTGTCCGGGTTCTCGCCCAGCCGGGCGGCGGCCTGGAGGTCACCGTGACCCTGCCCGCGGCGGACGCCACCCCGGTGGTCACCGCCACCGCCGTGGTCACCACCGCCGCCCTGCCGGGCGCCGGGGCCGCCGCGACGGCCGACTGACGCCAGCGGTAATTCGTTTGCGCCGGTCAGGGCGGGCCTGGCATGATCGTCCGGTCAGCCCGAGCAGGGAAGGGAGGTGCGGTCGATGTCCATCATTTTCGTTCCCGCGCCTCGCCGCCGGCACCGCTGACAGTCCACTCACGCGGGGCGCGTTCCATCCTCGTACGGAGGAAACCGTGAGTTCAGGAATTCGCAGCGTCACCATCGACTGCCACGACACCTACGTCCTCGCCGGGTTCTGGGCCGAGGTCTACGGCTGCTCTCGCCGGCCCGACGACTTGCCCGGGGACCCGGAGGCGATGCTGCTGCCGTCGGGCGGCCCGATGACGCTCTTCGTGCAGGTGCCGGAGGGCAAGACTGTCAAGAACCGGATGCACGTCTGCCTGGAGCCGGCCGACCGGGACCGGGACGCCGAGGTGGAGCGCCTGCTCGCCCTCGGCGCGACCCAGGTCGACGACCAGCGCCGGCCGGACGGCACCGGCTGGGTCGTCCTCGCCGACCCGGAGGGCAACGAGTTCTGCGTAGAGCGCAGCGCCGCCGAGCGGGCCGCGACGGCCTGACCCGGGGACGCGAGGGGGCCCCTCCCGCCCGGGAGGAGCCCCCTCGCGTCGACGCGACTCAGTCGCGCTGCTCGATGGCGGCGCGGATGGCAGCGAACTCCCTCTCGACCTCCTTGCCGGTCTTGGAGAAGCCGATGACCATGCCGAGGCTGCCCCGGTCGGCCCACAGGCAGAAGCCGAGCCCGACATCCTCGGCGGAGCCGTCGCCGCACTTGGCGATGCCGCCCAGCGGGCCCGGCCCTACGGTGACCACGACGCCGGCCTCGAACTCCGCGGAGACGCCCCTGAGCGCGGCGTCCAGCTCCTCCTCCGGTTGGTCGATCAGAGCGGACAGCCCGACAACCAGGACCACGTCGCCCTTCGCCATGTCACCGTAGACGCCGACGACCGTGTTGGTCGCCTGCGGCACGTTCCTGACGATCTCGGCCCTGATCTCCTCCACCATGACCACCGCGTCCGGATCGGTGATCCTGGGCCGGCCGTTGAGCGTCTCCGGGGCGACCACCCGCGTCCCGGTGGCCTCCACGACCTCGCCGACGTCATCCTTGACGGTGGCCCAGACGGCGATGCCGCCGCCGACGCAGAGCACCAGCACCACGGCGAGGACGATCAGCAGGACCCTGCCGACGCCGGACTTCTTCGGCGGCGGCGGGAAACCAGCCGCCGGGTCGGTCCTGTACGGCTGGCCGGGCGCGCCGGACGGGGGACTGGCAGCGCCGGACTCCGGTTGGGGGGTGGCCGCGCCGGACTCCGGCTGGAGGGTGGCAGGGCCGGACCCCGGCTGGGGCATGGCAGAGCCGGACTCCGGCTGCGGGGGGTGGTGCGGCTGGGACATCGATGCTCCAGATCGGAGGAACGGACGCGTGATCCTAACCAGGTGTGCCGGGATGACCGTTATCCAGGCGGGACGCTCCCCGTCGGGCAGCCGGGGTGACGGTGGCGACTCGCGGTGCCGTTCACCCGGGCCGCAGCACGGTCGTCCGACCAGCGGGCAGGGACGTGACCTGGCCGATCCGGAGGGCGACGGGACCAGCGCCGCCGAGCGGGCCGCGACGGCCTGACCCGGAACGCGACGGGGCCCCTCCCGCACGGAAGGGGCCCCTTTGTCGACGACTCAGTCGCGCTGCACGATGGCGCTACGGATGGAGGCGAACTCCGCCTCCGCCTCCTTGCCGCTCTTGAAGTAGAGGATGACCACGCCGAGGCTGCCCCGGTCGGCCCAGAGGCAGATACCGACCTTCTCGCCCTCGGCGTTGCCGTCGCCGCACTTGGCCTCACCGCCGAGCGCCCCCGAGTCCACGGCCGTCATGGTGGTGGCGCCGAACTCCGTGGCGAAGGTGCTGACCATGTCGTCCAGCTCCTGCTTCGGGTCGGCGATCAGGCCGGAGACCCCGACGATCATGGCCAGGTCCTTGGCCGGATCGCCGTAGAACGCGCCGACCGTGCTGGTCGCCTCCGGCACGTCCTTCTTGACCTCGGCGGCCATCGTCTCCGACGCGGTCACCAGCCCCGGGTCGGTGGCCTTGGGCCGGCCGTTGAGCGTCTCCGGGGCGACCACCCGGGTCTTGGTGGCCTCGACGACGTCGCCGACGTCGTCCTTGACCGTGGCCCAGATGGCGATGCCGCCGCCGACGCAGAGCACCAGCACCACGGCGAGGACGATCAGCAGGACCTTGCCGGCACCGGACTTCTTCTTCGGCGCCTCCGGCGGCGGGAACCCGGCGCCCACCGGGGCACCGCCGTACGACTGGCCGGTGCTGTAGTCCGGCTGCGCGCCGGGCGACTGGGGGTGGGCGGAGCCGTACTCCGGCTGCGGGGGGTGGTGCGGCTGGGACATCGATGCTCCAGATCTGAGGATTGGACGCGTGATGGTAACCAGGTGCACCGACATGACCGTTGCCCCGATGGGCCGCTCCACCGTCCGGCGGCCGGGACGTACCTCGCCGAACGAACGGGGGTCGACACGCCGTGACGACGTGTCGACCCCCGGTGGTCGTACTGCGGGAATCAGGCGGGCAGGCTCGCGGCTCCGGGCGGGAGGAACCGCGCCCCGGTGACCCGCTCCGAGGTGCCGGTCCGGTCCAGGTACGGCGTCACACCGCCCAGGTGGAACGGCCAGCCGGCGCCGAGGATCATGCACAGGTCGATGTCCTGCGCCTCGGCGACGACGCCCTCGTCGAGCATCAGCCGGATCTCCTGCGCCAGCGCGTCCAACGCGTTGCGCCGGACCTCCTCGGCGGTCAGCGGCGCGTCCCCGACCACCAGCAGCTTCGCCACCTCGGGATTCACCTCGTCGTCCACCACGACCGGCTGGCCCGACTCGGCGATCCGCTTGAGGTTGTCGCTCACCGCGAACCGCTCCGGGAAGGCCGCGTGCAGGGTGCCGCCCACGTGGTGGGCGACCGCCGGCCCGACGAGTTGGAGCAGGGCCAGCGGACGCATCGGGAGACCCAGCGGGTCCAGCGCGCTGTCCGCCACCTCCAGCGGGGTACCCGCGTCCACGGCCGTGAAGATCTCCCCGAGGAAGCGGGTCAACAGCCGGTTCACCACGAACGCCGGCGCGTCCTTCACCAGCACGCAGGACTTCCGCAGCTGCTTGCCGACGGCGAACGCGGTGGCCAGGCTGGCGTCGTCGGTCCGCTCGCCCCGGACGATCTCCAGCAGCGGCAGCACCGCCACCGGGTTGAAGAAGTGGAAGCCGACCACCCGCTCGGGGTGCTCCAGGTCGGCGGCCATCGCGGTCACCGAGAGCGAGGAGGTGTTGGTGGCGAGCACCGCCTCCGGCGAGACGATCTTCTCCAGCTCGGCCCAGACCTGCTTCTTGACGCCCAGGTCCTCGAAGACCGCCTCGATGACGAAGTCCGCATCGGCGAAGACGCTCTTGTCGACCGAGCCGGAGACCAGGCCGTACAGCTTGGCGGCCGTGCCCTTGTCCATCCGGCCCTTGGTGACCTGCTTCTCGATCTGCGCGTGCACGTAGGCGACGCCCTTGTCCACCCGGGACTGGTCCAGGTCGGTCAGCACCACCGGCACCTGGAGGCGGCGGGCGAACAGCAGCGCGAGCTGGCTGGCCATCAGACCGGCCCCGACGATGCCGACCTTGGTGACCTCGCGGGCCAGGCCCTTGTCCGGCGCGCCGGCCGGGCGCTTGGCCCGCCGCTGCACCAGGTCGAACGCGTACAGGCCGCTGCGCAACTCCTCGGAGAAGACCAGGTCGGCCAGGGCCTCGTCCTCGGCGGTGGTGCCGGCGGCGAAGTCGGTCTCCTTGGCCAGGGCGAGCAGCTCCAGGGCCTTGTTCGTGGCCGGTACCGCGCCGTGCAGCCGCTGGTCGAGGGCCTGCCGGGCGAAGAAGAGCACCCCGTCCCACATCTCCCGGTCGATCTCCGGCCGGGCCACGGTGATCTCGCCGGCCACCACGCGGGCGGCCCATTCCAGGGACCGCTCGAGGAAGTCGGCCGGCTCCAGCAGTACGTCGGCGATGCCCAGCTCGGCGGCCTGCTTCGGCCTGAGCATCTTGTTCTGCATCAACGGGTTCTGGATGATCACCTGAGTGGCGGCCGGGATGCCGATCAGGTTCGGCAGGAGCTGGGTGCCGCCCCAACCGGGGACCAGCCCGAGCGACACCTCGGGCAGCGCCAGGGCCGCCGCGCCGCCGGAGAGCGTCCGGTAGTGACAGTGCAGCGCCAACTCCAGGCCGCCGCCCATCGCCGCGCCGTTGACGAAGGCGAAGGTCGGGACGTCGCTGTCCTTGAGCCGGGCGAAGACCCGGTGGCCGAGCCGGCCGATCTCGAGCGCCTGCTCCCGGTCGGCGATCTGCGGCAGGCTGACCAGGTCCGCGCCCACACAGAAGATGTACGGCTTCCCGGTGACCGCGACGAACGAGGGGTTCGCCGCCAGCGCGGCGGTGATCGCCTCGTCCAGGCTGGTCAGCCCGCCCGGACCGAGGGTGTTCGGCTTGGTGTGGTCGAAGCCGTTGTCGAGGGTGATCAGGGCGGCCGGCCGGTCCAGGCCCGGCACGTTCACCTGGCGCAGCAGCGCCTTCGTGACCACCTCGTTCGCTGCGGCGAGCGTGCTCACTTGTCTCCACCCTCCCGCTGAGCCTGCTGGCTGGACCCCGTCCAGTGTGGGTTCTCCCAGATGACCGTGCCGCCCATGCCGATGCCGATGCACATGGCGGTGAGGCCGTAACGGACCTCGGGGTGCTCGGCGAACTGCCGGGCGAGCTGGGTCATCAGCCGCACACCCGAGGAGGCGAGCGGGTGGCCGATGGCGATCGCGCCGCCCCACGGGTTGACCCGGGGGTCGTCGTCGGCGATGCCGAAGTGGTCGAGGAAGGCGAGCACCTGCACGGCGAACGCCTCGTTCAGCTCGAACAGCCCGATGTCGTCGATGCCCAGGCCGGCGATCCGCAGCGCCTTCTCCGTCGAGGGGATCGGGCCGTACCCCATCACCTCGGGCTCCACGCCGACGAAGCCGTACGACACCAGCCGCATGGCGACCGGCAGTCCCAGTTCACGGGCGGTGGACTCGGCCGCGATCAGGCTGGCGGTGGCACCGTCGTTCAGCCCGGCGGCGTTGCCCGCGGTGACCTTGCCGTGCGGGCGGAACGGGGTCTTCAGGGTGGCGAGCTTCTCCAGGGAGGTGTCCCGGGGCGCCTCGTCCACCGTGGCCAGCCCCCAGCCGCCCTCCTCGTCGCGCACCGCGACGGGAACCAGGTCGGGCTGGAGCTTGCCGTTGGCGTACGCCTTGGCGGTCTTCTGCTGCGAGGCCAGCGCGTACGCGTCGGCGCGCTCCTTGGTGACGTGCGGGACCCGGTCGTGCAGGTTCTCCGCGGTGGCGCCCATCACCAGCGCGGACGGGTCGACCAGCTTCTCGGCGAGGATGCGCGGGTTCGGGTCGACGCCCTCGCCCATCGGGTGCCGCCCCATGTGCTCCACGCCGCCGGCGATGGCGACGTCGTACGCGCCCATGGCGATGCCACCGGCGACGGTGGTCACCGCCGTCATCGCGCCGGCGCACATCCGGTCGATGGCGTAGCCGGGCACGGTCTTCGGCAGGCCGGACAGCAGGGCGGCCGTCCGGCCGATGGTCAGGCCCTGGTCGCCGATCTGGGTGGTGGCGGCGATGGCCACCTCCTCGACCCGCTCCGGCGGCAGTTGCGGGTTACGTCGCAGCAGTTCCCGGACGCAGCGGATGACCAGGTCGTCGGCGCGGGTGTTGGCGTACATGCCACCCGCCTTGCCGAACGGGGTGCGGACGCCGTCGACGAAGACGACATCCCGAACTTCACGGGGCACTTGAGCCTCCTTGCACGGGCGTGGTCCCTCGCATGCTACTCACCAGTAACCATGCGTGCCTGTACCCCCTGTGTGTCCCACACCACACCCACCCCGGGTCCGAGGGTGGGTGTGGTGGCCGCCGGGGCGACCGTGGACCGCTACTACGCGCTGATGGTCGGCGGCTCCGAGGAGCACGCCGGGCCCGCCGTCACGGTGGGGGCAGGACGGTGGCCAGCTCCGACACCAGCAGGCCGAGCTGCCAGGGGCGTGCGCCGTACCCGCGCAGGGTCTCGGCGACGCTCTCCTCGGTGATCTCGTCCGGCGGGGTCCAGGCCAGCCGGCGGATCGAGTCCGGCGCGATCAGGTTCTCGGGCGGCAGACGGTGCGCACCGGCGATGCGGACCACCACCTCCCGGCACCGGGCCAGCCGCGCGGCGGCCACCGGATCCCGTTCCGCCCAGCGGTGCGGTGGGGGCGGACCCTCCACCGCCGGGCTGACCGGGAGCGCGTCCTCGGGCAACTGCCGGGCGTCCTCCAGGGCGGTCAGCCAGGTGCGGGCCAGCCGGCGTACCGACCGGCCGCCGAAGCCGGGCAGGGTGAGCAGCGTCTTCTCGTCCTTTGGGTCCAGCTCGGCGGCGGCGATGATCGCCGAGTCGGGCAGCACCCGCCCGGGGGCGGCGTCCCGGCGGGCGGCGATCTGGTCGCGGGCGTACCACATCGACCGGACCCGCGCCTGGGCCCGCGCCCCGCGCAGCCGGTGGATGCCCGAGGTACGCCGCCACGGCTCGGCCCGCACCCGGGGCGGACGCGCCCCGGCGGCCACCAGTGCGGCGAACTCCTCCGCGGCCCACTCCTGCTTGCCCTGCCGTGCCAGCTCGGCGGCGAGCGCGTCGCGCAGGTCGACCAGGAGTTCGACGTCCAGGGCGGCGTAGGTCAGCCAGGACTCGGGCAGCGGCCGACTCGACCAGTCCGCCGCCGAGTGGTGCTTCTCGAGGGTGTAACCCAGCAGGAGCTCGGTCAGTGCGGCGAGACCCACCCGCTCGAACCCGGCCAGCCGCGCGGCCAGTTCGGTGTCGAACAGCCGGCGTGGGCGCAACCCCAGCTCGGCCAGGCAGGGCAGGTCCTGGCTGGCCGCGTGGAGCACCCACTCGGCCGAACCGATCACCGCGTCGAGGCTGGACAGGTCGGGTAGGGGCAACGGGTCGACCAGGACTGTGCCGGCACCGGTCCGGCGTAGTTGTACGAGGTAGGCGCGCTGGCTGTAGCGGTATCCGGACGCGCGTTCCGCGTCGATGGCCACCGGTCCGGTGCCCGCCGCGAACCGGGCGACCACCTCGGCCAACTCCCGCGATGTGGCCACCGGCGGGGGTGTGCCCTCCCGGGGCGCGGTCAGTGGTACGGGCGTTTCGGTGGCTGCTTCGGTCCCCGCGTCCGCCGGCTCCGGCGCGGCCGACGGCGAGTGCTGCGGCTCGTTTCCCGGTCGGCGTTCGGCGGCCCGACGGCGCAGGGGTGGTTCGTCGGTCACCTGACAACCCTAGTGCGCGCCGCGATCCGGTGCGCGGAGCCTCCTCCGGCGCGTGTCGGTGGCCGCCTCGGTACCGCTGCGCCGAAGCGGCCGGTACCGCTGCGCGGAAGCGCCCTGGTACCGCTGCGCGGAAGCTGGACAACAGGGGAGACAATGTCGTTCGGGGCCGGTACGGTCCATCGAGCCCACCGCCCTCCGGGGCTGCGGGCACGCGCGACGGGGGAGGACGGGGCAAATCATGACGGCGGGGTACGGGTCACAGGACGGTGGACCGGTCGGGCCGGCACCCGGATCCGGTGACCAGGGTGGTCGACCGGGTCCGCTGCCACCACGAATGGAACCGCCCCGGACGGCGGTGGGCGGCTGGCCGGCGCCGCCGGCTCCGGGTGCTCCGGTGCCCCACCAGCCACCTGGGGGCACGATCCACCCGGGTGCCCCGGCGCCCGGGCAGCCGAGCGTCGGCCCCGCCCACCCGGGCGCCCCGGCGGCGCCCGCGCCGGTGGCCGGGTTCGCCGCCGCGCCGGCGCCGCCCGCAGTGCCCGCCCCCCGGAACACCTGGCCCGCAGCCCCCGAGACCGGGCAGCCGACGTCCCAGCCGTACCCGGCGGCCGGCCAGCCGGCCCCGGCGGCCTGGTCGCCCGGCCAGCCGCCGGCGGCCGGCGGCCCGGCCTTCCCGGGCACCACCCCCTACCCCGGTGACGCCACCGGTCGTCCGCGCTCCGGCTGGCTGCCCCGCGCGGCCCTGCTGCTGGCGCTGGTGCTGGTCCTGGTCTCCGGCGTGCAGGCGTACCAGATCCACGTGCTCAACGACCGGCTCGGCGACACCCGCCGCGACCTCGCCAGCACCCAGGACCAGGACGGCGTCCGCCTCGACGGCCTCGAGCAGCGGGCGGAGGAGCTGGAGAAGCAGGCCGGCACGGTGTTCGACCCGGAGTCGATCGCCGCGGCGGTGCTGCCCAGCGTGTTCCGGGTCAAGGCCGGCCCGGCCACCGGCACCGCGTTCGCCGTCGGCAAGCCCAACTCCGAGGGCGGGGCGAACCTCTTCACCAACTACCACGTGGTCGAGTCGGTCTGGGAGAGCGGTGGGCGCGAGGTGTTCCTGGAGCGCACCGACCAGCGTTTCCCGGCCACCATCGTCAAGGTCGACGAGGAGAACGACGTCGCCCACCTGCGGACGGCCGCCAAGTTCACCGGGCTGGTCGCCGCCCCCACGCCGGTCAAGTCCGGGCAGCAGATCGTCGTCGTCGGCGCGCCGCTCGGCCTCACCGACAGCGTCACCACCGGCGTGGTGAGCGCCTTCCGTAAGGCGGAGAACGGCTCGGGCGACATGATCCAGTTCGACGCCCCGATCAACCCCGGCAACTCCGGTGGCCCCGTCATCAACGGCGCCAAGCAGGTGGTCGGCATCGCCACCGCCAAGGCCCGCGACGCCGAGGGCATCGGTCTGGCCGTGCCGATCAAGACCGCGTGCGACGGCTTCGACATCTGCTGACCGGTCCACCACCGCACCTCGTACCCGCCCGGTTCGCCCGTCAGCCCGAGGCGGACCAGCCCTCCCGGAGGAAGTGCCATGACCCAGCCACCCCCCGGCGGTTACCCCCCGCCGGAGTACCCCCCGCAGCCGCCGGCCAGCCCCGGCGGCGGGCTGTACGGTTCCCAGCGCGAACCGCAGGGGCACGAGCCGACCCAGCAGTTCGGGATCGACCCGACCCTCATGGGCCCGCCGCCGGCCAACTACCCGCAGTCCACGCCCCCCACGGCCAGCTACCCGCAGTCCACGCCCCCCGCGACCGGCTATCCGCAGTCCGCGCCGCCGGCGGCTGGTTACCCGCAGTCCGCACCTCCTGCGACTGGCTACCCGCAGTCCGCGCCGCCGGCGGCTGGTTACCCGCAGTCCGGCTACCCCGGCGGTTACCCGCAATCCGCGCCGCAGTCCGCCCCGCCGGCCGAGACGCCGGCACCGGTCGGCTACGGCCCGACCTCCGGTGCGCCGGTGCCGGGTCAGTACAACCCGACCTCCGGGCAGCCCTTCGGCCCGCCGATGTCCGGCCCGCCCGGATACCCGGCGCCGGCCACCTCGGGCGGCGGCGGGGGGCGCGGCCGGGCGGTGCTCGTGTTGGCGATCGTGGCCGGTCTGCTCTTCGTCCTCGGCGGCGTGATGACCGGCCTCTACCTCAACACCAGTGGTGACCTCGAGCGCACCGAGCGGAACCTGGCTGCCCGGACGACCGACCGGGACGACCGGGTCAAGGACATCGAGAAGCTCAAGGTCGAACTCCAGACCGCCAAGGACAAGCTCAGCGACACCCAGCAGGACCTCACCGGCACCAAGAACGACCGCGACGAGCAGGCCCGGCAGAAGAAGGTCATCGCGAACTGCCTGGAGAAGCTCACCACCGCCCTGGGCGCCGCCGCAGCCGGCAACAAGGCCGCCTACGACCAGGCCGTCAAGGGCCTCGACGCGGTCTGCGACGAAGCCGAGAAGTACCTCTGACGTAGAAGTGCCGCCAGCCCCGGCCGTCCGTCGGTCCGGGGCTGGTTCGTCAGCCGGTGGCGGCGGACCGGCGGTCGGGCAGCGCGGTCACCCCCGGCGGGGGCAGGCCGGCGGTGAAGGCGAGCAGCACGCACCAGGCGTGCATGTGCGGGGCCAGGTCGTCGTCGAGCGGACTCCACGAGGCCCTGATCTCGACGTCCCCGGTGACCGGCGGCCCGGCCAGGTCGCCGAAGCGGGTGGACATGGTCTGGGTGACCGTGCCGCCGAGGGCCCGGTAGCCGGCGTGCTGCGCCTCCAGCGCGTCGGTGAGCCAGGTCCAACCCACGCCGGGCAGCAGCGGGTCGGCGGCGAGGTCGGCCTCCAGGTCCGCGGTGACGTAACTGACCAGCCGCAGCGTGCCCTGCCACGCCTCGTGCCCGGCCGGGTCGTACAGCAGGATCAGCCGCCCGGTGGCCACCTCGTCGTCGTCACGCAGCACGGTGGCGGAGAGGGCGAAGGCGTACGGGGCGAGCCGCTTCGGGGCGCCCATCTCCTCCATCACGATCTCGGGCCGGGTCGCCACCGACCGTAGCCCGGCGACCGCGCGGGCGAAGGTCTCCGGAAGCGCGATCGGAGGGGACATGCGGGCAGCCTAAGCCGCCACGACGCCCGGCCGGCGGACGGCACGCCGGCACCCCGCCCGGTCGTCGCCGCCCGAGCCGCCGCCGACGACCAGCCGTGCGCGCACTGTGACGGGCCGGTGACCAGCGGAGCGCGTGTTCTACGCAACCCGGGCAACGGGTGCCAACGGCTGGCGTGGCACGATTGCGGCGATGACCACCACCACCGCGGGCGACGCCGCCCGAGACGGAGAGACCCACCCGGTCCCGGCCGGAGCAGCCCGTACCGCCGACTCGCCCTTCGTCCGGGCCTGTCGCCGTCGGCCGGTCCCGCACACACCGGTCTGGTTCATGCGCCAGGCCGGACGCTCCCTGCCCGAGTACCGCGAGATCCGGGCCAACGTGGCGATGCTGGAGTCCTGCCGCCGCCCCGAGCTGGTCGCCGAGATCACCCTCCAGCCGGTACGCCGGCACAAGGTCGACGCGGCGATCCTGTTCAGCGACATCGTGGTGCCGGTCGCGGCGGCCGGTGTGGATCTGGACATCGTGCCCGGCACCGGCCCGGTGGTCGGCGAACCGGTGCGCACCCGCGCCGATGTCGAGCGGATCCGGCCGATCACCGTCGACGACGTCCGGTACGTCGACGAGGCGGTCCGGCTGCTCGTCGCCGAGCTGGGCGAGACCCCGTTGATCGGGTTCGCCGGCGCGCCGTTCACCCTGGCCAGCTACCTGGTCGAGGGGGGCCCGTCGCGGACGCACGCGAAGACCAAGGCGCTGATGTACGGCGACCCCGAGCTGTGGCACGCGCTCTGCGCCCGGCTCGCCGAGGTGACCCTGGCGTTCCTGCGGGTCCAGGTTGCCGCCGGGGTATCCGCGGTGCAGCTCTTCGACTCCTGGGCCGGCACGCTCTCCGAGGCCGACTACCGCCGCTACGTGCAGCCGCACTCGGCGAAGGTGCTGGCCGGGCTCGCCGACGCCGGGGTGCCCCGGATCCACTTCGGGGTGGGCACCGCCGAACTGCTGCCCGCGATGGGGGAGGCCGGCGCCGACGTGGTCGGCGTGGACTGGCGTACCCCGCTGGACGTCGCCACGAAGCGGATCGGCCCGGACCGGGCGGTCCAGGGCAACCTCGACCCGTGCGTGCTCTTCGCCCCGTGGCCGGTCGTCGAGGCCGAGGTGCGGCGCATCCTCGACGAGGGTCAGGTCGCCCCCGGCCATGTCTTCAACCTCGGCCACGGCGTCCTGCCGGAGACCGACCCCGACGTGCTGACCCGGGTGGTCGCGCTGGTGCACGAGGTGTCCGCGCGGCCTGCCCACTGACGGCGGCGACGATGCGGCGACCGGGGCGGATCGCGGTGGTCGGCGGTGGGATCGCCGGGCTGGCCGCCGCCGTCCGGTTGCGGGACCGCGCCCCTGCCGGCACAGAGGTCACCGTGTACGAGCAGTCCGGCGCGCTCGGCGGCAAGCTGCGCACCGGCAGCCTGGCCGGCTCGACCGTGGAGCTGGGCGCGGAGTCGTTCCTGATGCGTGACCCGGCCGGTGGCGAGTCCGCCGCAGTGGCTCTGCTCCGCCGGCTCGGTCTGGACACCGAACTCGTGCACCCGACCGTCGGGCAGGCCGCGCTCGCCGTCGACGGCGGGCTGCGCCCGATCCCGGGTGGCACGCTGGTGGGCGTACCGGGGGATCTGGAACGGGTGGCGGCGGTGGCCGAGCCCACCGCGGCGGCCGACCTCGACGGCGGGAAACCGCTGCTCGGCCCGGACGAGGACGTGGCGGTCGGCGCGCTGGTCCGGGCCCGCCTCGGCGACCAGGTGGTGGACCGCCTGGTCGACCCGATGCTCGGTGGCGTCTACGCCGGGCGGGCCGACGACCTGTCACTGGTCACCACCATGCCGGCGCTGGCCCGCGCGGCCCGGGTGGCGCACACCCTCACCGGAGCGGTCCGGGCGGCGCAGGCCGCTGCCCCCCGCGCGCCCGGCGCACCGGTCTTCGGCGCGCTGGCCGGCGGGATGAGCCGGCTGGTCGAGGCGGCGGCGACGGCCAGCGGGGCGACCCTGCGCCTCGGCGCGACGGTTCGTGAGCTCACCCCGCTGGGCGGGCGGTGGCGACTCACCGTGGGCCCCACCCGGGACCCGGAGTTCGTCGAGGTCGACGCGGTGGTGCTGGCCGTGCCGGCCCGTCCGGCGGCCCGGCTGCTCACCGCTCCGGCCCCGGACGTGGCCGCCCGGATCGGTGGGCTGGACTACGCCAGCGTCGCCCTGGTCACCCTGGCCCTGCCCGAGCCGGAGCTGCCCGCTCTCTCCGGCTTCCTGGTGCCCGGCACCGAGGGGCTGCTGATCAAGGCGGCCACCTTCTTCACCACCAAGTGGGGGCACCTGCGCCGGCCGGACGGGGTCGCGCTGGTACGCGCCTCGGTCGGCCGGTACGGCGAGGAGCGGCAGTTGCAGCTCTCCGACGACGAGCTGGTCGCCACCGTGCACCGGGAGCTGTCCGGGGTGCTCGGCGTGACGCTGCCGTCGCTGCTGGACAGCCGCGTGCAACGGTGGGGCGGGGCGTTGCCGCAGTACACCCCGGGTCACCTGGACCGGGTGGCGGCGGCCCGGACGGCCCTGCGGGCGGCCCACCCGACGCTGGCCCTGGCCGGGGCCGGGTACGACGGGGTCGGCATCCCGGTCTGCGTGCGGTCCGGCGAGACGGCGGCCGAAGAGATCATCTGTGCACTGGAGGGACCGGCGACATGACCGAGCAGACCAACGCGGCCCGGCTGCGGGAGCTGAACGAGAGCATCCGCTACACGATGTGGTCGGTGTTCCGGGCGGCCAGCCCGCTGCCTGACCTGCGGGACGACGTCGTGGCCGAGGCCGAGGCGCTGGTCGAGGAACTGGCCGGCAAGGACGTCGTCATCCGGGGCACCTACGACGTCTCCGGGCTGCGGGCCGACGCCGACCTGATGATCTGGTGGCACTCCTCCTCCAGCGACGACCTCCAGGACGCGTACGGGCGGTTCCGGCGTACCGCCCTGGGCCGGACGATGGCCCCGGTCTGGTCGCAGATGGCGCTGCACCGACCGGCGGAGTTCAACAAGAGCCACATTCCGGCGTTCCTCGCCGGGGAGGAGGCGCGGGCCTACGTCTGCGTCTACCCGTTCGTCCGCTCCTACGAGTGGTACCTGCTTCCCGACGCCGAGCGGCGGGAGATGCTCGCCGAGCACGGCCGGCAGGCCCGCGGCTACCCCGACGTGCGGGCCAACACGGTCGCCTCGTTCGCCCTCGGCGACTACGAGTGGATGCTCGCCTTCGAGGCCGACGAGCTGCACCGGATCGTGGACCTGATGCGCGACCTGCGTGCTTCCCGGGCCCGCCGGCACGTCCGCGAGGAGGTCCCCTTCTACACCGGCCGCCGCCGTTCCCTCGCCGACATCGTCGCCGCCCTGCCCTGACCTGCTCTGGCCTGGCCTGGCCTGCTCTGACCGCCCTGCCCTGACCTGCCCGCCCCACCGTCGTCGAACCCGGCCGGCCGCGCCGACCCTCGCGGGCCGGCCCGGTCGGCCGCGTGACGCTCAGGGTGTGGGTTCGCGGCGCATCGGGGTGTGCGGGATGCCGTCCTCCACGTACTCCGGGCCGCTGGCGGTGAAGCCGTACCGGGCGTAGAAGTCGACCAGGTGCGACTGCGCCTCCAGGACGCACGGGTGGTGCCCGACCATGGCCAGCGCCTCGGTCATCAGCCGGGCGGCGTGCCCGCCGCCCCGCGCCGTCGGAGCCACCACGACCCGGCCGATCCGCGCCACGTCGCCCGGGTCGGCCAGGATCCGCAGGTACGCCACCGGCGTGTCGCCGTCGGACAGCCAGAGGTGCCGGGTGTCCGGTTCGACGTCCCGCCCGTCGAGTTCCGGGTACGGGCACGCCTGTTCCACCACGAACACCTCGATACGCAGTTTCAGCAGGTCGTGGAAGGTGCGGGTGTCCAGGTCGGCGAAGGAGGCGACCCGGAGGTCGATGGTGCGCGGCAACATTCCGCCAGGCTAGTGCCCGGGTCCTCCGGACGTCGAAGGCGTGGCTCGGCCGCAAGGCATCTGTCGTGAGGTGGACGCCTTCTCCTGCCGTTAACAAATCAAAATCACCATTGTGTGCAGGAAAGCCCCATTTTCTGCGTCGATGGAGGTTGTATGAGCACCGCCCTCACGACCGGCAGTTGGTCGTCCCTGAGCGTGACCCCGCCGAATCTCAACGGACTGGGTTCCGAGCACGTCCGGTGGGGCACCCCGGCCGGCTCCGGCCAGAGCGGATACGTCTTCCGCGGCGGCTCCGTCGAGGTGCAGACCGACGGCACCGAGTTCACCCTCGGCACGTACACGCACGAGAACTTCCCCATCGTGGGCATGCCGGCGCAGCAGTTCGACGTGGACCTCGTCGTGCGGGTGGCCTTCGAGGACGGCACCGAGGCGAACTTCAGCTTCCGCTTCCACCACAACGAGACCCCGAACAACGGTCCGACCCCGGACGACGTGGTCGACCTGCCGACGTTCGTCTCCCCGGAAACCGTGACGATCGACGGGGTCGAGTACGGCGTGGTGATCAGTGGATTCAAGCGGGGCGGCCAGGTCGTACGGACCTTCATCAGCCCGGAGAACGGCGCGAACAGCGCCGACATCGTCGCGATCTTCGCCCGGGCCGGTCGACCGGACGTGGTCATCGCCACCGTGCGCAACCGGGGCGACGTGAAGTACACCCAGGCGGACGAGTACGTCGAGATCGTCAACCGGGGCACCGTGGCCGGGAACATCAGCGGCTGGACGCTCGGCGCCGACGACGCCGGGCAGGACTTCACCTTCCCGCCCGGCACGGTGCTGCAACCGGGACAGCGGATCAGGATCTACACCAACCAGTACCACCCCGAGTGGGGTGGCTTCTCCTACGGCAGTGGTCGCCCGATCTGGAACGACAAGGGGGACCGGGCGGAACTGCGGGGACCCGGCGGCGAGGTGGTCTCCGAGTACGGGTACGGCTCGAAGGCGCCGACCCCGTAGCCCCGATGGTGGCGGCCCAGCCCTGCCGGCCGGCAGGTCAGCCCTGACGGTGGCACGTCGTCCGGGGTGGTGGCGACACCACCCCGGACGCTGGCCCGGCCCGTCCTCGCGTGGCCACTGTCCGTCAGGCCGGGCGGGCACCGACCGCGTCGGCGATCGCGGTGGCCCGCTCGCCCTCGACGGTACGGGCGCAGTGCGCCGAGCAGAAGAACCGCCCGGACACCTCGGTGCCGTGGCCAATGATCTTGACCTGGCAGTGCTCGCAGACCGGCGCCAGCTTGTGCGCCGCACACTCGAACGAGTCGAAGGTGTGCGTGTCACCGCTGACCGTCCGGACCTCGAACGCCATCCAGTAGTCGTTGCCGCAGACCTCACAGCTCGCCATGACGGAACCCCCTATCGGCAGTCATGCCCCGAGGGTGCGACACGGTGGGCCGCTGTGTCGGCGGAATGGCCGAGAAAACGTCCGGTCGGGTGGTGGGTTGCGAGCTGTCGCGTCGCCTGGACCAGCAGTCGTGCGGGCGGCTCAGCCCTGACGCGGCTCCAGCCGGATGGAGACCGAGTTGACGCAGTGCCGGGTGTCCTTCGGGGTGAACCGCTCACCGTGGAAGACGTGCCCCAGGTGGCTGTCGCAGCGCGCGCAGCGGATCTCGACACGCCGCATGCCGAGGCTGTTGTCCTCGATCTCCTTGACCGCGCCGGGCAGCGCGTCGTCGAAGCTCGGCCAGCCGCAGTGCGAGTCGAACTTGGTGTCGCTGGAGAAGAGGTCCGCACCGCAGGCCCGGCAGTGGTAGATGCCCGGGGTCTTGGTGTCGACGTACTCGCCGGTGAAGGGACGCTCGGTGCCGGCCTGACGCAGCACCCGGAACTCTTCCGGGCTGAGCCGGACGCGCCACTCGGCCTCGGTGCGGGGCAGTTCGCTCTCGGAAAGACTCACTCGCCAAGGATAAGTCTCTTGTCACTGGTGTGACATATGGTCGCGGCATGGGTGGCACGAAGGCAGCGGCCGTCGAGATCGAGGTGGCCGGGCACACGGTACGACTGACCAGCCCGGACCGGGTGATCTACCCCGAGCGGGGCTTCACCAAGTCCGACGTCTTCCACTACTACCTCGCCGTGGGCGACGGGATCATGCGGGCGCTGCGGCACCGCCCCACCACGCTGCAACGCTTCCCCGACGGGGTCGAGGGGGAGATGTTCTTCCAGAAGCGGGTACCGGCCCGGGGCGTACCGCCGTGGGTGGAGACAGCGCGGATCGCGTTCCCCAGCGGACGCAGTGCCGACGAGCTCTGCCCGGCGGACCTGGCCCACGTGGCGTGGGCCGCGCAGATGGGCACGATCGTCTTCCACCCCTGGCCGGTACGCTCCGCCGACGTCGACCGGCCCGACGAACTCCGTGTCGACCTGGACCCACAGCCCGGCACCGACTTCGCCGACGCGGTCGAGGCGGCCGGCGAACTGCGCGGCCTGCTCGACGAGTTGGGCGCGACCGGCTGGCCGAAGACCTCCGGCGGTCGGGGCGTGCACGTCTACCTGCGCATCGAGCCGCGCTGGACGTTTACCGAGGTACGCCGGGCCACCATCGCCCTGGCCCGGGAGCTGGAACGCCGACGCCCCGACCTGATCACCACCGCCTGGTGGAAGGAGCAGCGGGGAGAACACGTCTTCGTCGACTACAACCAGATGGCCCGGGACCGGACGATCGCCTGCGCGTACTCGCTGCGGGCCAACGCCCGGGCCACCGTCTCCACCCCGGTCACCTGGGACGAGCTGCCCGCCGTCGAGCCGGACGACTTCCACCTGGGCAGCGTCCCGGCCCGGCTGGCCGAGCGGGGGGACCCGCACGCCGGCATCGACGACGCGCCGTGGGACATCACGCCGCTGCTGGAGTGGGCCGACCGGGACGCCGCCGGCGGCTCGGGCGACCTGCCGTACCCGCCGGACCACCCGAAGATGCCCGGCGAACCCAAGCGGGTGCAACCGTCCCGGGAAAGGGCCACCGACGGTTGACACCGGGTGTGGCGACGGTGCCGGCAGCGGTGGGTCGCACGTGACCGAAGTGTGAACGTCGAGTGTCCGGCCGGATAACGGACCGGTCACTCCACCGCCTCGGCCGTGACGCCCGGATCGCCCACGACGCTCCCCGACTGATGGCACTCGACGCCACCACCGAGGAGAACGCCATGATCCCGGCCTCCGGCCGCTACATCGCCACCTACACCGACACCGACGGTGTCAGCCCTCCCGACCGGCAGGTGGAAGCATTCGACGACGAGGGCCGTGCCCTGGTGCTCGCCGACACCGGTCGCCTCGAACCCGCCGCCAGCCTCCCCGGCTTCGCCGCCATCCACCGCCGGCCCGCCATCGTCGCGGTCCTCCCGCCCGGCGGGTGGACCGTCCAGGACGACGACGACCCGGAAGGCACCCGCCCGATCGCCGGGTGGCTGGTCGACGAGAACGGCGAGACGCTGCCGCTGCTCGTCGACGAGGAGAACGGGTACGCCCACCCACCCGACGGCCCGGTACGGCTGCGCCAGCCCGTCGAGGAGGGCGCCTGAGCGCTCCGGTCGCCCACATACCGGGATAGGTGTCTCGCATGTAGGGATATGGCGGTTAGCTTCGGGAGACCCCGGAACGAGGAGGTCCCCGATGGCCGCCGCCCGCAACACCTACACCCACGGACACCACGAGACCGTACTGCGGTCCCACCGCTGGCGTACCGTGGCGAACTCCGCCGCCTACCTGCTGCCCCACCTCCGGCCCGGTCAGGCCGTGCTCGACGTCGGCTGTGGACCCGGCACCATCACCGTGGACCTGGCCGGGCGGGTGGGCCGGGTGACCGCGCTGGAGGTCACCGAGGAGGCGCTCCAGCTCGCGCGGGCCGAGGCGCGGTCCCGTGGACGGGACAACATCGACTTCGTGGTGGCCGACGTGCACGCGTTGGACCTGCCCGACGCGGCGTACGACGTGGTCCACGCCCACCAGGTGCTCCAGCACGTGGCCGACCCGGTCCAGGCCCTGCGGGAGATGCGCCGGGTCTGCCGGCCCGGCGGAATCGTCGCCGCCCGGGACAGCGACTACGCGGCGTTCACCTGGTTTCCCCGGGTGCCCGAACTGGACGAGTGGCTCGCCCTGTACCAGCGGGCCGCCCGCGCCAACGGCGGCGAGCCCGACGCGGGTCGGCGGCTGCTCTCCTGGGCCCGCGCCGCCGGGTTCACCGACATCACTCCGACGGCCGCCACCTGGTGCTTCGCCACTCCCGAGGACCGACAGTGGTGGGGCGGCATGTGGGCCGAGCGGATCCGGCACTCTGCCCTGGCCGACCAGGTGCTGGCGTCCGGCGTCGCCACCGCCGACGACCTGGCCCGCCTGTCGGCCGGGTGGCGGCAGTGGGCGGACGCCGAGGACGGCTGGTTCGCCGTCCTGCACGGCGAGATCCTCTGCCGCGCCTGACCCGGCCGCTGCGACGAGTCAACCCGCGCCGGCGACCACCCGGTGTCCCCCTCCGAAGTCCCCGGTCACGGTAGCCGTACCGAGATCACCCGGGTGTGCAGCCGGAACCCGGCGGCGTCGTAGAGGCGACGGGCCGGGTTGCCGTCGGTCACCGCGAGGCCGAGCGTCGGCAGCCCGGCCGTGGCGGTGCCGCGCAGCGCGTACCCGAGCAGAGCCCGGCCGAGGCCACGGCCCTGCGCCCGGGGTGCCACCGCGAGGTTGAGCACCCAGCCGCAGCGGTCCGCGGTCCACGGCACCGGTCCCGCGCAGAGGACGTGCCCGGCGCTGCGCCCCGCCGGGTCGACCACCCGTGCGGTCGCGCCGGCCAGCGGCGGCACCGGCTCGCCCCGGTCGACCATCGCCCGGACCTCCGCGGTGGCCGCCGGTGTCCACGCCCCGTCCGGATGGTCGGGCCCGTACGCGGCAGCGAGCCCCTCCGCGAGGTCGTCGTCCCAGCCGGGCGGCGCGAAGGTCCACCCCGGCGGCAGCATGACCTCCTCCGGTACGCCGGTCAGGTCGTGCCGCAGCTCGACGGCGCTGCGCCTGTGGTGCCCGAGCGCGGCCAGCGCCTCGCCCAGCCCGTCGTCGGGGGTGTCCAGTCGCGTCCCGGCAAGGTCACGGGTCGCCTGGGCGGCGACCCGGTCGAGCGGGACCCCGGGCAACGGCCGGAATCCGTCGGCGACGGTCGTTCCCCCGTCGTCGAGGGGCCGGAACCGGGCCAGCGGCGTGCCGTCGTCGGCGTGCAGCAGACAGTGGCCGGGGTCGGTCGGATCGGGGCGAACGGGCATCCGGGCACGGTAGTCCGCGCGGGGTGCCCGCGACCACCGGATTCGCCCGCCCCGGCCACCGGCCACCGGTCGTCAGAGTCACCGGTCGTCAGAGTCACCGGTCGTTCGGGGTCAGCGGTCGTCGGGGAGCGCTCCGGAGATCGCGATCAGCACACAGCCGAGCAGCGCCAGAGCGGTGCCCGCGCCCGGGCGGGCCGCGTACATGCCGGCCGCCTGTCGGTAGGGGTCGTTCGCCACGAAGTACCAGATTGCCCCGATCGAGCTGCCACAGCCGAGCGTGGTGGCGATCGACCAGCCCCGGCTCGCCTCCCGCCACGGCCGGCGGGCCGCGCCAGTCCGCAGCAGCGACGGCACCGCCAGCAGCGCACCGAACAGGGCGAAGGGCAGCGCCACGAAGACCAGGTCCAGGCTGTTGTCCACCTCGACCCGGTCCGGGTACTCCCGAGTCCAGGACGGCAACAGGACCGCGACCGCGACGGTCGCCCAGCCGGCGGCCAGCAGCAACACGCCCACCCGCCGCCAGCGGTACCCGGGCGGTGCGGGAGCGCCCCGGCGGGACCCGGGCAGCGCCGGGCCGGTCCGGTCGGACCCGGGCGGTGCCGGACCGGCCCGGCGTGTGGGCGCCGACCAGATGCCCACCAGGCAGGTCAGCAACGCCCCGGCGGCCGGGAGCAACGCCGGCCCGGGCTGGGTGAACACCGGTGCCCGGTCGGTGTCGATCGGCGGATCGACGGTCCGTACCAGCGCCACCGCGATCACCCCGAGCAGCACCACGAGGACGACTGTCAGGGCGGTGCCGACCAGCCGGAGCAGCCGTTGCGGTCGGCCCGCCGCGACCGCCACCGCCCGGGTCACCACCAACAGCGTGGTCGCGCCGACCAGCCAGGGGCCGGCCAACGAATCGACCGCCGCGATCTTCAGCTCCAGCGTGGCGGCGACGACCGGGTCGCCGGTGACCGTACGCCAGCGGGCGAACGCGGCGGTGACCAGCAGCGCGGCGGCGATTCCCAGCCAGGCCAGTGGGGGCAGCCGCGCCGTCCACGCCGCCGGTGCCAGCCGAGCCCGCCCTGCCATGGCGGTGAATGTAGTGCAGCGTGGCGTGGCCGGCCACGCCACGGCCGACCGGGCTGACCGACCAGGCCGCCTCCGCTGCGAGGTGACGGATCTCCGGGCGGAACCGGGAGTGGGTCAGAGAGCCAGCTTCATGCCTTCGTGGCTGGCGACGAACCCGAGGCCGAGGTAGAACCGGTGGGCGTCCGCCCGCCGCTTGTCCGTGGTGAGCTGCACCAGCGCGCAACCCCGCTGCCGGGCCTGGTCGATCGCCCAGCGCATCAGCGCCCGACCGGTCCCGGCGCCCCGGCGGTCGGCGCGCACCCGGACGGACTCGATGAGGGACCGTTCGGCCCCGTGTCGGCCCAGCCCCGGGATATAGGTGATCTGGAGGCAGCCCACCACCTCGCCGTCCTGCTCGGCGACCACGAGCTGGTTGCGCGGGTCGGCGGTGATGTCCGCGAAGGCCCGCTCGTACGCCTCGTCCACGACCGCCGCCTCCCGCCCTCGGCCGAGGACGTCGTCGGCGAGGAGGGCGACAAGCACGGGCAGATCGGCCCGGACCGCTGTCCGGAACACCAGGTCAGACATGCCGCCGAGGATGGCACAGCCGAATGATCGGTAACTGTGGCGGGGGCGGTCGGGCCGGGGCAGCATGATTCGGCATGGACCTTTTGCTGTGGCCGTTCCGGTGGATCTACCGGGGGTTGGTCTGGTTCGCCAACTCACCCCGCACCCTTATGATCTCGTACCTGTTGATGATCGTCGTGGCCGGAGTGATCTACAGCCAGGTCGAGGACAAGAGCGCCGCCGACTCGGTCTGGTGGGCGGTGGTCACCGCCTCCACCGTCGGTTACGGGGACATCTCCCCGACCACCTGGCAGGGACGTACCCTCGCGGCGCTGCTCATCTCGACCATGGTGCTGCTGGTCATCCCCCTGATCACCGCTCACTTCGCCAGCCAGCTCATCGTGGACGACGACGCCTTCGAGCACGAGGAGCAGGAGGAACTGAAGGCCGACCTGCGTCAGGTGCGGGCACTGCTGGAGGAGATCGCCGCCCGGCAGGGCATCGTCCTGTCGGAACTACCGGAGGTGTCGAACGTCAGCGCGCCGGGCAGCGTAGCCCTTCCCGGGGGACGGTCAGGTCGATCAGGTAGGCGTCGACGGCGTCGGTGACGCAGGTGGTCTGCGGGTAGGCGGTGTGCCCCTCGCCCTCCCAGGTGAGCACCCGTCCCACGCCGAGCATGCCGGCCAGCGCCGGGGTCTGCTCGTACGGGGTGGCCGGGTCACCGGTGGTGCCGACCACCAGGATCGGTGGCGCGCCGTCGGCCTTGCCGGTCGGGTACGGGTCGGGTCGGGCGGGCCAGTGCGTGCAGGTCAGCAGCCCCACCGCCAGTGCCGGCCCGAACAGCGGGTACGCCGTGCGCCACTGCGTCTGGAGCTGGCGGATCCGTTCCCGGGTCGGCCGCTCCTCGTCGTCGGCGCAGTTGACGGTGAGGTTGGCGTCGAACAGGTTGCTGTAGGTGCCGTCCGGGTTCCGGCCGGCGTACGCGTCGGCGAGGCGGAACACACCGGCCGGATCACCGTCGGCCAGTTGGTCGATCGCCCGGGCCAGCTCCTGCCACCCCTGCTCGGTGTAGAGCGACGAGATGATCGCGTAGAAGACCCAGCCGGAGGTGGCCTCCCGGTCGTCCGCTCCCCGGACCGGGGAGACCCGGGCCTTGTCCAGGGCCGAGGTCACCGCCGCCCGGGCGTCCGGGGCGAGCGGACAGCGGTCGGCGTTGCCGGAACACCAGCGGACGAAGTTCCCGAAGGCTCGCTCGAAGCCCTTCGCCTGACTCTCCGACGCCTCCACCGCGTCCTGGCGTGGGTCGATCGCCCCGTCGAGGACCAGCGCCCGGACCCGCTCCGGGAACCGCTGGGCGTACACCGCGCCGAGCAGGGTGCCGTACGAGTAGCCCAGGTAGGTCAGTTTCTCGTCGCCGACGGCGGCGCGCACCAGGTCCATGTCCAGGGCGGCCTGCTCGGTGCCGTACAGCGACAACTGGTCGCCGTACCTCGTCCCGCAGGACCGGCCGATCCGCTGGTTGAGGGCGACCAGCCCGTCGAACGCGGCGGTGGACGCCGGGTCGGGGTCGTAGCCGAAGCTGGCGTCCAGGTCGGTGTCGGAGATGCACTCGACCGGACTGGACCGGGCCACCCCGCGCGGGTCGAAGCCGACGATGTCGAACCGTTCGGTCACCGTCGCCGGCAGGCCGCCGAACTGTTCCCCGAGGGAGAGGTAGACCGCGATGTCGACGCCCGAGCCACCCGGCCCGCCCGGGTTGACCACCAGCGAGCCGATCCGGTCGCGCTGCTTCGTGGAGCGGGCCCGCAGCAGGGCGATCTCGAAGGTCTCGCCACCGCCCGGCGGGACCGTCGCGCGGTCGCCGGTGGTGACCCACCGACGCGGTACGGCGATCCGTGTGCACTCGTACCGCATGTCCCGCGCGGCGCGCCCGGCCACCTGCTCGGCGGTCTCCGGGCAGGACCGCCACCGTGGGGTCGCGCCCAGCGGGGCCACCGGCGTCTCGCCCTCCACCTCGGCCCGGGGGGCGAAGGTCGGCAGGGTGCAGCCGGTGACGACCAGGGCCGCCACGACGAACACGGCCAGCGCGAGCCGAACCCGGCGGGTCGGGGACGGGTCGGGAGTACGGCTCACAGCCTGCCCTCCATGCTCGTGTCGGCCGGCCCGGTCAGGTCGGCTCGGTCGTCGGCACCGGGTCGCCGCGCAGCACCTGGTCGACGTCGAAACGGACCGGGCGCTCCAACTGGTCGTACCCGCATGATCGGGGGTCGCGGTCCGGCCGCCAACGGACGAACTGTGCGGTGTGCCGGAACCGGTCGCCCTCCATCGCGTCGTACCCGACCTCGAGGACCAGCTCCGGGCGCAGCGGCTCCCACTCCAGGTTCTTGCCGCCGGTCCAGCGGCTCACCCCACCCGGGATGCGCTGGCCGCGCTCGTGGTCACCGTGCGCCCACGGGTGCTCGTCGCCGACGTCCCGGTACGGGCCCAGCTCCTCCAGCAGCTCCGCCCGGCGGGCCATGGTGAACGAGGCGCAGACGCCGACGTGGTGCAGCGTGCCCGACTGGTCGTAGAGGCCGAGCAGCAGCGAGCCGACCACCGGGCCGGACTTGTGCCAGCGGAAGCCGGCCACCACCACGTCGGCGGTGCGGGCGTGCTTGACCTTGAACATCAGCCGCTTGCCCGGCTCGTACGGCAGGTCGGCCGGCTTGGCGATCAACCCGTCCAGCCCGGCGCCCTCGAAGATGTCGAACCAGCGACGCGCAGTGTCCACGTCGGTGGTGACCGGGGTGACGTGCACCGGCGGGCGTACCCCGGCCAGCGCGGCCTCCAACCGGGCCCGGCGCTGCGGGTAAGGGCGGTCGAGCAGCACCTCGTCGTCGATGGCCAGCAGGTCGAAGGCGACGAAGTCGGCGGGGGTGCTCTCGGCGAGCAGCCGCACCCGGGAGGCGGCCGGATGGATCCGCTGGGCGAGCAGCTCGAAGTCGAGCCGGGGCTGCCCGTCGGGGCCGTCCCGCCGGATCACGACCAGCTCGCCGTCGACCGCGCAGCGCTCCGGCAACTGCCGGCGGGCCTGCTCGACGACCTCGGGGAAGTACCGGGTCATCATCTTGCCGCCCCGGCTGGCCAGTTCGACCTCGTCGCCGTCCCGGAAGACGATGCACCGGAACCCGTCCCACTTCGGCTCGTACGTCATCTGCTCGCCGGTGGGGATCCGGGCGACGCTCTTGGCCAGCATCGGCTCGACCGGCGGGTTCAGCGGCAGCTCCACGGCGACCAGTCAACCAGACGGGACCGACAGTGGTGAGGCACATCACGGGCGCGTCCGGTGCCGGGTGTCCCGCGTCGGGCCGGTCCGTCACCGGTGGCCGGTCCAGGAAAGCGCAGGCCAGAGCTACCGTCGCCGGGTGCGCGAGTTCGTCTGCGGCTGCTGCGGGCGCTGGCGGGTCAGCGTGGAGCTGATCCGGGGCCGGTACCGGTACCGGCTGGTGCGCCGGTACCGGTCGGAGTTCGGTGGCGGCAAGGACGTCCTCGGCGAGGTCGGTTCGGTGCCCGAGCTGGCCGACCTGCTGGCCCGGCGTACCCCGCTGACCCTGGACGACCTGCGCGAGGCCGCCTGACCCGCCCGGCCCCGCATGAGCCGCCGACCCCGCCGCGCCCGCCTGAGCCTGCCGCGTCCGTCCGGTCCGCCGCGCCCGCCGGGCCGCGCGGATCGGGTCGGGTCGCCCACGGGCGGTCGTACGCTTGCCCGGTCCGTGCCGATCCCGGAGGTGCCCGTGCCGCTGACCTATCCGCACGTCGGAGCCACCCGCACCGGGGACCTGCCGGCGGGCTGGCGGCACGTGCGGCACCGGGTCCGGCTCCCCGACGGATGTTTCGCCCACGCGGGCACGGCCGTGCTCACCTGGCGGCTGCACCGCGCCGCCGGCATCCGGATCACCGCCGACGCGCCCCGGGCCGCGCCGGGCGTCGCCGTCACCTCCGGGCTGGGCATCGGCCCGTTCCGGCTCGACGCCCCGTGCGAGGTGGTCTGGGCCGCCGACGACGACCGGCGGGCCGGCTTCGGGTACGGCACCCTCCCCGGCCACCCGGCGCGCGGCGAGGAGGCGTTCGTGGTAGAACGCGACGACGCCGGCCGGGTCTGGTTCGAGATCCGCGCGTTCAGCCGCCCGGACCGCTGGATCATGCGGGCCGCCGGCCCCGCCGGGCGGGCCTTCCAGCACGGGTACGCCCGCTGGCTGGCGTACACCCTGCGGAGACTCTGCGTCCGGGCCGGCTGACCGGAGCCCGGCGACTGTCGCCGGAGCCGGCCGTGGTCCGGCCGAAATAGCCAGCTGGACGGGTCAGAAGCGGGCGAAGGAACGCAGCGGCATCCGAGGGCCGTACCGGGGTGCGTGCACGCCCCCGGCGGCCAGCAGCAGACAGACCCGTCCCCGGTGCCCCCGGAACGGCTCCAGCAGGGCCAGCATCCGGGCGTCGTCCCCGCGCGCCTCGCCGGCCAGCGCCCAGCTCACCGTGTTCGGGACGTGGTAGTCCCCGACGCTGACCGCGTCCGGGTCGCCGTACGCGATGCGTAGCACCTCGGCGACGCTCCACGGGCCGATGCCGGGGATCGCGGTCAGCCGCCGGGTCGCCTCGGCGGCGTCGGCGCACGCCTCCAGGCGGTCAGCGAGGGCGGCGACCCGGCGCAACGTCTCGGCCCGCCGCTGCTCCACCCCGAACGGGTGGAACACCCAGTACGGCGCGGCGGCCACCGTCGCCGGATCCGGCGGCAGCAGCAGCGCAAACGGCCCCGGCGCGGGCTCGGCGAAGTGTCGGACCATCGCCGCGTAGGCCCGGTACGCCTCCTTGCCGGTGACCTTCTGCTCGAGGACCGTCCGCAGCAACTGCCGGAAGACCTGGCCGGTGGCCGGCATCCGCAGCCCCCGGTGCCCGGCGGCCAGCCGGGACACCACCGGGTGCCGGCCGGCCAGCTCGGCGAAGCCGGTCAGGTCGTCGCGCAGTCCGGCGATCGCGTCGGCACGCTCCAGCACCCAGTCCGCGCCCGGCCCGTACGCCTCGGCGAGCAGGTCGCCGTCGTGCCGGCGCAGGCACAGCGTGGCCGGCCCATCCGGGGTGCGGGTCGCCCACCAGAACGCACCGGCGGCGATCCGGGCGCACGGGTCGTACGGGCTGAAAGTCAGCGCCCGTACCGTCTCGGCGAACCGGTGCTCCGGCGGCGGACGCAGGATCCGGGTGGGGGTCACCGGCACACTCTGCCACGGCCGCCGCCGACCGCCGGTGGCACCGGTCCGCCGCGCCCCCGTTCGCATCGAGGGGGCAGGGGTTCACATCCCCTCAGCTCCACCCAGTTCAAGGCCGTTTCCGCTAGTCGGAGACGGCCTTTTTCGATCTTGTACAGCAGTGAAGTACAGCAGCGGCTCCCTCAGGTGTGCTGGCCGAGGCGCTTGAGGGCGGCTTGGGCGGCCCCTGAGGTGGCCTTGCTGAGCGGGTCTTGAACTCTTGGTGGAGTTCCCCGGCTCGACCGGAGTGCCGAGTCGGGTGGTGAAGACCAGGCCAGTGTCCTGCCAGGCCCGCCCGGCATGCTCCCGGTGCCGCTGCTGATCTTTGCGGTGGGAGCGGAAGGCGGTCGCGCAGATGACCGGCAGGAGCAGGATTGCGTCCGACGACTCGGTTTTCGTCCTCCGGCGCAGGAGCTGCCGGCGGATGCGTTGGAGCTGGTAGGCCACCGCCAGTTCCCCGGCGGCCAGGTCGACGTCCTCGAAGCGCAGGCCCAGCACTTCACCTCGGCGCAGCCCGAGGACCAGGATCAGCATGTATGCGGCGTAGCGCGAGTCACCCTCGCGCGGGCTGACTCCAGGAACTGACTCAGCTACCGCAGACGCGTGGTCAGGTCGAACACCTCGGACAGTTGCTCGCCGGTCAATCGGCGGGCATCCCACGCCAACCGGGCAAGTTCGACGTGGTTGCGGTGTAGACGTGGATTGATGGCCGCACCAACTCCGGCAACGGCGGCCAAGTCGTCGTCGGGAATACCCAGGACGGTGGCGAAGGCGGTCACGTACTGCGGCGTGAGCTTCGTCCGGCCAGGTCCGAGCATCCCCATGGTGGAGTACGACACCATCGGGCCGTCGCCGATGAAGTACAACACCTTCGGGCTGTAGGGCCCGATGTTGCGGTTCCGCAGTAGCCGCAACATCATCTCGCCAGGCCCCAGCGGGTAGCTGTGACGCGGCCGAACAGGCGGCCAAGCTGGTGGATGCTCGGGTAGCGACCGGACGAATTCATGCAGCCGGCGCAGCGACTGAGGGGCCAACCTGGCCGCCTTTTCCAGCGCCGTCCCGACGTGCCAAGGCTTGGTACCGCTGGCAGGCACCAGATCTTGCGGCAGATCGAGCCCGGCTACCACGAACAGATCCGCCGTGTGCATCCCGAGCGTCGGTGCCAGTCGCCGAATCAACGACGGACTGGCGGTGCCGCCGGCCAGCACAGCGTCGAGTTGCGGCCGCAGGGAACCCGCTGTCGCGGCCACCTCCGACCACCGATACGTCAACAACCGCCCCAACGCGGTTCCGCTCCCGGGCCCCACCATCGCGGTCAGCGTAGCCACCATCAGGCACACACAATCCATCGAGGGAGAACCCTGATCCGCCGCGATCAGCACGCTGAGGCTGGCGGACCAGTTGGCGGACGCGTGTCGCACATCAGCCGACGGAGGACAGCCGGGCTGCCAGCCGCTGTGTGAGGACTTTCTGCACAGCTGTCAAGGCGGCCCTGAACGGGCCGCACACGCTGCCCCCAAGCGTGCGCCCGTCGCTCTGCTGGCGCTCCACTCCGGTCACGCAACACGCCCGGCGGCTGGCGCGGAGGGCGGGTAGCCCGGTGGGCCGCCGGATGACGACAGGCCGTTGTCCGGTGGGTGGTGGGCTGGCAGCCGGCCGGGCCGCGGGGCCGGCACCCACGCGGCGTAGGGGAGCGCACGCCGGCCGCCTCGGCGAGCTGGCGGCGATCGCGGGTCGCGGTCACTGCGCCTCCGGCGGGGACGCTCCGGCTCCAGGATGGCCGGGCACCGTCGGCGGCTCGCGGCCCGTGGGCGGTTGCGGTAGCCCATCCCGCCCGCCATCGACCCGGGCAAGCCGAGCAGACCGCCGTCCGACCCGCCAGCGCCCGGTGCGAGCCGTCAAGGTCCGCTTGACGTGGCGGGCCGGGCGGCGGCTCCCCAGGAGGGCGGGTCGATGACAGACGGGATCGCTCTCACCGAGGAGGTGGAAGTACGCTATCGCCGATGCCGCTCCTTAATGGACCGGCCATGTTGTTGGGGTGACTGCTGGCGGTGCAGCCAACCGGCGCTAGTTCGACCCATTTACGCCGCGTTTAGCGCCGAACGGTCTCCGATGAGGTTAGCAGCCACGCAATGAGGGACTTGGGGGATACGATTGAGTCGCAGGGGCACCAGGAATCGCTTTTCTCTTCATCTAATGGAAAGCTCCGGCGACTGCTTCCGCCGAGCTATCCACGCGTACGTGCAGCGGGATTACATTGACTTCTACATGCGCTCGGGTATTGCCCTGGAGCATCTATTGAAGTCTCGCCTTGCCGCCATTTCCCCAACCTTGATCGCTGACCCGAGGAATTTTTCGTCAATGCTCCTTCTCGCGCAACTTTCAGACGATCAACTCCCCGTTCCGATGATTAAGACCATCGGGGTCGTTGACAGTTTGCAGAGATGTCAGTCACTTGTTGCTTCGCTTGGCGCCTTCGCTGACCGCCTGAAGATTCTAATCGGTTATAGGAACGGGGCGGCGCACGCTGCGATCGTCAATGAAGCAGAAGCTTCGAAAGATCTGGCGGCTTTCGTCGGCGCAATAGACCTACTGGTCAGGGATCTGCAGCAACCCCGGGAATCGTTCTATGGTGATTTTATTCAGTTTGTGAATGTTCGGCTCGATCAGTCCCGCGATGAAGCCGAAGTTGAGGCGAAGGCTGCGATAGCTGCTGCGGCGGCTGAGTTCAGGAGGCGCTATCCGGGCACTGCTCCAGGATGGGCCTTGGGGGAGGCGTTGCATGGATGGCAACTCGAACAGAAGTGCGAAATCCAGAGATTTAACTGCCCGGCTTGTCCCTCGGATGCAATGCTTTATGGAGATTCGGATCTTGAATGGGAGGCGGAGACCGACGAAGAAGGTAACGTTTGCGGTGTCTCGCCGATAGTCCACTTCCTTCCGTCGCAACTTGAATGTAGGGCGTGCGGATTGCGGCTCCGAGGGCGGCAACTGCCTGCGATCGGTGTGCCAGATAGCCTCATCTTGAGGGATGTGGATCCAAGCGACTTCGTTGAGCTGGACGACGAGTGAAATCGGAGATGAGGGCTCGTCGTTTGGAGGTTCCGGTAGCTACGACAAAGACGCCTTCAATGCTTGGCGCGACCAATCCATAGGCTGACCGCAGATCAGGCTGCGGCGCGGTCCTAGCGTCGTGGCCGCTACAGCTTCGCTCATCGTCTTGGCGAAGCGTCGATCGGGCGGCGGCCCGCTCCCCAGGAGGGCGGGTCGACGGCGAACGGGATGGCGTGGGCAGGGTAGAGGCTTGCGAATGACGGTCTGCTGAGTCGCTAATGGTTAGTCGCCGACAGAGATTACGGTACCCTGAACCGGCTTTCCGACACGAAGATGCCCCTGGATGGCGTTGGTTCCGGCTGGTTCGCTCTTCAAAGCGTCTCTGAACTCCCAGGCAACGAAGATTCGGCCCACCAATATCACGCCGGAAAGCTCCCGGCCGTTGTCGCTATACACGGCCAGCGCTGCTGGAGCGTCAGTTTGTGGTTGGTTGAACCGGCGAACGAATTGCCCCAGTGCCAGCGCGCTAGTTGGTACCTCTTGTCGGCTTGGGGCGTCGCGTGTGGCAATCAAATCGCGACGCACTTGATCGGAAATTGCGCCTCTTGGGATGCCCTTTAGGGCAATGCACATGCCTAAATATGCTTGTTTGAGCAGTGCGAGTCGATAGCGGTTCCGGTCTGGGAGGAGGCCGTTTAGATCAACCTCGCCACTCCTCAACATTTCTTCGAGGCTGGGATCGGACTTGCCATCGATGAGGAGTATGAAGCGCCCATTGCTTGTTTCTCTGTATGCGATTCTGCCGGACTTTCGTGCTCCAGGTACGTTCTCTGACCGGAACCGCGGAGCTGGGATAATCCAGGTGAACCAGTGAAGCAAGTCGGCCTCGACGTACCCCCCGAATTTGTTGTTGCAGGGGTTGCAGGTGCGGGTCATGACGATGCCGCCAAGGCTTGATGGAGGAAGGTGTTCATCGCTGGTTGCTGGGGCGGCGCAGACTGGGCAATGGTCGAATACGTGTGGATTCAGTGCTTCGACCACGTTGACCTTAGTCGGGTCGCCGTTCCCTGGAGGTGGTAACATCTGAATCATCTCACCGCCCGGAAGTTCTATGGACAGCGACTCTGGTGGCTTGTGTGTCATTGCCTGAACCCTTTTGGTTTATTCATTCTCAGAGCCCTGGTTTGTTGTCACGGTAAACGCATAAGCTGCGCCTATTTTCTCATCGCCTTTTTAGGCTGTAGTAGCCAATTGAAACGCCGAGAGCCTGAACGTGGTGAGCGACTAGCTTCTCGACATCAAATCGAGGATTGTCGGCGGTGGCGAAACTTGAAGCGTGCTGAGCAAATGCGATTATTAGGTGAACGAAGACTGCGGCAAGCCATAGGCGCTGCTCGGGCGTCAATCGGCGTAGCAGCAGGCGTTGCCTTTCCTGTTCCGGGGTCCACAGGGCGGGCTGCGTGTCTAGTGCCTCGTCTTGGAACGTTGATCGTGTAATCCGCTGGTTCTGAGGATCTGTCGGGCAGGCTGTCTCCCAGCGCTTCGACGGTGGGAGGTGGTGGCCGGTGGGTAGACGGCCGGAGGTGTTCGTCCGGCAGGTATCGATGACCGAGGGCCAGCGGTTGCAGCGGATCACCCGGACCGCGAAGGACCCGGTGAAGCTGCGCCGGGCGATCGTGGTGCTGATGTCCGCCCAAGGCCAACCGGCCCCCGACATCGCCCACCTGCTGAAGGTGACCGAGGACTACGTGCGGGACGTGATCCACGCGTTCAACGACAGGGGGTTCGACGCACTCGACCCAAAATGGAGCGGGGGCGCACCGAGACGGATCGATGAGCAGACCCGCGACTGGATCTGCGTCATCGCCCGGTGCGACCCCCGCTTCCTCGGCCGACCGTTCTCCTGCTGGTCACTGGCAAAGCTGCGGGACTACCTGATCGCCGCCGGCTACGTCACGACGGTCAGCGTCGAGACGATCCGCCGTGTCCTGCACGAACGCGGCGTGTCCTGGCAGGTCACCAAGACTTGGAAGGCCAGCACCGACCCCGACTTCACCGCGAAGATGCGCCGCATCCTCGACCTCTACGACCACCCGCCCGCCGACGGCCGGGTCCTGTGCGTGGACGAGTTCGGGCCGCTGAACCTGCAACCCCGACCCGGCCGCGCCTGGCGGCCCCAGGGCCAGCCGGTGCGACTACGGGCCACCTACACCCGTGACCAGGGCGTGCGGCACATGATCGCCGCCCTCGACCTGGCCACCGGCAGGCTGCACTACCGCATCCGTGACCGCAAGCGCTGGCAGGAGTTCCTGGCCTTCCTCAAGACCCTGCGCCGCCGCTGGCCCGACCAGCGCCTCTACCTGATCGTGGACAACTTCTCTCCGCACAAGCACCCCGAGGTCCGTGCCTGGTGCGCCGCCAACCGGGTGGACCTGGTGTTCCTGCCGACGTACGCGTCCTGGCTGAACTGGATCGAGGCCGAGTTCGCCGCCGTCCGCTACTTCGCCCTCAACGGCACCGACCACCGCACCCATGCCGAGCAGGACGCCGCCATCGGCGCCTACATCCGCTGGCGCAACCAACACACCCGACCGAAAACCGGGTTCGCGACCAACTCCAAGATCCGCCATCCGGATTACCCGTTCAAGGCTGCATGACGAGGCACTAGTGATTCCTCAGCTGTAGCCAGTAGTTCGCTCAGGAGGCCGGCCATGGGGTCGAGGGCCAGGAAGTTCTTGGCGATGGTGTCCTGGAGGCCGGCCATGGGGTCGAGGGCCAGGAAGTTCTTGGCGATGGTGTCCTGGAGGCCGGCCATGGGGTCGAGGGCCAGGAAGTTCTTGGCGATGGTGTCCTGGAGGCCGGCCATGGGGTCGAGGGCCAGGAAGTTCTTGGCGATGGTGTCCTGGAGGCCGGCCATGGGGTCGAGGGCCAGGAAGTTCTTGGCGATGGTGTCCTGGAGGCCGGCCATGGGGTCGAGGCCCAGGAAGTTCTTGGCGATGGTGTCGAGATCTTCGCCTGCGGTCCGCTCTACTGCATAACCTCTGGGCTCAGCCTGCGACTGCAGATCAGCCAAGAACCTTCGGGTGAAAATGCGTTGAACCCGCCACTGGCGATGCCGTCTGCGCTTGGGGCGGATGGGCTTTGCCACGCTGCGCACTGTAACCGATAGCTCCGACATCGGGCGGCGGTGCTCGGGGCGGCAGCGGTTGCGGCGGAACCAGCTTAAGGAAGCCCGCTGGACGCAGGGGCCAGAGTGCCGGATCAGCCCTCGGCGTTACGGGCATCCGCGGTCCGTCCCGTCCACACCAGACGCACAGATCCTTGGACGAAAAGGGAGAGGCGGGACGCCTTTGGGGCGGACCGAGTTCAGGCCGTCGCCAGGCCGTGGAACGTCGACTACAGATCTTGAAAGGTCAGCTTGGTCCACTGTGATGCGTGGTCTCGCCGGTCGGGGGTAGATCAAGGGGTATGAGGTATCCCGATGGTGGTGGCCTGTCCGAGCGGGGGCGGGCGAAGCGTGAGGCGGTGCGGCGGCAGGCGGCCGGGTGGTTCGCCGAGGGTGTGTCGGTGCCGGAGATCGCGTCCCGGTTGCGGGTGTCGCAGACCGCCGTGTACGGCTGGCGGCAGCAGTGGCGGGCCGGCGGTGAGGACGCCCTGGCGTCAAAGGGGCCTGGTGGTTCCCGGTGCCGCCTCGACGAACCTCGGCTACGGAGGCTGGCCGAGGCCCTGGACGAGGGGCCGGCCGCGCACGGGTTCGGTGACGATCAGCGGTGGACTCTGGCGCGGGTGTCGGATCTGATCGCGCGACTGTTCCACACCCGGTACACGCTGCGTGGCACCTCCTATCTGCTGCACCGGATCGGCTGGTCGGTGCAGGTCCCGAAGCATCGGCCCGTCGAACGGGACGAGGCCGCGGTCGTAACGTGGCGGCGGGAGGTGTGGCCGGCGGGAAAACGGTAGCGGCGCAGCGCAGGGCGTGGATCTGCTTCGAGGACGAGGCCGGTCAGACGCTGCGCCCACCAAAAGCCCGCACCTGGGGCCGACGCGGCCACACGCCGGTCGTGCCGACCTCCGGCAAGGGCTCCGGCCGGGTCTCGATCGCCGGTCTGACCTGCTAAAAGCCCGGCCGACGTTCCCGGTTGATCTACCGCACCATCACCCACCGCGGCCGCAAGGGTGAACGGCGCAGCTTCGCCGAGACCGACTACATCACCCTGCTCGACGCCGCGCACCAGCAACTCGGCGGCCCGATCGTCCTCGTGTGGGACAACCTGAACACCCACATCAGCGCCGCCATGCGGGGGTTGATCGCCGCCCGGGACTGGCTGACCGTGATCCGGCTACCCGCCTACGCCCCGGACCTCAACCCCACCGAAGGCGTCTGGTCACACCTCAAACGCAGCATCGGCAACCTCGCCGTCACCGGCCTCGACCACCTCCTCGCGATCATCAAGAACCGACTCAAGCGCATCCAGTACCGCCCCGACCTACTCGACGGCTTCCTCGCCCATACCGGCCTGGCACTCGAAACCGGCTCAACCTAGCCATTCAAGATCTGTAACGACGCCCAGCGGTGACAATCGATGCCCACTGCTTGTGCAGTTCAGGCGGCCTGCAAGTGACCTTTGCCCGGTTCGCCTGGCACCCGGTGACAGTTCAACGCCAAGTGATTCCTCGGTGAGGGCGGCGCGCGGCGTTACATAGCGTGTGGCGCGGGTGTACCGTCCGATGTGGCGGCCCGTCGGGGTAGAGGCCGGCGGGACCGCCGCCCCAGCCCTCTACCTGGGAGTACGTCGTGTCGCCCATTGCTGACCCGCGCTTCGGCGCAGAGCTTCGCCGGCTGCGTACCGAGGCCCGGATCTCGCTTCGCGCTCTCGCGCACGTGGTGTACCAGAGCAAGAGCCAGCTTCACGACCTGGAGGCGGGGCGACGGCAGCCGAGCGATGATGTGGCGAGACGGTTGGATGACGCTCTCGGCGCGGGTGGTCGGCTGGTTGTGTTGGCGCGTCCGCCCGAGTTGCCGGGCGACGGTGCCGACCGGATCGCCTTTGCTGCTCGTCATCCGATGCGGACTGATCCGGCTACGGTCGACGCGCTGGCTGATCTCCTGGCGAGTCAACGTCGTCTTGACGATGTTCTTGGTGCTGCCGCTGTCATGCCGGCGGTCCAGGCGAACCTGGATCTCGTCAGCCATCTGGCTCGTGAGGCGCACGACGACCTGCGGGGCCGGTTGATCGATCAGGCTGCGCAGTGGGCGCAGTTCGCCGGTTGGTTGGGTATCGCCGCCGGTGATCACGGCTGGTCGCGGTACTGGCTGAATCAGGCGTTGGAGTGGACCGTCGAGAGCGGGCATGACGCGCTGCTGGGTACGGTGCTGTCCTTCCGCGCCGATCTGGCCGGGCAGACGGGGGACATCGGTGCCCTGCTCGGCGTGACCCGGGCGGCGCTGACCAGGCCGGGTATGTCGCCGGGGCAGCTCGCGTACGACCATTACCAGCTTGCCCGCGCATATGTCCTCGCTGGTGACCGGCAGGCGGCGATCAATACTGCGGTGGCGGCCGCCGAGCGGGCGATAGCCGCGCTGGAGCACAAGGGCGAGATGCCGCCGTGGGACTACTACCGAGACCGGGCGTTCTTCGACCTGGAGGCCGGCACCACCCGGGCCGCGCTCGGACAGAACGAGGAGGCGGTGGAGTTGTTGACCGCCGGCCTCGACGGTCTGGATGCCGACTCGGCTTCGGCCGACTGGACCGGCACCTACGTGTGCCACCTCGCCGGTGCACAGCTAGCCATCGGTGAACGCGACAGCGCAGCCCAGTCGGTGGAGAGAGTCCGATGTATCGCCGCCCGAAACCGGTCCAGCCGCTTGTCCGCCCTTGTCCGCAACCTGTCCGCGTCCATGGACAAGTGACCGGACGCGTGCTACCTGGAACGTGACCGGCTGATCACCCGATGCTGTGACCAGGGCGGGTTCGCCACGGTCATCAGTACCGAGAATGCGTGACCCGCTCGGAGCCGGGTGCGGCGGTGTCGGTCCTTCCAGAGCACGCCGCCGCACCCCTACCAGCGGAGGTAGGGATGAGCGAGAACGCTCCGTCCGAGAGCCGAGGCGAGCAGATCCAGGCAGCAGAACGGGAGGCTGCCCGAGAACGGATTCTCGCGCAGGCTGAGGCGGATCGAATACCGGCTGAGGAGACAACCCGGGCTGTACCGGACCGGCGGTGGCGTCGTGAACAGCGGTGACCTGCTGCCCGTCGGTCGTCGGGTGGCGTACTGGCGTGGGCGGCGAAAGCTCTCTCAGCAGGTGTTCGCCGATCGGTTGGGCAAGTCGAAGAGTTGGGTGGACAAGGTCGAGCGGGGTGTCCGGTCGCTGGACAAGGTGTCGATCCTCCAGGACATCGCCGCCGTCCTGCGGATCGACACGGCGGTCCTCCTCGGCGGGGATGTCCAGCCGGCCGGGGTGACCGAGCATGTCGAGGGTGTGGAGCGGATCCGGGCGGCTCTGTCGACGTACGAGATCGCGTTGGAGCGCCCGGACGCCCGCCGTCCTGTGCTGCCGGCCGACGGGCTGGCACGGGAGGTCGCGCACGTATGGACCACCTTCCAGCACGCTCGCTACATGCAGGTCGTCGACTTGGTGCCGCAGTTGGTGGCCGACGCGCAACGCACGCACGCCCACGATTCCGGGGCGGGTCGGGTGCCGCTGGTGGAGGCGTACCGGGTGACGGCGTCGCTGCTGGTGAAGCTCGGTGCCCCCGACGTGGCGTGGCTGGCGGTCGACCGGGCGATGATCGCCGCTACCGGTGACCGGGTGTTGGTGGCTGCCGCCGCCGTGCAGCTCGGTCAGGTGTTGCGCGCCTCGGGGCAGGCGCGGGTGGCGAAGTCAGTGATGCTGGCCGCCGCGTACCGGATCGCCCCGCCCGTGATCGAGTATGGCACCCCACCCGAGCTGTCCCTCTGCGGAACCCTGCTGGTTCAGGCCGCTCTGGCCGCCGCCGGTGACGGGGACGACCGCGCCGCTGACGAGCTGATCGATGAGGCCGCCGACATGGCCGCTCGGGTCAGGGACGGTCACGACTACCACCGCACCGGGTTCGGACCGACGGCTGTAGAGCTTGCCCGGATCACCGCAGCGGTGGAACGGGGCGACGTGGAAGAGGCCGTGCTCTGGCACGAAAAGGCGATCAAGCGGGACGGGTGGCGGTGGCTTGCCGCCGAACACCGCGCCGCGTACCTGGTCGACGCCGCCCGCGCGTATCTCCAGGCTGACGATCCGATCAGTGCCGGACGGGTCCTGATCGAGGCCGACCGGATCGCACCCGCCGAGATCCGCCACCGACCAGCCGGGCGAGACATCCTCGCCCAAGTCGCCCGCGACCCTGCCGCCCCGGCGACGCTCATCCACCTCGCCGCCACCCTCGGGGTGGGCTGAGGATGACCGCGCCGTTCCTGTCCCTGACCCAGATCCGCAACCGGCTGATCCTCACCGCCCGCTGGATCCTCCGCGACCACCGACCCGGACCCGACGGACTCTGCCCAGTCTGCCGAGTCCCAGGCTGCCCGGTGGCGACCGCCGCCCGGAACGTCCTCCGTACCGCCGAAGAAGTACAGCAGCGGAGTACAGCAACCGAGCGGACCGAACCCGACGAGGAGAACCCCCAGCAGGCCGGATGACCTCGGACGATGCCCGATCCCACCGGCTTGCCACCGGTTCGCATCGAGGGGGCCAGGGGTTCACATTCCCTCAGCTCCACCCAGTTGAAGGGTGTCAGCAGGGCGTTGGCCATCAGTAGCCAGGTAGTCCTGGAGCCGGGCGTGGCGGAACTGGTAGGCCGCACCGACCCGCCGTAGGACCCCACGGTGGTAGGCGTCATGGAGGAACCGCATCAGCCGCCACGGGAGGCGCCCGGTTGCCGCCAGCCAGAAACGCGCCACACAGAACCAAAACCAGGTGCGACCATATCCGACAATTCCAAATAGTCCGAACATGCCCCCTGCGTAAAATCCAGCCGTGATCCCGGCTGAGGGTTCGAAAGCAATCCCGAAGCCAAGCCCGAATACGAGCGTAGGCCCAAGTCCGAGCGCGAGGAACAGTGTCCTGTTGTCTCGAATGGTCAGCCGGATATCGAGAATCTCGCTGCTTTTAGCGCGTTTGTCAAACCCGGTAACGAACCCGAAGATGACTCCGATAATGGTCCCAGCCAAGAGCCATCCTGCGAGTCCGGTCATGAGCTTGAACGCGAGCCCGATAGTGAGCCCGATCGCGAGTCCGGACACGAGCCTGAACAGCAGCCTTTTTGGGTTTATGTATATCCGTCCTGGAGTGGTGTCAATGACGGCTTCATCGGGAGAACCTACCACCAGGACAGCCGGAAATACGGTCATCCAGATTGTGAGGCCGCTTATGAGCGCGACCATCAATCCTCCTGTGCTCGCGCCCCAGAGTCCGCCTGCGATCGCAAGAACAAGGGCAAACACGGCTGCGAACAAGAGTCGGGGTCGGGGGACGGCGGCGAGAAGGTGCCACCAATGCAGGTCGCGGCTGCGTCGCTGTTGTAGATGGCGGGCAAGGAAGGCCAGCCATTGGCGGGCTTGATCCGGAGGATAGTCATGGAGGGATGGTGGGCTGTCGGTGTCGCGGGTGGGGGTGCGGGGGCCGTAGATAGCGGGTAGGTATGCCTGGAGCAGGTGTTCCTCAACCGAAGCCGGATCCGTGAAGGCAGTGAGTGCGGCCGGATCGGTATGTCGCGGGGTGTACGCGGTCCGGGCCAGGTACACCATCAGTGGGGTCGACAGGGTCTGCGCCAGTGCTCCCTGTGGGTGCGCCCGGAGGTGTTCCACGACGGGTGCCCATCGACGTTCGCCGTGGACCTGCCCAGCTCGTACGTACTCGCTGGCTTCCTGCCCGGTTACGGGCTCGATCTCCACCACTGCGGCCCGAGCCAAGGGGATGCCGGTTTCCTCGATGGTGTCCTGATATTCCTGGGACCGACAGGTGAGCACCAGCGGCCGGTCGCGGCTCACCACATCGGTCAACGCCGCCACTGCGGCGCCGCGCAGCCGTGGCGGCATTTCGTCCAAGCCGTCGAGCACCGGGATGATCCGGGACCAGTCAACCAGCCGTACCGCGACATTGGAGCCGAACCGGTCTCGATCGGTCAGTACCGGATACAGCTCCGCCAGTTGGCGGGCCAGCCACGTGTCCACATGCACGCGGTGGGGATCCCACTCCGTGAGGTTCATCAGCACCGGCACCGGCTCGTCGGCATCCCGGTCCTTCAATAGATCGAGGGTCAGTAGCAGCGCCAAGGATGTCTTGCCTGCCCCAGCGGCCCCAATCACCACCAACTGTCGGGCCGGCAGTTGCCGCCACTTGTCGGCGACCTCGGTGACATCGCCGTGCAGCTTCAACCGGATGACCCGGCCCGCTACGGGGCCGAGGACTTCCACTGGCGTGGCCGAGACGGGGCGTCCGGTGGACGACCAGCGCACCCGCAGAGGTTCAGGACGGAGTAGCCCTCGCGCCTTTGCCTCCTGATGCCACTGCTGCTGTACCTGCCTCGCCAGTTCTCCGCAGGCGCGGTCCAGCAGAACGGCTGGGTCAGGTTGCTCGGCGTGTGTCGCAATCCGCAGCGACATGAGACTGACGGCCAGGCTGACCAGGCCGACGAGTCCGCTGGCTACGCTGGCGAGCTGGTCTGCTGCATTGAGCCGGCCAGGGTGCCCCTTCGCCAGTGCGAGTAGCACCGCGACCAGCAGAAGGACGATTCCTGCGCCGACTCCGAGCCAGGCCGCCTTCCGGGCGCGTCCACTATGCACCAGACCAGTGTGGCCTACATCTGCAGGCTGTCACGTTCTCGTGCCTCGCCGTCATCCACCGCCCTGGTGGGCCAGCCCTCGCACCAGCAGATCACCGACCGCACCCGATTGGGACGACCCTCAGCGGGCCGGATGACCTCGGACACCCGATCCGGCCGCCTTGCCGCCAGTTCGCATCGAGGATGTCACCGGCGGACGGAGAAGAGTCCGGGCGGGGGTGGGGTGGAGGCGGTCGCCCCGGCGTCCTGGACCACCGTCGCGCCGCCGACGAACCGGTCCAGCTCCGCCCCGGCGAGCACCCGACCGGGGAACCAGTCCCCGGCGGCCCGCCGGGTGAGCGCCGCGACCGGCGGCTCCTCCCGGCCGGCGACCAGCACCAGGTTGCCGTACCGGCGGCCCCGCAGCACCGCCGCGTCGGCGACCAGGCAGGCCCGGGGCAGCACCGCCCGGACCGTCGCCACCTGGGCGCGGGCGTACCGCAGCGGTGGGCCGTCGGCCAGGTTGGCCAGGTACCAGCCCTCCGGGCGCAGCACCCGGGCCACCTCGGCGGCGTACTCCACCGAGGTCAGGTGGGCCGGGGTGCGGGCCCCGGCGAAGACGTCGGCGACGACCACGTCGTACGCGGCGTCGGGCGTGGTGGCCACGACCTCGCGGGCGTCGGCGACCCGGACCCGGATCCGGGCCTGCGCCGGCCAGGGCAGGGCCCGGCGGACCAGCTCCACCAGTGCCCCGTCCACCTCGACCACCCGGGACGTCGAACCGGGCCGGGTGGCCGCCAGGTAGCGGGGCAGGGTCAGCGCGCCGCCGCCGAGGTGCAGCACCCGCAGCGGTACGCCCTCCGGGGCGACCAGGTCCAGCGCGGCGGCGAGCCGCCGGACGTACTCGAACTCCAGGTGGGTCGGGTCGGTCAGGTCGACGTGCGACTGCGGGGCACCGTCGAGCAGCAGGGTCCACGACCCGGGGCGGTCGGCGTCCGGCAGCAGTTCGGCCTCGCCGGTGTCGACCCGCTCGACCGCCCGTTCCCCGCCCCGCCTGCGCCCCATCCGGCCAGTATCCTCGCCGGTCGCCGGTCGCCGGTCGCCGGTCGCCGGTCGCCGGTCGCCGGTCGCCGGTCGCCGGTCGCCGGTCGCCGGTCGCCGGTCAGCGGCGAGCGCGGCGGGCGGCGGCGGAGAGCGCCCGGTGCAGCAGGCGGGCGTCCCCGAGCAGAGCCCGCAACCGGCGTTCCAGGCCGGCGATCGGGACGAGGTTCTGCGGGGCGCGTGGGTCCTTGTACGGGGTGGAGGCGAACCGGGGGAGGGTGACCAGCGAAAGGTCGGCCAACGCGACCGCCTCGGTCGGCTCCAGGTCGGGCGAGCACTCCACCCGGACGATGCCCGCCCAGGGCGCGCCCCGGGCCACCGGCAGCCGCAGATACCACGACCAGCCGCCCCAACCGGTGCCCACCCGTAACCGGAACACCGGGCAGCGCTGACCCGGCTCCAGCGCGGTCACCACCGCCGTCAGCCGGGCGTCGAGATACTGGCTGTGCTGCGTCTTGACGTACCCGAGGGTGCGCGGCAACTGCCGCCGGGCGCGTAGCGGGCCGTCCACCACCAGCAGGTCACCATCGGTACGGGCGGCGTCGGAGACCTGCACCTCCAGCGCGGTCAACGGGCCCTGCACGGCGGCCGGCAACTTGCTCAGCTCGCCGCTGCCGCCGACCCGGTGCACCGGGTAACGCACCGACCCGGCGACCATCTCCTGCGCCGACGGGCTGGCCGTGAACAGCCCCCGGGCCACCCGGGCGCCGGCCATCTCCGCCGCGCCCCGCCCCAGGTCGCAGCGGACCACCCCGGCCGCGTACGACGCCGCCACCCCCGGGTAGGAGACGCCGTCCGACTCGGCCGTCCAGACGCTGGCGTCGATCCGACGTACCCCGTCGACCAGGAGCACCACCTCGGGTGCGTGCACCCCCGCCCGCGGGCCGACCGCCCGCCAGTCCGCCGTCGGCAGCTCCACGTCCGGGTCGACCTGGGCGCTGCTCGGCGCGGCCGGGCCGCCCGGGGACGCCTCGAACGACGCCCCGTACGCCGGGTCCCACGCGTCCACGAAGAACTGCGGACGACCCGCCCCGCTCACCGGGCTGGCCTCTCGTTCGCGACTGCGCTCACAGGCCACTCCGTTCGACGCGGGCGCTGCGGGCGTCCTTGCGGACCTCGAAGCGGACCGGGATCCGTTCGGCGAGCGCCGGCACGTGGGTGACCACCCCGACCATCCGGTCGCCCCGGGCGGCCAGGCTCTCCAGGGTGGCGGCCACCGTGTCCAGGGTGGCCGCGTCGAGGGTGCCGAACCCCTCGTCCAGGACGATCGACTCCAGGCTCGCCGCCGTGGTGGACATGCCGGCCAACTGCTCGGACAGCGCCAGCGCCAACGCCAGCGACGCCTGGAAGGTCTCCCCGCCGGAGAGGGTCCGCACCCCGCGTCGCAGCCCGGCGTCGTGGTGGTCGACCACGAAGAACTCACCCTTGTCGTGGACCAGGTCGTACTGCCCGCCGGAGAGGTCCCGCAGGATCCGGGAGGCCCCGTCGACCAGCAGGTCGAGCGCCTCCGCCAGCAGCCACCGCTCGAAGTTGTTGGCCCGCAGGTGACCGGCGAGCGCGCGGGCCACCCGCGCCTCCCGTTCGTGTCCGGTCCGCTGTTCGCGCAGCTCGGCGGCCTGCTCCCGGCGTTCCACCAGCCGCCGGTGGGCCGCCTCGGCGCGTTCTACCGCGACGGTGGCCGCGCGGACCGGATCGTCGGCGATGGGCAGCCCGGCGGCGATGAAGACCGCGGTGATCCGCTCCTCCACCGCCCCGACGGCGGCCTCCGCCTCCGTCACAGACGCGGCCCGGCCCACCCGGTCCGCGCGGCGCCGGTCCGCCTCCCCGCCGGCCCAGCCGGCCAGCCCCGCCCAGGCGGCGGCGACGTCGTCCCGGTCGGCGGCCGGCGGACCGAACCGGGCCAGCCCGTCGCGGACCGTGTCGAACTCCCGCCACCCGGCACGTAGCCGCTCCTCGGCCGCCTCGGCCGCCGCCCGGGCCCGTCGGGCGGCGTCCCGGCCCGCGCGGACCATGCCGGCCGCCTCGTCCAGGGCGGCTCGCAACCGGGCGTGTTCGGCCAGCTCGTGCCGGAGCGCGTCGGCGGTGGCGGCCCCGGCGAGCCGCTCGTCCAGCTCGGCCAAACGGCCGCCCAACTGGTCGTGCTGGGCCCGGGCGCGCAGCAGCACCCGCTCCAGGTCCCGGGCAGCGCTGTCGCACTCCTGCACCCGCCGCTTCGCCGCGTCGCTGGCGGTCCGGGCCGCCTTGCCGGCGGCCACCGCCCGTGTCACCGCCGAGCCGGCCGGAACCGCTGGCACCCGGGGCACCACCTGCTCGCACACCGGGCAGCACGCCCCGTCGGTCAGGTGCGCCCGCAGCGCCACCGCCTGATCAGCGGCCTTCGCGTCCTCGTGCGCCCGGAACGCCGCCTCCAACTCGGCCTCCGCCTGTTCGGCTGCCGCCCGGGCCCCGGCCAGCGCGGCCACCGCCGCGTCGTGCTCCGCCTCCGCCCCGGCCACCGCGGCGGCCACCGACGCCACCTCGCCGGTGAGCCGGTCCCGGTCGGCGTGCGCGGTGAGCAGCAGCCGCAGCGCGCTCTCGTCCCCCGCCCCGGCCAGCTCGCCGCGTAGCTTCTCCTCGCGTTCCTCGGCCAGCGCCACCGCCTTCGCCGCCCCGTCGACGTCCGCCCGCGCGGCGGCCACCGACCGGGCAACCTCGGCCACCCCGTCCGGCGCGCGTACCGCGTCGAGCACGGCCAGGTCGGCGTCGAGGGCGGCCAGCGCCGCGTGCGCGTCCCGCGCCGCCGCCCGGGCCCGATCCCGCTCCGGTACGGCGTCAGCGACCGCCTCGGCCAGCTCGTGCGCCCGGGTCACGGCGGACTCCGCCTCGGCCAGCGCCGCGTCGTCGACGTCGGTGAGGCCGCCGAGTGTCCGGTCGACCTGCTCCAGCCTCGCCTCGGCCTTCCCAGCCCGCTCGGTGGCCCGCTTCTGCACCTCCTCGTAGACGCCGAGACCGAGCAGGTTGACCAGGATCTGCTGCCGGGTGGCCGGCTTGGCATGCAGGAAGTCCGCGAACTGCCCCTGCGGCAGCACCACGCAACTGGTGAACTGCTCGTACGGCAGCCCGACCGCCTCCAGGACCGCCTGCTCCATCTCGGCCGGGGTGCCGGCCAGCACCTCGCCGAGGTCCTCCGGGCTGAGTCCGGTGTCCAGCTTGGTGACGTCGAAGCCGGGTGGCATGAGCTGCAACCCGGCGTTGGTGGTCTTGACGGCGCCCCGGCCGTCCCGGCGGACCACCCGGGTGGCCACGAACCGGTCCCCGGCGGACTCGAACACCAGCCGGACCCGGGCCTCGGTGGAGGACGGGGCGAGCGCGTTGGCCAGGCCCCGTGCCCCGCCCCAGCGGGGAACCGTGCCGTAGAGGGCGAAGCAGATCGCGTCCAGCACCGTCGACTTGCCCGATCCGGTCGGCCCGACCAGCGCGAAGAAGTCGGCGTCGGTGAAGTCGACGCTCGTCTCCTCGCGGAAGACGGTGAAGCCCGCCATGTCCAGCCGCATCGGGCGCATCAGCGGTCGACCTCCTCGAACAGCTCGTCGAACAGCTCCCGCACCCCGTCGTCGTCGTGCCCGCGTCCGGATAGGTAGTCGGCGAAGAGCTGCTGCGGGGAACGGCCGGCCCGCTGGGCCGCCCGGGCACTCCCGGGAGCGGGCACCAGCTCCGGGTCGATCCGGATCTCCAGCGCCCGGGGGAGCAGCTCCTGGACCTCCTCGCGCAGCCCGGCGCGGGGCTGCTCCCGGACGAACACCCGCAGCCACCCCTCCGGCGGCTCCACCTCGGCGAGCTCGGCCAGGGTGCCCCGGACGGTGCGCAGCGGCACCGCGGCGGAGACCGGCACCTCGCGGACCTGCGCCGCCGTCCGGGCGGTCACCTCGACCAGCGTCACCGAGCAGACGTTCTCCTGCTCGCCGAAGTCGATCGCGATCGGGCTGCCGCTGTACCGCACCGGGCAGGGGCCGTCGACCCGCTGGGCCCGGTGGAGGTGCCCGAGCGCCACGTAGTGGGCGTTGCCCGGGAAGACGGTGGCGGGGACGGCGTACCCCATGACGGTGTGCGCGTCCCGCTCCCCGCCGCCGGTGCTCGCGCCGACCACGGTCAGGTGCGCGGTGACCAGGTGCACCCGGTCCGGTTCGGCGAACCCCTCGGTGAGCCGGGTGAGCACCCGCCCCAGGTGGTCGGCGTACGTCTGGGTGGCCTCGGCGGCGGTCAGCTCGTACATCTCCACCGCGCGGACGGCGTACCGGTGGGAGAGGAACGGCAGCGCGGCGAGCTGCCAGCGCTCGCCGTCCCGGGTCGTCCCGTCGATCACCAGGTCGGCGGGGTTGGTGTCCCGGACGCTGCCGCGCAGGACGATCCCGGCGGCCTCTGCCCACGGGCGCAGCGCGTCCAGGGCCGGGCCGTTGTCGTGGTTGCCCCCGACGGCGACCACGTCCGCGCCGGTGCGGCGCAGCGCGGTCAGCGCCCGGGTGACCAGCCGGGTGGCCTCCGGGGTGGGGGAGCCGGTGTCGTAGAGGTCACCGGCGACGATCACCAGGTCGGGCCGCTCCTGCCGGGCGATCTCGATGACCTGGGCGAGGACCTGCTTGTGCTCCTCGGCGCGGGACTGGCCCTTGAGGACCTTGCCGACGTGCCAGTCGGAGGTGTGCAGGATCTTCACAGGCTGTTAACCCCTCTAGAACGGGATGTCGTCGTCGGAGCCGCCGGAGCCCACCACGGCGAACGGGTCGGCGGACTGGGTGATCGACCGGAGCGTCTCCGACGGGGCGTGGCCGGCCTCGGAGACCCGGGTGGCCCAGGCCGGGAAGGGGAACTCCAGGCAGAGCGGCACCGGGATGTCCGGTTGGTTGACGAACATCGTGCCCGGTTTGGCCAGCAGCGCCCGCTGCCGCTGGACCGGCGGGAGGAAGCCGTACTCCGGGCGGGACGCCTCGGCCGGGTCGAGCCGGCCGACCACCCGGATCGCCGAGTTGGTGACGATCCGCCGCTCCACCTCGCTCGCCGTCTGCTGGGCCCCGACCAGGATCACCCCGAGCGAGCGGCCCCGCTCGGCGATGTCCAGCAGCACCTCCTTGATCGGCGAGGAGCCCTCCCGGGGGGCGTACTTGTTCAGCTCGTCGAGGACGACGAAGAGCAGCGGCTTGGCGGTGCCGGCCTTCTCCTTGCGTTCGAACTCGCCGCGCAGTGTCACCCCGACGACGAACCGCTGCGCGCGGTCCGGCAGGTTGTGCAGGTCGACCACGGTGACCTGGGCGCTCTCCGCGGTGTTGATCGAGTGCGGGCGGCGGGTGGCGAGGTCACCCCGGATCAGCCGGCCCAGGTCCTTCTTGCTGCCGATCAGCCGTCGGGCGAAGGCGTTGACCGTGCCGATGCCGACCGCGCTGCCGGTCCAGTCGCTGCGGGTCTCGTCGTCGTTGAGCTGCTCGACGATGTGGTCGACCAGGTCGGTGTAGGAGCCCAGCCGGGTGCCGTCGATGCTCACCCCGCCGTCGGCGGGCTGGGCGTACCGGGCCAGGTGGGCGGTGACCGCGTGCACCACCATCGTGTACTGCTGGCGTTCGTCGTCGGCGTCGGCGAAGACGTACGGCAGGAGCCGGTCGGCGCAGAACTCGCTCAGCGTCCAGTAGAAGCTGTCCACGCCGGTGAGCCGGCTGCTGACGTCCGGTGTGCCGGAGGAGTCGCCGACCCGGGGCGGGGCGTGTACCCGCACGTCCGGGAAGGCCCCGGCGGCCAGGCCGAGCTTCGCGTACGCCGCCCGGGTGGCGTCGTCCAGCCGGGTGTTCGGGTGGTCGAGAAAGAGCAGGTCCTCGCCCTTGACGTTGAAGATCAACGCCTTGGCGTTGACCGCGTCGCCGCCGAGCACGCCGGAGCGGAACACCGAGTAGAGCAGGAAGGTGGCGAAGCTGGTCTTGGTGGCCACCCCGGAGATGCCGGAGATGGAGACGTGCGCGCCCCGGCTGCCGTCGAGGAAGTCGGCGTTCAGGTAGACCGGCACCCCGTCCCGGCCCGTACCCATCGGGATGCGCCGTTCCATCCGGTCGAAGTGCAGCGCCCGGGCCCGGGCGTCGCCCTCGGCGCGGCGGACCACCGCCCCGGGAGTGGGTGGGACGTACAGCTCCGGGTCGACCCGGGTGGTGGTGATCTCGGCGGCCTCCTGCACCTGGGCGGGGAGGGTGCCGTCGGCGATGGCGAAGACGTCCGAGTCGAACTGGGCGCCCTCGTGCCGGGCGCGGACCTGGGTGACCACCCCGGCGATCGTCACCGGCTCCCGGTCGGGCAGCTCGCGCCGGGTCACCACCACGTCGTCCAGTTGCAGGTAGCTGCCGTCGGAGACCGCCGTCCAGAACTGGAGCGGGGTGGCGTCGGCGGTGCCGAGCACCCGGCCCACCTCCTCGCCGGAGCCGTCGAAGGCGTCGCCGGCCGGCACCGGGCTGTCGTCGATCATCGCCGGGCTCCGCCGGCCGGGCTGTCGATCATCACCGGGCTCCGCTGGTCAGTCGCACTCGCTCAGGGCACACGTGCTGCATCCTGCCCCAGCCGTACGACAGGTTGCCAGTTTGCGCCCGGTCAGTCCCGGGCGTGGCGCAGCATCAGCACGCCGTCGTCGGTGGCGAGCACGTGCCGCAGCGGCAGGTCACGCGGCAGGCTGGCCGCCCCGGCGGTGATCCGGCCCGACCCGGGGCCGGCGAGCAGCGGCGCGACCGTCAGGCACACCTCGTCGACCAGGTCGGCGGCGGTGAGCGCGCCGAACAGCCGTGGCCCGCCCTCGCAGAGCAGGTGGTCGAGGCCGCGCCGGCGCAGTTCGGCCAGGCCGGCGGCCAGGTCCACCCGGTCGGTCCCGCAGCGGACCAGGTCGGCGACCTCGGTCAGGCCGGCGGGGGCCGGGGCGTCGGCCGTGGTCAGCACCACCGGGCGGACCGGGGCGTCGGCGAAGGCGGCCTGCGCCGGGTCGAGGCGGAGCGAGCCGGAGACCACCACAAGCGTCGGGTACGCGGCCAGTCCGTGCGCCCGCCGCCAGTCCCGCCGGGCCTCGTCGAGGCGTACCGCCCGGTAGCCCTCGTGTCGCAGGGTGCCGGCGGCCACCACGAGCGCGTCGCAGAGCATCCGGAGCAGTCCGAACACCCTTTTGTCCGGCTCCCCGGACAGGCCGGCCGAGTAGCCGTCCAGGGCGACCGCGCCGTCGATGCTGGTCACGAAGTTGACCCGGAGCCGGGGACGGTCGCCGCGATCGTAGAGGGCGGTGAGGGCCGCGTCGTCCAACGGCCCGGTGGCCGGTCCCGGCCAGGCACGGTGGATCGGGATCTGGACGCTCATTCGCTCGCCGGACCGGTGACCGGAGGGGTCGGTCCGGGGGTACGGTGCTGACAGTCGCACCAGTTCCGGCCCGGGCAGTCACCGTGCCGTTTCGCCCGGCACGCTCGGCAGATCATGCTGGCAGCCTATGCCGAGGGAGGATGGGACAGCATGCCCCGTCAGATCTTCCAGTTACGGGTCTCCCTGGCCGGGGTCCGTCCGCCGGTCTGGCGGAGAGTGCTGGTCCCCGGCGGGTACACCCTGGACCGGGTGCACCGCGTGGTGCAGTACGCCATGGGGTGGCAGGACTGCCACCTGCACTGCTTCGAGATCGACGGGACGCAGTACGGCGTACCCGACCCGGACGACGGGCTGCCGTTGCGCGACGAGCTGGACACCCGGCTGGACGTGGTGGTGGGCAAGAGCAGCCGCTTCCGCTACACCTACGACTTCGGTGACTGGTGGGAGCACGACCTGGTGGTCGAGGACGTGCTGACCGCCGACCCGGACGAGCGCTACCCGACCTGCCTGGACGGGGAGGGGGCCTGCCCGCCGGAGGACGTCGGTGGCCCGTCCGGTCACCGGGTCCTGCTCGACGCCCTGGCTGATCCGGCCCATCCCGAGCACGACGCGATGCGCGACTGGCTGGGCCGTCCCTTCGACCCGACGACCTTCGACGCCGGCCGCGCCAGCACCCTGCTGCGCCGACTCTGCTGACCGGAGCCGACGATGACGATCCAGCGCACCCGTTCGCTCGGGCGTCCGACCCTCGACGCGGTGGCGGCCCGCGCCGGTGTCGGGCGTGGCACGGTCTCCCGCGTGGTCAACGGCTCGCCGCAGGTGAGCCCGGAGGCCCGGGCCGCGGTGCAGCAGGCCATCGCCGAGCTGGGGTACGTGCCGAACCGGGCCGCCCGTGCCCTGGTCACCCAGCGGACCGACGCGGTGGCCCTGGTGGTCTCGGAGTCCGGGGAACAGGTCTTCGCCGAGGCCTTCTTCACCGGCATCGTCCGGGGGGTCAGCACTGGGCTGCTGGGGACTCCGATGCAGCTCTGGCTCGCCCTGGCCCGGTCGCCGCTCGAGCGGGAGCGGGTCGAGCACCACCTCACCAGCCAGCACGTCGACGGCGTACTGCTGCTCTCCCGGCACGACGCGGACCCGCTGCCCACCCTGCTGGCCGAGCGCGGCCTGCCGACCGTGCTCGGCGGTCGGCCGGCGCGGATGCCGCGTCCCGGCGCGCAGCCGGCCCACTTCGTGGACGTGGACGACGTCGGCGGTGCCCGGCAGGCGGTGGAGTACCTGGTCGGCAAGGGGCGGCGACGGATCGCCACCATCGCCGGCCCGCAGGACACCGGCGCCGGCCGGGCCCGGTTGACCGGCTACCGGGAGGCCGTCGCGGCCAGCGAGGGCCAGGTCGACCCCGCGATGATCGCGTACGGGGACCTCAGCGAGGCCAGCGGCGCCGCCGGCATGCGCCAACTCCTGGCGTCCCGCCCCGACCTGGACGCCGTCCTCGTGGCCTCCGACCTGATGGCGTGCGGGGCGCTGCGTGCGCTGCGCGAAGCCGGCCGGCGGGTGCCCGAGGACGTGGCGATCATCGGGTACGAGGACTCGCCGATCGCCCGGCAGTCGGATCCACCGCTGACCACGGTCGCCCAGCCGATCGAGGAGATGGGCCGGCAGATGGCCCGGCTGCTGGTCGCCCGAATCCGGGGCGAGGCCCTCCCCGCCCCCCACGTCCTCCTACCTCCCCACCTGATCCCCCGCATCTCCGCCTGACCCGTCCACCCACCCCGCGCCCCGCGTGCCGCGACGGGTCAGGTGGTGTAGGGGCGGAGTTCGCGGCGGGCGAGGGAGGCGCGGTGGACCTCGTCGGGACCGTCGGCGAGGCGGAGGATGCGGGCCTGCGCCCAGAGCGTGGCCAGTGGGGTGTCCTGGCTGACCCCGGCGCCGCCGTGCGCCTGGATGGACTTGTCGATCACCCATTCCGCCATCGCCGGCGCCGCGATCTTGATGGCCTGGATCTCGGTGTGCGCGCCCTTGTTGCCGACGGTGTCCATCAGCCAGGCGGTCTTGAGCACCAGCAGCCGGGCCTGCTCGATCCGCACCCGTGCCTCGGCGATCCACTCCTGGACCACGCCCTGCTCGGCCAGCGGCCGGCCGAACGCCACCCGGTCGACCACCCGCCGGCACATCAGCTCCAGCGCGCGTTCGGCCATCCCGACCAGCCGCATGCAGTGGTGGATACGCCCCGGGCCGAGCCGGGCCTGGGCCATGCCGAAACCGCCCCCCTCCACGCCGACCAGGTTCGCCACCGGCACCCGGACGTCGGTGAAGTCGATCTCGGCGTGCCCGCCGTGCGCGGCGTCGGTGTACCCGAACACGGTCATGCCCCGGCGGACCGTCACACCGGGCGTGTCCCGGGGCACCAGGAGCATGCTCTGCTGCTTGTACCGTTCACCGTCCGGGTTGGTCTTCCCCATCACGATCAGCAGCTCGCAGCGTGGGTCCATCGCCCCGGACGACCACCACTTCCGCCCGTTGACGACGTACTCGTCGCCGTCCCGGACGATCCGGGTGGCGATGTTGGTGGCGTCGGAGGAGGCGACCCCCGGCTCGGTCATGCAGAACGCCGAGCGGATCTCGCCGGCCAGCAGCGGACGCAACCAGCGTTCCTGCTGCTCCTCGGTGCCGAACGCGGCGAGCAACTCCATGTTGCCGGTGTCCGGCGCGGCGCAGTTGAGGGCCTCCGGGGCCAGGTGCGGGCTGCGGCCGGTCAGTTCGGCGAGGGGAGCGTACTGGAGGTTGGTCAGGCCGGCGCCGTGGCGCGGGTCGGGGAGGAAGAGGTTCCACAGGCCCCGGGTCCGGGCCTCGGCCTTCAGTTCGGCCAGCACCGGCGGACGCGTCCACGGGTCACCGGCGGCGGCCACCTGCTCGGCGTGTACCGCCTCGGCCGGATAGACCTGCTCCTCCAGGAACCGCAGCAGCGCCGTACGCAGTTCGGTGGTCCGGGCGTCGAAGTCGAAGTCCATGTGTCCCCTCGTCAGTCGTGGGCGCCGGTGGCGGCCAGGCCGTGTGCGACCAGCGGGGCCACCAGCTCGCCGATCCGGTCGAACCCCTCGCCGAGGGTCTGCCCGAGGGTGTGCCGGAAGTGGATCCCCTCGCAGATCACGGCGAGCTTGAAGCAGCCCAGCGCCAGGTGCCAGTGCAGCGGGCCCACGTCGATGTCGGCGCGGCCGGCGTACCGCTCGATCAGCTCGGTGCCGGTGGGGAAGCCGGCGCGTGGGCCGAGCCCGTCGGCCACCGGGTTGCCGGCGGCGAGGTCCGAGTCGCCCAGCACGTTCCAGTACGTCAGCAGCAGGCCCAGGTCGGCCAGCGGGTCGCCGAGCGTGGCCATCTCCCAGTCGAGCACCGCACGGACGGCGACCGGGTCGACGGTGGCGAGGAGGTTGTCCAGCCGGTAGTCGCCGTGCACGATCCGGCCGGCGTTCGCCCCCTCCGGAACGGTCGCGGCGAGCCGGTCGCGCAGCTCGTCGATGTCCGGCAGCGGCCGGCTGCGGGACTTCTCGAGCTGGCCGGCCCACCGGCGTACCTGACGGGCGAGGTAACCGTCCGGACGACCGAAGTCGGCGAGCCCCACCTCGGCCGGCGGCACCGAGTGCAGCGTGGCGAGGGTGTCCATCATCGCCATGGCCAACTCCCGCCGCTGCCCGACGGTGAGCCGGTCGGTCTGGGTACGGCTGCGGTAGACCACCCCGTCGACCCGCTCCATCAGGTAGAACGGCGCGCCGATCACCGCCGGGTCGGCGCAGAGCAGCAGGGGCGTCGGCACCGGCACCCCGGTCGGGGCGAGCGCACTGATCACCCGGTGCTCACGGGTCATGTCGTGCGCGGTGGCCAGGACGTGACCCAACGGCGGCCGGCGGAGCACCACCTGCCGGTCGCCGACGGTCAGCAGGTAGGTCAGGTTCGACTTGCCGCCGGCGATCAGCCGGGCGTGCAGCGGAGCCCCGGCCAGGTCGGGCCGGTGGGTGGCGAGGTGGAGAGCGAGCCGGTCCAGGTCGAGCCCACCTGGGGGCGTCCCGGCGGGGGACGCCGAGCCGCTCCCCGGCCCGTGCGCATCGACGGCCGGATCGGTCATCGCAATAGTTGATGGCATTCACGATCGTCGTGTCAAGACGTGGTTATCGCCCGGGTTACTGTGCGGCAACAGAGGTGAAACGGCCGTCCGCCACGCTGGGGACCAGCCTGCCGGACGTGTACCGGCCCGCCGAGCGATGGGGGACAGACATGCTGCTGAGAGTTCGGGTGACCCTGCCGGACCGACCCGGCACGCTCGGCCAGGTGGCCCGCACCCTGGGCGTCTCCGGCGCCGACATCGTCCAGGTGGTGGTGCTGGAACGGCTCGGTGGTCGCGCGGTCGACGACTTCACCGTCGTCTGGCCGGGCGCCGGCCGGCTGGACCGGCTGATGGCCGGTCTCACCGCGATCCCCGGTGTCCGGGTGGACGGGGTGTGGCAGGCGATCGGCTCGCCCACCGCCACCGGTCAGGACGCCGAGCTGCTCGCCCAGGTGGCGGCGAACCCGGCCGACGGGCTGGCCACCCTGGTCGACGCGGTGCCCGGTCTGCTGGCGGCGGACTGGGCGGTGGCCGCCGCCGTCCCCACCGACTGGGCCTCCTCCGGCGGTGGCCCGACCACCGTCGGGTACGCGAGCTGGCGTACCCCGGAGCAGCCGACCCTGCCGGAGGTGACCCCGCTGCGGCCCCGCGCGATGACCGCACCCGACGGCGGCCACTACGCGGTCGCGCCGTTCGGCCGGGCCGGGCTGGTGCTGGTGGTGGCCCGGGGCGCGGCGGAGCCGTTCTTCCCGGCCGCGTTCCACCGCACCGAGCTGGACCGGCTGGCCCAGTTGGTACGCGCCAGCGCGGTGATCCTGGGCGACCGGCTCGACCTGGCGGGCGCCCCGGCGACCCCGGCCCCCGGGCGGCGGCCGTGACCCTCTGGCGGATTCGGGCCACGGTGGACGACCGGCCGGGCTACCTGTCGGTGCTCACCGCCAGCCTCGCACTGCGCGGGGTGAACATCCTCGCCGTGCAGGTGCACACCACCGAAGCCGGCGCGGTGGACGACTTCCTGGTCGACGCGCCGGACACCCTCGGCGAGGCCGACCTGCTCGCCGCCGTCGAGAAGGGGCGGGGCCGCAACTGCTGGATCGCCCGCAGCGAGGCGCGTGGCCTGGTCGACCAGCCCACCCGGGTGCTCGGGCTAGCCACCCGGCTGGTGCGCGACCCGGACGGCATCGGTACGGCGCTGCGCGCCCTGCTCGGCGCGGAGACGGTGACCTGGCGTCCGGTGCCCACCGCCAGCGGCGGAGCGAGTGGCGGCGGGGCGACCAGCGGTGGGGCGAGTGGCGGTGGGGTGACCGGTGTCGACGGCACCCGGATGCACCTCGCCGACGGCACCGGCGGCTTCTTCGACCTGTCCCGCGCCGCACCGGACTTCACCCCGGCCGAGTACGCCCGGGCACAGGCGCTGGTCGAACTGGCGACCACCGTCGCGCGCCGGGCCGCCGAACAGGTCACCCTGGTCCTGCCCGACGGCACCGAGCTGGGGGTACGCCCCGCCGGGCCGGAGGACCTCACCGCCGTACTGCGGCTGCACGAACAGTGCTCGGCGCGGAGCCTGCACCGCCGCTACCTGAGCGGGGCGGGGCAGCCGTCACCGGAGCGGCTGCGGCGGCTGCTCGAGCGGGGGACGGCCCTGGTCGCCGTCGAGCCGGACGCCGCCGGTTCGGCGGAGTCGGTGGTCGCGATGGCGAACCTGGTCGGCGAGGGAGACCAGGCTGAGGCGGCGCTGCTGGTCAGGGACGACCGGCAGCGCCGTGGCCTCGGCAGCGCGCTGCTGCGCCGGTTGGTCGTCCACGCCGACCGGGCCGGGTACGCGGCGCTGGAGCTGCATGTCCACACCGGGAACGCCCCGATGCTGCGGACCCTGCACCGGCTCGGCCGCCCGATGAGCCTGGACCGGGACGGCTCGGTGGTCACCGCCACGCTTCCGCTCGCCGCCGGCCATCGTCCGGTCCAGGTGTAGCCGTTTTCGCCGGTCCCACCGCCGGGCCGCGCCGCTGAGCCGCCGGGCCGTGCCGTGGGGCCGCCGCCGTCGTGAGCGACGACTGCGGCGGCCCCACGTCGTGCGTCAGGTCGCCGGGTAGCTGCTGTAGTCGGGGAAGTTGCCGTAGAGGCGCCCCTCGCCGACCGTGACCGCCTGCACCAGCAGGTCACCGCCGACGAACGCGCCCTTCCAGGAGGCGCCCCGACCACCGAACGCCTCGTCCCGGTCGCCCCGGGAGCGCGGCGTGTTGATGCCGACCTTGAACGCCTGGAGGTCCACCGCCAGCTTTCCGGCCAGTTCCTCGTCGTCGCAGGCGAGGCTGGCGACCAGCGCGCCGTTGGAGGCGTTCATCGCGGCGAGCAGCTCGTCGGTGGTGTCCACGACCACGATCGTGTCCACCGGGCCGAACGGCTCGGCGTGCATCAGCCGGGAACGGCCGGGCGGGGCGAGCAGCACCGACGGGGCCACGTACGCCGAGGTGTCCTGGCCGTCCAGGAACGGTGCGCCGTCGAGCTTGCCCCGGTAGATCGGGACCGCCCCGCCGCGTACCGCCTCGTCGACCTTGCGGCGCAGCTCGTCGGCCTTGGCGCCACTGATCAGCGGGCCGAAGTCCAGCTCGGGCAGGGGGTCACCGGCGGACCAGTCGTCGCCGACGGCGAGCGGGTGGCCGAACCTGACCGAGCGGACCACCGGCAGGTACATGTCCAGGAACTCGTCGACCAGGTCGCGCTGCACGACGAAGCGCGGGTACGCGGTGCAGCGCTGCTTGCCGTACTCGAAGCCCTTCTTCAGGTGCTTGGCGAGCATGTCCCACTGGGAGAACTCCCAGATGCCCCAGGCGTTGAGCCCCTCCTGCTCGATGAAGTGGCGCTTGTCCGAGTCGAGCAGCGCGGCGGCGACCTTCCCACCGTTGGAGCGCCCGCCGACGAAAGCCACCGCACCGATCTCCGGAGCCCGGACGAGCACCTCGGACAGTTCCTCCCCGCCGCCGGAGACGAGCGTGGTGGGCAGCCCGGCCCGGCGCATCAGCGCGTGGGCGACGGTCAGGCAGACCGCCCCGCCCTGGGAGGGGGTCTTGGCGATGACCGCGTTGCCGGCGAGGAGTTGGACCAGTTCGGCGTGGACCAGCACGCTCATCGGATAGTTCCAGCTGGCGATGTTGCTGACCGGGCCGGGGAGGGGCTCGCGTCCGTCGGCGAGCATCCGGTCGATCTCGTCGACGTACCAGCGGACGCCGTCCAGGGCCCGGTCCACGTCGGCGCAGGCCAGCCGCCACGGCTTGCCGATCTCCCAGACCAGCAGGAGAGCCAGCAGGTCGCGGTGGGCGCTGAGGGCGTCGAGCGCGTCGGTCACCCGGGCCTTCCGCTCGGCGAGCGGGGTATCGGCCCAGTCGCGGTGTGTGGCAGCGGCGGAGACCACTGCGGCCCGGGCTGTGGCGGCGTCCAGCCGGGGCAGGTTGACCAGGACGGTGTTGTCCACCGGGGTACGGACCGGGCTGGGGGTGCCCACCGAGGCCCAGGCGCCCTCGACGAGGTTGCGCAGGGTGGTGGTGCCGTCGGCGCCGGTGGGGTCGAACGCCTCGGGGGCGGCCTGGACGGCACGGGCCAGGGTGTCTGCCCAGGCGGTGCCGTCGGCGAGTCGTAGAGCCATCGCGATCTCCTCAGGGTCTTCCAGTGGAGCGGCGGCATCGACGGCACCGCTTGGCGGTACTGTCCCGTGTCCCGATCGCCGGCGGCAACAGTACGTTCGTATGCCAGGACGGCCGGTCACGCGCGGGAGCCGAAAGATTCGACCCGGCGGAGCGCGCATCTCCCTGCTGAGCTGCTCTTACGGCCCGAACTCTATCGTAGATTGTCGATGATGTGATCCAGGTCGACGGGTCGGTGGAGGGCTTCCCGGCCGGTTCGGCCAAGGGTTGCCCGGTCACGCCGGGTGGCTGTCGGGCAATAGTGATCAGCGACACTGATCAATTTGTCTGGCCGCTGCGGATGCCAAGCCCGCCGACTACGCCCGCCGCCGCCCGCGTGCACCCACGCCGCCGTCGCGCGCTCACCGCTGAGATCTTGGACAGTTACCGTCATCGCTGGACGGTAACTGTCCAAGATTCACCCTGTCGGGTGCCAACCGGCGGCGGTCAGGGCGCGGTGGAGATCTGCGGCGACCTCCGCCGGGCGGGCACGGACCAGCCAGGCGGGGAAGCGCAGGATCCGGTCACCCGCCGTCCAGACATCGTTCTGCCGCCGCATGTCCGCCGCCCACTGGCGTACGTCCATGTGGTGCGCGCCGTCGATCTCCACATGCAGCCGGTACGCCCGCCAGTGCGCGTCCAGCCACCGGATCCGGCCGGACGCGTCGGCGCGCCGGTGCTGGAGATTCGGTCGGGGCAGCCCGTAGCGCCGACAGAGACGGACGAAGTCGATCTCCGACAGGGCCTGCGCACCGCCGGCGATGTCCTCGACGGTCTGCCGGATGAGCTGCCGACGAGGCGCCCGGGGCAGGGTAGCCAACACCGTGCGCAGTTCCCCGGGCAGCACCCGGCGTTGCTGGCAACCGGCGGCCAGCACCGCCTGGGCCTGCGCCTCGTCGCGCGCCCAGCCGGCCGCGTCCACCAGCGCACGGGCGGTGGTGGTACGGGGCGGCCGGCCGAGCTGGAGATGCTCCGGCGGGAGCACGGAGGCGCGGTGCACGAGTACGGCCGCCATGTCGATCGGCAGCCGGCGAAGTGCCGTCCGAGCGGCGCGTCGTTCGGCCGGGACCAGTACGTGCAGCGGTTCCTGGGGCAGCCCACGGACACCCGCCTCGGTGGCGGCCGTGGTCCCGCCCAGCACGGCACCCGCCCCGGCGACCAGCACCGCCACCCAGAGTTGCTGGTCCCGGGTCAACCGGCCGTTTCCGGTCAGCACGATGCCCCGACAGATCGACCGCCAGCGACCGGTCCGGATTCGGCTGCGGACCAGACCCTCGGTCAGCAGACTGGTCGCCTGCGCGGTGGTGAGGATTCCGGACTGCTCGAACGCCAGCCAGTCCAGCGCCGTGGCGTCGTCGCGGGGAAGATCGGGGAACATCCCGCCGAGTCTGACCCGGCTAGCCGCGCCCCGCCGCCAGATCTTGGACAGTTACCGTCGCGAGTGGACGGCAACTGTCCAAGGTCTCCTCGCAGGGGCGCGCCCGGGCGGGCCGGGAGCGCTCCGACGGGCCAGGCGCGCCGCGCCGCGGTGGGTGACCCTCGGCGGGCCAGGCGACCCGGGCGCGCCGCGGTGGGTGACTCTCGGCGGGGCGGGGCGGGGCGGGGGCGGGTGAGTCTCGGGTGGGCCGTGGTGGGTGGGGAGCGGGTCAGCCCTCGGTCGGGCCGTGTTCGACGCAGGTGGCCCGCCAGCCGGTCGGCAGCACCTGGACCTTCATCCGGCGGCGGCAGTACGCGCAGAACCGGGGCGGCTCGAACGTCCGGGCCGCCCGGCACGCCTCGTGCGTGTCAACCTGTTCCGGCTCACCGCACCGGTCGCACCACTCCGCGACCACGGCCGTGCCGCCCGGTGCCGCGCCATCCACCGCCGCGACGCCCGCCGCCGTGCCCGCCGTCGGGCTGACCGCGACCGGGGTACGGACGACGCCCGCCGCCTCACCCTCGTACATGGTTGGTGCTCCCGTTCACCGTCACAGCGTCGCGGAGAGCGCCTTGACCGGCATCTTCAGGTCGTCGAGGAGCTTGAGGTCGTCGGTCGCCGGTCGACCCAGGGTGGTCAGGTAGTTGCCCACGATCACCGCGTTGATACCGCCGAGCAGGCCCTCCCGGGTGCCCAGGTCACCGAGGGTGATCTCGCGCCCGCCCGCGTACCGGAGAATGGTGCGCGGCATGGCCAGCCGGAACGCGGCGATGGCGCGCAACGCGTCCTTCCCCTCGACCACCGGCCGGTCACCCAGCGGGGTGCCCGGACGCGGGTTGAGGAAGTTCAGCGGGACCTCGTGCGGGTCCAGCTCGGCGAGCTGCGCGGCGAACTCGGCGCGCTGCTCGACCGTCTCGCCGAGGCCGAGGATGCCGCCGCAGCAGACCTCCATGCCGGACTCGCGGACCATCCGCAGCGTCTCCCAGCGCTCCTCCCACGAGTGCGTGGTGACCACGTTCGGGAAGTAGGAGCGGCAGGTCTCCAGGTTGTGGTTGTACCGGTGTACGCCCATGTCGACCAGCTCGTCGACCTGCTCCTGGTTGAGCATGCCCAGCGACGCGGCGACCTGGATGTCCACCGCCGCCCGGATCGCCGCCACGCCCTCGCGCATCTGCTTCATCAGCTTCGCGTCCGGGCCGCGCACGGCGGCCACGATGCAGAACTCGGTCGCCCCGGTGGCGGCGGTCTGCTTCGCCGCCTCGACCAGCGACGGGATGTCCAGCCAGACCGACCGGACCGGGGAGGCGAAGAGACCGGACTGCGAGCAGAAGTGGCAGTCCTCGGGGCACCCGCCGGTCTTCAGCGAGACGATGCCCTCCACCTCGACCTCCGGGCCGCACCAGCGCATCCGTACCTCGTGAGCCAACTGGAGCGCTTCGGTCAGGTGCTCGTCGGGCAGGTTCAGCACAGCGAGGACCCCGGCCTCGTCGAGGCCGACGCCGTTCTCCAGCACCTGGGTTCGGGCCTGGTCGAGGATCTCTGGCATGGCTCGTACCCTACAAGGCTGGCCGGGTGGCACCCATCCCCGCTTTCCCCGCCTCCAGCCGACGCCGAGCCGCGCCCCGGACGGGGAGCCGGGCCCGCCGGGACAGGGCAGAGGTGGGCCGCCCGGGGCCGGGCCGGTGGGCCGCTCGGGATGGGGCAGCCGGGCCGCTCGGGATGGGGCAGGTGGGCTGCCCGGGTGGCGGGGGGCGAGCCGCGCCACGCCGGTACGTCCGGCACGGGTGGTAACTTCCCCCGGCGGAACGGTCGCCGGGCCTGGCGACGAGGTCGGCGCGAGCGGGGGGAGTGACGGTGGCGGACTGGCTGGCGACGCTCGAGCGCCGTGCCGAACTGCGGGCGAAGGCGGGACTGACCCGGCGACTGCGACCTCGGAGCGCGGACGACGCCGTCATCGATTTGGCCGGCAACGACTACCTCGGTCTCGCCACCCACCCCGAGGTCACCGGTGCCGCGACGGCGGCGCTGCGGGCGTACGGGCTGGGTGCGACCGGGTCGCGGCTGGTGCGCGGCTCCACGTACGTGCACCAGGACCTGGAGGACGCCCTCGCCGACTGGCTCGGCACGGAACGCGCCCTGGTCTTCTCCTCCGGCTACCTGGCCAACCTCGGGGCGCTGCGGGCCCTCGTCCAGCCGCGCACCCTGCTCGTCTCGGACGCACACAACCACGCCTCCCTGATCGACGGCTGCCGGATCTCCGGGGCGGAGACCGTGGTCACCCCGCACGCCGACGTGGCCGCCGTACAGGCGGCCCTCGCCGCCGCGCCCGGCCGGCCGGCGGTGGTGGTCACCGAGTCGGTCTTCTCCGTCGACGGGGACCTCGCCCCGCTCGCCCGGCTACACGAGGTGGCCCGCCGCCACGGTGCGCTGCTGCTGGTCGACGACGCGCACGCGCTGGGGGTGACCGGACCGGCCGGGGCCGGCGCGGTGGTCGCCGCCGGACTCGCCGGCGCGCCGGACGTGGTGGTCACCGCGACCCTCTCGAAGTCCCTCGGTGGCGTGGGCGGGGTGGTGGCCGGTCCCGCCCCGTTCGTCCGGCACCTGGTGGAGACCGGCCGGACCTTCATCTTCGACACCGCGCTCCCACCGGCGATGGCCGCCGGGGTGCGGGCCGCCGTCGAACTCGCCCGGACCCGCGACGACCTGCGCGCCGAACTCGTCGACCGGGGGGCCCTGACGGTGCGTCGACTGCGCGCCGCCGGGTTGACCGTCTCCACGCCCGCCGCCGGGGTGGTGTCGGTGACCGCCCCCGGACCGGAGGCCGCCACGACATGGGCCGAGGACTGTGGGGAGCGGGGGGTGGCGGTCGGCTGCTTCCGTCCGCCCTCCACCCCCGATCCGCGGTCCCGGCTGCGACTGACCCTCAACGCCGGGGTACCCCGGTCCGACTTCGAGCAGGCGTTGGACGTCGTCGTGGCGTGCGCGCCGGAGGGGGCGCGGGACGGACAGCGGGTCGGGGTGGACGCGTGACCGCCCCGTGGCAGGGGGCGGTGCTGGTCACCGGCACCGACACCGAGGTCGGCAAGACGGTGGTGACCGCGGCCGTGGCCGCCGCCGCGCAGGCCGCCGGGCTGCGGGTCGCCGTGGTCAAGCCCGGCCAGACCGGTACGGCCACCGGTGAGCCCTCCGACGTCGACAGCGTGACCCGGCTGGCCGCCCCGCTGACCGGCCGTACGTTGGCCAGTTTCCCCGACCCGCTCGCCCCGCTGACCGCCGCCCGGGTGGCGGAGCTGGAGCCGCTGGAGCTGGACCGGGTGATCGACGCGGTCCGCGAGGAGGTGGACAAGCACGACCTGGTGCTCGTCGAGGGGGCCGGCGGGCTGCTCGTACCGATGGGGCTGCGTCCCTCCGGCGAGGCCTGGACGGTGGCCGACCTGGCGGTGGCGCTCGGCGCGCCCGCCGTGGTGGTGGCCCGGGCCGGGCTGGGCACCCTCAACCACACCGCACTGACCCTCGAGGCGCTGGAGCGCCGGGCGGTGCCGGCCGGGGTGGTGATCGGCGCCTGGCCGGTCGAGCCGGAGCTGGTGCACTGGACGAACCTGGGCGAACTGGTGCCGAAGCTGCTCGGCGCGCTGCCCACCGGAGCCGGGGCGATGGACCCGGGGGTGTTCCGCCGGTCCGCCCCGGGCTGGCTCACTCCCGCCCTGCACGGGGTGCTCGACGACTGGCGGGCCTGGGCCGAGGAGATCTGAACCACCCACTTTCGGCAGTGCCGCCCCGCCCCGCCGGTGGGTAGCCTCCGGGAACGTGCGGGCACTCTACGGGCGGATCGACGGTGGCAGGCGGCGGCTGCTGGGGGACGGGCTGCTCGGTGTGCTGCTCGCCGCGCCGATCACGTACCCCCGGCTGACCCCGCCATACTCCTGGTCGACGCTGCTGTTGCTGTTCGGCGCGCTGCTGGTGCTCGGCGCGGCGGTGGCGCTGGCCTGGCGGCGACCCCTGCCGGCGCTGGTGCTGGTGGTGCTCGGTTCGTCCGTCGACGGGAACTTCGTCTTCGCCATCCCGGTGTTCAGCTACCTGGTCGGCCGGCGGGACGCGCGGGCCGCGCCCGCCGCGGTGGTCTTCGCGGTGACCGCGGTCGTCGGTTCGCTGCTCAACCTGGGGCTGTTCGGCGCCCGGCCGCGTACCTGGTTCCTGCTCGCCACCGTGCTCATCTTCGCCGGGGTGTTCCCGTGGCTGGTCGGCCGGTACCTCCGCCAGCAACACGCGCTGCTGGTGGCCGGCTGGGAGTACGCCGAGTCGGTGCGCCGGGAGCAGTGGGGGGCCGCCGAGCGGGTACGGCTGCGGGAACGGGCCCGGATCGCCCGGGACATGCACGACTCACTCGGCCACGGCCTCAGCCTGATCGCGCTCCGGGCCGGCGCGCTGGAACTGGCCCCCGACCTCGACCCCCGGCACCGGGCGGCCGCCGCCGACCTGCGGGCGAGCGTGACCGCCGCGACCGGGCGCCTCGGCGAGATCGTCCGGGTGCTCCGGGCGGACGCCGGACCGGCCGCCCTCGACCCGGCCGACGACGTGGCCGCGCTGGTGGCCGGCGCCCGGGAGGCGGGGATGGCGGTCGAGCTGCGCGGCGACCCGGTCGACGCCGACCTGCCCGAGCTGACCGGCGTGGCCCTGCGCGGGCTGGTCCGGGAGGCGCTCACCAACGCTGCCCGGTACGCGCCCGGCGCCCCGGTCACCGTGACGGTGTGCCGGGCTCCGGAGCGGGTCGAGGTGTCCGTGGTGAACGACCGGCCGCCGGTGCCCCCGCCCCGGTCGGCGTCGACCGGATCGGGGCTGCTGGCGCTCGGCGAGCGGGTCCGGCTCGCCGGCGGCACCCTCGACGCCGGCCCTCGCGACGGCGGGTTCGCCGTGCTGGCCCGCTTTCCCCGTACCCCCACCGGACCCGTCCCCACCGGACCCGTCCCCACCGGACCCGTCCCCACCGGACCTGCCCCTGCCCCGCCGTGGGAAGCGGAAGCCGTGCCGGTGGCGGCCGGGGTCGGCTGGTCCGGGCTGACGCCGTCGGGGCGGTTCGGCGATGCCCGGCGGCGGGTCCGGCGCAGCCTGCTCGTCGCGGTCGGGGCCCCGGTCGCGCTGGCCGGACTGCTGGCGCTGGTCTACCACCCGTTCGTCACCGCCGACGCCGTGCTCGACTCGGCGGCGTACGAGCGGATGCGCCCCGGCCAGGCCCGCGCCGAGCTGGCCGGCCTGCCCCGCCGACAGGTCGAGGCCCCGGTCGACGCGCCCGCCGGGTGCGAGTACTACACCGACGGGAACTTCCCGCTGGCCCAGCCGGCCTACCGGCTCTGCTTCCGGCAGGGTCGGCTGGTCGAGAAGGAACGGATGCCGTGACGATCTCCGTGCTGCTCGCCGACGACGAGGGGATGATCCGGGCCGGGGTGCGGGCCATCCTCGCCACCGACCCGGGCATCGAGGTGGTCGCCGAGGCCGCCGACGGGCGCGCCGCCGTGGACCTCGTCCGGGCCCACCGTCCCCGGGTGGCGCTGCTGGACATCCGGATGCCCCGGCTGGACGGGCTGGCCGCCGCCGCCGAGATCCGCCGGCTGGTGCCCGGTACGGCGGTGGCCATGCTGACCACCTTCGGCGACGACGACCACGTGGTCCGGGCGCTCGGCGACGGGGCCACCGGCTTCCTGCTGAAGGCGGGTGACCCGCGGGAACTGCTGGCCGGGGTCCGGGCGGTGGCCGACGGCGGGGCGTACCTGTCGCCCCCGGTGGCGCGGCGGGTGATCGAGCTGGGCGGGTCGCGGATGGCGCGCGGGCCGGCGGCCCGGGACCGGCTGGCCGGGCTCACCGACCGGGAACGTGACGTGCTCGCCCTGGTGGGGGCGGGCCTGTCCAACGCCGCGATCGCCCGCCGCCTGCACCTGGTCGAGGGAACGGTCAAGGGCTACCTGTCGAGCGTGTTCACCCGGCTCGGCGTGCGCAACCGGGTGCAGGCGGCGATCCTCGCGTACGAGGCGGGCCTGGTCGACGCCGACGACTGAGCCGGCGGCGCGGCCCAACGCGGTCCAACGCGGCAAGCGCACCGCCCCGTAGCACGGTCCAACGCGGCAAGCGCACCACCAGCCGGCGGTACGCCGGGCGGGGTGCCCGCCCGGCGTACTTGGCCTCAGCGGAAGGTCACCTCGGGGTAGTCGGGGTGCGGGCCGTCGAGCAGCGGGGCGGGGCGGTCCCGCAGGTGCCGGTCGACGAAGGCCGCGACGTACTCCCGGGTGAGGAGCAGTTGCCGCTCCGCCGGGATGGCGCCCGGGTCGATGCCGAGCTGCGCGCCGAGGACCGGACGGTCGGTGAAGGACATGTGCCCGCTGCCGTGGACCGTCAGCCAGCGCTTCCAGCCGGTCAGGTCGGGCCAGTCCCGCAGCCAGCTGTGGTCCGCCGGACGTTCCGCGCCGACCAGCATGACCGGCCGCGTGGTCGGGCCGGTCGGGACGAACAGCGTCCCGTCGAGGTCGGCGGCGGCGTCCACCCGGGCGTCGGTGACCAGGGTCCGGACCGCCGACGCGCCGCCGATGGAGTGGCCGGCCATGGCGACCCGTTGCGGGTCGACGAAGCCCCGCCAGACCGGGTGCGCCCCGGTGAGCCGGTCGAGCAGGAACGACACGTCGGCGGTTCGCCCCTGGATCACCTTCTGCGCCGTACCGTCGCCCCACTCGTCGCAGGCGAAGCACTCGGCGACCCGGCCGTCCGGGAACTCCACGCCGCGCGCCTCGTACGGGTGGTCGACGCCGGCGACCACGTAGCCCCGGCTGGCCAGGTCCTCGGCGAGCCCGGTGAGCGACTCCCGGCTCAACGAGAAGCCGGGGAGAGGACCACCAGCGGCCAGCCGTGCCGGTTCGGCCGGACCGGCACGTCCCGCCGGGCGTGCGTACGGACCGTGGTGAGCACGTCCGGGGCAGTGGCAGCCCCTCGGCCGCCACGATCCGGGCGGAGACCTCCGCCGTGGTGTAGGGCGCGGGGGCGCCGACCGTGGCCGCCGCCGGGTACCACATCGACACCATTAGCTCGCGGGGCCGTTCCGGCCGCCACGGGTCGGGCCGGTCGTGGTCGGTCAGGTGCAGCCAGGTGGTGCCGACCGGGAGCGCGCCGGTCGGCGCGGGCAGGCTCAGCGCGGGCAGGTTCAGCGCGGGCGCCGCCGGGGGCGGGGCCGCGACCGCGCCGCCGGGCGCCAGGGCCGCCGTCAGGGCCAGCAGTACGGCGACCACTCGGCCGCCGTCACGTAGGGTCATCATGGTCGGACGCTAACGGCGGCCTACGGTCGGCCGACACCGTCGGGAGCCCGGAGCCGTCCCCCACCTTCGTCAGGGTCGGCGGTGGCCGGTCCGGTAAGGGGCCGACGGCCTGGCGAGGTCCGCACCGGTCGGCGCGGCCCAGATCAGGGGCAGTCCAGGTCAGGGACGGCGCGGGTCACGGTCGGTCGGCGCGGCGGACCAGGAAGGCGTCCGGCATCCGGAAGGTGAGGTTGTCCGGGCACCAGGGCGGCCGGACCACCTCCACCCCGGCCAGCAGTTCCGCCGTGCGGGCCACCACCACGGCCGCCTCCATCCGGGCCAGTTGCGCCCCCACGCAGCGGTGCGCGCCCGCGCCGAACGCCAGGTGGCGGCGGGAGCCGCGCTGGCCGGGACGGAAGTGCGCCGGCTCGGCCACCACGGCCGGGTCCCGCCCGGCCCGGGCCAGCCAGAGTACGACGCTGGTGCCCCGCCGCACCGGAGTCCCGCCCAGCGTGGTGTCCACGGTGGCGACCCGCCGCCAGGTCACGATCGGCGGTTCCAGCCGCAGCCCCTCCTCCACCACGTCGGCCACCGGCGTCGTGCCGGCGCGCAACCCGGCCAGCACGGTCGGTTCGCCGGTCAGCCGGTGCAGCAGCAGGGTGAGGAACTGGGAGGTGGTCTCCTGCCCGGCTACCAGCAGGAAGAACAGCGCGCCGACCACCACGTCCGGCGGATGGCCGGCGGCCCGCAGCCGGGCGGCCAGTCCACCGCCGGTGGCGGCGAACTCCCGTAGTACCCGGTGGAACCGGCCCACCTCGACGGCGAGGGCCTGCTGGCGGTCGGCGTCGAGCGGGGCCCAGAAGAGTTCCAGGGCGGCCCGGGCGAACTCCTTGACCACGTCGACCGGGGCGTCCGGCAGCTCGACCAGCCGGGACAGCACCAGCAACGGCAGGTCGGCGGCGAGCCCGGCGTGCAGGTCCACGGTCGCCCCGGCGGCCAGCCCGGCGGCGAGCCGGCCGACCCGCTCGTCGACCAGCCCGGTCAGCCAGGGCTGCTGGGCGGCGACCCGCTCCGGGTGCAGCGCCTCGGCGACCAGCGACCGGATCTCCGGGTGACTCGGGCCGGCGTTGTTGGCCAGGGTCGGGGGCAGCCGGAACCGGTGCCCGGCGAGGATCCGCAGCGCGGCCACCGGGACCGGGGTGACCGCGTCCAGCGCGTTGTCCGGCCGCCAGGTCACCGGGTCGGCGAGCACCTCCCGGACCAGGGCGTGCCGGGTGACCAGCAGGTGCTCGACCCCGAGGTGGTCGGCGACGGTCACCGTGTCGGGCACGTCGGCGGCCAGCGCCGGACCCCACCCACGGAACAGCCCGTCGGGGAGGTCAACCGTCGGCACGGGGACGGCCCGGCTTCAGTTCCCAGACGGTGGTATGCCGAACCTCGACGCTCTCCAGCGCCGGGGGCACCGGCACGTCGTAGCTGGCCAGTTCGGTGAAGCGGTCCCGGGGGAGGAAGGCCCGCCCCGGGTCGCCGACCAGCACCCGAGCCCCGGCCCGGGTGGCGCGGAGCAGGAAGCGCAGCATCCGGTTGGCCATCGCCTCGCTGTAGAAGACGTCCCCGGCGAGCACCACCTCGGCGGTGCCGGCGTCCGGGGCGTCGAGGACGTCGCCCAGCTCCGCGTCGACGCGTACCTGGTTGGCCTCGGCGTTGAGCGCGACGGCCGCGACCGCCCGCTCGTCGATCTCCACCGCGCGGACGGCGACGGCCCCGGCGCGGGCGGCGGCGACCGCGACCAGACCGGAGCCGGACGCGAGGTCGAGCACCCGGCGGCCGGCGACGGTCTCCGGGTGGTCGAGCACGTACCGGGCGAGCGCCTGACCGCCGGCCCAGGCGAAGGCCCAGAACGGGGGCGGCTGGTCGCTGCGGAACTCGCCCTCGGTCAGTTCCCAGAGCCCGATCGGTTCGTCGGCCTGGTGCAGCCGTACCTCGGGGACGAAGGCCACGGGGGCGAGCCGGGCGTGCAGCCGCACGAAGGCCGTGGAGATCTCGGACACCCGGTGATTCTGCCCCGGCGCCGTCACCGGGGTTATCCGGGTGACCGGTCCATCGACGTCCGGCGAAGCAGTCCGGCGCGACGGTCGTCGCAGGCCGGCTGTCGTTCCTGGCCCGGTGCCGGCTCAGGTGCCCGGTGTCCAGGCCGGGTCACGGCCGAAGAGCGCGAGCAGCCGGTCCTGCTCGTCGGCGTCGGCGGGCACGTCCACCCCGGTACGGACCAGGTTGCCCGCCTGGTAGTCGGTGACCCGGCCGGTGAACCACCGGGCGCACTCGCGCACCGCTTCCGGGTCCATCCGGGGGTCCGTGCCGATCGCCACCGCCAGGTCCCAACCGTGTACGAGGTGCTCCGCGACGAGTTGGTGGAGGTACTCCGGGGCCGGCGTCGGGCCGGCGGAGAGCGCGACGGTGCGCTCCGTCGTCCCCGGTGCGGTGGCGGCCCGCTCGGCCGCCCGGGCCGCGTCCCGGGCCGTCTCGACCGGGTCGGCGCCGAGCTGGTCGCCCGCGAACCGGTCGCCGACCGACTCCACGGTCGCCCCGCCCAGCAGGGGCGCTGCCCACCGGTCCTCGGTCACCACGTGGTTGACCAGGGTGCGGACGTCCCACTCCGGGCAGGGCGTCGGCGCCGACCACTGTCCCGGGCTGACGCGGCCCACCCGGTCGACGAACTCCGCCAGGCTGCGTCGGTACGAATCCAGCAGGTCCATGCCGCGATTGTCCCCGTCCGCCGAGCCGGTGTCGCGGGTTCCGGTGGTGCCGGCCGGGGCTCAGTCGAGCTGGGCCGGGTCCAGGCCCAGTTCCCGGGCGGTGACCAGGCGGATCCAGTCGGCGAACTGGCGGCGGGTGATCACCCGGTGGTGGACCGCGAGCTGCACCGCGAGCCCGTCCATCACGGCGTTGATCCGCCAGGCCGCGCCGGCCGGGTCGGCGCACTCGAAGGTGCCCTCCTCGACACCGGCCGCGATGACCGCGGCGAGGTCCTGCCGCCAGCGCAGGTCCAGGCGGCGGCAGACCTTCTCCAGCTCGGGCGTGCGCAGCGACTCGGACCAGCCGTCGATCCAGAGCGACCAGGAGGTGGAACGCCCGGCCGGTGTGTAGAGCCGCAGGATCTTCTTGAGCTTGGCCAGCGGCGTGGCGGCGGAGCGGACCACCGCGTCCAGGCGGGCCAGGTCCTGTTCGACCGCGTACGCGAACGCCTGCTCGAGCAGGCGATCCTTGGTGGCGAAGTGGTAGAAGACCAGTGCCTGGCTGACACCGGCTGCCTGCGCCACGTCGGCCGTACGGGTGTTGGCCAGGCCACGTTCCACGATCACGTCACACGCCGTGCGCAGCAGGGCATCCAGGCGGATCTCAGCGGCACGTCTCGTCACGCGGCTACCGTAGCCTATCGACGCGCTCACGAGGAGTTACCGCTCCGGCCCGGTGGCGGCGAGCCGTCGAACCGCTGGTGGCGGTCACCGTCGACTTTTTCCGGCCCCGGTCGCTCGGTTCGTCCGGAGCCCGATCGCCGCCGCGCCGGAGGCAACCCTTTCCAGTCTCCTAGGAAGCCTGGCGGTTGGTGGGCCCCGCCCCACCGTGATCCACCGCACCTGTCCGGGCTGTTTCTGCCCGCTGCGACGACGACACCCCGCCGGACCGGGTGAAACGCGCCGGATGTCCCCCCGATTTGGCAAGCGTTCCCGGGCTCGGCTAGAGTTCTCATCCGTCACCGGGAAACACCGGTGGCACGCGGACGTAGCGCAGCTGGTAGCGCATCACCTTGCCAAGGTGAGGGTCGCGGGTTCGAATCCCGTCGTCCGCTCGGAGAGATGCCACCACGCATACGGGGGCAAGCTCGGTGGAGTGGCCGAGAGGCGAGGCAACGGCCTGCAAAGCCGTGTACACGGGTTCAAATCCCGTCTCCACCTCGGCAGTAGACGAGGGCGATTGGCGCAGTGGGAGCGCGCTTCCTTGACACGGAAGAGGTCACTGGTTCAAACCCAGTATCGCCCACCAGGGGAAAGAGCCCGTCACCGGTTACCGGTGACGGGCTCTTTCGCGTACCCGACTGAACTGCCGGTCAGCGTCGGGTGACCCGACCGGAGCCGGCGCAGGTCTCGCACATCGTGGGCGGGTTCTCCACGTCGGCGAAGCCGCTGCCGGTGAAGGTGAGGGTCCGCTCCCGCCGGTCGATCCACCCCCGCCCCTGGCACGCGATGCAGATGAGGCTGACCTCCTCCGGCACCACCGGCCGGCGCGCCTCACCGGGCCGGCGCAGCCAGCGGGCGGACCGGAGCCGCCACCGCTCCGGCAGGGACGGGTTGTCCCGCCCCGGTCGCGGGTCGGCCTTACCGGGCCGGGACGACTCCGAACCGCTCCGCCGACGCCAACGGGAGAAGGCGGTCGCGACCCCGACCGCCACCAGTAGCAGGAGGACGGCCACTACGGCACTACCCATGACGGCTCCTCGCAACCGGTGACGGGGACCGGACAACTCTAGGCCGCGTACCCGGCGGTAGCGGACGGTGGTCTTCTCGATCCGGCAGGTGCCTGGTTAACTGCGAATTCGATGGTGGACCGTGCCACTGTGGAAGGCGGCTCCCTGCTCCATGACCGAGATCGCGCACCGAGACAACCCGTTGCCCCGGCTCGCCGTGCCCGGCGAGCGGTTCGGCTGGATCTACCAGGACCCCAGCCTCTACCGGCGACGGTTCCCGGAGCCACCGCCGGTGCCGGGAGTCGTCCCACCGGAGTTGGTCACCCGGGCCACCACCGCCGGGCAGCGGGCGATGCGCCGGATGGGGGTGGCGCTGGGGGTCGGTCTCGGACTGGCGGTGCTGCTCGGCTGCTGCCAGCGGTTCGGCACCGCGATCGCCGAGCCGGTCGGCGCGTTCGTGATGTTCCTGATGATCCTCTCCGCGTTCGGCGGGATCGGTGGCGCGGTGCTCGTCTGGCTGCTCAAACGCCAGGCGGAGCGGGACCTGGCCACCGCGCAGGGGCAGGTCCGCACGGCGTACGAGCAGGCCCGGGCGGGGTGGGACGCGCGTCGCGCCGGCTTCGAGCACCAGCAGCAGCAGGCGCTGGAGCAGATGTACGAGTGGGGTGCGGCCACCCCGTCGCCGGGTACCCGCCGGATCGACGTTGTCGGCGGCACCAGTTACGGCTGGGAGGCGCTGCTGACCGTCTTCGGCGGCTCGTTGCTGAGCACGCGGGGGCCGATGACCCTGGTGGACTTCACCGGTGAGGCGCTCTGTGGCGAGCTGATGACCCTGGCCGAGCAGACCGGACGGTCGGTGCGGGTCACCGGGTTCCCGTCCGGCCTGCGCGATCTGGACCTGCTCGCCGGCCTCTCCGCCCGGGAACTGGTCGACCTGCTGGTCGAGTCGATGTACGGCGAGGGCACCGGTGGCGACCGCGCGGACCGGCACCGGGACACGATGCTGCTGGGCGAGCTCTGTGAGGTGCTGGGGGAGGACGTGAGCATCGCGCGGCTGGTCGCCGGGCTGCGGGTGCTGACCGACCGGCCGGGTCAGCCGGCCCTCAGCGAGATCGAGTGCGCGCTGGTGGCCGGGCTGATGCCGGAGGAGGCCCGCCGGCAGGCCCACCAGCACGTGCGCCGGTTGGAGAGCTTCCTGCGTCCGCTGACGGCGCTCGGGCAGGCGTCCGGGGGGCCGCCCTCGGCCGAGCTGACCTGCCTGGTCGCTGACCGGGACGGCCGCAGCGCCCAGCACGAGTTGCTGAAGGACCTGCTGGTGCAGTGGTTGATCCGGCGGGTGAGCCGGGAGGCGATCAGCGGCGGGTCGATCGTGCTGGTCGGCGCCGACGATCTGCACCACCGGCAGCTCGAGCGGCTCGGCACGCTCTGCGAGCGGCGCGGGATCCGGCTGGTGCTCTTCTTCGCGCACCTGCGCGAGCAGTCGTTGCACGCGCTCGGTGGCGGCGAGGTGGCGTTCATGCGGTTGGGCAACCACCGGGAGGCGCAGCAGGCGGCGGAGTTCATCGGCCGGCAGCACCGGTTCGTGCTCAGCGGGCTGACCCGGACGTTGGGCGGGGACCAGACCCACACCCTGGCCAACTCCGAGGGTGGCTCGGAGACCGAGGGCGGCAGCGAGGGTTCCCGTGGCGAGGGGAAGTCGCTGATCAAGCAGCGGAGCCGCAACTGGAGCCGGAGCCGCACCTGGAACCAGACGCAGTCGGTGGCCAGCGGGACGAACTGGAGCGACGCCGCCGCCGCGCAGCGGGTGTACGAGTACGCCGTCGAGCCCCGGGTGTTGCAGGACCTGCCGGACTACGCCCTGCTCCTGGTGAAGGGGGAGGGACGTGGCTCGGTGGTGCAGGCGGTGGAGTGCAACCCGGAGATCGTCACGCTGCCCCGGATGACGATGGACCCGTTGCCGGCGTTGCCGCTGCCGCCCGCGGGGGAGGCCGCGCACCCGGTCTCCGGGATACCGGGTCAGGTCACGCTCTCCCAGCCGTCACCGATCATCGCGCAGCCGACCTCGCCGGAGCAGGCCGCCGCCGGCGTCCTGCCGGACTGGGGCGCTGGCAACCCGGCGCCGCACCCCGGCCAGCAGCCGGTGCCGCATCCCGCCCAGCAGCCCGTGCAGCGGCAGCAGCAGCAACAGCAGGCTCCGCCGCAGCCACCCCGCCAGCGGCAGCAGCCGGAACCGCCGCAGGGACCGGGGTGGGGGCAGGGGTGGGGGCAGGGGTGAGCCCAGGTGCCTCCGGGGGCGGGGATACCCGGTGTCGGGCTGATCTTGCGTTCGGGTAGAGTTCATCCCGTCGCCGGGGCACTCCGGGGACATGCGGACGTAGCGCAGCTGGTAGCGCATCACCTTGCCAAGGTGAGGGTCGCGGGTTCGAATCCCGTCGTCCGCTCGCAGCCCGCCTGAGGGCAGGGGCGATTGGCGCAGTGGGAGCGCGCTTCCTTGACACGGAAGAGGTCACTGGTTCAAACCCAGTATCGCCCACCGATAATTCTGCTGAGGCAAATATTGGCCCGTCATCCAATTAGCGATGACGGGCCAAGTTGTTTCCGGAAATTTCCTGCTAGCGACCTGTGTCAATGGCTGACACTATCTTTATCCAGCCATTCTCGAGTTCATTCCGGTTGACTTCCGGGCGGCACCGACGCTGTCGACCGGGGGGCTGTCGTTCCGGCCGGTGCGGTGCGGAAAAACGACCCACGCCGACCCGCGCGAATTCGCCACCGCCCAGCGCCGACGTCTTTTCTGACGTCGTCCAGGGTGGGACGACGCGACGTCATCGGGGTCGACCGCTGGCGAAGGAGAGTGGAGAGTGGACAGACGACGGATGCTCACCCTGGGCGGGCTCGCGGTCGGCGGTGCGGCGGCACTGTCGTCCGCGGTGTCGGTCAGCGCCGCCCTCAGGGGTGACGATCGGGCCGCCGAACACCACGCGCACGGGGACTCGGGCAGCGGCGGCACGGACGCCCAGGCGGTCACCCCCGCCCCGCCGGTCGAGCCGTTCAGCGTCGCCATGCCGGTTCCCCCGGTGCTGCGTCCGACCTACGTGGGCGCCACCTCGGACCTGTACCAGATTCCGGTACGGGCGGCCACCGTCGAGATCCTGCCGGGGCTCGCCACGCCGGTCGTGGGCTACAACGGCCAGTTCGTCGGGCCCACCATCAAGGCCCGAAAGGGCCGCTCGGTGGCACTCCAGGTGACCAACCAGCTCACCAAGCCGACCAACGTGCACCTGCACGGCGGCTTCACCCCGGCCGCCCACGACGGGCACCCGATGGACTCCATCGCGCCGGGCGTCACCCGCACCTACGCGTACCCGAACCTCCAGCACGCCGCCACGCTCTGGTACCACGACCACAGCCACCACGCCGAGGCCGAGCACATCTACCGGGGGCTGCACGGTTTCTACCTCATCGAGGACGACGCGGAGAAGGCGCTGCGGCTGCCGTCGGGCCAGTACGACATCCCGATCCTGCTGCGGGACGCGCTGATCGGCGCGGACGGCTCGCTCGTCTTCGACCCGACCGACGGTGAGAACCGGCCGACCATCCTGGCCAACGGCAAGCCGCAGCCGTACCTGCGGGTGGCCGCCCGGCGATACCGGTTCCGGCTGCTCAACGCCTCGCTGCACCGCATCTTCCGGCTGCGGCTCGACCGGGGCCAGATGATCCAGATCGGTAGCGACGGCGGGCTGCTGCCGGCCCCGGTGCCGGTCTCCGAGGTGAAGCTGACCCCGGGCGAGCGGGTCGAGGTGGTCATCGACTTCGGCACCCAGCCGGTCGGCACCCGGGTGGTGCTGGAGAACACCTCCGGGCCGGTGATCGGCTTCGACGTCACCAGCACGGCGACGGACGACAGCCGGGTCCCGGACCAGCTGATCCCGCTGCCGGCGCTGCCCACCCCGACGGTCACCCGGGACGTCGCGCTCAGCTTCGACCCGAGCAAGCTCGCCTTCACCATCAACGGCAAGACCTACGACGCGACCCGGGTGGACGCCCAGGTGGTCAACGGCACCACGGAGATCTGGCGGGTCACCAACCGGGACACCGCGTTCGGCATCGACCACAACTTCCACCTGCACCTGGTGCAGTTCCGGCTGCTGGACCGGGACGGTGTGCCGCCGACGCCCGGCGAGGCGGGGTGGAAGGACACCGTGCACATCCCACCGGGCTCGACCGTACGGGTGCAGGCCACCTTCGCCGGGTTCACCGGCAAGTACGCGTTCCACTGCCATTTCCCGGAGCATTCGTCGTTCGGGATGATGGCGCAGTTCGAGGTCGTGAACCAAACCAGGTGATGGACCTCAAACACTGGCTCGCCCGCGCGGTCGACGCGGTCGACGGGTGGGCGGCGGAATTCGGTTCCGTCGCCCCACACCCGTCCCAGGTGATCGACGATTCCACGTTCGGGGCGGCCTTCGACGAGTTCACCCGCAGGCTGCGGGACAACTATCCGTTCTTCCACCCCCGGTACGCCGGTCAGATGGTCCGGCCGCCGCATCCTGCCGCGGTGGTCGGCTACCTGGCCGCGATGCTGCTCAACCCGAACAACCACGCCCGGGAGGGCGGGCCGGCCACCACCGACATGGAACGGGAGGTGGTCACCCAGCTCGCCGGGATGTTCGGCCTGCCGGACGCGCTGGGTCACCTCACCACCAGCGGTACCGTGGCCAACCTGGAAGCGCTCTGGGTGGCCCGGCAGGCCCGTCCCGGCCTGGGGATCGCGTTCAGCGTCGACAGCCACTTCACGCATGCCCGGATGTGTCGGCTGCTCGGCGTCGAGGCGTACCCGGTGCGGGTCGACGACCACGGCCGGATCGACCTGGACGCGCTGGAGGAACTGCTGCGTACCGGGCGGGTCGGCACCGTCGTGCTCACCGCCGGGACGACCGGCACCGGCACCGTCGACCCGATCGACGACGTGGTACGCCTCAAGGAACGTCACGACGTCCGGCTGCACGTCGACGCGGCGTACGGGGGGTTCTTCACGCTGCTCGCGGGCAGCGGGGCGGTCCGACCGGAGCCGTGGGCGGCGATCCGGCACTGCGACTCGGTGGTGGTCGACCCACACAAGCACGGCCTGCAGCCGTACGGGTGCGGGGCGGTGCTCTTCGCCGATCCGGCGGTCGCCCGGTACTACCTGCACGACTCCCCGTACACCTACTTCACCCCGAGCGACCTGCACCTGGGGGAGATCAGCCTGGAGTGTTCCCGGGCCGGCGCGGCGGCCGCCGCGCTGTGGCTGACGTTCCGGCTGCTGCCGCCCACCCCGGAGGGGCTCGGTCAGGTCCTGGCGGTGCCCCGGCGGACCGCCCGGCGCTGGGCGCGACTGCTGGCCGACTCGCCGTACCTGGACCTGTACCAGGAGCCCGACCTGGACATCGTCACCTACTACCCACGCCGGCCGACGCTGGCGGAGGTGGACGAGGCCAGCCGGCGGGTGCTGCACGAGGGCATGCACGACCCGGTGGATCCGGTCTACCTGAGCACGCTGCGGGTCGACGCGGAGGCCTTCGGTCGGCGGCACCCGGACCTGGTCCGGGACGCCGGGCACGCCCAGGTGCTACGCAGCGTGGTGATGAAACCGGAGGCGGAGGCCCACGTGGACGCGCTACACAGCCGGATCGAGGAACTCGCCGCGAAGGGAGACCACCGGTGAAACCCGCCGCTCGCGTCGCCGAGCCCACCGGGGCGGACCAGGTCGTCCGGCGGGGCACCGCGGCCGACGCGGAACCGCTGGTGTCGCTGCTCGCCTCGGCGTTCCAGGAGGACCCGGTCGCCGTGTGGATCTTCCCGGACGCGCGGCGCCGGCGGGCCGCGCTGCCCGGCTTCTTCCGGGCCCTCTACGACCTGAGTCTGGGCGGGGACGGGGTCTGGACCACCAACGATCTCGGGGCCGTGCTGCTCACCACCGACTCCGACACCCCGGAGCCGGCCGGGTACGCCGAGCGGCTGGACGCCGTGGCCGGCGAGGACCGCGAGGCCCTGCGCACCGTGCTGGGACTGCTCGACGCGCACCAGCCGGCGGTCCCGCACCACCACGTCGCGTTCGCCGGCGTGGCACCGGACCGGCAGCGGTCCGGGTGGGGTGCATTGCTGCTGGAGGGTTTCCTGCGGCACTGCGACGACCAGGGGCTGCCGGTGTACGCCGAGACCAGCTCCGCGAGTGGGCGGGCGCTGGGCCACCGGTACGGGTTCCACCCCCGTGGCTCGGCGATCCGGCTGCCCGACGGGCCGACCCTGCAACCGATGTGGCGGGTGCCGCATGCCCGGCACTGACCCGAGCCCACCGTTGGCTCTCCGGCCGGCCACCGAGGTGGGGGCCGACCCGGCCGGCGGGACACTGCGCACCGTGCTCGACTGGTGTGTCCGCTATCTTCTCGCGCCCCATCCGGAGTTGGGGCGTACCGGTTCGGTCTGTCCGTACACCGCTCCGTCGCTGCGCCGGGACCTGCTGTACCTGGTGGAGCTGCCCGGGGTGACCGACGTGGCGCGGATCAGCGCGGCGGTCGGCGCGTTACGCGACCAGTACCAACGGACCGTGGCGACGCTGCCGGACGACGAGGCCGAGCTGTTGACCTACCTGCTCGTCCTGCCGGACGTCGACCGGACCGACCCCGGGCCGCTGGACGCCCTCCAGGCCCGGGTGAAGGACGAGTTCGTCACCGAGGGACTGATGGTCGGGCAGTTCCATCCGCACTGCGCCAACCCCGGGCTGTGGAACGAGGACTTCCGGCCCCTGCGGTCGCCGGTGCCGTTGCTGGCCGTACGCCGGATGCTCGTGTTCGACCTGCCCTTCCTGACCGGGTCGGCGCGGCATTTCGACGCCTGGGCGAACCGGTTCGCCGGGCACCTGCCGGCCCGGGTCCGTAGCCTGCTGAGTCACCGGGTGGTGCCCGGCTGACCGCCCCGGGGCCAGGTGCCCGCCGCCGGGAGCACGAGTTCGGGACCTTCGGCCCCGGGGGCGGGTTCCTGCCCGACGGTGGACGCGGTCCGCCGGGTGGCTCTCCGTGATCGTTGGCAGCTCAGCTACCCGACACGCCGAGTCCAGTCCACCGCAACCGCACACGAATCCCGTTCGCCGTTGCGGCCGGCGGACCGGCGTCAGTCGCCCAGCGGGACGCTTCAGCGCACGGCGGTGCCGTGCGGGACGACACCGGGGCGGTCACCGTTCCCGGACCACCGCCACCGGGCAGTGCGCGTGGTGCAGCACCTGCTGGCTGACCGAGCCGAGCAGCGCGCCGCGCAGGCCGCCCCGCCCCCGGGTGCCGACCACCACGAGCTGCGCGTCCCGGCTCGCCTCCACCAGCGCGGAGGCGGCGTTGCCGGGAATCACCTCGGTGGTCACCGGGACGTTCGGGAAGCTTTCCCGCCACTGCCGCAGCGACTCCTCCAGGTTGGTCTGTTCGGCCGCCTGGGCCTCGTTCGGGTCGAAACCCTGGGCCCGCCACTGCGCCGCCGCCCAGGCCCGCACCACGTGCAGCGGTACGGCCCGCTGCTCGGCCCGTTCCACGGCGTACCCGAGCGCGATCAGCGAGCACTCCGAGCCGTCCACCCCGACCACGACCCGTCTTCCGGTGGCGGCCGAGGTGTCCCGGCGGACCACCACGACCGGGCAGTGCGCGTGGGTGCTGACCGACACGGCGGTCGAGCCGGCCAGCAGGCCGGTGAAGCCGCCGTGTCCCCGACTGCCCAGCACCAGCAGGGCCACGTCGGCGGAGTGTTCCTGGAGCACCAGCGCGGGCGGTCCGTCGAGCACCTCGCCGTGCACGGTCAGCGCCGGGTGCGCCGCGGCGGCGTCCGCAGCCGCCCGCCGGACGAGCTGTTCCACCTGCTCCCGGGCGGCCTCGTCGGGCCACGCGCCGGGGGCGATGCCGAGGCCGATCCACCCCCCGACGGTGAGCCACTCGAACACGTACGCCAGCCGCACCGGCTGGCCGGTCCGCCCGGCCTCGTCCAGTGCCCAGGCCAGGGCGGTTGCCGCGTCCGGGGAGCCGTCGTAGCCGACCAGGATCTCGTCGTCGCCCATGCTGTGTTCCTCTCGTTCGCGCGCCCACCGCCGGCGGGCCGCTACCGGTCGGTCGGGTCGGTCTCGCGGACCCAACGCCACTCCGCGACCCGGGGAGCATCCTCGCCGAAGCGCCGGGTGTGGTCGCGGCACTCCTCCCGGGCGTCGACCATCTCCTGGCGGAGGTGCGCGGCGCGGGCGGCCAGCCCCGGCACCCGGTCGATCACGTCGATGACCAGGTGGAAACGGTCCAGGTCGTTGAGCATCACCATGTCGAAGGGCGTGGTGGTGGTGCCCTCCTCCTTGTAACCCCGCACGTGCAGGTTGCCGTGGTTGGTCCGACGGTAGGTGAGCCGGTGGATCAGCCACGGGTAGCCGTGGTAGGCGAAGATGATCGGCCGGTCCCGGGTGAAGATGGTGTCGAACTCGCTGTCCGGCAGTCCGTGCGGGTGCTCCGACGGCGGTTGCAGCCGCATCAGGTCGACCACGTTCACCACCCGGACCTTCAGCTCGGGCAGCCGCTGGTGGAGCAGGTCGGCGGCGGCGAGGGTCTCCAGCGTCGGGACGTCCCCGGCGCAGGTGAGCACCACGTCCGGCTCGCTGCCCTCGTCGGTGCTGGCCCAGGCCCAGATGCCCAGGCCGCGCCGGCAGTGCTGGACGGACTCGGCCATGGTCAGCCAGTTCGGCGCGGGCTGCTTGCCGGCCACCACCACGTTGATGTACTGCCGGCTGCGCAGGCAGTGATCCATGGTGGAGAGCAGGGTGTTCGCGTCCGGCGGGAGGTAGACCCGGACCACCTCGGCCTTCTTGTTGACTACGTGGTCGATGAAGCCCGGGTCCTGGTGGGAGAAGCCGTTGTGGTCCTGCCGCCACACGTGGCTGGAGAGCAGGTAGTTCAGCGAGGCCAGCGGCTGTCGCCAGGGGAGGTCCCGGGTCACCTTCAGCCACTTGGCATGCTGGTTGACCATCGAGTCGACGATGTGGATGAACGCCTCGTAACTGGTGAAGACGCCATGCCGTCCGGTGAGCAGGTAGCCCTCCAGCCAGCCCTGGCACAGGTGCTCGGAGAGCACCTCCATGACCCGCCCGTCAGCGGCCAGGTGGTCGTCGTCGGGGCCGGTGTCGGCCACGAACGTCCGATCGGTGACCTCGAACGCCGCGCCGAGCCGGTTCGAGGCGACCTCGTCCGGGCCGAACAGGCGGAACGTCTGCGGGTTGGCGGTGATGACGTCCCGGAGCCAGGGGCCGAGGACGCCGGTCGCGCCGGTGCCGGGCGCACCCGGCGCGGGCACGTCGACCGCGTACCCGAGGAAGTCCGGCAGGACCAGGTCGCGTAGCACCTGTCCGCCGTTGGTGACCGGGTTGGCGCTCATCCGCCGGTCCCCGGTCGGCGGCAGGGCGGTCAGCTCGGCCACCGGCGCGCCGGTGGCGTCGAAAAGCTCCTCCGGCTGGTACGACCGCAGCCAGCGTTCCAGCTCGGCCAGGTGTTTCGGGTTGTCCCGGACGGCCGACAGCGGCACCTGGTGGGCCCGGTAGGTCCCCTCGACCTGCTTGCCGTCGACCACGTCCGGCCCGGTCCAGCCCTTCGGGGTGTTCAGGATGATCATCGGCCAGCGTGGCCGGGTGACCGCCTCGCCGGACCGGGCCCGGCGCTGGATGGTGGCGATCTCGTCGACCGCGCGGTCCAGGGTGGCGGCGAGGGTCTGGTGTACCCGGACCGGGTCGTCGCCCGCCACGAGGTACGGCTGGTGGCCGAAGCCGCGCATCATGTCGAGCAGGTCGTCGAGGGGGATCCGGGCCAGCACCGCCGGGCTGGCGATCTTGTAGCCGTTGAGGTGCAGGATGGGCAGGACGGCGCCGTCCCGGGCCGGGTTCAGGAACACGTTGGACAGCCAGCTGCCCGCCAGCGGGCCGGTCTCCGCCTCGCCGTCGCCGATCACGCAGGCCACCAGCAGGTCCGGATTGTCGAAGGCGGCGCCGTAGGCGTGGCTGAGGGCGTACCCCAGCTCGCCGCCCTCGTGGATGGAACCCGGCACTTCCGGTGCCACGTGGCTGGGGATGCCGCCGGGGAAGGAGAACTGGCGGAACAGCTTCGCCATGCCGGCCCCGTCCCGCCCGACCGAGTGGTACCGCTCGCTGTAGGTGCCCTCCAACCAGGTGTTCGCCACCATGGCGGGGCCGCCGTGGCCGGGGCCGGTGACGAAGATGGCGTTCAGGTCGCGGTTGACGACGACCCGGTTGAGGTGGGCGTAGAGCAGGTTGAGGCCCGGGCCGGTGCCCCAGTGGCCGAGCAGTCGGGGCTTGACGTGCTCGACGGTGAGCGGCTCCCGTAGCAGCGGATTGTCCAGCAGGTAGATCTGGCCGACGGTGAGGTAGTTGGCCGCCCGCCAGTAGGCGTCCAGCCGCCGCAGCTCGTCGTCGGTCAGTGGGCCGTGCGGCTCGACAGCGGTCACGGCGTGTCCAGCGGGATGTCGGTGACGCCGCGTACGAAGATCACCGGAGCCGGGGCGTGGTACAGCAACGACTGGCTGACCGCGCCGAGCAGGCCCCGCCACGGCTGGTCGCCCCGGGCGCCGACCACCACCAGCCGGGCCGACCGGGACTCGTCGATCAGTACCTGGCCGGGGTCACCACGCAGCACCTCCGGTTCGACGGTGACCGTCGGGTGCCGCTGTCCCCGCTCGGCGAGCAGTTCGGTGACGTCCCGCCGGGGCTGATCGGCGTCGCCGTCGGCCTCGATCACCCGGACCGCCCGGAGCCGGCCGTCGTGCCGGGCGGCGCAGTCGAGGGCGAAGTCCAGCGCGAACCGGGAGGTGGCCGAGCCGTCCAGTCCGACCAGGACAGGTCCGCGCGGTGGCGGGGCGAGCCGGGCCACCAGGACCGGGCAGCCGGCCTGGGCGGCCACCTGCACGGCCGCCGCCTCGGGCGACACACAGTCCCGGGTGGTCATGCCACCGTCGCCGACGACGACCAGGAAGGCCGCTTCGGACTGCCGCAGCAGCGCCGCCACCGCCGCACCCTCCACGACGTGCGTGTCCACCAGCAGGTCGGAGGCCACCGCCCCGGCCGCCTCGACGGCCCGGGTGAGCGCCCGTTCGGCCTCGGCCCGGGCTCCGGCGAGGCTCGGCGCGGCCAGGGCCGCCTCCCAGTTGAAGGCGTGCAGCACCCGGAGCCGCCGGCCGTGCTCGGCCGCCTCCCGGGCGGCCAGCCGCACCACCGGCAGGCTCTCGTCGGAGCCGCTCACCCCCACCAGGACGGGCGCGTCGGCGGCTGCGCTCATCGCGGACCCACCTCCCACCTCGCCGTCCCATCGCCTCCGAGAAGGGCCACAGGGCCACCTGACCAGGACAGTAGTGGCGGTCTCGCGGCCGACGGGGCGAGTCAGCGGAACTGGAACCGGTTGGTCGTGACGGGAAGCCGGATGCTGGCGTCACCCCGCCCTGGCGCGCCAGGACCGGAGACCCGGCTGTCCGGAAGTCGGGGCGCGCCGCCGCCGGGCGGGCGACGATGGAGGAGCGGCGACCTGGACGGGCTGCGCGGAGGCGCTTCGTCATGCTGGCCGCCCCGCACCACCGGGTGTGGGTTCTCGACGGCGGAGGCAGCATGGCGGGAGGCAGGCCAGCTCCGGACGGCATGAGCCCGGACGGCATGAGCCCGGACGGCATGAGCCCGGACGGCATTGGTCCGGACGGTATCGGCCCGGAGGGCGAGCGACGGAGCCGGCGTCACCTGGCCTCGCTGCTGCTGAGCACGGCCGGCGTGATCGAGGGTCTCACCGGAATCGCCAGCATTCCGCTGGAGCCGTACGTCGACATCGCCAGCATGGAGCTGTTCTACCTCGACGTCGGCGGCTGGGGCTGGGTCCAGTTGCTCGTCGGGGTGGCGACCGCGCTGACCGGGCTGGCGGTGCTCCTCGACCGGCGGGCCACCACCGTCGCGGCGATCGTCACCGCGACCGTGAGCGTCGGGCTCGGCATCCTGCTGTTGCCGTACCACCCGCTGGCGACCTGGATGACGGCGATGCTCGCCGCCGTGGCCGTCTGGTTGCTCGCGGGGCAACTCCGCGCGGCGAGCCGCACGTCCGCCTCGCGGGTCTGACCGAACCCGGCCAGCGGCTGCGGGTCAGCCCGGTTGCCGCAACGGACGGCAGTAGTATCCCGTCGAGAAGGCGGGCAGGCCGGGTGGCACGATGGGCTCCCAGACCGGGTTGATGCGTAGCGCCAGGCTGGGCGCGTGCCAGCCCGCACCCAGCCGCTGGAGGAGACCGAACTCCCGACGCCGGACGTTGACCTCCTCACCGGCGAGAAAGTCGATCAACTGGTCCTCGATGACCGGGCGACCGAGGAACCCCCCGTGGAAGGACGGTGTCTCGACGGCCGGGATGCGGATGTACGGGGCCGGTGGCGCCTCGGCCGCGGTGACCGTCGGCAGGAAGGCGATCTCCCGGACCCCCGGAACGGGACACAACATGTGCAGGCGGTAGAAGGGCCCGCCCTCGTCCATCAGTGAGCGGATGAACGGCTCGTCCGGCGTGGTGGCGGCCGTTCGGCCGACCTGGGTGACAGCGAACATCCCCCGCAGCACCCAGCCGGCGGCCAGGCCCCAGCCGGTACTGGCGTCCCGGGGCGGGTAGTACGTGCGCCCGGCGCGGACCAGCGGGCTGAACATCGCCAGGGCCTGCACGCGAGGGTCCGGCCGATCCCCGACGTAGCGCCGGGCCACCATTGCCCCCTCGCTCTCGCCGACCAGGGCGATGGGCCGGCCGGTCCGGCGGTGCACCGCGTCGACCTGCGCGGCGAGCAGTTCCGCGCTGGAGCCCAGCGACCGGTGGGTGTCGAGCCACCGGTACGGCAGCGGCCGGCCACTCGCGTCCAGGCCCGCGTACGAGAACCGTTCGACCGCCGGGTCCCCGGACGGGCGGCCGTCGTACGCGGAGTCGTGCCCGGCCAGCAGGATCACCGCGTAGCGCACCCGCTCGGGCAGCGGCCGGTCGAAGATCGGCGGGGTGAAGGTGTTCGTCTCGTGGCGGGGCGAGGTGATCGTCTGCGCCGCCAGCGGGGTGGCCAGCGCGAGCACCACGACGATCGGCACCGCGGGTACCCGCCGCCACCGTACGTGCCGCTGGAGCACGGCCGCCCGCACCGTCCGGTTCCACAGCAGGCCGTTGACCGCGCCCGCAACCGCGGCGACGAGGGGCGTCACCGGCTCGGGAACCTCCCACACCACCCCACCGGCCACCGAGATCACCACGAAGTCGAGCAGCGACCAGCCGAGCAGTTCGGCCGACGGCAGTCCCCGCCACAGGCCGCGGCCCACGGCCATCCGTTGCAGGAAGGGGGCGAGGAGGAGCATCGGACCCAGCGAGACGAACAGGAACCAGGACAGCGACACCACCGACGCGGCGACGGCGTACGCGGCGAACGGTAGGACGAGGACCGCCGTGACGGCCGCGATCTCGAGGTTGCGCCGTACCAGCGCCGGGAACGCCGGCCGCCGCACGCCTTCCGGCCAGGCCAGGCCGACCAGGGCTGCGGAGTACAGCCCACGCAGCACGATCACGCCCAGCACGAGGAGCCCGAACGTCAACCAGGAGTTGTGGTAGACCAGCACCCAGCGCATGTCGTGGTACAGGTCGTACGGCCAGACCGCGGAGCTCTGGGGGATGAGGCCCTCCGCGCTGCGGAACGGGACCATTACCAGGATGATGGCCTCGACCACGGGAAACACCGCGGCGAGGCCGAGCAGCGCCAGCAGCCGGCGGGGCGGTCGCACGAGTCCTCCTTCGGCACGAGCCTCTGTGCCGACTCTCCCTCGTTCCGCCCGACAACCGGGGCCGTATGCCCGAAATCAAGCGATCCCGCGACCTCGATCCTCAGCGTCGCGGCCACTCAGTCGAGGCAGAACTCGTTGCCCTCGATGTCCCGCATCACGAGGCACGACTCGTTGACGCCGTCGGCAAGCAGTAGTCGCTCGCGTACCGCGCCGAGCGCGACCAGTCGTGCGCATTCGGCCTCGAGCGCGGCCACGCGCTCGTCACCCACGAGCCCGGTGCCGACCCGGACGTCGAGATGCAGCCGGTTCTTGACGACCTTGCCTTCGGGTACGCGCTGAAAGAACAGTCGCGGGCCCACCCCCGAGGGATCGACGCAGGTGAACGCCGAACCCTGGTGCTCGGGCGGCAGCGCGCGATCGAAGTCGCCCCACGTGGCGAACCCCTCCGGTGGCGGCGGTACGACGTACCCCAACGCCTCGCACCAGAAACGAGCGACGCGCTCCGGTTCTGCGCAGTCGAAGGTGACCTGGAAATGCTTGACCGACGCCATCGGCCCACCATAGAGGGGGCCCTTCGTCGTCTCCACGGTCCACCCACCACCATGTCAACCATGGTTGACATGGTGGCTATGTCAACGTAAATTGACAGCATGAGTCAGGCAACGGAACTCGCGGCCGCGGCCGGCAGTGCCGACCCCCGGGTCGGCCTGCGGGCCGTGCTCGCCCTGCGCCGGCTGCTGGAGCGGTTGGAGGTGGTCCAGGTGGACAACGCCCGACAGGCGGGCTGGTCCTGGCAGGAGATCGCCGACGCGCTCGAGGTGAGCCGGCAAGCGGTCCACAAGAAGCACGCCGGGCGACCGGCGGTCGAGCAATCCTGGGAGGCGTGATGTTCGAACGGTTCACCGACCGGTCCCGCGAGGTGGTCCGGCGAGCCCGGGCCGAGGCCGGCCGGGAGGCGGTCGGCACGCAGCACCTGCTCCTGGCCATCCTCGCCGACCCGGACGCCCTGGCCACCCAGGTGCTCGCCGACGCCGGCATCGCCGCCGACGACCTTCGTGCCCGGACAGCCCGGCACGTCGACCGCAGCGCCGTCCTCGGCGAGGCCGACGCCGCCGCGCTGCGCCAGATCGGCATCGACCTGGCCGCCATCGAGGCCCGGCTCGAGGAGTCGTTCGGGCCGGGCGCGCTGCGCCGGCCGGTGCCACCACGCCGTCGGGGCTGGTGGCGGCGGCCCACGGGCGGCCCGTTCACCCCCCGCTCGAAGAAGGTGCTCGAACTGGCCCTGCGGGAGGCGCTGCACCTCAAGCACCGGCACATCGGCACCGAACACATCCTGCTCGGCCTGCTCCGGGAGGGCAGCGGGCTGGCCGCGCAGGTCCTCCGCGAGGCCGGCGTCGAACTGCGCGACCTGCGCCGGCGGGTGGAGGCGGCGGTACGGGCAGTGGCCTGACCCCGGGCGCGACCCCGAGACCGACGACGCCGAGCACGCGGGCCCACCGGTGCCGGGCCCGCCCGGAGTCCACCCGGCCGGTCCGTACCCGGGTCTGAAACCTTTTTGTGGTCTGTCCGACGACGGACCTCGCCGGGTCGCTGCCGACGCCACATTGCTGCACACTTGCGCCGTGGATGCTGGAGAGGGTGGGCGGCGTGGGGCGGAACGGGGCGGCCTGCGCTCCGCCGTCGTGGTCAACCCGGTCAAGGTCGCCGATCTCGACGAGCTGCGCCGCGTCGTCGACGAGACGTTGACCGCCGCGGGCTGGCCCGAACCGCTCTGGTACGAGACCACCGTCGAGGACCCGGGCCGGGGCCAGACCGAGCAGGCCGTCGCGGCCGGCGTCGACGTGGTCTTCGCCTGCGGCGGCGACGGCACCGTGATGTCCTGTGTGAGCGGGCTGGTCGGCACCGAGGTGGCTCTCGCCGTGCTTCCGCAGGGCACCGGCAACCTGCTCGCGGCGAACCTCGGCCTCTCCGGCGACCTCGCCGCCGGGCTGGAGGTCGCCGTCGAGCAGGGCCGCCGCCGCCTCGACGTGGGCGCGGTCGAGGGACACCACTTCGTGGTGATGGCCGGTATGGGCTTCGACGCCCAGATGCTCGCCGACACCTCCGAGTCGACCAAGGCGCGCATCGGTTGGCCCGCGTACGTGATGGGGGCCGCCCGCCACCTGCGGGACCGGCCGATGAAGGTGAGCATCCGCATCGACGACCGGCCCCCGGTGCGGCGTCGCGCCCGGTCGGTGCTGGTCGCCAACGTGGGGCGGCTCCAGGGTGGGGTTACCCTGCTCACCGAGGCCGAGCCGGACGACGGCCACCTCGACGTGGCCGTGCTCACCCCGCGTACGGTGCGGCACTGGCTGCAACTCGGCTGGGCGGTGGTACGCCGGCGCGGCCGGGTGCCCCGGATGGAGGTCTTCCGAGGCCAACGCATCATGATCACCAGCAACCGGGCGCAGCCCCGGGAACTGGACGGCGACCTGATCGACCCCGGCCGGTCGCTCCGGGTGGAGATCCGCCCCGGGGCGCTCTGGCTCTGCGTGCCACGGCCGGCACAGGACCCCGACCTGGCCGAGGACGCCGAGGCGGTCGCAGAGCGGGGTGAACGCCGGGTCGAGGACGCCGAGGCGGTCGCGGAACGGGGTGAACGCCGGGTCGAGGAGGCACACCGTGAGTAGCACCCGGATCGTCCCGGAGACCCGGCTGATGGCCGACGAGGAGCTCTCCGCCGACGACGCCTGGCACACCCTGCGCCGCGAGGGCGGCTGGTGCCTGCTGCGCGACGCCTTCGTCCGGTTCCGCTACGGCGACGGGTTCAGTCACGCCCGGGCCTTCGCCCTGCAACTCTGTCTCGCCGTGGTGCCGTTCATGATCGCGCTCACCGGTCTGATCAGCGAACTCGGCGTGGAGGAGGGCGGCACGGTCGTCGCGGACACCGTGCTCGCGCTCACCCCCGGCGCGAGCGACGACATGGTCAAGGAACTGCTCAGCGACCGGGAACGCACCGAGGATGTCGGCGAGCTGGCGCTGACCCTGGGCCTGCTGACCGGCCTGGCCGCACTGACCTCCACCATGGCCCAGATCGAGCGGGGCGCGAACCGGATCTACGGCGTCGAGCGGGACCGCCCGGCACTGTGGAAGTACCTGCGGGCCGCCGTGCTCGCCGTCACCGCCGGCCTGCCGGCGCTGGTCGGCTTCCTGATCCTCGTCGGCGGCGGCGCGATGGGCGACTCGGTACGCCGGCACTACGCCTGGGGCGACACCGTGTACGGCGTCTGGAGCGTGCTGCGCTGGCCGCTCAGCCTCGTCCTGACCGTCCTCGCCGTCGCCGTGCTGTTCCGGCACGCGCCCCGGCGCAAGCAGCCCGGCCTGTCCTGGCTGTTCTTCGGCGCGGCCATCGCCACCGTGCTGTGGTGGTTGACCAGCCTGCTGCTCGCCGCCTACGTGGCGTTCGGCGACAACTTCGGGCAGACGTACGGGCCACTGACCGGGATGATGGCGCTGCTGCTCTGGGCCAACCTCACCGGGATGGCGCTCTTCGGCGGGCTGGCTTTCGCCGCCCAGCTCGAGGCGGTGCGGATCGGCGTGCAGGAGCCCGCCCAGCCGGACCTCTGGGAGCCGGAGGCCCACCGCGAGCAGGTCCACGACACCGGGGAGATGACCGCGCTCTGACCACCCTCCCCGACGGCCGGGCGGGTGTACCGGACCGGCCGATCGGGTACTGCCGCACGCCAGAGGCGAAGGAGGCTGTCGTGGCTGCGGTCAGAGAGGTTCTACGTCGCCCCCTGGGGCACTTCACCGAACGGAGCCTCGCCGGCCTGGCGCTGGTGCTCGGTGCCGGGGTCGGCTTCGGGGTGCTGCTCGTCCTGGTCCGCAGCCAGTGGGCGCCGCTCTACGACGTCGACCACGGCGTCGCCGCCTGGCTCAACGCGCAGATCTCGCCGCACGGCCCGCTGGTCACCGTGCTGAACGCGATCACCGACCTCGGTGGGCGATCGGTGATCCTCTGGCTGGTGTCGGTGGCGGTGGTCGGCCTGCTGATCCGGCGGCAGGGACGACTCGCGGTCTACCTGCTGGTCACCGGTGCCGGCGCGCTCATCCTCGACCCGACGCTCAAGGCGCTGGTCGACCGGCTGCGTCCCGAGGTCGAGGTACGCATCGGCAGCTACGCCGGGGAGAGCTTCCCCAGCGGGCACGCGCTCGGCGCGATGGTGGCGTACGGGGCGCTGCTGCTGGTCTTCCTGCCGGCCATGTCCCGCCGGTGGCGTAAGCCGGCGATCGTGCTCACCGCCACCGTGGTGGCCCTGATCGGCTTCAGCCGGGTCGCGCTCGGCGTCCACTTCGTCTCCGACGTGCTCGGGGCCTGGCTGCTCGGCGCGGCCTGGCTCGGCGTCACCGCGTACGCCTTCCGACTCTGGCGGCTGGAACGGGGCCGGCCCGCCGTACCGCTGAAGGAGGGCCTGGAACCGGAGGCCGCGCGCGACGTCGCGCCTGCGCCCGACGAGGATCGGCTGCTCCCGCACCCCCGGGCCGGCGTGGCCGAGCTGATCATCGGCTGGGTGCTGGTGCTCGGGGTGCTCTACGGCTTCGGGATGTTCGTCAGCTACCACGCCGACGGCACCTTCTTCGCCACGCTCGACACCGCCGTGCCGAACTGGTTCGACGCGCAACGCACCCCGGCCGGGGACGAGGTCAGCCACTGGTGGAGCAAGGCCGGCGACACCCACGCCATCCTGCTGGTCTCCCTGATCTTCTGCCCGCTGGTGCTGGCGGTCTGGCGACGCTGGCGGCCGGTGCTCTTCGTGGCGCTGACCATGTTCGGCGAGCTGAGCCTCTTCCTGGCCAGCTCCGGCACCGTCGACCGGCCGCGCCCGCCGATCGAGAACCTGGACGGGCCGATGCCCACCTCGTCCTTCCCGTCCGGGCACATCGCCGCGACCCTCTGCCTCTGGCTGGCCATCGCGATCATCGTGTTCCCGCGTACCGACCGCTGGTGGCGCTGGGTGTTCGTCGGGCTCGCCGTGGTCATGCCGGTCGGGGTGGCGATCTCCCGGATGTACCGGGGCATGCACCACCCGACCGACTTCATGGGCGCGATCCTGCTCACCGCATGCTGGGTGGGCCTCCTCTACTGGGTGATCCGCCCCAACGCCGACCTGGCCGAGGGGAACCGACCGACGATCGAGTCGGAGGACGTGCACACCCTCGACGACGAGCTGGTCAAGGCGGGCCGGGCCGACTGAGCCGCGACGATGCTGCGGGTGATGACCTGGAACATCCGGACCGGCGGCCGGGACCGCACCGGCCCGGACCGCCGCGACCGGGTGCTCCGGGTGATCGCCGACCAGCGGCCGGACGTGCTCGCCCTCCAGGAACTACGCGGCTTCGACGCGGCCGACACCATGGACCGGTTCGCCGAGGCGGTCGGGATGCGGGCGTACCTGGCCCGCACCTGGTTCGGCCAGCCGGTCGCGGTGCTGGTCCGCCCGCCCTGGCGGGTGCTCGTCGCCGCGCCGGTGCGCCGGCCGTTCCACCACGCCGCGCAGCGGGTCACCCTGGCCACCGCCGAGGCCGGGCCGCTGACCGTCCTCGGCACCCACCTCGACCCGTACTGCGGGCGGCGACGTTTGCTGGAAGCAGGCTGGCTGGCCGCCGCCGTGCGTCGGGCACCGGGGGAGGCCGTGCTGCTCGCCGGGGACCTGAACACCCTCGACCCGTACGGCGACCACGCCGCCCGGATCGGCCGGCTGCCGGCCGCATACCGGCGGCGACACCTGCGCCGGGACGGCCAGACGGTGGAGACCCGCGCGGTGGCCCGGCTGTACCGGGCCGGACTGGTGGACCTGTTCACCCACGCCGGGACGGGGGAGCCGGAGACCGCCCCGACCACCGAGGGCGGCGGGGCGGAGTTCTCCGGCATGCGCCTGGACTACCTGCTCGGCACGCCCGCGCTCGCCGGCCGGGCGCGGGACTGCCGGGTCGTGCGGGGCGGCGAGCGCGAGTACGCCTCCGACCACTACCCGGTCGTCGTAGACATCGACCTCTCCCCGGCGTCGTCGGGTCAGTAGCCTTCGGCTTCGCTCACGGCGTCCGGGTGGGCGAAGAAGGCGCCGGGATAGCGCGGCGGGTACCGCAGGGCGACGTCGCGGTCATCGGGCGGAAAGGCCCGGTTGATGCCGAGTGCCACCTCGTGGCCGCCGTGGAAGAACAGTTGTTTCGCTCCCGGAATGTACTCGTTCTCGACCTGGTACCGCAGTTCGGTGAACTTGGCCTCCACCGCGTGGCCGAGCGCCACCAGATTCAGGGCCTCCGGACCGCCGTCGACCCCTGCCTGAAGCGCTCTGGTGAGGGTGCTCGTGAAAGGGTCGATCTCGCTCCCGAACAGCATCACCCGGCCAGCGCCCAGCAGCGACAACTGCGCGCCGTGCCGGTGACCGGCCGGTCGGTCCGGCCGGGTGAAGTGCCGCACGGCGACCTGCGCGGAACCGCAGTCCAGCAGGACGACGAGTCGGGTCGCCGCACTGTCCCACATCAGGTCGGCGACCCTCCTGAGCACCGACCGCAGGCTGCCCGGATCCTCGGTCCACTGCTCCGCGCCCTCGGGGGTCTCCCAGTGTTCCGGGCCGGTCGCGGCGTAGGAGAACAGCAACGTGTCCGACGCCGCCGCGGCGGCCCGGCGCACGGCGTCGATCACCGCGTCCGGGGACTCCCCGCGCACGAGCTGTTCGGTGTGCGCTTCGAGGAAGGGCGTACCGATGGTCGGGGAGGTGAGGGTGCGGGCCAACGCCCTGGTCGCCTCCACCGCCGACTCGTAGCCGTGGCCGAAGCCATGGTCGGCGTCGGGGTCGGGGGTGTCCCGGCCGACAAGGACGGCTCGGGAGCCGGCGAGGACGGGCAGGAGCGGATGTCGTCGCGGGGTGGTGTTGGCCGTCATCACTCCATTCTGAACCGAGAGCTCTCCTCCAAACGGCCGACACCCGGCGTGGCACCAGCCCGGTGAACGCTCCAGTCGCGTGGCGGAGGGGCGCTCAGAGCACCGTGTTGACCAGCACGGTCAGCGCGATCGAGGCGAGCACCGAGAAAAGGATCATCAGCAGGCAGCCGAGGCCGCCACCGAGCGGCCGGATCTCCGTGTTACCGATGCGCATGGGCCGGGCGAGGGCCAGCCGCAGCTCCGCCCACCCGAACCGGTCTGGTGCCGGGCCGGTCGTCCGGGACTGTCCGGCGTCCCTTGGCGGCGGAACCGGCGCGGTGCTCACAGTTCGCGCAGCCGGGGCAGCAGCTCCTCGCGCGCCCAGTCCAGGAACATCGGCTGGCTGTCCCCGCCCACCTGGACGACGGCGACGTGGCTGAAGCCGGCGTCGACGAACTTCTTGAACGCCTCGACGTGCCGGTCGACGTCCGGGCCGCAGGAGATGCCCTCGGCGACGTCCTCCTCCCGGACGTACTGGCTGGCCGCCTCGAACGAGTCCGGTCCGGGCAGCTCGGCGTTGACCTTCCAGCCCAGGCCGAACCAGCGGAACTGGTCGTGCACGATCTTGCGGCACTCGGCCTCGTCCGGGCCGTAGCAGATCGCCACCTGACCGTACCGGGGCTGGCCCGCGCCGCCCGCGTCGTCGTACATCTCGATGATGTGCCGGTCGGGCTCGGTGGCGACGATGCCGTTGCCGTACTCGGCGGCCAGGGTGGCCGACTGCCGGCCGGAGGCGGCGATCGCCATCGGGACCGGTCGGTCGGGCCGGTCCCACACGTACGCGTCCGGTACGTCGAAGTGGTTGCCGGAGAAGGTCAACGTCTCCCCGTTCAGCAGCGGCCGGATGATCTGCAACGCCTCCTCGAACATCTCGTGCCGCTGCTGCACGTGCGGCCAGCCGCCGACCACGTGCTCGTTGAGGTTCTCCCCGGCCCCCAGGCCCAGGGTGAACCGGCCGTCGGAGAGAACGCCGACCGTGCTGGCCTTCTGCGCCACCACCGCCGGGTGGTAGCGGCGGATCGGGCAGGTCACGAAGGACATCAGCTCCGCCCGCGAGGTGGCGTGCGCGACCGCGCCGAGCACCGACCAGGCGTACGGCGAGTGCCCCTGCGAGTCCAGCCACGGGTAGTAGTGGTCGGAGATGACGAGCTGGTCGAAGCCGGCCGCCTCCGCCCGTACCGCGTAGTCGACCAGCTGCTTCGGGCCGGCCTGCTCGCACAACAGGGTGTAGCCGACGTTGACCATCGCACGCTCCTCTCGCCGCACCGATCCCCCCGGCTTACCCGCCATCCCGCCACTCAACCAATGCCGGCGTGATCAAGAAGTTCGCGTTACCCGGGAGGCCGGATCCTGACGCGAACTCTCTTGGCCAACCAGCGAGGACGCGGCGAGGCGCGGTGGGGACACGGGGCCGGCGGTGGCGGCGGCGCGGGGGGCGGGGAGGCGGTACGCTCCGGCGGCATGACGGTGGTGGTGGTGGAGACGGAACGCCTGGTGGTACGACCCTGGACGGCCGAGCCGGCCGACCTCGCCCGGCTCTTCGACATGTACTCCCGGACCGAGGTGATGCGGTTCCTGGGGACCAACCCCCAACCACCCACCGAACCCGAGCAGATGCTCGGCATGCTGGAGCGCTGGCAGGCCCGGGGCTCGCGGGACGGCTGGTACGGCATCTGGGCGGCCGAGCTGCGCGCGACCGGGCAGGTGGTGGGGACGACGATGATCAAGCAGCTCCCCGGCCTGGACGACCGGACGCTGACCGACGACATCGAGGTGGGCTGGCACCTGCACCCGGACTCCTGGGGTCACGGGTACGCCACCGAGGCCGCGCGGGCGCTCGTCGAGCGGGAGTGGACACACACGGACACCGAGCTGGTCCACGCGGTGGTGAACCCGGCGAACGAGGCGTCGAAGGCGGTGGCCCGGCGGCTCGGCATGTCCTACGTGGGCCCGCGTACCGACTGGTACGGCGGCGAGCCCGTGGACACCTTCGTGCTGCGCCGCCCGTCCTGACGACCGCACACCCACTTCGGCCGAAGGCCATCGCGTTGTCACCGGTGGGATAGGGATCCATAGTGGAGTCTCCTACTTACCGCGGAGGAGTGGGATGTCGGATCTCTTCAACACCGATGGCCGCCTGGTGCAGATCAAGAATCGGGACCTCGCCCGGGTCGCGGTCGTCGCCCAGTGCCTGGACAACCAGTGGGTCACCGAGGACCTGCTCACCCAGATCATCACCCGGCGGCAGTCGTACCGGGACGTGGAGCGGCAACGCCAGCGCGACGCCCGGGCCGAGTACCTGCGCTCGATCCTCAACGCCGAGCAGGTGGTGATCAACCGGGCGTACTTCTTCAACAACCCCGTCGTCCATCGGGACTTCGTCTCCACCGGCCCGCAGCGCGAGGCGTTCCGGGCCCTGCTGGACGAGGGGGTGATCGTCCCCTTCCTGCTACGGGAGCGCCATCCCGCCGAGGAACCGCAGTTCGGTGTCGACGCGGCCGGCTGGCCGGCGTGGCTGCGGATCCTCGACGAGGTGGACTCCGTCCGCTGCCTCCGCCTGTCCTGGGAGGACGAGGAGAACGAGAGCCTCACCCAACGCTGCATGTACGCCGAGTTCCACCGGTTCCTGCTCACCCTGGTCGCCTTCGACGTGTCCCAGCTCCTGCGTGACCTCGACCTGTCCGACGAGGGGCGACCGGCGCTCAGACGGCGTCTGCTGGAGATCAACCAGTGGGCCGCCGACACCGAACAGGTCACCCGGAACGCCTTCTACCAGCAGTTCCTGGTCGAGCCGGGGACCAACCCGGCGGAGGGGATGTTCCGCTCCGACCCGCTGGTCGCCGAGCTGAAGCAGCTCGTCGACCTGCGCTACAACACGACTCTCCCGGATGCCGTCGACGGGTACGCGTTGACCCCGGCGGACTCGCTACGCCGGACCGCGATGCAGGAGTACCGCCGGCCGCAACCGTCGGAGCGCGGGCTCGACGACCTGCTGGAGCTGGTACGGACGCTCCGGCCGCAGGTCTTCGACCTGGCCCAGGCCCCGCTGCGGCTCGACCTGACCGGCCTGGAACTGCACCACGTACGGCAGGCCCGGCAGACCGACGAGTGGCGCGACTACGTGACCGCCCTGCAAGCGCTGCTCGACGAGCCGCTCGACTTCGTCGACCGCTCCCAACGGCTGTACGACCGGTACGTGGCGCTGGCCCGTCGGCTGGCCGAGATGGTGGGTGAGCGCCGACAGGACCGGATGAGGGTCTGGGATCCGGCGATCCGGGTCACCGTCGAGGTGGCCGGTGCCGTCGTCTCGGTCGTCTTCGACGGTGACCCCAGGCTCGAACTGGCCGGCGAGGTGGCACCCGAGGTGGTCGCGCGGGCAGCGACCGCCGTGCTTCGCTTCGCCGTCGTCGGCCGGGACGAACGGCGCGCCGCACGCGAACTGAGCACGGGCATGGACGTGATGCGGGTGCGTCTGCAACGGGCCGGGGAGGATTGGCGCGAACTCGTGCGCCGGCTCCAGGAGTTGGGCTTCCCCGTCACCGACGAGGACACGGCACGGGACAACGAGCCGAACATCGACCGAGCGCAGGGGGAAGACGGTGACCAGTAGCTGGCAGGAGTACGCGGAGTTGCGCGAGCGCATGCCCGAGCACTTCGTCAATCCACCCGACGCCGCGGTGCACATCCTGCACGACCCGGCGGAGGTGGCGGCGGCCGAGCGGGCCAAGGCCGAGGCGCTCCGGGCACGGGGCCTGCCGACGGAGTGGAGCCGGGTCGGGGTGGCGTACCGGGACGAGTACGTGACCCTGGTCCGGGACCCGGTCCGCTTCTCCGACGGTTCGCTCGGGACGTACATCCGGACGATGCCGGGCACCGATGCGGACGGGGTGGTGCTGCTGCCGGTGCTCGACGGCTCGGTCGTCCTGGTGGAGCACTTCCGGCACGCCGTCCGAAGCTGGCAGCTCGAGGCCCCGCGCGGGTTCGGGGAGGCTGGCGTACCGGCGTTGGAGCAGGCCGCCCGAGAACTGCGGGAGGAACTCGGGGCGGTGCCCACCCGGGTGGTCGACCTCGGGTTGCTGCATCCGGACGCCGGCACCGCCACCGATCAGGTGCACCTCTATCTCGTAGAGATAGCGGAGATCGGCCGGTTGGACGCGGTGGAGGGTATCCGGACCGCCCGCACGTATCCGGCCGAGAAGGTGGGCGAGCTGATCCGGGACGGAGTCGTCACCGACTCGTACACCATCGCGGTCTGGACCCGGGCCTGGCTGCGCGGGCTGCTCGCGACCTGCCCGGCGTGACCGGCGCGCCTGCGGCGTCCTCACAGGCAGTTCCCAGTGGAAGCCGTTAAGGTGCGGAAGGTGACGGCCGGCTCCATCCTGGAGAGCCGGTCCGAGTTCCCGGGAGTTTGCGACATGGTCTTCAAGAAGATGTTGAGCGCGTTCGGGGTCGGCGGGCCGAGCGTGGACACCGTCCTCGCCAACCCGAACACCCGCCCCGGCCTCACCCTCGACGGCCAGGTCAACCTGGTCGGCGGGGACGCGCCGGCGAACGTCGAGCAGATCAGCATCGGGCTGGTCACCCGGGTCGAGGTCGAGACCGGTGACGGCGAGTACGCGGGGATCATGGAGTTCCACCGGATGGGGGTCAGCGGTCCGCTCCAGCTCGCCCCGAAGCAGCAGCTCTCCATTCCGTTCCAGCTTCCGGTGCCGTGGGAGACCCCGATCACCGACGTCTACGGCCAGCGCCTGCACGGCATGACCATGGGCCTGCGCACCGAGCTGGCGATCGCCCGCGCGGTCGACAAGAGCGACCTCGACCAGGTATCGGTCCACCCGCTGCCGGTGCACGAGCGCATCCTCGAGGCGTTCCAGCGCCTCGGGTTCCGCTTCAAGAACGCCGACCTGGAGCGGGGGCACATCTACGGCGTCCAGCAGACGCTCCCCTTCTACCAGGAGATCGAGTACTTCGCCGCGCCGCAGTACGCGCAGACGGTCAAGCAGGTCGAGCTGACCTTCGTGACCAGCCAGCAGGGCGTCGACGTGATCCTGGAGTGCGACAAGCGCGGCGGCTTCCTCACCCCCGGCCAGGACACCTTCGGCCGGTACACGGTCTCCCACGCCGACGCCGACCGGGTCGACTGGACCCAGGTGGTCGACGGGTGGCTCCAGGACACCGTCAACCGCTACGGCAGCATGCGCCCGCACGGCTACGCCCCGCAGGGCTACGGCCACGGGCACGGGCACGGCCGGGGTATGGGCATGGGCGGCGTGGTGGCCGGCGCGGCGCTCGGCGTGGCCGGTGGCATGATCGCCGGCGAGATGATCGAGGAGGCCTTCGAGGGCGACGACGGCGGCGACTTCGAGGAGTGACGATCCGCACCGGGGGCCGACGAGGACGGACCCCGGTCCGAACGACGACGGTGGCCTCCGGGGGAATCCCCCGGAGGCCACCGTCGGTGTGACGCCGGTCGGCGACCGCGCCTACCGGTCAGTGCCGGGCGGTACGCTCCGCGCCGCTACGGAAGGCGCTCCCGGCCTTGGCCAGGCCACGGCTACCCAGGTAACCGATGGTCAGCAGAGTGACCATGAACCAGGCGTTGTTGGCCCGGAAGATGTCCACTCCGGTCGAGTTCTTGCCGACCAGCTGCGAGGCGGCCAGAACGCCGATCACAGCAGCGACGTAGACCCAGAACTCGGTGGTGCGGAAAGCGTTCTTGGTCTCCGTACCGGGTGCCTGCATGGCCTCGCGCCGGCCGTCGTGCATCGCCGGCATCGGACGGGTCGGTGCCTCCGCCATCGCGCGGTTCGGCATGTCCTGTCCGGCCCGGTTCTGCATCTCCTGCGCCGGACGGTTGGCCGGCCTGGTGCTTGCAGCCTGCGTGCTCATCTGGTCCTCCTCAGGATGCGATGAGTCCTGCACCCACGCCCCCGCTCCGCGTTCCGGTCACGGCGCGGTACTCGGCGGGGCACCGCCTGGCTACCCGGTGCCGGTGGGGCAGTAACGCACCCCACCGGCCCGGATGACATCTGCGCCGGAGGCCGCCGGCCGGCTCAGCGCAGGCCGTTGCGGATCGCCACCTCGACCAGCAGTCGCGGGTCGTCGGTGATGACGCCGTCCACGCCGAGGTCGATGACCCGCTGCATCACCGCCGGGTCGTTGACCGTGTACGGGACCACCTTCAGCCCGTACCGCCGCTGGAGGGCCGGCACGTCCGGTCCGTGGTGGTAGGCCGGGTTCTCCCGCAGGTACCAGTCGGCGGACGCCACGGTGCCCTGCGCCGGGTCGTGCACCTGCCAGTTCGCCGACACCGTGGTCGCGCCGGAGGCGCGGACCAGCTTGCCCAGGTCCTGGTACCGCCACCAGTCCAGTCCGGCGGTCCACGGGCTCTGCACCGACGGGTCGTCGTAGACCGCTCGCAGCGAGCACTCGTCGGCGAGGCTGGCGCACTCGGCCGGGCCGTACTGCCAGATCAGGGCAACCGTCTCGATCCGCCGGTTCAGCTCGCGGGCGTGGGTGATGGTCCGCCAGTCGAAGGACTGGATGGTGGTCCGGCCCACCAGCCCGGCCCGCTCGACCGCCCGCACCAGCTTCCGGGTGAACTCCCGGTACCCGGCGGTGTCCGCCACCAGCGGGCTGATCTTCGTCTCGATGTTCAGCCGCACGTCGTCCCGGCCGCTGGTCCGGACCAGGTCGAGCACCTCGTCCAGGGTCGGGATGCGGGCGCCGGGCACGGGCACCTGGTGCGGCGCGTCCGGCGGGGTCAGCGTCCCGCAGTCCACGGTGCTGAGCTGGGCCAGGGTCAGGTCGTGCACCAGCTTCCCGACGTAGGGGAACTCCGGGTCACCCGGGGTGGCCGGGGCGGTGTCCTGGCAGTGGCTACCGTTGACCCGCCGGTCGTGCAGCACCACGAGGTGCCCGTCGGCGGTGACCCCGGTGTCCATCTCCAGGGTGGAGATGGCCGGGTTCTCCAGCGCGTACGCGAACGCGGGCAGGGTGTTCTCCGGCCGGTCCGCCCGGCCACCCCGGTGCGCCTGGATGTCGAACGGGGAGGCGTACCCGCGCGGCAGCTCGTATCCGCGCTCGGCGAGCAGGCCGCGCAACCGGTCCGGGTAGTCGGTGATGATGCCGTCCACGCCGTCGTCGACGAGCTTCGCCATGGTCGGTACGTCGTTCACCGTCCACGGGATCACCTTCAGCCCGTTGCGGTGCGCGTGCGCCACCATCTCCCTGGTCACGTACGGCCGGTAGCCGGGGTCGGTGACCGTGCCGTTCTGCGGGAAACCGTGCACCGGGGAGAACGCGTCCGCGCCGAAGCTGCGTACCGCGCGGACCGGGTCGCCGCCGAAGTCGTCGATGTCGATGCCACCCAGCCAGGGCGACGCGCCGGGCTGGCCGACCTGGAGGAAGTCGTAGTTGGTCAACGCGACCAGCGGCAGCTTCGGGTCGACCTGACGCATCCGCATCAGCGCGCCCCAGTCGAAGCTCTGGACGGTCACCTGGTCGCGCAGCCCGGCGGCGCGGATCTCGGCGGCGGTGACCTGCACGAACTGCTCCCGGGGCGCGGTCTCGTGCGGTGCGCCGGCCTCCACCTTGGTCTCGACGTTGAGCGTCACGTCGTCGGCCCGGTACCGCTTCACCAGGTCGAACACCTCGCGCAGCAACGGCATCCGGGCACCGGGCACGGCGAGCTGGCCCGGCCGGTCGGCCAGGGTCCTCGTGCCGCAGTCCAGGGTGCGCACCTGCGCCAGGTTGAGCGTGTTGACGTACTTCCCGACGTACGGGAACTCCGGGTCACCGGGGACGACCGGCGCGGTGTCCACGCACTTCGTCCCGCTCACCCGGCGGTCGTGGGTGACCACGGCCTGTCCGTCCTCGGTGATCTGGACGTCCAGCTCCAGGGTGGTCACCCCCAGTTGGAGCGCGTTGCCGAACGACGCGAGGCTGCTCTCCACCCGCAGGCCCAGCCCGCCCCGGTGGGCCTGCACGTCGAACGTCCGGTCCGGTCGCGGTCGCGCCTGCGCGGGCACGCTCAGCCCGGTCGTCACGATCGCCACCGCCAGGATCGCGGTGGCGGTACGGCGTACTGTCCGCACGCTTGCTCCCCTCGGGGGCGGGTGCGTCCCGCCAACCCGCCCGACAGCATCGCCGAGCGCGGTCGGCGCGCGGGCGAGCGGCAGACGACGGGCCGGTGAACCGCCGGGTACGAACATCGACGCCGGTGGTGCGGGGCGGACGACCGTGCTGGCCGGCGGGGGCGAACTGGTCGTCGCGGGCGGGGTTTAGCTGGAGCGGGGCCGGGCAGGCAGCGGGTCACCGACATTCCTGCGAGGTGATCCAGGTGTCCGACAGCATGCGCGAGTCCGCCCGGCGGACCGAGGACCGACTGCTCGCCGGGGTCTACGGCGAGGACGCCCTGAACGAGATGAACTCGCCCCCGACCGACGTGCAGCAGCAACTCCAGCGGGAGGACCCGGACGATCCGGCGCACGTGCCGATCGACCCGGAGGTGCTGCGCGACGGCGGCCCGACCCGGGGCCAGGGGGCGGTCACCACCACCGGCGGCACCGCCGGACCGGCGAGCGTACGCCGGTTGGCGCGGCAGCCCGAGCGGCATCCCGGCACGGTCGCGCCGACCACCACCGGGGACGCCACCACCGGTGGCCTGAGTACGCCGGCCGCCGGCTCCACCAGTGACCAGTCGGCCCCGGCCAGCCACACCGGCGGCTTCACCGACGACTGATTCGCATCAGAGGGGGCCAGGGCTTGTCCCCTCGGCTCCACGCAGGCAAAAGGCCGTTTCCGTACGTCGGAGGCGGCCTTTTGCCTGCTGTCGTGTGGCAGCCGCTGTGGGTGCCGTTCATGTGTGGCTAGTGGTTCCTTCGGGACGAAGGTCAGATGCGCCGCAGGCCGAGAGCCCGTGAGGGCCGGTACCAGGGAGTGGGCCGAGCAGACCATCGCCTGACCCACCATCGTCCGTGCAAGCCGTCAGGGCCGTCTTGACGTGCGGATCGGACGGCGGCCCGCTCGCGCGATGGGCGGCTCGATGGCCGGTGGACTGGCGAGTGGGGCCGCTGCGGAACTTACTTGTTGTAGAGCCTCGCGACGAGCAGGCTCGCGCCGAACCCCACCCCGAGGACCGGGGCCCACCATTCAGGAAGCTGCCAGCCCCCGAACATCGCTATGGCGGTGAACACCATCATCCCTGTTGGCACCGCCAACAGCGCCATGACCAGGAGTATGGGCCTCGCTGATGGGGGTGACTGGCCGGACGTGCCTCGCCCTGGCATGCGCCTCCCGAGCGGGGTGACCTCGACTGCGCGCGGAGTCCCGTCGGCCTCGACCTCGACCGCGTACGACACCCGCTCGCCCTCCTCCAAGGTCTTGTAGCCGAGCATCTGGATGTCGAAGAAGCGCACAAGTAGGACAGGGCCGCCGGCGTCGGGCGTGATGAAGCCGTAGCCCTTTTCGCTGTTGAAGTCTCTGACGTAGCCCTCGGCCATCCAGCACCCGCCTCACGATTACTCATCGTCCCGTCGGTTATCTCTAACACCAATGCCGGCGTCGGTGCCGTGGTTCGGAGCCGGGCCGCCATGTTGCGCCTCCGCACCCCCCGCAATCCGCGTATCGACGAAACTAGCTGACAAACATGACCACGAGAAACCGATCGACGGGTACAGACCGGGCAAGATCCGGAACACATACGGAATGATCAGGCGCATCGCCGGGACACCGTCGGGCTCCGGCTCGGCCACTTGCCTTGATCAACTCCATGTCGCCGAAACGGCGGTGTCCGAGGGCGACGGACACCGCCGTTTCGGCGGAACCGAGCGGCCGACCGTGGCCAGCCGGGGGCACCCGGGAGGTCAGGGGGTCAGCGGACGGAGGGTGGTCAGGCGTTGGGTGGCGCGGGTGAGGGCGACGTAGAGGTCGCTGTCGCCACGCGGCGACTCGGCGACGATCGCGTCCGGGTCGACCAGCAGGACGGAGTCGAACTCCAGGCCCTTGGCCTGCGCGACGGTCAGCACCACGAGCTGGCTCTCCAGCTCCGGGTGCTCGCCCACCGCCGCCTCCGGCAGCGCGCCGGTCACCGCCGCGCCCAGCTCGTCGACCCGACCGGCCGGCACGATCACGCCGAGCCGGCCGTCGCCGAGGCCGGTCACCTCCCGGAGCGCCTCGTCGACCAGTTCGGCGGCGAGCCGCTCCGGGGCGACCGTACGATCGACCGGCTCGACGCCGGTGCTGCGTACCGAGCGGGGCGGACGCAACCCGGGGTCGATCCGGGCGAGCACGTCGGCGGCGACCGCCATGATCTCCGCCGGGGTGCGGTAGCTGACGGTCAGCTCCTCCAGCCGCCACCGGTCGGCCACGTACGGCTCCAGCGCCACCCGCCAGGACGCGGTGCCGGCGAGCGCGCCGGTCTGCGCGACATCCCCGACGATGGTCATCGACCGGCTCGGGCAGCGGCGCATCAGCAGCCGCCAGCCCATCGGCGACAGCTCCTGCGCCTCGTCCACGATGACGTGCCCGAACGCCCAGTTCCGGTCGGCGGCGGCCCGCTCGGCGGTGGTCAGGGTGTCCCCGGTCTCCTGCCGTTCCAGCAGCCGGTCGGCGTCGAGCAGGTCGGTGACCCCGAGGATCTCACCGCCGTCCGCCTCGTCCTCCACGTCGATCGAGCGGGAGCCCCGCCAGATCTCCAGCACGCCCTCGGCATACTCGCGGGCCTGCGCGCGGATCCGTTCCCGCCGGGCCGCCGCCGCCCGGTCGTCCTCGCCGAGCAGTTCGGCGGCCTCGTCGAGCAGCGGCGCGTCGGAGGGCGCCCAGCCACCCGGTTCGCGGTGTAGCAGCGCCCGTTCGTCCGCGTCGAGCATGGGCGCGGCGGTGGCGATCCGGTCCGGGTCGGCGAACAGGTCGGCGAGCAGGCGTTGCGGGGTGAGCACCGGCCAGAGCTGGTCGAGCACCGCCCGTACGTCGGGTTCCTCCCGCAGTTCCCGGCGGATCTCGGCGACGTCGGCCTCGTCGAGCAGGTTCTCCCCACCGAGCGGGTCCGCGCCGATCCGCTCGGCCTCCTGGTCGGCGAGGGCGTGGATGATCTCGATGTCGAACAGCGCGCGGGCCAGGTTGTGCGGCCGGCCCGAGCGGCTGGCCCGCTCGCGGGCCGCCCGGCAGGTCTCCGGGGTGAGGGTCAGCCTGTCCCGCTGTTCGAGTTCGATCTGCAACGGCTCGTCCGGCACCCACTGCCGGTCCTGTACTGCGTTGGCAAGAACCTCGGTCATCACCAGCCGGCCCTTGAGCGCTGCGACCTCGGCCGACTCGGCGCGGCGGGCGGTCACGCCGGGGAAGAGGTCCCCCGGGGTACGGAGCAGCACGCCGGTCTCAGCCAGCGTCGGCAGCACCTGGGAGATGTAGCGCAGGAACGTCACGTTCGGCCCGACCAGCAGCACGCCCCGGGTGGACAGCTCCCGGCGGTGGGTGTAGAGCAGGTACGCGGCGCGGTGCAGCGCGACCGCGGTCTTGCCGGTGCCCGGCCCGCCCTGGACGACCAGCACCCCGCCCAGGTCGGCCCGGATCACCCGGTCCTGTTCGGCCTGGATGGTCTCGACGATGTCCCGCATCCGACCGGTCCGGCTGGCGTTCAGCGCCGCCAGAAGGGACGCCTCACCGGTCAGTTCCTCGTGCGCGGTGGGGGAGGCGCTGGCCAGGTCGAGGGTCTCGTCGTGCAGCCCGACCACCTTGCGGTCCCGGGTCCGCAGGTGCCGGCGACGGCGTACGCCCTGGGGGTTGGCCGCCGTGGCGAGGTAGAACGGCCGGGCGGCCGGGGCCCGCCAGTCCATCAGCAGCGGGTCGTAGTCGTCTCCGGTGTCGAAGATGCCGATCCGGCCGATGTACCGGCGGGAGCCGTCGTCGGAGTCCAGCCGGCCGAAGCAGAGGCCCTGCTCCACGGCGGAGAACTGCTCCACCTGCTCGGCGTACATCCGCACGACGGTGTCCCGCTGGGACCGGGCCTGATCGGTACCGCCATCGCTGCGCAGTTCCTCGGCCAGTCGGCGGGCGGCCTGGTCTCGCAGCCCGTCCAGCCGGCGGTAGAGCATCGAGACGTACTCCTGCTCACGGCCGATCTCGTCGGTGTGCTGCTGCTCGTCGGACTGCGTTGACAAGCCCTCTCCCAATTCGCTAGAATAGCGCTGAACGGCCATTTCTAATGGTCGTTCTTTTTGTGTCTGAACTGAGAAAGATAGCCTGCCCCGGCGGTGCCGACCAAGTTCCGGGAAAGAATTCGCGTCACCGGAACGGGTTCCGGTGACGCGAATCATGGGGTGAGCGGACGGGTCAGCCGCGGGCGACCTCGTAGAGCCGCTCCGGAGTGACCAGGCCGGCGATCACCCGGCCGTCGTCGGTGAGCAGCACGCTGAAGACCGTCCCGGAGAAGAGCCGGCCGCTGCCCCAGGCCCCGCTGACCTTCGGCAACTGGTTGAGCAGGTCCAACCCGGCGGCGGCGTCGCGTCCCTCCGGCTGGCTGGCAGGGGCGTCCTGCCCGGTCGGCCGTCCGGCGGGGGCGAGGTTGTCGGTCCGGGCGACCAGCACGGCAGCCCAGCCCTCACCGACCATCTTGACGTCCCGCTCCTGCTTCCCGGCCGGCTTCTGCGGACGCTCGGGCTTCTGGGGACGCTCGGGCCGGGCACCGGTGGACTTCTCCTCGTTCACCTTGACGCCGGGCGGCGGGTTGAAGGTGAACTGGTCGGCGTCCGGGCGGTTGAAGTCGACCTGGGTGAAGGCCACCTCGATCGCCGGGGCGTCCGCCGCGTCGGCGAAGAGCTCGAAGCGCAGCGGCACGTGCTCCTTCGCGTCCAGCGCGATCCGCACCTGGTCGACCAGGGAGGCGGCGTCCCGCGGCTTCAACACCAGCTCGTACGCGTCGCGCCCGGCCACCGTCGCGGACCGGCCGACGCTGACCTCGGTGGTCGGGTCGATCGCGGCCAGCGCCCGGTCGGCGGCCTCGGCCGGGGTGATCGGCAGGTCCGAGGCCTCCTCGGGGCGCTGCGCGGCGTCGGCCGGCAGCGTCCGGTGGTACGCCTCGTTGTTCTTGCTGCTCCAGACCCACAGGTCGGTGCCGTTACGGATGACGTCCCGCTCGCCGAGGGTGTCCTTGAACGCGATCCGCGCCTTGTCCGGCCCGGAGTACCAGACCCGCATGGTGTGCGTGCCGGCGACCAGGGCGGTCAGGTTCTCGCTGCGCTCCGCCATTGTGGCAACCAGCGGCGGCAGGCCGAGGTCGGCGCGCTGCACCACCGTGCCGGAGAGCCCCTCCAACCGGGACGTCTGCAGGTCGACCAGAAGCTGTGCGGCGCTCCTCGGCGGCAGACTCGGCTCGGCCTCGGCGGCGAACTGGCCGAGCGCCGCGCCACCGCCGATCACGACGACCGTCGCGGCCGTCGGCACGATCCAGCGCAGCGCCGGTCGGCTTGTCAGAACAGACATGTGCACCTCCTATGTCGTCATCCTGCCCGACCCATGCTGTGAGGGGGCTGAGGAAGCCGAAACCGCCGGCGGCGCCACGGTGGCACCCTTGACCCGTGCGACTGCTGGTGGTGGAGGACGAGACCCGGTTGGCCGGGACGCTGCAACGGGGACTCCAGGCGGAGGGCTTCGCGGTGGACGTGGCGACCACCGGTCCGGCGGGGCTGGAGGCCGCCCGGCACGGCGGTTACGACGCCATGATCCTCGACGTGATGCTCCCCGGGCTCTCCGGCTACGAGCTGGTGCGCCGGTTGCGCGCGGAGGCGCACTGGCTGCCGGTGCTCATGCTCTCCGCCAAGGACGGCGAGTACGACCAGGCCGACGGACTGGACTGCGGGGCCGACGACTACCTCACCAAACCCTTCTCGTACGTGGTGCTGCTGGCCCGGCTGCGAGCCCTGCTGCGCCGGGGCGCGCCGCAACGCCCCGCCGTGCTGACCGTCGGCGACCTCTGCCTCGACCCGGCCGCCCGGCGGGTGACCCGGGGCGACGCCGAGATCGCCCTGACCGCCCGGGAGTTCGCGCTGCTGGACTACCTGATGCGCCGCCCCGGCGAGGTGGTCAGCAAGACCGAGTTGCTCGACCACGTCTGGGACGCCAGTCTGGAGACCGCGCCGAACGCGGTGGAGGTGTACGTCGGCTACCTCCGCCGCAAGATCGGCCGGCACCACCTGGAGACCGTCCGGGGCGCCGGCTACCGGCTCACGCCGTGACCGGCCGCCGTACGGTCGCACCGCCGGTGGGGACGCCGTGAGCCGCCCGGCCGGCCGGGCGCGCGGGTTGCCCGCCCTCGGGCTGCGCGGCCGGCTGACCCTGGTCAGCGTCCTCGGGCTGGCCGTCGGGCTGGCGGTCGGCGGGCTGGCCCTGCTCGGCGCCCTCGGCCACGTCCTGCAACGCAGCGTGGACGACGAGGCGTTCCGGACCGCCGACGCGGTGGCGCTACTCGCCGCCGAGGACGCCCTGCCCGATCCGCTTCCGGTCGCCGCCGGGCAGGTCCGCGTCCAGGTGGTCGACGCGCGGGGACGGGTCCGCGCCGCCTCGATCGACGCCGACCGCCTGGTGCCGATGCTGCCGGCGGACCGGATCGACCACGACACGCGGCAGCGCACCTTCGTCCGGGGCGAGCGGCTGGGACTCCCCGGCCGGGTGCGGGTGGTCAGCGTGCCGACCGGTACGCCGTCCGAGCCGCTGACCGTCCTGGTCGGCAGGTCCATGACGGACGTGACCCGGAGCGCCCAGGTCGTCCAGCTCGTCCTGCTGGCGGGCATCCCCCTGCTGGTGGTGGTCATCGGTGGGGTGACCTGGCGGGTGGTCGGGGCCACCCTGCGCCCGGTGGAGGCGCTGCGCAGCGGGGCAGAGGAGATCACCGGCCGGGCCGGCGGTGGGCGCCTACCCGTGCCGGCGTCCCACGACGAGATCCACCGGCTGGCGGTCACCCTCAACGACATGCTGGCCCGATTGGAGGCGGCCCGGGCCCGGCAACGGGCGTTCCTCGCCGACGCCGCCCACGAACTGCGTAGCCCGCTGACGAACATGCGCACCGAACTGGAGGTGGCCGGGCGGCTGGGGGAGCGGACCGACTGGCCGGTGGTGGCCGGGGACCTGCTCGCGGACACCGAACGGCTCAGCCGCCTCGTCGACGACCTGTTGCTGCTGGCCCGCCTGGACGAGGCCGGGAACACCGGCGGCACCGGAGCCCCGGGCCGGGTGGCCGGGCGTGGGCGGCGGGCCACCGGGCCGGTCGAGCTGACAGCGCTGACCCGGGCCGTCGCCGCCCGCTTCCCCTCCCCACCGGTACGGGTCGTGCCGGCGTCCGGACCTCGGTGGACGGTCGGCGACCCGGACGAACTGCACCGCGTGCTGACGAACCTCATCGACAACGCGGTCCGCCACTGCCGGAGCACGGTCGTGGTCGAGGTGATCGGCCCCGACCCGGCTCCCGACGTGACTTCCGACCCGGACACCCACCTGGTCACCGTGACCGACGACGGACCGGGCATCCCACCCGCCGACCGGGAACGGGTCTTCGACCGGTTCACCCGGCTGGACGACGCCCGGGACCGGGACGCCGGTGGTGCCGGTCTGGGCCTGGCCATCGTCCGGGAACTCGTCCGGCTGCACCACGGCACGGTGTGGCTGGCCGATGCCGGACCGGGGCTGCGTGTCTCGGTGCGCCTGCCGGCCCTGCCGGACCAGGAAACCGACCCGGAGAGCTGACCGGCCCGGAGAGCTGGCTCAGTTTCGCTTCGTGCGGGCCGGTTCAGTTTCGCTTCGTGCAGGCCGGTTCAGTTTCGCTTCGTGCAGACCGGTTTGGCCCGGCCGACGGTCTCCGTCGAGTGGACGACCGCGACGGTGAAGCAGTAGTCGATGCCCCGGTCGAGTCCGTAGACGATGTAGTTGGTCGCGCCGGGGGCAACTCCTGGTAGGGGTGGGGATCGCGGCCGACCTGGCCGCCGGAGACCACCACCGGCCCGTTCGCCCCGGCCGGGTACGTCCAGCTCAGCGTGACGGTGTCCCGGTTGTCGCGCAGGCTCACCCCGCTGGGCGGGACACCGGGTGCGGCGGATGCCGGTTTTCCGGTGCCGCTGGGCGACGCGCCGGGGGTCGGCGGGGTGCCCGGACCGGGTGGCGGCGACTGCCCGGCCGGATCGTCGACCCGGGCCACCCCGGCGATCACCGCTCCCGTGCCGAGCAGCACCACGACCACCCCGGCGACGATCAACGGCGCGAGCCGCCGGGGCGGGTCGTCCGGCGGGCGGGGGACGTGCACCGGCAGCCGTGAGCCGACCGGCACCGGCAGGTGGGCGACCCGGCGTACGCCCGGGGACTCCTCCGGGTGCCGCCCGCCGGCCTGGCCGTGCCCACCGGTAGGCCCCGTCTGGTCCGCCACGCCGGTGAACCCGACCACTGTGGGCGGCAGCGTGGAAGCGGCCGGGCCACGGTCGCCGGCCGGCTCGTCCGGACGGTCCACCTCTCCCTCGGGCGGCCACCAGTCGTCGGCGTCCGGGTCGTCGTACTGGCCGGCGGACCACCGGTCGGGCGGGTACGAGCTGCCGTCGGACGGGTACCGGTGGTTCACGTTCGGCCGGGTGGCGGCGGTTCCGGTGGTCTCGTCGGCGTACCCCGGGGCGGCTGCGCCGTACCCGGGCTCGTGGGGGTAGCCGGTCCGGTCGGCGTATCCGGCTTCGTCGGTGGACCAGGCTTCGTCGGCGGGCCAGGCTTCGTCGGCGGCGTGCCGGTGCCCGTTGCTGGTCGTGCGCTCGTCCGGGTGGGGAACGGTGGGCGGCTGGTACCGGTCGGCGCCGGCCGGGTACGGATCACCGGGGACACCGGAGTCGCCGGTCTCCTCGGGTGCGCGTGGCCGCGGCACCGCGCCGTGGCCGGCGGCTGTCCCGTACCCCGCTGCCGACCCCGACCGGACGGCGTCAGGGTGGTCGTCCGGCTCGGGCGGCCAGTACCCACCGGCGCCCGCCTCGTCCGCCGTCGGGGTCCGCGCCGCCGGCACCACGGGCGGTTCGGCGTCGTCGACGCGGTCGCAGGCGTGGTCCGGGTTGGCGGCGGCCCGGGCCAGGCCGGCCACCTGGGCGGCGAGCGGGTCGTCCGGGGCGAGGTGCTGCCGGCACAGCTCCCGGGCCAGGGCCAGGTTGTCGTGCGCGTCGGTGAAGTGGCCGCAGTCACGCTGCATCGCGCCGAGCCGGGCGAGCATCTTGATCCCGCTGACGTGCCCGTCGCCGTACACCTCGCGGTGCAGCTCCCAGGCGTCCTGGAGGCGCTCCCGGGCGACCGTGCACTCGCCCCGGGCGTATTCGACGGTGGCCAGGTCGGCGTGGGCGGCGAGCACCCGCAGCGACTCGGGACCGTCGAGCGCGGTCAGCTCGATGATCACTTCCTGGTAGAGCCGGGCGGCGCGGGCGTAGCTGCCGACCCGGTGCAGCACCGCAGCGAGGGTGGCGGCGGCGGCCACGGTCCGCTGGTCGGCCGAGCCGTACAGCCGGGTCGTCGCGGCGTATGCGAACGCCGCCCATCCCCGGGCGGAGTGCGGCTCGCCGAGGGTGACCAGTACCCGGGCCTGGAGGCTGGCGGCCTCGGCCAGCTCGGGTGAGGCGTTCGCCGGACGCGGATCCGCGTCCGCGAGGGCGTCGGCGAGCAGCTCCTGGGCGCCGGACAGGTCGCCGGCGGCCACGAGCTGGTGCGCCTGGTCGGTCAGTTCACCGAAGGGGGAGGCCACGCCTCATCGTGCGCATTCCGCGACGGTATGTACAAGACCCCTCAGGCGGCAGTTTGGTCAGGATAAGGGTCGATCGACACCCAGATGGTCCACGAGGGACTCGCTGAGCCGGCGCAACTGGTCGACCTGCGCCGGGCTGAGCGCGTCGAACAGGTGACGGCGTACCCCCTCGACGTGGCCGGGCGCGGCAGCGGCGAGCGCGGCGAAGCCCTCGTCGGTGAGCACGGCGAACTGCCCCCGGCGGTCGGTCGGACAGTCCCGGCGGCGTACCCAGCCGGCGGCCTCCAGTCGGGCAACCGCGTGCGACAGGCGGCTGCGCGAGGAGCCGGTGGCCAGGGCCAGGTCGGTCATCCGCAGCTCCCGCCCGGGTGCCTCGGAGAGCCGGACCAGGATCTCGTAGTACGCGTGCGGCATGCCGGCGTCGCGTTGCAGCTCACGGTCGAGGGTTTCCATCAGCGCCCGGGAGGCGGCCAGGAAGGCCCGCCAGGTGCGTTGCTCGTCGGGGTCCAACCACCGCGTCATGGGTCCATCATACGGCAACTAGTTGAGCGTTCAACAAAATCGCGCTACCGTGGTCGGCATGGGAATCCACCGCCTCAACCACGCTGTCCTCTTCGTCCGTGAGGTCGAGCGCAGCGTCGCCTTCTACCGCGACGTGCTCGGCTTCCGCCGGGTGCCGATGACCCCGGACGGCTTCACCGGCGCCGCCTTCCTCCAGGCGCCCGGCTCGACCAACGACCACGACCTCGGCCTCTTCGAGATCGGTGCGGCCGCCGGCCCGTCCGAGGCAGGCCGGCGCACCGTCGGGCTCTACCACCTGGCCTGGGAGGTCGACACCCTCGACGAACTGGCCGCCACCGCCGAGCGGCTCGCCGAGGCCGGCGCACTGGTCGGCAGCTCCGACCACGGCACCACCAAGAGCCTCTACGCCCGCGACCCGGACGGGCTGGAGTTCGAGGTGGTCTGGCTGGTCCCCGCCGACCGGCTCGACGACGCGGCCCGTGCCGCGCGCACCCGGATCGGTCGGCTCGACCTGGACCGCGAGCGGCAGCGCTACGGCGGGCAGACCCGGGGCGGGGTCGGCGTCTCCGTCCCGGCCTGATCCGGGGCGGCCCGGCCACCCCTGACCCGGCGCGGCCCGTTCGCCCCCGGCCCGGATCGGGCCCGGCCACCCCGACTCGGAGCGGCCCGTTCGCCCCCCGGCCCGTCGGGTCCACGCCGGCCGCCTGGTAGAACCACAGGATGCCGCGTGACCTGTACGACGCCGTCCTGGGCGGGCTCATCGCCCGCCAGCTCGACACCTGGCTCACCGGGGCGCTGCGCCGCTCGCGGCGGGTCACGCTCGCCCTCGCGTACGCCGGCCCGGCGGGCGGGACCGTCGAGGCCGCCCTGGACGCCCTGACCGACGCCGCCGACCGGATACGCGGCCAGCGCGTCACCGTGGTGCTGCTCGGCGTCGACCCGGACCTGCCGGCCCGGCTCGGGGCGGTGACCTCCCGCCTCCCCGCCGACGTGGCCGTGTACCCCGTACCCGGTGCGCCGGACCGACTGCCGGTGGCGCTGAAAGCCGCCGGCGCGGCCGGCGCACCCACCTTCACCGTCCTCGCCGACCCGGCCGGCGTCGTGCTGGGCGGGCCGGCGGCGACGCCCCTTCTCACCGCTGCCGCAGCCGGCCGTCCGGCCGACCTGCTGCTCGCCGTGCCCGCCGACGCGGACGGCCCGGCCGCACTCCACCGGGCCGGCTTTCCGCTGGTCACCGGGGTCGAGACGGGCCCGACCGACGACGACCCGGCCCGGCTGCTCGCCCTCGGCACCAGCTCGGACCGCAACCTGGAGGCGGTCAAGGAAGCCATCTGGCAGGTCGGTGCGACGGCGGGACTCCGGTACCGGGACATCGACGGGGTGCCGCGCGACCTCACCGCCACCCCGGACGCCGACCGGCTCGGCGCGCTGCTGGTCGCCGAGCTGACCCGCTCCGGCCCCCGTACCGTGACCGAGCTGCGTCGGCACGTGCTGACGACCACCCCGTACCGGGCCGCCGACGCGGTGCGGGCGCTGACCGTGCTGCTGGACGCCGGCACGGCGACCCGGGAACCGGCGGACGGCCGGCTCGGCGGGGACGTGCTCATCCACCCGACGGCGGAGTCCCGGTCGATGGGGGAGTCCCGGGCGATGGGGGAGTCCCGGGCGGCGGCGGAGGCTCGGCCGACGGGGGAGTCTTCTGCGGCGGGGTCGGCGCGGGCCGCTCGGTCAGACGCCTGAACAGGATCGACACCCCGGTGGCGACGACGCCGATGCTGAAGACCATCTGCCCGCCGACCACCGCCCGGGCGACCTGCCCCTGGGCGTGCACGTCGCCGTAGCCGATCGTGGTGAGGGTGGCGAGCGAGAAGTAGAGCGCGTCGATCCGGGTCCGCAGGCTGACGAACTGCGTCGGGTCGCTGATCGCGATGACGTAGTCGGCGAGCGCGAAGGTGAGCACCCCGGCGACCAGCCCCACCGCGAGGTGCCAGAGGGCGGTGGACTGTCCGTCGTCAGCGAATTGCCGGCGCACCTGCCCGGTGACCAGCCGTACGACCACCAGCACCAGCACGACGGTGCCCAGAGTCCGCAGCGCCAGCCGGACACCGTTGGCGCCCGGTTCGACCGGGACGACGAAGTACGCGACCAGGAGCAGCGCCGACGCCCACAGCGCGTGCCGGCGTTCGCGCCGGTAGGGCCGCCGCCGCTTCCGGGTCATGGCGCGATTGTCGACCCTGCGCCGCCGACCACCGGCCGGAACGGGGAACTCCGCACCCGGCATACGTCGAGGGGTGCCGGTAGTCCACCGGCACCCCTCGACGTCAGAGTGCTACGCCCGCGACCGGGACTTGTCCTGCTTCCAGGAGAGCGGGCCGGGCAGGTCGACCCGGTGCGCCCGGGCCCGGGAGTTCCAGGACCAGCGGCCGATCTTCACGCTCCAGGAGGAGAAGCCGTTCTCGGTGAAGTTGAGGATCAGCGGACCGTACTTCTTGCGCTTCCGGAACATCAGGCCCATACCGGGGCCTCCCTTCGTGACCAGCCGTTCGTGTCTGGTGTCGAACATGCCCGGATGGCCGTTTCACGAAACCTGGTTCGGTCCACAGGGGAGCGCTCCCGGCGGTCGCACACCGGTTCACCCGGTGCTGCTCAGCGCGGCTCCCAGGCGCCCGGCCGGGTGGTCAGCCGCCGGACGTGGGCCGGCAGCCGGCCGCTGGACAGGTCGGCCAGGGTCACCTCGTCGACGACCTGCCGGACGGCGGCCCGGACGGCGACCCAGAGGCGGGGCAGGTTCTCCGCCGCGCCCAGGTACTCGGTCTCCTCCGGGCGTACGCCCCGGACACCGGCCAGCGGCCCGTCCACCGCCCGCAGGATCGCCCCGATGGCGATCTCCCGGGGTGGCCGGGCCAGGGTGTACCCGCCCTCGGCCCCCCGCTGGGCCCGGACGATGCCGGCCCGGCGCAGGTCCGCCAGGACGGCTTCGAGGAACTTGCGCGGCATGTCCTGCTCCGCGGCGATGGTCTGAGTGGAGAGCAGCGAAGGGTACGCGGAGGCGAGGCTCAGCGTCGCCCGTACCGCGTAGTCGCCGCGTGCCGAGATTTGCACGGTGTCATCATGCCCGGTCGGTCCAATGCGGCGGCCGAGGGCGGGTGATCCGGGCGGGGGCGGCGACCCGCCCACCGGTCGCCCGGAAGGCACCCGGGCTCAGCCCGACCTCCCGGCTGAAGAACCGGCCGAAGTTGGTCGGCTCCGGGAAACCGAGATACCGGCCGATCCGCGCGATCGGCTCGTCGGTCGCCGCGAGCATCCGGCGTGCCTGCAACGCCACCCGCTCGTCGATGACCTGCTTGGCGCTGCGTCCGGTCACCGCCAGGCAGGCCCGGGTGAGGGTACGCACCGAGCAGCCCAGCCGGTCGGCGTAGTCCTCGACCCGGCGGGTGTACCGGTAGTGGTGCTCGACATCCCGGCAGAGCCGCCGGAACGTACGGGAATCCGTTCCGTTCACCGGGGCGCCGGTCAGTGTCAGGCGCAGCAGCAGGACGGCGAGTTGGAGCCGGAGCAGGCTCTCGCCGGCCGGGCCCCGCTGCCGGCGGCAGTCCACCACGAGCTGGCTGACCTCGTTGATCACCGCTTCCTCGTCCTCGCCGACGAGTTGGGTGTGGGTCGGCACCGTGTCCGGGTCGACGTCCAGCCCGTGCAGGGCGACGGCACCCCAGCGCAGCACCACCGCGTCCAGCGCGTCGGTGCGCCGCACCGCCTGACCGGGTCGGAGCCGCAGCATGGTGCCCGGTCGGCAGGGGAGTGGGCGGAAGTCCACCTCGAGGGTGCCGTGACCGCCGGTGACCAGGATCAGGTGGTCCGCCTCGATCAGCACCGGCCGCCGCCACGCCGGGTCGGGGCCGAGATCACCCAGCGTGAGGGATCGGATCCCGGTGGAGGTCGGCGCGGGACAGGCGTCCGTGGCCGGGGCGAGCTGACCGGAAGAGACCATCACCAACGACGGTAGTCCGCTAGATCGCCAACCGCATGTCGGCGGGTGTGGCGGACAGGATTCGGGGTGCGGCTGCAGCCCCGCCAGCGGGTCCGGACGACTAGGCTACCGGTCGGTAGCGCCCGGTCGGCCGGACGCGGGCGGCCCCGCCGACGCGCGATGGGATGAGCATGACGGATCTGTTCTCGGTCGAAGGCAAGACGGTCCTGGTCACCGGAGGCTCGCGAGGTATCGGGCTGATGATCGCCCGGGGCTTCGTCCAGGCCGGGGCGGAGGTGATCATCTCCTCCCGGAAGGCGGACGTCTGCGAGCACGTCGCCGCCGAACTGTCCGCGTACGGGCGGTGCGTGGCGATCCCCGCCGACCTCGGTGCCGACGGTGGGGCGGAGGCGTTGGCCACCGCTGTCCGGGAACACACCCCTCGGCTCGACGTGCTGGTGAACAACGCCGGGGCCACCTGGGGCGCGCCGCTGGAGGCGTACCCGGACAGCGCCTTCGACAAGCTCTGGGCGGTCAACGTCAAGGCGGTGTTCCGGCTCACCGCCGCACTGCTGCCCGTGCTGCGCGCGGCGGCCAGCGCCGACGACCCGGCCCGCGTGATCAACATCGGTTCGGTGGACGGCATCCGCGTACCGTTCATGGAGGTGTACGCCTACTCGGCCACCAAGGCGGCCGTGCACATGCTCACCCGCAGCCTCGCCCACCAGCTCGCCGCAGAGCACGTGACGGTCAACGCGATCGCGCCCGGCCCGTTCGAGAGCAAGATGATGGCGTTCGCGCTCGATGACCCGGCCACCCGGGCCACCATCGAGCAGCAGGTGCCCCTGGGTCGCATCGGCCGCCCCGAGGACATGGCCGGCACCGCGATCTACCTGGCGTCCCGCGCCGGGGCGTACCTGACCGGCGCGATCATCCCGGTCGACGGCGGAATCACCACGCACGGTTGAGCGCGACCGGCCGCTTCCGGCGGGCGGTGGACCGTACGCCAGTGGGCGACGGCGTGCGGTAACGGGTGGTGGGTCCCGGTCGTGGGCGACGCGTGGTCGTGGCTGGCGTACCCGGTTTGTGGCTGGAGTATCCGGTGGTGGGTGGCCGGGCTCGCGCGGACTCGGCAGATCCGCGCGGCCCCGCCGTGCGTCGTCGGTCAGCGACCGGCCAGCAGCCGGTTCACCGCCGTGTCGACGTCCAGGTGCTCGGCCTCGCGACCGCGCGGGACGACGACGTAGGTGCGGCGCAGGAAGCGCACCAGCACGCTCCGCGGCACCTCGAACAAAGCGTTGCCGTCGGGTGACGACAGCGCCAGCGCGACGAAGTCGCCGCGTGGGGTGGCCCAGGGCCACACTCGGACGTCGCCGATGCCGGCCGGCTCGTCGAGCCCGGTGACCAGCAGTTCGCGGGCGAACGACCAGCTCACCGCCTCGCCGCCGGCGGATTCGGCATGGAACAGGACATGGACCGCATACGGGTCAGCAGGGTCGTAACGCAGACTGGCACGCACCGGCAAGGCGGTGGCGTCAGGTGCGACGAGCCTTAGCGACGTCTCGACCTCTACGGTCGTCGGTCGGATGACACTCATGGACGTTCTCCCCCCGGCACCGCTGCGGAACGCGCGTGTTCCGCTTTTCCATACTCAGGCGCTCCTCATGGCTACGCTCCGCCATACGCTGACTTCACCCAGTGGTGGGAAGGGGTTCGGAAACGCCGCCAGAATGTGAAGATTCTTGTACGATATCCGGTTCTGCCCAGAACTTGATCCCGCCCGGCATCGGGTGGCTCAGTCGTCGACTTACTCCGGTAACGTCCAGTCGTCGGTAGGAGTGACGGGCCGAGACGACACTGGGGGGTGAGATGGTCGCGGAACAATCCTCAATGGAGGCCGCGGTCGGTCGCCGGTCGCCGGGTCCGGTGACCGGAAAGACCGGAAAGCGGGGGTACGGGGTGCCGGAGAAGGGGCGCGGCCATGACCGGCTGCGCGGACACGGTGCCAACGGCACAACAGGCGTGCAGGTCGCCGAACGGCGGGTCCGCTGGCGACGGCTGCGGACGACGCTGGAGCTCGTCCGGGCCAATCCCACCGGCCGGATCGCGCTCAAGGTCTTCGTCGCCGTGGCCGGGGCCCTGGTGGTCGCCATCGGCGCGGTACTCATCCCGCTGCCCGGCCCCGGCTGGCTGTTGGTGATCGCCGGCCTCGGTATCTGGGCGGTCGAGTTCCACTGGGCCAGGCGGCTGCTCAACTTCACCCGCCGGCACGTCCAGGGCTGGACCAGGTGGGTCACCAGCCGCTCGTGGCCGGTGCGGCTGGTGCTCGGCTCGGTCGGTCTCCTCTTCGTCTGCTCGATCGTCTGGCTCTCGCTCAAGGTCGGCCTCGGCATCGACGTCGTCGCCCGGTTGTTGCACTACCTCGCCACGAACTGACCCCGGATTCGCGGAGTCCGGACCCGATCGGGTACAGTCATCCGCGCCAAGGGCGATTAGCTCAGCGGGAGAGCGCTTCGTTCACACCGAAGAGGTCACTGGTTCGATCCCAGTATCGCCCACGCAGGTCAAAGGCCACTTCCCATCGAGGGAGGTGGCCTTTCTGCTGCTCGTACCGCAGTGGAACACGGCAATACGTCAGTGGCCGAGGAAGTTGTGGACAGCCCGAAGCCAGCAGGACGGCGACCTCGGCGGGCGGGTACCAGCCCGGGTGAGGGGTCTCTGCTCATGCGGCGGCCCCGGTCAGCCAGCCACCGTGGGCGAGTTCTTCCCGGCCGATGTGTTGGCGATCCCGATGTTGGGCGGCGGCGGTGCGGGTGGTGTGGCGGCCGAGTCGCCAGCAGGCGTCGGGCATCAGGTCCGCTTGATGTGGCGGGCCGACGGCCCGCTCCCCGGGTGAGCGGGCCGATCGCAGGCGGGACGGCAGGGTCGACCGTGGTTGAGGCTCGACGGCAGCGGACCCAGTATGTCTACGTTGGAGGTTATGAGCGACGGGGGACAGGGCCATGGGGTTTCGGCATGAGCGCTTGGCAGCTCTGACACCGGGATGGCCCACGCCGCCGGGTGGGTGGCCATCGTGGGTCTGGGATGCGCCCTACGACGGTGCCCGTCATCCACAATCCCGCCCGGTTTCCCCGGTGAGTGCGGGTGCGAATTGCCAGCGGTATGCCTACTCGATCCTGGCGTTGTTCGATCTGTGCGTGCCGCCGTTGCGTTCCAGTGAGCTTTGGTCGGCCATCGAACTGGAACCCGTCATCTCGGACTCGATCAGGCCCCTCGACCTAGTCCTTTTCAACTCTACTCAGAACCCGTATGGCGCTCATGTGGGAGTGGCTATGCCCCAGGACGAGATATTGCACCTCTGTAGAGAGGTCGGGCGACCTGCGATCTGGCCCCTGTCCTCGTTCGAGCGTAGGGAGCGCTACAAGATTTTTCTCGGCGGTCGGCGGGCAACCGGTCAGGTCTTCGACGGTGAGGCGTGCCAACCCGTAGCGAGCGACCAGCGCATCGCGGATCTCGTCGGGGGTGTCGTCCCAGCCGCATATCGCAACAGTTGAGCCGCAGTGGGGACAGTGACACTCAGCGGTCCAATGCAACCGATCGTGAACGATGCGCTGCGCCAGCTCGCACACCATCTCGGCTTCGCAGTCGTCACACGCTCGGGCGACGCTCACGCCGTAGGAAATCATCGCCCGCTGCTCCTTGATCGAGAGTGGCCGCTACTCTGCGGCGACCTTGATTTTGTCCGCGTCGCTGAGCTGCGGGTACTCCTCATATCCGCCCGTCCTCGGACAGCGGCGACGGGCGTGAGGTCGAGGCGGCCGACAGCGCTCAGGGCAGTACGCGGTAGGTCACGTGCGTGACCGAGGTCGCGGCTCGCGACTTCACCTGCTCGAGTTTCAGCGGCGGGACGCCCTCGAACAGTCGCGTGCCGGCGCCGAGCGTGAGCGGCACGACGTGCAGCCGCAGCTCGTCGATCAGGCCGGCGGTGAGGTACTGGTTGATGGTGGTCGCGCCGCCCTGGATCGCGACATCGCCGTCGCCGGCCGCCGCGCGTGCCTGTGCCAGTGCCGACTCGATCCCGTCCGTGACGAAGTGGTACGTGGTGCCACCGTCCATCGGTTGCGGGTCGCGCGGGTGGTGGGTGAGCACGAAGACCGGGGCGTGGAACGGCGGATTGTCGCCCCACCAGCCGTTCCACTGCCGATCCCACTCGCCACGCACTGGGCCGAACATGTTGCGGCCCATGACGAATGCTGTGGCGGCAGCCATCTGGTCGATCTCGTCCCGGTTCTCGTCGGGGGTGTCGAACATCCAGGCGTGCAGCTTGTCGCCCGAGCCGTCACCGCCGTCGTCGCCGAACGGGCGTTCCTCGGTCTGGTTGAGCCCGGCGGAGTACCCGTCGGCCGAGATCGTGATGTCGCAGACCACCCTGCCCGTTCGTTTGGTCATTGTTTTCTCCTCCTCGTAGTCACGTGGCTGTTCTGCTGTGGCTGTGCACCCGCAGCTTCGCCGTCAGGCTGAAGGCTGCATCGGGCTGCCACCAGTACTGCGGTTTCGCCGGCGATCGAACTGGTGTCGGCGGTCTGGAACCGCGTCACGAGGTGGGCGTGGAGTGCCGCCAGCGGGTTCGGGGCAGGCTGCCCGAGGATCTGCGGCAGCAGCGGGTCGCCGTCGAGCAGTCGTACGGCCAGCGCTGAACTGTCCGCGCCGGCGTGTCCGTCCGCCACGGCGGCCATCTCCCAGTGCCCGGCAGGAGCGTGCCGCAGGAACGCCGCGTCCTCGTTCTGTCGGGCCCCGGCCACAGTCCGCCCGCCGTAGCGGCCCAGCACCATGTGGCCCGAGGCGACCACGTCCGGCTGGTCGAGATAAGCCCTTTCGCCTCCGGCCCACCGCATGGCGGGAGGATACGTCGCCGGCCGACGTCCGCGACCTCGGCTTTCGCCGACGCCTCGGTGGACGCAGTGGGGTGTATCGCTGGTGCGAGGATCTGCTCCACTTGCCGGACACGGCGGGGTGGAAGGGGTGCGGGAGTGAGGTTCGTCAGCGTGGAGCGGACCAGGGACGGCATGGCGGTGGACGCCGAGGCGTACCTGCGGGAGTTGCCGTCGTTTGTCGACTCGTTGCCCGAGGGGGCGCGTAGGTTCGCCACCGAACCCGGCCACTACGACTTCTTCGGCCAACGATGCGTCAAGGACCTCAAGCCCGAGCGACTGACGTCCGGTGAGACGGGCGGGAGCCGCTGGATCGAACTGTACCTACGGCACAACTGCTGGAAACACGAGGAAGACCTGACGATTCGCTACCACGGCGTGCAGAGCCTGACGATCGAGCCCGCCGGCCAGGGGCTGGACCTGGCACAGCTCCGAGACGTGATGCTGGACGAAGTGCTACCGCACGAGCAAGGGTGCCGACACGAGATCGTATGCCTCTCCGGAGCGTTGGTCGTGACGAGCTCGGACCTGACCGCTACCTGGCGGCACGCCGACTGTCCCGAGCGCGAGCCGAGCCGGTAGGGCTGATGGCGAGGCGAGGGCGCCGGGTGGCGTCGCCGGCGGAGGCGGCGCCACCCGGGCGTACGGCGCTCCTACTGGGCCCAGCCGGAAGTGCCCCGGCGGCTGGCGGGGATGCCGGTACGTGGCTCCTGTGTGTGGTTGCGGTGGGCTGGGCGGCCCTGGCACCCATCCGCACCCTCCCCGTGTGGGCTCGGCGTGTCGTGTAGCTGAGCTGCCAACAACCACCGACAAGCTGAGCGGGTACACCTGAGAGGAACGGCGCATGACCAGCGACGAACGCAGGCAGTGTCCTGAGTGTGGGCACGCGCTGCATGCCCACCCGAGGCCGGGCGGTCGGGACCTTTCCATCTGCGCGGCCTGCATCTACGAGGAGGATGAAGGGCTACGCGGGGTCGAGGCCGTGTGTACGAGGATCTTTCCCGGCGTCGCAGGTGGGTGATTGACCGGATGACCTCGGACGGCGCGGTCCCGGTCAGCGGACGCTGATCCGGACCGGCTCGTCCTCGGGTGGGCCGGGCAGCCGGACGACCACCAGTCCGTCCGTCGTCGTTACGCTGCCCCGGCTCGCGTCGACCGGCCGGTCGGTGGCCAGCACCACCTCGTCGTCGCCCTGCGTCGGGCGCAGCAGCACCTCGTCGCCGTCGTGGGCGACCAGGTCGCAGGTCGTCTCCACCAGCGTCGCGGCGCCGACCCGGATGCCGTACGGCAGGATCATCCCGGTCCGCGCGGGCACCCGCAGCCGTCGGCCGCCCAGCACCGGCTCGCCGTGCCAGGTCAGCCCGACGGTCACCGCCGACGGGGCCACGTTGACCAGGTGCAACAGCCGTTGCCCGGTGCGGTCCACGGTCGAGGTGAGCACCAGACCGGGGCCGTCCGCGTCCGGGGCGAGTCGGGGGCGCACCCCGAGCCGCGCCAGGGTGGCCCGCCAGAAGCCCAGGTCGCAGGGGACGTCGGCGGCGACCACCACGGCCCGGCCGGCGCCGACGGTGACCTCCACGGCGCACGGCGCCCCGGAGCCCACCTCGGTGAGCAGGGGCTCGGCGGTCGGCCCGGCGAGCCGCTGGGCGTAGCCCACGCGGACCTCGACCGCCCCGCCGACACCGACACCCGCACCGAGGCCGGCACCGACACCGAGGCCGGCACCGACGCCGACACCACCGAGGCCGGCACCACCGAGGCCGAGGCCAGCACCGAGGCCCGCGCCGACGACCGACGGGAAGTGGTGCGGGCTGTCGTCGGCCCGTCCGGTGACGGTGAGCCCGAGCGCGTCGGCCAGCAGGGTGCACGGGGTGCCGTCGTGGTCCCGTTCCGGCAGGACCCCGTGCAGCAGCAGCCGGCCGCCCCGGCGCAGGTGCGCGACCAGCCGCTGTTGGACGTCCCGGCCCAGGGTGGTGGCGCTGGCCAGGGCGATCACCGGCGGGGTGGTCGCCGGGTCGGCCGACTGGAGGTCGACGGCGGGGAACGAGAAGCCGGCCAGCAGCAGCGCCCGGGCCAATACGTCGCGTGGGCCCATGCCCCGGAACCGTTCCAGGTCGGCGACCTGTTCGGCGCGGGACGCAGAGGCCGGGTGGTGGTACTCGGTGAGGTAGTGGTCGGGCACGAAGCCGAGCGCCAGTCCGTCGTGCTCCTCGTCGGAGTCGGCCAGCAGGTCGGCGATCCCGCGCATCGCGTGCAGTGCGCGCCGGGCCGCGTGGAAGGTCGGGTTGAGTCGTCCCTCGGGATCGACCGGTGCGGCGAACCCGTGCCGCTCGCCGGTGAACGCGATCCGGTCGTTGCCGTCGCCCACCGGCTCGGCCAGCGGCGGGTTGTAGCCGCCGGCGAAGAGGTAGAGGTTGAGCAGCCGGTTGCCCTGCGCCACGCAGAGCCGGGTCTTCAGCTCGACCGCCTCCGGTGGGTAGAGGGTGGACAGGTCCTGCCCGTAGTCGCCGTTGCCGGCCTCGAACTCGAGCGAGGTCAGCGGCTGGTCGGCGTCGTGCACGGCGGCCAGGAAGGCGTTGCTCACGTACAGGTCGGCGACGTTGGTGACGGTCAGGTCGCCGAGGTAGTAGTCGGAGCCGGAGGTGACCTGCGGCTGGCCCCGGTAGGACTCGAAGAGCTGGCTGATCCCGATCGGGAAGGTGCGTCCGCGTCCGCCGCCGGTGCCGTGCACGTTGATCAGGAAGGGCACGCCGGTCACTCCGTGTCGCTCGGCCGAGGCGCGCAGCGCTGCCACGTAGCGCCGGTAGCGGTCGCGCATGTAGCGGCCCAGCAGGTCGTGCACCGCCAAAGACCGTGGTTCGGCCGGCGTCCGCAGGGCCGCCGACCAGGCAGCCGGGTCGCCCGGGTCGGCGCCGGTCCGGTCGGCGGCGCCGTCCTCGCCGTACCGGTCGACCGCCCACCGGCGCAGGTCCGTGCAGACGCCGTCGGTCAGGTCGGGGGAGTTGGTCACCCAGGAGAGCATGCCGATCTCGTTGTCCAGTTGGATCGCGATCACCGGTCCACCCCGGTCGGCGAGCCGTTCGGCGATCACCGGCAGCACCTCCGCGTACCAGCCGTCGGCGGCGGCCAGGAACTCCGGCGCCAGGTAGTCGACGGTGCGGGTGTGGATGGGCGCGCCGTCCCAGGTGGTCGGCAGCAGGTGCGGGTGCTCGTCGTACACCCGGTAGGGGATGCCCTCGTTCTTGACCTCGGCCATGATGAACGGGCCGGGCCGGACGATCGCCCGCAGGCCCCGCGCGTGGGCCAGGTCCAGGAAGCCGGCGAGGTCGCGCTGCTCGTGCGTACGGCCGGTGAGGTCCACCGTGCGGTCCGGCAGTTCGTGCCAGAGCCACGGCACGTAGGTCGCCACGGTGTCGCCGCCGCACTCGCGGAGCCGGTCGAGGCGGTCTGCCCACTGTGCCCTGGGCAGCCGGAAGTAGTGCACCTCCCCGGCGAGCAGCAGCCGGGGCCGACCGTCGACGACGATCCTGCGGTCGTGGAGAAGGACTCGTGGCATGCGGTTTTGCCTCTTCCTCTCGGGTGGGCTTCCCGGGCGTCCCCTTGTGATCTGGCTCGCACCTGCTTATGGTGCCTGAAACCGGTTTCTGTTAATCGCACGTTACGGATCGAGGGCGTCATGGGCAACAGTCGGGTCACGGTACGGGAGATCGCCCGGCTCGCCGGCGTCTCCGTCGCCACGGTGTCCCGGGTGTCCAACGGCACCGGTCAGGTGTCGGAGGAGATGCGCCGCCGTGTCCTCGATGCCATCGAGGAGTACGGGTACCGCCCGGACCACCTCGGACGGGCCCTTGCCGCCGGCCGACACGGCGCGCTCGGCCTGGTCTTCCCCGGTCTGTCCGGCCCCTACTTCACCGAGCTGATCCAGGGTTTCGAGTCGGCGGCGGTGCCGGCCCGGGCCAGCGTGCACATCCTCTGCACCCACATGCGGGAGGACTCCGACGAGCAGGTGCTGGAGATGGCCCGCCGGGTCGACGGGATCGCGGTCATCGGCGGCACCATCTCCGAACCCGTCCTGCTCCGGCTCGCCGAACTGGTCCAGGTCGTCGTCCTGGCCGGTCAGGGGGCGGGGCCGGTGCCCTCGGTCAGCGTCGACAACACGTCCGCCATGAGCCGGCTGACCCGGCACCTGCTCGTTGACCACGGCCTGCGTGACCTGGCCTTCGTCGGCACCCCGGAGGGGTCGCCCGACGTCAGCGAGCGGTGGGCCGGGTTCCTCGCCGCCCACCGGGAGTTGGCGCTCACCCCGCCCGCCGAGCCGGTCCGGGTCGCCATGCAGCAACCCGACGGCGTCCTCGCCGCCGAGCGACTGCTCCGCGACGGGGCCGGGCCGCAGGCGGTCGTCTGCGCCAACGACGAGATCGCGCTCGGCGTCCTCGTCGGCGCGCTCGGCCGAGGCCTGCGGGTACCCGGGGACCTCGTGATCACCGGGTTCGACGACGCGCCCATGGCCGCGCTCGTCTCGCCCCCGCTCACCACCGTCCGGCAGCCGGTGCGGGACCTCGCCGCGGCGGCCGCCCGACTCATCCTGGACGCCGTCGCGGCCCCCGGCGCGACGGCCCCCGACAGCATCGTCCTCCCCACCGAGCTTGTCGTGCGCCGCAGCTGCGGCTGCCCGACAGGCACCCCCCCTGGAGGTATCGGTCAATGAAGAGATCGAAGCTCGCCCGGATCGCCGCGATCGCGGCCACCGTGGCGCTCGTCGCCAGCGGCTGCACCGGCACCGAACCGGAGTCCGGCCCCGGCACCGACGGCCGGATCGCGTTCCTCGACTACGGTGACTTCGGCGGCGGCAGCAACCCGCAGGCCAACTACAACCCCTACCTGGACGCCAGCCGGCTCGGCGCCACCGAGTACGTCTTCGAGCAACTGATCATGTACGACAACTACGGCTGCGAGCCCAAGCCCTGGCTGGCCACCGAGTGGAACTGGACCGACCCGCGGACGCTCGTCTGGAAGCTGCGCGACGGGGTGAAGTGGAACGACGGCAAACCGTTCTCCGCCGACGACGTCGCCTTCAGCTACAACCTGTTCAAGTCGCACAAGGCGCTGGACGTCAAGGGGGTCTGGCGCTACCTCAGCACGGTCGAGGCGACCGACCCGCGTACCGTCACGATGCGGTTCACCCAGCCCGGCGCGGCGGCGTTCACGCTGTTCAGCGAGATCAAGATCGTGCCGAAGCACGTCTGGTCCACCGTGGCCGACCCGGTGACCTTCACCAACGCGGAGAAGCCGGTCGGCACCGGACCCTTCACCGTCAAGGCGTTCAACCCGCAGCAGTTGACGCTGGCCCGCAACCCCGACTACTGGCAGGCCGACAAGGTCAAGGTCGACGAGCTGCGGTTCCACAAGGCCGACGGCGGCGGGCAGATCGACCAGCTCAAGCTCAGCCGGGGCGAGTACGACCACAACGCCATGTTCGTGCCGGACATCAAGAAGGCGTACGTCGACCGGGACCCGGAGCACAACAAGTACTGGTACCCGTCCGGCGGCTCGATCAGCGTGTACATGAACCTCACCAGGGCGCCGTTCGACGACACCGCCTTCCGTAAGGCCCTGGTGCCGGCCTTCAACCGGCAGGAGATCGCCGACAAGGCGCAGCTCGGCTACGTCAAGCCGGCGAGCCAGACCGGTCTGGTGGTGCCCGGGCAGGCCGACTGGCTGCCCAAGGACCTCCCCAACCAGGGCGTGGTCGGGTACGACGCGGCCAAGGCGGACGCCGACCTGACCGCCGCCGGCTATCCCAAGAACGGCGAGGGCAAGCGGGTCGGCAAGGACGGCAAGCCGATCTCCTTCACCTTCCGGGTGCCCGGCTCCTGGACCGACTGGGTGCAGGCGCAGCGGATCATCGTGGCGAACCTGACCGCGCTCGGCTTCACCGTCCGGGCCGAGACCCCCACCCCCGAGGCGTACGAGAAGGACCGGGCGATCGGCAACTACGACATGGTGCTCGGGGTGCACGGCGGTAGCTGCAACATGTTCCGCAACTTCCAGGAGCCGCTGGCCAGCGACCAGTCCGCGCCGGTGGGCAAGAAGGCGGTCAGCAACTTCGTCCGCTGGAACGACCCCCGCACCGACCAGCTCGTCGACGCCCTGCGCACCGCCACCGACGAGGCAGCCCAGAAGGCGGCCGTCGCCGACCTGACCAGGGTGATGACCGAGCAGGTCCCGATGATCCCGCTCTGGTACGGCGCCAAGTGGTTCCAGTACCGCACCGCCAAGGCGACCGGCTGGCCCAACGAGCAGAACCCGTACGCCGCACCCAGTGACAACCTGTTGATCATCACCAACCTTCAGCCCGCCGGGACCAAGTAGCGGATGGCCGGCCGGCGTCCCCGTACGCCGGCCGGCCAGTCCCGGAAAAGGGAGGGCTCACCGTGGCCTACTTCGCCCGACGCTTCCTGTTCTTCCTCGGCACCCTGTGGGCCGCCGTCACCCTCAACTTCCTCATCCCCCGGCTCCAGCCCGGCGACCCGGCCGAAGCCATCGTGTCCCGGCTGGCCGGGCAGAGCGAGAGCGTCGACCCGGCCCAGGTCCAGGCCATCCGGGTCATGCTGGGCACCCCCGACGGCAACCTCTTCGAGCAGTACGTGCAGTACCTCGGCGCGGTGCTACAGGGCGACTTCGGGGTGTCCTACACCTACTTCCCGTACAGCGTGACCCACATGATCGGGCAGGCGCTGCCGTGGACCGTGATCCTCGTCGGGGTCACCCAGATCATCTCGTTCGTCGTCGGCACGCTGCTGGGCACCTGGGCCGCGTACCGCCGCAACAGCCGCGTCGACTCGGTCATCACCCTGGGCTCGACGTTCCTCGGGACGCTGCCGTTCTTCTGGCTCGCCCTGCTGCTCGTCTACGTCTTCGCCATCACCCTGCGCTGGTTCCCCGAGCGCGGCGGCTACGGCGGGGGCAGCTCACCCGGCTGGAGTTGGATCTTCATCTCCGACGCCTTCCAGCACAGCGTGCTGCCCGCCGTGGCGCTGCTCATCACCGGCCCGATCGGCTGGATCATCGGCATGCGCAACAACATGGTGCAGAGCCTGGGCGAGGACCACACCCGCCTCGCCGTCGCCCGGGGCCTGCCCCGGCGGCGGATCGCCATCACCTACGGCGCGCGGATCGCCGTCCTGCCGAACGTCACCGGCTTCGCCATCGCGCTGGGCAGCATCCTCGGCGGCACGGTGCTGGTCGAGACGGTCTTCAACTATCCCGGCATGGGCCGGCTGCTCCTCGAGTCGGTGTCCAGCCGGGACTACCCGCTGATGCAGGCGATCTTCCTGTTCACCACGATCGGCGTGCTGGTGGCGAACCTGCTGGCCGATCTGCTGTACGGGTTCCTCGACCCACGGGTGCGAAAGGCGGAGTCGGTATGAGAATCAGCCACGACGGGCGCTCGTCGCGACGCCGCGCGCCGGCAACGGGGCGGCCCGCCGGTGAGTGGGGTGAGGACGCGTGAGCACGCCAGCACCGGCGGTACCCGCCCAGGCCGCGGACACCGAGGGCGTCCAGACCGCCGCCACCGAACTCGCCCGCAGCAGCCGGCTGCCCGGCTGGTTCGTCATCCTCTGGCGCAACACCAAGTGCCGGATCGGGCTGCTGATGCTGGTCGCGTTCGTCGCGGTCGCGGTCTTCGCGCCGCTGATCGCCCCGTACGACCCGCGCGACGACGCCTACCCCACCTCACTCGGCCCGACCGGCAGCCACTGGCTCGGCACCACCGCCCAGGGCGAGGACGTCTTCTCCCAACTGGTCGTCGGCGCCCGCACCTCGCTCGTCGTCGGCCTCGCGGCCGGTGTGCTGTCCACCCTGATCGGGCTGGTCATCGGCCTGACCGCAGGCTACCTGCGGGGGTGGGTCGACGAGGTGCTGTCCTTCCTGATCAACCTCGGGCTGGTCGTGCCCGCGCTGCCGCTGATGGTGACACTCGCCGCGTACGCCCCGGTCCGTGGACTGTGGCTGATCATCTTCGTGATCAGCGTGACCGGCTGGGCGTACGGCGCCCGGATCAAGCGGTCCCAGATCATCACGCTGCGCACCCGCGACTACATCACGGCGGCCCGGTTCGCCGGCGACAGCACCGCCCGGATCATCGCCCGGGAGATCGTGCCGAACATGACCTCGTTGATCGTGGTCGGCTTCATGGGCGCGGCGCTCGGCGCGATCGGCGGCGAGGCGGGTCTGGCCTTCCTCGGGCTCGGCGACCCGCAGACGGTGAGCTGGGGCACCATGCTCAACCAGGCCAGCCTCGGCGGCGCCCTGCTCACCGGCCAGTGGGCCTGGCTGGTCGCCCCCGGCCTGGCGCTCTCCCTGCTGATCACCTCCTTCACCCTGATCAACTTCGGCATCGACGCGCTGAGCAACCCCCACCTGCGAGAGGACTGACCATGGCCCTGCTCGAGGTCGACCACCTCACCGTCACGTACACCCCCCGCGACCTGCCCGCCAACCGGGCCGTGCACGACGTCTCGTTCAGCATCGCCGAGGGCGAGTTCGTCGGCCTGCTCGGCGAGTCCGGCTGCGGCAAGTCGACGCTCGGCAACGCGGTGCTGCGGCTGCTCTCCCCGCCGGCCCGGATCACCGGCGGCCGGGTCGTCTTCGACGGCGTCGACCTGGCCGGCGTCGATGAGGAGCAGCTGCGGAAGCTGCGCTGGGCGGACCTGTCGACCGTCTTCCAGAGCAGCATGAACTCGCTCAACCCGGTGATCCGGGTCCAGGCGCAGTTCGCCGACACCTTCGCCGCGCACGACGTGCCGGGCGACGTCACCGAACGGGCCACCGAACTGCTCGAACTGGTGGCCCTGGACCGGCGGGTGCTCCGGGCGTACCCGCACGAGCTCTCCGGCGGCATGAAACAGCGGGTGGCGCTGGCCCTCGCGCTCGCGCTGCGTCCCAAGCTGGTGCTGCTCGACGAGCCCACCACCGGGCTGGACGTGGTGGTGCAGCGCGAGATCCTCACCCGGCTGGCGGAACTGCGCCGTGAGCTGGGCTTCGCGGTGCTGTTCATCAGCCACGACCTGGGCACCGTCCTCGACATGGCCGACCGGGTGATGGTGATGTACGGCGGCGAGATCGTGGAGAACCGGTCGGCCGACGGCATGCTCCGCGACCCCCGGCACCCGTACACGCGCGGGCTGCTCGGCTCGTACGCCGACCCCCGGCTGCCCGACGTGCGGGTCACCTACATCCCTGGCCGGCCGCCGGACCTGTCCCGGCCGCACACCGGTTGCCTCTTCGCCCCGCGCTGCCCACATGCCGAGGACGCCTGCCAGGCCGGGCACCCGCAACTGCTCGCCGACCACGGCGGGCTGGTCCGCTGCCTGGTCGCCCAGGAGGAACGGCTGCCGGCCATGACCCCCGGTGCCGGCACTGCCGGCAGCCTCTTCCCGGCCATCGGCACCCTGACCCGAGCGGCCGAGACGGAGGCCGCCGCGCCCGTGACCAAGTCGGACGTGCCCGTGACCAAGGCCGCCGCGCCCGTGACCAGGTCGGACGCGCCCGTAGCCGAGGAGGACGCGGTGCTGTCCGTGGTGGCGGTGAGTAAGCGCTACACCAGCCGGCGCGGGCTGCGTACCAGCACCGTCGAGGCGGTACGTCAGGTTTCCTTCGATCTGCGGCCCGGCACGGTGACCGCCCTGGTCGGGCAGAGCGGCAGCGGCAAGTCGACGATCGCCCGGATCATCACCGGCGTGGAACGCCCCAGCGCCGGCGAGGTGCGGTTCACCGGCGGCGCCGGCACCTCGCTCCGGGTGGACCGGCTGCGCGGCCGGGCAGTGCGCGACTACCGACGGCACGTGCAGATGGTCTTCCAGGACCCGTTCAGCGCGTTGAACCCGACCCGCACGGTGGCGTACGCCCTGTCCCGGCCGCTGGTCAACTTCGCCGGGCTACGTGGTGACGCCGTCCGGGAGCGCGCGGCCCAGTTGCTGGAGCGGGTGGGGCTCGCCCCGGCCGGGCAGTTCCTCGACAAGCTGCCGCACCAGCTCTCCGGCGGCCAGCGGCAGCGGGTGGTGACCGCGCGGGCGCTCGCGCCCGACCCGCAGGTGCTGATCGCCGACGAGCCGATCTCCATGCTGGACGTGTCGATCCGCGCCGAGATCCTGGAACTGCTCGGCGAACTGGTCCGGGAACGCCGGCTGGCGATGCTCTACATCACCCACGACCTGCTCAGCGCCCGGCTGCTCGCGGACGAGGTGCTGGTGCTGCACCAGGGGAACCTGGTGGAACGCGGCCCGACCCGGGAGGTGATCGGCGCTGCCCGCGACGACTACACCCGGTTGCTGCTCGATTCGATCCCCAACCCGTTCGCGCAGGTCACCGGCCGGGAGAGCGCGCCGTCCGCCTGAGATCGGCCCCCGGGGCCCGGCCGGCCTCCCGGCGGCGGCCCCGGTCAGAGCGGCGGGCCCGGGCCAGGCCGACGGCCGGCGGACGGTCGGCGTAGCGGCTGGGGGAGCCGGTCAGATCAGCCAGGCGGTCGAGCGGGCCGGCAGCCGGCCGGTTTCCGCCGCGCCGCTGGCGAGCAGGACGCGGTCCCCGTAGGGCCGCCAGTCGACCGGCCCGTCGCCGAGGTTCAGCAGGCAGGTCGGCCCGTCGGCGCCGCGTCGGAAGGCGAGACAACCGGCTGGCGCGTCCCGCCAGGACAGCTCCGCCGGTCGGCCCCGCCAGCAGGTACGCCGCAGCGGCAGCGCCGCCCGGACCAGGGCCAGCGTCGAGGTCGGGTCGTCGTGTTGGCGGGCCACCGAACGGGCACCCCAGTCGGCCGGCTGGGGCAGCCACGGCGTGGACCCGTCCGGACCGAAACCGTACGGCGCGGGGCCGGCGGTCCACGGCAGCGGCACCCGGGCGCCGTCGCGTCCCCGGTCCGCGCCGCCGGAGCGGCGGAACACCGGATCGCGGATCGCGTCGTCGGGCAGCGTGACCTCGGGCAGGCCGAGTTCGTCCCCGGCGTACAGGTAGACCGCCCCGGGCAGCGCCAGCATCAGCAGCAGCACCGCCCGGGCCGCCTCCGGGCCCCACCGGTCGACTGCCCGCCGTACGTCGTGACTGCCGTGCACCCACGCGGGCAGCCGCCTGTGTCGGGTGGTGGCGGCCAGCAGCGCCTCGATCCCGTCCCGCCACGGCTGCGGGCGCAACGGCCAGTAGAGCGGGTCCATCGCGAACGCCTGCCCCAACTCGTCGGGGCGCAGGTAGGGCGAGAGCACCTCCGGCCCGCCCCAGGTCTCCGCCACGCCGAGCCGGTCACCCGGGTACGCCGCCAGCTCCCGCGCCCACCGGCGGTAGATCTCGTGTACCTCGTCCCGGTCGCTGTACGGGGCCGGGTCACCGGGCTGCCAGCCGGGCGGCAGCTCCGGGTAGCCGGGGTCCTTCCACAGCGAGCCGGCCGCGTCGAAGCGCACCCCGTCGACCCCACGGTCCAGCCAGAACCGCAGCGTGGTCAACGCGTCGGCGGCCACCTCCGGGTGCTCGTGGCGCAGGTCGGGCTGGTCGGTGTCGAACAGGTGCAGATACCACTCGCCGTCGCCGAACGGCGTCCACGCCGAGCCGCCGAAGATGGATTGCCACCCGTTCGGCGGCTCGGCACCGCCCGGACCACGGCCGGGCCGGACGTGGAACCGGGTCCGCTCCGGCGAGCCGGGGCCGGCGGTCCGGGCGGCGACGAACCACGGATGGGCCGAGGAGACGTGGTTGAGCACCAGGTCCACCAGTACCCGCAGGTCGAGCCGGTGCGCGTCGGCGACGAGCCGGTCCACGTCGGCCAGCGTGCCGAGCCGGGTGTCGACGTCCCGGTGGTCGCTGACGTCGTAGCCGGCGTCCCGGTCCGGGCTGGGATAGAACGGGGTGACCCAGAGCGCGTCCACGCCGAGCGCGGCCAGGTAGGGCAGCCGGGACCGTAGACCGGGCAGATCCCCGAGACCGTCGCCGTCCGCGTCGGCGAAGGACCGCAGGTACACCTCGTAGGTGACGGCCTCCCGCCACCAGGGTCCGGTGTCCGTCATGTCGGGGTCAGCTCCAGCAGGGAGAGGGACGGCATCGGCAGGTCCAGCGGCAGCCACACGCAGCCGTCGTCCGGCGTGACGACGACCGGTGGCTCCGCGTCAGCGAGGGCGTCGGCGGCCCGCAGCCCGGCCCACTGCTCCGCGTCGGGCCAGCCGTCGACGCCGAGCCGACGGGCGGTCGCGGCGAGGTTCGACGTCCGCTCGTCCAGCCGGCGGTGCCGGAGGTCGTACCGGGCGGCAGACAGCCCGTCGATCCGTAGCCGCACCGTCCGGCCAAGCCGGCGGCGCTGGTCGGGGCGGTCCAGCACACCCTGGTCCAGGGTGCCGTTCCAGAGCAGCACGGCGACCCGCCCGCTGTCCGGGTCGACGGACGGCCAGGCCCGCACCAGCGTCCCCGCGCCGTCGCCACCCAGCCGGGCGGTGAGCTGCACCGGCGCGAGCTGTTCGAGCATCCGCAGGGCCCAGAACCGGGGCTTGGCGAGGTTGCCGACCGACAGCAGCCCGAATCCGCCGTGCAGCAGCGCGGGTGGCCGCCCCAGCTCCTCGAAGTGGTCGCTCGCCACCCAGCAGGCCAACGCCGCCACCCGGCCGGCCGCCTCCTGCATGCCGGTGGCCACGAAGGCGGCCGAGAGCACCGAGTCGTTGACCGGCGCGAAGTGGGTGGGGGTGGGGCCCCACTCCGTCCAGAGCAGGGGGGTGTCGGCCCGGCCGTGCCGTTCCAGGATCGGCCGTAGGTCCAGCGGCGGGCTGCCGTAGACGTGGGTGGAGAGGAAGTCCAGCGGCGCGCCCGAGGCGTCGACGTGGTCGAGGAACGGTTCGATCCACTTCGTCGCGGCGGTCGCCGGCCCGCCGACCGGCAGGCCGGGGCAGGCCGCGCGCACCGCGCGGGCGGTCACGTCGTACATCCGCAGGTAGTCCTCGCGGGTGCCGGTCCAAAAACAGGCCAGGTCCGGTTCGTTCCACACCTCGACCGCCCACCGCCGCAGTTCGGCGTCGCCGACCCGGGTCCGCAGGTGCCGGATCAGGTCGCCGACCAGCGCCGCCCACCGGTCCCAGTCGCGGGGCGGGCTGGAGACGCCCGCCGCAGTGATCTCGCGGGACGGGTCGCGGGCCAGCGCACGCGGCACGAATGACAGCTCCAGCACCGGCCGCAGGCCGGTCGGGGCGAGCGCGTCGAGCACCGCATCGATGCCGGTGAAGTCGTGCACCGGCTGGCCGCCGACCTCCCGGTAGACGCCCAGGTCGTCACCGAGGATGCCGTGCGCGCGGACCCGTTCGACGCCCAGCTCGCGGTGCACCCGGCCGAGCGCGGCGGCCAGCCCGGCCCCCATCTCCTCGCCGCCCACCCGGTCGGTGCAGAGCAGCAGGCTCAGGTGCTCGGAGCCGATCATGTCCCGCCACGGCCGGGGCAGCGGCCCGACCGGGCGGGCGACGTCGACGGTCACCTCGACCGCCGCATCCCCGCCGTCGCGGGCCGAGACCGGCGCCGACGCCGGCCCCAGGGGACCGTCGTCGGGCCGGTCGGGGTCGAGTACCGGGCGCACCGCGTACCGCACGGTCCGCCCGGGTTCGACGGTGCTGTCGGCGTACGGCGGGCCGGGCACCGCGAGCAGGTCACCGCCGCGATGGTCGACCACCTGGAACGGGCCGTCGCCGTCGGCCCGGTGCACCAGGTAGCCGGCGGCGTCGGGCACCGGATCCCAGTCGACGTCGACCTGTCCGCGTCCGGCCCGGACCCGGATGCCGTGGCCGCCGCCCGGGGCACCGCCGGCCGCAGCCGTCGTCGCTCCGGGCGGCGGTGGGTCCGTTCGCACGGTCAGCCTCCGGCCACCTCGACGAGCACCGCGCCCGGCTGGGGGAGGTGCAGCTCCACCACCGCCGCCGTGCCCTCGACGGTGGTGGCGACCTTCTCGACCGGGAGCGGGTCGACGGCGCGCAGCGCGTCCCACTGTTCCCCGACCGGCCACTCGGTGATGCCGAGCTGCCCGGCCAGCGTGGTGATGTCGCCGTGTTCGCGGTCGAGTCGGGTGACGGTCACGGTCCGGCCGGCCGCGCCGTCGACGACCAGCCGGATCTGCCGGGCGAGCGCCGGATCACCGTCCCGCTTGGACTGGTCCAGCGTGGACGCCCAGACCAGGATGGCCAGGCTGCCGTCTGCGCGCCGACTGGCCCAGGTCTGTACCAGGCCGTCGGCGCCGTCGCCGTCGGCGCGTACCGGTAGTTCGGTCTCGCCGAGCTGGCTGAGCATGCGCAGCGCGTGGTAGCGGGGCTTGGCGATTCCGCCGACGGTGATCAGGCCGAAGCCGCCGTGCAACAGCCGGGGCGGCCGGCCCAGCTCCTCGAAGTGGTCGCTGGCCACCCAGTAGGACAGGGCGTCCACCCGGCCCGCCGCCGAGCGCATGCCGGTGAGCAGGAACGTCGCCGCGGACGTGCCGTCGTTGACCGGGTGGAAGTGGGTGGGCGTCACGCCCCACTCGGTCCACAGGATGCGGGCCTCCCCGAAGCCCAGCCGCTCCAGGGTGGGGCGCACATCCAGCGGCGGGCTGCCGTAGGTGTGGGTGGAGACGAAGTCGACCGGCGCGCCGGAGCGGCGGGCGTGCTCCAGCAGCGCGTCGACCCAGCCGGCGGCGGCGGACGACGGCCCGCCGACGGGGATCCGTGGGTCGACGTCCTTGACCGCCCGGGCGGTCACGTCGTAGAGCCGCATCCACTCCTCGCGGGTGCCCGACCAGAACACCTCCAGGTTGGCCTCGTTCCACACCTCGAAGTCCCAGCCCAGCACCTCCTCGCCATAGCGGTCGAGTAGGTGCGCGACGAGGGCGCGGACCAGTTCGGCCCATCGGTCCCAGTCCTTCGGCGGGGAGATGATCCCCCGGTACTCGAAGACCGTCCGTTCCGGGTCGCTGGCCAGGTCCCGAGGCATGAAGCCGATCTCGACGACCGGCCGCAGCCCGATGGAGAGCAGCAGGTCGTAGACCCGGTCGACGCAGGTGAAGTCGAGTACGGGTACACCGTCCACCTCCCGGTAGACGCCGAGGTCGTCGTGGAGGATCGAGTGCGCGCGTACCGTCTCGACGCCGATCTCGTCGCGGATGCGGCGCAGCGCGGCGAGCAGTTCGCCGCCGATCTCCCGGCCGCCGGAGGTGTCCGTGCAGAGCAGTTGGGACAGCCGTTCGCTGCCGATCATCGGCTGCCACGGCCGGGGCAGCGCCGGGCCGTCGGCGGTCGCGTCCACCTCGAGGACGACGGTCGGGGCGACGCCGGTGGCGGCCAGCGACGCGCAGGTCACCGGGGCCCCGAGCGGGCCGGTGACGGTGACCTCGGGGACGGCGGCGACGGCGTAGGCGTACGGCTGGCCGGGCTCGCCGGTGGTGTCGACGTACCAGGTGTCCGGGACGGCGAGGACGTCGCCGCCGAGGTGGTCGATCGGGGTCAGCTCGCCGTCGGCGGCGCCGTCCCGGACCGGTGCGCGGTGCACCAGGTAACCCACCGCGCCGGGCACCGGCGACCACGAGAGACGGACGTGGTGGACCCCGGCGACCGCCGTCAGGCCGTCTGGCGGGGCGAGGACGGGCGTGCCGCCGGTCGCGCCCGTCTCGTCGCTGCGTAAAGCGATCCGCGACTCCCAGTCGGATCGGGCGTCTACCGGCTGGTCGTTGGTGCTCGTCACCGGGGCACCTCCTGTGTGATGTGAATCCGGTCCGAGCACTGTAACCGGTTTCTGCGTGCCTCGCGCCCCACCGCCCGATGCATTCACGAAACGATCACGTTCGATCGACTGGGCGCGCCGGCCATCAGACCTGTCCGGTGGCGCATCGGGGCTGGTCAGGGTCCGGCGTGGGCCGGGCCGTCGGTTGGCTCTGGAACCCTGTCCCGGGATGTGGCAACGTATTCCGCATTATGCATACCAACAGTCATGACGCTGGGTCAGCGTGGGGAGACAGCAGTTCGGTGGCCGGGGCGAACCAGCCTTCCGGGCTGGAGATCGTGGGGATCGGCGAGGCGATGGTGCTGTTCCAGCCGCCGCTCGGCCGCCTGCTCGTCGACGCCCCGAGCGTCGAGGTGCACGTCGCGGGCGCCGAACTGAACCTCTGTACGGCCGCCGCGCGACTCGGCGTCCGCGCGGGCTTCTGTAGCCGGGTCGGCGCGGATCCGCTCGGTGCCCGGGTGCTCGCGGTGGCGCGGGCCGCCGGGGTGGACACCTCGCTGGTGACCGTCGACCCGGGACACCCCACCGGACTGTTCCTCAAGGACATCCAGCCGGACGGACAGCGGCGGGTCCACTACTACCGGCGCGGATCGGCCGCCGCGCACCTCGACGCGTCCGACGCGGCGCGGCTGCTCGCCGTACGGCCACGGCTGGTCGCCGTCTCCGGGATCACCCTCGCCCTCGGCGCGGCTCCCCGGGCGGCGGTCGAGGCGGTGCTGCGGGCCGCCCGAGACCAGGGCGTGCGGGTGGCGCTGGACCCCAACCTGCGCCCCGCGCTCGGCGACGTCGACCAGCAGGCCGCGCACCTGCGGCCGCTGCTGCCGTACGTGGACGTGCTGCTGCTCGGCACCGACGAGGCCGGACCCGTCCTGGGGGTGCGGGACCCGGACGACGCGGTGGAGGTCTTCGCCGCCGCGACTGCCGCAGGCGTCGGCGAGACGGTGCTCAAGGCCGGCCCGGACGGCTGCCACCACGCCGGTCCGACCGGGGACCCGGTGCACCTGCCGAGCGCGGCCACCACCGTGGTGGATCCGGTCGGGGCTGGCGACGCCTTCGCCGGCGGCTACCTCGCCGGCCGGCTGCGCGGCGCCTCGCCGGCCGGTGCGGCCACGTTGGGCAGCGCCCTCGCCGCCGGGGTGGTGGCGGCGGCCGGCGACACCGCCGGCCTGCCGGACCGCGCCGCCGCCGCCGAGCTGCTGCGCCAAGCGCTGACCGACTGACGTTCCCGACGGACCGTAACGCCAAAGTTGCGGGCGGATCAAAGGTTTGACGAACTAGCAACCCGTAGTGTGGAATCTACTTCCATAATGTGGCAGTCAAGGTTGAGGAGTGGAGTGGTTATGACTCTCCCCCGGATCGCGGCAGTGGACTGTTTTGTCCTCAAGGTCCCCAATCCCGAGATCTACCTCGGCCTCCCCGACGGTTCCGCCGACCCGCCAACCGGATACGAAGTGCGACCCCCGTGGCGCAGCCTCTACTCGCCCCGCTTCGAGACGCTGCTGGTCCGGCTGACCACCGAGTCGGGCGTCAGCGGCTGGGGCGAGGCGCTCGCCCCGGTCGCCCCGGAGGTCCCCGCCGAGGTGGTGCGCCGGCTCCTGACGCCCACCCTGATCGGGGCCGACCCGCGCCAGGTGCGGATGCTCAGCGCCCGGCTGCGCGATCTGATGCGGGAGCGCGGTCACCTGGGCGGGCACCAGGGCGACGCGCTCGCCGCCGTCGACATCGCGCTCTGGGACCTGGTCGGCCGGCTGGCCGGGCTGCCCGTGTACGAGCTGCTCGGCGGCGCGTACCGCGAGCACGTCCCGACGTACGTCTCCGGACTGCCCAAACGGGACGACCCGGGGCGGGCGGCCCTCGCGGCCGAGTGGGCGGCGAAGGGCGTCGAGCGGATCAAGCTGCACCTCGGCAAGGGGGTGGCGGCGGACCTGGCCAGCGTGGCGGCCGTCCGGGCCGCTGCGCCACAGGTGCGGTTCGCCGTGGACGCGCACTGGACGTACGACCTGGCCGCCGCGACCCGGTTGGCCCGTGGCCTGACCGCCATCGGCGGGGTCGAGTTCCTGGAGGCGCCGCTGGCGCCCGAGGACCTGGCCGGCCACGCCGATCTCGCCCGCCGGACGGACCTGCCGGTCGCCGTCGGCGAGGCGATGCGCCACCGGTACGAGTTCCTGCCCTGGCTGCGGCAGCGGGCCGTCGGCCTGGTGCAGCCGGACGTCGCCCGTACCGGCATCACCGAGGCGATGGGCATCGCCGACCTGGCCGCCGCGCACCACGTACCGGCCGCGCCGCACCACTCGGTGGGGCTCGGTGTCGCCCTCGCCGCAGGTCTCCAGGTCAGCGCCGCCATGGAGAACCTGAGCTGCTTCGAGTACCAACCCACCACGACCGAGGTCGGGCAGCGGATCCTCACCGCGCCGCTGCCGGGCGGGCCGGACGGCTTCCCGGTACCGACCGGACCCGGCCTCGGCGTCGAGGTGGACCTTGCCACTGTCAGTGCCCTCGCGGAGGAAAGTTGAGCACCCTCGAACCCCGGGCCCGCGTACGCGGACTGGTCCCCATCCTCGCCACCCCGTTCGACGACACCGGCGCGCTGGACGTACCCAGCCTGCGCCGGCTGGTGGAGTTCCAGCTCGCCGCCGGGGTGGACGGGCTCGCCGTCTTCGGCATGGCCAGCGAGGGGTTCGCGCTCACCGCTGCCGAGCGGGCCACGATCCTGACCGAGACCCGGGCCGTCGCCGGCCCGGACGTGCCGCTGGTCGCCGGGATCAACGGCACCAGCGCGGCCACCGCCGTGGAACTCGCGCTCGCCGCGCGGGACGGGGGCGCGGACGCCCTGATGGTCCTGCCGCCGTACCTGGCCAAGCCGGCGGGCGGGCAACTCGTCGACTTCTACGCCACCGTCGCCGAGGCGAGCGGACTGCACGTGATGGTGCAGGACGCGCCGGCGGCGACCGGCGTGGCGATGCCCGTCCCGCTGATCGTGGAGCTGAGCAAGCTGCCCGGCGTCGAGTCGGTCAAGGTGGAGACCCAGCCCACCGCGCCCAAGGTGGGGGAGGTGGTGACCGCCATCGACGGCGAGTTCGACGTGCTCGGCGGGCAGAACGCCTTCTTCGTGCTCGAGGAGTACGCCCGGGGCGCCGTCGGCACGATGCCGGCCTGCGAGTTCACCGACCTGCTCGCACCGGTCCTGGCTGACTGGCGGGCCGGCCGGGAGGAGGCGGCCCACGCCGGGTTCAACCGGCTGCTGCCGCTGATCCGGTTCGGCATGCAGGCCCGCCTGGCCTGGGCGGTGCACAAGGAAGTGCTGGTGCGCCGGGGCATCATCGACTCCGCGTTCGTCCGTGATCCCGCCGTACCGCTGGACGCCGGCACCCGCGCCGCGCTCGACGTGATCCTGCGACACGCCCCGCTGCCGACCTGGCGACCGTGAGAGGCTGACCGACATGGCGAAGATCGTTTCGGTGGACGTCTACCCCCTGGCACTGGGCCGTCCCGACGGCGCGCCCCGCGAGTACACGAGGCAACCGCCCTGGCCGAGCGTCTACGGCAACCAGCGGGAGACCCTGGTGGTCCGACTGACCGCGGACGACGGCACGACCGGCTGGGGGGAGGCCCTCGCCCCGGTGGCCCCCGAGGTGCCCGGCGAGATCGTCCGCCGGCTCCTGACCCCGGTGCTGATCGGCGCGGACCCCCGCCGGGTACGTCCACTGCGCCACCAACTCGGCGAGCTGATGCGCGAACGGGGGCACCTCGGCGGCCACCAGGCCGACGCGATCGCCGCCGTGGACATCGCGCTGTGGGACCTCGCCGGCAAGCTCGCCGGTCTTCCGGTCGCCGAACTGCTCGGCGGCGCGTTCCACGACGTGGTCCCGACGTACGTCTCCGGGCTGCCCGGCCGGACCGACGCCGACCGGGTCGCGCAGGCCCGGGACTGGGTCGCGCAGGGGGTCCGGCGGGTCAAGCTGGGTCTCGGGCACGGCGTCGACGCCGACCTGGCGACCGTGACCGCGCTGCGCGAGGTCCACCCCGACCTCCAGGTCGCCGTGGACGTCCACGGTGTCTACGGCCTGGCCGACGCGGTGCGGCTCGGACGGGGCATGGCCGACCGGGACGCCTGGTTCCTGGAGATGCCGCTGGCCTTCGAGGACGTCGCCGGCCACGCCGACCTGGCCGCGCGCATCGACCTGCCGGTGGCGCTGGGGGAGAGCCTGCGGCACCGCTGGGAGTTCCGGCCGTTCGTCGAGGCCCGGGCCGCCGGCCTGCTGCAACCGGACATCGGACGGACCGGCATCACCGAGGGACTGGCCATCGCGCAGTACGCCGAGACCCACCACCTGGGGGTGGCCCCGCACCACTCGGCCGGGCTCGGGCTGGCCCTCGCCGCCGGTCTGCACGTCGCCGCCGCCTGCGCGAACCTGGTCGCCTTCGAGTGGCACCCGACCCTCTTCGACCGGGTCAACGACATCCTCACCGTGCCGATCGAGCCGACGCCGACCGCGATCCCGCTGCCCACCGGCCCCGGGCTGGGGGTCTCGGTGGACGCCGAGGCGGTCGCCCGCTACAGCCAGTGGAGTTCGTCGTGAGGCGGGTGCTGCTGGTCGGCGCGTCCACCCCGATCGGCCGGGCCATCGCGGCCCGCTTCGCCGCCGCCGGTGACCAGGTCGTCGGCTACGGCCTGGAACCGGCGAACGAGCCGAGCCTGGTCGCCGACCTCACCGGCGACTGCGCCACCGGTGACGGGGCCGCCGTCGCCGTCGAGGCGGCGCGGGAGCGGCTGGGTGGGCTGGACGTACTGGTCGCCGCCGCCGGGCGGATGCCGATCGCGCCGGCCCACCGCACCACCGACGAGCAGTGGCACGCCGCCCTGAGCGGCTGCCTGGACACGCTCTTCTTCCCGCTGCGCGCGGCGTTGCCGCTGCTGCCGGCCGGCGGGTCGGTCGTCGCCGTCTCCTCGGTGAACGCGTTCCTGGCCGCCCCCTGGGTGGCCGCCTACGCCGCCGCGAAGGGCGCGGTGGAGGCCCTGGTACGCCAGGTCGCGTTGGACTACGGCGCGCGGGGGATCCGGGTCAACGCGGTGGCGCCGGGCATCGTCGGCGCCGAACAACTGCCCGACGCCGCCGGGGGTTACCCGATCGGGCGGACCCTGCGCCCGGAGGAGGTCGCCGGGGCGGTGCACTTCCTCGCCTCCGACGCCGCCAGCGGCATCACCGGAGTGGTGCTGCCGGTCGACGGCGGGCTGTCGATCGCGTCACCCGCCGCCTTCGTCCGGGCCGACCTGCGGCAGCGGCTGGCAGAGTTGGCTCCGTGATCGATTCGGAGTCGCCGGTCGGCGGCCGGTACGCGCGCCTCTACCGGCTGCTCGACTGGCCGCCGCGGCTGGCCGGCCTGAACCTGTTGTGGCTGGCCGGGGTGCTCGCCGGCGGCGTGGTCGCCGGCCTGTCGCCGGCCACCGTGGCGCTCTTCGCGCTGTTGCGGGACTACCAACGCGGCGGGCACCCCCGAATGTGGCACGACTTCTGGCGGCACTGGCGGGCGGAGTTCGGCCGGTCGCAGCTCAGCCTGGGCCTGCCGCTGCTGACCGTGTGGGTGTTCGCGTTCTACCTGCTCGCCGCGCGGGGCACTCCGCTGGCCGCTGCGGTCGCCGTGCTCGGCCTGGGCTATCTGACGGTCCTGGCGTACCTGCCCCCGGTGCTGGCGCACTTCGACGTGCCGGTCACCACCGCCTGGCGGCTCGCGGCGGTCGCCGCCGCGCGTGCTCCGCTGTGGACGCTCGGCCTCGGCGTGACGGTGCCGCTGCTGGTCCTGGCGATGGTTGCCGCCGTACCGGTCACCATTCCGTTCTTCCTGCCGAGTGCCCCGGCGGCGCTGGTCGCCCTGGTCGCCGCGCGGGGCTTCGCCGCGCTGCCGACGCGTCCGCCAGCCAACCGCGACCGGTCCGGGTGAGACGAGACGCGCACCGAGGTCACCGTCGGCCGCGACCGGTCCGGGTGAGACCGTCCGCCGGCATTCGCCCCCGCGCGACGACCGACGGACGGTCCCGGGTCAGCCCACCGAGCTGAGCGGGGTGGCGCTGGCGTGGTAGCCGAGGCCGGTGGAGATCTGGTCGGCCTGCTCGATGAGCTTCATGGCCAACTCGTCCTGGCGTCGGGGTAGATCCATCGCGGAGAGCGGACCGGAGACCGACAGGGCCGCCACGACCTTGCCCGAGCGGTCCCGCACCGGCGCGGCCAGGCAGGCCCGGCCGAAGGCCAGCTCCTCCAGTTCGGTGGCGTAGCCGCGCTGCCGTCCCTCGGCGATCGCGGCGAGCAGTCCGTCGAGGTCGGCGACGGTCTTCGGGGTGTACGCCGGGTACTGCGTGCCGATCAGCGCCTCGATCTCCTCGGCGGTCAGGTCCGACATGAGCGCCTTGCCGAGGGCGGTGGCGTGCAGCGGACCCCGTCGACCGACCAGGGTGAACGAGCGGGGGGCGAGCCGACCCTCGAAGTTGCAGAGGTAGAACAGCTCGGTGCCGTGGCGTTCGGCGATGTTCGCGCCGAGACCCAGGTCGCAGGCGAGATCCTGGGCGATCTGTCGGGACTGACGGTGCGCCGCCGACTGGTTGAGGGCGATACCCGCCAGCCCCACCACGGTCGGTCCGATCCGGTAGAGCCCGCTGCGCTGGTCGTGGGTGACGAAGCCGAGCGCCTCCAGCGTCCCGACCAGCCGGGAGACCGTCGACTGGCCCAGCCCGGTGAGCTGGACCAGCTCGGAGACGCGTCGCTCGGGGTGCTCCTCGGTGAACGCACACAGCAACGACAGCGCGCGCTCGACGCTCTGCGTGCCGCCGCCGACTTCACGGGTGGTGGAGCGTGGCATTCTGCCCATCCCTCAAAGCGTAGGAGAGTAATCCAGATTACGGATCATACATCGCGTAGTGGTGCGGGTCGCCGGCTGTGCCGACCGGCGACCCGCACCGCTGGTCAGCTGCCCGGTGCGCCGGCCGGGACGACCGGCTCGAACCGGACGGCGTCGGACCGATGGTGGCCGAGTTGCTGCGCCGACAGGCTCACCGCGGCGGTTGCCGGGTCGAGGTGCCAGGTGCCCAGCACCCGCCACTGCCCGGCGTCCCTGGTCTGGTCGACCGTCCGGATGTCGGTGCCGGTGGTGTGCGCCACCCGGTAGGTGGCCGCGGTGGTGGTGGAGTTCGTCGGATACCACACACTCACCTGGTAGGCGCCAGCCGCCGACAGCGTCGGCTGCCAGGTCGCCACCGCACCCGTGACACCACCGGCGACCCGGGTGGTGCTGTCGGCGTACCCCTTGAGCGTGCTGGCGGTCCAGCCACCCGTCTCGGTGTAGCCGTCCTGCCCGTTGTCGACGACGACCGCCGCCGCCGGGTCCGGCGTCCCGACAGGTACCGCCGTCCGCCCGACCGTCCCGACCGCGTGCAGGGCCACCTCGTGCAGCTTGCCGACCGTGGCTCCGGCTGGAGCCGTGATCGTGAAGCTCACCTCCTGGCTGGCGTTCGGGGACAGCGCGACCGGGACGGACGCCGGTGTGCTGGTCCACCCCTCCGGCAGGCCGAGGGCGGCGTTGCCGTTCGCCCCCGCCAGGGCGGTCGCCGTGACGGTCGCCTTCACCGTGCTGCTGCCCCCCGGGGCGGCCACCGGGTCGGCGGTCAGCCCGCTGATCCGGGGCTGCACCGTCGACGGATCCACCGGCCGGAACCGGGCGGCGCTGACCCGGTGGAAGGCCGGGTCGTCGACGTTGATCCGGACGTAGCCGTCCTCACCGGCGGTGAACGGGAAGGTCCCGAGAACCCGCCAGGTGCGTGGGTCCTGCTGCTGGTCGACCTGGATCGAGGTCTCCCCGTCGCGGTGCCGCACCACGTACTCGGCCTCCCGGGTGGTGTCAGCGTTCGACGGGTACCAGACGGCGACCTCGTACCACGTGGCCGCCGGCACGACCGGCCGCCAGGTCGCGGTGCTGCCGAGCTTGCCCTCCGCGCTGTAGCGCGACTGGGTGCCGTTGAATCCGGGGAGGCCGCTGGCGAGCCACTCACCGGTCTCCGTGTACCGGGGCCGGATGTCCTGCGTGGTGATGATGATGTCCTGGCTGGCGATCCGGACCTGCGCCGTGGTCTCGGCGCCACCGTCGAGCGCCGCCGTCACCCGGTACGTCTGGTCGCGTTGGGCGTTGGCCGGCGCGGTGAGGGTGAAGGTGTACGCGCGTTCTCCACGGGCGCCCACCTCGTACTCGGCGCTCGCCGGGCTGATCGTCCACCCGGCGGGCGGCGTCAGGCGGAGAGTGCCCCGGGCGGCGGCCGGGCCGACGTTGAGCACGCTGGCGGTGACCGTGGTCGAGTCACCCGGCTTGGCGAGTTCCGCCGGTGCCGCGACCAGGGAGCTCAGCCGGGTCGGCGGACGGACGATGAGCCGGCCGGCGGTCAGCGCCACCTCGCCACCGGTCCACTTCGCCGTGCCCTTGAGCGCCACCGGGCCGCCGGCGGCGTCGGCCGCGACGGTCACCTTGTACTGCCAGGTGGCCGTGCTCTTGGCCGGCACGGTGGACGGCTGGGTGCCCTCCGGTCGGGCCGTCCAGCCCGCCGGGAGGTCCAGCGCGACCGTCGGGTCGGCGAGGGCAGCAGCACCGTCGTTACGGACGGTCACCGCGAGCCCCACGGTGTCACCGGGCGTGGTGTCCGGCGAGGCGGGGGTGGTCGCACCGCAGACGGTCGTTCCCGCCGGGCAGTGGCCGGTTACCGCTGGCGGCAGGCGCAGGGTCGCGTCGCTGGTCTGCGCCTCCTCGGTGCTGATCCGGTACCGGAACGACGTGCCGAGGTCCTCGACCGGGATCGTCCACTCGTTCGGGTAGATCCGGTCCTCCTGCTTCTTCCAGGTGGCGCCCCCGTCGGTCGACCAGTGCAGCGTCGCCGGCGCCTCGGTGGCCGCCTGGAGGTAGGCGTCGAAGCCGCTGCCGTCCGGCCGGGTCAGCAGCATTCCCCGGGCGGTCCCGATCGGGCTCGCGTCGTCGAAGTGGTAGCTCTCCGACCCGGTGTCGGCCTGCTCGCCGCCGACCTGGTGGCCCACGTTCGGCACCGCCACGTCGCGGACGACCAGCGCGGTGATGCCCCGCTCGGAGACGGTGACCGGCAGGACGCCGCCACGCATCGTGGTGACGGTCCGGGCGCCGTTGTCGCGGATCACCTCGACCTTGTACGCCCGGTTCGGCTGCACCCCGCTGACCTTCGGGTCGAAGCGCACGACGCTGCGCGAGTCCTTCGTCGCCTCGTTGGTCAGGCTGACGTAGAGGCTCTTGTTGCCGTGCCCGGTGACCCAGTTGAGCTGCGGGTCCTCGACGTCGACGATGCCCTTCGGCAGGTACGGCCAGACGCCGTCCTCACCGTAGAACTCGCCGGGCTGGTGCCCGTAGACGTGGTACTTGAAGTAGACGTAGTTGGTCTCGAACACGGACGGGAAGCTGATCCTGCCGTCCGAGCGGAAGGTCTGCTCGGAGATCAGGTAGTCCATGGCCAGGCCGAGCTGCGCCGGGATGTGGTGGTAGTAGATGGAGGTGAGTCCGGCCGGGCCGGTCAGCGGGAAGTCCGGGCGCATCTGGGCCGCGGTGAACTCCCGGTAGTAGTAGCCGGGGTAGTTGGTGAAGCGGCCGACGACGAGGTTGTGCGCCACGTCGGCGAGCATCTTGTCGTCGGTGTGCGCGGAGAGCCGCAGTAGGAACGGCGCCCAGATCGGGTTCATCACCAGACCGCCGCCGGGGTTCTCCCGACCCGCTGCGATCTTGTAGGTGCTGAGCTGCTCGAAGGTCATGCCGTTGGTGGAGACCATCCAGGCCGGGACCTCCTCGGCCGGCACGTCCTTCTTCGGGTAGTCGTAGGTGACCGGCGGGGTCCAGCGGTCCACCTGCGCGTCGATCCAGCCGTCGCCGTTGACGGTGATGTTGCCCTCGGGCACCGGGCGCACCATCGTCTGGGTGACGAACCGCTTCGCCTCGGTGTAGGCGGCGTTCAGGTAACGCTTGTCGCCGGTCTCCTCGTACAGCTCCAGCAGCTCGATCCAGCCCTTGGAGTAGTTGAACTGGAAGCCGTTCTCGGCGATGTTCGTCGTGTACGCCGGGTCGATCTGGGCGGTGATGTAGCGGTCCGCCTCGGCCTTCGCCTCGGCCAGGTACGCCGGGTTACCGGTGAGCCGCCACGCCGCGAGCGGGGTGCTGACCGGCGTCCGGCTGTCCTTGCGGACCCGGTCCTCGATCGACTTCAGGGCCAGCTCGTGCAGGCCGGCCACCTGGCCCCGGGTCTGCTCGTAGAGCGGGACGAGGGTGGAGGCGTCCCCGGAGATGCTGCCCATGCGCCAGGCGTTGGTGTCGCCGTAGACCGGGTTCTCCTTGATCGGGGTCCACCCGATGTTGTTCCGCGACACCTGGTACTCCAGGGACGGCCGGGCCCGCTTGTCGTAGAGGTCCCGGTCCCCGGTGAGGTAGTAGGCGCCGAGCAGGACACCGCTGGTGGCGGTACGCACCGCACGGTCGTTCTCGGTGTCCACGAAGCCCTTCGCCCGGTCCCACCAGCCCGACAGCGAACGCTGGTACGTCTCGCTGTCGTCGGCCTCGGTGTCCTTCATGGTGAGGTCGACCAGGTTGTGCACCGTCTCGGTGAGCGAGGTGTCGTAGATGTTCTGCCGGTACGCGCTGTAGTCGTACTCGTCCCGGCTCAGGTCCGTGTACGCCTGGTACATCTTCGTGGGCTGGGCGTAGACGCCGAACGCGAACTTGTGCTGCTGTCCGGTCTGCAGCGGCGAGAGCCGGCCGACCTGCGGCGCGAAGGCGACCGGCTGGATGCCGCCGTTCTCGTTACGCAGGCTCATTCCGAACGGCTGCCCGTCCGCGCCGGCGTCGCGCTGGTGCTCGAAGGGGATCACCTCGGCGGGCGCGTAGACCCCGCTGGTCACCTGCTGGCCCGCGACGGTGCGTTCCATCAGGCACGCCGGGGTCATCAGCTCCCAGGCGCTGAGCGCCTCGGCGCCGTAGATGACCCGGGCGTGCTGGCGGCTGCCGCAGAGCACCTCGTCGACGTCACCGAAGGAGGTGACGTCGAGCGACTGGTAGCCGACGACGAAGTTGTCAGCGCGGCGGGCGGTCAGCGTCCAGGACGCCTCGGGGTTGTCGCCCGCGACCGACCAGCGGACGGTCATCTCGTACGCCCCGGGCGCCCCGGTGGTCAGCTCGACGGTACGACCGTCGACGGTGCGGAGTCCGGTGAAGCCGACCCAGGCCGGGTTCATCGAGCTGTAGTAGTCGGTCGGCGTGCCGTTCTCGCCGCTGAGCACGAGCCACTGCTCGTCGAAGCGGTGCGTCGTGTCGGTGACGGGGAGCCAGCTGTTGCCGCTGCGGACCCGGATGTCGCGCAGGTAGGTCTGGCCGCCCTGCCAGGTGGCGTGGTGGAAGATCATCTGGTGGTGGTCGCCCTCGATGGTGGCCACCTGCCGAATCCGCAGGTCGGGCTTGTCCGTCTCGCGCAGCGGGGCGGCGAACGGTGCCTGGTCCTGGGTGGCCGGTGCCGCGACGGCCGCCGTCCCGAAGGGCAGCACCATCGCCGCGAGGGCGAGGAAGAGGGTGAGCGGTGAGCGATGTCGCCTCGGTAGGGTGGGCTTCACATCCATGAAATGGATCGTTGATGCAATTGATACCTGTGTCAAGGGTCTCTGTTGGGAGTGGTATGCATGCTTGTTGACTGGCCGCTGGACCGCCTGCGGGAGTACCGACCCGACCGGAACGAGCCGGACGACTTCCGGGCCTACTGGCGGAACACCCTCGACCAGGCCCGATCCCAGGCGTTCCCGGCGCGTTTCCAGCCGTACGACGCGGGTCTGGTCACCGTCGAGTGCTGGGACGTCACCTTCGCCGGATTCGGCGGCCACCCGGTGCGCGGCTGGTTCCTGACCCCGCGCGGCGCCACCGGGCCGCTGCCCTGCGTCGTCGAGTTCATCGGCTACGGCGGCGGCCGCAGCCTCCCGCTGGACTGGCTGCACTGGAGCGCCGCCGGGTACGCCCACCTCGTGATGGACACCCGTGGCCAGGGCTCCAACGGCTCCCTGGCCGGCGACACACCGGACCCGGCGCCGGTCGGCGGGCCGGCCGTCACCGGCTTCCTGACCAGGGGGATCGCCGACCGGGACGGGTACTACTACCGGCGGGTCTTCACCGACGCGGTGCGCGCCGTCGAGACCGTCCGCGAGCACCCACTGGTCGATCCGGACCGGGTGGTGGTGGCCGGCGGCAGCCAGGGTGGCGGGATCGCGCTCGCCGCCGCGGGGCTCGTCGAGGGGCTCGCCGCGGTCGTCGCCAACGTGCCGTTCCTCTGCCACTATCGGCGGGCCACCGAGGCCACCGGCGCCGCGCCCTACTCGGAACTGACCACCTATCTCTCCGTCCACCGGGACGCCGAGGAGCGGGTCTTCCAGACGCTGAGCTACTTCGACGGGGTCAACTTCGCCGCGCACGCCACCGCCCCGGCGCTCTTCTCGGTGGGGCTCCGGGACGCCGTCTGTCCACCCTCGACGGTCTTCGCCGCCTACAACCACTACGCCGGACCCAGGGACATCCGGGTGTGGCCGTACAACGGGCACGAGGGTGGGGCCGTCCGGCAGCGGGTCGAACAGATCCGGTTCGTCGGCGAGGCGCTGGCCGGATCGTCGGCGCCTCGCCACACCGGGCCAATCCATGACAGCTATGCGTAACCAACCCACATGGCGGATGGCTATTGCACAAGGTGGTCGGTGAAGCTACTGTCCTCAACACGCTCTTCACCGCGACGAAACACAGACCGAAGCCACGTCATGGTTGGCCGATCGGCTCCGCCACCGGTGATCGAACAGGAGTAGGACATGAAGCAAGCTGAACTCACCCGCCGGTCCCTGCTGCGGATCCTGGGTGTGGGGGCTGCCGCGACCGCGGCGGGCGGGTTGACCACCGCATGCAACCTGGTCGGCGGTGGCGACGAGTCCAGTGGGGACACCGTGACGATCAAGGTCATGCTGGTTCCCGACCCCACCGGTGCCTCCCAGTTCTACCGCGAACAGTTCGACCTGTTCGAGAAGGAGAACCCCGGCATCAAGGTCCAGGTCATCGAGAACCCGACCGACCAGCAGATCAACGCCATCGAACTCAGCTTCCAGCAGGGCAACGCGCCGGACGTCTTCCGGGCGCAGGACCAGGGCTTCGACCGGATCTTCTCGCGGGGCTGGGTCGCACCCCTGGACCAGTACGTCACCGACGAGTTCAAGGCCCGGTTCCCCGAGGGCACCCTCGACCCGGCCACCTCGGGCCTGCACCGCGACGGCAAGCTCTACTCGCTGCCGCTGGTCTGGGGCAAGTGGTCCGTGGTGCGGTTCCTCCTGATGAACAACACCGCCGCGAAGGTCGGTGGCGTCAGCGCCGTCCCGAAGACCTGGGAGGAAATGGAGCAGGCCGCCGCCGCCATCACCCGGGCCGGCGGGGGCAAGACGTTCGGCTTCGCCGGCCTGTGGAGCAAGAGCAACCTGGCCCGCATGTTCCAGCACACCGCCGGACCGTCCTCGATCGACAACGGCATCGACCTGCGCACCGGCAAGGCGGCGATCACCAACCCGTCGCTCGCCGCGGCGGTCGACCTGCTCCGCCGGATGCACGCGGCGAAGATCATGACCCCGGGCTGGGAGACCTGGACAGACGCGGGCCGGGTGCACACGGCGTTCGCCAAGGGCGAGCTGGCGATGTTCCTCGCCGCTCCGTTCCAGATCAACGAGGTCCGCAAGCTGAACCCGCAGCTCGACATGAGCATCGCGGCCGTGCCCGTGCCGGCGGCCGGGCGCGGCGGCTACTCGGGGCAGACGGCCAGCTTCAGCCCGCTCTGGTCGATGTCGGCGCAGAGCAAGCACCCGGAGCAGGCGTGGAAGGTGATGGACTTCCTCGCCTCGAAGGAGTTCCACCGGGCGTACTACGAGAAGTTCGGCACCCTGACCGCTCTGGAGAGCGCCTGGCAGGACAAGGCTGCGGGCAACCCGGACCAGAAGGCGATCATGGACGTCGCCGCGGAGACCGTCCGGCTCGTTCCCAACCCGACGCTCGCCAGCCCCGGCGGCGCGCAACTCCTGTCGGCCATCCGCGGCAAGCAGGACCTGCAGTGGTCCGAGATCGCCCTGCCGGCCATCCTGCGCAACCAGCCCTTCGCCGGCTCGGCCGTCACGACCCTCAACGGCCAGCTCGAGGCCTTCATCGACGAGCAGGTCAAGGCCCTGTCGGCCAAGGGGGTGCAGGCCTCGCGCGCTGACCTCACCTTCCCCGGTTGGGACCCGCTGCAGCCGTTCAACCCGGGCCAGAAGTGACCAGCGTCCCCACCGTCGTCCCGGGTGGCGCCGCCGACTCGGCGGCGCCACCCCGGCCGGCTCCCACCGCCGCCCGGCGCCGCCGTCCCGGCAAGCTGCGCCAGTACGCCTGGCAGTACGTCTTCCTCGCCCCGATGCTGCTGCTCTTCGTGGCCTTCACGCTCTGGCCGATGGTCGCGAGCTGGTGGTACTCGTTCTTCAACTGGGACGGGGTGGGCCCGGCGACCGAGTTCGTCGGCTTCGCCAACTTCACCGAGGTGCTGGGCAGCGAGAAGTTCTGGCACTCGTTCCGGAACTCCTTCTTCTTCTCCCTGGTCGCGATCTGCGTCGAGATGCCGCTGGCGCTGCTCGTGGCGATCCTGCTCAACAGCCGGAAGCTGCGCGGGCGCAACCTCTACCGGCTCCTGCTCTTCCTGCCGGTCGTGACCACCACCGCGGTGGTCGGCATCGTCATCGCGGTCCTGCTGGACCCGGCCGGCGGGTTCGTCAACGAGCTGATGCGCTCGGTCGGGCTCGTCGACACACCGGTGAGCTTCCTCTCCGAGTCGTACGCCCTGCCGACGGTCATGGCGGTCGACGTCTGGAAGGGCTTCGGCATCACGCTCATCTACTGGCTCGCCGCGCTGCAGACCGTTCCCGAGGACCTGTACGAGGCCGCGAAGATCGACGGGGCGAACGGCCGGCAGACGCTGTGGAACGTCACGCTCCCGGTGATCGCCCCGATCGGCGTGGTGATCCTGCTGCTCACCTTCCAGAAGAGCATGAACCCGTTCGACCTGGTGCAGGCGATGACGCAGGGCGGCCCCAACTACGCCACCGACGTGGTCGCCACCTACATCTACCGGTACGCCTTCAACCCCGAGCTGAACGCGCCCCGCTACGGCTTCGCCTGTGCCGCCGGTGTCGTCTTCGGGTTGATCACGCTGCTGATGACCGCACTGCAGGCACCGCTGCTGCGCCGGCAGTACCTGAAGGGGAGTCACTGATGCGCCGGCTGCACCTCTGGCACCTGCTGCTGATCCCGCTCTGCCTGGTCTGGATCTATCCGTTCGTCTGGATGGTCTCCACGTCCTTCAAGTCGGAGCGGGAGGTCTTCCTCGGCGGGCTCTCGGTGCTGCCCGAGGAGTGGAACCTCGACAACTTCGTCCGGGCCTGGGACACCGCGCACTTCGGCACCTACCTGTCCAACACGGTGGTCTTCTCCGTCACCGTCGTGGCCATCGTCCTGCTGGTCTCCGCCACCTCCGGGTACGCCCTCGGCCGGGGCCGCCTGCCCGGCAAGAAGGTGATCGTCGGACTGCTCGTCGCCACCATGTTCATCCCGCACGGCTACACGATCATCCCGATCTTCAAGCTGGTCGACGGGCTCGGGCTGAGCAACGGTCTGCTCGGCGCGGTGCTGGCCACCGCCGGGCCGGCGCACGTCGTACCCATCCTGCTCTTCATGGGGTACTTCGCCGGCATGCCGCAGGAACTGGAGGACGCGGCCCGGATGGACGGCGCCGGTTACCCGCGCATCTTCTTCCGGATCATGCTGCCGCTGGCCAAGCCGGTGATCGGCACCGTGGCGCTGTTCAACTTCATGGCGGCCTGGAACGCCTTCTTCATCCCGCTGGTGTTCACCCTGGGCCGGCCGGAGCTGCGCACGCTCGGTGTCGGCATGTACAGCTTCTTCGGGCAGGAGGCCACCGACTGGGGCGGCCTGGCCGCCGCGGCGACGATCAGCCTGCTGCCGATCATCGCGATCTTCCTGTTCCTGCAACGGACCTTCGTCGAGGGAATCGCCGGTGCCGTCAAGTCCTGAAACGCTGCTCGCCCGGCCGGTCCTCGCCGAGCACTACGAACTCGGTGAGGGGCCTCGGCTGGACCCGCATACCGGTGAACTGCTCTGGGTCGACATCCGCGTCGGTCGGCTGTGGCGGGGACGGTTCGACGGCGACCGGATCGAGGTGCTCGCCGGGTACGACGTGGGCGCGGCGACCGGGGCGGTGGCACCGCTCGCGGCCCCCGGCGCGGGCTGGGTCGTGGCGGCCGGGCGCGGCTTCCGGCACGTCGCCACCGACGGCACGGTACGCGCGCTCACCGGTGACGTCGCCGCGCCGCAGACCCAAATGAACGACGGGAGCTGTGACCCGTACGGCCGGTTCCTCGCCGGAAGCCAGATCCTCGGCGGCGCGGAACCCTGGTCCGGCGGGCTCTACCGGCTGGAACCGGACGGCTCGGTGGCGACCGTGCTGACGGACATCGGGTGCGCGAACGGGCTCGGGTTCGACCCGTCGGGCGAGACGATGTACCACGTGGACAGCCGGCGTCGGCGGCTGACCGCCTACCGCTACGACCCGGCCAGCGGCGAGGTCGACGACCCGCGCACCCTGGTGGAGTACGACGATGCCACCCCCGACGGGCTCTGCGTCGACGCCGAGGGCTGCCTCTGGGTGGCGATGTGGGACGGCTGGAGCGTCCGCCGTTTCGCCCCGGACGGCACCCTGCTGACGCAGGTACGGGTGCCGGTGCCCCGGCCGACCGCCGTCTGCCTCGTCGCCGGCACCCTCGTGGTGACCTCGGCCTGGATCGGGCTGGACGCGGCGACCCGCCAGGCGGCACCGGACAGCGGCCGGATCTTCGCCGTCGAGGTCGGGGTCGACGCCGGACCCACCTACACCTGGGGGCGCAGTGAAGATCATTGACCTGGAACTGCTGACCGTGCCGCAGGGCAGCAGCGCCATGCTGCTGGTGCTCGTGCACACCGACTCCGGCGAGTACGGCGTGGGCGAGGTCGGCATGCGGTCCCGCTGGCGGGCCGTCCGGGGCGCGGTGGAGGACTTCGCCGAGCAACTGGTGGGGGCCGACCCGGGCCGGATCGAACACCACGGGCAGGTGCTCGCCCGCTCGGGCTTCTTCCCGGCGACCGGCGTGCTCGCCTCCGTGCTCGCCGCGATCGACGTGGCGCTCTGGGACCTGCGCGGCAAGACGCTCGGCGTCCCGCTCTACCAGCTGTTCGGCGGCGCCTCCCGGGACTACGTGGAAAGCTACGTCCACGTCGCCGCCCGGGAACCGGAAGCCATGGTGGCCGAGGCCGAGCGGCTGGTGGCGGCCGGCTGGCGGTTCCTGCGGGTGCCGGCGAACAGCCCGGACCCCGACGGCGAGTACGACCAGCGCCGCGCCCTCCGGAACACCGTCGCCACCATGGAACGGCTCCGCGCTACGTTGGGCGACGACGTCGAACTGCTGCTCGACGTGCACACCCGGCTGGAACCCCCGCAGGCGGTGACGCTCTGCCGGGAGTTGGAGCCGCTGCGGCCGTACTTCGTCGAGGACCCGCTGCGCAGCGAACACCTCGACGGCTATCGGACGCTGCGCCAGCGCACCTCGGTCCCGCTCGCGGCGGGCGAGCAGCTCGGTACGAAGTGGGAGTTCCGGCCACTGATCGAGGGTGAGCTGATCGACCACGCCCGGGTCGACGTGGCCAACACGGGCCTCACCGAAGCTCGCAAGATCGCCGCGCTGGCCGAGACGCACCACATCAATCTGGCCGTGCACAATCCGCTCGGCGCGGTCACCGCCGCCGCCTCGGCACACCTGAACCTGGTCCTGCCGAACGTCTCCGTCCAGGAACAGCCCTGGTCCGAGTTCCCGCCCTCGCCCGTGGTGACCGCCGGACCCGAGCTGGCCCCCGGTCGCGTACGACCGGCGGAGCGCCCCGGCCTCGGCATCGAACTCGACCTCGCCGCCGCTCGCCGGCTCGACCAGCGCGGGCCGGATCCGCTGCCGGTCTACCACCGCCGCGACGGCTCCTTCACGAACTGGTGACCCGAATGCGAGTACTCATCACCGGCGCGGCCGGCGGGGTCGGCACGCTGCTCGTGCCGGAACTCGCCGCAGACCACGAGCTGCGGTTGACCGACCTGCGCGCTCCTGATCCCTTCGGCGCGGCGACTGCGGACGGAGTCGCGGGCGGGCCCGTTCCGGGTGGGGCCGGCGCTCCGCGCGCCAGGCGGGTCGAGGTGGTGTGCGGTGACCTCGCCGACCCGGGGTTCGCCGAGCAGGTCTGCGCCGGGATGGACGCGGTCGTGCACCTGGCCGGGAACCCGCGGCCGGGGAAGGACTGGGACACGCTGCGCGGCCCCAACATCGAGGTGCTGACCGGGGTCCTGGTGGCAGCGGCCAAGGCGGGCGTACGCCGGATGGTGCTCGCCAGCTCCGTCCACGCGCTCGGCGGCTACCTCCCACCGAGCGCCCGACCCGAGCCCGGTCCGATCCGCGACTCGTGGCCGCCCCACCCGTGCTGCGGCTACGGCGCGACCAAGGTCTTCGGCGAGGCCGCCGCCCGGGTGTACGCCGACGACGGCGCGTTCTCAGTGGTCTGCCTGCGCCTCGGCGGGTGCCGTCCGGCGCCGCCGACGCACGGCTGGTTCGACACCTGGCTCGGCCCGGCCGACCTGGGCCAGGCGGTACGCCGCGCGCTGCGGGCGGACGTCCGCTTCGGGGCGTACACGATCACCTCGGCGAACACTGAGGCGCTCTTCGACCTCGACGCTGCCCGCCGCGACCTGGGGTACGCGCCGGTCCTGGACTCGGAGACGTACCGGGACAGCGTCCCCGACGGCCCGTCGACGCTGTGCCACAGCGGACGGAGTTGAGCCTCGTGCCCTGCGTCCCCGACCAGTTCGCCCAGGACGCGAGCCGAATCTTGGACAGTTACCGTCCTCGCTGAACGGTAACTGTCCAAGATCTGGCGCGTGACGATGCCCCGTACCGAATGTCGTGCCGGGGCAGCACGCCTTGGCGGCGTCTGCCATCCTCGGAGCCGTGACGACCGGCCAGCACCCCCGACCGCGTAGCCACCGCGCCCGCCGGGGCCGCGCCCTTCTCGTCCTCCTCGCCCTCGGGGCGGTCGCGCTGATCGTCGCCGTTGCGGTGGTCGTGGTGCCGTTGTTGCTTCCACCGGGGCCGCGACCGCTGTTCCAACTCCCCGTCGCCTGCGGCGAGACGTGGCAGCTCGGCACCTACCCCGGCCACGACGACTACGACGTCGACCTGTTCCCGCTAGAGGGGGAGGCGTGGGGCAGGCCGGTGCTCGCGTCCTACGGTGGCACGGTCACCGTGGCCGGCGTCAACGGGTCGATCGGTGGTCGTACCCCGGAGAACCCGGACGGCCCGCGCGGCCGGGGTGGTGGTTACTGGGTGAAGATCGACCACGGCGGCCGGTGGGAGACGCAGTACCTCCACCTGCTCGAGCCGCCCATGGTCGAGGTCGGTCAGCGGGTCGAGCAGGGCCAGCAGATCGGCAAGCTGGGCAGCACCGGCAACTCCGGTGCCCCGCACCTGCACTACGAGCAGCGCCGAGGCTGGGAGAAGGTCGAGACGTACTTCGACGGTGCCCCGTCGGGCATCACCCACGACGACCGGGAGTACACGGTCAAGCAGACCAGCAACAACTGCTCCGGCTGATGCAACCCGCCCGGATGCCGCAAGCGACGGGTTGACCTGGCCGCGCCGATCGGGAAGCGACCCCGATCGGCGCGGCGGCTGGCTGCCGACAGTGTCAGGTGAGGTGCCGGACGAAGAACCGTAGGCTGCTGTCCAGTTCGAATGCCGGAATCTCTCCGTGTCTGCCGGGGTTGGCGTGCAGCGTCTTCTCGGCTGACGCCAGGGCGTCGAACAGTGCCAGGCCCTGGTCCCGTGGCACCCGCTCGTCGTCCCACTGCAACAGGAACTCCACCGGGACGGTGATCCGCGTGGCGGCATCGGCCGATGCCAGCGCCCCGCCCAGGCCCAGCACTGCCGCGCGGACCCGGGGCTCGGCGGCGACGAACGGCACGCCGAGTCCGCAACCCAACGACACCCCCCAGTAGCCCACCGGGCCGGCGCCGACGTGTTCGAGTTGCTGGACCGCGTCCAGGACGGCCTGCCATTCCGGGACGGTCTGGCGGGCCACGAGCGCCTGGAAGGCCGCGATCAGCGGAGCCAACTCTGCTCCGGCCTCCACACGTGCCTGGTTCTCGGTCGCGATCCGGTGGTACTCCTCGTCCTTCGGCCGGTCGCCATGGCCAGGCACGTCGACCGCCACCACGGCGAAATCGCACTCGGCCACGAAGCGGCGCGCCCGCGCCAGGATGCCGGGGGCCTTCTTGTGCTGGCCGCCGCCGTGTCCCATCAGGATGAGAGGACGAGTACCGGTGGCACCTTGCCGCGTCCACAGCACGCCGGGAATCTCGCCAAGAGTGAAAAGCTGTTCGGAGACGCCGTCGGACGACGTCTCAGAGGTGAAGCGCATGGGTTCATGCCTTTCGGGATGCCTTCTGCGGGCACTCCCTAGACCATGCGGGGGAGGGAGTCCCGACCTGTCACAGCGTTGATCGGTCTCACCTCCTCAGGTTGCAGCAGCGCACGGCGACGCCGAAGGTATCACGGCGGACTTCACCTGCGTCTGGGCAAGGACGTCGCCAGGGTGAACGTCGCCTGACGTGGCCCTAATCGGGCAGCCTGCGGATGGCGAGCAGGGCGATGTCGTCGGCCGGATGCTCGACGTCGAGGGTCGCCATCACGGTCCGGCACACGCTGTCGGCGGACGCTGACGGAATGGCGGCCATCAGCCGGGCAACGCCGACGTCGAACACTTCGTCCCGGCGCTCGACCAGCCCGTCGGTGTAGGAGACCAGGATCGCGCCGGGTGGGAAGTCGATCCGGGTGGCGTGCCGTGGTACGTGTCGGCTGGTGCCGAGCGGAGGGTCGACGTGCGCGGGCAGCAGGGTGTTCGGCTGGCCCGGTATGGCCAGGACCGGGCGGGGGTGGCCGGCCAGGGAGGCGAGCAGCGTCGAACCGTCCGGGGAGATCATCAGGTAGAGCGCGGTGGTCAGGCTGCCGGCCTCGAAGTGGACCACCTTCCGGTTGAGTAGCGTCAGCGCCTCCGCCGGATCGTCGCAGACCAGCGCGTACGCCCGCAGGGCGCTGCGGACCCGTCCCATCACCACTGCGGACTGGAGGCCGTGGCCCGACACGTCGCCCACGACCACGCCCAGCCATCCGGAGGGAAGGGAGAAAACGTCGTACCAGTCGCCGCCGACGCCGGAGGCGTGACCCGGCACGTACCGGCCAGCCAGTTCGAGACCGGGTATCTCGGGCAGTTCGGCGGGGATCAGGCTGCGCTGCAACGCCAGCGCGGCGGCCTGGTCCAGGCTGTTCGCGCGGGCGGGGAGGGCCAGCCGGACCCGGTCGGCGACGAGTTCCAGGAGGCGGACGTCGTCCGGGGTGAACCGGCGTGGCGTGAGGGTGCCGACGTGCAGCACACCGAGGAGTTCGTCGCGTGCGACGATTGGCACGCCCAGCAGGGACCGGACTCCGGTCTGTAGCAGGATCGGGTTGACGACCCGGCCCGGGGTGACCTCCTCGATGACCACCGGGTGCCGGGTGAGGGCGATCCGACCGGCGAAGCCCCGGCCGACCGAGACGCGGAACCCCTGCCGGACCTCCTCCTCCAGCCCCTTGGCCGCGGTGGCCACGAGCTGCTGGGCACGTACGTCGAGCAGGAGGATGGCGGCCGTGTCGACCTGGAGCAGGTCACGGAGCCGGTCGAGCAGTTCGTCGAAGAGGTCGGCGGCGTCGAGCCGGGTCAGGGCGGCGTCGGTGATCGCCTCGATGCGGCGCAACCGCTGCTCGTCCTGCATGTCGTCCTCGCGAACCATTCCCGGATCGTAGTTGCCCTACCGCAACGTCCGCCCGGATCCCCCCGCCGGAGCGACCGGCCCGAACAGCGGAATCCCAGCTCCCGCCGCCTTGACCCGCCACCAAGACCGGCGCGACCAATGTTGATCATGAAGCCGGCGGGACCGCCAATGTCGCGATCACGCGGGGGGCAAGGTTCAGGGGGTGGTCAGGGTGGCGGTGCTGGCGGCCAGGCCGAGCAGGAGGGTGCCGAGGGCGACGGCGGCCAGCCGGCCGGGGCGGGGCCGGACGGCCGTCAGGTCGGTGGTGGCCGGGCGGTGCCGGAGCGGCACCGCGCGTCCGGCCACGCCGACCGCGCACGCGGCCAGCGCCGGGACCATCACGGCGGGATAGGCCCAGCCGCCGAGCAGCGGTACGAGTAGTCGCGCGCTGACGGCGGCGGCCACCAGGAACGCCGCTGTGGTACGTCGCCAGGCGAGCATGGTCCGCTCGAGCTGGAGACCACCGTCACCGGTCGGCGGTGCGGGCCGCCGCTCGGCGTCGTCCGGCGGGCGGGTCACACCAGGAGGCCGATCAGGATCAGCCCGCCCGCCACGACCAGGCCCAGCCCGAGCGGCACCGCCAGCATCGACGGCGGAAGGCTCCGGCCGAGCCGTAGGGCCGCCTCGGTGCGGAGCCAACCGAGGAACGCCTGGACCGGTGCCACCGCGCCGAGCAGGATCAGGACGACGGCTGCCGCCCGGCGTAGTCCGGGGGCGATGGGCAGGGTCAGTGCCTCCAGTGCGACACCGGCGGCGAAGAGGGCCAGCGAGGTGCGGATCCAGGCCAGGAAGGTCCGCTCGTTGGCGAGGCTGAACCGGGGGTCGGGGTCGACGCCCCGGTCGAAGACCCGACCGGGCCAGCGGCGGGGCGGGTCGGCCGACGTGCGGTTGTCGTCGGTGTCGACTACCACAGGGCTGTCACTCCCTTTCCGGCGGCGATGACGCTACCGATCAGTGCCAGGGCGACGACCCACCGGCGGGCCCGGTCCTCGGGCAGCCAACGAACCAGGACCTGGCCGCCGGCGATCCCGACGGCCATCGCCGCGACGCAGGCCAGCAACAGCGGCCAGGACAGCTCCGGCGGGCCCTTGGTGGCCAGCGAGAGCAGGTTGGTGACCAGGCCGACGAGCTGCACGGTCGGGACGAAGCTGCGCTGTTCCCAGTTGGTGCTCTGCGCGTAGACGGCCAGGGGTGGGCCGCCGGTGCCCGCGGTGGTGTTGAAGAAACCGGAGGTGAAGCCGGACAGCAGCGGGCCGCTCCGCCGGCGGAGGAACGGTAGCGGATTGCCGCGGGCGACCCAGGTGACCGAGGCCGCGGTGACCGAGCCGACGCCGACGAGCAGCAGCGGGCCGGGCAGGGCGGTCACCACCCAGGCGCCGAGCGGGACGGCGACCACCACACCGGTGATCATCTCGACCGCCAGCCGTCCGTGCAGGGCACGCAGGGTGGTGCCGAGCACGGCGACGTTGATCACGGCGGAGAGCAGGTTCGCCAGCACGACGCCGGAGAACGGGCCGAGGATGATGACCAGGAAGGGAGCGGCGACCAGCGCGAAGCCGAGCCCGGTGGCGCGCTGCATGGCCGCCCCGAGGGCGACCGCCACCACCGCGAGGACAGCGCCGAGGCCGGTCACCGGGTTAGCGGGACACCGCGTCGTCGACCACGTCGCAGAGGCGGCGCAGCCGGTCCACCGAGACGGTCCGCAGATCGTCGGCCATGGTCGGGCTACCGACGACCGAGGCCCAGATCGCGCGGCCGGCGAGGAAGCCCGAGGCGCCGGCCTGGCAGGCGAGGCGTACCGCGTCGGGGAAGCGCTCGGCGGGTACGCCGGACGACAGCACCACCCAGGGCCCGGTGACGGCCTCGGTCAGCTTGGCGCAGCCGGTGCGGATCTCCTCGTCGGTGCCCTGCCCGGCGGTGGGGACCTCGGCCTTGTAGAGGTCGGCGCCGAGCGTGCCGAGTTCCTCGGCGGCGGCGAAGATGCCGGCGTCGTGATCGAAGGCGCCGCCGTCGCGGGGGCCGCGCGACACCGGCTCGATGATGCTGACCAGTCCGTTGGTACGGCACCGCTGGACGAAGTCGGTCACCAGGGCGATCCGGCCGGCGGGGTCCTCGTCGGGGCGCCAGAGGACGAGCAGCTTGAGGGCCCTGGCACCCTGGGCTCGCACGGTGGCCGGGTCGACGTCGTCGTCGATGGCCACGTCGGCGACGAACTCGGTGGCGCTGCCGGTGAAGTGGTCGGCGGCGGCGATGAGGGCGCACCCGGGGTCGACGGCGTTCGCGGCGATGACGGCGTCCCAGGCGAACTGCTTGTCGACCAGGATCGCCGAGGCGTACGGGCTCAGGGTGCGGGCCGCCGCGACCTTGAAGTCGGTGATCTGCCCGTCGGTCACCGGCTCGCTCTGCTTCGCGGCGAACATCGCCCGCAGGGCTTCCCGCTGGTCGATGGCGAGCATGGCGTAGCCGCCGGAGGGACGCGCCAGCACGGTCGGCGACACGGTGGCGATGGTCATGGTTCCTCCCCAGGATTACCAGAAGATGTTGGGAACCTACCATCACGTGGTAACTAACGAACAGATCCTGTGGTGCTCTAAACTGCCGACGAACCCGTGAGGGCGATCGGCAGGAGGCCCGGCGTGAGCGTGGAGACGGCTCGGTACGAGGGCGCGCCCCGGCGCCGCACCCAGATCATGGCCGCGCTGCGCCGGGCCGGCTTCCTGTCCGTCGCGGAACTCAGCGCCCAGCTCGGCGTCTCGCAGATGACCGTCCGCCGGGACCTGCGCCAACTCGCCGAGGCCAACGAGGTGACCCTCGTCCACGGCGGGGTGAGCCTGCCGCCCGGCGGTGCCGCCGGGCCCGGGTTCGCCTCCCGGGCGCAGACCCACACCCGCGCCAAGCAGGCCATCGGTGCCGCTGCCGCCCGACTGGTGCGCCCCGGCGACACCATCGGCATCGACAGCGGCACCACGGCCGCCGAGGTCGCGCACGCCCTGCCGGCGGAGTTCGACGGGTGCGTGGTCACCCACTCGGTGCCCGTACTGGGGCACATGCTGTCGCGGCCCCGGGCCCGGGTGATCGGGATCGGCGGCGAACTGCTGCACGACAACCAGGCGCTGGTCGGCTTCGCCGCCCGCGACCTGACCCGGCGGCTGCGGATCCGGACGCTCTTCCTCGGCGCCGGCGCGCTCGACGAACGCGGCGTCTACGTGCGTTCCGAGATCGAGCTCAGCGCGAAGCACGCCCTGATGGAGATCGCCGACGAGATCGTCCTGCTGGTGGACGCGAGCAAGCTGACCGCCACCGCGCCGGTGCAGGTCTGTGGGCTCGACCGGATCGACACCCTGGTCGTCGACGCGCCGCTGCCCGAGCCGGTCGCCGCGGCGGTGCGGCGCAACGGCATCCGCGTCGTCCCGGTCTGACCACGCACCGTCCGACCGCTGGCCGGGCCAGCTCACCGTCGTCCTAGCCGGCCTGTCCCGCCGCCGTCGTAGCCGGCCCGTCGCCCGCGCCCGGTCGGGCGGTTTGCCGATGTCGCGGTGTGCGGGCGGCTTGGTCACGCCGGTTTCGCCGACGCGGAGTCGATCAACCAACGCCGGGTGACGCCACCTGGACGTCTGTCCGGTCTGGTGCGCGGTGTCCGACCTCGGCGCCCTCGTTTCCTGATCGTGGCGCCCCGGTTTGTTTCCAGCTCTTGACCGCTCGATGAACGACGGCTAGAACTGCATGCAGTTCTTCACACGTGTGAGAGAGGACTCATGGCTTCCAGCGGAGATCTGCAGCACGTGGCCCGGGCGGCCGCGCGGGAGGGCGCCGAGGCGGCCACCGTCGCCACGCCGACCGGTGCGTCCCCGGTGATCGGGGCACTGCCCGACGCCCCCGTCGCCGACGTGCGCTGCCGGGTGTTCCGCGCCCGCCCCGACGAGCTGATCGCGATGTCCTTCGCCCCGCTGACCCACCGGGTGATGGTGCTGGTCGAGGTGGTTCTCGCCGACGGCTCGGTCGGCGTGGGGGAGAGCTGGGCCAACTACCCGTCCTGGGCCTGGCGGGAGCGGGTCTCCACGATCGACGAGGGGGTCGCGCCGCTGCTGGTCGGCACCCGGCCGGGCAGCCCCGAGGCCGCGCACCGCGTCCTCATGGCGAAGCTCGGCCCGCTGGGCCGCCAGTGGGGCGCTCCCGGCCCGATCCACCAGGCGGTCAGCGCGGTCGACATCGCGCTCTGGGACCTGGCCGCCCGGCACGCCGGGCGGAGCCTGGCGTCGCTGCTCACCGACCACCCCCGCACCGAACTGCCGGTCTACGGCTCCAGCCTCGGCCCCGACGGGGTCGCGGAGACCGCCGAGCAGTGTGCGGCGCTCGGCCTGACCGCGGTGAAGGTCAAGGTCGGCTTCGGTCGCGACCGGGACCTGGCCAACGTGCACGCCGCCCGGCGGATCCTCGGCGACGCCACGCAGATCTTCGCCGACGCCAACCAGGCATGGACGTTGCCGGAGGCGCTGGCCATGGTGCCGGCCCTGGCTGACCTCGGCGTCGCCTGGGTCGAGGAGCCCCTGGCCGGGGACCGTCCGGCGGAACTGGACGAACTCGCCGCCCGCACCGGCATGCCCCTGGCCACCGGGGAGAACCTCTACGGCGCGGCGGCCTTCACCCCGTACGTGTCCGGCGGGGTCGCGATCCTCCAGCCGGACCTGACCAAGGTCGGCGGGATCAGCGAGTACCTGCGGGTGCTGCGGGCCGGCGAGGCGGCGGGCAAGACCGTCAACCCGCACCTCTACAACGGCGCGATCGCCACCGCCGCGACCGTGCAGGTCGCCGCGAGCAGCCCGGCCACGTCCCTGGTCGAGTGGGACGTGCGCTCCAACCCGCTGCGCCGGGCCGCCGACGCCTTCCTGACCGACCACGGCACGGTCGTCGTGCCAACCCGTCCCGGTCTCGGGATCGACCTCGATCCGGACCAGCTCGACCCGTACGAGGAGCAGCTGTGACCGACTTTTCCATCGTCGACGAGGTACTGGCCGCCAAGAGCGCGGTGCGGATCGGCGCCGGCCCGACCGGCGCGTCCGGGCCGGTGCTGCCCGTGGTCGACCCGGCCACCGGGACGGCCTTCACCGAGGTCGTCACCGGCGGCGCCGCCGAGGCCGCCGAGGCGCTCGCCGCCGCCACCGCCGCGCTGCCGACCTGGGCGGCGACCCCGGTGCCGCAGCGGGCCGCCGCGTTGCGGGCGATCGCCGACGACGTCGAGGCCCTGGCGACCCGACCGGACTGGGCGGCCCTGATCACCCGGGAGACCGGCAAGCGGCTGGCCGAGTCCACCGCCGAGCTGGGGCTCACCGTCACCTACTTCCGGGTCATGGCTGACCTGGTCGAGCGGCAGGAGGACCAGCGGCTGACGGTGGTGCCGCAGCACGAGCACCGGGTGGCCACCCGGCCGGTCGGGGTGGCCGCCGTGCTCACCCCGTGGAACTTCCCGGTCTCCATCCCCGCCCGGAAGATCGCCCCGGCGCTCGCCGCCGGCTGCCCGGTGCTGTTCAAGCCCGCCGAGCTGGCCCCGCTCTCCTCGCTGGTGCTCGCCGCCGTGTGCGAGCGGCACCTGCCCGCCGGGGTGCTCGCCACCGTGCTCGGCACCCCCGCCGACGTGGTCGACCCGTGGCTGTCGGACCCGGCCGTGCAGGCGGTCTCGTTCACCGGGTCGACCCGGGTCGGCCGGCTGGTGGCCGCCCAGGCGGCACCCCGCTTCCTGCGCACCGTCCTGGAACTGGGCGGCTGCGCGCCGTTCGTCGTCCTGCCGGACGCCGACCCGCAGGCCGCCGCGCAGACCCTGGTCGTGGCGAAGTACCGCAACAACGGCCAGTCCTGCATCGCCGCGAACCAGATCCTGGTCGCCCGGGAGGTGGCCGCCGAGTTCACCGAGGCGTTCGTCGCGGCCACCCGGGCGCTGGCCGTCGGTGACCCCCGGGATCCCGGCACCGACCTCGGGCCGCTCGCCCCGGCCGGCGACCCGGCGCGGATGGCCGAGCTGGTCGACGAGGCCGTCGCCAAGGGCGCCCGCGCGGTCACCCCGAACGCCCCGACCCCGGCCGCCGGGCACTACGCCACCCCGACCGTCCTGCTCGACGCGCCGATGGACAGTCGCGCGATGACCAGCGAGATCTTCGGGCCGGTCGCCCCGGTGCACGTCTACGACGACCTCGACGCGGCGTTGGCGCTGCACCACGCCACCGGGTACGGGCTCGCCGGCTACGTCTGCGGCACCGACCTGGATGCGGCGCACGCGGTCGCGGCGCGGTTGCGCGCCGGCATCGTCGGCGTCAACACCGGTACCCCGAACACCCCGTGGATCCCGTTCGGCGGACTCGCCGACTCCGGCCTCGGCTACGAGGGCGGCCGGCAGGGGCTGGAGGCGTTCCAGAGCTTCCTCAGCGTGGCGACCCGCCCGGCGGGGGCCTGATCGCCATGCGCCTGCTCATCGGCCAGACCGGGGCCCCGACCAGCGTCGTCAACGCGAGCCTGCGCGGCTTCCTCGCCGGTGCCGAAGGACACGACGTGCTCGCCCTGCGCGGTGGCCCGGACGGACTCGTCGACGGCCGGTTCACTCCGGTCACCCTCGCCGACGTCCCGCCGGAGTGGACCCGCCGGGGCGGCTCCTGGCTCGGCGCCGGCCGCCGGGCGGTCACCGACGACGACCTCGACGCGGCGGTGGCGACGCTCGCCGAGCACCGCGTCGACGGGGTGGCACTGATCGGCGGCAACGGCACTATGGCGCTGCTCGGCGCGCTCACCGACCGCGCCGAGCGGGCCGGGTTGCCGCTGTACACGGTCGGCATCCCGAAGACCGTCGACAACGACCTGGTCGGCGTCGACCACTGCCCGGGGTTCGGCTCCGCCGCGCGGTACCTGACCACGGTCGTACCGGATCTGGCCCGCGACCACGCGGCCATGCGGTCGATCGAACCGGTGCGGATCGTGGAGACCCTGGGCCGGTCGGTGGGCTGGCTGGCACTGGCCGCGACCTGGCACCGAGAAGACCCGGCGCACGCCCCGCACCTGGTCCTCCTCCCTGAGGTGCCGTTCGACCGGGCGGAGTTCCTCCGCCGGATCGCCGACACCCTCGACGCGCACGGCCGGGCGTTCGTGGTGACCAGCGAAGGCGCCGCCCGTGAACTGACCGACGAACCCTTCGACGCGGTCAACCACACCCGCATCCTGATGGGCGGCGTCTCCCGCCGGCTGGCCGCGCTGGTCACCGCCGAACTGGGGGTCGTCGCCCGGGGCGAGGTCCTCGGCATGGTGCAGCGGTCGGCCGGCGCCCTGGCCAGCGAGGTGGACCGCCGGGAGGCGGCGGAGGCCGGCCGGCGCGCGGCGCGGCTGCTCGCCGAGCAGGCCACCGGGCTCATGGTCGGCCTGCACCGCACCGGCACCGACCCGTACGCGGCCGGGTACGACCCGGTGCCGCTGGCCGACGTCGCCGGCCGGACCCGACCTGTACCGCCGGAGTGGTGCACCACCGACCCGGCCGACCTCGACGACTTCCACCGATGGCTCGCCCCCCTCGTCACCGAGTGACATCCCTCGAATCGGAAAGGCATCCCATGCGGCACAGGTACCTGAGCACGGCGCTCGCCCTGGCCCTGATCGGCGGGCTCACCGCCGGCTGCGGTTCGGACTCCGCCGGCTCCGCCAACGAGATCAACCTGATCATGTCCAACCACCCGTGGCAGCGGGCCATCGAACCGTTGATCGACGAGTTCGAGCAGGAGTCCGGCGTCACGGTGAAGGTGCAGACCTTCGCCGAGCAGCAGATGCGGGACAAGGTGCAGCTCAACCTCCAGTCCCGCAGCTCGTCGATGGACGTGTTCATGACGCTGCCCTCCCGGGAGGGCCCGCAGTTCGCCAAGGCCAACTACTACGAGCCGCTCGACGAGCGGGCGAGTGGAGCAGCCGACTACCAGGTCGACGACTTCCCGGAGGCGGTCCGCGCCGGCATGACCGTCGACGACAAGATGATCGCCGCGCCGATCAACGTCGAGGGTGTGGTGCTCTACTACCGCACCGACCTGTTCGAGCAGTACGGCGTCAAGCCCCCGACCAGCCTCGACGAGCTGACCACCGCCGCCGAGCAGATCAAGCAGAAGTCCGGCGGCAAGGTCACCCCGATCGCGCTGCGCGGGCAGTCCGCCGCGCTGCCGTTCACCTTCGGCCCGTTCCTGCACTCCGAGGGCGTGGCCTGGACCAAGCCCGACGGCAAGCCGAACTTCGACGACCCGAAGGCGATCGCCGCGATCGACCGCTACGCCACCCTGGCCCGCGAGTACGGCCCGCCCGGCGTGGTCAACAACACCTTCACCCAGTCCTCGGCTCTCTTCGCCGCCGGCAACGCGGCCATGGAGCTGGAGTCCAGCAACGAGCTGAGCAGCATCGTCGACCCGAAGACCTCCAAGGTCGCCGAGAACATCGGCGTGCTCGACTTCCCCGCCGGCTCCGCCGGTTCGAAGACCACGGTGCTCTCCTGGGGCCTGGCCGTCTCCTCGTTCTCGAAGAACAAGGACGCCGCCTGGAAGTTCGTCCAGTGGGCCACCAGCGCCGAGACCCAGCTGGAGCTGACCAAGTCCGGCATCGCCCCGCCGCGCACCTCGGTCACCGAGGACCCGGCCTACACCGCCACCCTGAACACCGAGACCCTCAAGCAGTGGAACACCGCGCTGACCAAGGCGCAGTCCACCGGCGAGACCGAGGTCGGGCCGGTCGGTGTTGCCGCCGCCGAGATGCGCAAGGTCATCGGCGACGCGGTCGGCAAGGTGATCCTCGGCCGGGCCAGCGCCGAGGACGCGGCCAAGGAGATCCAGGACGGCCTCACCCCGCTGCTGGCGAAGAACACCGAGTAGGTATCCCATGAGCACCGACACCATCACGAAACGTGCGTCCGTCCCCCGTCCCGCTCCGGCCGGACGGGGGCGGGGGCACGCCGCCGACGCGGCACCGTGCACCCGACGGCCCGGGGAATCTGGCCCTTCGTGGTGCCGGCCACGGTGGTCACCGCCCTGCTGGTCCTGCTGCCGATCGGGTACACCGTCTGGCTGTCGGTGACCGACCGGCAGTCCGACGGCACGAACGCGGGCTTCCTCGCCTTCGACAACTACGCCCGGATGTTCGCCGACCCGGCCTTCTACAACTCGCTGAAGGTCACCCTCTTCCTCTTCGTGGTCTGCCTGTTCGTGGAGACCCTGCTGGGGCTCGCGCTCGGCTACGTGATGAGCCTCGACGTGCCGGGCCGGCGGATCTTCCAGGGCATGATGCTCATCCCGGCCATCACCGCGTCGGTGGCGGTCGGCCTGCTCTGGTTGCTGATCATGGACCCGAGCCTGGGCGCGGCGAACGAACTGCTCGCCGTGATCGGGATCGACCCGGTGGTCTGGCTCGGTGACCCGGAGATCGCCCCCTGGTCGATCGCCCTGGTGGACATCTGGCAGTGGACGCCGTTCATGGCGCTGATCATCGCCGCCGGGATCCGGTCGCTGCCCGAGGAGCCGTTCGAGGCGGCCTCCATCGACGGCGCCAGCGGCTGGCGTACCGCGTGGAACATCGGACTGCCCCTGCTGCGGCCGGTGCTGACCGTCGCGATGCTGCTGCGCACCGTGGACCTCGTCCGCTTCTTCGACACCATCTACATCATGACCCAGGGCGGTCCGGTCGACGCCACGAACACCCTCAACGTGTACGGCTACAACGAGGCGTTCGTCGACCAGGAGCCGAGCTACGCCGCCACCCTCCAGATCGCCCTGCTGGTGCTGGTCGTCCTGATCGCCGGTGTCTTCACCCTGGTACGAAGGAGGGCCGCGAAGTGAACACGGGCAAGCGGCTGGTCGGCGTCTACACCGCGTACGCCGTCTTCGCCGTGATCTTCTTCGGTCCGGTGCTGTTCATGCTCTGGTCGTCGCTGCGGCGCAACGTCGACATCACCGGCTCGCTGTTCGACGTGACCTCGCCGCTGACCCTGGAGAACTTCACCAACCTGTTCGAGCGGTTCGAGTTCGGCCGCTACATCGTCAACAGTCTCGTCGTCGCCGGCGGGTCCACGCTGCTCGGCCTGGCGCTGGGCGCCCCCGCCGCGTACGTGGTGGTCCGGCGGCAGCTCACCACGCTGGGCTTCGTCACCCTGCTCGCCCGGATGGCACCGGGTGTGCTCTTCGTCCTGCCGCTGTTCGTGCTCTCCATCCGCATCGACGCGCCGTCGAACACCGGGCTGAACTACGCCCTGCTCATCGTGGCGCACCTGATCATCACGCTGCCGCTCTGCATCTGGCTGCTGATCCCGTTCTTCGAGGACATCCCGATCAGCATCGAGGAGTCCACGCTCATCGACGGGGCCTCCCCGTGGCAGCGGTTCCGTACCGTCGTCCTGCCGCTGGCCCTGCCGGGTCTGTCGGTCGCGCTGACGCTCAGTTTCGTCTTCTCCTGGAACTACTTCCTGTTCGCCCTGGCGCTCGCCAACGACCGGACCCTGCCGCTGACCGTCATCGCGTTCAACTTCATCGGCCAGGGCTCGAACGACTTCGGCGGGCTGATGGCTGCCAGCACGCTCATCTCAGTGCCCGCCCTGCTGTTGACGATCTTCGCGCAGCGGTGGCTGGTGCGTGGAATCACCGGAGGTGCCGTCAAGTGACGACGTCCACCAGCGTCCGTGCCCGGTTCCCGGGCGACGGTCGGATCGACTTCGACACGGTCACCCTCGGCCCGGTCGCCGAGGGCGAGGTACGCCTGCGCGTCGACGTCTGTGCCCTCTGCGGCTCGGACAAGCGGCTGCTGCGCTCGGGCTCGACTGTGGTGCCCGGACACGAGATCGGCGGCACCGTCGTCGAGGTCGGCGCCGGGGTCGACCTGCCCACCGGCACCCGTGCCATCGTCTACATCCCGGTCTTCTGTGGCACCTGCCGGCGCTGTGTGGCCGGGCGTACCAACCAGTGCCTGCGGTTGACCCAGCTCATCGGCTGGCAGCGCGACGGCGGCTTCGCCGAACATGTCGACGTACCCGCCCGCTGTCTGCTCCCGGTCCCCGACGACGTCCCGCTGACCACGGCGGTGCTGGGTCTGGACACCGTCGGCACCGCCGCGCACGCGCTGCGGCTGTGGCAGCGCGCCCAGCCGGACGGGGTGGACCGGGCGCTGGTCGTCGGCGCCGGTCCGCTGGGCCTCGGGGTGATCTCGGTGGCCCGCGCGTTCGGCATCGGTGCCGTTGACGCCGCCGACCCGCACGAGGGCCGACTCGCCACCGCCGTCGCGCTGGGCGCGCGGGCTGCCGAGGACCTGGAAAGCGAGAACCAGTACGACCTGGTCATCGAGGTCAGCGGGGTCACCGCCGCCCGGGAGACCGCGCAGCGGGTGGTGGCCCCCGGCGGGGCGGTGATCGCGCTCGGCGAGTCCGACCAGCCGTACACCATGCCGGCGACGCCGCGCTGGCGGCGTACCGACCTGTTCACCATCCGCTCGTTCTACTTCCCCACCAGCGAGGTCGAGGCGAACTGGGACCTGCTACGGAACTCCGGCGCGGCCCTGCGGGACCGGCTGACCGTGCCGCTCGCCCTCGCCGACCTGCCCGAGGCGTTCGCCCGCTTCGTCGCCGGTGACTACCTCAAGCCCTGCATCGTCTCGGAGGACGCCCGATGAACCAGCGGCACCTGCTCATCCTCGCCGTGGACCAGCGGCCCTGGCTCACCAAGGCGCTCTACGGCCACACCGGCACCGCCACCGCCGAGCAGCGGGCGGCGATCTGCGACGGCAAGCACATGGTGGCCGAGGGACTCCTCGCGGCGCTGGCCGACGAGCCACGTCTCGCCGCGCCCGCCGGCATCCTGGTCGACGACGCCCTCGGCCCGGGCGTCGCCGAACGGGCCCGCGCCCACGGGGTGACGGTGAGCATGCCGGTGGAGCGGGGTGGTTGCGAGATCTACGAGACCGAACCGGCGGACCTGAAGTCCTACCTGGACCACCACCGGCCCGACCTGCCGAAGGTCCTGGTGCGCTACAACGTGGAGGGCGACGCCGAGGGCAACCGGGTGCAGCGCGCCCGGCTCGCCGAGGTCTCCGCCGCCGTCCGCGACACCGGGGGCCGGTTCCTGTTCGAGCTGCTCGTACCGCCCACGTCCGCGCAGCTCGACGCGGTCGGCGGCGACAGCGGACGGTACGAGCGGGAACTGCGCCCGGCCCTGGTGCACCGCGCGATGACCGAACTGCTCGACGAGGTCCCGGTGGACGTCTGGAAGCTGGAGCACCTGGACCAGCCCGAGCACTACCGCACCGCCGCCCGGATCGCCGCCGACGCCGGTGGCGAGTGCATCCTGCTCGGTGCCGGCGCGCCCGTGCGGCAGGTCGAGGGCTGGCTGGCCGACGCGGCCGGCGCTGGATTCACCGGCTTCGCTATCGGGCGTAGCATCTGGTGGGACGCGCTGCGCGGGCTGCTCGCCGGGGAACTGGCCCGCCCCCAGGCGGTGGCGACGGTCGCCGCGAACTACCGCGGCTTCGCCGCCGCGTTCCTCGCCGCGGTGCCGGACGGGCCCGAGCCACACTAGTGAGGACACCAGTGACGCCACATTCCCCGTCGGGGCCGTCGGCCCTGACGATGCCGGTGACCCCGCAGGACGCCGACCTCCAGACCGGCGAGCGAGTGGGCGAGTTGATCTACCGGACCCTGCGGGACCGGATCATCTCCGGGGAACTGCGCCCCGGGGCCCGGCTCAGCGTCCCGGCCCTGGCCGAGGAGTTCCAGGTCAGCCGCAGCCCGGTCCGAGACGCGGTGATCCGCCTGGTCACCGACGACCTGGCCCGGGAGACCATGAACCGGGGCGCGGTGGTGGCCCGGATCGAGGGTGAGGAACTGGTCAGCCTCTACGAGGCCCGCGAGGCCCTGGAGTGGGCGGTGGCCCGGCTGGCCGCCGAGCGGTACACCCCGGCGCTGCGCCGCCGTCTGCTCGCCCTGCTCACCGAGCACCGGCAGGTCGCCGCGGCCGGCGACTTCGCCCGGCACATCGAACTCGACGCGGCGTTCCACCGGGAGATCCGGCTGGCCGCGCAGAGCCCGGTGCTGATGCGGATGCTCGACGGCGTGCAGGGCCGGGTCATGATCGCGATGCGGTCCACCAGCCTCACCGGCGGCATGGCCCAGGCGGTCGCCGACCACCAGGCCATCTTCGAGGCGCTCGGGTCCGGTGACCCGGACGCCGCCGGGGAGGCGGCGCGGGCGCACATCAGACGACTGAAGGAGTTGCTACGTGCCGCCTACTGACACCGTCCTCGCCGTACGGTGCCACGGCCCGGGGGACGTCCGTGCCGAGCGGGTGCCGACCCGTTCGCCCGGTCCGGGCGAGGTGACCATCGCCCCGCTCGCCGTCGGCGTCTGCGGCACCGACAGCCACATCGTCGGCGGGAGCTTCCCGGCGGCGTTCCCGGTGGTGCTCGGGCACGAGGTCTGCGGGCGGGTGGTCGAGGTCGGACCGGAGGTGGACGCGCTCGCTCCCGGCGACCTGGTCACCGTCGAACCGCACGACTACTGCACCGCCTGCGTGTACTGCCGGCTCGGGCAGGAGCACCTCTGCGACCACAAGCGCGGCTACGGGGTACGCCTCGACGGCGGAATGGCCGGGCGGATGGTCCTGCCCGCGCGGATCGCCTACCGGTTGCCGCCGGAGACCCCGCCATGGATCGGGGCGCTCACCGAGCCGCTCGCCTGCTGCGTGCACGGCATGGACCAGCTCGATCCCCGCTCCGGGCTGCCCGTGCTGGTCTACGGGGCCGGCCCGGCCGGGGCGATGATGGTGGCCCTGGCCCGGTCGCGCGGGCTCGCCCCGATCGTGGTGATGGACCCCCGCGCCGACCGGCGGGACCTGGCGTTGCGAATGGGCGCTCACGTGGCCCTCGACCCGGGCGATCCGGGCAGCGCGGACGCGGCCCGCGAGCTCACCGGCGGCCTGGGTTTCCCGTCCGTGGTCGACGCGGTCGGCTCGGCGCGCGTGCTGGAGTCGGCGCTCGGCATGGCCAGCCGGGGCGGACGGATCCTGGTCTTCGGGGTCGCCCGGCCGCAGGACGAGGCGCGGATCCGCCCGAACGAGATCTTCGCCCGGGAACTGACCATCGTCGGCGCGGTGATCAACCCATACACCCACCACCGCGCGGTAGGGCTGTTGCCGACCCTCGGCCTGGACCGGCTGCGGCCGGCGTTCTTCGGCGTCGACGAGGTGACCCGGGCGCTGGACGCGCAGACCGTGGGGGAGGCCGACAAGGTCTTCATCGCCCCGTACGGCGAGGAGGCCGCCCGGGGTGGCGGCTGCCCGGCGCGCGTCGCCGGGTGGTAGCAGGGGTGGGTGCCGCCGGGGTGGTAGCAGGGGACCCCTGCACGAAAGAAAGCGGTAACAGGGGACCCCTGCTACCACCCGTCAGGTGTTGACCGGCCGGCGGGCGACCAGGAAGACGTGGGTGACCGGCCAGTCCAACGGCCGGCCGTCCGGGGCGGAGAGCCCGGCGACCGGGGCGAGACGGTTGGTCACGATCCAGTCGTTGCGGGTCGGGCCGCTCGCCGGGTCGACCTCGAAGCCGACGTCGGCGAGGAGCGCCTTCCAGTCGGCGTACTCCAGGCCGCAGAACTGCTCCTGGGTCTCCGACAGCCAGTTGTCCGTGTAGTCCTTGCGGGTGAGGAAGTCCATCGCGTCGCCGAGCGTCAGCTCGACCACCGTCCCGGCCGAGTCCGTCCCAGCCGGGTCCGCCACGGTCGAGTCCGTTCCAGCCGGGTCCGCGGCGGCCGGGTTCGTCCCAGCCGGGTCCGCGATGGTCGGGTCCGTGACGGGGCGGTACGCGAACGGGAACCGGTAGTCGACGGCGAACTGGTCCAGCCGGGCCCGGGTGGACAGCGTGCCCACGTACGTCGCCACCTCGGTGGGGGAGAGCGAGGTCAGGTCGGTGCGGGGCGTGGGCGGGTTGGCGCCGTCGGTCGTCGACAGGCGTAGCCGTACCGTCCGGTCCTGGCCGTCCGGCCCGCACACGTCGCTGTTGATCCACACCCCGCCGGGTACGGTGTGGTCGTAGATGGCCTGCACGAACCGGCGCAGCGACGCTATCCGGTCGCCGTACGACCAGATCTCGTGGGTCAGCGCGAAGGTCAGCGTGGTGTCCACCGAGCGCGGCGCGAACACCGCCCCGCCGAGCACGTTGCGGCGGTAGAAGAAGACGTTCGGGTTGGTGAAGAAGCCCTGCGCCTTCTTGTGCACACACTCCTCGAACAGGTGCCGGGCCACCTCGACGCCGATCAGGTCGCTCTCCCGCAGCGCCGGCTCCCGGTCGGCCAGCTCCAGCACGGCGCCCGCGCCGCAGCCGACGTCGACGATCCGTCCCGGCCGCACGTGCTCCCGTACCGCCGACCACTTGCGCTGCGCTGCGTCGGCGAACGCCTCCGCGTACGCCCGGTAGTCCCGGGTGGCGGTCAGGCCGCCCTCGTCGCCGACCACCGGGTCGTTGACCACCGCTCGGACCAGGTCGTCCAGCCGGTAGCGGCGGTACACGTCGATGGTCGCGGGATGGGCCAGCTCCCGCCACGACGGGTCGCCGGCAGCCAGCCCGAGCAGCACGTCCCACGGTCGGGCCGGGGCGGGCTCGACGTCGGCCTCCACCCCGGCGATGGCGAAGCCGAGCCGCTCGTACATCGCGGCGACCTCCGGCGTCGAGCAGGCGACCACCGTGTCCGCCGGGGTGAGCTCCAGCCCGGTGACCGCCGCCACGTTCTTCAGGGTCACCTCGGCGAACCGGTCGGTCGCGGCGGTGTCGAACACCGGCACCACCACCGACCGGAGCCCGGCGAGCACGCTGAACCGCTCGATCGCCGCCTCGCGTCGGTGGTAGGGGACCGGGTTGCGTCGGGTGTTCTCGTGGTTGGCCGAGGTGACCGCCCAGACCACGGTGACCCCGTCGTCAGCCGTCTCATCGGCCGCCCCACCACGGCCGTCGGTCGCGGTGTCGTCACTTTCGGTGGCGAGGCGGCGGAGGTAATCCGCCTGGAACCGGGTCAGCAGGTGATGGCGGCCGGGAAAGAGCAGGTAGCGGGGCATGCGACGTTCCTAGTCGACGCCCGTCCGGCCGCTCCTGGCAGGGGTGCACCGGTTCACCAGTCGCGCCACCGGTCGGTCAGTTCGAACCGGTGCAGGCCGTGCCGCGCGGTCAGTTCCCCGACGTCGACGCCAGCGGCGGTCAGGACCGCGTCCACGTATTCGCAGAGTTCTTCCCGCTCCCCGGTCTCGATCGCTCCGTACGGCTCGTCGATGGCGTTCAACGCGGTGACGACGCGCTCGACCGAGGCGAAGACCTGCTCGTCGGTGGGGGACACCAGGGAACGGACCTCCGCCTCGTACGCTGCGAGGGCGGCGTCGACGGCGGCGGTGAACGCCTCCGGCCAGAGGTGCACGGCGTACGCGTCGGCCTCGGCGAGGGTGCCCGCCGCGATCCTGCTCCGCTGGTCCCGGACCTCGTCGTACCACTGCTGGCTCGGTCGCTCGATCATGGGGCGCACCGTAGCGGCGTGGTCCGACAGCGGACGGCGAGCGCCACCGGCTCCAGGTGCGGAAACCCGTCAGAGGGCCCTGGTTGGATACGCGCATGAGCCTCCCCACGCCCCTCTTCGGTGACGACTCGGCGCGCATGTGGGTGACCGCCCTACCGCTGTCCGAGCCGGCCGAGCCGAATATCGTGCTCGCTGTGGACACCCGGGGTGGTGTCGACGAACGGCTGGCGTGCGACCTGTTCAACTACGGCCACGAGGGCGAGGAGGGGGTGTTCTACCTGCTACCCATGGACCTGTGGGCGCGGGTCGAGGTCACCGGCGACCGGCTCGTCGTCCGGCTGGTGACCTCCCGGCAGCGGATCGTGGACTCGGGGGCGCACCGGGACGAGGAGTTCGGCCGGCTCGTCGCGGAATTGCCTCTCGAGGAGATCCCGGACGGCCGAGTCACGGTGCTGCGCCGCGAGATCCGGATCGACCCGGCGGCCCTGGCCGATCAGGCGGGGCTGTTGCCGGGACCCGGTCACCGGGCCGCCCTGAGCCCGGAGGGCGAGCCCTGCGGTGACGATCTGCGTCCGGTCCTGATCCTCGACCACGAGGGACCGGCGACGCTGGAACAGCTCGTCGCGGCCCTCGGTGACGAGGAGGCCAGCGTCATGGTGGTCGGCGCGGACTGACCGGGCGGGTCCGGCAGGCACGGAAACGCCGTGCGACCTCCGGAGTTCGTCCCGACTGCGGGGTCCCGGGCCGTTCACCGACGACCGGCCGGGGCGCGGGCACGGTGGTGAGCGGACGGGGGAGGACGGCCAGCCGTCCTCCCCCGTCATTTCATCCGAGCCCTCAAGGTTGGCCCAGGCTCGCCCGGACTGTCAGGGCTGGCTGGGAGTGACCAGGGTCTGGGCGGGTTGCGCGGTGACCGTGCCGCTGCCGGCGGTGGTCAGGTTCGACACGAGCCACGGGGTGACCAAGGCCGCGCCGCCGACCGTCCAGAGGTCGGGCGTGCCGTTGCCGTCGATGTCGGCCGCGCGCAGGTCGATGTCGGCGTTGGTGTTCCAGTTCGCAGCCAGGTCGTATGCGGTGTAGGTGAGCTGACCGGTGCCCTCGTCGAAGGTCAGGTCCGTCCACAGGTGCAGTGCGCCGGTGCTGCGGTTCCACAGGAACATGGCGGTGCCGCCACTGAGCTGGGTGGTGGCGATGGTCCAGTTGTTCCAGTCGGTGCCGCCGGTCGGCGTCAGCGCGGTGGTCCGGATGACGAGGTAGTAGGCACCGGGCGCGTACCAGTTCGGGTAGTAGGTGAGGTGGTGCCCGTTCGTCGCGTCGCCGCTGATCCCCATCAGGTCAGGGCAGTCGCCGCCGAGCCGGCGGGTGTCTCCGGCGTTGACGAGTTGGCGGGGCGAGTTGCCGTACTCGTCCAGCAACTGGCCCGGGTCGATGGGCTGCTGGTTGCCGCTGAGCTGGGGGTGCAGCGGTGAACCGTCGCCGGTGCCGCGCAGGATGGTCGCACCGCCGGCGTTGTTGCCGGTCGGGTGGTAGACGAGGATGTCCTGGAAGGACTCACCGAAGAACCGTCCGGTGATGATCTGCCTGCCGGTGAAGTCGGCGGGGTCGTTGCTGCCGACGCCGTATCCCCGGATGCCGATGTTGGTGCTGATCGGGTCGACGCCGGCCGTGCCGCCGCCGGTGGCGAGCCAGAGCCCGGCGGGCAGGGTGTGGGTGCCGCCGACCGTGAGCAGGTCGGCGACTCCGTCGCCGGTGAAGTCCGCGTCGGGAGCGATGGGGGCCGGATTGGAGTTGAACGTGATGTTGGCGCTCTCCCCGAAGACGCCACCCGCGAAGAGGCCGTAGACGGTGAGCGTGTTGGTGAACCGGGTCGGCTTGACGGAGATGGTGGCCGTGCCGTTGGCGTTGGCCGGCACCTGCACCGGCGGTCCGGCGTTGAGCTGGTAGCGGTACGCGTACGGGCTGGCGCCGCCCGCCTTGGTGACGCTGAACTCGGCTACTACCCCGATGGTGGTCGGTCCGCTGGGCGGGGTGACGATGGGGGCCGCAGGGGCCGTCTCGGTCGCCTGGACCGGCTTACGTGGGTTGGCGGCGGCGGGTGGGGCGGCCGCCAGGGCGACACCGGCGAGGACGCCTACGAGCGCCCAGGACGCGACGCGCCGTGCGCGCCGGGAGGGGTTCAGGTCGGGCATGGGTCAGGGCTCCCCCGCGGTTCGACTGACGTGGATGGCGCGAGTAGTGAACCAGCCGGCCAGGGGCTTAAGGAAGACCTAAGGTAGCGGAAGGTTGTCGACTTGATACCTGCTGCAACCTTTTGTGTTGATGATCGACGGGTGTGATTCAGCGGACACCAGACCCTGGGCGTCGGTGGGGGACTCGAAGCGGGTGCGGGTCAGGAAGGCCAGTTGGGCGCGCTTGTCGGGTAGGTCGATCTCGTGGTCGAAGGTGAAGCCCTCGCGCTCCAGGCGGCGTAGCGCCAGCTCGTTGCGTACGTCGGGTTCGACCACGATGCGGCGGTGGTCGGGGTTGCGGAACAGGAACCGGGCCAGGGCTGGCCCGATCGCGGTGGTCAGGCCGCGTGCCATGCCTCGCGGCGGGGCCAGCAGCAGGTGCATGCCGATGTCGCCCGGCCGTACCTCGTACCGCTCGCCGACCGGGTCGGCCGCCGGCTCGTACGTCTGGAACAGCCCCACCGGTGTCCCGTCCAGCAGGACCAGGTAGGCGTGGTGGGTGGTGAGCCCGTCGACGAACTCGTAGACCTCGCGGACCTCGTCCACGGTGAAGGAGCCCATGCCCCAGTAGACCGCCCGGGGCTGGGTGACCCAGCCGTGCAGCAGTCCGGCGTGGACCGCCGGGTCCACCGGTGTCAGTGCGAGTGTGCCGAATCCGGGAATCGTCTCCTGGTGCATCACGTGCCTCGTCTCATGGTTGTGCGGGTCGTCCGGTGCGCGGCACGACGCCTCTCCCCAGAACCGATCCTTTAGGTTAGCCTTACCTAACCTGGCAGGACTGTACGGGAGGACCGCGTGAAACGGAACTGGGAAGCCCTGCTGCTCAGGGCCATGGGAGGCAGGGACTTCCGGCTGACCGTGCTCGAGTCCGAGTCGGTGAACGCCCACTACCAGCGTCTACTGGTCGACGGCGGCGGACTGCTGGAAGCCTGCGGCGTGCACCCGACGATGTGGGTCCGCCTGTGGTTCGACCACGACGGCAGGGCCCACCAGCGGGCGTACACCCTGGTCGACCCGGATCCGACGACCGGGCGCTTCCACCTGGAGTTCGCCCTGCACGACGGCTGCGCCGCCCGCTGGGCCACCTCGGCCCGGCCGGGCGACACCATCGACGCCACCGTCCAGGGCACCGGCTTCGCCCTCCCCGACCCCACCCCGCGCCACCTCTACCTGGTCGGTGACGCCGCCTCGCTGCCGGCGGTCAACAGCCTGCTCGACCACGCCGACAGCATTCCCGCCACGGTCTGGCTCGAGTACGCCCACGAGGGCGAGCAGGCATTGACCCCGCGCGCCCGGGGACACCACAAGGTGACCTGGGTACCCCGCGAGGACGGTGGCCGACACCTGGTCGACACCGTCTGCGCGGCGATCCCGCCGGACACCGACGGGGCCTACTACTGGGTCGCCTGCGAGGCGGCCAGCAACCGCGCCATCGTCCGGCATCTCCGGCGGGGGCTGGGCGCCGGTAGACAGCAGGTCTCCGCGCTCGGCTACTGGACCGCCCGGTGACCGCTCCGCCCACCACGGTCGGCACTCCGATCCGCGACGACGCCGTCGCCGGCAGGCTGTCGACCCGCTGGCTCGTCCTCGGGGTGCTCTGCCTGGCCCAACTCGTCGTGGTGCTCGACAACACCGTGCTCACCGTGGCGGTACCGGCGCTCACCCGGGACCTGGCCGCCAGCACCGCCGACATCCAGTGGGTGATCAACGCGTACGCCCTGGTGCAGTCCGGTCTGCTGCTCACCGCCGGCAGCGTGGTCGACCGCTACGGCCGCCGGCGGATGCTGCTGGCCGGGCTCGTCCTGTTCGGACTCGCCTCGCTCGCCGCCGCGGCCGCGCAGTCCAGCGGGCAGCTGATCGCCGCCCGGGCGGCGCTCGGTGTCGGTGGCGCGTTGCTGGTCACCGGCACCCTGGCCGTCGCGATGCAGGTCTTCGACGCCGAGGAGCGACCCCGGGCGATCGGCATCTGGGCGGCGGTGAGCGCCCTCGGCTTCGCCGCCGGGCCGCCGGTGGGCGGGTTCGTCCTCGCGCACTTCGACTGGCCGGCCATCTTCCTGCTGAACGTGCCGGTCGTGCTGCTCTGCCTGCTGGCCGGCGTGCTGCTGGTCCCCGAGTCGCGGGGTGCCACCGACGGACGCCTCGACCTGGTCGGGGCGGTGCTGTCCACCGCCGGCCTGACCGCCGTGGTCTACGCGGTCATCCGGGGCCCCGAGGACGGCTGGGCCTCCGGTCCGGTCCTCGGCGCGGCCCTGGCCGGGGTGGTGCTGGTCGGTCTCTTCGTCGGCTGGGAACGACGCGTCGCGCATCCCATGCTCGACATGCGTCTGTTCCGGGACCGGCGCTTCGTCGGCGCGGTGGCCGGCGTCGTCCTGATCACCTTCGGCAGTGCGGGCGCGCTGTTCCTGCTGGCCCAGCAGTTGCAGTTCGTCCGAGGCCACTCGGCCTGGGAGGCGGGACTGCGCACCGCGCCGTTCGCGCTGACCGTGGTGCTGCTCAACCTGGTCGGCGTCACCGCCCGACTGATCCGTACGCTCGGCACCCCGGCGGCCATCGCCAGCGGCATGGCGGCGCTCGCCGTCGGACTCGTGGTCGCCGCCCACGCGCCGACCGACGGCTACGGCGTGCTGCTGGCGGGTCTGGTGCTGATGGGCGCCGGTTGTGCGGTGGCCAATCCGGCCATCGTGGCGGCGGTGATGAGTGCCATCCCCGCCGACCGGGCCGGCGCGGGAGCCGGCGTGGACGGCACCATGGCGGAGGTCGGCAGCAGCCTGGGCGTCGCCGTGCTCGGCGCGGTGATGAACGCCCGGTTCACGGCGGCGCTGCCGGCGGCCGTGGTGGGTGCCGGCTCGTTCCCGGCTGCCCTGGCCGCCGCCCGCGACGAGGTGGAACGCCAGTCGGTCGCCGAGGCGTTCGGTTCGGCCGTGGTGGTCGGCCAGACGGTGGGCGCGGGCGCGGTCCTGGTCGGTGGCTGCCTGGCCGCGCTGCTCCTGCACCACGCGGCCCGCCGCGCCCGCTGAACCCGAGCCTGGCTCGGCGAGCCTGCCGCATCCGCGCCCGCTGAACCCGGCGCCGGGTTCAGCGAGCCTGCCGCATCCGACTCCGCGGTGTCCGACTCGGCCGTGACCGTCGGTCAGTGTGGCGCGTCCGGGCCGGACGACTCGCGGACGACGCCCCGGACGATCGCCCGGCACGAGGTGGCCAGCAGCAGCCCCAGTCCGGTGGCCAGCACCGGCAGGCCGACCCCGAAGGGCAGTTGCGCCACCGGGTTCAGCGCGGTCTGCTCGCCGACGACGGCGAAGCTGGCCGCCACGACCGCGAGGCTGGTGACCAGGGTGCCCACCGCGGCGACCACCCCGGTCATCGCCGCGGCCACGCTCCGGCGGGCCAGCAGGGCCGCCCCGCCCGCCAGCAGCAGCCACCCGAAGGTGAGCAACGTCCAGCCGCCCCCGTCGCTGAGCGACGCGTACGCCCAGCCGGAGAAGGACCAGGCGTACCCGCTGCCCTTGCGGAACCAGGGCAACAGGTACCCGGCGAGGGTGAGCAGGGTGGCGACGAGCATGCCGCCGTCGACCGCGAACAGCGGCGGTGCGGGCCGTTCCGTGGGCGTGGACATGGGCGTCCTCCTCGTCCGTGCCGGTGCGACCGCCACCCTGCCAGGGCGGGTCAACCCGGTGACCGGACGGTGGCGCGACCGGTCAGGAGGGCGGTTGGTCCGACAGTTCGTCGGGGAGGACGAACGTCCCGTCGACGGCCCGGAGCAGCGGTGTCACGGCGGTGACGGCGTCGAGGTTGAGCGGTCCGTAGATGTGTGGGAACACCACCCCCGGCGCCACCTCGTCGTCGCGGACCGGTGCGGTCAGCCGTGCCGGGTCGATGTGCAGCAGCAGGAGCGGACCGGCGTCGGCGTAGAAGGTCTCGGCGACGCCGAGCACCTGATCCCGGCGCGAGGCGTGGATGAAACCCTCGTCGGCCAGGGTCCGGCCCCGAGTCGACACCCGGTAGTCCCCGGCCGTCCGGGCCTGCTGCCAGTCCGCGACCTCGGCGATGTGGAAGAGCACGGATCGGACGGTACCGGAGTCACCGGCGGAGTGCGGAAAACCGGTTGAGCGACGGGGCCGGGACAGGGGAGAAAGGAAGGCGTGACTCCTGAGACGGTGGTGCGACTGGTGGCGGAGCCGGACCGGCTGCGGGTGCTCGGCGTGGTCGCGCTCGGGGCGCGGACGCCGGACGCGGTGGTGGCGGCGGCCGGCCTCGACCCGAAGGCCGCGCTGGTGGCGTTGCGTCGGCTGCGGGAGCAGGAACTCGTGGTCGCCGAGGGCGATGCCCTCCGGGTGGACTACGACCGGCTGCGCGAGTTGGCCCGCGCCACGCCGTCCGCCGTCGAGCCCGGCGGTGACGCCACCTTCCGACCGTTCCTGCGCGGCGACCGACTGGTCAGCGTCCCCGCGCAGCAGGGCCGGCGTCGTGAGGTGCTGCGTCATGTCGCCGAGCGTTGTTTCACGCCCGGCGTCGACTATGCGGAGGCGGCCGTCAACGACCAGCTCCGCGCCTGGTGCGACGGGGGAGAGGTCGACCACGTGACGATCCGCCGGTACCTGGTGGACCTGCGCATCCTCTCCCGGGCCGGCGGCGTGTACCGGCTCGGCCCGGAACCGGCGGGCGAGCCCGACCGGGCGGAACGGAGCGTCCGGGCGATGGGTCTGAGCTGACCACCGCCGGCACCGCAGCCGTCCCGGCGCGGTCACCGCGTGCCGGACCGCGGTCGTCCCGGCACGACCGCGCCGGTAACGCGACCACGTCGGCCGGGGCCGTACCGGGCGGGCTCAGAAGGCGTGGGCGGGCTCAGAAGGCGTACGGACCGAAACGGCCCCAGACCACGAAGACGAGTAGGGCGACCAGCACCAGGTTCCGCGCGACCGGTCCGACCTCCCGGCGCAGGGCGTGCGTGACGACCGCACCGACCATGATGACGAGCAGCCCGACGGCGGCCAGCGGGACGAGCACCGGGGCGATGTCGAGCAGGCCGGGCAGGATCAGCCCGAACGCGGCCAGCACCTCCGCCACGCCGATGAACTTGATCAGGCCGGCGGGCAACGGCTCCAACGCCTCCATGCCGTTGGCGAGGAGCTGGTCCTTGGGCCGGGCGAGCTTGATGCCGCCGATCACCAGGAAGACGACGGCGAGCAGACCGGCCGTGGCCCACAGGGCGACGTTCATGTGCGAGCCCTCCGAGGAAGCCATCCGAGATCGTAGATCAGCACGCGGAACCGTAGCAGATCTCGGTCGCCGCCGATGCCCGTCCGATCCGGATGGTCCAGCCCGGTCGGACCGGCCGGCGGAGCGGCGGAAAACGCCGTGCCGGCCGATGCTCCCCGGCCACCCGCGCCTGGTGGTGACCGGTACGGCGTCCGTTCCCTACGATCAACCGATGGGTACGTCGTGGGAGGCCAACGCCGTCGGTGTGCTCCGGCTGCCGTCGGGACGGCTGGTACGGGGTCGCGGGCTGCGGGACGGGCTGCCGGCCGGAGCACGGCCGACCTTCGCCGTCTACCTGCTCGGCGCGCCACCGCCCCCGGTGGACTGGGAGAGCCGGTGGTTGCGCTGGCCCGACTTCTGGTTGCCCCGGGACCGGTCCGCCGTCGCACCGCTGTTGCGCGAGGCGTGGGAACGGGCGGCGACCGAGCGGGTCGAGGTGGCCTGTGGCGGCGGTAGGGGCCGGACCGGCACCGCACTGGCCTGCCTCGCGGTCATCGACGGGGTGCCGCCCGCCGAGGCGGTGGCGTTCGTTCGTCAGCACTACCACCGTCGCGCGGTCGAGACGCCGTGGCAGAAGCGATACGTCGCCCGCTTTCCCGGGTGACGCGGCGGGTCAGCAGCGGTTCGGCGAGGACGACCACCAGCGCCACGAACGTGACCAGCGCGCCGATCCCGAACGCGCCCCGGACGCCGAGCGGAGTCAGGAGCAGCCCGCCGACCAGCGCCCCTACCGCGATGCCGACGTTGAACGCCGCCGAGTTGGCGGCGAAGCCGAGTTCGGTCCGTCCGGGCGCGACCACCAGGATCCGGGCCTGGGTGACCATGAAGACCGGTGCCGCCGAGCAGCCCAACAGGGCCAACAGGACCACCACGGCGACCTGCTCGGCGGCGAGGAGGGAGAGCCCGAGCAGCGCGCCCCCCTGGACCGCGATGGTCAGCACGAGCGTGCCGCGCGGAAACCGGTCGAGGAACCGGCCGACGACGGCGACCCCGACCACCCCGGCGAGCCCGAAGACGAACAGCAGGCCGCCCACCGCCGCATCGGCGACGTCGGTGACCTCGGTGAGCAGCCGGGCCACGTAGGTGAAGCCGGCGAACATGCCGGTCACCGAGACGGCGGTGGCCAGCAGCGTGACGACGAACCGTCCGGTGTGCGGCGCGGAGCCGTACGCGCCGTGCCCCTCGGCGGGGCGGCTGGTTGGCAGGAGCGTGGCGACCAGGGCGAGCGCGGCGAGCGAGAGGACGGTCAGCACCAGGAACGGCGCCCGCCAGCCGCCCTGCTGGCCGAGCCAGGTGCCGGCCGGCACGCCGAGGACGGTGGCGAGGGAACCACCGACCGAGAGCACGGCCACCACCCGTCCCCGGACCCGGGCCGGGAACATACCCACCGCCACGGGTGCCATCACCGCCCAGAAGAGAGCTTGGGCGACTGCGGTGGCGACCCGGGCGGTCAGCAGCACCCCGTAGCTGGTGGCGGCGGCGGAGACCAGGGTGGACAGCACGAGCACCGCCAGTACGCCGCTGAGCAGCCAACGGCGGGGCAGGTCCCGGGTCACCTGCGCGACCGGCAGCGAGACGACGGCCACGGTGAGTCCGTAGCCGGTGATCAGATAGCCCACCGACGAGAGCGGGACGGCCAGGTCCCCGGACATCAGCGGGAGCAGGCCGATCGGCAGGTTCTCCGTGGTGTTGAAGGTGAAGGCGGCGAGCGCGAGGGCCAGCAGCACGGTCACGCGTCGCCAGGTGTCGCCGGTACGGTATTGATCACCCACGGTCGTCATCGGTGCCATCCTCGCACGCGTCGATCGCCGGCGGGGGCACCGACGACTAGGCTGCCTGCTGTGGCAGGACTGTTCAGAGACGTGGCAGCGCGGGTCGGTCGGGTCGTCCGGGGCGGTGGCCCGCTGGCGGTCACCCCGGCCCAGATTCCCGCCCAGGTGGCTCGACGGCGTCAGGTGACGGCCCTCCGGCGGCGGCAGCTCGTCTACGCGCCCGAACTGGACGGTCAGGCGGATCCGGGAGAGATCGTCTGGACCTGGGTGGCGTACGAGGACGACCCTCGGCAGGGCAAGGACCGGCCGGTGCTCGTGGTGGGGCGGCAGAGCCGGACCCTGTTCGGTCTCATGCTCTCCAGTCAGAGTGACCGGGACGGCCAGCGGCACTGGTTCCCCCTCGGTCCGGGCGCCTGGGACCGGGACAACCGGCCGAGCTGGGTACGCCTGGACCGGGTGCTCACCATGCGGGAGGACAGCATCCGGCGGGAGGGCGCGGTGCTGGCCCGGGACCGCTTCGACCGGGTCGCCCGGGTCCTGCGGGCCAACTACGACTGGAACTGAGCGGGCCGGGCCCGGCACCGGCGGCGTGACCCGCCGACCGGTCAGGGCAGCGGGTGGGCGATGCCCCGGGCGTGGTCGGTGACCGCCGCGCCGACCACCCGGGCCTCGATCGGCAACACCTCCAGGCAGCGGCGGACCGCGGCGGCCATCAGCGCGTTCGGCACCCGCATGGAGAGCGTGCAGTGCGGCACCCAGCGTCCCGGCTGGTAGTGCTCGGACAGGCCTACCCCGGCCCGGGTGAGCCGCGCGTACACCTCGGCGTGGTGGGCGAGCAGTTCCGGCGTCGGGGTCGGGCCGAGCCAGAGCACCCGTCCGACGAACTGCCCGGCGTGCAGGAACGACAGCCGCAGCGGCGCGGCCACCGTCATCCCGTCGAGCGCCCCGGCGACCTGGTCCGGATCCAGTCGGGGCGCCACCGTCAGCGAGACGTGCGGACGGTGGCGTTGGTCGAGCAGGTACCGCAGGCTCTGCACCCCCTCCGCCTCGAGGGCGTCCCAGAGCACCCGGATCCGTCGGGTGGCGTCGGTGTCGAGATACAGCTCCAGCGCGGCGACCACCGGCCCACCCTAGGGGCCCGGGGTCAGGGCACGATCACCGCCCGTCCCGCCACCTTCCCATCCCGGAGCCGGCGGTAGGCATCGACCGCCTGGTCCAGCCCGAACGTGGTGATCTCCGGCCGGACCAGTCCCCGGGCCCCCAGGTCAAGCACCTCGGTCAGCTCCGGTCGGCTGCCCCAGTAGGTGGTCTGGATGCTCACCTCGTACGGCACGGAGAAGTAGGAGACCGGCAGGGTGCCGCCGCCGATGCCGACGATGGTCAGGTCACCCAGGGTGCGGGCGCTCGCCGCGCCCAGCCGGAGGGTGGCGTCCACCCCGACGAAGTCGAGCACCACGTCGACCCCCCGGCCACCCGGTGTGGCCGCGCGGACCTCGTCCGCCGTTCCCGCGCCCGAGCGCAGGGTCAGGTCCGCCCCGTACTCCCGGGCCAGGGCGAGCGCCTCCTCCCGGGTGTCCACCGCGACCACCCGCGCCGCGGTGGTGGCCTTGAGGATCTGCACGCCCACGTGGCCGAGGCCACCCACCCCGATCACCAGGGCGGTGCTGCCGGGCGGCAGCTTGCCCCAGGAACGGCGGACCGCGTGGTACGGGGTGAGGCCGGCGTCGGTCAGCGGCGCGGCCTGCACCGGGTCGAGCCCGTCGGGCAGCGGGAGGACGTGCCGGGCGGCCGGCACGAGCAGGTACTCGGCCATGCCCCCGTCCAACCCCAGGCCGCCGCCCCCGCCGGGCACCGGGGCGCCGGCCGGGTTCTCGCAGTACGGGTCGACGCCGACCCGGCAGCGCGCGCAGGTGCCGCAGCCCCACGGACCGTAGACGGCGACCGGTTGTCCCACCTCGAGCCCGGTGACGCCGGCGCCGAGGGCGTGCACCCATCCCGCGTTCTCGTGCCCCAGCGTGAACGGCGGGTTCCACGGCACCGTCCCCGGCTCGAACTCGTGCATCAGGTGCAGGTCGGAGTGACACGCCCCGGCCGCCCCGATCCTGACCACCACCTGCCCCGGGCCGGGGGTCGGCTCGTCCACCTCGACGAGTTCCGGCTCGCTCTTCCAGTTCAGCAGTCGTAGCGCACGCATGGTGGTCGCCCTCCGTCGTCATCGTGTCCCGCCGGCCGCGACTACCCGGCTTCGGCGGGATCTCACCCGTCCCGGGTGAGGTGCCGTCACCTGCCCGGATGTCACCGTCCGGGCATGGAGGCGCGATGCGGGCAGTCGGGGACGGCCGGGCGTGGGACGGAAAGCGGCGCGATGGTCGGGCCGGCGACGGAGTTCCTGGCGCACCAGATCGCGGGTCGGTACGCCGAGCTGCCGGAGACGGCGGCCGGCACGTTGCGCCTGGACATCAGCGAGAACGGCTGGACCGATCACTGGTACCTGACCCTTGACCGGCAGAGCGTCCGGGTGACCCGGTCGGCGGACGAGGCGGAACTGGTGGTCCGGGGTGACCAGGAGGTCTTCGACCAGCTCGTCACCGGCCGTACCGCCATCACCAGCGCGCTGATGCGCAACGAGCTGGTGGCCAGCGGACGCCTGCCGTTGCTGCTGATCCTGCGCCGGCTCTTCCCGGGCCCGCCCGGCGCCCGGCACCCCCGGGACATCGCCCGACAGGAGGGCCGACGGTGAGCGGCGAACGCGTCCACGTCCTGGCCGGTAACTCCTTCGCGGTCAGCGACGCCGAGGGCGACATGGAGTGCGACCGACGTACCCCGACGGGGCTCTTCTCCTTCGACACCCGGTTCCTGTCCCGGTGGGTGCTCACCATCGACGGCAAACGGTGCAACACGCTGTCCCGGGAGGACATGACGCACTTCGAGACCCGGTTCCTCCTCGTGCCCGGCGCCGCCAGCCACTACGTCGACGCGGACGTCTCGGTGCTACGGCACCGATCCCTCGACCAGAGCTTCAACGAGCGGATCACCGTGTTGAACCATTCCGCCGAGCCGGCCACCTTCGCCGTCCGGTTGGAGATCGGCTCCGACTTCGCGGACACCGGCGAGATCGCCGCGCCGAAGCGGCGGCGGGTCCAGGTCACCGCCCGGCCGGAGCAACGGGAGCTGCGCCTGCGGTACGCGCGGGAGCGCTTCTCCCGGGAGACCGTGGTGACCAGCACCCGTCCGGTCGAGGTCGACGAGGCCGGGATGACCTTCCGGATCGTGGTCGAGCCGCACGGGTCGTGGGTCACCGACCTGCACGTCCGTATGCTCCTCGGCCCGGGGGTCGGCCAGGACCTGCGTACCGACCTGGAGTCGCACCGCCGGAAGCTCCATGAGGACATGCGGACGGACCTGTGCGAATTCCTGGACCGGGCACCCGAGTTGGTCGCCGAGAGCGGGACGCTGGGTACGGCGTACCGGCGTAGTCTGCTCGACCTGGCCGCGTTGCGGTACAACCCGTTGGCCTACACCGAGCCGCTGCCGGTGGCGGGGATGCCCTGGTCGATGAGCCTGTACGGGCGGGATGCCCTGGTCACCGCGTTCCAGACGCTGCCGTACGTGCCGGGGCTCGCCTCGAGCGTGCTGCGCATGCTGGCGCTCGACCAGGGCAGCCGGCTCGACGACCAGTACGACGAGGAGCCGGGCAAGATCCTCGCCGGGGTACGGTACGGCGAGCGCAGCGCCTTCGGCGAGGACCCGACCACGATCTACTACGGCGCGGCCGACACCACCCCGCTGTTCGTCATCCTCCTCGACGAGTACGAGCGCTGGTACGGCGACGCCGACCTGGTGCGCGAACTTCGCCACCCGGCCCGGATGGCGCTGGACTGGATCGACGAGTACGGCGACTCCCTCGGCGACGGCTACGTCCGCTACCAGCGCCGCAACACCCGGGACGGTCTGGTCAACCAGTGCTGGAAGAACTCCGACGACGCGATCGTCGGCCGGGACGGCCGGGCACCCGGCTTTCCCCGGGCCACCTGCGAGCTGCAGGGCTACGCCTACGACGCGAAACTGCGGGGCGCCCGGCTGGCCCGTGAGTTCTGGAACGACCCGGCCTACGCCGACCGGCTGGAACGGGAGGCGGCGGGGCTGCGGGAGCGGTTCGACCGGGACTTCTGGTTGCCGCACCGGGGGGCGTACGCCCTCGCCCTCGGCCCGGACGGGGAGCCGGTCGACGCGATCGCCTCCAACCAGGGGCACCTGCTCTGGAGCGGCATCGTCGACGCCCGACGGGCCGACGAGGTGGCCGCGCACCTGCTCGGCCCCGAACTCTTCAGCGGTTGGGGCGTCCGCACCCTGGGGTCCGCGCAACACGGCTACAACCCGGTCGGTGCCCACCTCGGCGCGGTGTGGCCGTTCGACACTGTGCTCGCGGCGGCGGGCCTGCGCCGCTACGGCTTCCACCGGGAGGCGGCCCGGATCGCCCAGGGCGTCGTCGACATGGCGGGGCACTTCGCCGGCCGGCTCCCCGAACTGGTCGCCGGATACGACCGGTCGCTGACCCGCTATCCCGTCCCGCTGCCGGCCGGCGGCTCCCCGCAGGCGTGGTCGGCGGGGGCCCTGCTGATGATCCTGAGCACCATCCTCGGGCTCGCCCCGTGCGGCGGCAACCTGCTGGTGAACCCGGAGCTGCCGGAGGGGTTCGGCCGGATCGAGCTGCTGGACATCCCGGGCCGTTGGGGACACGCCGACGCGTACGGCCGGGACCGGGCGGCGGGGCGGAACGGCCGACCCCGCTGAGCGGTCACCCGGGCGGCGTACCCGTCGACGTGGCCGGGATGGTCGGTGCCGCCGGCTTGGCCGGGACGGTGGACGCCGTTGGCCCGGCTGGGACGGTGGACGCCGCCGGCCCCGCCGGGATGGTGGGCGCTGCTGGCGCGGTCGGCTCCGGCGGGGCGGTCGGCGCCGAGGGCCGGACGCGGCGGGTCAGGACCCGGTCGACCCCGACGAAGGCCAGGCCGAGCAGCCAGAACGCCGCAGCGAAGCCGGCGGCGCTCACCGCGACCCCGGCGTAGCCGAGCTGACCGGCGTCCACGAACGGGTACGGGTAGGAGCCCACCAGCAGGCCCCGCACCAGCGCGAACCCCAGGTACGCCAGCGGGAAGGCCAACCACCAGGCCGCGTACCGTGGGCGCAGTCGGCCCCGGTGGTCGAAGAGCGCCCAGTCCGCCACCGCGAGCAGCGGGACCACGGTGTGCAGGAACTGGTTGCCAACCGCGTCGGCGAGAGTGCGGTCCGGCTGCGCCATCGCGAACGGACTGGCCGGGTTGGCCAGGACCAGGTGGTAGACCACCCCGGTGATGGTGATGTAGAGGGTGACCGCGCCCCGGAGCGCCGACGGCGGGTCGGGCCGTCCCCACCAGGCGCGTGCGGCGGCGTACCCGGCGAGCAGCCCGACCGCGAGATTGCTCTGGATGGTGAAGTACGGCAGCATCCCGGTCAGCGTGGCCGGCCCGGCGGCAGTGAGCACGATCCCGGCCACCACGCCCAGGACGACCAGCACCCGGACGGCCACCGCCGCCGGTCGACGCCGCAGACTCATCCGCGCACGCTAACAGTCCTGCCCGGACCCGTCATCCGCCAACGGCGCCCGGATCCGCCCTCGCCTGCTCCAGGGACGGATCGGGGGAGGAAGCTGCGCCGTCGACCTGCGGGAGGACGCTCGCACCGGCCGTCGGGCGGCCGACCGGTAGATCAACCGATGGACCGACCGGGGGAGCGATCTGCCCGGTCAACCCGCCCGGCGGTTGGCTCGGCGGCACGATCGGCACCGTCGGGCGGTCGGTCGGGATTCCGGGGTGGAGGGTCGGCGTCGGGAGTGACCCGCCCGGCCGTCCGGGCGCGGTCCGGGGCATCGGGCGGCCGGGGCCGGTGGTCGATTCCGCGCCGGGCGTGCCGGGTGACGGCTCCGGTCCCGGTGTCCGTCCGGCCGGCGTCGACGGCTCCCCGTCGGGGGACGCGGAGGGCTGCGGCCCGGAGCGTCCCGGTCCGCCGTCGGTGGTCGTGTTCGGCAGCGGGGACGTCGGGCGCAGCGGGTTGGGCAGCGCTCCCTGCACCGCGGCCAGGGCCATTCCGCCGGTGGCCGCGACGGCCAGCGCGGCGACCGCCGTCTTCAGGGGCAGCAGCTGGACCAGGACGCCCCGACGGGCCGGCGGCACCGGCGGTGGGTGGGCCGGGGCCAGCCGCGCGGTGTGGAACGCCCGCACCGCTGCCGGTTCACCCCGCAGCTCGTCGGGCAGCGGCGCGGCGCGGACCGCGTCGAGCAGCCGGACGAGGCCCTCCGGGACGCGTCGACGGTCGACGGCGGTACCGTCGAGCAGACGCTCGACGGTCTCCCGCTCGATCTGGTGCTGGCAATGTCTGGTCATCTCGTCTCGGTGAGCGTCGCCGGTCCGCCCGACGTCACACCGGCCGCAGACGGCCCCGCCGGGACGGTCGACCGAGTGCCTCCGGCCCGGGGCCATCCCCGGGGGGCACCGGCAGGCCGGACGGTTCGGCACCGTAATGTCCAACCAGGACGGTATCCGTCGACGGACCGACGGATGAGGCGGCGCGGTCATCGACAGGAGAACATGAACGACATGAAGGTGCTCTTCCTCGGTGGTCCCTGGCACAACGAACGTCACGAGGTGACGCCGGCCCGGGCGTCCGCCGCCCTGCGGTCGCTCCCGGTCAGCTTCACCGTGCCGCTCCCGTCGGAACGACCCGGGGAGGTGGGGGAGGACAGCCTGTCCGCCCGGTCTCTCGGTCACGTCACCTACACCCGCCGCTACGCCCGCGCGGGTGGCGAGCGCCTGCCCGTCTACGTCGCGCCGAACTACCAGGGCCCGCCCCGCGCCTGATCCCGCACCTGTTCACCTCCTTCGACGCGCCGGGCTCTCAGGCCGCCACCCCGTCGACGACGCTCATGGTCGTCACCCCCGCGGCAGCCCGTAGGTGCAGAATCTGGGCCAGCGCCACGTTGTCGGTCGTCAGTCGGGCGAGGGCCAGTGCCTCGTCCGACAGGGCGGCGCGGCGTACCAGGTCACCGTCGTAGTCGCGGGCGACGGCCAGGCAGGACAGCATCAGCGCGTGCTGTCCGGGGTCGGTCACCTGTGTCAGCGCCCGCTCGAGGACGTCGACGAGCCGGAGGTCGACATCGCCCTGTTCGCCCGGGTACAGGTTGGGTTCGCTGATGGCCGCGACCGCCGCGGTGACCAGTCGGGAGGTGTCCAGGTCACCGCACGCGTCGGGTGCCGCGAGGGTTTCCTCCAGGGCCTGGATGAACACGGGAAGCCCGTCGTGGCGGTTTCCGGCCCGGTAGAGCGAGGTTCCCAGGCCGATCAGCAGCGGATATCGGTCGAGGTCTTCCTTCTCCGCCAGGTCGGCGGCGATCAGGGCCTGCCGCCACAGAGTGGCGGCGTCCCCGAAGGCGAGTCGGGCGTCGGCGAGGCGGGCTGCGGTGGCGGCGTGGGTGGCGGCGTGGACGGCAGCGGTGGGGTCGAGTTCGGCGGCCAGTAGCCAGTGCCGGGCGATCTCGTCGGCCCGCTCGGTGTTCTCCGCCCACGCGCGGGCCGCCGCCGCGCCGATCCGTCGGTGCAGCCGGGCTCGGCGCAGCCGCCCGGTGGTCTCGTACAGTGCCTCGGCGGCCAGGGCATGGGTGAAGTGAAACCAGCCCAGCGGCTGCTGGTCTTCCACCACCAGGCCCGCCGCTACCGCGATGTCGAGGACCTCCAGTGCTGCCTCGATCTCGATGGCGGCGGCCTCGGCGACGACCGTGATGTCGAAGTGCCGGCCAGCGATGGCGGCCACTGCCAGCACCTCGGCCGCGGTCTGAGGCAGCCGGGCGACGTGCCGCAGCACCACCTCGCGTACCGGCACCGGCACCGGTGCCGTGCGGGGCTGGTCCAGGCGCTGTTCACCGGACAACACCTTGATCAGTTCCCGAAGGAAGAACGGGTTGCCCTCGGTGCGCGCCCACAGTCCTTCCGCGGTGCGCTCACTGACCTCCTGGTGGAGGAGTGCGCTCGCCAGCGTCTGGGTGTCCTGGGTGTCGAGGCCCTCCAGGTCTATCCGCGTCACCCCCGAGCGGGCCAACGCGGCCAGCGTCTCGGCCAGGGCTTCCGCCTCGCCCGACCGGTAGGACACCGCCAACAGCAGCCGACTGGCCGGCACCGACTCGGCCAGGTGGGCCAGGAGTCGCAGTGAGCTCGGGTCCGCCCGATGTAGATGGTCGAGCAGCACCACGAGTGGTGCGGTGTGGGACGCGTCAGTCAGGTAGTGGACGATCGCCTCGAATCGTCGCAGGGTGGCACCGGCCACCTCGACGCCGTTCACCAGGTGCTGGGTGTCCCCGCTCAGCAACTCGGCCACCGGTTGGGGTATCGCCTGGTGCGGGAAGCAGGTGCCCATCGTGCGGAGCACCTGTTCCCAGAGCCACAGTGGTGGCGCGGTGACGTGCTCGGGGCAGGTACCCCAGAGCACCGGCACTCCCGCCAGCTTGGCGAACCGCCGCAGCAGGCTCGTCTTTCCGACGCCCGGCTCCCCGGACACCGTCACCACCCGCCCCCGCCCGTCCGCCGCGGCGGTCAACGCCTCGACCAGTTGTCGCAGCGCCACCTCACGACCGACGAAGACCCTGCCCTCCGCTGCGGCCGGCGGCGGTGGCGGAACGGTCGGGCAGACCTGCGGTGGGGTCGTGGGGCGGCCGGGCGCGGGCGACGCCGGGGCGGCCGGGGTCGGGTGCCAGTCCAGGGCCGGAGCCTGGTTCAGGATTTCCCGCTCGAGGTGCTGTAGGGCCGGTCTCGGGTCGATGCCCAGCTCTTCCGCCAGCCGCTTCTGGATGGTCCGCAGCACCCCCAGTGCGTCGGCCTGCCGCCCGGCCCGGTACAACGCCAGGCTCAACAGCTCACAACCGTATTCGCGGAGCGGGTGCGCCTGGATGAAGGCCTCCAGTTCGGCCACGGCCACCTCGTGGGCGCCCACTGCCAACAGCGCCGCGCAGCGCGCCTCGACGACTGATAACTGCAACTCCTCCATCCGTGCCACCTCTGGCACCACACAGGTGGCACTGGCCACCTCGGCGTAGGCCTGCCCCCGCCACAGCGCCAACCCCGCTTCGAACTCACTCAGCGCCTGCTGCGGATCGCCCCGATCCCACGCCCGCCACCCCGACGTGGCGTGCTCGCCGAACCGATGGACGTCGACGTCGGTGACCCGGCTGTCCAGGAGATAGCCGCGGGGACAGGTGCGCAGCACCGTGGCGGGTGTCCGGGGAGCCCGGTCCGGTTCCAACGCCCTCCGCAGATTGGCCACGTACGCCTGGAGCGAGGCCATTGCCGAGGGCGGCGGATGCCCCGCCCACAGCGCGTCGAGCATCACCTCCACCGGCACCGGCTGGCCCACCCGACTGACCAGCAACGCGAGCAACGCACGCTGCTTGGGCGCTCCCAGATCCACCAGCCGACCAGCGACCACGGCCTCTATCGGGCCCAACGCGCGGAACTCCACCAGGGCAGCGCCCGGCACCTCTTCCGTTTGCGGGAAGGGGTCCGACAGCGTACGACGTGCGATCCCGACGACTATTGGGCGAGTCATCCGGTGGCTCTTCCGGTACGGGCAGCAGCAGGGTTTTTCTGGTTCTGTCTGCCCGCGTCGCGGGCACAGACCGCAGGCCGCATGATGGTGTCCCTTCCCCCCACGGATACCAAGGCTGCTGAGGGGGGAACCCGTAGGTGAGTATTCCCCCACTCACCTGCCGTCGGGAAACGATACCCGTTGACCAGAGTCGATGGCAATGCCGTTGACAAACGCCCACACCTCTGGCAATTGACGCATATCGTTTTCATTTCGCATTCTGTCTGGAGCCCCTCACCTCGGCCCACTCTAAGTGGCGTCCATCAATGTGTAGGCCCACGTGCGAGGTGTTCCTGATTACATCCCGGCTGGCCGGAGCCGTCCACTGTGGCGCCGCCCGCCGGGTCGGCGATGCTGAGACCCGCGCGGGCCGGGCTGTCGGTACCGGCGGAGGAAGGGACCGGAGTCGGTCCCTTCCTCCGCCGGCCAACCGGGCGGAACGCTATACGAGATCCTCGACGGATTCGGACAACAGCATGAGGTCCAACATCTGTGGCCGCCACCGATAGTACGACTGGAGTTTGTAGTATTCGCCTGCGGTGGACGACGTGACGGCGTAGACGAACCTGCGGTCGGCGGCGTCGTAATCGTACGGGGCGTTTTTCACGAATCGCTCGATCTCTGGTTCCAGCGCAACGGGAAGTGTCGTCGGATCCGGGGTCATCGTGGCAAAGGTGATGCGCTCGATCTTCGGGGAGTCCCACCTCAGCGTGGCGTAGATCCCGAACGACTCCTGGCCGAGCCGCAGCAGCTGCTCGGTGGGCTCCGGCAGCTCGACCTCGCGGAGCATCGACCGGATGTTCTTCGGTTCGAAGCATTCAGCGGGCGCCTCGCCGAAGTACACGTTCACCGTTCGGTGCGGATAGTCGATCCCGATCAGGCTCGCCTTGTCGTCCAGGTCGTGGCGGGCGAAGAAGCTGACGTTCTCGGCCAGGCTGCGCGGCATGGACGGGATGTCGGCGAGCGTCGACAGGCTCTGTAGGTCGTCCGGAGGGAAGAAGGACCAGGTCTTCTTGAAGCCGTCGACGACCCCGAAGTCGATGCCGTAACAGTCGATGGGGCATCGGTCCGCGAGGTCCGCGAGCAGAACGCCGACGGGATGGTCCGTCCCGGTGGTGAGGCCCGCCGTCAGGGCCAGGGCGTAGGGGTCGACGTTCTTCGGGAGCATCGTGAAGCGGCAGTCGAGCTCTCCCGCGTTGCGCGCGCCGGTCGCCACCCGGAAGGCCACCACGGCCTGCCCGAGTGCGTCACCGTACGTGGTCAGGACCGGCCACACCTTGTCCCGCGAGCACGGTACGTCCAACAACCGCGCTGCTTCTTCGATGGCCGAGTAGATACCCGTCAACTCAGCACTGCCGGACATGCATCCTCCAAGTGTCGTGCGTGGCGCCGGAGAGCCCGCTACCGGGCGAAGACCAACGTGGCGGGCGACGGCGTGGGCTGGAACGAGATGTTCTCGAAGCCGGCCTTGGTGAGCCAGGCATGGTAGTCCGACCGCCGCCAGGTCCCGCCCTGTCTGCTCTTGAGCAGCATCTCCGCGGCGAAGAGCAGCGGGAAGGGCGGGCCGCTCCGGTCGTCGTCGACGAGGTAGTCACAGACCACCAGGGTGCCGCCGGGCTTCAGGGCCGCCCTGATCCTGGCGAAGACCGAAATGTTGTCCTCCGGCCCCTCCTGGTGGGCGATGTGGGAGTACACCACGACGTCGTGCGCGGCGGTGCCGAAGTCGGTGCGGTGGAAGTCACCGTCGACGCAGGTGAACCGGTCAGCCACACCCCGTTCGGCCAGCAACCGGCGGGCGATCGCGTTGACCGGTCCCCAGTCGAGCTGGGTCGATCGGGCGGCGGGGTTGAGCCCGAGCCAGATGGCCGAGTAGATGCCCGAGCCACCGCCCACGTCCAGGATCGAGATCTCTCCGGCGGCGGCCAGTCCCAGCACGTCCGCGGCGATCCGGGCCACCGGAACCGACTGCGCGGCGATGGCCGGGACCACCTCCTGCCAGTGCGGGTTGTCCGCCACCTCCACCGTCGCGTCCGTCACCGGGCCCCCGGCGCGGACCACGTCGGGTAGGGCCACCATGCTGCCCATGTGGGTGAGCTTGAGCCGGGCGAAGCTGCTCAGGCAGGTCTGCTTCCCCTCCACCAGGAACGTGGCCGCTTCGGCGGTATTGCGGTAGGCGTCCTCGTGCAGCTCGACCAGACCCAGGCTGACGAGCCCGTCGAGGAGGGTCTGCGCGCCCCGGACGGAGATTCCGGCCCGGGCGGCCAGTTGGTCGGCGTTCTCCGCGCCACCCTCGAGGTGGGTGAAGAGCGCGTGGCTCGCCGCCGCGCCGAGGATGCCGGTGGCCCAGTAGCCGTTGGCGAGCTGCAGGATTCGCTCGGGTGTCGGCTGGTTGCTGTTCACGCTGTCCTCCTGGAGTGGGCCTGGAGCGCGGTGCGCAGCACCTCGGTGACCCGCTCGAGCTGGTCCGTGCTGAGCTCGGCGTGCATGGGGATGGCGAGGTTGCGCTGGAAGAGGTCCGCCGAGACCGGGCACGACTGCTTCGTCTCGTACACCGGCTGTAGGTGGCATGCCCACGTACCGTGCCCGCAGCCGATGCCCCGGGTGCGCAGGTCGGCCGCGACCGCCGCCCGGTCCACCCTCGGGTCCAACGTCAACAGGTAGCTCTGCCACGCGTGGGTACGGTCCGACGGCACCTGCGGCACCGTGACGAGTTCCTCGTCGGCGAGCAGTTCGGCGTAGCGCGCGGCGACCGCGCGCCGACGGTCGAGCAGCTCGTCGGTCCGGCCGAGCTGCACCCGCAGGATCGCCGCGGCGATGTCGGACAGCTTGTAGTTGTAGCCGATCTCGGTGAACACCGGGATTGGCAGGCCGACGACGCGCGCCTGGTCGAAGATGGGTTCGATGCCGAAGGACGACCGCAGCCGCGCGTCCGCCGCGAGCGCCGGATCGGCGGTGAGCAGCGCCCCGCCCTCACCGCTGGTGGCGCCCTTGCGTCCGTGGAAGGACAGGCAGGCCACCGGGGCCAGCGCACCCGCCGGACGCCCCTGGTACGTCGCGCCCACCGCACACGCGGCGTCCTCGACCAGGAAGAGCCCGTAGCGGTCCGCGATCAGCCTCAGCTCCGCGTAGTCGGCGGGCATTCCCACCGTGTCCACCGCGATCACGCCCACCGTTCGTGGCCCGACCAGGTCCGCCACGGCCTGTGGGTCCACCGTGCCGGTGTCGGCACGCACGTCGGCGAAGACCGGGACCGCGCCGACGTACCGCACCGCATGGGCGGGCGCCGGGAAGGTGTAGTCGGCGACGATGACCTCGTCGCCCGGCTTGACGCCGAGCGCGAGCAGGGCCAGGTGGAGCGCGGCGCCGCAGTTGCTCACCGCGACCGCGCCGGCCACCCCGTAACGGTCGGCCAGCTCGGCTTCCAGGACCTTCCCCTGCGGGCCCTGCCCGGCGGGCCAGCCCGAGGAGAACACCTCCGCGACGGCGGCCAGTTCCTGCTCGCCCAGACTCGCGTGCACCAGCGGGACCATGTCCATCGTGGTCACCCCCTACGCGCCACGCGCTCGGCGGGCGTCCGGGCGACGGGCGGTCCGTAGCGCAGTGGCGTGATCTGCCGGACGTCGTAGCGGTCGCGCAGGTCCTGCACGGCGTCGGGATCCACGGACTGGCCGGCGGAGAAGATCTCGCAGATCTCCTCGAAGTAGCGCTCGTGGTCCGGCGACGGGAAGCTCTGGAAGAGCATGCGCGCCGGCCTGTCGGTGGCGTTCCGGAACGCGTGCGGAGTGTCGGGCGGCACGAACATGCAGCTTCCCGCACCCGCGCGGACGACCCGGTCTCCGTCGGCGGACTCCCAGTCGTGCCAGCCTTCTTCGGTACGCCTGGTCGGCTCGAACGCCAGCAGGTCGAGTTCGCCTTCCAGGACGTAGAAGAACTCCTGCGAGCGGGTGTGGGTGTGCGCCCCGACGTCGAAGCCGGGCGGCACCACCACCTCGAAACAGGACACGGAGGAGCCGTCCGCCCCGGTGACCTTGAAGGTGACTTCCTGCGCCTTCGTCGTCAGCTTTCGACCCTGGCCGGGTGGGACAATGAGGCCGCTCATGCGATTCGCTTCCTTGTCGTTCGTGGGAATGTCACTCGGGACGGGAGCGGATGCGCGCGCCCGGACTCAGTCCGTCCTGCGCGGCGCGCCGACGGTCCAGCTCCCCACGGCCATCTCGGCGGTGATGCCGGGACCGAAACCCGCGACGATGCCGGTGGCGCCGGGCATGGAGGTGTCCTCCTCGAACAGCCGGCGCAGCGCGTCGAGTACGACGGCGCTGGCGATGTTGCCGTACTCGGTCAGCGTCGCCCAGCTGTGGCGGAACATCTTGCGATCGACGTCGAGGAATCTGCTCAGGTCGTCCAGGATGCGTGGACCGCCGGCGTGGATGATGTAGAAGTCGAGGTTGCCGATGTCCCAGCCGTGGGTCGTGACGAGGTTGCGCAGCACCGGCGCGAGCGGTTCCATCGTTCCGGGCACCCGGCGGTCGAGTTGGAAGTGGAATCCGGTGGACCGTACGGCGTAGGAGATCCATTCCTCGGTGTTCGGGATGAGGTACGACGCGTTGCGCTCCAGCGCTATGCCGGTGCCGCCGCTGCCCCGCACCACGGCGGCGGCGACCGCGTCGCCGAACAGCCCGTCGGACAGCAGCGAACCGACTCCGTCGTCGTCGGGTTGGTAACACAGCGAGCACAGTTCGCACGAGACGATCAGGACGTTGCTGCCCGGATGGGCCAGGCAGAAGTCGTGGGCGCGGTTGATGGCCGCGCCGCCCGCCGCGCAGCCCAACTGCGCGATCGGTATCTGCCGGGTGTCCGACCGGAACCCCAGGTTGTTGATCAGCCATGCGGTCAGCGACGGCATCAGGAATCCGGTGCACGACACGTAGACGATGGCGTCGATGTCGTACGGCACGATGTCGGCATTCTTCAGGGCTCGTTCGATGACCTCGGGGCACCGCTTCTTGGATTCGATCTCGTAGCGGCGGTTGCGTTCCTCGAACCCTGGATGGCGAAGCGTCTCCTCGATCGGCTGCACGATGTGCCGCTTTCGTACGCCGGTGTTCTGGATCAGGCGGAGCGCCAGCGGGAGCTGACGCTTCCCGGCGTGTATTCTTTTGGCGAATTCCAGGGTGTCTTCCATTGTGACGACATATTCCGGCACGCTCACCGACGGCTCGCACAACGTTGGCATGTCTGGAGTCAACTTCCTGTGAAGTCTGCCTTCTGCAAGGGAGTCTGCGCTCGTGCTCTTCTCGTCCAATCGCCCGCGCGGGTCGCGGTGCTCGCTCAACGACCGTCGAACTCCGCGAGCACGCCGTCCCACAACCCGATGCGTGCCCGGAGCGCCGCGACGCCGACCGCCTCGGCCTCCGCTTCGCGGACCGGGTCGCCGTCGCACAGTGACGCGAGCAGGCGCAGGGCCAGCGGACCGTGCTCGTCGTGGTCCAGTGCGATGTGGCGCTCCAGGTAGTGCCGGAACACCGGCGCGTTCGCGAGCACGTCGTCCATGTTGGAGCGGACGGCGGAGAACACGTCCGGCAGCAGGTTCTCGCGGCCGTGACAGAACGAGGAAGCCACCGCGTGCGGAGCGCCGTGCAGGGCCACGTCGAGCGTGTGACCGACGAACTCCCGGACACTCGCGGGGATCTTCTCGTCCTTGAGCGCCGCCATCGGGGCGACTCCGCTGTCGAGTGCCGTGAGGAACCCGTCGATCGGGCCCGTGTCGGCACCGATCTCGGTCATCGCCCGCCGGTACAGCTCGAAGTGGCTGACGTAGCCGCCGTCGATGTCCTCGTCGGTCTCCTCGGCCAGCACGATCTCCGTGATGAACCGGCCATGGTCCGCCCGCCCCCGTGGCCGCCAGGGCAGGGTCACCGTGGTCACCTCCGTCTGCAGCCGCTTCAGCAGCGTGAAGAAGTCCCACACGGCGAACACGTGGTGCTTCATGAAGATCCGCAGCCGGTCCTCGGTGGTGATCTGTGCGTAGAGGGGATGGTCGATCAGTTCGGCACGTACCGTGTCGAACTCGGCAAGCACGGACAACGTCTCCTCCTGCGGGTCGTCTCGGAACTCACGTGTGGATCGTCAGGCGGTCTTCGTCGCGCACAGGATGGCCTGCACGGGGATGACGTCCGGTGGTATCTCGGCGGAAGCCTTGGTGATCGTTTTGGTGACCGTGAAACCGCACTCCTCCAGCCAGCGCTGGTACGTCGACAGTTTCTGTGGCCCGCCCTGGCCCATCGTGCAGCCGATGAAGAACGCCGGGAAGAAGTCGACGTTGTAGTTGTCGGTGTCCGCGATGTTCTCCGGGTACACCGGCACCATGATGTGGACCTGCCCGCCGACCTTCAGTGACCGATTGACGCCCTCGAGGATCGCGAACACATCGTCCCGGTCGAACATGTCCAGGAAGTGCTTGATCAGCACCACGTCGAAGCCCTCGGGAATGCCCTCGAAGACGTCACCGCCGATGAACGAGCAGTGCTCCGCCACGCCGTGGTCCCGGAAGTTCCGCAGGCAGTCGTCCTCCTTCTCGGGCAGGTCGAACGTGGTCACCCGAAGTCCGGGCGACGCCTTCGACCGGTAGGCGTGGATCGCCCCGAGACCGGTGTTCCCGGCGAGGTCGAGGACCTGCGCGCCGGACGGGATGTCGATGTTGCCGAAGAACCACGGGTCGATGCGGGCGGTGACGGTGTCCATCAACGTCGCCCAGGCCTCGCGCAGGTCCCGGTGCTCGGCCACGGCGCCGTACAGGGTGCCCTCAGCTCCGTAGAGTTCCCGCAGGCCGACGAGGGTGCCGGTCCGCACGCTGTCGGTGAGGTAGAACAACTGCCGGAGCGCGACGACCTTGATCATGTTCATGTAGGTGAGCGCTCGCTGGAGGTCGGCCTTCGCGACGCCCGCGAGCGCGGCGAGGGAGTAGCCGCCGGAGCCCTCGTCGTACGCGACGAAGCCCTCCTTGACCAGCAGGTGCAGGAGCTGTTCCACCGCATCGGGTTTGGCGCCGACGGCGTCGCCGAGCTTGGCCGCGGTCATGCCGGGGTTCTCCCGGAGCGTGTCGACCAGGCCGAGCTCGAAACAGGACAGCAGGTTCATGAACCGCGAGGGGCCCACCATGTACTCGCGGAGTCGGGCGAGGGTGGCTTCTGGCGTCATTGCACTGGTTCCTTTCGGATCGCTGGCGCCGCTTCGGCTGACCACGTTCACGCCGGCTTTCCCAACTGCTCGTGGAGCCGGCGGGACAGCTCGATCCGCCGTACCTTCAGGGTGGCGGTCCGAGGTAGCTCGGCCTGCGGGATCTGGACCGGGTCGGCCAGCTGGGGAAAGTCGACGACGGCCGTGCGCCAGCGCTCCCGGTCCAGCGGCTGGTCCTCGTTGGTGCAGATCACCGGGACCGGCTCGGAGTTCGGACCCGGCACCACGACAAGCTCGCTCAGCTCACCCAGCCTGCTCAGGACGAGATCCTCGACCTCGAGGATGCTGCGCACGCCGGGGATCATGTCCACCTCACGGTCGAGCATGTGCAGGCAGCCGAGCTTGGTGCGGTAGCCGACGTCCCCGGTCCGCCACCAGCCGTCGTGCATGTTGGCGTCGAACCGCTCCTGCTCGCCGAAGTAGGTCTTCGCCAGGCCCACCCAGCCGACCTCGATGAAGCCGGGATTCTTCGCGGAGGGGCGGCGGCCGTCCCGGCTCACCACGCGGACCCGCGCCGAGCCCGGCATGGGGAAACCGACGCAGCGGCCATTCGACTGGTGGGCCGACCTGCGGAAGTAGGGCCGGCCGACGGCGGGGCCGACCTCGCTCTGCCCGTAGATCTGGAAGAACATCGACGCCCGCCGCTCGGACGAGTGCAGCAGCCGGCTCATCGTCCTGGGGTGCATCGCGTCGAACGTGCTGCTGAAGTACTTCACCGACGCGAACGGCTTCCGCGGATCGTCGGTGAGCCCTTCCCACTCCATCAGCGAGTTGGGAAGTGCCTCGATGAACCCCGGCCGATGCGCGAGGAAGAAGCTCGCCACCTCGTCCGGATCCGACTCCTTCATGAGCAGGACCGGCATGTTCTTGAAGAGCGCCAGGGCCATCGCCGCGAACATCCGCGAGTGCACGAAGGAGATGTGGATCGCGACGGTCTCCCGTTTCCGCATCAGGGACAGCAGCCACCACTGCGGCGTGAGCCGGGCGGCCATGGTGCGCGGCGTGTGTACGACGAGCTTGGGCACCCCGGTGGTGCCGGACGTGTGGGTGATCATCGCGGCCTCGTCCTGCGGCCGGAACACCGGCTGGACGCGCGGGGCCCCGACGAACTCGGTGAGCGACGCCGCACCGGGCCTGCTCCCGGCCACGACGATCACCCGTCTGGTGAGGTCCGCCAGCGGTACGTCGGCCAGGGAGTCGAGCTTGGGCACGTCGGTGAGCAGCTTCGGCTGATCCAGCCGGCTCAGCAGGGTGCCGACGGTCGCGCTGTCCAGGGCGGGCGACAGCAGCACGGGAATCGCCCCGACGCGCGCCGCCGCGGTGGCGAGCACCCAGACGTCGAAGTTCGCGGTCTTGTATATCGCGAGGTGTTCACCGGGTCGGACCCCGGCCGCCCAGAGCCGGCCCGCCAGGTCGTCCACGTGGCCGGCGAGCTGGGCGACCGTCAGGCTCCGGCCCGCTTCCGGAAGGCTGTCCAGGTCGTGGTCGAGAGTGAGCGGCATGGCGCCGTTCCTGGCGGCGGCCGCCTCCGGCACCGTGCCGAGATGAAGGCCGTGCTTCCGTACCGATCTGTGGAGCATGAGGTCCTTCACCCAAACCGCCTCCTTCGCGATGGTCGAGGGACATTCGGGCTGTCGCCGCCTCGATGGGCGCGCGGATCTGCCCAACGAGCGCCGGAGGCGTCAGCCGGTTCGGAGTCGATCAGCTTGCGGATGCTTCGAGGTCGGTCCACGGAGTCGACCGGGCGCCCGGACCGGTCGACTCGTCGACGATCCGGGCAGGGCCGTTCGGCCGAGCATCAACCGTGGTGAGGCCCTTCCCGATCTCCGTGCGCCCAGCATCGACCACCGGACTTGGCTGGGACTGTCCGGCGGGTTGGCGCCGGCTTGGCGGCGGCTTGGTGGAACCCCATGGGGGGCAGGGACCCGGGGTACGGGGACGGCGTCAGCCCTTCCAGGGCCGGAGCTTCTCGGGGTTCCGTACCGCCCAGATGCGCTTGATCCGGTCGCCTGCGACGTCGAACGCCATCACCACCACGGTGACGCCCTCCTGCTGGGCCGCCAGACCGGGCTGACCGTTGACCGTGCGCTCCAGGATCCTCAGGTCAGGTGCCCGGTCAGCGATGTCGACCAGGACGCGGGCGATCTGTTCGTTGCCTTCGATCGGGCGAAGTTCGGCGTTGACGAGGCCGCCACCATCGGCGATCGTCGTGGCGTCGGGGTCGAGCAGGCCGACGAGGGCGTCGATGTCCTTGGCTTCCCACGCCCGCTTGAAGTCCCGGACGACGTCGGCGCGCTGGGGCGTCGGAGTCGCGGGATTCTGCGACGCGCGGATGCGACGGCGGGCCGACGAGGCCAACTGGCGACAGGCCGCCGGCGTACGGCCGACGATCGCGGCCACCTCGGCGAAGGAGTAGCGGAAGACGTCGTGGAGGATGAACGCGACACGCTCGGCCGGGGTCATCGAGTCGAGCACGACGAGGAAGGCCATGTTGATCGACTCGTCGAGGGTGACCCGGTCGGCCGGGTCGGTGTTGACGTCCACCGACCGCCCGCTGATCCACTCCGTACGGTCGGGCAGCGGCTCGGGGATCCATTCGCCCACGTACCTCTCCCGCCTGGCCCGGGCCGAGCCGAGCAGGTCGAGGCAGATGCGGCTGGCGACCCTGGTCAGCCAGGCACCGGGGGACTCGATGGCGTCCTGCTGCTCCGGGGACATGGCGTACCAGCGGGCGTAGGTCTCCTGCACGACATCCTCGGCATCGGCCAGAGAACCGAGCAGTCGGTACGCGAGATTGATCAGCTTGCGCCGTTCGCTCATGATCGCGCTCAGACCCGGATCGGGCTGGTCGTCCGCTGGCTCGGATTGCGTGCTCATGGTGTCGCCGGCTCCCTCGGTCGCAACTGCCCTTCCAGTCCGACGAGACATCGCACCGAACTGTGAGGTCGGGCCGACCTCACATCACGGAGGAGTACGTCGTCTTACTGCTGAGAACGATCACCGTCCAGCGAACACGAAGGCTCCGCGCGACATCATGACCGACTTTCCCGCCTCGCGATCGTGCCCGAACGGCATGCGGCGCGCTGCCCGCTCGGCGAGGCCGGGCGCGACGGCGCCAGCCCGGATCAAGCCGATGCCCGCGCGGTCAGCGACGGGCGTCGCGGAGACCGTATGATCGATCAACGTCGAAGGCGGGCCGCTCCAGAGCCATCCGACCGGACAGCGCCATCGCACCGCCGGGACGCCCTGTGCGTCCCACCGGTCCGGTCCACGGGCTCGGCCTCGCCCTCCGCCCCGGCCATGTCCCACCTGGTAGCCCCGATCGCCATCCGCGACCTCGAGACCGAGGTCGCTGACAACTCTGAAGGAGAAGCATCATGAACCTCGCCCTGTGGATCGTGGCGGGACTGCTGGCCGCGATCTTCCTGGCCAGCGGCGTGATGAAGCTGGTCCAGTCCAAGGAGAAGATGGCCGCCTCCGGCCTGGGCTGGGTCGAGGACTGGAACCTCAGCACCATCAAGGCCATCGGTGCCCTCGAGATCCTGGCCGCAGTGGGCCTGATCCTGCCCGCCGTGCTCGACATCATGCCGATTTTGGTGCCGCTGGCCGCCCTCGGTCTGGCGCTGCTGATGGTCGGCGCGATCATCACGCACCTGCGTCGTGGCGAGACCCAGGCGCTCGTGGTGAACGTGGTCCTGCTCGCTCTGAGCGCCTTCGTGGCATGGGGCCGCTTCGGTCCCGAGTCCTTCACCGGCTGACCGGCAGGTCGTAGCCGGCCGGTGCGCTCCGGCGGCACCCGGCTGTTCGCCGGCGGCGCGGTCGGCGGCCACCGGTGCCACCGGACAGACCCCGCGAGGGAAGGGAACGATCATGGAATCCGTGAACGCCGCGATCGTCTACTACAGCTCCACCGGCACCGTGCACGCCCTGGCGCAGGCCGCCGCCGACGGCGCGGAGAAGGCCGGCGCGGACGTGCGACTGCGCAAGGTCGCCGAACTGGCCCCACCGGAGGCGATCGCCACGAACCCGGCCTGGGGCCAGCACATCCAGGACACCGCCGACGTCGCCGAGGTCAGCCTCGACGACCTGGCCTGGGCGGACGTGGTGTTGTTCGGCACGCCCACCCGCTTCGGCAACGCGGCCAGCCAGTTGAAGGCGTTCATCGACACCACGGGCGGCCTGTGGCGACAGGGCAGACTCGCCGACAAGGTGTACTCGGCGTTCACCTCCAGCGGCACGGCCCACGGTGGACAGGAGTCCACCCTCCTGGCGCTGGCGAACACGTTCTACCACTGGGGTGGCATCATCGTGCCTCCCGGCTACACCGACCCGGTCCAGTTCCAGACGGGGAACCCCTACGGCACCTCCCACGTGGTCTCCTCCGGCCCGCCCGGTGACGTGACCCTGGAAGCAGCCCGCTACCAGGCCCGGCGCGCCGTCACGATCGCGGCGGCGCTCAAGGCCGGACGCGCTGCCTGACCGAGCCACCCGGCAGGACATCCGTCAGCGGCGGCCCCGGCGTGCCCGGGACCGCCGCTGCGGCGCACCTGGCCGCCGTGGTCATCGCCCCTGACCGGCCCGTGGCCGCCACCGGTTGCCGAACCCGGACATCAGGGGTCAACTGGTGTCATGGGTGTGATCAAGGTGGGTACGTCCTCCTGGGCCGACCAGCTGCTGCTGCGCTCCGGCTGGTATCCCCGCTCGGCCCGGACCCCGGCGGCCCGGCTCGGTCACTACGCCGGCCGGTTCGGTCTGGTCGAGGTGGACACCTCCTACTACGCGGTGCCCACGGTGGAGACCGCCGAGGGCTGGGCAGCGGCCACCCCGGCCGGCTTCACCTTCGACGTCAAGGCGTTCAGCCTGTTCACCGGGCATCCGACCCCGGTCTCCGTGCTGCCCCGGGACCTGCGTCCGGCCGGCACCCCTCGACAGGTGCAGCGCCGGGATCTGCCGCGCGAGGCGTACGACGAGCTGTGGGAGCGGTTTCACGCCGTGCTGGACCCGCTCGCCGGGGCCGACCGGCTGGGCGCGGTGCTGTTGCAGTTCCCGCCGTGGTTCGCCCACGGCGAGGCGGCGAAGCGACGGATCGTGGAACTCGCCGGCCGCTGCCGACCACACCGGGTCGCCGTCGAGCTGCGGCACCACTCCTGGTTCGCCGAACCGACCGTGGTGGACACCCTCGGCCTGCTCCGGGAGCACGACCTGACCTTCGTCTGTGTCGACATGCCCCAGGGGTTCGCCTCCTCGGTGCCGCCGATCCTGACCGTCACCGCCGGGCTGGCGATGATCCGGTTCCACGGGCACAGCACCGCCTGGGAGAGCGGCGACAAACAGGAACGGTTCCGCTACGCGTACGGGGAGCGCGAGCTGGCGCACTGGGCGGAGCAACTGACCGAGCTGGCCGGGCAGGCCGACGAACTGCACGTGCTGATGAACAACTGCTGCGGCGACCAGGCCCAGCGGGACGCCGCCCGGCTGGCCGACCTGCTCGGCGTACCGGCGGGTGGGGGCGACTGCAGGGGACCCCTGCTCGGCAGAAAGCGGTAACAGGGGTCCCCTGCTACCACCTCACTCACTTCCTGGGGCACGGCAAAGCGGGGGCACGGCAGGCGGGCACGCGTCAGCCGGGGCGGCGTACCTGGATGAGCACGCCGCTGCGCGGCCGGGTGGGGATGCGGTTCAGCGGGATGGCCAGGTCCTGGTCGGGCAGGGTGTGGTCGAGGCGGGCCAGCCGCACCGCGAACGCCCGCAGCAGGGCCACCGTGATCAGCTCGCCCGGGCAGCGGTGTCCCGCCGCCGGGTCGCCGCCGCCCTGCGGGAGAAGCTCGTACGGGTCGACCTCCCGGTTGAGGAAGCGTTCCGGTGTGAACCGGTACGGATCAGGCCAGAACCGGGCGTCGTGGTGCTGGCCGTAGATGTCGAGCAGCACCATCGCCCCGGCCGGGATGCGTTCCCCGGCCCACTCCAGGTCCCGGACCGCCCGGCCGCCGACGAACGGGGCGAACGGGTAGAACCGCCGTACCTCCTGGGTGAACGCCTCGGCGAAGGCCGGGTCGTCGGCGCGCAGCCGGTCCCGGTGTCCGGGCCACCGGTGCAGCGCGTGCGCGGCGAACGCGACGAACCAGCTCACCGCCACGGTGGGGCGGAGGATGTTGAGCAGTTCCACGGCGGCGGTGTGCCGGTCCAACTCGGCGCCGTCGGCGTCCCGGTGCCGGGCCACCGCGACAACAGCCGAGTCGGCGGACGCGGTGGGGTCGTTGCGGCGTACCCGGTCGACCAGGTCGGCCAGCCATGCCTCCCGCCGGGCCCGGGCCCGACGGGCCCGCCAGTGCCGAGGCCCGGCGGTGCCGAAGCCGTCCACCAGCGCGATCAGGTCCGTGGCGAGCGCGGGCAGATCGTCCGGCGGGACCGGTACCCCGGTCCAGTCACAGACCGCCCGGGTGAGCAGCCGCGCGGTCTCGTCGAAGAGCACGACGGGGGAGCGGTCGGCCCACTCCGGCACCGCCGCGTCCCAGGCCGCCTGGGACCGGACGACCAGGTGGTCGACCCCGCCGCCGGTCAGCAGCGCCAGGAACATCGCCTTGCGGACCCGGTGCGCGCTCCCGTCCAGGGCGTGTACCGCGCCGTGGCCGAAGAGGGTGCTGCGGACCGGCTCGGGAATCGCGCCGTGCCGCCGGACGTGGCGCTCGTCGTAGAAGAACCGGGCGGCCTCCGGCCCGCGCAGCGCCACCGCCGGCCGCCCGAGCAACCGCATCGGTACGGCGTCGGCGCGGGCGCGGCGGTGCCGGTTCGGCAACCAGGCGTACCCCTGCACCGCGAGCGGAATGGTGTTGTCCAGGCGGAGAACGCGGTGCGACGACATGGGCACCTCCTGCCCGGCCCGCCGACCGGCGAAACCGGTCGGCTCCCGTGTCTGTCTGGCTCCCCGCGTCCGGCTACCCCGTCAAGCGAAACCGGTCGTTGACCGTCCGCCGAAACCGCCGCTTCAACTGCCCGGCGACCAGGTCTCCGGATGCATGCCGGTCGCCTCCTCCAGGGCGTTGTCCGGCAGGTCGCCGCCGGCCCGGTCGTCCGGGAAGGTGCGCCGGGACGGTGCCGGATCCGGGGGCGCTCCCGGTCCGGCCTCAAGGTGACGGCTCGGCTCCACCGACCCGAACCCGTGCCGGCCGGTGGCCCCGGGCCGACCGCCGCGCGTCGGTTCGCCGGCCCGCCGCTCGCCGCGCCGGCCCGGTGGTACGGCTGCCGTCTCACTGCCCTCGTCCATCGGCGAGTCCTCGCCGACGCCCCACGGCAACTCGCCCTCGTACTCGCCGGTGGTGCCCCACGCTCCTGCCCGCTCCGGTCCGCGCTGCTCGGCGTGCCGGTCGGGTCGGTCCTGCGCCGTCATGATCACCTCGCTGCTCGGCTGTGTCTGCCAGCGCTGAATCCCCGCCCGTGACGTCCCCATGCCCGTCGGCCGGGTACGCGCGATGCCCGGTCAGCCGGGTACGCGATGCCGTCAGTCGGGTACGCGCGCCAGAGGTCGGCGCCGGCCGGGGCGGCGTACGCGGCGACCCGCGACCGTAGGTGGTCGCGGGTCGCTCAGCACCGTCAACGGTGCGCCATCATCCGGTGCATCCGGCCGTTGCCGTTCGCGCCGAGCATGCCCATACCCATTCCCATCCCCTTGGCCCCGATCTTCGCCCCGCTCATCATGCCGCCGGCCCGGCCGAGCATGCCCCGCAGCACCTGACCGGGTTTCTGCTGCTCACCGGCGTAGCTGGTGACCACGATCAACGCCCCGGTGATGGCCGGGACGGCCCACTGGAGCACCTTCATCTGCCGCTGCGTGGCGGCGACCCCGCGCGGCGTGTCGTGGTGGGGTTCGGTGACCCCGGCCACCGGGGGCTGGCCGCACTTCTCCAACCGCATGCCGAGCATCCGGCTGTAGCCGGTCACGGCCAGGGCGGCGACGGTCAGTACGGTCTTGGCCGCGCTCATCCGGCCGACGCCGGACTGGGCGAGCATTCGAGGGCTCTCCGTCACCAGTTCGCCGACCGCGCCGGCCAGGTGCGCGCCGATCGCCGCCGCGTTGACCGGTGTCCACCGGGCCCAGCCCGCCGAGGCCATCGGTAGCCGTTGGGTTCGGTCGCTGATCTGTGCCGCCGCGCCGTTGACCCCGGTGGCCCCCATCAACGAGCCGCCGAACCAGGCCGCCAGGCCGAGGTCGTGCATCGAGCGCAGTACGGTGTGCCGTTCGGACATCTGATCCCCTTCCGCCGTGTGGGCGGTGCGGCATACCCGCCCCCCGGACGGCTATTCCCGCGACCAAACCCCGGCGGTCAGGCGACGGCGGTCAGCGACGGCGGTAACGCGATGGTGGTCAGGCGACGGCGGCCATACCCCGGCGGCCAGGCGGCCAAACCCCGGCGGCCAGGTCACCGGGGCGACAGCGGTCAGGCGACCGCCGGGGTCGGCTGGCTGACCCCGCCGACCATGGCGTACACCGCGCCGAGCTGCTCGACCGCGCGCTTCCAGGAGTACCGGCTGCGGATCCGGTCCAGCGCCGCCGTGGCGTACGAGAAACGGCGGACGTTGTCCCGCAGCAGTCGGCGGATCGCCGTGCCGAGCGCCCGGGGATCGCGGGGCGGGACGAGGTCCCCGGTGAGTCCGTCGACCACACTGTCGGTGATCCCGCCGACGGTGGTGCCGATCACCGGAACCCCGCAGGCCATGCCCTCGAGCGGGGTGAGGCCGAACGGCTCGTGCCAGCCGGCGGCGACGAGGATGTCGGCGGAGCGGTACCAGCGGCCCAGCTCCGCGCGGGGCACCGCGCCGACGAGGCGTACCCGGTCGGCGACGCCGCAGGCCGTGGCGAGCGCCCGCAGCCGGCGGGCCGTGCCGTCGGTGGGCAGTTGGTCGGCGGGGGGACCGCCGACCAGGACCCACTCCGCCTCCGGTACGGCCGGCATCGCCCGGACCACGTCCGGCAGGCCCTGCGTGGCGACCAGCGGAGCGACGGTGAGGATCCGGGGCCGGTCCGGCTTGCGGGGGGCCACCGGCCCGTCGGGGCGGAACAACTCCTGGTCGACGCCGGTCGGGACGAGGGTCATCCGGGACCGGGGCACCCCCAGCCGGATCAGCTCGGCGACCTCGTCCTGGCTCTGCACGACCACCCGGTCGACGGCCCGGCCGATGGCCCGTTCGTAGCCGATCCGTCCCGGTGGGCTGGTGTCCCGGGGGCCGAGCCGGCGGCGGGCCGCCGTGCCGAGCCCGTGGTACGTCTGCACGACCGGCACCCGGGTCCGGCGTGCCGCGTGCAGGGTGGCCAGGCCGCTCATCCAGAAGTGCGCGTGCGCGACGTCGGGCAGCCAGTCGCCGTCCCGCCACTGTCCGGCGAGCCAGCGTCCGAACTCGCCGAGATACGGCAGCAGTTCGTCTCGGGGCAGCCGCTCGGCCGGTCCGGCGGGCACATGGCAGACCAGGTAGCCGTCGCCGCTGGGGACGGCGTCGGGCATCGCGGTGGAGTCCCGGCGGGTGTAGACCCGCACGTCGTGGCCCGCGTCCACGAGCGCCGTGGCCAGCTCGGCGACGTGCGTGTGCTGGCCGTCGGTGTCCGGCTCGGCCGGTACGGCGAGCGGGCTGGCGTGCTCTGAGATCATCGCGATGCGCATGCTTCCTCCTCCATCAGCCGGTCCCGTCGCCCGGGGAACGGTCGACCGCCGACACGTCTCCGTCCCATGTCCGACGCGGGTCGGCGGAGCGCGCCCCGGCCGGTGGGGGCCGACCGGGGGCGCGTCCGTCACGGTCCGGGTGGCGCGGACGCCCGACCCGCATGGCAGGGTCCGTACCCTGAGCCGCCCGGCCTAACCAATCGATCGGGTCACGGCCGACGTACGCTCCGGCGTCGTCACGGAGCAGGCCCGGGCGGACACCTCGTACACGAGCCGCCCGGCCAGCACGAACGGGACCCCGCTGGAGGTGGCGGGATCCCGGTCGTTCGGTGGAGGTGGGCTCAGGAGACGGTGACGCTGCCGTCCGGTGCCCGTACGCAGGCCACGCTGCGGGCGGCGGTGGTCGCCGCCCCGGCCAGGCACTGGCCGAGCACCTGGTGTCCGGCGGCGTTCGGGTGCCACGACTCCTGGCAGGTCTGGAAGTAGCTGACGCAGGTGTTGGCGATGTCCTGGATATCCAGCTTGTCGTAGCCGGAGAGGCTGGTCACGAAGACCCCGGACGGCCCGTCCATGAGTCGGATCGGGGTGGCCAGCGTGCCGGTGGGGCTGTTCGGCGACTCGCAGAGCCGGGCGCCGTCGAAGGCCCGCTGCACGTTCAGGTAGACCAGGGCCGCGCCGGGGAACTCGGCGGCCAGGGCGTCCCGGGTCGACCGCACCAGGGTGCCCAGGCCGGCGGAGAAGCGGTGCCCCGGAGCCAGACTGCCCCGGTGGATCGGGCAGCCGGCGGCGTACCGCTCGGCGCCGAGGTCCCGGAACTTGTCCCGGTCGTCGGCCCGGCCGTCCTCCTCGTGGAAGGTCGGGTACAGGTCGAACGGCAGCGGGTTGGTGTAGTCCTGGAGGACCACCCGGTGCTGGCCGTCGGCGTCGACCTGGGCGAGCGTGGCGAGGATCTGCCGGACCGCCGAGGTGGTCTCGCCGGTGGCCGCCGCGAACTGCGCCGAGGTGGCCAGGTCGGCATCGGTGCACGGCTCCTGCGGGACCGGGCCGCCGAGGTAGGCCCAGAACTCCCACCAGCCGGTCCAGGCGTCGGCGATGAACCGGTTGGCGCACTTCTCCGCCACCGAGCCGAAGGTGAACGAGCTGTTGTTGGAACCGAGCCCGACCAGGACGACGTCGATGTCGTGGGTCCGGGCGACCGTGCGGAGCTGGTCGAGCTGGGAGGAGACCTGCCGGCCCTTGGCCCGGACCGCCGAGGCGGCCCCGATGTCGTACGGCTGTCCGCCGGAGCAGGCCAGGTTGAACCGGTCCTGGATGCCCGGCAGGTTGGCCCGGTGCAGGGACGCGTTCGCCGAGCGGTGGCAGAAGTACGCGTTGCTGTTCGGCGCGGACCAGCCGGGGAAGCCCTGGGCCACCCCGTTGACGTCGACCACCGGGGCGTACGCGCCGGCGCCCTCGCCGCTGACGAAGCTGTCGCCGAGCGCCACTGCGGCAGTGGGCAGCGCGGCGGTCGCCGGAGCGGAGGGCGCGACCGTGGCGGTGAGTCCGGCCGAGGCCACGACCAGCGCCGCCGCGAGCGCGGTACGACGGATCACGGACATCGGGACCTCCATCCATTGATGGAAATGTGAAAAAGTTTTGGAGGTCGCGATCAGATCACGCGCCACTCGGGGGCGTCAACGGTTCGGCCCTCTTTTTAATCGACAAGTTTCGTTCCCTGTCGGGTTGGTCGGGGGCAGCCGCCGGCCGTACGGCCCGCCCGCGCCCTGCTCACGATCGGTCCGTCCGGACCGCCGTGGCGCGGGGCGGCGGCAGTATGTCGGCGCGCCCGGCTAGGCTCGCTGCGGCGTGCCGTCCACCGGCGATCTCCGTCGGAGGTGGCCCCGCACCGCCGAGACCTGGGAGTACGACCAAGTTGACCGCAGAGCTTGAGCCTCTCTACGGGGCCGACGACCTCACCCACCTGGAGGGGCTGGACGCCGTCCGCAAGCGCCCCGGCATGTACATCGGCTCGACCGACAGCCGTGGCGTGGGTCACCTCGTCAACGAGATCCTCGACAACTCCACCGACGAGGGGGTCGCCGGCCACGCTGCCCGGATCGATGTCGTGCTGCACGCCGACGGCTCGGTGCAGGTCGACGACGACGGCCGGGGCATCCCCACCGACGTGCACGCCAAGTCCGGCATCTCCGGCGTCGAACTGGTGCTGACCCGGCTGCACGCCGGCGGCAAGTTCGGCGGCTCCGGCTACAAGACCTCCGGCGGTCTGCACGGCGTCGGCGCCTCGGCGGTCAACGCGCTCTCCCGCCGGTTCGACGTGACCGTCCGCCGGGGCGGCAAGGTGCACGCCATGTCCTTCCGGCACGGCGTGCCGGGGGTCTTCGACGGCGACGGCCCGGACGCGCCGTTCACCCCCGGCCCCGGACTCCAGGTGGTCGGCGCGATGAAGCGCGGCCAGCGGACCGGCACCTCGATCCGGTATTGGCACGACGCGCGCTACTTCGAGACCGGCGCGCGGCTGGACGCCGACGCGGTCCGCACCAAGCTGCGCAACACCGCCTTCCTGGTGCCGGGCGTCAACTACCTGCTGCGCGACGAGACCGGCGAGGAGCCGACCCGGGAGGAGTTCCACTACCCGAACGGGTTGACCGACATGGTGGAGTTCCTCGCCCCGGCCGGGGAGCGGGCGGTCTCCGGCACCCTGCTGGTCACCGGCGAGGGCACCTACCGGGAGAACGCCGCCGACGCCAACGGCGTCATGCAGTCCAACGTGCAGCGTCGCGCCGAGGTCGAGGTGGCCTTCCGCTGGGGCACCGGCTACGAGCGCACCGTCGAGTGCTTCACCAACACCATCCGCAACGCGCACGGCGGTACGCACCGCAAGGGCTTCGAGCGGGCGCTGACCCGTACCCTCGCCGACGCCGTGCGCGGTACGCGTGGCCTGCTGCGGGCCAAGGAGGACCCGCCCACCCTGGACGACGTCCTGGAGGGGATGACCGCCGTGGTGCACGTGCGCATCCCCGAGCCGCAGTTCACCTCGCAGACCAAGGACGAACTCTCCACCGCCGGCATCACCAAGGTCATCCAGTCCCTGGTGGAGCAGCACCTCAAGGCGTGGCTGGAGGACCGCCGGACGAAGGCCGAGGCGCGCACCGTCCTCCAGAAGATCGTCGACGCGGCCCGGGTACGGCTGACCCAGAAGCAGCAGAAGGACGCCGCCCGGCGTAAGACCGCCCTGGAGGGCGCGGCGATGCCGGCGAAGCTGGTCGACTGCCGCTCCACCGGCGTGGACCGCAGTGAGCTGTTCATCGTGGAGGGCGACAGCGCGCTCGGGTCGAGCAGGCTCGCCCGGGTGGCCGAGTACCAAGCCCTCCTGCCCATCCGCGGCAAGATCCTCAACGTCCAGAAGGCGAACCTCCAGCAGGTGCTGGACAACGCCGAGTGCGCGGCGATCGTGCAGGTGCTCGGGGCCGGCTCGGGGCGTACCTTCGACCTGTCGGGGATGCGGTACGGCCGGGTCCTGATCATGGCGGACGCCGACGTGGACGGCGCGCACATCCGTACCCTGCTGATCACCCTCTTCGCCCGGTACATGCGGCCGCTGATCGAGGCCGGACGGCTCTACGCCGCGATGCCGCCCCTGCACAAGATCACCACTAAGGGGCGGAACCCGCAGACCATCTACACCTACACCCAGGCCGAGATGGAGGCGACGGTCCGCAAGCTGGAGAAGGCCGGCAAGCAGATCGTCACCCCGATCCCCCGGTTCAAGGGACTCGGCGAGATGGACGCCGACGAACTCTGGGAGACCACGATGAACCCGGCCACCCGGGCGGTCCGTCGGATCACCCTCGACGACGTGGACGCCGCCGAGCGGATCCTCGAACTGCTCATGGGGGAGAAGGTCGAACCGCGCCGCAACTGGCTGATCGAGTCCGCCGACCGGGTCGACCGCGAGGCGATCGACGCATGACGACCGCCCGACGCCAGACCGTGGCCCGCCGAGGAGAGAGCTGAACCATGGCACGCCGTAAGAACACCGGCCCCCGGGCGGACCTGGCCGCCTTCGACCAGGCGGGCGCGCGGGTCTTCGACAACCCCCTGGTCACCGAGGTCTCCGACTCCTACCTGGAGTACGCCTTCTCGGTCATCCACTCCCGGGCCCTGCCCGACGCCCGGGACGGTCTCAAGCCGGTGCACCGGCGCATCCTCTACGCGATGCACGAGTCCGGCTTCCGTCCGGACCGGGCGCACGTCAAGTCCGCCCGGGTGGTCGGCGACGTGATGGGCCGCTACCACCCGCACGGCGACACGGCCATCTACGACGCCCTGGTCCGGCTCGCCCAGGACTTCTCGCTCAACGTCCCGCTCATCGACGGCCATGGGAACTTCGGGTCCCCGGACGACGGCCCGGCCGCCGCGCGCTACACCGAGGCCCGGATGTCCCGCGAGGCGATGCTGCTCGTCGGCGAGCTGGGCGAGGAGACCGTCGACGTCGAGCCGAACTACGACGGCTCGCTGACCCAGCCCACCGTGCTGCCGGCCGCCTTCCCCAACCTGCTGGTCAACGGCGCGTCCGGGATCGCCGTCGGGATGGCCACCAACATGATCCCGCACAACCTGGGCGAGATCGTCGCGGCGGCCCGCTGGTTGATCCGGTACCCGGACGCCACCCTCGACAAGCTGATGGAGTTCGTCCCCGGCCCGGACCTGCCCACCGGCGGCTTGCTCCTCGGCCTGGACGAGGTGCGCCGGGCGTACGAGACCGGGCGCGGCGTGGTGCGGATGCGCGGCCGGGTGGAGATCGGCCCCCTGGAGGGCAGCCGGGGTCGGCAGGCGATCACCGTGGTCGAGCTGCCGTACGGCGTCGGCGCGGAGAAGGTCATCGCCGCCATCACCAACGAGGTGACCAAGACCAAGCGGCTGACCGGCATCGCCGACGTCAAGGACCTCACCGACCGGGAGAGCGGCACGCGCCTGGTCATCGAGTGCAAGGTCGGGGTCAACCCGCAGGCGCTCCTGGCCGACCTCTACCGGCTCACCCCGCTGGAGCAGTCGTTCGGCGTCAACAACCTCGTCCTGGTCGACGGGCAGCCACGGACCCTGGGGCTCAAGGCGCTGCTGGAGGTCTTCCTCGCCCACCGGTACGAGGTGGTGACCCGGCGTACCACGTACCGCCGGCGTCGGCGCGAGGAGCGGCTGCACCTGGTGGACGGCCTGCTGATCGCCCTGCTCGACATCGACCGGGTGGTCCGGTTGATCCGGGAGAGCGAGGACGCCCAGGCCGCCAAGGACGGCCTGATGAGCCGGTTCGGTCTCTCCGACATCCAGGCCACCTACATCCTGGACACCCCGCTGCGTCGGTTGACGAAGTACGACCGCCTCGAACTCGAGGCCGAGCAGGAGAAGCTGCGCGGCGAGATCGCCGACCTGTCCCGGATCCTCGACGACGAGAAGGTGCTGCGCAAGCTCGTCTCCGACGAACTGGCCGCGGTGACGAAGCAGTTCGGGACGCCGCGTCGTACCACCCTGGTCGACGGCGACCTGAAGGAGGTCCTGGCGGCGTCCGCGCCGGCCGGGCCGCTGGAGGTCGCCGACGACCCCTGCCAGGTGATCCTCTCCGCCACCGGGCTGATCGCGCGGACCGCGGCCGAGTCGGAGGAAGCCGCCGAGGGGCGCGGCCGGCGCGGCCGGGTCAAGCACGACGCGGTACGCGCGCTCGTGCACTCCACCGCCCGGGGGCGGGTGCTCCTGGTCACCAGCGCCGGCCGGGCGTTCAAGGTCGACGTGCTGCCGCTGCCGGTGCTGCCCCAGCAGCCCGGCACGGTCTCGCTCAGCGGCGGGATGTCCGCCGCCGAGTTGGTGCCGCTGGAGGCGGGGGAGACCGTGGTCGCCCTGGCCCCGCTCGGCCCGACCGCCGGGGGCTCGCCCGGTCTGGCACTGGGCACCCGACAGGGCGTGGTCAAGGTGTGCGCGCCGGAGTGGCCGGTCCGGTCCGACGAGTTCGAGGTGATCTCCCTGCGCGAGGGGGACGAGGTGGTCGGCGGGACCTGGTTGACCGACGGCGAGGAGGCCCTGACCTTCGTCACCTCCGAGGCGTCGCTGCTGCGCTTCCCGGCCACTCTGGTCCGCCCGCAGGGCATCCGGGGCGGCGGTATGGCGGGGGTCAACCTGCCGGCCGGGGCGCGGGTGGTCTTCTTCGGCGCGGTCCGCACCGACGACCCGGAGCACGGGGTGCCGATGGTGGTCACCTCGACCGGGGCCACGGTCAAGGTCACGCCGTTCGCGGCGTACCCGGCCAAGGGGCGGGCGACCGGCGGGGTGCGTGCGCAGCGCTTCCTCAAGGGTGAGACGGACCTGGTGGTGGCCTGGGTGGGCACCCGCCCGGTCGCCTCCACCGCCAACGGCGAGCCGGTCGAACTGCCGGCCGAGGACCCCCGCCGGGACGGCTCCGGCTTCGCCGTCATGCTCGGCCCCACCCTCCTGGGCCACCACCACTCCGCCCAGGCCTGACGCCCTTTGATCACGAGGTTTGCGTCACGGTTTCGCCCGGACGTGACGCAAACCTCCTGATCAACCGCCCGAAGGTCAGACGGCCGAGGGTCAGACGGCCGGGGGACGGGTACGGGGGGTGCGGAGGCGGGTTACCGCGCGCATGCCGTGGTAGGTGAGCAGGGCGGCGGCGGTGCCGAGGGCGATGCCGTTGAAGGAGAGGTCCCCGGCGGTGACGGTGTAGTCGGCGGCGCCGATGATCAGCGCGACCGCGGCGGTGAACAGGTTCACCGGATCGTGGAAGTCGACCCGGTTCTCGATCCAGATCCGCGCGCCGAGGATGGCGATCAGCCCGTAGAGGGCGGTGGTGGCGCCGCCGAGGACCCCCGCCGGCACGGTCAGGATCAACGCCCCGAACTTCGGGCTGAGGCCGAGCAGCACCGCTGTCACCCCGGCCACCCAGTACGCGGCGGTGGAGTAGACCCGCGTCGCCGCCATCACGCCGATGTTCTCCGCGTACGTGGTGGTGCCGGAACCGCCGGCCGAACCGGCGAGCATGGTGGCGACCCCGTCACCGATGAACGCCCGACCCAGGTACCGGTCCAGGTTGCGGTCGGTCATCGCGGCGACCGCCTTCACGTGGCCAGCGTTCTCCGCGATGAGCACGAGAATCACCGGGATCACCAGCACCGCCGCGCGGAGACTGAAACTGGGCGCGTGGAACTCGGGCAGCCCCACCCAGGCGGCCTCGCGCAGCCGGGTCAGCGTGGCCTCGTCCAGCCCGCCGACTCCGGCGGCGAACAGCCAGCCGGCCACGACGCCGAGCAGGATCGACAGGCGGCCCAGGAATCCCCGGAACGCCACCGTGGCGAGCAGGATCGCGACCAGGGTGACCGCCGCGATCAGCGGCTGCGCCTTGACACCGGTGCCGCTGCCGTTGCCGTCCCAGGCCACCGGGGCGAGGTTGAGCCCGATCAGCGCGACGATCGCGCCGGTCACCGCCGGGGGCATCAGCGCGTCGATCCACCGCGTGCCGGCGACCTGGACGACCAGTCCGACCAGCGCCAGCGCCGCGCCCGCGACCACGATGCCGCCGAGCGCCGGGCCGAGGTCACCGCCGGCCTTCGCCGCCAGGACCGGCGCGATGAAGGCGAACGACGAGCCGAGGTACGACGGCAGCCGGTTGCCGGTGAGCACCAGGAACAGCAGGGTGCCCAGCCCGGAGAAGAACAGCGTGGTGGCCGGTGGGAAACCGGTGATCAGCGGCACCGTGAAGGTGGCCCCGAACATCGCCACGACGTGTTGTACGCCGACCCCGACGGTACGGGGCCAGGAAAGGCGCTCGTCCGGGGCGACCACGTCGCCGGGGCGTACCGTCCGCCCGTCGCCGTGCAGTCGCCAGGGCGCCCGGCGATGTCCGGTGGCGGGTGGTGTCCCGGGGGAGGGTGAGGTCATGGCGCACTGCCCTTCACGTCGACTCGAGCTGGTGGGGGCGGCGGTGACCCTGGACGTGTCTAACAGACTGCCGGCGGCGGCTGTTCCACCGGACCGGCCCTGAGCAGCGCGGACGCGAGCCGGGACCGGAGTCGGGCAGCCCGGGAGGCCAGGTCCGCAGGTGGAGCGGGACGTTGGTCGGGGGCGCGGCTCAGGCCACGCCGGCGGGACGGAACTGGACGCTGACCCGGGGCCCGACCGGGCGGCTGGTCTTGGGCACGGCGTGTTCCCAGGTGCGTTGGCAGGAGCCGCCCATGACGACCAGGTCGCCGTGGCCGAGGGTGAAACGCGGGCCGGTCCCGCCGCCCCGTGGGCGCAGCAGCAGCGGCCGGGGCGTGCCGAACGAGACGATCGCCACCATGGTGTCCGCGTGCGCACCCCGACCGATGGTGTCGCCGTGCCAGGCGACGCTGTCCCGGCCCGACCGGTACAGGCACATGCCGGCGGTGACGAATTCCTCGCCCAGCTCGGCGGCGTAGTGCGCGTTGAGCGCGGCCCGGGCCTCGGTGAGCACCGAGTGGGGCAGTGGGCGACCGGCGGCGTACCAGCAGAGCAGCCGGGGCACGTCCACCTCGGTGTCGTACATCCGGCGGCGTTCGGCCCGCCAGGGCACCTCGTGCAGCAGGGCGGCGAGCACCGGGTCGGAACCGCGAACCCAGCCGGGCAGGTGGTCGACCCAGGCGCCCCGGCCCAATTCGTGCCGGCGCACCCGGTCGACCAGCGGCTCCAGGGTCGGGCCGTGCTCGGTGAGGTCCAGCATCGAGGGCTGGTAGGCGAGGTCTGGCACAGGGCGATGCTACCCGGCTCTCGTACACGCGTACGAGAGCTGGTTGCTCGGGGTAGGGTGCCCGGCGGGGTGGAGCCGACCGGTTCCGCCCGGTGTGACCAATCCCGGCGTCCGCCGGCCGACCGACGGGAGACCCCCGCATGCCCATCCGCGAGCCGTACCCGCGGGCGGTGTCGTGACCAGCCTCGCCCCGGTGGCCGGGGTCGACCGGTCCCTGTCCCGACTGCCGTCCCTGACCGGCCTGCGGTGGATCGCGGCGATGCTGGTCTTCGGCTTCCACGTCGGGACGATGCGGATCATCGTCGAGCCGGAGTTCAAGTCCGTGGTGGACTGGTTGTTCACCCTGGGCCTGTCCGGGGTGCAGTTCTTCTTCATCCTCAGCGGGTTCGTGCTGGTCTGGTCGGCCCGCCCGCAGGACACGAAGTGGGCGTTCTGGCGGCGTCGACTCGCCAAGATCTACCCGAACCACGTGCTGACGTGGGCGCTGGTGCTGCTGGTCGGGCTCTGGTTCGCCGACCCGGTCAACCCCTCGGCGACGGTGCAGAACCTCCTCCTCGTCCAGGCCTGGAACCCCACCCCGGGCTACTTCTACAGCGTCAACACGGTGAGCTGGTCGCTCTCCTGCGAGCTGTTCTTCTACTTCTGCCTGCCCTTCGTGCTGCCGGTGCTGCGCCGGACGCCGTCCTGGGCGCTCTGGACCGTCGTCGTCGCGGTGCCGCTGGTGATCCTCGCCCTCTGGCCGGGACAGCTCCTGGTGGTGGAGGAGAACCGCTGGTGGTTCACCCAGATCTTCCCGCTGGTGCGCTCCACCGAGTTCTGGATGGGCGTCGCCGCCGCCGAGCTGATGCGCCGCGGCCACTGGCGTGGGCCGGGACTGCCCCTGGCCAGCCTGATCTTCGTGGTGACCTGGGCGGTGGCCGCCGAGTGGATCCGCGCGGAGCTCTGGGCGGCGCTGCTCTCGGCCGCGTACATCCTGGTCATCACCGCGGCGGCGCGGGCCGACGTGCGGGGCCTGCCCTCGCCGTGGCGCTCCCGACCGCTGGTCTGGCTCGGTGAGGTCTCCTTCGCCTTCTACCTGGTACACGTCTTCGTCATGGTCACCATCCTTCGGCTCACCGGCGATCGCGGCGTGGGCTTCACCGGCTGGACGGGCCCGCTGGTGGTGGTCGGCTTCCTGCTGCTGAATCTGTTGTTGGCCTGGCTGCTGTACCGGTGGGTGGAGACCCCGATGATGCGCCTGCTCGCCCCGTCCCGGAAGCGACGCACCGCACCCGGGCGACCGTCGGGGCCGGAAGGGGGCCCTGCGGTGGCCGGGCCGGGAGAAGCCCCTGCGGTGGCCGGGCCGGAAGGGGGCCTGGCGGCGGCCGGGCCGCCCCGGCAGCGGGCCCGCGACGCCGCCGAGTCCGACCGGCGACACGCCGTCGAGTCGGACCGGCAACACGCCGTCGCGGTCGATGACCAGGCACGGGAATCCGACACCGCCGACATCGACGCGGGTACCCGACGATCCGGGTAATCTGCTCCCCGTGCCTCGCGCCGCGCTCGACTGCCCGCTGTGGTGGTCGGTGCGCTGGGCGTTCCAGGTGTTCACCCCGGCCCCCGCCCACCCCGTGTTCCGTTAGGTGCCGACGATGGACGTCGTTCTCTACGAGTTCCTGGTCGACGTGCCCCGGGCGGCCGCCATCTGGTCCGCCCTGCTCGTGCTCGCGTTGACCGTGCTCACCGTCCTGGTGGCCCGCCCGGAGCGGGAGCCGGCCGCGACGCCGTCCCCGTCCGCCGTCCCGGACGAGGGGGCCGCTGACCCGGACCCGGTGGATCTGCGCCGGTACGCGGAGGAGGTGGCCGTCGCCGCCGCCGGTGCCGCGCACACCGCCCACTGCTGTCGGGCGGACTGGTTGACCGCCCAGGACCGGGTGGACGAGGCCTGGCAGGCGTACGACGAGGCGGAGACCGCCGCCCGTCGGCTCGCCGGGGTCACCGTCCTGCCCGTTCCCCACGTGTCGCGCACCCCCACCGAGTACGCCGCCCGCGAGCGGTACCTGCACCGGGCCGCGATGGCCGCGTACTGGCGGGGTGAGCTGTCGGTGGGGCACCTCGGCGACGTGTTCGCCGGCCGCAAGGGGTGGGATCCGCGCCTGCACCAGGTCGACCAGGAGGCGGTCCTGCACCGGGTGCTGCGTGACCTGCGGCGGGCGGACTACCGGACGGCGGTCGACCGCGAGCGGGCCGCCTGGCAGCGGGCCGAGGTCGCCGCGACGGCGGCGCGGTGCCTGACCGAGGAGGCGTACCTCGCCGCGGAACAGGTGTGGGCGGGCAGCCGGGCGGCCGTCGACGCGGCCCGCCCCGCGTCCGGTACGGTCCGTCCCACCGTCGACGCGCCCCGGCCGGCGTCCGGTGCGGTCCGTCCCACGGTGACGCCGATTCCGTACGCCGTCGCGCGGAGCGTGACCGGATCGTGACGTGACCCCGACCACGGGTTGCGGCCTGGCGTGTTCGAGGCCGGTTGTGCCGGTCTGCGCCGAGTGGGGCGGCCCGATTGTGTCAAGGCGTCCCGTTGTTGCCCACCGGTACCCGGAAAACTGCTCGTCCCATTGAGTGACGTCAGCGCACGAACACGTCGCGCTTCCGGGTGTGGTGAGTCGTTTCCCCTGCCCACGAGGGTTGGCAGCGGATTGCGGTGTCAGTAGTGTCGGCCCGTCTGGTGCGGTCCTAGGTCGCAGAGGGCGACACCGCGCCGGCCCGCCTAATCGTGCTCACGAGCCGGGGACCCAGGTACGTCCGGGGTGAATCCGCAGGGGCGAGTCCCTGCGGTAGGGCGATCTTCCCGCCCGAATCCGTCAGCTAACCCGGTAGGCGGCATCGGAAGGAGTAGTTCGTGCTGCACGCCCCCCTCTCCCGGTTCCTCCACGGTGCCGTGGTGCCGCCGGCCGTCCGTCCGCGCCGCCGGCACTGACTGCGGTCTCTGTTCCCAGACACCGTCCGAGCGGGCACCCGCCGCGACCCGTGACCCTCGGGTCTCGCGCGGCCTGACCAGTGCCGATCGCGCGGCCTGGCCGATGCCGACCACGGCCCGGCCTGTGCCGACCAGGTGCGCCGCTCTCCACCCCTGTCTTCCGTGGAGGAATCCGTGAAGTACCCGGTCAACCGACCGTTCAACCCGTTCCGGGCCCGCCGGTCGTACCAGGTCGCCGCCGCAGCGGCGGTGCTGGTGGCGGCGTCCACTGCCGGCGCCCTGCTCACCAACCCCGACACACCGGTACGCCAGGGCGACACGGTGGCCGCCGCGGCCGAGGCGAACCGGTCGGCCGCCGCCTCCCGTGACCTCGAGCGCACCGCCGCGTCCCCGGCGAGCCCGTCCGCCGTCGCCACCACCGCGCCGGCCACCCCGTCCGCGTCGCCCACCGCCACCGCCACGGCGGACCCGGACGTGACGGCCAAACCCACCCCGCCGAAGCCGCCCGCGTCGAAGGTGCTGGACATCCAGTACCAGGCGCAGACCACCTACTACTACTGCGGCCCGGCGGCCACCCGGATCGCCCTGACCGCCCGGGACATCGTCCGCACCCAGGACGACCTCGCCCAGCGGCTGAACACCACCGAGGCCGGCACCAACTCCGCCGAGGACACCACCCGCGTCCTCAACGCCCTCGTCGGCAAGGACTTCTACCGGACCCGCATGATCTCCGGCGGCTCGGCCACCCCGGCCCAGATGGACCGGCTCCAGGCCGACGTGGTCCGGGCCGTCGGCAGCGGGTACGCCGTCGTGGTCAACATCGCCGGCTCCGCCACCGACGTCGACGGCGGGTGGCACTCGTACCCGGGCGGGCACTACCTGACCGTGGTCGGCTACCGGGACAACGGCCGTACCGTCAAGATCTCCGACCCGGCGAACCCCGCCGCCAGCTCGTACTGGATGACCACCATCGACCTGGCGAACTGGGCCGCCACCCGCGGCTACTCCGCCTGAGCCCACGCGGGGCGTACCCGTCGCTGTGAGGTAGCAGGGGTCCCCTGTTCCGCAAAATGCGGTAACAGGGGACCCCTGCTACCACCCCAACGTCAGCCGGCGACGGGCTCCACGCCGACTGGCCGGTCCGCCTGGCCGGGGCGGGCGGCCGGCCGGCACGGTGGCCGGCTCGAGGTGCGCCCGGGCAGCCGACAGGAACCCCTCGGCGTACGACTCGACCGGGAAGTCACCCAGGTAGTGGGTACGCATCGCCCAGCGGGCCTCGGCCAGCGGGTCGGTGCCGAGCAGCCGCTCCAGCACGGTGTCCACGTCGGCCAGGTCGCGGCGCAGCACGTAGCCGGAGCGGGCCAGCGGAAAGCGCTCGGTGAACGCGTCGCCGTCCGCGCCCATGTCGGTCACCGTGTACGGCTTGCCGGAATAGAGGTAGTCGGAGATCACTCCGGAGACGTCGGAGACCAGCGCGTCCGAGCGGTTGACGCAGTCGACCAGGCTCATCGCCCGGCTGGCGTCGGTGCCCCAGACGTGCGGCCGGCCGGTGCGGGCACGGTCCGCCGCGAGCAGCTCCTCCACCCGGGCGAGCTGCCGCGCCGACTCCGGGTTCTGCGCGGTGTACGGGTGCGCCCGCAGGATCACCGTCGCCCCCCGGGCCAGCAGCCGGCCGACCAGCGCCTCGGCCACCGGCAGCGAGCAGTAGTTGGCGTCGGCGTGGTGCCCGGTCCAGGTGGGGGTGTAGAGCACGGTCGGGTTGGCCGGCAGCGCCACCGGCGGGCGGCGTACCTCGATCGCCTCCACCTGCGGGCGGCCGACGACGACGAACTTCTCCGCCGGGATGTGCACTCCGGCGCGGGCGTACCGGTCGATCGCCGCCTGCCCGGCCACGAAGTTCTTGTCGAAGATCCCCGAGACCGGGTTGGCGCTCGGGGCCTTGTCGCTGTCGCCGTGGTGGATCTGGATGTGGGTGAGCTGGGTGAACCGGATGCAGTGCGCGTTCTTCGCGCCGTGGTTGACGTAGAAGGCCACCCGCAGGCTGGGCACGAGCGCCTCGTCGATGGCCTTCAGCGTCGGGCAGTACACCACCGGCGCGCGGGTGGCCGCCGCGATCGGGGCCAGGAACTCCGGCTCGCGCAGCAGCACCAGGAACGGCCGGCCGATCCGCTCCAGGTACGGCAGCCACATGGTGACCTGGTACTCGGAGCCGGGCGGGGCGGAGAAGTAGAGCAGGAACTCCGGCTGGTGCTGCCGCAGGGCGCGGGCCACCGGGCTGGCCGAGGTCGACGGGCGGAACCGTCGCCGGGCCAGGTTCAGCCCGACCACCCCGGCGAGGCCACCGACGAGCAGGCTGACCAGCAGGGCGTACCAGGTGGGCAGGGCGAGCAGCGCGCCGACCGTGACCGCGCCGAGCAGCACCGGGATCGCGGTGCCGACGTGCGTGGTGGTGAGTCCGTGCCGGACCGGCAGGTTGGCGGTGCGGATCTCCAGCCCGCCCGCCTCGCGCAGCGGGCCGTCCAGCAGCACCAGCGCCAGCAGCACCAGCGCGGTGGCGGCCAGGGCGAGGTCGAAGCCGGCGTCGAGGCGACGGGCGTACCCGACGAGGATGGCGGCGGCGACCAGGACGGACTCGGCCGCCACGTCCGCGCCGGGGCGGACCCGGCGCTCCCACACCCCGGCGGCCAGGGCGGCGACCGCCAGCAGCAGCCCGGGGAGGGTCGCCCCGGTGAGCGCGACCAGGAGGAAGGCCAGGACCGCCAAGCCCACGGTGAGGACCCGGGCGAGCAGTTTCCGGACCAGGGTGCCACGCATGGCTGACTCTCCTGCCTGTTGCGGGTCGGGTGTCTCGGTGCCGGCTCAGTGGGTCGGGAGTGCGGCGGAGGGAGACGGGCCGGCCTGGGTCGGCACCGTCGGCTCGTCGGCCGGGCGGCGGACGTCGATCACCTGGCCGGTGAGGTCGGACAGGAGCACGTCCAGCGAGGACCGGGCCACCGTGGCGGCGGCGAGCAGGGTGTGTTCCGGCTCCGCGCCGAACGCCCGGGTACGCATCGGGGTGGCGGTGCGCTCCGGGTTGACGCAGTTGACCCGGACGCCGAACTCGGCCCACTCGTCGGCGAGGGCCTGGGTGAGGTTGACCAGCGCCGCCTTGGTCGCCGAGTAGAGCGCGTACCGGGCCCGGCCCCGGGTGTACGAGCTGGACGTGTAGAGCAGCAACTGCCCGCGCGTCTGCCGCAGGTACGGCAGCGCGTGCCGGGCGACGGTCACCGGCCCGACGAAGTTGACCTGGAGGAGGCGGTCCATGGTCGCCTCGTCCATCTCGGCCAGCGCGCCCTTCTCCAGGATGCCGGCGGTCACCACCACGTGGTCGATCCGGCCGGTGGCCTCGAACGCGGTGCGCAGGGCGTCCTGTACGTCGGCGTCCCGCTCGACGTGCGTGCCGGTGCTGGAGCGGCTGACCGCGAAGACCTGCGCGCCGTAGCGGCGGGCCAGTTCGGCCAGCTCGTGGCCGATACCGTAGCTGCCGCCGAAGACCACCATCGTCCGGCCGGTCAGTTCCTCGGTGTACCGGTGCTCGTCCACCGGGCCGGGGGCCCGCGCGGCGGCGAGCTGGAAGAGCTTGTCCACCAGGTGCACGTCCACCGGGTGGGTGACCTTGATGTTCTCGTCCGAGCCGTCGATCACCTTGATCGGCACCTCGGGCAGGTAGCGCAGCACCACGCCGCAGTCGTCGGTGGCGGCGAAGTGCGGGTCGTCGGCCGCCCGCCGGTACGCCTCCCGGATGGTGCCGGAGCGGAACGCCTGCGGGGTCTGCCCGCGGCGCAGCCGGGAACGCACCGGGATACCGGTGATGCACTCGTCGTCGCCCACCTCGATGATGGTGTCCGCCGAGGGGATCGCCACGTCCACCGCCGAGTGCGTCCAGAGCGCGTTCACGCACTCCCGGACGATTCGCCCGCTGAGCAGGGGGCGTACCGCGTCGTGGAAGAGGACGTTGCAGTCGTCGGATCCGATCACGTCCAGAGCGAGCCGGGTGGTGTCGCTGCGCGTCTCGCCACCGGCGAGCACCTGGCGGACCTTGCGGAAGCCGGCCGCCTCGACGATCCGCCGGGCGTCGTCGACGTACCCGGGGGCCATCAGGACGACGATGTCGTCGATCTCGGGAGCCGCCTCGAAGACCGCGATGGTGTGTTCGATGATCGGCTTACCGGCGATCTTGACGAGCTGCTTCGGGATACCGAGCCCGACCCGGGAACCGGTCCCGCCGGCCAGCACCACCGCGACTGTCCGGGCGGGCCGCCACGGCGTCGGGTTGTCGGGTGCGGTCGGGTCCTGGGCCATCTGGCGATCCTCACTGATCCACGGCTGGTACTGGATACGGCTGGCTCCGGGGCGTGCGGTGCCGCACACCGGTCAGCGGACGCCCGGCCGACCGCGCGGTGGTCGGCCGGGGCGCCCGCCGGCGGTTTGTTCAGCGGCTGGACATGAAGTCCTCGTAGGCCCGGGTGACCTCGTCGGTGGGGCCGTCCATCCGGATCTCGCCGGACTCCAGCCAGACGGACCGCTCGCAGGTGTCCCGGATCGAACCGATCGAGTGGCTGACCAGGAAGACGGTACCCGCGTTGGCCCGCAACTGCCGGATCCGCCGCTCGCTGCGCCGCCGGAACCGGCTGTCGCCGGTGGCCAGCGCCTCGTCGATCAGCAGCACGTCGTGCTTCTTCGCCGCGGAGATGGAGAACCGCAGCCGGGCCTGCATGCCGGAGGAGTAGGTACGCATCGGCAGCGAGCCGAAGTCGCCCCGTTCGTTGATGCCGGAAAAGGTGAGGATGTCCGGCGTGGCCTTCTTGACCTGCTCCGGCGTCATGCCCATGGCCAGGCAGCCGAGAGCCACGTTCCGCTCGCCGGAGAGGTCGCCGAGCAGGGCGGCGTTCACGCCGAGTAGCGAGGGCTGGCCCTGGGTGTAGATCGCGCCCCGGTTCACCGGCATCAGTCCGGCGATGGCCCGCAACAGGGTCGACTTGCCGGAGCCGTTGCTGCCGATCAGGCCGATCGCCTCGCCCCGGTACGCGACGAAGCTGACGCCCTTGACCGCGTGCACCTCCCGCAGGGTGGGGCGCTGCGGCTGTCGGGTGACGATCCGCTTCAGGGCGGCCACCGCGGAGCCGGCTCCGCCGGCGCTGGCGCCGTACACCCGGTAGATGAGGTGCACGTTGTCCACGATCACGGTGGGGATCCGCTCGCCCACCGTAGTGGTGGTGGCGTTCGCGGGGATGGTGTTGAACTCAGCCACGACCGTACTCCTGTTCGCCGCGCCAGAAGTAGACATATCCAGAGACGCCCACCAGGATCGACCAGGCCGTCGCCAGCAGCCACAACCGGGGCGCGGACGAGGTCAGCGGCGAGCCCTCCAGCAGCGCGTGCCGGACCAGCTCGATGTAGATCAGCAGCGGGTTGAACTCCACCAGCGTGGCCAGCGGGCGGGGGAGGTTCTCCGCGAACGCGTCCACGCTGTAGAGCACGCCGGAGCCGTACATCCAGGTCCGCATCACGAACGGCATGACCTGCTTCAGGTCGGTGACCTTGGCGCCCACCCGGGCCAGCGCCAGCGACAGGCCGACGTTGAAGATCGTCTGGAGCAGCATGGCCGGCAGCACCAGCAGCCACTCCAGGGTGATCGGCTCCCCGGTCACCAGCACGATGGCGACCAGCACCACCATGGCCGAGACCAGGTGCTGGAACTGGGTCAGGGTCACCGCGAAGGGCAGCGAGGCCCGGGGGAAGTGCAGTGCCCGGATCAGGCCCAGGTTGCCGCTGATCGCCTGGGTGCCGCCCATCGCCACGCTCTGGGTGAAGTTGAAGACGAAGAGCCCGACGCAGAGGTACGCGATGAAGTTCGGGATTCCGTCCTTGGTGTCCAGGATCACGCCGAAGATCAGGTAGTACACCGCGGCGTTGGTCAGCGGCGTCAGCACCTGCCAGAGTTGACCCAGCCGGGCTCGACTGAAGGTCGCGACCAGCCTGGCGTTGGCGTAGGCCGAGATGAAGTGTCGGTAGGCCCAGAGTTGCCGGGTGTACGCGGCCAGGGTGGGTCTCGCCCCGGCGACGCTCAGGCCGTACCGGGCGGCGAGCTGCGCCCCGGTCAGTCCTGAGTCGGCGTCGGCCACCGCCGTGTTGGCCATCGTTGGGCGCTCCGATCTGTCAGGCGTTTACGGGACCCGCGACGGCAGAGAGCGTGACCGGGACATGAACCGTCTTCGCTCCGTCGCTGCGTGGACCGTAGTGGAAAACACGTCGGGACGCAACCGTACCGTCCCTGCGGTACATTGTCCCACGTGACGACCGAGAAGAGGCGTGCTCCGGCGGGTGCGGCGGTGCTGCGTGGTGAGATCACCACGGCGATCCGCCGTGCCGTGATGCAGGAACTCGCGGCGGTCGGCTACGGCCGGCTCTCCATCGAGGCGGTGGCCCGGCGGGCCGGAGTCGGTAAGACGGCCATCTATCGGCGGTGGAGTTCCAAGCTGGAGCTCGTGCTGGAGATCGTCTCGGCGGTGGCCGGCAAGAGCCTTCCCCTGCCCGACACCGGCGACCTCCGTGGCGATCTCGAGATGCTTTTCATGATCATGGCCCGTGCGCTGCGGCACCCGCTGGCCGCACAGATCATCCCCGATCTGCTCGCGGAGGCCGCACGCAACCCCCAGATCGCACAGACCCTCCAAGCCGCGCTCCGCGCCAACCAGCGGGACATCGCCGGGCAGGTGCTCGGCCGGGCGATCGACCGGGGGGAACTCAGCCCCGACACCGATCTCGACATCGCGGTCGACCTGATCGTCGGGCCGCTCTACTGGCGGCTGGCGGTCTCCCGTACCCCGTTGTCCCTGGCGGAGCTACCCCGGATGGCGACCGCAGTCGCCGCGGCGCTGCGGGTAGCATGCCAACCGGCCGTCCGGGTCGACGCTGGTTTGTCCCGTGTCGTCCCCAGTGCCGAGTCCGACCGGTCATGACCTGTCCCGTGCCTCTCGTCCCGGTTGCCGCGTGACCCCGTTAGCATCCGACCTGAATCCCCCCGTCGACAGGAGGAAGCCCATGTCTGGGCTGAACGCAGAATTCATCCCACCAGCCCGCCCGGTGATCGGTGAGGCCGAGATCGACGCGGCGGTGCGGGTGCTGCGCAGCGGACGCGTGGTGCAGGGGCCCGAGGTGGCCGCCTTCGAGGAGGAGTTCGCCGAGCTGGTCGCCGGCCGGCACTGCGTCGCGCTGAACTCCGGCACGTCGGCCCTCCAGCTCACCCTGATGGCGCTCGGCTTCGGCCCCGGTGACGAGGTCATCGTCCCCTCCTTTTCCTTCGCTGCCAGCGCGAACAGCATCCGGCTGGTCGGCGCGGAGCCGGTCTTCGTCGACATCGAGCCGGGCAGCTTCTGCGTCGACCCGGAGGCGGTCGCCGCGGCGGTCACCTCGCGCACCGTCGCGATCATGCCCGTGCATCTGTACGGGCACCCCGCCGCGATGGACCGGATCATGCAGATCGCCGAGCGGCACAAGCTGGCCGTGATCGAGGACGCCGCCCAGGCCCACGGCGCGGCGCTGGGCGGCCACCCGGTGGGCGCCTTCGGTACCGCCGGCTGCTTCAGCTTCTACCCGACGAAGAACATGCACTCCCTCGAGGGCGGCATGGTCACCACCGCCGACGCCGAGCTGGCCCGAACCCTGCGCCTGCTGCGCAACCAGGGCATGGAGCAGCGGTACGCCAACGAGATCGTCGGCGCGAACATGCGGATGACCGACGTCGCCGCGGCCATCGGGCGGGTGCAGCTCCGGCAGCTCGCCGACTGGACCGAGCAGCGGCGGGCCAACGCCAAGTTCCTCGACTCCAAGATCACCTCGATGGTGACCCCGCCGGTCGCCGACAACGTGCGGCACGTCTACCACCAGTACACGGTCCGGGTGACCGGTGACCGGGACGCCGCCCAGCAGCGCCTCACCGAGCTGGGCATCGGCAACGCCGTCTACTACCCGACCCCGATCCACCGGCTCAAGCCGTACCTGACCGCCGAGGGTAAGCCGGGCGACTGGCACCTGCCGGAGACCGAGCGGGCCGCCGCCGAGGTCGTCTCGCTGCCGGTACACCCGTCGCTGAGCCAGGCCGACCTGGAGCGGATCGCCGAGGGCGCGAACATCGCCGGGGGTGCGGCATGAGCGAGCGAACCAGCGGCGGACGGAAGCTGCGGGCCGGTCTGATCGGCCTCGGCGCGATGGGCCGCAACCACGGCCGGGTCCTCTCCGGACTGGACGGCGTCGAACTGGTCGGCATCGTCGACCCCGCCGGCGACCCGAACGGCGTGCTCCGCGCCCCGGTCTTCCCGGCGCTGGAGGACCTGCTTGCCCTCGGTCTCGACTACGCCGTGGTCGCCTGCCCGACCGCCCTGCACGAGCAGGTCGGCATGGAGTTGGCCCGCAACGGCGTCTGCGCGCTGATCGAGAAGCCGCTTGCCCAGTCCGTCGAGGCGGCCAGCCGGCTGGTCGAGGCCTTCGAGACGGCCGGGCTGGTGGCCGGCGTCGGGCACATCGAGCGCTACAACCCGGCCCTACAGAACCTCCGGATCCGGTTGGAGGCCGGCGAACTGGGCGAGGTGTTCCAGGTCGTCACCCGACGGCAGGGCCCGTTCCCGCACCGGATCGCCGATGTCGGCGTGGTGATGGACCTGGCCACCCACGACATCGACCTGACCGCCTGGGTGACCGGCCAGGACTACTCCTCGGTCGCGGCCCGGACGGTCTCCCGTAGCGGCCGGCTGCACGAGGACATGGTCGCCGTGGTCGGCCAGCTGGCCGACGGCACGATGGTCAACCACCTGGTCAACTGGCTGAGCCCGCTCAAGGAGCGGTCCACCGTCATCACCGGCGACAAGGGCTGCTTCGTCGCCGACACCCTCACCGCCGACCTCACCTTCTACGCCAACGCCGCGATCGACACCGAGTGGGAGGCGCTGCGCGCCTTCCGTGGGGTGGCCGAGGGCGACATGGTCCGGTACGCGATCCCGAAGCGCGAGCCGCTTCTGGTCGAGCACGAGCGTTTCCGCGACGCGGTCGAGGGCAAGGAAAGCGACATCGTGACGTTGCGCCAGGGCCTCCGGACGGTCCAGGTCGCCGCCGCACTGCTCGAGTCGGCGGCGGGCGGCAGCACCGTCACGGTGCCGGGCCGGAGCACCACGGGGCTGGAAGTCCCCGCCTGACGGAACGCGTACCCGGTCACCGTCGGCGCGTCCGGCGGTGACCGGGTACGCAACGCTCCGAGCACGCGCGGCCCGCCCAACGTCCGTCACCTGGAGGAGGGCAGCCACAGATGGAGACCACGACACCGGCGTCCGGCTGGCGGCCGTTGGGCGAGACCCCGATCCGGCTCGGTCTCGGCCCGGCCAACTACGCCGGGCAGGCCGCGGCCTTCGCCGAGGCGATCTGCCGGCACCGGGCCGATGTCTCCGCCGAGGTGACGACCCGGCGGACGGGCGCCCGCTTCGCCTTCCCGACCGACATCCACATCGAACCGGAGCGGCTCGGTGACCTGGACCTGCAGATCGAGCAGCTCCAGCGGGTGATCGGGCGCTACACCCATCTGGTCGCCGACGCGTTCCTGCCCGTGTTCGGGCTGCTCAACGGCCATCACATCGGGGCGGACCTGCCCGCGCTCCGGCAGGCCGGGGTGAAGGTCGCGCTGCTGGCACACGGCAGCGAGGTGCGCCATCCGGTACGGCACCGGGAGCGCACCGCGCACTCACCCTTCCACACCCTGGCGGACGACGTGCGGGACAAGATGACCGCCCGCGCCGAACGTAACCGCCGGGTGGCCGAGACGAGCGGGTTGCCGGTCTTCGTCACCACCCCGGACCTGCTGCTGGACCTGCCGTCCGCGACGTGGGCACCGGTGGTGGTGAACGTGTCGGCCTGGCACAGCGACGAACCGGTACTGCGTCGGCGCGCCGGACTGCGGCGACGACGACCGGTGGTGCTGCACGCCCCGTCGAAACGCTGGACGAAGGGCACCGAGCAGATCCTGCCGGTACTGACCAGCCTGCACGACGAAGGTGTGATCGACCTGAGGTTGGCCGAGAAGATGCCCTGGACCGAGCTGCGTGATCTGGTCCGGAGCGCCGACGTGGTGCTCGACCAGTTCGCGTTGGGCAGTTACGGCACGTTCGCGGTCGAGGCGATGGCGGCCGGCCGGCCGGTGCTCGCCTACCTGCACGACGAGGTGGTCACGCTCATGGACGAACCGCCGCCGATCGTCAACGCCACCCCGCAGACCCTGCGCGACGAGCTGACGGCGCTCGTCGCCGACCCGAGGCGGGCGGCCCGGATCGGCGCCGAGTCGGTGGAGTACGCCCGGGAGTACCACGACGGACGGCGTACCGCCCGCGTCTTCGAGGAGTTCCTCGACGCCTGAGCGTGCCGGTCGAGCCCGGGTGAGGTGGTGACACGGGCGGCGGCCCGCAACGCCCGCCGGCGGTCATGCCGACGCGGCCGGCCCAGCCCGCTCGGCGAGGAACTCGACCACGCGATCGGCAGCCCGTCCGTCACCGAACGGCTCACCCTGCGGCGCGTCGGGGGACGGCCGGGTGGCGATGCGCACCCACTCGTCCGCGTCGAGCAGCGCGGGATCCGGCACGAGCCGGTTCCAGTCGCCCGCCATGGTCTCCAGCCACTCGGTCTCCGACCGCAGCGTGGTGCACGGACGCGCCAGGAGGTACGCCTCCTTCTGCAACCCGCCGGAGTCGGTCACCACGCCCACCGAGCCGAGGACGGCGGCGATCATCGCGGCGTACCCGACCGGGTCACCCACGTGCAGTGCGCCCTGGGCGAGTTTCAGGCCCTGCTCCTGTGCCTTGGCGACCAGTCGCGGGTGGGCCAGCAGCGCGACCGGGACGGGCAGCCCGGCCAGTGCCTCGACCAGCGCCGCCAGTCGCGCGGGGTCGTCGGTGTTCTCGGCGCGGTGCAGGGTGGCGAGCAGGTAGGGCTCGTTCGGGTCGACCCCGGCGGGCAGCACCGGCTGGGGGTGCTCGCCGGCGAGGACGCTGTCCCGGACCCGCAGACAGACATCGACCATGACATCGCCGCTGAGGACCGACCGCTCGGCCAGACCCTCGTTGGCCAGGTGCCGCAGCGCCTCCTCGGTCGGGGCCAGCAGCAGGTCGGCGGCGTGGTCGGTGAGCACCCGGTTGTGCTCCTCCGGCATCCGGCGGTTGAACGAGCGCAGCCCCGCCTCCAGATGTGCCACCTTGAGGTGCTGCTTCACCGCCGAGACGGCTCCGGCAAGGGTCGAGTTGGTGTCACCGTAGACCAGCACCCAGTCGGGGGACTCCCGAGCCAGTACCGGGTCGATGGCCTCGAGGATCCGCCCGGTCTGCGCGCCGTGGCTGCCGGAGCCGATGCCCAGGTGGACGTCCGGATCGGGGATGCCCAGGCCGGAGAAGAAGACATCGGAGAGGTTGACGTCGTAGTGCTGCCCGGTATGCACGATCACGTGCTGGTGATCGGTACGGGCGAAGGCTGCCGCGATCGGCGCGAGCTTGACCAACTGCGGACGCGCGCCGACGACGCTGACTACCTTCACGGTCTGTCTCCCGGATTGTCGGTGGGTCACGACTGGGATCTCCGCCAGGGGCTCCGCAGATCTCCGCCAGCTTGCAGATCTCCGCCAGCGGGCCCGCGGATCTCCGCCAGGGGGCCTTGCATCGCATGAGATTGACGCCCCAGCCGCCACGCCTGGTGCCCACACCATACGTCATGTGTGTCCGGTTGCGGCCTGTGGGTACGCGGCGGGGCCGGGCCTCGCCGGCGGGCCGACCGCCCCGCACGCCTGCGGGGAATCGTCCCTGGTCGACCCGGGGAGGCGGGACCGGCGAGCCGGCCGGAAGCGGCCGACATACGGGGCGGCATGTTCGGCCGATGTGTTGCCGTACACTCGCCGGGGTTCTCGGCGAGACCGGTGCCGGCGGGGAGAGGTAGAGACAGTAACTATGGATCTCAATGGCGTTGTCGCGGCGCGCCCCACTCGGGGCCGGGTCGTCATGGTGGTCGACAACGGCGTGCACGGTGACTCCCGGGTGCAGAAGTCCGCCCGCTCGGCCGCGGAAGCCGGCTGGGACGTCATCCTGATCGGGATGAAGGGTGACTCGGAGGTCGAGTCGTGGCGGCTCGGCGACGCCGAGGTGCGGCTCGTCCCGGTCGCCAAACAGCTGGCGGAGCCCGCGTTCCGGCGCGGCGGCTCGCTGCGCCGGCCGTTCGCCTACGCCGACGGCCGGCACGTCGGCCGCCGGCAGCAACTCATGAAGGCCTGGCGCGCCGACATCGTGGCCCGGATCGCCCAGCAGCGGGCCGAGCGCGGCAAGGCCGGCGGTCGGGGCCTCCCGCGACTGATCGTCCCCCGGGCCGGGCTCGCGCTGGCCAGCCGCTGGGTGCGTTTCCGGGCCGGGCAGACCCGGAAGCTGCGGGAGGCGCGCGTCCAGCCCGATCAGTGGCTGAACCGCATGACCGTCCGGTACTGGACGGCGACGATGGGCGCGCGTAGCTGGCGCCGGCTGGACCCCTCGCTGTGGGAATGGGAACTCGCCTTCGGCAAGGTCATCGACAACCTGAAGCCCGACATCATCCACGCGCACGACTTCAAGATGGTCGGCGTCGGCGCGCGGGCAGCCGCCCGGGCGCGGGCCCGGGGCCGCGACGTACGGTTCGTCTTCGACGCCCACGAGTACGTGCCCGGCCTGCTGCCCCGGACGCCCGGCTGGCTTGAGGCGCAGGTCGCCTACGAGCGCGAGTACATCCGGCAGGCCGACGCGGTGGTCACCGTCTCCGACGCGCTGGCCGACCTGCTGCGGACCGACCACCGGTTGGCCGAGAAGCCCACCGTCGTGATGAACTCCCCCGTGCTCTCCACGGCCGAGGCTGCCGACGACGACACTCCGGTGCGGGATCTGCGGGCGCTGTGCGGGCTCGGCCCCGACACCCCGCTGCTGGCCTACTCGGGCGGGATCACCGTGGTACGCGGCGTGGACCTCGTCGTCGAGGCCCTTACCCATCTGCCGGACGTGCACCTGGCGATGCTCTCGGTGGCGCCGAGCGGGATCGTCAGCCGGGCCGCCGCAAAGCTCCGGGAGCAGGCGGTCGCCCTCGGCGTGGCCGACCGGGTCCACCTGCTGCCGTACGTGCCGCACTGGCAGGTGTCCCGGGTGCTGGCCAGCGCCGACGCGGCGGTGAGCCCGCTGCACCACCTGCCGAACCACGAGATCGCGTTGAGCAACAAGTTCTTCGAGTACTCGCATGCCCGGTTGCCGCTGATCGTCAGCGACGTGAAGACGATGGCCGACATGGTGCGGTCGACGGGCCAGGGCGAGGTCTTCCGGGCGAAGGACCTGGCCGACTTCCTCCGTGCCGCGAAGTTGGTGCTGGCCGATCCGGACAAGTACCGTGCCGCGTACGACCGGCCGGGCCTGCTCGAGCAGTGGAGCTGGGAGGCGCAGGCGGCGACCCTGGACCAGTTGTATGCCCGGCTGCTGCCCCACGCCCCGGCGGCCCCCGCCCCGCACGACGTCGACCGGGCCGTGGACACCGGTTCCGGGCAGCCCGATCCGGCCGCTGGCCCCGGCATCGTCGTGCCGGTCGCACAGCCCTGATCCGGCAGGGCCAACGACGGTGACCGCCGGCCGGTCTGACGATCCAGAGAAGGAGAGTTCGGGTGGGTGTTCCCGCTGACCGGGACGTGGCCATCGTCACGCCCTGGTACCCGACCAGGCAGGTGCCGTTCGGCGGTGCCTTCGTCCAGGCGATGGTCGAGGCGACCGTGTCGGCCTGGGACCGCGCCACCGTCTACCACGTCGACGGCTGGGGCGCACGGGTTCCCGAGTCGCAGGACCAGGCAATCATGCGGGCCCACCGGAAGCTCCTCACCCGGGCGGTCACCGAGACCAGCACGGTCGCCGGAGCCGGACTGTGGTACGTGCCCGTGCCGATGCGGGTCGGTTTGTCCTTCGCCCAGTTCGCCCGGCGGAACGCCGAGGCGTTGCGGACCGTGCTGCGCGGGAAGCCGATCGCCGCCCCGGTGGTGCATGCCCACGTCGGCCTGCGCGGCGGGTGGACGGCACTCGAGAACGCCCGCCCCGACGCCCGGGTCTACGTGACCGAACACGCGACCTTCCTGCCGACCGTGCTCGCCGAGCCGGACTCCCGGGCCATGTACGACGAGGTGATCAGCCGGGCGACCGGGTTCTTCGCGGTCGGCGAGGTGCTGCGGTCCGTCCTGGTCGAGGCGTTTCCGCATCACGCCCACAAGATCGGCTTCATGCCCAATCCGATCTCGTTCACCGCTCCCCGCGAGCAGCCGGTCACCGCGCTGCGCCGCTGGCTCTACGTCGGTTCGCTCAGTGAGCGCAAGGGCGTGGCCCTGCTGCTGGAGGCCTTCGCGCGGTGCCGGGCGGAGGATCCGTCGCTCAGCCTGACCTTCGTGGGTGACGGGCGGCTGCGGTCGAAGCTCACCTCGCGGGCCGCTGCGCTGGGCCTGACGGACGCGGTGAGCTTCGCCGGCTCGGTCCTGCCGGACCAGGCGCTCGAGCTGATGCGCGAGCACGATCTGCTGATCCACCCGAGCCGGCTGGAGACCTTCGGCATGACGGTGGTGGAGGCCATCGCGGCGGGTGTCCCGGTCCTGGTGACCCGGTGCGGCGGCCCGGAGGAGACGCTCGCCGGCATCGAGGATGCCGTCGGCGGGCTGATCGACGTGACCGACGACCCGGACACCATCGTCGACGGCTACCGGCGGCTGCGCGACCGGTTCCCGCAGGGACTGGACCTGGCCCACGCCCGCTCCGTCCTGGTGGCCCGCTACGGGTACGACGCGGTCGGGCAGGCCCACGCGCGGACGTGGTTCCCGGAGACCGACGACGCCGGGTCCGCCGCCGCGACCTCGTTCGCGACCGCCCCCTCGATGGAGTGACCGTGCAGGTACTTTTTCTGGCCCTCGGGGCTAACCGGGCACAGGCCGCCGTGGTGGATTCCGCCCAGGTCGTCGCCGACGGCGGTCGGCCCGTGGTCCTGGTCGACCAGCGTGCGTCCTGGCGCCGGATGAAGTTCGACCCGGCCGTCAAGGTGGTCGAACTGAGCCGGCTGGAGGCCACCCGACTGCCGGTGCGGATCGAGCGCTTCCTCCTGCACCGGGCACCCCGCAAGGTCTTCCGGGCGGTCGGCCGGGGTCCGCTGCGGACCGGCGTCGAGAAGGTCTCGGGGACCTACGAGGCCCGCTTCGCCGATCGGGTGCACCGGCGGTTGGTGATGCTGCTGTACCGCGCCGGGTGGGGTGAACGGTCGCACTCCGTGATCCGCGGCGGCCTGCCCGGCGACGGCATCTTCGACCTGATCGTGGTGGTCGACCCGGCTTCCATGCCGTACGCCGCCGGGCTGATCGCCGACTACGAGGCGCGTGGCCTTTCCGTACCACGGGTGGCCTTCGGGCTCGACTACGCGGCGTCAGCGGTCGGTGCCGACGACGCGTGATCTCGACCCGCAGCGCCGGACGCATGCCGACCGGTACGCGGGGGATCGTGTCCTGGTCCCCTCGGTCGCCGGCTGGTCCGGCGGCACTCCGGTTGCGGTGGTCACCGCCGCCGGCAAGCTGGAACCATGGGCCGAGCGGACCAGTTGACCGGTACCGGATTCGGTAGACCCACAACGACCCGGCCGCTCCGGCCGGTGGAAAGAGGTAGGAGCGTCATGCACTCTTCGAGCGGCGTCGCGTCCGGCGAGGCCCGGGGGCGCGTGGTCATGCTGGTCCACAACGCGGTCAAGGGTGACTCCCGGGTGCAGAAGATCGCCCGCTCGGCCGCGGCGGCCGGGTGGGAGGTCATCCTGCTCGGCCGGTCACCGGACCGTCAGCCGCACACCTGGCACGAGGGTCAGGCCGAGGTCCGGCTGATTCCGATGTCGTCCCCGCTGACCCGTCGGCGGCACGATTTCCGCCGGCGTTGGCTGCGGGGTCCGCTCGGCTACCTGCCCACCGGGGTGGCCGCCCACCGGCGTCAGTCGGTGAAGGCGTGGCAGGCGGACCTGCGGGTGCGGCACGGCCTGCTGGTGCTGGCGCAGCGGTCCGGCAAGGCACCGGCCCTGCTGCCGGTGCGCAAGGCCGTCGTCCGTGGTCAGCAGGTGGCCGCGAAGCTGCTCAGCGGCTGGGTCTCGCTGCGTTATCGCCAGCTCAACCGGGCGCAGGAGGCCCGTCGCCGGCTGACCGGCCCGTGGGACCGCTTCCAGGCGGTGGTCTGGACGAAGCTGATGGGCGACCGGGCCTGGCGTCGGTTGGAGCCCCGCCTCTGGGACTACGAGATCGCCTTCGGCCCGGTCATCGACAAGCTCAAGCCGGACCTGATCCATGCCCACGACTTCCGGATGATCGGGGTCGGTGCCCGGGCCGCTGTCCGGGGGCGGGTCGCCCGGCGGGACGTGCAGCTGGTCTGGGACGTGCACGAGTTCCTACCGGGGGTCAACCCGGGGAACAACACCCTGCGCTGGATGCCTGGCAACCGCGCTGCCGAGCGGGAGTACGCCCCGTACGCCGATGCGGTGATCACCGTCTCCGAGAGCCTCGGTGACCTGCTGATCAAGGAGCACGGACTGCGCGAGCGCCCGTACGTGGTGCTCAACGCGCCCAACGTCCACGAGGTGCCGGACGACGAGGACATCGACGCGGAGCAGCCGAACATCCGCGAGGCGTGCGGCATCGGCCCGGACACGCCGCTGCTCGTCTACAGCGGTGGTGCGGCCGTGCAGCGGGGGCTCGGCACGATGGTCGAGGCGCTGCCGCAGCTCGACGGGGTCCACGTGGCCTTCGTGGTGCCGAAGTCCACCGACGGTTACGTCGAGGGGCTGCTGGCGCGGGCTACGGAACTCGGTGTCGCGGACCGGATCCACGTGCTGCCGTATGTCCGGTTCTACCAGGTGGTGTCCTTCCTCTCCTCGGCGGACGTCGGGGTGATCCCGATCCACCACTGGCCCAACCACGAGATCGCGCTGATCACGAAGTTCTTCGAGTACTCGCACGCTCGGCTGCCGATCGTGGTGAGCGACGTGAAGACGATGGCGGAGACGGTGCGCCGGACCGGGCAGGGCGAGGTGTTCCGGGCCGAGGACGTCGCGGACTACGTGCGCGCCGTGCGGGAGGTGCTGGCCGATCCGAAGCGGTACCGGGCCGCCTACGACCAGCCCGGCCTGCTGGAGCGGTGGACCTGGGAGGCGCAGGCCGAGGTGTTGGACGAGGTCTACAGCCGCCTGCTGCCCGGTCGCCCGCGCCCCGCCGGGGCAACCGGCGCGTCGACCAGCCGCGAGGTCGGGTCCGAGGCCGCCGCGCAGGGCGACTACGTCCCCCGCTGACCGTCGCGTTTCGGTCGGTCCTGCCCGAGCGGACCAGCCGGGCGGGTTCCAGCAGGTATGCCGTAAAATCGCCGTGTTCTATACGAGGAGATGTGTCCGGATGTGGCGGAGCTGCCGCGCGGCGATGAACAACCCTGCAAGAGGGACAGTCGCCGCAAACGGCGCCATTGTCCCCCAATGTGTGTCCTGGACCCTCGGTCAGCCGGGCGTAGACTCGCCGCTCGACAGTGGCGCAGGCGGGACGGAGACGGGCGGTAATGGGAACTGACGGTACGGCCGCGGCGGCCGGATTCCGCGGACGCGTCGTCATGTTGGTGGACAACGGTGTCAACGGTGACTCCCGGGTGCAGAAGACCGCGCGCTCGGCTGCGGACGCCGGCTGGGAGGTCGTCCTGCTGGGCCGTTCCCCGGGGGGTGTGGCCCAGTCCTGGCGCCTCGGTGACGCCGAGGTGCGACTGCTGGCCATGCCCGACCCGCTGGCCCGCCGCCGCCACGAGTTCCGTCGGGCCTGGCTGCGTTGGCCGTTGGCGTACCCGCCGAGCGGGATCGCCGCGCACCGGCAGCAGAGCGTCAAGGCCTGGCAGGCCGACCTCGCCGTTCGGGCCGCTCAGCTGTCCGTGGCCGACCCGGCGACCGCCCGGCTCGCCCTGCGCAAGCGGCTGTTGCGGGCCGAGCAGACTGCCGCGAAGCTCACCCGGACCTGGGTGTCCGGGCGGTACTGGATGCTCACCCAGGCCCGTCAGCGTCGTCGGTTCCGCAATCCGTGGGATCTGGCGTACACGAAGTTCTGGCAGGCGGTGAAGGGCGACGGCGCGTGGCGCCGGCTGGAGCCGAGCCTCTGGGACTACGAGCTGGCCTACGGGCCGGTGCTCGACGAGTTGGCCCCCGACCTGATCCACGCCAACGACTTCCGGATGCTCGGTGTCGCCGCCCGTGCCAAGATCCGCGCGGCCGCCCGGGGCCGGGAGATCAAGATCGTCTGGGACGCGCACGAGTTCCTGCCCGGCCTGAAGCCGTGGCAGGACAACGCCCGCTGGCTGCCCGCCCACCGGGCCCACGAGCGGGAGTACGCCCCGTACGCCGACGCGGTGATGACCGTCTCCGACGGCCTGGCCGAGCTGCTGCGCCGTGAGCACGGGCTGAGCAGCATGCCGGACGTGGTGCTCAACGCGCCGGCAGCCGACCACGGTGAGCTGACTCCCGACGCGCCCGCGCCCGACCTGCGCGCCCTCTGCGGCGTCGGCCCCGACACCCCGCTGCTGGTCTACAGCGGGGCGGCGGCGAAGCAACGCGGCCTGGACATCATGGTCGACGCGCTGCCGCAGTTGCCCGGCGTGCACGTCGCGCTGGTGGTCAACAAGCCCACCGGCCCGTACGTGACCGGGGTGCTGGCCCGTGCGGCGCGGCTCGGTGTCGCCGACCGGGTGCACGCGCTGCCGTACGTGGCGCACTGGCAGGTGGTGCCCTTCCTCTCCGGCGCCGACGCCGGGGTGATCCCGATCCACCACTGGCCCAACCACGAGATCGCGCTGATCACCAAGTTCTTCGAGTACTCGCATGCGCGGCTGCCGCTGGTGGTCAGCGACGTGAAGACGATGGCCGGGACGGTGCGCTCCACCGGCCAGGGTGAGGTGTTCCGCGCCGAGGACGTGGCCGACTACGTGCGGGCCGTCCGGTCGGTGCTCGGCGACCCGGAGCGCTACCGGGCCGCGTACGACCGGCCGGGCCTGCTGGAGAGTTGGACCTGGGAGGCGCAGGCCGAGGTGCTGGACGGTGTCTACCGGCGCCTGCTGCCCGACCGGCCGGGACCGACACCGTCCGGTTCGCCGGGTCCGGCCGCCGGGAGTGACCCGGCCGGCTCGGAGGCCGCGCGCCCGGCGGTGGGGGCCGGCACGTGACCGTCCCCGACGTCACCGTCATCACCGCCGTCTACAACACCATGCCCTACCTGACCCGGTGCCTGACCTCCGTGTTGGAGCAGACCATCGGGCTCGACCGGCTGGAGGTCGTCGCGGTGGACGACGGCTCCACCGACGGCAGCGGCCGGGAGTTGGATCGGTTCGCCCGGACCTATCCGGGCACGGTCAAGGTGATCCACCAGGCGAACTCCGGCGGCCCGGCGAAGCCGAGCAACCGGGCGCTGGAGATCGCCACCGGCCGGTACGTCTTCTTCATCGGGTCGGACGACTACCTCGGCCCGGAGGCGCTGGAGCGGCTGGTCACCGCCGCCGACCGGTACGACTCCGACGTGGTGCTGGGCCGGATGGTCGGGGTGAACACCCGCTACATCCACCAGGCGATCTACGAGTCGACGCAGCCCGAGGTGGACCTGTTCACCTCTCCGCTGCCGTACTCGCTGTCGAACACCAAGCTGTTCCGGCGGGACCTGATCGATCGGCACAAGCTGCGCTACCCGGAGGACATGCCGGTCGGCAGCGACCAACCGTTCACCATCGAGGCGTGCTTCCGGGCGCGGCGGGTCTCCGTCCTCGCCGACTACGACTACTACTTCGCGGTGCGCCGGTTCAACGCGCACAACATCACCTACAAGAGCCGGCACCTGGAACGACTGCACTGCGCCGAATCGATCATGGATTTCGTGGCCGGACTGATCGAGGCCGGTCCCCGGCGGGACGCGGTGCTGCTGCGCCACTTCGACTGGGAGGTCGCCCGGCTACTGGAGAACGACTTCCTGGCGCTGGATCGGCCGACCCAGGCCAGCGTCCAGGCCGGGGTACGGGGACTGGCCGAGCGGTACCTCACCGACCCGATCCGGGACCAGCTCGGCATCGAGACCCGGGTCCGGCTCGCCCTCGCCTGGCACGGCGAACTGGACGACCTGCTTGCCGTGATCCGGGTGGACGCCGACCAGGACACCCCGCCGACGGTGGTCGAGAACAACCGCTGGTACGCCGACTACCCGGGCTTCCGCGACCCCCGTCTCGGCCTCGCCGACGACTGGTTCGAGATCACCGGCAGCGCCGCGGACTGGATCGCCCGGCTCGACACGGTCTCGGTCACCTTCGAGGGCAACCGCGCGCTCGTGGTGACCGCCCGCAGTCCCCGTCCCGACCTGCCGCATCTGGCATCCGCGTTGAAACTCCTGGCCGGCGACGTGCCGGCGGAGGCCACCGAGCTGGTCCCGGACATCACTGGCACCACGATCCGGGCCCGCGTCCCGCTGGCGGGTCTGCTGACCGACCTGGCACCCGGCGGTAAACTTCGACTCATCCAGGCGCGGATCGACGCGTTCGGTACCACGGGGACGGCCCCCCTGCGCGGTCCCCGGCGGGCGGTGCCCCAGCGCGTCGTGGTACGCCGCGGCGCGCGCCTGCACATCCTCACCGCCACCAGCAACCACAAGGGTCAACTGATCGTCGCCGTAGCACCTGTGACGCCACGACGGGTGATGGCCCGTCTGCGGCGCAGGCTTCCACTGGGAGGAAAGTAGTAGACATGAACATCTGCGTCGTAGCCCTCGGAAAGATCGGACTGCCGCTGGCCGTGCAGTTCGCGACGAAGGGCCACCGGGTCGTCGGTGCCGACGTCTCCGAGCGGGTGGTCAACCTGGTCAACGACGGCGCGGTGCCGTTCCCCGGGGAAGCCGACCTGGACGTCAAGCTCAAGGAGGTGGTTTCCGCCGGGCTCCTCTCGGCCACCACCGACACCGCCGCCGCGGTCGCCGAGAGCGAGGCCGTTGTGGTCGTCGTGCCGCTGTTCGTGGACGCCGAGGGCGTGCCGGACTTCGGCTGGATGGACAACGCGACCCGGGCCATCGCGGCCGGGCTGAAGCCGGGCACGCTGGTCAGCTACGAGACCACGCTGCCGGTGGGCACCACCCGCAACCGCTGGGCGCCGATGCTCGAGCAGGGCTCCGGGCTCACCGCCGGCAAGGACTTCCACCTCGTGTTCAGCCCCGAGCGGGTGCTCACCGGCCGGGTCTTTGCCGACCTGCGCCGCTACCCGAAGCTGGTCGGTGGCATCGACGAGGCGTCCGCCGTGCACGGCGTCCGCTTCTACGAGGCGGTGCTCGACTTCGACGAGCGCCCCGACCTGGGCAAGCCGAACGGCGTGTGGGACCTCGGCTCCGCCGAGGCGTCCGAGCTGGCCAAGCTCGCCGAGACCACCTACCGGGACGTCAACATCGGCCTGGCGAACCAGTTCGCCCGGTTCGCCGACACCGTCGGCGTGGACGTCACGAAGGTCATCGAGGCGTGCAACACCCAGCCGTACAGCCACATCCACTCGCCGGGCATCGCGGTCGGCGGGCACTGCATCCCGATCTACCCCCGGATGTACCTGTGGAACGACCCGGCCGCCACCGTGGTCCGCTCCGCCCGCGAGGCGAACGCGGCCATGCCGGACTACGCGGTCGACCTGCTCGCCGCCGCGTACGGCGACCTCACCGGCGCGGAGGTGCTGGTGCTCGGGGCGGCGTACCGGGGCGGGGTCAAGGAGACCGCCTTCTCCGGGGTCTTCCCGACCGTCGAGGCGCTGCGGGCCCGGGGCGCCAAGCCATACGTCTCGGACCCGATGTACACCGCCGAGGAGCTGACCGCGCACGGGCTGCCCCCGTACTCCGGTGAGCGGGTCACCGCCGCCGTCGTGCAGGCCGACCACGCCGAGTACCGCACCCTGGCCGGCACCGACCTGCCCGACGTGCGAGTGCTGGTGGACGGCCGACGGGTGACCGACGCCGCCCGTTGGCCTGGCGTCCGTCGCGTCGTCATCGGCGGCTGAGAACCTCCCGGGGGCGGTGCCTGCCACCGCCCCCCGCACCGGACCCCCTGAGATGACCGAGATCCTTCCGTCGGGGACCGGCCGGCGCAGGTCGGCCCCGGCAGGGCGGACCTGACAAGGAGTGGCAGCGCCATCGACGCGGCAACCGGCGCGGAGGGATCGCGCCCCCGGATCCTCTACCTGTCCTTCTACTTCCCACCCAGCCGGGCCAGCGGGGTCTTCCGGGCCCGGGCCACGGCGAACCACCTGGCCGCCGCCGGCTGGGACGTCACGGCGCTGGCCGCGCCGCGCGAGTTCTTCACCCACTACCTCCGCGGCGCGGTCGACGAGACGCTCGAAGCCACCGTGGACCCCCGGGTGCGCATCGAGCGTCCGCCGATGGACATGCGCCACTGGGAGACCGACCTGAGCAAGTTCGGCGCGTTCCGGGCGAACTTCCCGATCGTCGCCGACAAGGTGCACATGGCGGTCCGGAACCGGATCTTCCCGGAGCCCTACCTGGGCTGGATGCCGGGCGTGTTCCGCACCGCGCTGCGGCTGCACCGCGAGCGCCGGATCGACCTGGTCCTGGCGACCGGCAACCCGTTCGTGTCGTTCGCGGCGGCCCGCACCCTGGGCCGGCTCTTCCGGGTGCCGTACGTGGTCGACTACCGGGACGCCTGGACGATCAACCAGTTCACCGAGGAACTCTCCGTCCCCGAGGGCGGGCGGGCCATGAAGTGGGAGGCGAAGGTCCTGCGGGACGCGGCGGAGATCGTCTTCGTCAACGACGGGATGCGCCGCTGGCACGCCGAGCGCTACCCGTACGCCGCCGACCGGATGCAGGTGGTGCCGAACGGCTGGGAGCCGGAACTGCTCGGCACTCCCGAGTACGCCGTCGCCGACCCCGACCGCCCGCTGCGCTTCGCGTACCTGGGCACGGTCACCTCGTACCTCCCGCTCGACGTCCTCTTCGACGGCTGGCGGCGGGCCCGGCAGCACCCGCTGCTCGCCGGCGCCGAACTGAACATCCACGGCCATCTCGGCTTCTTCCCGGCCAGCGTCCCACCGCTGTTGGGGCGTATCGAGGAGGAGCGCGAGGCCGGCGTCCGCTACCGGGGCGCGTTCGCCAAGGCCGAGGCCGCTGCCGTGTACGCCCAGACGGACGCACTGGTCTTCTGCGTCCCCGGGGCGAAGTACGTCACCTCGGGCAAGGTCTTCGAGTACATGGCCTCGGGCAAGCCGGTGGTCTCCGTCCACGAACCGGAGATCGCCGCCGCCGAGGTGCTGGACGGCTACCCGCTCTGGTTCGCCGGGTCACGGCTGGACGCCGACTCGGTGGCGCACTCGTTCGTCGAGGCGGCCAAGGCGGCCCGGGACCTCGACCGGGGGACCTTCGAGGCGGCCCTGCGCCACGCGCAGACGTACACCCGGGACGCCACACTCAGCCCATGGGAGGCGCGGCTGCGCCGGCTCGCGGAGGGATCGCGGTGACCACGACGGACCGTACGGTGCTCTACCTCGCGCTCGGTCGGTCGCGGGTGGCCGCCACCGCCGGGCAGCTCGCCCGGCTGGTGGCCGCCGGCCACCCGGTGGTGGCGGTGCTCGCCGGTGTGCCCGAGTGGCGGTCGGTGGACCTCCCCGACGGGGTGACCGTCCACCGGGTCGCCGCCGACCCCCGGCAGGCGGTGCAGGCAGCCCGCAAGCTGCTGCAATCCGCCGGGGGGCCACTGGACGGGGCTGGACTGGTCGTCGCCGGTGACCCGGAGGCGGTGCCGGCGGCCTGGTTCGCCCAGCGACGCCGACCGGACCTGCCGGTCCGGTTCGCCCCCGCGCCCGACCCGGACCGGCGGCCAGCCCCCGCCGACGTCGCGGTGGTCACCGCCTTCTACCCGGCCCCCGGCGACCCGCTCGCCGGGGCGGCCGTCCGCGAGTCGGCGATCGCCCTCGGCCAGCGGTACGGGCGGGTGTCGGTGCTGCACACCGACGAGTGGCGGGCGCCGCGCAGCTCGGCCACCCCGCTGGTCACGGTGACGCTGGACCGACTCGCCCGGCGGGTCGACCCGGTCACCGTCACCGACGAACCGGAGGCCGAGGTGACCCGGGTCGCGGTGCCGATGCTCGTCGCGGCCCGGGAGTACCCGGTGCGCGCCGCCGGGCACCTGGCGGCGGCGCGGGCCGCCCTGCCGGGCGGCCGGATCGAGGCCCCGGTGGTGTACGCCTTCGGCGGCGTCCTCGGCGGTACGGTGGCGACCGCCCTGGCCCGCCCGGACGCCCGCCTGGTCGTGGTCGAACACTCGCCGTTGCTCGCGCACGCGCTGGCCCAGCCAGCCGTCCGAGACCAGTACGAGCAGGTGCTGACCAGGGCCGACGAGGTGCTCTGCGTCAGCCAGTACCTGGCCGACGCGCTCGCCGGGCACTTCCCGGAGCACCTGGCGAAGGTCCGGGTGGTGCCGACCCTGGTCGACGTGGACGCCCTACCGACCCGGTCGACGCCCCCGACCGAACTACGCCGCTGGGTGCACGTCGGCCCGCTGTGGGAGGTGCGTGGCCAGTCCGTGGTGCTGGAGTCGTTCGCGGAACTGGCGGCTCAGGACCCGACGGCCACCCTGACCCTGCTGGACGCGACGGCCACCTCGGTCCGGCAACGCGACCGGATCGGCGTGTTGAAGCTCCGCGACCGGGTGACCTTCCGGGCCACCTCGCCGGCCCCCGACCTCGCCACCGTGCTCGCCGACTACGACCTGCTCGTCCACGCCAATCAGGGCGAGGGGCACGGCGAGTTGCTGGTCACCGCGGCGGCCACCGGCACGCCGGTCCTGGTCGCCGAGCACCCGGCCAGCGCCGAGGCGGCAGACCGGCTGGCCGGGACGCCGGGCGCCCTGGTCGAGCAGGGCACCGACGCCCGGGAACTGCTGGCGGGCCGCCGCCGCCTCACCACCCGACTGGTCGCGTTGGACCCGGTCACCGCCCGGTCGGGTCTGCGCGAGCGGCACGGTGCGGCCACCGTACTGCCCCGACTTCTCGGCGAGACCGCCGCCGAGCCGGCGGCGGTCCCCGACGACGGGTCGGAGCCGGCCGCCGGAACGGCGCGTCCGGGTACCTCCGCCAAGCTGCCCGACCGGGGCGAACGGGTGGTCCTCGTGGCGATCAACGCGCCCCGGTTCTTCCCGGCCCGGGACCTCGCGCTGCGGGCCGCGGCGGCGGGCTACGGGGTGGACGTGATCACCCACGACGCCAACCTCTGGCGGGAGGCGGCCCGCGATCCCCGGCTGCGCATCCACCCGATCGACGTGGCGGAGTCCCGGCGGCCGGTGCTCCGGGCCGAGCAGACGCTGGTCTACCGGGCCCCGGGGAAGCTGCTCGCCACGGTGCGGGAGCGGACCCGGCGGCAGGAGGCGATCTGGCCGGAGCTGGGTGTGCTCACCGCGCAGCGGGCGCACGGGAAACTGGCCGGGCTGATCCACCAGAAGGGGTTCGAGAAGGGCTACCGGCTGGTCCGGCCCCGGGTGATGTGGCGCATCGTCCGGCAGCACGTGCTCCCGAAGCTGGACCTGGCGCGGACCCGCCGGGTGGTGGTGGCCGGCACCAACGGCCTCACGGTCGGCTGGCAGCTCGCTCGTCGGCACCCGGAGATCACCGTCACCACCTCGCTTTCCGGCTTCGAGGAGACCGGGGCCTGACGGACGGACGGCGGCCGGCCGGCCGGAGGGGATTCCCCACCGACCGGCCGCCGTCGGCGTGCCGGAGCCAGGAGCCGGGACGGACTCAGCCGCGCGCGGGCGGGTTCTCCGGGTCGCGGGAGACCACCTCGCCCTTCTCGTTGACCCAGCCCTTCGGCCGGGCCGGGTTGCCGGCCACCAACTGGTAGGGGGCGACGTCCCGGGTCACCACCGAACCGGCGGCGATCATCGCGTACGAGCCGACCTCGATCCCGCAGACCAGGGTGGCGTTCGCGCCGATGGACGCGCCCCGGCGTACCAGGGTCGGGGTGATCTGCCAGTCCGGGTTCTGCGCCCGGGGTCGGAAGTCGTTGGTGAAGACGGCGCACGGGCCGACGAAGACCTCGTCCTCCAGGGTGACGCCCTGGTACACCGAGACGTTGTTCTGGACCTTGCAGAGGTCCCCGATCACCACGTTGCTGTCGACGTAGACGTTGCGGCCGATCACGCAACCGCCGCCGATCTGCGCGGTGGACCGGACGTGTGCCAGGTGCCAGACCTTGGTGCCGTCGCCGATCCGCGCGCCCTCCTCGACGTCGGCCGTCGGGTGCACGAAGACCTGGTCGGTTCCTTGGCTCATGGGCTCCACTCACAGTGTTCGCAGGGCGCGTTCGCGCCGGTGTGGGCGCACGGCCGGCGACCGGCGGGCCGCACCCGCCCGGCGCCGTCGCGCGTGCTCGGTCACCGCGGTCCCGGCCCGCCGGACGGGGAGCAACACGGCAGCGGGAAGCATATCCGGCCGTCCCGCCCGCCCCGGACGGTCACCCGCCGGACGGCGGTGTCGAAGCTTGGGCGCGGCTGACCGGGGGTGTCGCGAGGCCGGACCGTCTGGCACCATTCGCTGACCGGGGGCTCAACTGGAGGGGGTGCGGGTGCGGGTCCTGCTGGTGGAGGACGACTGCCGGGTGGCGGCGGCGCTGTCGTCGGCGTTGACCCGACGGGGTTACCGGGTCGAGCACGCGGCGACGGTGGCGGCGGCGCTGGCCGCTGCCCCGTGCGACCTGGTCCTGCTCGACCTGACCCTGCCGGACGGGGACGGCACCGAACTCTGCCGGGAACTGCGGCGGCGCAGCGCGCAGATCGGCATCATCGCGGTTACCGCTCGGGGCGAGGAGCGGGACCGGGTGCTCGGGCTCCGGCTCGGCGCGGACGACTACGTGGTCAAGCCGTTCTCCATGGTGGAGTTGCAGGCGCGCATCGAGGCGGTGCTGCGCCGGGCGGCCCGCGCTGCCCCCGAGCCGGACCGGATCACCGCCGGCGGGCTCCGGATCGACGTGGCCGCGCGTACCGTCACCGTGGACGACCGGCCGGTCGCGCTTACCCGCAAGGAGTTCGACATCCTCGTCTCCCTGGCCCGGCAGCCCGGCACGGTGGTGCCCCGCGAACGGATCCTGCTCGACGTCTGGGGCACCACCTGGGCCGACCGGCACACCGTCGAGGTGCACGTCGGGTCGTTGCGGAGCAAGCTGGGCGACTCCCGGCTGGTGGAGACCGTCCGCGGGGTCGGTTACCGGCTCCGCGGCGAGTGAGGCCCCGGTGCGTCGTCGGCTGGTCATCAGCTACCTGCTGCTGATGGCGCTGGTGCTGCTGGCGCTGGAGACCCCGCTCGCGGTGACCCTGGCCAACCGGGAGACCGACCGGGTCCGCGCCGACCGGCTCGCCGACGCCACCCGGTTCGCCTCGCTCGCCGGGCCGGCCCTGCGTGGCGGCGGCACCGGCCAGCTCGACGTGGAACTCGGCAGCTACGAGGGCCTGTACGACATCGGCGCGGCCGTGGTCGACCGGGAACTGCGGACCGTCGCGGTCTCCGATGGCTACCGGTCGTCACCGGCCACCGAGCTGGCCCTGCGGATCGCGCTCGCCGGGCAGCAGTTCACCGGTGCCGAGGCGGTGCGGCCCTGGGTGAAGGGGCCGATCGTGGTGGCGGTGCCGATCAACGACGGCGGCGAGGTGCTGGGCGCGGTGGTCACCACCAGCCCGATCGACGCGGTACGGCACACCATCACCGCCTGGTGGCTGATCCTCGCGGTGATCGGACTGCTCGCCGTGCTGGCCTGCGTGCTGACCGCGTTCGGGCTGGCCGGCTGGGTGCTGCGCCCGGTCACCGAGCTGGACGCGGTCACCCACGAGATCGCCGCCGGGGACCGGACCGCCCGGGTGCAGCACCGGCTCGGCCCGCCGGAGCTGCGTCGACTCGCCGCCGGCTTCAACCACATGGCCGACGTGGTCTCCGACGTGATGGACCGGCAACGGGCCTTCGTCGCGCACGCCAGTCACCAGCTCCGCAACCCGCTCACCGCGCTGCGGCTACGGGTGGAGGAGCTGGGGCCGAGCCTGACCGACGCGGACGGGCGGGCCGAGCACCGGTTGGCCCTGGAGGAGACCGACCGGCTGGCGCAGGTGCTCGACGCGCTGCTCACCCTGGCCCGGGCCGAACGCGAGGAGAACCGCCTGGTCACCGTGGACGCGGTGGTGGTGGCCGCCTCCCGGGTGACCGCGTGGGAGCCGCTGGCCCGCCGCCGGGAGGTCACGCTGCGGCTGAGCGCGGCGGGTGGCCCACAGTACGCCCGCACCGTGTCCACCGCCATCGACCAGGCCCTGGACGCCCTGATCGACAACGCGGTGAAGTTCAGCGGTCCCGGCGGCGTGGTGACGGTGACCGTCACCCCGGCCGAGGACGGGGTGACCCTGGTGGTCGGCGACACCGGCCCGGGAATGACCGACAGTCAACTCGAACAGGCGACCGAACGGTTCTGGCGAGCCCCGGACGCACAGAACGTCGAGGGGGCCGGGCTCGGGTTGACCATCGTGGCCGTGCTGGTGGACGCCTCCGGCGGCCGGCTCAGCATGCGCCGGGGGGAGCCCCGTGGCCTGCTCGCCGAGCTGTGGTTCCCCCGGGCCGACCATCCGGACCCGGCCCCGGAGCCGGGCTGACCGGTCCGGACCGGTCAGCCCGGCAGGCTTGACCCGTCAGGGTTTGCTCGCCCGGTACCAGGCCGCCGCGCCCGGGTGCAGGGGCAACGGGGCGGTGGCGATGGCCGAACGGGCACTCATCCGGCCGGCGGCCGGATGCGCGGTGGCCAGCTCCTCCCGACGCTCCATCAGCAGCCGGGTCACCTCCCGCACCAGCGACTCCGGCACGTTCGCCCGCACCACCAGGTAGTTCGGATTCGCCACCGTGGTCACCGACTCCGCACCGTAGGCCGAACTGGGGATGTCCCGGGAGGCGTACACCTCCCGGTGGCTGCGGCGCAGCGGCTCGGTCCACTCGCCCAGGTCGACCAGCCGGATACCGGTGGTGCTGGCGAGCTGCTCGATCGCCCGTACCGGCAGGCCCCCGGAGAAGAAGAACGCGTCCACCCGTCCGTCCCGCAGCGCGGCCACCGAGTCGTCCAGCCCGAGCCGTTCCCGCCGCACCATGCTGCCGTCCAGTCCCGCCACGTCGAGCAGCCGGCTGGCGGTGATCCCGGTGCCCGAGCCCGGCGCCCCCACCGACACCCGCCGGCCGCGCAGGTCCGCCACCGTCCGCACCGGCGATTCGGCGGTGGTGACCAGGTGCAGCAGGTCGTCGTAGACCCGGGCCACCGCCACCAACCCGGGATGCGCGCCCGGGGTACGGGAGAGGACGTCGGCCTGGGTGAAGCCGAGTTCCGCCGAACCCGCCGCGACCAGCCGGATGTTCTCCTCCGACGCGGCGGTCACCACCACGCTGGCCTGGACGCCGGGCAGTTCCCGGTTGAGGATGGTCGCCAGCGACTCGCCGAAGGCGTGGTAGACGGCGGTGGGGCTGCCCGTGGCGATCCGGATGCGGACCGGATCGACCGGTTCGTCGCGGCAGCCGACCACCGCCGGCAGCGCCGTTCCGGCCAGCAGCGCCAGCAGCACGAGGCAGGCGGCCCGCCGCCGGCCGGAGGTGGAGCGCACGCCGTTCACCGCTGCACTCTGCGCCGGGACACCCCCGGTTGGCAACCCGCCGCCGCGCACGGCGGGGCTACCGGCCGGTCGCCGCGCCCGGCCGGGACGGCCGGCGGGCCGGTCAGGAGGTGGTCGCGGGGCCGCCGGGACGCGGCCGTGGGGCGGTCAGGAAGCTTCCGCGGTCGGCATCGGGGCGGGGTGCAGGCTGGCGCTCTCCAGGATCCGGTTGCGGTCCGGGCCGTCGGCGACGCTCACCACGAAACACCCGGCGCCCGGGCGGAGCGTGGCGGGGACCTCCAGCAGGGCGGCACCCCGGACCAGGACAGCGGCCAGCTCCCGGTCGGTGAGGCGGACCCCGAGGATGTGCCGGCGGACGTGCCGACCACCGGCCAGCAGCGCGGACCGCCAGGCGGCGGCGGCCAGCCGCGACCGCCACACCCGGCGGGACGTGGACGCGCCGGGCACCTGGACGCCGAGCAGCTCCCGACGGCCCTGCCGCCAGGCGGAGTCCAGCAGGGCCACGTACGTCGCGCGGGCCGGCGCGGGCACCCGGAGCTGGTGTAGCTCGTAGCGGCGGCGCAGCCCACCCACGGTGATCTCGTGCTCGACCGGGACGCCGAGCCGGCCGAGCAACTGCCGCATCCGCAGCGCGGCGTCCTCGCGGTTGAACTCGACGGTGCTCCGGTACGGCTCGCCCGGGTGCCGGCCCCGGGGGCCAGTCGGCAGGGACATGCAGCGCAGCAGGCAGGCGACCTCGAAGGCGTCGGCCATGGTCGGCCAGTCCAGCGGCGTCGGGGACGCCGTGGGCCGGGGCCGGTCGAGCAGGGTGGTTTCCATCGGGACCGCTCCTCCACTCGTCGGATTACCCCTTACCGTGGCGGTCGGACGGCCCGTGCGGTACCGATCGGCGCAAGCCTTGAGCAAAAATTGCGTTGCCGTGGCGCGGGCCGGGCGGTCAGAGCCGGCCTCGCGCTGCGGCAGACCGGCGGTCAGAGTTGGCTGACCACCACGTCGACGCGCCGGGGCCGGCCGGGCGTGACCGGCTCCTCCAGCACCGTGTACTTCAGGTCCCGCAGGGCCGTGACCAGCTCGTCCACGCCACGCGGGCGGGCTCCGGCGGTGAGCAGGTCACGGACCAGCCGGCCCTTGGTCGCCTTGTTGAAGTGGCTGACCACCGAGCGGGTCACCACCCCGTCGACCTCCCGCTCGTGCAGCACCCGCACGGTCACCGTCCGCCCGGCCAGCTCGCCCCGGGGCGTCCAGGCCGCGGCGTAGGCGGCGGAGCGCAGGTCGAGCACCGGGCCGTCGCCGGCCGCCGACTCCATCGCCGGTGCCAGCACCCGCTTCCAGTACGCGGTCAGCGCCCCCGGGCCGGGCAGGGTCAGCCCGATCGGGCAGCGGTACGGCGGGATCCGGTCGGTGAGGCGTACCGCGCCCCAGAGCCCGGAGCTGACCAGCACCTGCCGGCGGGCCGCCCGCAGTGCCGGGGCGGGGAGCGTGGCCAGGTCCAGCGCCTCGTAGAGCACCCCGGTGTAGACGGCCGCCGCGGCAGTGGTGGCCGCCTGCCGCAGCCGCGCGTTGCGGGCCGGCTCGGGCAGCACCGCCGGGGCTGCGCTCGCGTCCGGGGCGGTGGCGAGGGCGACCAGCGCGTCCAGCAGCTCCTCCCGGGCCGGGTTCAGCTCGGGCAGGCTGAGCCGGGTCAGGTCGAGTCGCCGCCCGGCGCGGACGTCGGCCTTGCGCTCCGAGGGCGGCAGCAGGATGAGCATCGGGGGCACCCCTCACGGGCCGGTCGGACGCTGGCCGGGCGAGCCTACCCGGGCGCCCACCGCCGGCGCGGTGACCCGGCCGCTCACCAACGGGGACGGACAGCGGTGACCCGGCCGGTCACCGCCAGGGGCGTACGGGGGTGGCCGGGTGGTACAGCCGGTAGTCGCCGATCTCGGTGACCGTGGCCGGGATGTCGCCCCCGGCCAGCAGCTCGGTCAGCCGCCGCTCGGCCGCCGAGCCGACCCGCAGCACGTACCCGGGCCGCTCGGCGCGGGCCACCGCCCGCCAGTACGCCGGATAGCGGTTCTGCCCCGGGTTCAGCTGGTCGTCGAGCACCCCGCAGAGCACCTCCTCGGCGGTGGTGAAGGTCAGCCGGTGGCAGGTCCAGTAGTCGCCGTACACGTGGCGGGGGCCGGCGCTGCGCAGCACCTCAGCGACCCGGCGGGCCTGGCGTTCCTCGGCGCGGATGTCGGCGGTGTCGGTGGCGAAGAGGCCGGTGGCCACGAACGCGGTGGCGGTCAGCGCGGCCAGCCCGGCGGTGGCGGCGGCCCCGGCGAGCCGTCCGGTCACTCCGGCCGTGCCCCGCCAGCAGGCGACCGCCGCCACCCACAGCGGCCAGAGCACCGCCGGCAGCGAGAGCTGGAGCACCGACAGGTAGCGGGCGCTGGACAGCGGATCGGACGCGGCGAGCGGGCTGCGGACGTACCCGACCAGGGTCAACGCCGCCCCGGCGACCAGGGCGAGCCGCACCACCGGCCGGACCGGGTGGGTGGCCCGGCGGCGCAGCGCGGCCAGCGCGAGCCCGGCGGCGAGCCCGAGCAGCAGCGGGTAGAGCAGGCCGAACCACTCCTGCCAGCGGGCGCAGCCCCCGGGCGGGCAGAGACCGCTGGCCAGCGGCACCCCCTCGGTGAACCCGCTGACGAGCCGACCGGCCAGCGGGCCCGGGGGACCGCCGGTGGCGTCGACCTGCCGGAACACCGACAGCGAGTCCTGTCCGGGCGGGGCGGTGAGGTTGTCCCAGAGCATCGGGAACACCCCGACGGCGAACCCGGCCGGCAGCAGCAGCGCCGGCCAGCCGAGCAGCTCCCGGCGCAGCGCGTACCCCAGGGCCAGACCGGCCACCGCCAGGTACGGCACGATCAGCCAGTCCGACCAGGTGGCCATGCCGGCCAGCAGCCCGAACAGGCCCACGGCCAGCCAGCGGTGCCGGACCGTACGCTCGGCGAGCCCGACCACGACGAGCAGCATCGCCGCCACCGCCACCTTCACCTCGGGCCGCCCGCCCACCGCGGTCAACTGGTCCCGGACCACCCGTTCCGTGCCCAGGGCCAGCAGGCCGACCACCAGCACCGCGAACCAGGGGGAGAAGACCCGGCGGGTCAACCGGTACATCAGCCAGACGAACAGGGCGAAGAGCGCCAGCAGCGGCAGCCGCAGCACCACCCAGGACGGCCCGGCCACCGCGACCAGGGGCGCGGCCAGGTACGACTCCAACACCCCCATGTACCGCTGCCCGTAGAGGAAGACCGGGTGCGAGCGGCCCTGCGCGACGTGCAGCGCGACCAGGCCGAACGTCGCCTCGTCGCTGTTGCCGCCGGGAACCGTGTGCAGGGTCAGCACCAGCCGGTAGACCACCCCGGCGGCGCCGAGCAGGAGGGCGACCAGCGCCGGCCGGTCCAGCGCCGCCACCCGTCCTCGTACGCCCATCGCCACCGCCGAACGCCCCCGTCGCCGCCCTGCGACCGGAGTGTTTCACGGGTACCGTGCCCTCGGAGGCGGATCGGCGCAGGTGGTCCCGTGGTTGATCGCTCGCGTGGCCGGTTGCCGGCGGGTGTGGCAGGGTGTCAGCGTGTCCACGCCTCCCGCCGGCCAGCTCGCCGTACCCGCCCTGCACCGCGCCGCCCGGATCGAAGACGCCGTGCACCGGTTGGTGGAACGCCGGCTGCGCCGCACCGGGTGGCAGACCAACATCATCGCGTACACCGGGTACGGCGCCCCGGGTTGGGTGCGGGTGATGTGCCGGGTGCTGCTCGGCCGGGCGGACAACCGCAAGAAGGGCCGGCTGGAGAAGGTGCGCGGCTGGCGCAGCTTCGCCACCCTGCCCGCGAAGAAGGTGACCGTCACCATCGAGGCCGGTGGCGTCCGGCACGAGACGACCGCCGACCGCAGCGGGTTCGTCAACACGGTCATCAAGGCCGACCTGCCCCCTGGGTGGGGATCGGTGCGGCTGAGTATGGCCGACGCCGAGCCGGTGGAGGCGCCGGTGCGCATCCTCGATCCGCAGGTCCGGTTCGGCATCCTCTCCGACATCGACGACACGGTGATGGTCACCGCGCTGCCCCGGCCGCTGCTCGCCGCGTGGAACACCTTCGTCCTCGACGAGCACGCCCGTGCCGCGGTGCCCGGCATGGCGGTGCTCTACGAACGTCTGGTGACCGCGCACCCCGGCGCGCCGGTCTTCTACCTCTCCACCGGCGCGTGGAACGTCGCGCCGACGCTGACCCGGTTCCTGTCCCGGCACCTCTACCCGGCCGGGCCGCTGCTGCTCACCGACTGGGGTCCCACCCACGACCGGTGGTTCCGCAGCGGCATGGAACACAAGCGGGCCACCCTGGCCCGACTGGCGAGCGAGTTCCCCGACGTGCAGTGGCTGCTGGTCGGCGACGACGGCCAGCACGACCCGGAGATCTACCGGGAGTTCGCCGCCGGACACCCCGCCAACGTGGCCGGCGTGGCGATCCGCCGGCTCTCGCCGGCCCAGTCGGTGCTCGCCGGTAGCCTCCCCGCGCCGCTGGCCGGGCAGGAGTCGTCGTCCGGGCCGGTGGGGCAGAAGTGGCTCAGCGCCCCGGACGGCGCGGGCTTGTGGAAGCTGCTCCGCGAGGCGGGCCTGGTCTGACCTGCTGAGCCACGCTTCGACTGTCCGCTATTAATCGACGGTGAAGGATACTTGCGCGTTCGCGGCGCATAGATGAAGATCTCCGTCATGATGGCTCTGCGTGTTCCGACCCTCGTCCGTACCGCGCTGGTGACAGCGCTGCTCGTCGGCGCGGGTCTGCTCGCGCAGGCACCCCAGCCGACGTCCGCGCCGCCCACCACCGTCCCGGTGGCCGTGCAGGCGGCCTGCCCGGTCGACCCGGCCACCCCGAAGCGGCAGTTCCGCGGCATGTGGGTCGCCAGCGTCGCCAACGTGGACTGGCCCAGCCGCACCGGGCTCACCGTCGCCCAGCAGCAGGCCGAGTACCGGTCCTGGCTCGACCTGGCGGTCACCAACCGGATGAACGCGGTGATCGTGCAGATCCGGCCCACCGCCGACGCCTTCTGGCCCTCGACGTACGAGCCGTGGTCGCACTGGCTCACCGGCACCCAGGGCCAGAACCCGGGCTACGACCCGCTCGGGTTCATGGTCGCCGAGGCGCACGCCCGCAACCTCGAGTTCCACGCCTGGTTCAACCCGTACCGGGTCGCCAACCACGCCGACCTCAGCCGGCTGGTGAGCACCCACCCGGCCCGGCGCAACCCGAGCTGGGTGGAGACCTACGGCGGTCAGCTCTACTACAATCCGGGCATCCCGGCGGTACGGGCCTTCGTGCAGGACGCCATGATGGACGCGGTCAGCCGCTACGACATCGACGGCGTGCACTGGGACGACTACTTCTACCCGTACCCGGTCAGCGGGGTGAGCTTCCCCGACCAGGACACCTTCGCCCAGTACGGCGCCGGGTTCAGCAACATCAACGACTGGCGGCGCAACAACGTCAACCTGCTGGTCCAGGAGATGGGCCAGAAGATCCACGCGGCGAAGTCCTGGGTCAGCTTCGGGATCAGCCCGTTCGGCATCTGGCGCAACGCCAGCACCGACCCACTCGGCTCCCGCACCAGCGGACTCCAGTCGTACGACTCGATCTACGCCGACACCCGCCGGTGGGTCAAGCAGAACTGGGTCGACTACATCGCCCCGCAGATCTACTGGCACATCGGGCACCCCGCCGCCGACTACGCCGAACTCGTCCGCTGGTGGTCCGGGGTGACCACCGGGACCAACGTGCAACTCGTCGTCGGGCAGGCCACCTACCGGTCCGGCGCGTCCGGCCAGGACCCGGCCTGGCAGAACGCCGGCGAACTGACCAGCCACTTCACCCTGAACCGTAGCTACCCGCAGGTGGTCGGGGACATCCACTTCAGCGCCAAGGACGTCCGCGCCAACCGGATCGGCGCGATGGCCCGGGTGGTCGCCGACCACTACAGCCGGCCGGCGCTGCTGCCCGTACCGCTGGCCCGGGGTGGGGCCGCGCCCGGCGCGCCGACCCTGAGCTCCGCGACGCGGGGGAGCGGTGGGGTCACCCTGACCTGGCAGCGTCCGACCACCGGCACCACCACCGGGTACGCGGTGTACCGCCTCCCCGGCGACGGCCCGGTCGACGCCTGCGCGCTGGCCGACAGCCGGCATCTGATCGCGACCGTCCGCGCCTCCGGTGCCACCGGCACCTACCTCGACACGACGGCGGCGGCCGGCAGCACCTACCGGTACCTGGTCACCGCGCTGCACCGGCTGCACCACGAGAGCGCGCCGAGCGCGGCCCGGACCGTGCCTGGCGACGGCTCCGGCGCGTTCAGCGTGATCGTGGACAACACCACCACGGGCGGCTTCACCGCCAGCGCCAACTGGGGCACCTCGACCTTCCTGAGCACCCGGTACGGCAGCAACTACCGGTTCGCCAACCCGCAGTCGGTGAGCGACGTGGCCTGGTTCAGCGCGACGATCCCGGCCACCGGCAGCTACCGGGTCGAGGTCTGGTACCCGGCCGATCCCGGCTACAACAGCGCCACCCCGCACCTGGTGGCCACCAGCACCGGGAACGTCACGGTCACCGTCGACCAGCGCTCCGGCGGCGGCCAGTGGCGGACGCTGGGCACCTACTCCCTGGCGGCCGGCACCCGGCAGGTGGTCGGGGTGAGCCGGTGGACCGCCGGCACCGGCTACGTCATCGCCGACGCCGTACGCATCACCCGCCTCTGACGGACGCCATCGGCGGGTGATCCACACGGTTTCGGCGATACGGGGGTGTCCCGGGCAACTGGACACCCCCGTATCGGCGATACGCAGTACACGGGCCTCATCCTGGATCATGCTCTGTAGCTTGGAGATCATGTCCGGAAGTTTCGTTTCGCCGACGCACAAGGCCCGGGGCCGCGGCAAGCCCGGCACGTTGACCCAACGGCGGGGGAGCCGTCCGAGCACCCGCCGTCTTGCCTCGGTGGCGCTTGCCGCTGCGGCGTGCATCTCACTGGCGGCCTGCCAGTTTTCCCGACCCGCTGGACCAGCCCAGCCGTCACGTACGGTGAGCTCCTCGGAGTTCTCCACGCTGGATGCCGCAGGCGTCGAAAGGATCCGCAGCGAGCGCAGGGCCCGGCTGGACCTGAGCAGCGGCAAGCTGATGAAGTCGGCGGTCGGGCTGACCGACAGCAGCTACGGCCCGGAGATCAACACTCGGCGCGAAGGCAAGATCGCCCTGAGTATCGCCGCGCCCAAGGGAACGATTGAAGCCCGCACAGACCGCATCCGCTTCAACACCACCAACGCCCGTCCCGATTTCAGCGAGGTGACCTACTTTCTGACTGCGTCGTCGGCCGAGGAGTTCTTCGCGCTGATCCGCGACGGGGTACAGAAGTACGGCATCGACAGCGACTCCGCCGAGGGCTGGATCAGTTCGGCGAGCGCCGATCCGGGAATGCAGAGCGACTTCTCCATAACAAGCGGCACCAGCACGGGCCTCGAGGTGAACTACGACCTGCGCTTCGACGGCAGCAAGGACATCCAGGTCATCATCGTGCACATCAGCCCGGCGGAATAGCCGGCCCTTGATTCCCTTCGCCGATCGTGGTGGGAAACGGCCTCTGGGGGCACATTCCCACCACGATCACGGCGGGTCATCAGGCGGCCGGGCGGAGCCAGAGGGCGCCGAGTGGGGGGACCTGGAGGGCGGCCGAGGTCGGGAAGCCGTGCCACGGGACGCTCTCCGCCTGCACCGAACCCAGGTTGCCCACGCCCGACCCGCCGTAGTGGTGCGCGTCGGTGTTGACGACCTCCGTCCAGGTGCCGCCGGCCGGTAGGCCGACCCGGTAGTCGTGCAGCGGGCGGGCGGAGAAGTTGGCCACGCAGACCAGGGTCGAGCCGTCCGGGGCGATCCGGACGAACGACACGGTGTTGTTGGCGACGTCGTCCCCGGCGATCCAGCGGAACCCGGCCGGGTCGATGTCCTGCGCCCACAGTGCCGGGGTGGCCCGGTAGACCGCGTTCAGGTCCTTGACCAGCCGTTGCACGCCGGCCCGCGCCGGGTCGTGCAGCAGGTACCAGTCGAGACCGCGTTCCTCGCTCCACTCCCGCTCGTCGCCCAGCTCGCAGCCCATGAAGAGGAGCTGCTTGCCCGGGTGCGCCCACATGTACGCCAGCAGCGCCCGTACGTTGGCCAGCTTCTGCCAGGTGTCGCCGGGCATCTTGCCGACCAGCGACCCCTTGCCGTGCACCACCTCGTCGTGGCTGATCGGCAGCACGTAGTTCTCGCTGAACGCGTACGCCAGGGAGAAGGTGAGCTGATGGTGGTGGTGCTGCCGGTAGATCGGGTCCTTCGAGGTGTAGAGCAGGGTGTCGTGCATCCAGCCCATGTTCCACTTGAACCCGTACCCGAGCCCGTTGTCGCTGGTCGGCCGGGTCACGCCGGGCCAGGCGGTGGACTCCTCGGCGATCATCACCACCCCGGCGTGGTGCTTGTAGACGGTGGCGTTGACCTCCTGCATGAAGGCGATCGCCTCGAGGTTCTCCCGGCCGCCGTACTGGTTGGGCACCCACTGCCCCTCGCCGCGCGAGTAGTCCAGGTAGAGCATGGACGCGACGGCGTCGACCCGCAGCCCGTCGACGTGGAACTCGTCGACCCAGTAGAGCGCGTTGGCGACCAGGAAGTTGCGCACCTCTCGGCGGCCGAAGTCGAAGACGTACGTGCCCCAGTCGGGGTGCTCGCCGCGACGTGGGTCGGGGTGCTCGTAGAGCGGGGTGCCGTCGAACCGCGCGAGGGCCCACTCGTCCTTGGGGAAGTGCGCGGGCACCCAGTCCAGGATCACCCCGACGCCGGCCGCGTGCAGGGTGTCGACCAGGTGGCGGAACTCGTCCGGGTCGCCGAACCGGGAGGTCGGGGCGTAGTAGCCGGTGACCTGGTAGCCCCAGGAGCCGCCGAACGGGTGCTCCATCACCGGCAGGAACTCCACGTGCGTGAAGCCCAGGTCGGTGACGTACGCAGTCAACTGCTCGGCCAGCTCCCGGTAGCCGAGGCCGGGCCGCCACGAGCCGAGGTGCACCTCGTACACGCTCATCGGTTCCTGGTGCGGCTGCCGCTTCGCCCGGCGCTCCAGCCAGGCCGCGTCGGACCATTCGTACGCCGAACGGTGCACGACCGACGCGGTGGCCGGCGGCACCTCGGCGTACGCGGCCATGGGGTCGGCCTTGTCCCGCCAGTGCCCGTCCGCGCCGAGGATGCGGTACTTGTACCGCTGCCCGACGGTGACCCCGGGGACGAGGATCTCCCAGACGCCGCTCGAGCCGAGGGAGCGCATCGGCCAGCCGTCGTCCGGACCCCAGCCGGTGAACTCACCGACCACCCGCACGCCGCGCGCGTTCGGAGCCCACACCGCGAACGCCACCCCGGCGTCGGTGACCCGCGCGCCGAGCGCCTCCCAGAGCCGCTCGTGCCGCCCCTCGGCGATCAGGTGCAGGTCCAGCTCACCGAGGGTGGGCAGGTGCCGGTACGGGTCGTCGTGCGCGGTGCCGCCGACCTCGACCCGGTAGTCGGTCACAGTCCCCGGCACGGTCGCCTCGAAGATCCCCGCGTCGTGCACCCGGCGCATCTCGTGCCGGCCGCCGTCGGCCAGCAGGGTCACCCCGGCCGCACCCCGCCGCAGCGTACGGACGGTGGTGCGCCCGTCGGCGGGGTGCGCGCCCAGGATGGCGTGCGGGTCGTGGGCCACGCCGGCGATCAACTGCTCCATGGCACATCCTTGTCAGCGGGGGCGACCGGTGCGGTGCCGCCGGAGAGATCGTCCGGGACCGCCTCGACGGTCAGCTCGGTCGGGACGTTGGCGGTGGTCGGCGTGGGCTCGACGGGCGCGGGCTGCCGCACCGTGAACACGTGCGCGGGTTGCAGGTACGGGTCGAGCCGTACCGCGTTGCGCTGTCCCCAGTCGTACGTCGCCCCGGTCAGCTCGTCGTGCACGGTGAAACGGTCGTGCCAGTCGAGGCCGAGAGCGGGCATGTCCAGGGTGGTGTTGCCCCACTGCACCTGCTCGGCGTCGAACGAGCAGACCACCAGCACGGTGTTGCCGGTGTCCGAGTCCCGCTTCGACCAGCACAGCAGGTTCGGATTGTCGATCTCGTGGAACACCAGGTTGCGCAGCCGGTGCAGGGCCGGGTTGTCCCGGCGTACCCGGTTGAGCGTGGCGACGAACGGCGCGAGCGACCGGCCCTGCTCCTGCGCGCCGGCCCAGTCCCGGGGGCGTAACTCGAACTTCTCGTTGTCGAGATACTCCTCCGCGCCGGGACGGGCCTCGTGCTCGAACAGCTCGTACCCGGCGTACATGCCCCAGGAGGGGGAGAGCAGGCTGGCCAGCACCGCCCGGATCTTGAACATCGGCGGCCCGCCGTGCTGCAACGTCTCGTGCAGGATGTCCGGCGTGTTGGGCCAGAAGTTGGGCCGCATGTAGTCGGCCGCCGCGACCAGCTCCGCGCAGTACTCGCGCATCTCGGCGGGCGTGGTCCGCCAGGTGAAGTACGTGTACGACTGGGTGAAGCCGATCTTGCCGAGGCCGTGCATCATCGCCGGCCGGGTGAACGCCTCGGCGAGGAAGAGCACGTCCGGGTCGACCTGCTTGACCTCCCCGATCAGCCAGTGCCAGAAGTCGACCGGCTTGGTGTGCGGGTTGTCGACCCGGAAGATCTTCACGCCCTCGCCGACCCAGTGCAGCACCACCCGCAGGATCTCGGCCCGGATGCCCTCCGGGTCGTTGTCGAAGTTCAGCGGGTAGATGTCCTGGTACTTCTTCGGCGGGTTCTCCGCGTACGCGATGGTGCCGTCGGCCCGGGTGGTGAACCACTCCGGGTGCTCGGTCACCCACGGGTGGTCGGGCGCGCACTGCAACGCCAGGTCCATCGCCACCTCCAGGCCCACGTCGGCCGCGGCGGCGAGGAAGTCGCGGAAGTCGTCTGGCGTACCCAGGTCGGGGTGGAGGGCGTCGTGGCCGCCCTCGGCCGCGCCGATCGCCCACGGCGAGCCGACGTCGTCCGGCCCGGCGGTCAGGGTGTTGTTGCGGCCCTTGCGGTTGATCCGGCCGATCGGGTGGATCGGCGGCAGGTAGAGCACGTCGAAGCCCATCGCGGCGACCCCGGGCAGCCGCTCCATTGCGGTGACGAAGGTGCCGGACTGGGCGGGCGCGTCGACGGTGGCCGGGATCGCCCCCTCCGAGCGGGGGAAGAACTCGTACCAGGCGGAGAAGAGGGCGCGCGGCCGGTCCACCCAGATGGCGTACTCGTCGGCCGGGGTGACCAGCTCGCGGACCGGATACTCCCAGAGCAGCTCGGCCAGCTCCAGGGCCGGGGCGACCCGGCGCGGCAGAGGTCGCGCGGTGTCGAGCAGCGCCTGGGTCGCCGCCCGCACGCGCCTACGTTCAGCGGTCGGCACCGTGGTCGCGGCGGCGTCCAGCACCCGCGCTCCCTCGGCCAGGTCGTTCGCCAGCTCCGCCGCCCCCTGCCCGGCGGCGATCTTCTTCGTCACCGCGTTCTGCCAGGTCAGATACGGGTCGGCGAACGCCTCGACGGTGAACGTCCAGCGGCCGACGGCGTCCGGGCGGATGGTGGCGTGCCAGCGGTCCTGCCCCGGCTCGCCGGGCCGCATCCGCACCGGCGGGCGCTGCCGCCCGTCCGGGCCCCGCCACACAACCATGCAGCCCAGCGCGTCGTGCCCCTCCCGGTAGGCGCGGGCGGACACCGGCACCAACTCGCCGACGACCGCCTTGGCCGGGTAGCGACCGCAGGCCACCGAGGGGGTGATGTCTTCGATCGGGAACCGTCCAGTCACCCCGTCAACCTACTGCCCGAGATCCCTTCGCGCTCAGCCGAGCGCTCCTGTTGTCGGGTTGCAACCACCCCGTGGACGCAACCGCCAGCCTGCGGTCGTCATCCGACAAGACTCGCCCGCGATCCCCAACCGGCTTGACGCATTCCGTTGAGGGAATATGATGGCTGTCATGGCACGAGCAGCGACGACGTCGGACGCGTTCAACGCGATCGCCGAGCCGCAGCGCCGGGACATCCTGGCGCTGCTGCGGTCGGGCGAGTGGCCGGTGACTGACCTGGCCCAGGAACTGGGGATGAGCCAGCCGCAGGCGTCCAAGCACCTGCGGGTGCTTCGGGAGGTGGGGTTGGTGCGGGTCCGTGGGGCGGGCAAGCAGCGCCTCTACGGCTTGGATGCCCGCGGGCTGCGGCCAATCCACGAGTGGGTCGGCGGATTCGAGCGGTTCTGGAACGAGAGTTTCGACCGGCTGGACACCTACGTGCAGGACCTCAAACAGACACAGCAGGAGGAATGACGATGGCAGGGGCAAGGCAAGAAACGCGGGCAGAGTCGGCGACGGCAGACCGGGAGATCGTGATCTCCCGGATCATCGACGCCCCGCAGGAGCTGGTGTTCGAGGCGTTTACCGAAGTCCGGCACCTGTCGCGGTGGTGGGGTCCGGAGGGGTTCACCACCACCACGCGGTCCTTCGAGTTCCGTGAGGGCGGAGTCTGGGACTTCGTGATGCACGGACCGGACGGGACCGGCTACTCCGAGTGGATCACCTGGACCGAGATCGTCCCACCGGAGCGGATTGCGCTGCTGCACGGTGAGTCCCGCGACGACCCGAACGCCTTCGAGTCGACCCTGGCCTTCGCGCCGCACGGCACCGCGACCCGGATCGTGATGCGCACGGTCTTCCCCACCAGACAACTGCGCGACCAGGCCGTGGAGAAGTACCACGCGATCGAGGGCGGCGAGCAGACGCTGAGCAACCTGGCGGCCTACGTCGCCGAGGTCGCGCAGAAGAAGGAGGGTCGCTGATCGCCCCTAAGGTGTTCCTCAGACTCAGCGGGCGGGAACCGGCTCGAACGACGGCCGCCACTCTCGCCTGATCAGCCCGTACACGTACGAGTCGGAGACCTCGCCGTTCACGACGCAGTCCTCCCGCAACGTTCCCTCACGCACGAACCCGAGCTTCTCCAGCACTCGGGCAGATGCCACGTTGCGGGTATCGGTCTCAGCCTGGACACGATTCAGGTCCAGCGTGTCGAATGCCCACCGCAGCAAGGCGTGCGCGGCCTCCGTCGCGTAGCCGTGGCCCCACGCTGCATCGCCGAAGCAGTAGCCCAGCGATGCGCTGCGGTAGTCCGGATTCCACCGGTTCAGGCTGCACCAGCCGATGAACGTGCCGTCGGAGACCCGATCCACGGCCAGCCGTGCTCCGGTGCCCGCCTCTGCCATCTGCCGGCAAGCCGTGATGAACCGCTCAGAGCGTGCGCGTTCGCTCCACGGTGGCGCGTCCCAGTAGCGCAGCACGTAGGCGTTGCTGTGCAGCGCGAAAAGGTCGTCTGCATCCGCGTCGTCGAAGGGACGCAGTCTGAGGCGAGTGGTGTGCAGCGTGGGGGTGGGCAGCGACATGGCCGTGATGTCCCCTCCTGTGATTGGTGGCCGATCAACCAGACATCCGGTGCTGGCCGCTCGCAATGGGTTTTCCCGGCGGGCGGGCTCAAGAGACGGCCGGAAAGCCGTCACTCATATCCCATGGCCGGGATGACCTTGCCGAGTGCTTCGTCGATGCACTCGCGGGTCTCGTCGTCGAATTGGTCGTCGCGGCTCGTCAGCTTGTGCGACTGGAACGTTGACGGGGTGGCGAAGTCGTCGACGTCGAGCCGTTCGAACAGGGCGCGGCGCTGCCCGGGCCAGTCGGCTGCAAGATCTTCCGCTTTCACCTCGATGTATCGCCGGCCCGTCAGGTCGACCGTGTTCTTCCAGGTGAGCCATCGGTGGTAGACCGGCTTGAGGTAGGCGAGCGCGCCGTCGACGGTGGGCGGTGCCCATGGCTGGGCCAGGTGGGATGCGAGCACTGAGACCGGGTGACGCTTGATGTGCACGATGGTCGCCTCGGGGACCAGTTCCCAGAGGAACTCCATGCACAGCAGGTTGAACGGTGTCTTCTCGCACCAGGTCGGTTTGCCCGCGTCGGCGGCTGCTCCGCCGAACATGGTGTCGATCAGCCCCCGCAGGATTCCGAGCAGTTCGCCCCGGTCGCTGAAATATCTGGGAAGTACCCGCCGGCGGCTCAGTGGCTCGAACGGCCCGGCAGGCCGGTCGGCGTTCCCGAAGCCTTCTGCGGGCGCAGGTTCGTCGTAGGTGTACGCGATCAACTGCGGCCAGAGCTGTTGCACCGCGTCCCGGTAGCGCCGCTCGCCGACCAGTTCGGGAACGGTCTTGCCGCGATCGTCGCGTCGGCCGGGCACTCGTACGGTGAGGAAGTCGCTCAGCCGGTGCAGGGCGTCCTCGCCGACGGTGGGGTCGTATCGATCGGTGAGCGCGTCGGCCAGGTCCCGCAGGCCACCCGGGTCGACGAGAAACCGGGTCTCCATGGGAATCCGATGGATCAACGGATGTTCGCCGATGATGTCGGCGATCCGAGACGTTCCCGAACGACCCGTACCCGCGACGAAGACCGGTGAGGGGGAAGGCATGCCGAGCAGTCCAGCTCTCAGCCCGGCGTCTGGGCAAGCCATTTATCCCCCTCACCCGCCGCTACGGGCCGACCCCGTACCCGCCGCGCGCCGCGTACGTGCCGGACGGCCGCCTCCAAGAGGCGAGCAGCGAATGCTTGTTGGGGCCAGGAGGCGATCAGGGTGGGCGGGTGTCTGGCCTGCGTGACGACGGCGGGGTGGATTGGTGGCAGAGCCGAGGTCGGCGGGATGTGGCGCGCCTGTGCACCTTCCGCGAGGCGTGCTGTCGGGCAGGCGCAGGCCGGTTTGCCCATAGCGACATCGGGTCGGCGTGGCATATATCCAGCACGCGAGCCGAATCTTGGACAGTTACCGTTCAGCGAGGACGGTAACTGTCCAAGATCTGGCGGCGGCGCGGCCGGCGCGAGCCGGGTCATCCTCGGCGGAATGCTCCCCGAGCCTTGGATCGACCAAGCCGACCATCGGCGCGGAGACCTCGGGGGCCGTGCACGGGGTCAGGGCTGGATGAGGACCTTGAGGCTTCTGCGGGCGTCCATGTCCTGGTAGCCGGCGGGCACCCCGTTGAGGTCGGTGGTGGCGTCGAAGACCTTGCCGGGCTCGATGGTGCCGTCGAGGATGTCGGGCATCAGTTCCTCGATGTACGCGCGCACGGGGGCGGGGCCGCCGGCGAGGACGATGTTGTGGCGGAAGAGGCTGCCGAAGCCGATGGGCGCGTTCTCGTACTGGGGGACGCCGACGCGGCTGATCACGCCGCCGGGGCGGACGACGCCGATGGCCTGCTCGTAGGCGGACATGTGGCCGACGGCTTCGAGCACGGCGTCGGTGCCGTGGCCGCCGGTCAGTTCCCGGACCTTGGCGATGCCCTCGTCGCCCCGGTCGGCGACCACGTCGGTGGCGCCGAACTCGATGCCCAGGTCGGTGCGGGCCTGGTGGCGGCCCATGAGGATGATCCGCTCGGCGCCGAGGCGCTTGGCCGACAGCACGGCCAGGAGCCCGACGGCGCCGTCGCCGACGACGGTGACGGTGCTGCCCTTGCGCACGCCGCCCTTGATGGCGGCGTGGTAGCCGGTGCCGAAGACGTCGGCGAGGGTGAGCAGGGACGGGATGAGCGCGGAGTCCGCGGCGACGGGCAGCTTGACGAGGGTGCCGTCGGCGAGGGGGACGCGGATCGCTTCGGCCTGCCCGCCTTCGTCGGGGATGCCGTCCCAGAAGTTGGCCTGGGGGTGGGAGCAGGAGGTCTGCAGGTTCTCGCGGCAGAACTGGCAGGTGTTGTCGGAGACGGCGAACGGTGCGACGACCAGGTCACCGCGCTTGAGGGTGGTCACCTCGGAGCCGGTGTCCTCGACGATGCCGATCAGTTCGTGGCCCACCCGGGCCGGGCCGTTCTCGGGAGACATCGAGTGGTACGGGTGCAGGTCGCTGCCGCAGATGCAGGACGCGGTGATCCGTAGCAGCGCGTCGGTGGGCAGCTTGATCGTGGAGTCCGGGACGTTCTCGACGCGGACGTCGCCGGCACCGTACATGAGAGTCGCGCGCATGATCCTCTTCTTCCTTCGATTTCTTCCGGGGGTTGTCAGATGGCGGTGCCGGCTCCGGCCAGCGCGTTGGCTGTCCTGGCATCGCCCGATCCGCGCGTACGCGGGGCGCGGTGGCGGGCAATGAGGGCCAACGCCACCGCGGGGATCACCGCCAGGACGACGATGACCAGGCCGACGGCGGCGGGGCCGGTGGCTCCGAGCGTGGAGGCCAGCGCCAGGCCCGCGATCCAGGAGCCGATGGCGGTACCGGCGTTGAACGCCGACACGGTCAGCGAGGACCCGAGCGTGGGCGCGCGTCCGGCGAAACGCACGGCGAGGGCGATCAGCACCGGGTTCGCGCCCAGCCCGAAGAACCCGAGCAGCACGACCACACCTGCGGTCAGCCACGGCATACCCGATGCCAGGCAGATCATGACCAGCAGAATCGCGGTGGCAACGGGTGCCACAAGCGTGACCACGTGCGGGTGAGCGTCGCCGAGACGGCCGGCCACCAGTGAACCCACCAGGGCTCCGACGCCGAACCCGACCAGCGCCAGCGGCACCAGCCTCGCCGGCACACCTGCCTGGTCGGTGAGCAGCGGCGCGATGTAGGAGTACGCGGCAAGGACACCACCGGTGGTCGCCGCGCAGCCGGCAAGGGCCAGCCACAACCGGCCGGAACGCAGTACGGCCAGTTCGGAACGCACCGACACCGACTGGGCGCGTCCCTCCTGGTGCGGGACGTGCCGGGAGATCAGGACGGTGGCGGCCAGCGCCAGCACCGCGAGCGCCCAGAACGTGCCCCGCCATCCGACGAGTTGCCCGGCGAACGCGCCGAGCGGAACGCCCAGCGCCGTGGCCAGCATTCCTCCGGCGTTCACCAGACCCATGGCCCGCACTCCGCGCGCCGGCCCCGCGACGCGGGTCGCCACCACGGCGGCCAGCGCCCAGAACGCGCCGGTGGCGAACGCGGTGACAAACCGTGCCAGCAGCAGAACCGCGAAGGTGTCACCGACTGCCACCACGATATGGCCGATCGCGAAGACCACCAGCGCGACGACGAGGGTCACGCGCTGCGGCAGCCGCAGCGTGAGCATCGCCATCAGCGGCGCACCGACGATCATCCCGATCGCGAACACCGTGATCAGCAGGCCCGTCCGAGCGACACTGACCCGCAGGTCACCGGCGATATCCGGCAACACACCTGCCACGATGAACTCGGTCGTGCCCATCAGGAACGTCCCCAGGGCGAGGATGTAGATCAACAAGGGCAGTGCAGCGGAACGGGTCGCGCCCGCGTCGGCCCGGGAACCGCCGTTCAGGGGAGTGGTTTCTCCCTGCATACATGAACTCCTGTGCAGCTTCGGAAGCGTCTTTGCATCCATTTGAGCGCCGCACCGGGGCACGAAAAAGGTGGCGTTTATAGGGGGTACAACCTCTACCCCCGCAAGCAGGCTCAGCCCCGCTTACCGTGGGAACATGCCCGACCCGGCCGACAGCCGCACCACCATTCGTGACTTCCTGGTCAGCCGCCGCGCCAGGATCAGCCCCGAGCAGGCAGGGCTGCCCGCCGGCAGCCGGCGCCGTGTACCCGGCCTGCGCCGGGAGGAGGTCGCCGTCCTCGCCGGCGTCAGCACCGAGTGGTACACGAGGCTGGAAAAGGGCCACATCAGCGGAATCTCCGAAGACGTCCTCGACGCCGTGGCCCGAGCACTGCACCTCGACGACGACGAACGCAGCTACCTGTTCGACCTCGCCCACGCCGCCCGGCCGAAATCCCGCCGGAATCCCCGACGCACCGAAGCGAAGGTCGAACCCCACCTGCAGTGGCTGATCGATTCCGTCACGATGTCGGCAGCATTCCTGCGCAACGGACGCCTCGACGTGGTCGCCAGCAACGCGCTCGCCCGCGCACTGCACGAACCCATGTTCAGCAGCGACACCACGACAGCCAACGGCAGAGCGAACTTCGCCCGCTACCACTTCCTCGACCCGGCATCACAAGACTTCTTCGTGGACTGGGAAGCTGGTGCCGCCGCGACCGTCGCCCTGCTGCGCGCCGAGGCCGGTCGACACCCCGGAGACCGGCTGCTGCGGGAACTCGTCGGCGAACTCTGCACCCTCAGCACCGAGTTCCGGACCATGTGGGCGGCGCACGACATCCGCATCCGGCACGAGGGAGTCAAACGTCTGCAGCACCCTGTCGTCGGCGCACTGGAACTGACCTATCAGCCCCTCGCGCTGCCGGCACCATCGCGCGCCGTACACGAACTGACCGTGTACACCGCCGAGCCGGGAACCATTCACGAAGAGCGGTTGAAGATCCTCGCCACCTGGTCGGCGACCGCCATCGCCGAAGCCGCCCACCGCTCTGACTGACGACAGGAACTCCGACCACAAGAACCCCGGAAACGCTGCATCCGCTGGCTGCAACCGCAGCACGCCGCAGGATCAGCTACGTCTGCTGTGACCAGTTCGCTGCGCGGACACGTCACCGCGCTATCGGAGCGGAAGCCAACATCGCGGGCCGGAGGGTGCGGACACCGGCGGCGCCGTCATCACCCCAAAGCCAAGCCGCGTAAAGGCCAGAGATCCCTGCCACCGAGCCTCATCGCCGCGCAGGAGGCGACCCGCAAGCCGCACCTCTCACGGCGCATCCGCGTCGAGCATGCCATCGGGCACCCGAAGGCCGCACCGCGCCTTCACGGAGAAACGCGGTGCCGCCAACCATGCGCGAGGTCGTTAGGGCCGCCGCTGGCGCAATGCGAGATTTACGTGAGCGCCATCCTTGGTCAATCCGGCGCACGAGGGCCGCAGGTGGGCAATGGCGGCTCGTGCGTCGTCCAGCGAAGCTCCTTGCAGTACGTTAGTGTTCGGGCTGGGAGCGTCCATTTGTATTGCGCGGGCTCGAATCCCCTAATGCCCATTTCTCCGCAACACGCATACAGCAAATCGCCATTTTTGATTGTTCGAATTTTTGGTACGCCGTCGACCACGAGTCCGATTGTTAGATAATAAGAGAATGGCTGTTCCAGGTAACCCATTTCTTCCCATTTGTATGCCATAAAGCTATCGAAGTCAAACACCGCATTCAGCTGTTCTCCAGCCTCCAGTGAGTGGAGCCTTCCGCCGAGTCCGAGGAATTCGCCATTGGACGCGAGGAAGTCTTCATCTGCCTGCGCAGATGGTGGCATCAACTCAATTTCGGAAAAGTCTGACTCGATGTTAGGGGCGCCATCTGCGGATGATGGGGGCGTTGGCGAGTTGGACACGGTATCGTGGCAATGTAGCGCGACCCAGTTTTCCTCTTTGGTTGCAAGGTTAATTGGTGCCACCTGGATTGCGATAAGGTCCTGCACCTCCACCAGTACTTCGCGTTTTGCCTTTATCGATAAAGAATGTACCGGATTTCCTCCTGCTGGAAGGGCGCCGTTCTGCTGTGCCCACGTCGAGTATTGTTGACAGTTCTGCATATCTTGTGGAGGTATTTTCTTGGCTATTCTTTCGGGGGCCATCAGGGACGTTGTGATCATCCTGCTGGTGCCATGGGCAGTAGAAGTCACATCAACTGACGCATGGGGATCAAGCGAAGCAAGCGAGCCTTCGGCAGTATTCGGCTGCTCTGACTGCTTCGCCCTAAAAGCAAATGTCGCGGCGAACGTTAGGACGCCGCTCGTTACCCAGATGGTAATCACTTGAGCAGTCGACCGCGTGGCGAGCATAATCAAGAGCTTCTTTCGATAGGTGGGCCTGAACCGTCAGGCTTCCACTGGCCATCAGTCACGCTGAGGTGGTATCTCGCCCCGTAGTGCGGCGCTAGGGCGGTGCTTCGAAATGGCTTACCGTAGTCATCAACAACAAGCACTTCCTCTTTATTGTCCACAAGCAGGGTCATTTCTATTACCCACTCGCAGTATGATTGAGATGTCTGCGCTTGTATGTCTATCGACAGCGGCTCGTCAAGTGATAGCGTGAGAGAATGGCGGTCGAAATAGGCTTCCCCTAGTTCTCCACTTCCTTCTTGTCTTGTGCGGGCCACGCTTTTCGGCTCATCTAGATCGAACCCAATTTCTAGCGGCTCCTCGGCGCCCTCTGATCCTTGGTATAAGTATGTTCCAGATAGCGGCGGCAGGCGTCTGTCCACTCTTGCGCGGATGCCCGTGACGGGCACTGGCTTAACCCATTGGCCAAGCAGTTCTATGCGGATCCTCGTATAGGTCAGCGACTGTCCCCCGTGTACTCCTGCGATACCGCCTGCGAGCCCAGAAGCGTCATCCACAATCTCTCTCCGTCTTCCTCTCAGAAGCTTTTCTTCCTGATCCGACGTAAACGTCTGACCGAAAAGCCAAACTTGGGAGTCGGAAGACCGATCGTGGTAGCGAGCACCTGTAGCAATTGGAGGCTTATTCCTGGCTCTCGTCCGCTCTGCTCGTTCAACAGCCCTGTCGTCGCGCACCGCTTGCCCTGGAGCGACTTTTCGTTCAAGTGCGACAGCGGCAACCGCGCCGAGAAATGCGGTTCCCACAGCCCCGCCGATTTTAAGAATAAGGTCACGCCTGGACGTGGATTTATCCGCTTGCGACGACTCCTCTTCCGGTTGCGGCGGCCGATGGGTCGTAGCAGCCACCTCGTTTCCTTCCGGGCTATTCGTGGTCGTTTCTTCCTTTCTCTGCGCAGCGGTCCCGCCGCCCCGAAGCCTTGCTTCTCGACTTTGCGATCTTGGCTTTGATTGCCGCTTCGCGGTCTCGTTGTGCGCTTGTGATCGGCGGGTTTTTCTGCGCGACATAAAAATCACTCCGCTAGCGATCAATCGATGGCCTTACATCGTACCTGCCCTCGGCAGCCTTGGGTGGCAAGGTGGGTTGCACCTCGATGATGACGGAGAGGAACTTCAGGCGGCACCATGTGGTGCCCCTGAAGTACCAGGGCAGCTTGCCCTGCAACGGGCTGTCCGCACAGCAGAGCCTCATCCGGGTACAGCATGCAGAGGCGCCCAAATCCATGATCGATCCAAGACACGCCGAGCTAGCCGGGAACAGCACTTGGAAAGCGGGTGATTCCGAAGGGAAGCTACAGATCTTGAAAGGCTAGGTTGAGCCGGTGTCGAGGGTCAGGCCCGTATGGGCGAGAAAGCCGTCGAGTAGGTCGGGGCGGTACTGGATGCGCTTGAGCCGGTTCTTGATGATGGCGAGGAGGTAGTCGACGCCTCGGACGGCGAGGTTGCCGATGCTGCGTTTGAGGTGTGACCAGACGCCTTTTCAGGCCGCTCGAACTTCGGCGAGCCGTCTGACTGCGTACTCGTCGTCCCAGCAGACGGCGGCTTCTCATGCGGCCGACGCTTGCCCGGCGATGTCGAGCGCGTCGTCGTCGAGGCCGGCGGCGTTGTCGGGCAGCACGAGGTCGAGGTCGGGGACGTCGACGTGCGACTCGTCCCAGTCGATCAGCGCGACCTGATTCGCGGTCATGCGGACGTTGCCGGGGTTGTTGGGGTTGCCGTGGACGACGCATGTCTGACGTCCGGTGAGCCGCGCCCACGCTGCTCGGCATCGGGCAACGCTCTCCGGGGGCATCGCGCCGAGGTCGATCTTCGTACCGGTCTCGGCGTGCAGGAGGTCGGTCGACGATCGCCAGCCTGGGCGCTGCGGCCAGCCCCGGGTCAGCCGATGCAGCTCGCGGAGCGTGTCGGCCATGCGACGCCAGTCGGCCTGCGTCTCGGGCGGTCCGCCATCCAGGTAGGTCATCACCACCAGACCATCGGCGAACAGCCGGCCGTCCGTAGTCGGGATCGGGACCGGCACGGTCAGACCTTCACGGTCGAGGTGTTGGAGGAGTCCTGTCTCCCACGCGAGATCAGCGTCGCTCCTGGTGCCGAGACGACCGACCGCGAGGCGCCCGTCGACGCGCACGCTCCACACGTCGTTGGCGACCCCGCCAGCGAGCGGTTCGATGCGCGCGACGTCGTCACCCCATTGCCCGAGTGCCTCCCACCCCACTGGCCATACCTTACGGGGCTCCGAACATCCGGATGGCCGCGCGGGACGTGGCAGAACGGTCACGCAACCAGCGCCGGCATGACAGTGCGTTTGCGCCACGACCGCAGCCACTTCCGCATGCGGCAATCTCGCTCACTCGGGCATTGGCAGGCGCGAAAGGGCTGGCGCGCATAAGGTCGGCCCGACACGGCGACCTTTGCGAGACCAGGACGGGCAGGACATGGACCAAGGCACCCGCGACGAGATGCTCGGCCGCCTGGCTGAGGCAGTCGGGTCCGTCGCAGTCGTACACCCGACGCGGGTTGCCATCGACGGACCGCCCGCCGCCGGCAAGACCACCCTCGCCGACGAGTTGGCCGTCGTCTTGCGCGAACAGGGCCGCGATGTCATCCGCGCGACGATCGACGATTTCCTCTTCCCCGGGCACAGCGCTACCCGCGCGGCGAGTACTCGGCCGAAGGCTGCTACTTCGACACCCACGACTACGACGCCCTGAACCGGGTTCTGCTCGATCCGCTCGGCCCGGACGGAGATCGACACTGCCAACACGCGGTCTACGACCGCACCGCGGACACCGCACTGTCCCCGCCGGTCACGACTGCCCCCGCCGACGCCGTGCTGCTCTTCGACGGCGTCTTCCTCATGCGCCCGGAACTGATCGACCGGTGGGACCTGCGCATCTTCGTGTCTACCGCGCTCGAGAAGACCGTCGATCGTGCCGTGATCCGAGAGCGCCGAATGTCATCCCGGACCGACGTCGAACGGCGCTGGCACGAGCGTTACATCCCCGCCCAACAGCTCTACTTCGCCACGGTCCGCCCGACCCATCATGCCAACATCATCGTGCACAACGACGAGCCCCAGCAGCCGGTCTGGGCGACCCAAACACACTGACCGCACTCAATCCGGCGCGACCGGACGCTGACTCGATAGCCCTCTGTGACGCTGAGTGACGCGCGGTCGGCGGCAGAAGAGTGCGTTCCCGGCGAACCGGGTTCAGGCGTGAACGGCCGGGATCCTCCCGTCACGAAGCGCAACGGGAGGCTCTGCAGGTGGTGTGTTCGCTCAGATGAGCCGAGCAGCGGCGGTGGCGCGTACCTCGGGAGTTTCCATCGGGTCGTCGCGGAGATAGCTCAGCTGTTTGCGGGTCGAATCGTCGAGTGGGACGTGTTCGGCCGCGAACTGTCGTACGTCGCTCTCGCAGTCCCACAAGCCCTCGGTGAGCAGCGAATCCGTGTTACCTGGGTCGAGTGCTGTAACGGCGCGCAGGTACGCGGCCCGCTCGAAGGTGTGCGGGCTGAACCAGGCGCGGCGGAGCCGGGGTGCCGCCGTCTGCGCGGCCGGTCCGCCAATACGGGCGATGCCCTCGGCGAGGCCGCGTCGAGTGCGTGCCGGACGGCCGCCGCCGCCAACACGCGAGCAGCGAGTGCTTGCTGGGGGCCAGGAGGCGCTCAGGGTAGGCGGGTGTCGGGCCTGCGTGACGAGGGCGAGGTGGATGTGGTGGCAGAGCTGAGGTCGCCGGGATGTGGCGCGCCCGTGCACCTCCCGCGAGGCGTGCTGCCGGGCAGGTGCAGGCTGGTTGACCCGTAGCGACATCGGGCCGGCGTGGCATACATCCAGCACGCGAGCCGAATCTTGGACAGTTACCGTTCAGCGAGGACGGTAACTGTCCAAGATCTCGCGGCGGCGCGGTCGGTCCGGACGGCCGGTACAAACTGGACGGTGACCCGGGGCCAGTTCTGGCACGTCATCGGCACCTGCCGGTTCGAGGTGGGAGAGTTGGCTCCGTACCTGACGCAGCTGCGCCGGCTCTCGGTGGACGCCCCGTTCTGATAGCTGGCGGGGCCGCAGTTGTGTCGGGCGCGGTGAGTCGGCCGGTGGCCCCGGCGGAGCGGATTTACGCCCTTGGTGTGGCCGGCGGTTCACCGCGGGCTGGGCGGCGATGGGCAGGTGCTCCCGGCGTAGGCGAAGAGGGAATCGGTCGCACTTGCCCGGATCGATCTGTGCCGGAGCATCGAGTCGGTGTCGACGATCGGGGCCGAGGCCAGTGGGTCCGGGTGCACCGGGCAGGCGTCGATGCGGTCGAGCAGCCACACCCGCTGCCCGCTCGGACCGACGCCGAGGCTGAAGGACAGACTCAGGGAGGTGGTGCCGATGTACCGCGGCACCGGCACCTCCTCCGGTTTCCGGGTCAGACAGGACGGGGTCGTCTCGACCACCCGGACGTCGATCACCGTGACGCCACCCGGCGCGCCGCTCACACGGACCGTCGAGCGTTGCGGGCGCACCTCGATGTGCTGCGGGTTGTCCCAGAAGCCCGCCGATGCCCCGGAGACATCCGGGGCGGGCGTGGGCGGGCCGGTCGGCAGCACCGCCCGGCAGGACCGGACGGCCCGGTTCGCCGAGCAGAGGGCAGCGGCGTGGTTCTCGTCGCGGTGCAGCGCGCTGAGGTACGGCCCGACATCCCCCCGGGAACCTGGGCGCCGAGCAGGACGAACAGCCGGTCCAGGTAGGCGTCGACCAACGCCGGGCCCGGACGCACCTCGTCGGCCGGTATCGAGAGCAGGTGCCGCAGCCTCACCGGGCAACGGCTGGCGAACGCCGGCGTGTTGATCACCATGGCCGCGGCGGAGATCGGGTCGTTGTACGCCCGTTCGAACAGGGCCCGCTCGTCCTGACGCCGCTGGTGCTCCAGCGAGTCGCTCCGCCGCTCGATGTACCAGGTGGCCGTCGAGGCCAGGACGAGGAGGGCTGCGGTGAGCATGGCGGCGACCGGGCGGGCAGGCCGGCCGGCCCGCCGGCCGCTGCGGGGACCGGGCGGGGCGTCTCCGGCGTCGGCGGTGCGGCCTGCGTCATCCATACCCCGGTACCCCCTTGCCACTGCGCCCAGAGTAGGCGGGCATCGACACGACCGGTCACGCCCAGCAGCATCGAGGCCGGGACGACCAGGAGAAGTTCGGCCTGTGACCCGGTGCGGAATCGCAGCGGGGCCCAGGCATGACAGCGCCGTGGAGTCGATAAAGGTGACCGCGATCATGTCGATGACCAGGCGGGCGGTACCGGGCCGGCGGGTCGTCGGCCAAGACTCGGCGCAGGTCGCCGCTGACAGCCAGGTCGAGTTCTCCGGACACCGTGACGGCGCAGACGTCCCCCGACCAACACACTTCGTGTATCCAGGGAAACAGCTGCCCCACGAAGGCCACCTCCAGGCTTGGTCTCCGTGCATCCAATGGACAGGGTCGTTCGTTTTACAGTCCCGGACCAGGACGAGCTCAGCGGTCCGGCCGGCCCGTCTCAACGAGCGCTTTGAGTCGCGGCAACGTCTTCTCGATACCTTCGGCGTCCCGCCGGCCCCAACCGGATCCCGCGACACGAACACCTCCGCGCGCTGATCGCGGCAGATGAGTGCGTCCGGTCCTCGACAGGGTAGGCACGTTTGAAAGCCCACATGGGATTCGACGTAGGTAAAGCAATCTCGCGCTCGCCTCGGTGGAGTACGCCGAGGCGAACGCGGGAAGGAACATTTTGGAGGGCCTCTGGTGGAACCAGGCGCGACTGCCGGCAGTCCAACCTGACATGCGCGCGGTCGTCTCCCTCAGCTCTGTTCTGTTGGGCCTGTTCGTCGGCGCTTTCGTGCTGCGTTCCGGCTGGGAGCTGCCGGTACGAACCTCCTGCTCCGGCGACGTGTGCACGTCGCAGTCGTGGGTCGATGTCGACTGGGACCGCGTCAACTGGGAACTGAAGCCGACCAGGATTGCCTGCTTCGAGGCCAACCCGGCCAACCACGATGTCCTAATCGGGCCCGGCGACGAATGCGTACGGTCCCGCGGCGACGTCATCGAACACCAGACCACCTACGAAGAACTACGTGATGAGATCCAGCAACGACGCACCCGGGCACTTGCGTTCGCCGGTGCCGCGATCGCGCTGCCACCGGTCCTCGTCGAGGTGTGGTGGCGGGTTCGCCGCAGGCCGGCACCGACGGCACACTGACTCCACGCTCCCCACCCTGATCGCGGCATGAGCGCGCAGCGATACCCGTACGCGTGGCGGGCAAACGGTTGCGGCGTTGGCGAGGACTCGACGGGCGGCACTGCTGGTCCGGCTACGGCGTCACCGCCACGCTCGGCGACGAGCCGGACCAGCGTGCGGAATTGAGCCGGATGCAGCCCAGTAAATGGGAAGATCCACTCCGGGCGGGCTGCCGTGATCACCTGCACCCAGGCATCCTGCCCGACGCCCCAACAGACAGACGCCGGGTTACGAAACGTCCCTTACGTTGGGCTGAGCCCGGTCGATCGCAGCCGACTGCGATACTGCAGGGGTGACAGCTGCAGACCACGAGGACACCCGTCCGTCTGTGCCTCCGAGCCAACCTCCCCGGGCCGAGGGCTCGTCGCAGCCGGTGCCCGCGCAGCCCGCCCCGCCGCCTTACTTCACGACACCCTCCGCGCCGGGCGGGGCCGCGATGGCGGCATCGCCCAACGGGCTGTCCTCGCCGCTGCCGTACATCATGGCCGGTGCCGGATTCCTCGCGATGATGGTGGCGATGTTCGCGCCGTTGGCCTCGAACGGTGATCCGGTCTCTGCGCTGCGGACCACGGACCTTCCTTTCCTGACCCCGATTCTGGGCCTGGTGGCGCTGGTAGTGGCGACTGCGGTGCTGTGCGGTGATCCGCGGCTTCTCCGCTTCGGCCGAGCGGCCGCCCCGCTGCTGGGATTGCTGCTGTCGGCCGCCGTCGGCGGCGAAATCGTTCAATGGGGAGCCAAGGCGGCCAATCCCGAGTTGGGTTTGGCCTATATGGTGGCCTCCGGTACCTACTTCCTGATCGGCGGCATCCTGCTGCTGTCGTTGTCCGTGCTGTCCATGCGGCCCGCCGGTCACGCCAGTCCTTTCGCGGGGTAAGGCGCATTCCGCGGCAATTAAGGCTCATTCCAGATGGTTGTTTTTGGTGAGTCGGCGGTAGCAGAGTAGGGCGTAGCCAACCACGAGGCGGGGAACGGGCGTGGACGCGCTGTGGCGCAATCGATGAGCCACAGCGGGTCCACCCGTCGCGTACGCTAGGCCGCGACGTAGCCGTTGAACACGTGGACGCCGTCGTAAGCGCCGGTTGAGTTCGCCCGGTTGGTGTTGAAGTACAGCTTGCCGTCGCTGATTCCCACGCCTTCGATCTCGAACTTGGACGAGTATGCCGAGGACGTGATGCGGAAGGAGAGGTCGGTGGCCGCCGGCGCGGTCCCGGTCGTGGTCGGCGACACGTTCCGGTAGACGAGCACGATGCTGCGGTTGTCCTTGGTCAGCGGGTAGTAGAGAACCTTCTTGGGCGCGTCGTAGAAGAACCCCTGGTTGACGAAGGTCCCCAGGTCCGGCACGGTGGCACCGTTGACGAGAGCGCCCTCGACCTGCAGGGTGAACGCTTTTGTCAGATCGATGGTCCCGGAGGTGGCGCGCAGCGGGAGACTGCCGTTGTAGATCGTCCTGCCGCTCTTGAACATGAACGTGATCGCGCTACTGCTGACCGAGACCCGATTGATTCCGGACGGCGTTGCCACGGCCCCGTTGAGACGCACCTGGTACGACCCGGCGTGGTAGTAGGTGCTGCCGTCGTAGCGGAGCCGTACGAGCTGCGCGCCGCTCGATTTCATGGTGACGACGAACATGTGGTGCTGTCCATCGATGTCGACGATCGTCATGTCGTTCGCGTGCCCGAGCCAGGTGTTGGTCGACGTGTTGTTCGTGCCGTTCGTCATCACCACTCGCGCGCCGGTGTCCTTGTGGACACGGTAGATGACGGAGACGTCGTCGTAGTTGGTGCGCGTCTTGATCGAGTAGAGGTAGGTGGCTCCGGCGGCGAAGCCCTGTACCCCGGTGCAGCATCCTGTGTCGGGTGTGCTGGCAATGTCGCTGTACGTGTTGTAGTAGGCAGCCTGGGCCGGCTGCCCAGACAGGACCAGGAAACTGAAAACCATCGCGACCGAAACCATCAGTCGCCTACCGAACCGCATGTTGTCCTCCCCGGACTTCCGACGACCTGAGGCCGGGTGCCTCAGAGATCGCCAAGTGCAGGGTCATTTTGAGGCATCGACGGTCTTGAGATCGACATCAATCAGGTTGTGCCTGGTGGGCAAGGGTGGCGTGGGCAGCGTGGCCGAGGTCACCGGCTGCGGCGTGGGCCAGGACTCCGGCCTGGCGGGCATCGTCGACATCGGTCGCGGCGTCGAGAGGCAGCGCGGTCTTCAACGTCAGGGCATCGGTCTGCACCTGTCCGGCGACCTGCCCTCAAGCTGCTGCTTGACGAAACCCTAGGGACACCCCCGTGCGCGGGGAGCAGGGTCGAGGTGTGCGGCCGGGGCTGCCCTACCCCGGATCACCCCCGCGTGCGCGGGGAGCAGTCCGGCAACACCGGCTTCCTGCCCTCCTACGCGGTCCTCCCCACGCACGTGGGGGTGCTTCGATGTCCTCCAGGCTGGTGTGGCCCACCGCCTCGGCTTCCCCACGCACGCGGGGTGCTCCCGGCGCGACCAGACCATCCGACGGGCGCGGCGCGTCTTCCCCACGCACGTGGCGGTGCTCCGCGCATCTGCACGGCCTCTTCCATCGACTCGGCGTCCTCTCCACGCACGTGGGGGTGCTCCGGCGAACGCCCCCACGCGGTGAGGTGCAGATCGCGTTCCCCACGCATGTGGGGGTGCTTTCCCGCTGGTCTGGGTCGGCGGGCTGTTCGCGGTGTCCTTCCCGCGCACGTGGGGTGCACCGGCGGCAACCGGCTGTCGCCGTGGAGTTTTGACGTAGTGGGTCCTGGCCTTTTAGGTAGGCGGGTTCGCCGCCACGAATGAGCCCTTGCCCTGGTGCACCTCGATCCAGCCCCGCTCGTCGAGGAGCCGTAGGGCCAGCCTGATCGGCGTTGGGCTGGCGCTGTACTGCTCGCACAGCTCGGTGATGGACGGCAGCTTGTCTCCAGGCTGTAGCGCGCCAGTCCGTATCGAGGCGATCACATCGCCTATGACCTGCTCGTACAGGGGTTGTCTCGGCATGGCAGGGCCACCTCTCGTCAGCCCCCTGAGGATGCCACCCGATACGACATGCTGTGCATGCTGTGCTGACTGTGTACTCACTGCACTTTAAGTTGCGAGTGAGGTCCTCTCGTCAGCAACGGAGCGCCTCCATACCGGGCGGGGTGGCTCCCCGTGTCACCCCGCCCCCTGCCCTACGAACTCTGAGGAGGCGCAGATGCGTGAACGTCCGCATGACGGGCCGTTGCCGGCGGCGGAGCCCGTTCCCGGGGCCCGGCCGCCGCAACCGGACGGCGATCGGGTGCCCGGTCCGGCCCGCCCGGCCCGCGCGCCGCTAACCCGGCAGCAGTACGCCTACGGCCTGATCGTCGCGCTGCTCGTACTGGTCCTGCTCGTGGTCGGGGATCGTCCGGTGAGCGGGACGGGCCGGCGGGTGAACGACCTGCCGGTGGGCCGCCGGGTCGCCCAGTGGCGGGTACGGCGCAACATGACCCAGCAGCAGTTCGCCGACCGCCTCGGCAAGTCGAAGAGTTGGGTGGACAAGGTCGAACGCGGGGTGCGTCGGCTGGAACGGGTGTCCAGTCTGCGGGAGGTCGCCGCCACGCTCCGGATCGATCTGGGGGTGCTGCTGGCCGATCAGCCCGACCGACCGGACCCCGCCGCCGCAGGCGTGGAGGGGGTACGCACCGCCCTGGCGCGGTACCACGTCGAGGCCCCGCCCGAGCCGGTCGACGTCGCGGCGTTGCGGGTCCGGCTGGGCCACGCGGAGCAGAGCTACCGCCACGCCCGCTACCCGCAACTGCTCGCCCTGCTGCCGGGATTGCTCGACGCCGTCCGCGCGGCGCGGGCCGTCCGCTCCGACCGGGCGACCGCCGCGCTGCTGGTCCCCGTGTACGGACTCACCGCCCTGGCGCTGGTCAAGGTCGACCAGGGGGAGTTGGCCTGGCTGGCCGCCGACCGGGGGATGGCGGTCGCCCTGGCCACCGGCGATCCGCAGGTCGCCGCCGTCGCCACGGTGTCACTGGCGCAGGCCCTGCGGCACACCGACCGGCGACGCTCTGCGATGGAGGCGGCCGTCGTCGCCGTACACCGTCTGAAGTCGGCGCGGTCCGGTGCCCGGGTCGATCCGTCCCTGGTCGGGACGCTGCTGATTCAGGCCGCCCTCGCCGCTGCCGGCCGAGGGCTGGACCGTGACGTGCGGCAGTTGCTCGACCAGGCCGCAGAGGCCGCTCGGGACGTCGGGGCCGGTGACGGCGGGTTCGGCCGGGCGGCGGTCGAGGCCGCGCGGGTGGTGGCCGAGACGACCCTCGGGGAGGTCACCGCGGCGACGGTACGACACGAGCGGCTGACGGCCGGCGACGAGTGGTGGTGGCTGCCGACCGAGCACCGGGCCGCATACCTCCTCGACGCGGCCCGCGCGTACGTGCTGGCCGGCGACATGTTCCGGGCGGGCCGGACGCTGCTGGACGCGGAACGTACCGCCCGGGGCGAGGTGCACGACCGCCCGGCGGTACGCGGCCTGGTCGCCGTCGTGGCGCGGTCCGCCGACGCTCCGGCCGACCTGGCCCGCCTCGCCGCGACCCTCCACATCACCTGAACCGCGTACTCCACATCAGCCGAGTCCTGCCCTAGGACAGCAGCGAGCGGTACACCTCGACCGTGCGTTCGGCGATGGCGTCCCAGGAGAAGTGCTCGACCGCCCGGCGGCGGCCGGCGCGGCCGAACGTCTCCACCCGCTCCGGATCGGCGAGCAGCGTGTTGACCGCCGCCGCCAGGTCGGCCACGAATCGTTCCGGGTCCAGCGGGGTGCCGCTGCCGTCGGTCGCCTGCTCGATCGGGACGAGCAGCCCGGTCTCGCCGTCCGCGACCACCTCGGGGATGCCACCGGTGGCGGTCGCCACCACCGCCGTCTCGCAGGCCATCGCCTCCAGGTTGACGATGCCCATCGGCTCGTACACGGACGGGCAGACGAAGACGGTGGCGTGGGTGAGCACCTGGATCACCTCGTGCTTCGGCAGCATCTCGGCCACCCAGACCACCCCGGACCGCTTCGCCCGCAGCTCGTCGACCAGCCCCTCCACCTCGGCGGCGATTTCTCGCGTGTCCGGCGCGCCGGCCAGCAGCACCAACTGTGCCTCCGCCGGCAGTTCCCGGGCCGCCCGGAGCAGGTACGGCAGACCCTTCTGCCGGGTGATCCGCCCGACGTAGACAACGCTGGGGCGGGACGGGTCGACGCCGAGCCGGGTCAGCACCTCGGTGCCGTGGTCCGGGGCGTACTGCGTGGTGTCGATGCCGTTGTGCACCACCCGGACCTTCGCCGGGTCGACCGACGGGTACGCGGCCAGCACGTCCCGCATCATGCCGGCGCTCACCGCGACCACCGCGTCGGCGGCCTCGATCGCCGTCCGCTCACACCAGGAGGAGAGCGCGTAGCCGCCGCCGAGCTGTTCGGCCTTCCACGGGCGCAGCGGCTCCAGGCTGTGCACGGTGACCACGTGCGGCACCCCGTGCAGCAGCTTCGCGGTGTGCCCGGCGAGGTTGGCGTACCAGGTGTGGCTGTGCACCACGTCGGTGCCGGCGCATCCGGCGGCCATCGCCAGGTCGACGCCCATGGTGCGCAGCGCCGCGTTCGCGCCGGCCAGCTCGGCCGGTTCGGGGTACGCGGTGACGCCCGACTCGGTACGCGGCGCGCCGAAGCAGTGCACCCGGACGTCGGCGAGTCGGCGCAGCTCCCGGGCGAGGTACTCGACGTGCACGCCGGCTCCGCCGTACACCTCCGGCGGGTACTCCCGGGTGAGCAGGTCGACGCGGAGCGGCGCGGAGTCGGTCATGCCCCGCAATCTAGTGCACGTCGCGCCACGCCACCTGGTGTGGAACCAGCCGTGAAGTGTGCCCGTACGAGTGGTGAAGTCGCACGCGGGTGGTTAGCGTCTGGGCATGGCTGAGAAGGTGCTCGCGATCGTCCTGGCCGGTGGGGAGGGCAAGCGCCTGATGCCGCTCACCACCGACCGGGCCAAGCCCGCCGTGCCGTTCGGTGGGATGTACCGGATGGTGGATTTCGTCCTGTCCAACCTGGCGAACGCCGGATACCTCAAGATCGTCGTGCTGACCCAGTACAAGTCCCACTCGCTGGACCGGCACATCACCAAGACCTGGCGGATGTCGACCCTGCTCGGCAACTACGTCACCCCGGTCCCGGCCCAGCAGCGGCGCGGCCCGTGGTGGTTCGCCGGCTCGGCCGACGCGATCTACCAGAGCTTCAACCTGATCTACGACGAGAAGCCGGACTACGTGCTCGTCTTCGGCGCGGACCACATCTACCGGATGGACCCCCGGCAGATGGTGGAGGAGCACATCGCCTCCGGTGCCGCCGTCACCGTCGCCGGAATCCGGCAGCCGCTGTCGATGGCCGACCAGTTCGGCGTGATCGAGGTGGGCGAGGACGGTCGGCGGATCCGGGCGTTCCGGGAGAAGCCCACCGACGCGGTCGGGCTGCCCGACGCCCCCGACCAGATCTACGCCTCCATGGGCAACTACGTCTTCACCACGAAGGCGCTGGTCGAGGCGTTGGAGACTGACGCGGAGGACAAGACCAGCAAGCACGACATGGGCGGCAGCATCATCCCGATGCTGGTCGAGCGGGGCGAGGCGAACGTCTACGACTTCCGTGACAACGAGGTGCCCGGCAGCACCGAGCGGGACTTCGGCTACTGGCGGGACGTGGGGACGCTCGACTCGTTCTACGACGCGCACATGGATCTGATCAACGTCCACCCGGTCTTCAACCTCTACAACTTCGAGTGGCCGATCTACAGCGGGCAACAGACCTACCCGCCGGCCAAGTTCGTGCACCAGTGGGGCGAGCGGGTCGGCCGGGCGGTCGCCTCGATGGTCTCGCCGGGTGCGGTGATCTCCGGGTCGCTGGTGGAGAACTCGGTCGTCTCCCCGAAGGTCAAGGTCCACTCCTGGTCGCACGTCGACGGCGCGGTGCTGATGGAGGGTGTCGAGATCGGCCGACACGCGGTGGTCCGCCGGGCCATCCTGGACAAGAACGTGTACGTCCCCGAGGGCGCCGAGATCGGCGTCGACCTCGAGAAGGACCGACAGCGCTACACCGTCTCGGACAACGGCATCGTGGTGATCGGCAAGGGTCAACGCGTCGAGGTCTGAGACTGTCGTCATCGTCCGCCGGATCCGCCCGGCGGTCCGCCCGTGGAGGAGGTTGCAGAAGTGGTCCACGCCCGTGCCGGTCAACCCGCCCAGCCCGCCGACCTGGTCGACGTGCCCCGGCTGGTCACCGCCTACTACGCCGAGCACCCGGATCCGACGGACCCGGCGCAGCAGGTCTCCTTCGGCACGTCGGGGCACCGCGGGTCGAGCCTGCGCAACGCCTTCAACGAGGACCACATCCTTGCCGTCACCCAGGCGCTCTGCGACTACCGGCGGGTGAACGGCGTCGACGGGCCGCTCTTCCTCGCCCGGGACACCCACGCGCTCTCCGCCCCGGCGGCGGTGAGCGCCCTGGAGGTGCTCGCCGCCAACGACGTGACGGTGCTGGTCGACAGCCGGGACGGCTACACCCCCACCCCGGCGCTGTCGCACGCCGTACTCACCCACAACCGGGGCCGCACCGCCGGCCTCGCCGACGGCATCGTCATCACCCCGTCGCACAACCCGCCCGACGACGGCGGGTTCAAGTACAACCCCACCAACGGCGGTCCGGCCGACACCGACGCCACCCGCTGGATCCAGGACCGCGCGAACGCGATCCTCGCCGCCGGGCTCGCCGAGGTGAAACGCATCCCGTACGCGCGGGCCCGCGCCGCCGACACCACCGGCACGTACGACTTCGTCGCAAACTACGTCGACGACCTGCCGGCCGCGCTCGACATCGCCGCGATCCGGGACGCCGGGGTACGCATCGGCGCGGACCCGCTCGGCGGGGCGAGCGTGGCGTACTGGGGCGAGATCGCCGAGCGGCACAAGCTCGACCTGACCGTGGTGAACCCGACCGTCGACCCGACCTGGCGGTTCATGACGCTGGACGGCGACGGGAAGATCCGGATGGACTGCTCCTCGCCGAACGCGATGGCCTCGCTGATCGCCGCCCGCGCCGACTACCAGGTCTCCACCGGCAACGACGCGGACGCCGACCGGCACGGCATCGTCACCCCCGACGGTGGCCTGCTCAACCCCAACCACTATCTCGCGGTGGCGATCGCCCACCTGTTCCGTACCCGTACCGGCTGGGGCCCGGCCGCGGCGGTCGGCAAGACCCTGGTCTCCTCCTCGATGATCGACCGGGTCGCGGCCGACCTGGGTCGCCCGCTGCTGGAGGTGCCGGTCGGCTTCAAGTGGTTCGTGCCGGGACTGCTCGACGGCACGGTCGGCTTCGGCGGCGAGGAGAGCGCGGGCGCGTCGTTCCTGCGTCGGGACGGCAGCACCTGGACCACCGACAAGGACGGCATCCTGCTCTGCCTGCTGGCCGCCGAGATCATCGCCACCACCGGCCGGACACCGAGCCAGCACTACGCGGACCTGACCGAGCGGTTCGGCGCGCCCGCGTACGCCCGGATCGACGCCCCGGCCAGCCGGGAGGAGAAGGCCGTGCTTGGCAAGCTCTCCCCGGAGCAGGTCACCGCGACCGAATTGGCCGGTGAGCCGATCACCGCGACGCTCACCGCCGCCCCGGGCAACGGCGCGTCGATCGGTGGGCTGAAGGTGACCACCGCCTCGGGCTGGTTCGCCGCCCGCCCCTCCGGCACCGAGGACGTCTACAAGATCTATGCCGAGTCGTTCCAGGGTCCGGAACACCTGACCCGGATCCAGGAGGAGGCGCGGGACCTGGTCTCGACGGTGCTCGCCCAGAGCTGACCCGCGTCACCGCCTGCGCGTCCCCTCGTTGGCCCCACCGTGGCGGCGACGAGGGGAGCACGACCGTGACCAGGGTTATGACCGTGGTCGGCACCCGGCCAGAGATCATCCGGCTGGCCCGGGTGATGGACCGACTGGACCGGACGGTGGACCACGTCCTGGTGCACACCGGGCAGAACTGGGACCACTCGCTCTCCGAGGTGTTCTTCACCGAGTTGCGGCTGCGTCGCCCCGACCGTTTCCTCGACGTCGACACGTCCTCGCTGGGGCGCACCCTCGGCGGCGTGCTGGTCGGCATGGAACAGGCGATCGCCGAACTACGTCCGGACGCCCTGCTGGTGCTCGGCGACACGAACAGCTGCATCGCCGCGCTGATGGCCCGCCGGATGCGGGTGCCGGTCTACCACATGGAGGCGGGCAACCGCTGCTTCGACCTGAACGTGCCGGAGGAGACCAACCGCCGCCTCGTCGACCACGTCGCCGACTTCAACCTGGTCTACACCGAGCACGCCCGACGCAACCTGCTCGCCGAGGGACTGCACCCGCGCCGGATCCTGCACACCGGGTCGCCGATGCGGGAGGTGCTGGACCATCACCGTCCGGACATCGACGGCTCGGCCATCCTCGACCAGCTCGGCCTGACCCTGGGCGGGTACTTCCTGGTCAGCGCGCACCGGGAGGAGAACGTCGATGCGCCCGCCCGGCTCGGCCGGCTGCTGGACTGCCTGCGGGCGGTCCGGGCCGAGTGGGGCCTGCCGGTGCTCGTCTCCACCCATCCGCGTACCCGGAAGCGGCTGGAGGCGCTCGCCCCGGACGACAGCACCCTGGACGGCATCACGTTCCACGAGCCGTTCGGCCTCTTCGACTACGTACGCCTCCAACTCGGGGCCAGCTGCACCCTCTCCGACAGCGGGACGATCAGCGAGGAGGCGGCGATCCTCGGGTTCCCGGCGGTGACCCTGCGGGAGTCGATCGAACGCCCGGAGGCGCTGGACGCCGGAGGGATCATCATGACCGGGCTGGACCCGGCCGGCGTGGTCGAGGCGGTCCGGGTGACGGTCGACCAGGTCGCGGCGGACGGGGTGCCCTGCCCCGCCGACTACCGGGTGCCGGACACCTCCCGCCGCGTGGTCGACTTCATCCTCTCCACGGTCCGCCGGCACCACGACTGGGCCGGCGTCCGCCGCTGACCCGCTTTCTACCCGGACCCCGGGCCACCCCGAGCTGTTCTGCCCGTCCGGCCCGGTCCCGCCCCGTCCGGCCTCGCCCTGCCCGTCCGGCCTCGCCGGATAGGCGGCCCGATGATCGACTCCGATTGCGGCATCTTGGGGTGTCGGAGGGACCAGGACACCCCAAGATGCCGCATATCGTGTCGATCATCGGGCCGGGAAGGGCCCGGGCGGGACCGGGGGCCCCGCCGCCCGCGGCCCCGCCGCCCCGGTGGGGCCGCCGCCCCGGTGGGGCCGGGTGGCGGCCGGGCGGGGGCGAGCTGGGTGGGGCGGCGGGGCTGGGCCGGCCAAGCAGGGGCGGGCCAAGCAGGGTCAGGGGCGGGGGCGGCCGAGGAGGTGGGTCAGCGACCGGGCGACGAGGTCGTCCCGGGCGGCCGGGGCCAGTCCCTCCAGTCCGAACCCGAGGTAGACGGTGTCGGCGGTGACCAGCACCGCGCCCTCCTCGAAGGCCCGCTGGCTGCGGGACCAGTCGTTCGAGCCGGGCAGCGAGCCGGGCGGGGGACCGGCCACCGTCCAGCCGCCCAGGTCGGGCGTCTCGAACGAGGTCTCCGCCACGGTGGCCCCGTCCACGACGACCCGGGCGTCGTCCACGAAGACGCCGAGCCCCTGGGTGCCCCAGTCCGAGACGTACGAGATCGACACCTCGACCCGCTTGCCGGCGTACGCCGTCAGGTCGACGGAGAACTCCTGCCAGCCGTTGGAGGCGCCGGTGGCGGCGTGCCACTGTCCAGTGCTGCCGGTCGGCGAGCAGTCCGCGCCCTGGTAGTGCAGGAGGAACGGGTGCAGTTCGGTGGCCAGGCCACTCTCGCAACTGTCCCCGGTGTCGGTGCTGGTGTGGCCGTTGCGGTCCGGCAGGGTGGTCCAGTCGTCGGTACCCACCTCGTGCGCCTCGACGATCATGAAGTCCCAGTTCGGCTCGATGTCGTACGAGGCGAAGAAGCGCAGCTCACCGCTGGTGGCCGAGGTCAGGTCCACGGTCCGGGTGAGCCGCTTGTACGCCTCGTCGGCCCGCCCGCTGTACCCGTACCACTCGCCGGTGCGCGGGTCGAACGGCGCGCCGCCGGGACGTACCCAGTCCACCGCCGTCACCGTGCCGAACTGCGGGAACTGGTCCGGCGGCAGGAAGCTCGACGTGCTGAGCAGGGACGCCGTGTGGTCCTGGTTGCCGGCCGAGCCGGGGGCGTTGAGGGTGCCCTGGAACCCGGCGAACGCGCCTTCGGAGCCCCGCACCGGGTACGGGGTGCCGTCCACGCTGCCGCCGTCGCTGACGTAGTTGTACGCGCCCAGCCAGTACTGGAGGAAGTCGTTCGACAGCGGCAGGCAGGTGGTGTCGTCCGGGTCGGTGCACTCGGCGGGCGCGGTCGGCTGGTACACGTACGCTCCGTCGTTGGCCTGCGCGTACAGCGCGAACTTGCCACCGACCAGCACCTTGCCGCCCTCGTTGAGGTAGTCCCGGACAGCCAGTTCGGTCTCCGCCGCCGCCCGGGCCGCCGTGCCCGGCACCTGGCCGGGGGCGCGGGGGATGACGTCGTCGCCGGTCTCCCAGACCACCGCCCGGTAGTGCGACAGCACGCCCAGGTGGTGGGGGGCCTTCCGGCCCATCGTGTCGAGGTCGTACACGTCGCTGCTGCGTCCGGCGGCGGTCAGGGACGCGACCACCTCGTCGGCGTACTTAGCGCCGGTGCCGTCCTGTTCCGGGCTGAGGCCGGTGACGTCCTCGGCGGCCAGGACGAGCACCTCGCCGCCGATGTCGGTGTGCACGCGGTAGGTGAAGTGCTCGCTGGCGACCGGGCCCCGGCCACGCTTGTTGCCGGTGAACCAGACCTCGACCCGGTCGCCCGGCCGGGCACCGGTGACCGTGCCGCGTAGCTCGGCGTAGTAGTCGTCGTGGGTGTCGCCGTACCGTTCGCCGCCGCGCCACTCGCGGACCGCGACGGTCTTCGGTCGGCCGCCGTTGACCGTGTAGTGCATCCGCACGTTGGTGAGGGCCCGCCGGGTGATCGCGGCGACCTGCTGGGTGCGGCCGTACGAGGTGTCGAAGGCGTCGACCACGAAGTCCGGGGTGCTCCGGCCGACCACCGAGACCGGGTCGTCCGGGTCGTGGGTGGACTGTGCCACCGCGAGGGCGAACGGCAGGTTCTTCGTCACCTCGGCGGCGATCAGCTTCTCGTCGTCGGGGAAGACGAAGCTGCTCACGCAGTCCTCGGGACGCCACTGGTCGTCCGGGTCGGACTCGGCGACCGTCTGGCAGGTGGACATCTCCGGGGTGAAGCCGAGCGCACCGTGTCGGGCGACGACGTGGGCGTCGGTGTCACCGTTCGCGACGTACAGCTCGGCGGAGAGGTCCGGGTCGTAGCCGGGCACGGCCGGGTGGCTGTCGTCGCCGACCATCGCCTGGTAGATCACGTCGTCCGGGGTGGGCGTGGCGACCTGCCAGCCGAGGCCGTAGAGGAGCAGCTCGGCCGCCGAGTGGTAGTTGACGAAGAACTCGAAGCCGACCCGGCGGAAGAGCCGGTCCAGGGCCTGGGTCTCCGGCTCCGAGTTGGGGCCGGGGCCCCGGTAGGTGTCGCTGGCCGGGTCCGGCGAGGAGCCCTCGTTGTCGTACCCCCACTGGTGGGCGAAGTTGCGGTTCAGGTCGACGCCGTCGACAGCGGTGATCCTCCCGTCGCCGTCGTTGTCGCGCAGGTTCTTGCGCCACAGCCGGTTGCCGGGGGTGAAGGTGTGGTCGTACCCGTCGGGGTTGGCCACCGGCAGGAACCACAGCTCGGTGGTGTCCACCAGCCGGGTGATCTCCCGGTCGCGGCCGTAGTTGTCCAGGACGTGGTGCATCAGCCGCCGGGTCATCTCCGGGGTGATCCACTCCCGGGCGTGCTGGCTGCTCAGGTAGAGCACCGCCGGTCGCCGCCCGTCCGGCACGCTGCGCGCGTTCTTGGTGACCTTCAGGGCGAGGATCGGCTTGCCCTGGTGGGTACGGCCGATGCTCTCGACCTTGGTCAGCTTCGGGTGCCGGGCGGCGGTGGCGGTGATCTCGTCCCGGATGCCGCCGGGCGCGGAGTACGGGCGGAACGCCGTCCAGCCGTCGGCGGCCTGGTCGCGCAGCGTTCGGGAGGCGTCCTGGCCGTCGACCTGCTTGACGCGGAGCGGGACGCCCTGCCGGGCCAGCCGGTCGGCCTGCCGCCGGGTGAGCACCGTCTCCACGGTGGTGGTGCCGGCAGGGCCGGTGCCCCGCTGGTCGTGGCCGAGGTCGACGCCGGCCACGCGGAGCTGTTCGAGCTGCTCCGGGTTGACCGTGCCGACGTACACCTCGAGGCCGTCGCCGCGACCGCCCGGGTCGGACGGTGGCCGCGCGCTCGCCGGAGCGGTCAGCGCCAGCGCGGCGACCAGGGCGAACACGCCGGTGACCGCCAGCCTCGTGCGCCTCATCGCGCTCCCTTCGGGGTCGGGACCTCTAGCGGCGAGCCTTCCCGAAGCGCTTGACGCATGTCAATGACTCGATCGGGCCGTGCTGTCGTGACCGCCCCGGCCAGGCCATCGGTCCCGTACCCGATTGGTGCCTTTTGTCGTTGTGGGGACGTGCGTGCCGGGGCCCGAGCGACGGGCGGCCACGGCGGACGCGACAGGAGGCGGGGCCCGATGAGCGTGAGGCACGGTGGTCCGCCGCCGTTCGTGACCGACCCGGCCGGCAGCCGGGTGCCGGCGGCGCGAGCGGCCGCCGAGGCGACGGACCAGGTCGGCAGGGACGCCGAAGCGCCGTCCGACCTGCGGGTCGGGATACGCGACGTCGCGTTGGTGCTGCCCCTCGTCGCCTTCCCCGCCGCCACCGCGCTGGACGCCTCGCGGGTGCTGACCGACCTGGTGGCGCCCGTGGCCGGCGGGATCGGCGCGCTGGAACACCTGCTCCTCTACCTCGACCTTGCCGCCGTCGCGGTGCTGATCGTGGTGACCTGGGCCGCCCGGGGCTTCCGGGCCCCGGCGGGCGCGCTGCCGTTCCTCGTGCTGTTCCTGTCGTTCCTGCCCGGGTTCGCCATGACCTCCATCGGCGGTTACCAGTCCGGCAAGGCGTTGCAGATGGTGACCACGACCCCGGCGTTCGTCGTCGCCACGCTGCTCGTGGTCGACCGGCCGGCGCGGCGGGTGGCGCTGCTCTGGGCCAGCGCGGGGACCGGGGTGCTCGTCGCGCTCCTGGCGATGGTTCGCCCCGACCCGGCCGCCCAGGCGTTCGACACGGTCGTCCTGGCCGGCACCGTCTCGATCACCACGGCCCGGCTCATCGGGTACGGCGTGGTGGGCCTGCTCTGTCTGGGTGTCCTGGTGCGCCGGCTGCGGCTGGTGGCGCTGCTCGGGGCGGTGGCGCTCGCCGTGCCGCTGCTGATGACGGGTTCCCGGGGGCCGCTCGTCGCGTTGGCCCTCGCCGGCCTGGTCCTGGCCGTCACCGTCGGCGGCGCGCGCCGCTGGCAGCTGCTGCCGCCGCTGGCCGGGCTGGGCGGCATCATCGCCCTGACCGTCGCGACGGCCCTGCCGGAGGGGTTGACGTCGCGTTTCTCGGTGCTCTGGGGTGGGCCGCTGGACGCCTCCGCCGAGGTTCGGGTGATGCTCTCCGGGCTGGCCGCCGAGGTCTTCCTGGAGCGTCCGCTCGGAGTGGGCTGGGGCGGCTTCGGTGCGGTGGTGCCGGGCGGCTCGCTGATCGTCCTGCCCGGTCTCGAGGACGCCATCTACCCGCACAACCTGCCGCTCGAGGTGGCGGTGGAGGGCGGACTCGTCGCGCTGGCCGGACTGGTGCTGCTGGCCGTGGCCGTCGTCCGGGTGCTGTGGGCGCACCGGACCGACCCCTCCGTGGTCGCCGCCGCCACCCTACTGACCTTCGCCTTCGTCAACTCGTTGTTCAGCGCGGACCTCAACGGCAACTACCTGGTGTGGGTGTTCGCCGCCGCCGTGCTGGCCGCCCGGGGGCGGGCTCCGCGTCGTAGCGACCCGGTGACGTCGCGGGCGGTCGACAAGGCGTCCGCCCGGCCGGCGTGGACCGGGGTGCCGGTGTCACCCCCGGAGTCCGGGACCCGATGAGACGGCCCGCCGTACCGAGTCGGGGGCGGGTACAGACGGCCGGGCTGATGATGACGGCGCAGGCGGTGAACCTCGCCGGCATCCTGCTGGTCACCCGCCTCTACACCCCGGCGACCTTCGGTCGCTACGCGGCGGTGGCAGCGGTGGCGGCGGTGGCCGGTGGAGTCGGCGCACTGCGACTCGACGTGGCCGCCACCACGGCCGCCGAGCGGGACGCCCCGCTGCTCCTCCGGATCGCCGCCCGGCTCAACGGCGTTGTCGGGCTCGTCGTGGCGCTCCTCGCGGTGGCCTGGGCGGCGGTCGTCGGCGACCTCGACCGTCCCGCCCTCGTCGAGGCGGTCGCGCTCGGAGCGCTGACCGCGACCCTGGGCCTGGCCGGCACGATGGTCTACGCCCGGGTCCGGGACCGCCGGTACCGGCTGGTCGCGGTGGCGAAGCTGGCCACCGCCCTGGTGCAGGCCGTCGGGACGGTGGCCTTCGGGCTGCTCGGTGGCCGCTCGGCGACCGCGTTGCTGGCCGCCATGGCACTTGGCTACGGGACCGGCGCGCTGCTGCTGTTCCGGCCGCGCCGGCCGGTGCCCCACGTCGGCGTACGGGACGTGCTGCGGCGGCACCGGCCCTTCGTGACCGCCTCCGCCCCGGCGATCCTGATCAACGGCCTGACCCTGAACGTGCCGCTGTTCTTCGCCGCCGCCGTGAGCAGTGTCGCCGCGGCGGACCTGGCCCTGGCCCTGCGGGTCGGCGCGCTGCCGTCCGCGCTGCTCGGCCAGGCCCTGATGCCCATCCTGTTCGGCGAGATCGCCCACCAGCTACGGTCCGCGCCCCGCCGCGCCCGCGCCAGCTACGACCGCGCGCTGGTCGGACTCTCGGTGGCCGGTGCGGTGCTGCTGACGGTGCTCGCGATCGGCACGCACCTCGCCGCACCGCGCGTGCTCGGCGCGGAGTGGGCCGGCGCGGCGACGGTGCTGCTGCTCCTGCTGCCGTTCCTGGTCGGGCAGTTCGCCGTCGTCCCGCTCAGCCAGACGCTGGCCGGCACCGGCGGCAACCGGCAACAACTGCTCTGGGACGTCGGGCGGCTGCTGACGACAGGACTGGTCTTCCTGCCGGCCCTGGTCGGCTGGCTCAGTTGGCCGGCGTCCCTGCTGTCGTTCTCCCTCGCGATGGTCGGCTGGTACGGCGTCCACGTCCTGGTGACCCGCACGGCCCTGACCCGGGCGGCCCTGACCTGTGCGGCCTCGACCCGGGCGGCCCCGACCCGGGCCGGCGGCACGGACCGGCCGGTGGACGGGGAGCGCGCCCCGATCGGGGCCGTCCGGCGGGGCGCCACCGATTCGCCGGAGCCGGCCTGACCGCCGCCACCCGAGGAACCCACACGGAGGAACAATGAGCGTCGACGTAGACATGATCACCACCGAGCACTGGCGGCTGCGGGCGCCGACGACGGCATCGGCGGGCCGGACGGTGTGCGTGCCCACCGTCCACCCGGTCGGCGACCGGCGGGTGCTCCGCTGCGCCCAGGCGGTCCTGGACGCCGGCTTCGACGTGCACCTGATCTGGCTCGGGGGTGAGCCGGGCGAGTCCCGCCCCCACCCCCGGGTACGGGAGACCCGGCTGCCCGAACCGACCTCGGCCCGGCAGCGGCTGCGGCTGGTGCCGGCCGTCGTCGCGGTCGCCGAACGGACCCCCGCCGACCTGTGGCACATCCACGACTACTACCTGCTGCGGCACGCCCGGCGCTGGTCCCGCCGTACCGGCCGGCCAGTGCTGTACGACGTCCACGAGTACTACCCCGAGTACTACTCGCAGCGGTTCGCCGCGCCGACGTTGGTGCAGGACGCCGGCCGACGGCTGGTGGCCGGGGTGGAGCGGCACTACGCCGCGCGGCTCGGCGGGGTCAACGCGGTCAGCGGCCAGTTGGCCGAGCGGTTCCGGGCGCTCGGGGTGCCGGCCGTGGCCACCCCGAACTACCCGTCGGCCGAGGCGTTCGCGCACCCGCCCCGGCCGCTCACCCCCGACCTGCTGCGCCGGGTCGTGCACATCGGCAGCCTGACCACCGACTACGGCGCCGACGTCCTCGTCCGGACGGCCGCCGAGCTGTCCCGGATCGCCCCGGAGGTGGAGGTCGTGGCCGTCTCCCGCTTTCCGTCGGAGGTGGCCCGGCAGCGGTTCGCCGAGGCCGTGGCGCGGGCCGGTCACCCGGCGAACCTGCGGATGCTCGACCCGGTGCCCGCGCACGAGGTCGCCGGCCTGCTGGCCACCTGCGGGATCGGCCTCTCCCTGATGCAGGACGTGGGGGAGGCCCGGCTCTCGGTCAACTCCAAGTTCTACGAGTACACGATCATGGGGCTGGCGGTGGTCACCTCGGACCTGCCGGCCGCCCGGCACTTCGTCGAGGACTTCGCGGTGGGGCGCTGCGTGCCACCGGCCAGCCCCGAATGCTTCGCCCGGGCGATCACCGACCTCGTCGCCGACGCCGAGGAAACCTGTGCCGCGGTGAACCGGGCCGCCGCGCGGGCCCGGGACGAGCTGTCCTGGGAACGGACCTGCGCGCCCCGACTGCGGGCGCTCGTCCGGCACCTGGTGGGCGTGGGTGCCGGGGTACCCGGCCAGGTCGTCTTCGGTCCCGCCCCGGTCGGTGTCGACCGGTCGTAGCGGCCGGCGGCTCAGAGCCGTGGCGCGGCGCCGGGGGTCGGGCTGACCGCGTACACCAGGTTGCCTCCCGTGTTGCTTCCGACAGCGTCCGCGCCGGCCGCGACGTAGCAGTCGTGCAGGCTGTTGCCCGGAGCCTCGAGGATCCAACCGAAGCGGACCCGGAAGGCGACGCCCCCGATCTCGTTGCCCCGGCAGGGGGCCACCGAACCGTCAGCGGTGGTGCCCTGCATCCCGTTGCTGAGCGAGACGCCGTACCCGGGGCTGGAGACCGTGCCGGTGACGAACCTGTTGTGGCTGCCCCCGACCACCGCCAGGGCGGGAGCCCGGGAATCGGTGACTCTGACCGTGAAGTCGGAGACCAGGTTGTCGTCGTTGGGACCGTCCCAGCCCTCCTCGGCCGTCGTGGACCGGTCGTCGAGGTAGATGGCCGTCCAGGTCGCCCCGGTCACGCAGACGCCACGGACCCGGTTGCGTCGGCAGCCCTGGTACAACCACAGCGCGCTGCCCTTGACCGTCTCCGGGGTGCCGCAGCCGTGTAGGTGCAGGTCCACCAGCGTGCAGTCGCTGGCACCCCGGCTCAGCGCGAAACCGTTCTCGGCGTTGCGGACGGTCACGTTCTCCACCCGTCCCCACCGGACCTGACGCCAGGCGACCGCGAAGAGGGAACGGACCGCACCGCCCCAGACCTTGTTTCCGTCGACGGCGAGGCCGTCGATGGTGGGCCGTACGCAGCCGACCGAGACGGCCACCCCGGTGGCGCCGGTCAGGGCGGGGGTGTCGAGGGTGACCGTCGTGCCGGTCACCTCGAGGACGAGGGCGTACAACCGGCGGGCCACCCCGATGAACGCCGTGGTGGTGTGCGGGGCGGGGGTCGTTCCGTACGCGCCGCGGGTGACGCCGGTCAGGGTGGCGCCGGCCAGCCCGGTGTAGGTGAGGAGTTCGCTGTCCACCTGGAGGGTGCCGGCCACCGGGAAACCGGTGGCGGAGGCCAGCGTGATGCCGCTGGCCTGCGTCGCGGTGACCGGCCCGACCAGGCGGGTGAACTGGGTGTCCAGGATGCCCCCGACGGCCTGTACGGCGACCACCGCGTCCACCCGGATGCCGGTACCGGAGGCGACGGTGAGCTGTCGGTCGCCGGCCGCGATCGAGCCCCTGGTGGTGACGACCCGGGCGGCGAGCACCTCGGGCAACTGTCCGTCGGGGCTACGCATCGTCACCCCGGGCATGACGAACCCCACCCCGCCGTCCTGGATGACGCCCTTCACCTGGTAGGTGCCCGGCGGTGCGGTGACCTGGCCGCCCCCGGCGTTCCGGGCCGCGTCGTTGGCGGCCTGGAAGGCGTCCCGGTTCACCGTCCAGGGCGCATCGGGTCGGGCACCGAAGTCGGCGGCGTCGAACACCGGTCCTCCCTCGACGGAAGTGGCTGTCCCTGGCCGCTGTCGACCACGGTCGGTGCGGGTCAGGCTACCGATCGAGTCTCTTTCCGGAGTCGCCCATCCGTCGCACCGATCCCCCTGGCCCCAATTTGACCCGTTATGCGTTTCTTTGCGCTCTCGATGGTCGTTGATCCGGGTGCGATGCCATGTGTAAAAGACGAAACGGGGGCTCTGCGTGACCGTGTTGCCTGCCGGATGCCGGGTGTTGATCACCGGTGGTACCGGCTCCTTCGGACAGACGATGGTGCGACGACTGCTCGACCACGACGTCGCCGAGATCCGGGTGTTCAGCCGGGACGAGGCCAAACAGGACGCCATGCGCCGGGTGCTGGCCGACGAGCGGATCAGCTACCACGTCGGCGACGTCCGGGACCTCGACTCGGTCCGGGCCGCCACCCGGGACATCGACCACGTCTTCCACGCGGCGGCGCTCAAACAGGTGCCGTCCTGTGAGTTCTTCCCCATGGAGGCGGTCCGTACCAACGTCCAGGGCAGCGCCAACGTGATCGAGGCGGCGGAACGCCACGGTGTCGGGTCGGTGGTGCTGCTCAGCACGGACAAGGCGGTCCACCCGGTGAACGCCATGGGGATCAGCAAGGCGCTGATGGAGAAGGTCGCCCAGGCGTACGCCCGGAACAACCCGCGTAGCCGGACCACCGTCTCCTGCGTCCGGTACGGCAACGTCATGTACTCCAGGGGCTCGGTGATCCCGCTCTTCGTGGAGCAGATTCGGGCCGGACGCGCGCCGACGGTCACCAACCCGGCGATGACCCGGTTCCTGATGTCGCTGGACGACTCCGTCGAGCTGGTCGAGCACGCGTTCGCCCATGCCCGCCCGGGTGACGTCTTCGTCCGCAAGGCGGTGGCCTGCACCATCGGCGACCTCGCCGAGGCCGTCTGCCAGCTCTTCGACGTGCCCGCCAAGGTCGAGATGATCGGCGTACGGCACGGCGAGAAGCAGCACGAGACCCTCGCCAGTCGGGAGGAACTCGCCCGGGCCGACGACTTCGGCGACTTCTTCCGGGTGCCGCTGGACGCCCGCGACCTGAACTACGCGCTCTACGTCACCGAGGGCGACCTCGGCGGCTGCCCGGCCGCCGACTTCACCTCGTCGAACGCGCCCCGGCTGGACGTACCGGAGATCGTGGAGCTGCTCCGGACGCTTCCGGAGATCCGCGCGGAGCTGGCTCTGCGCGACCCGGTGCTGGCATGTTGAAGGTCGCGGTCACCGGGGCGGGCGGCTTCCTCGGCTGGCACGTCCGGGTGCTCGCCCGGGTGCTCGGCTGGCCGGAACCGGTCGTGCTCACCCGTGCCGACCTGACCGACCCGGCGACCGTGGCCAGCCGGATCGCGGGCGTGGACCGGCTGCTGCACCTGGCCGGGGTCAACCGGGGTGACCTGACCGAGGTGGCCGCCGGCAACGTCCGGCTGGCCGCCGCCCTGGCCCGGGGCCTGGAACGCTGCCCGGAGCCGCCCGCTGTCGTGGTCTACGCCAACTCGGTGCAGGCCGGCAACGGCACCCCGTACGGCGACGCGAAGGCGGTCGCCGCGGCCACCCTCGCCGCCGTCCGCCCGGATCTGGTCGACCTGCGACTGCCCAACCTGTACGGCGAACACGGCCTGCCGCACTACAACTCGGTGGTGGCCACCTTCTGCCGGCTGCTCGCCGACGGCGACCGGCCCGAGGTGCGGGAGGACCGCGAGTTGACCCTGGTACACGTCACCGACGCGGCGGCCCGGCTGCTGGACGCGCCGGTCGGCCACCCCTGGGACGCCACCATGCCCGGATTGCGCATCGGGGTGCGGGAGCTGGCCGCGCTGCTCACCGGGTTCGCGGCCACCTACCGCACCGGCGAGATCCCGGACCTACCGGACCGGCACACGGTGCGCCTGTTCAACACCTACCGGTCGCACTGCTTCCCGGCGCACTACCCGGTGCCGCTGCCCGTCCGCGCGGACGCCCGGGGTGACCTGGTGGAGGCGGTGAAGGCGTACGGCGGCGGGGGACAGACCTTCTGCTCCACCACCCGTCCCGGCGCCGTCCGGGGGGAGCACTTCCACCTGGCCAAGCTGGAACGGTTCTGCGTGCTCCGGGGTACGGCGGAGATCCGGCTGCGCCGGGTCTGCGACGACGCGGTGGTCCGGTTCCCGGTCAGCGGCACCGAACCGGTGGTGGTGGACATGCCGACGATGTGGGCGCACCACATTGTCAACACCGGTCCGGACGACCTGCTCACCCTCTTCTGGACCAACGAGGTCTTCGACCCGACCCGCCCCGACACCTGGCCCGAGCCGGTCGTCCAGACCGCCCCCGACCCGGCCGCCGCCCCCGACCCGGCCCCCGAGCCAGCCCCCGCCCCGGCCGCCCCCGACCCGGCCCCCGCCCCCGACCCGGCCCCCGCCCTGGCCGGCTGACGGCGGGTCGGCCGCCCGGGCCGGTCGACGTCCCGAAGCCCCGCCGAGCGACACGCTCGGCGGGGCTTCCGGGTGTCCCCTGCGAGGAGGGTGATCAACTCCAGTTGCGGCATGTCGGGGCCTCCAGTCGATCCGAGACCCCGACATGCCGCAACTCGTGTGGATCACCGGGTGGTGGGCGGCCGGCGGGTGGCTTCAGCGGCCGAGGACGGCCTGCACCGTACGGGCAAGGATCAGCAGGTCCCCGAGGAAGCTGCGGGTCTCCACGTACCGCACGTACAGTTCCACCTTTCGCGGCAGCACCACCGCGACGTAGTAATCCTCCGGCCGGTCCGTGCGGGCCAGTTCCGCCGACTCGTTCCGATAGGCGATCGACGCCGGGTCGGTGATGCCCGGCCGGACCGACAGGATGCGCCAGCGGGCCAGCGACGGCCAGCAGTCGACGTAGCGCCGGACCTCGGGACGGGGACCGACCAGGCTCATCCGGCCGAGCAGCACGTCGTAGAGCTGCGGCAACTCGTCGAGTTTGCTGGCCCGCAGGAGCCGGCCGACCCGGGTGATCCGGTCGTCGCCGTCAGAGGTGACCGCTGGCCCCGGCGCGGCGCGCATGCTGCGGAACTTGTGGATGTGGAAGGGGCGGCCACGGCGGCCGGTGCGTTCCTGCCGGAACAGCACCGGCCCACCGTCCTCCCAGCGGATCGCCAGGGCGATCACGAGCAGCAGCGGGGCGCAGAGCAGCAGCCCCACCGCCGCGACGACGATGTCGAAACCTCTTTTGATCATTGGAGAACCTTGGTGACGGTACGGATGACGAGATCCACCTGGTCGTCGTCCATCGCCGAGAAGAGGGGCAGGCTCACCACCCGCGTGAACTCCCGGCTGGCGACGGGGAACATGTCGTCGGCCAGCGCGAGCCGCCGACGCCAGTAGGTGTGCAGGTGCAGCGGAATGAAGTGGACGCTGCACCCGATGCCGAGCCGGGACGTCTCCGCGATGAACCGGTCCCGGTCGACCGGGGCGTCTCGGCGTAACCGGACCACGAAGAGGTGCCAGGCGTGCACGTCCTGATCCGGGGCGGGCAGGGGCAGGTCCAGCGGCAGGCCGGCGAAGGCCGTCCGGTAGCGGCCGGCGATCTCCTCGCGTCGCCGCCGCATCGACTCGGCGCGGTCGAGCTGCACCAGTCCCATCGCCGCCGCCGGGTCGGTCAGGTTGTTCTTGAAACCGGCCTCGACGACGTCGTACCGCCAGGCGGGGCGGTCACTGCGGTAGCGGTCGAAGCCGTCCCGGTCGAAACCGTGCAGCCGCATCACCCGGACCCGACGGGCGAGGTCGGGATCCCTGGTGACCAGCATTCCGCCTTCGCCGGTGGTGATGGTCTTGGTGGCGTAGAAGCTGAAGACGGTGGCGGCGGTCGGGCCGGCACCGACCGGCACGCCCTCGCTCGCCGCCGGGAACGCGTGGGCGGCGTCCTCCACCACGGCGACGCCGTGCCGACGGGCGAACTCGTGCAGCCGGGTGCGGTTCACCGGCTGGCCGGCGAAGTGCACCGGCAGGATGGCGACCGTGCGCCCGGTGACCTTGCGGGCGGCGTCGTCGAGGTCGATGGTGAGGGTGGCCGGATCGACGTCCACCAGCACCGGGACGGCGCCGACGTGCACGACCACCTCGGCGGTGGCGGTGAAGGTCCAGGTCGGTACGAGGACCTCCGTGCCCGGGCCGACTCCGAGCGCCTCCAACGCCAGGTGCAGCCCGGCGGTCGCCGAGCTCAGCGCGACGGCGGTGAGCCCCGGCCCGCAGTACGCGGCGAACCGCTCCTCGAACTCGCGCACCAGCGGGCCGCTGGAGAGCCAGCCGGACCGGATCGCCGACGTGACCGCCGCGATCTCCGCGTCCCCGACGTCCGGGAGCGCGAAGGGGAGAGTGCGGTCGTACATGCCGGTCCTCCTACTTATGCGTTTTACGTACGAATTGATGCGGTTGAGGATAGACTGCCGCCGTGTGACAGTTGGGGCTTTTCAGGTTTATTGCCCGTTTTGAGGAAGTGGAGTGTGGTGTGCGGTTCGGCCTGCTCAGCCAGTGGTTCGATCCGGAGCCCGGCCCGGCCGCGCTGCCCGGCGTCCTCGCCCGGGGGCTGGCTGCCCGGGGTCACGACGTACGGGTGCTGACCGGCTTTCCGAACTGGCCCACCGGCCGGCTCGCCCCCGGCTACCGGATCACCCGCCGCGCCGACGAGGTCGCCGACGGCGTCCACGTCCGACGGGTGGCCCTCTACCCCAGCCACGACGGCTCGGCCCTGCGCCGGCTGGCCACCTACGGCTCGTTCGCCGCCTCCGCGCTCGTCTCCGGCACTCCCGCGCTGCGCGGCCTCGACGCGCTCTGGGTGAGCAACTCGCCGATCACCGTCGCGGCGCCGATGTGGTTCCTCCGGTACGCCCACCGGACGCCGGTGGTGCTGCACGTGCTGGACCTCTGGCCGGACAGCGTCCGGGCCAGCGGCTTCCTCCACTCCGGACGCGGCGGACCCCGGCTCGCCGAACGGGCCATGCACACCTGGTGCGGGGCGATGTACCGGGCGGCCGCGCGGGTCGCCTACATCTCGCCCGGCGTCGGCGAGGTGCTGGCCCGGCGCGGCGTGCCCGAGGAGAAGCTCGTACACGTTCCGATGTGGGCGGACGAGACCCCCACGCCCCCGGCCCCCGACCTGCGCGCCGAACTCGGCATCACCGCCGACCGCGTCGTGCTGGTCTACGCCGGCACGCTCGGCGAGGCCCAGGGCCTCGACACCCTGGTCGACGCCTGCGCCCTGGTCGACGACCCCCGGCTGCTCTGCCTGGTCGCCGGCTCCGGCACAGCCGAACGGCGACTGCGGGACCGGGCCGCCACGACCCGGCTGACCAACCTCCGGTTCCTCGGTCAGCTGCCCCGGGAACGGATGCCCGCCCTGATGGCGGCGGGGGATATCCACTATGTCGGTCTGCGGGCGGGCGGCATGTCCGCGTACACCATGCCGAGCAAGGTGCAGGCCACCCTCGCTGCCGGCCGGGCCCTGCTGGTCGCCGCCGAGGGAGACGCCGCCACCGTCGCCCGGGACAGTGGCGCGGGGATCACCGCCCGCCCCGGTGACCCCGGGTCGGTCGCCGCCGCCATGCGGGAGGTCTGCCAGCTCGGCCGGGAGAAGCTGCACCTGCTGGGCGGGGCTGGCCGGGCGTACTACGAGCGGACCTTCTCCGTCGCCGCCGGGGTCGCCCGGATCGAGGCGGCGCTCCAGCAGGCCATGGCGACCGGGCGGCGGCGGTGACCGGCACTGGCGGCGCCGACGGTACTGGGCTTGCCGGGCTGACCAGAGCGGACGTGACCGAAGCGGCCGACCTGCACCTGCGCGCCTTTCCCCGGTTCTTCCTCGCGACTCTGGGCGCGCCGTTCCTCCGTCAGTTCTACGCGGGCTTCGTCGACGACCCGGACGCGGTCACCGTGGTGTCGCGCGACCCCGACGGTCGGCTGCTCGGAGTCGTGGTCGGCACCCTCGCGCCCGACCGGTTCTTCCGTCGACTGCTGCGCCGACGCGGCCTCCGGCTGGCCGTGGCCGCCGTCCGCCCCGCCCTGCGCGACCCGCGCGCCGTCGGCCGCCTGGTGCGCGGCGTGGCGTACCGGGGGGACGTGCCGGTCGCGGCGCGCGGGGCGCTGCTCAGCTCGATCTGCGTCGACCCGGCGGCGGTCGGTGGCGGCCGGGGACGGGAGCTGATCGACTTGTGGTGGCGGCGGGTGCGGGAGCGCGGGGAGCGGGACGCCTACCTGACCACCGACGCCGACGACAACGACCGGGTCAACGCCTTCTACCACCGGGCCGGGTGGACCCTGGTGGGCAGCTACGCCACCCGGGAGGGGCGACGGATGAACTGCTACGCGGTCTCGGCCGGCTCCACCGTCCCAGCGGGGAGGCATCGACGTGATCGCTGACGGGTAGCATGCTGCGGCCGGCGGCAGGCACGCCGCCCGACCGCAGGGAGCCCCTCCGTGCTGCACTTGAGGATCATCACGCCGGTCGACCGGTCCGAGACGGTGGCCGACCTGCTCGCCGCCGATCCGGGCGTGGCTCACCTGGCCGTTCTCCCCGGAGCCGCCCGCCAGCCGGTCGGCGACCTGATCCTCTGCGACGTGGTCCGGGAGAGCGCCGACCATGTGCTGCAACGCCTTCAGGAACTCGGCGTGGAGGCGCGCGGTGGGGTCAGCGCCGACGACGTCGAGCTGACCCTCTCCACGGCCGCCGAGCGGGCCGCCCGCGACGCCCCAGGCTACGCCGACGACGCCGTCGTCTGGGACGAGATCGCGGCCAAGACCGGCGAGCAGACCGAACTGTCCGGCACCTACCTGGTGCTGATCGTCGTCGCCACCATGCTCTCCGGCATCGCGGTGCTGCTGGACCAGCCCATCCTCATCATCGGCGCGATGGTGGTCGGCCCCGAGTTCGGGCCGCTCGCCGCGCTCTGCGTCGCCCTGCTGCGTCGCAAGCCCCGGATCGTCGTCCGGTCGGTGCAGGCCCTGGTGGTCGGCTTCCTCACCGCGATGGTGATCACCATCCTGAGTACCTGGGCGCTGACCGCCGCCGGTCTGGTCAACCGTGGAATGCTGCTCGCCGAGCGCCCGGTAACCGATTTCATCTGGCGTCCCGACGCGCTCTCCTGGGTGGTCGGTCTGCTCGCCGGGATCGCCGGGATGCTCTCGCTCACCTCGAAGAAGTCCGGCAGCCTGGTCGGCGTACTGATCTCGGTGACCACCGTGCCGGCCGCCGCGAACGCCGCCGTCGCGGTGGCGTACGGGGTGTGGCACGAGGCAGGTGGCTCGATGCTCCAGCTTCTGATCAACATGTGCGCGATCGTGGTCGCCGGGCTGCTCACCCTGGCCGCGCAGCAACTCTGGTGGTGGCACGTGGCCCGGCGTAACGGTGGACCGGTCAGGGCCAGTCCTTCCCCGCGTCGAGTCGCCGGGTGAGCAACTCCCGCAGCGGGACGGACTCGCCGTCCCGACCGCCCGCACCGACGACCAGCGGCGCGGGGTGCGGCTCCGGGGCCGCGCCGAACAGCCGGGACCGCAGGCCACCGGGGACGGTGAGCAGGTAGAAGCGTCCCTCGACGTCCACCGCCCGGGTCGCGGCACGGTCGACGTACCAGCCGGTCAGGCCGGTGCGGTACCGCCCGCCACCGGAGTAGGAGCCGGCCACCAGCGGAACGGGTGGTAGCCCGCGCCGGATCGCCTCGCCGACGAACCAGGCGACCAGTTCCGCGGCCTCGGCCCGCTCGGCCTCGCGACGCCGCTCGTCCGCGTCGGCGTGCGCCCGCACCGCCCGCTGCCGCTGCTCCCGCCAGTCCCGGCCGTCGCTCTCACCCACCCCCCGACGGTACGCCGCCGCGTCCTGGCAGCCTGCCCCGGCTGGACCGTCCACGCCCCGGTGACCCGCTCCGGCTGGACCGCCTCGCGCCGGTGGACTGCCCCGGCTGGACCGCCCACGCCACGGTCGCCCGCGCGCCGGCTGGCCGGCTCGCGCGCCGGTGGACTGCTCCGTTTCGCCGACATCGGGGTGTCCGGCGGCAGTGGATGCCCCGATGTCGGCGAAACGGAGTGGATCAATGGGTCAGAGCAGGCCAGCGCGGCGCAGGGCGTCGGCCATGGCGCCGGACGGGGGTGGGGTCGAGCCGCCCCGGCCCTGCCGCTGCGGGGCACCACCCCGGCCGCCGGAGCCACCCCGCGCACCGCCTTGGCCGCCGGAACCACCCCGGCCGCCGGATCCGCCCCGCGTGTCCCCCTGACCGGTAGCGCCGCCCCGGCCGCCGGAGCCACCCTGGCCGCTCTGGCCGGCAGCGCCGTCCCGGGCGCCGCTCCGACCGCCCCGGTCGCCGCGTCCGCCCTGGTCGCCCCGGGGGCCGCGGTCCCGCCGGCCGCCGTCGCCCTGGCCCCGGTCGCCGCCGGTGGACGTCTCGTCCTCCAGCCGCAGGGTCAGCGAGATCCGCTTGCGCGGCACGTCCACGTCGAGCACCTTGACCCGGACGACGTCCCCGGACTTCACCACGTCCCGGGGGTCCTTGACGAAGGTCCGGGACATCGCCGAGACGTGCACGAGGCCGTCCTGGTGCACGCCGACGTCCACGAACGCGCCGAAGGCGGCCACGTTGGTGACCACGCCCTCCAGCACCATTCCGGGGGTCAGGTCGCTGATCTTCTCCACGCCCTCGACGAAGGTGGCCGTCTTGAACTCCGGTCGCGGGTCGCGTCCCGGCTTCTCCAGCTCGGCCAGGATGTCGGTGACCGTGGGCAGGCCGAACGTGTCGTCGACGAACTCGGTCGCCTTCAGCCCGCGCAGGATCGCGCTCTTCCCGATCAGCGACCGCAGGTCCTGCCCGGTCGAGGCGAGGATGCGCCGCACCACCGGGTACGCCTCCGGGTGCACGCTGGAGGAGTCCAGCGGGTCGTCGCCGCCGGGGATGCGCAGGAAGCCGGCGCACTGCTCGAACGCCTTCGGCCCGAGCCGGGCCACCTTCTTCAGGTCGGCCCGGGTGCGGAACGGCCCGTTGGCGTCCCGGTGCAGGACGATGTTCTCGGCCAGCCCGGCGCCGATGCCGGAGACCCGGGTCAGCAGCGGGGCGGAGGCGGTGTTGACGTCCACGCCGACGCCGTTGACGCAGTCCTCGACCACCGCGTCCAGCGAGCGGGAGAGCTTTACTTCCGACAGGTCGTGCTGGTACTGACCGACACCGATCGAGCGCGGATCGATCTTGACCAGTTCGGCGAGTGGGTCCTGGAGCCGGCGGGCGATGGAGACCGCCCCGCGCAGCGACACGTCCAGGCCGGGCAGCTCCTGCGAGGCGTACGCGGACGCGGAGTAGACCGACGCGCCGGCCTCGGAGACCACCACCTTGGTCAGCTTCAGCTCCGGGTGCCGCTTGATCAGGTCGCCGGCGAGCTTGTCGGTCTCCCGGCTGGCCGTGCCGTTGCCGATGGCGACCAGCTCGACGCCGTGCGCGGCGGCCAACTTGGCCAGCGTGTCGATCGAGGCGTCCCACTGCCGGCGCGGCTCGTGCGGGTAGATCGTGTCGGTGGCGACCACCTTGCCGGTCGCGTCCACCACGGCCACCTTGACGCCGGTCCGCAGCCCCGGGTCCAGGCCCATCGTCGGGCGGGTGCCGGCCGGGGCGGCGAGCAGCAGGTCGCGCAGGTTGGTGGCGAAGACCCGGACCGCCTCGTCCTCGGCCGCCTGCCACAGCCGCATCCGCAGGTCCGCGCCGAGGTGGATGAGGATCCGGGTACGCCAGGCCCAGCGCACCGTGTCGGCCAGCCAGCGGTCCGCCGGGCGGCCGGAATCGCTGACGCCGAACCGGCCGGCGATCGCTGCCTCGTACCGGGTCGGGCCGGTGACCGGCGCGTCGGCGTCGCCGTCGGGCTCCGGGTCCATGGTCAGGTCGAGCACGCCCTCCTTCTCGCCCCGGAGCATCGCCAGGATCCGGTGCGAGGGCAGCTTCGGGTACGGCTCGGCGAAGTCGAAGTAGTCGGCGAACTTCGCGCCGGTCGTCTCCTGCCCCTCGCGTACCCGGGCGACCAGCCGGCCCCGCGACCACATCTGCTCGCGCAGCGTGCCGATCAGGTCGGCGTCCTCGGCGAACCGCTCGATGAGGATGGCCCGCGCGCCCTCCAGCGCGGCGGCCGGGTCGGCGACCCCCTTGTCGGCGTCGACGTAGCCGGCGGCCACGGTCTTCGGGTCCTGCGTCGGGTCGACCAGCAGGGTGTCCGCGAGCGGTTCCAGGCCCGCCTCCCGGGCGATCTGCGCCCGGGTCCGCCGCTTCGGCTTGTACGGCAGGTAGATGTCCTCCAGGCGGGCCTTCGAGTCGGCAGCCATGATCTGCGCCTCGAGGGCCTCGTCGAGCTTGCCCTGGCTCCGGATCGACTCCAGGATGGCGGCGCGCCGCTCGTCCAGCTCCCGCAGGTAGCGCAGCCGCTCCTCGAGGGTGCGCAGCTGCGCGTCGTCGAGCAGGCCGGTGGCCTCCTTGCGGTAGCGGGCGATGAACGGCACGGTGGCGCCGCCGTCGAGCAGCTCCACGGCTGCGCGTACCTGACGTTCGGTGACGCCGAGTTCCTCGGCGATCCGCTGGTGAACGGACTGGGTCACGATCTGATCCGCCTTCTCGGGTGGGGTACGCCCTGCATTGTGCCGTCCCGCCCCGACACGACCGTCGTCCGGTACGCGGGCGCGCCGTACCGGATGGCTGCGCTAGCGTGGCGATCATGGAACAACCCGCGGACCCCCGGGCCCGGCGGCTCTTCGGCGGCAGCGCCCGAGCCCTGGGTGACCTCGCGGCGAGTCCGTTCCGTGCCGACCGGGACCGGATCGTGGGCTCGCCGTTCTTCACCCGTCTCGGCGGGGTGACCCAGGTGGTCAGTCCCGGCGGCTCCGGGCTGCTGGTGCACAACCGGCTCACGCACAGTTTGAAGGTCGCCCAGGTGGCCCGGGCCATCGCCGAGCGGCTCACCGCCGACGACCTGAACCGGGACCTGCTGACCGCCCTCGGCGGCTGCGACCCGGACGTGGTGGAGGCCGCCGCGCTCGCCCACGACCTCGGGCATCCGCCCTTCGGGCACCTGGGGGAGCGGGTCCTGGACCGGCTGGCCCGCCAGCGTCTCGGGCTGCCCGACGGCTTCGAGGGCAACGCGCAGTCGTACCGGATCGTCACCTCGACCGAGATCGGCGGCGCGGCCACCGTCGGTCTCGACCTGACCGCGGCGGTCCGGGCCGCGATGCTGAAGTACCCGTGGACCCGACTGGACCACCCCGACCCGCACCCCCGGCACCTGGACCCGCCGCCCCGGGGTGCCGCCGCCCCGCCGGACGACCCGGCCAGCGGCTCGGCGAAGTTCGGCGCCTACCGCACCGAACTGGAGGACCTGCGGCAGGCCCGGGAGCCGTTCGCGGGGCGGATCGCGGACTGGCAGCAGACGCCCGAGGCGTCGGTGATGGACACCGCCGACGACGTCGCCTACGCCATCCACGACGTGGAGGACTTCCACCGGGTCGGCGTGCTCCAACAGGGCGCGGTGGCCGCCGAGCTGATCGCCTGGCAGCGGGAGCAGGGGCACTACCGGTCGGTCACCGATGCGGCGCTGGCCAGCACCGCCCGCCGCCCCGGCGCGGCGATCGAGCGGCTCCGCCGGCAACTGCACCGCAAGGACGGCTGGATCGCCGACGACGAGGCGTTCGCCGCCGCCGTCGAGCACGTCCGCCGGGAACTGGTCGAGGGGCTGCTCGCCCTGCCCTTCGACGGCTCGATCGAGGCGGAGCAGTACGTGGCCCGCTTCTCGGCCCGCTGGACCACCCGTTTCGTCGACGCCATCCGGGTGGTCGAGAAGCCGTCGGTGCGCTCCGGGCACGTGCAGCTCGCCGCACCACAGTGGCACGAGGTGCAGGTGCTCAAGTTCGTCCACCACCGGTTCGTGCTGGCCCGCCCGGACCTCGCCCTGCACCAGCGCGGCCAGGCCCGGCTGCTCGGCTCGCTGGTCGAGGCGCTCTGGGAATGGCTGCTCGACCCGGAGGAGGAGTCCCGGCTGCCCCGCCGGCTGCACGACCTGGTGGAGCTGGCCGAGGCGGAACTGCACCCGCGCACCCTGGACCGGTCGGCGCGGGCCCGGGGGCGGGCCATCGTCGACTTCGTCGCGCTGCTCACCGACTCGCAGGCGGTGGCGATGTTGGACGCGCTCTCCGGCCGCTCCGGCGCACTCTGGACCGACGCCTTCGTGCTCTGAGCGCCGCTCGGGTACCTGCGCCGGGTGCTGGAGGAGTCGCTGACGGGTACCTAGGGCGCGCCGTCCGGGCCGCCCTGCTCTCGCCGCCCTGCTCTCGCCGGCCGGCGACGCCGGGGAGCGGCCGGGCGGTGGCCTTCCGTCGGCTCTCGGCAGGTAGCCCCGTCCGCTGGGTGCCCGGCCGCCGCAGGACGCCCGGGCACCCGGGTGGGGTCAGAGGCGGGTCAGGATCTTGTTCATGGTGTCGATCTCGGCTTGCTGGTCATCGATGATGCGTTGGGCGAGGTTCTTGGCGTCGGTGTTGCTGCCTTGGACGAGTTCGTTCTTGGCCATGGTGATGGCGCCCTGGTGGTGGGCGATCATCATGGTGAGGAACTGCTTGTCGAAGTCCCGTCCGTTGGCGGCGGCGAGTGTGGTCATGTCCGCGTCGGTCATCATGCCGGGCATCCCGTGATGCATGTCCGGCGTCGAGGTGCTGGCGGTGGGGAGTGGTTTGCCCCAGGCGGTCAGCCATCGGGTCATGGTGTCGATTTCGGGTGCCTGTGCCGCCTTGATCTTCGCGGCGAGTTGCTTGACGTCAGGGTCGTCTGCGCGGGTGGCGGCGAGGTCGGCCATCTGCACGGCCTGCTGATGGTGCGGAATCATCATCTGGGCGAACATGACGTCCGCGGCGTTGCCGGTGTCGGGGCTGGCACCGGCGCTACTGGGGGCAGGAGTGCTGGTCATGCCGTGTCCAGCGCCGGTGGTGTGGTCGTTGGCGGAGCCGCAGGCGGTGATGGTGAGCGCGGCGGTGAGGCCGACGCAGGCCCGGGCGGCGCGGCGAAGGTAGGTGCGAGTCATCGCAGGTGGTGCCTTTCGGTATCGCGGTAGCTGCAGGACTGGGAGTTGGGCACGCGGGAGGACGGCGGGTGGCCGTTGCCGCGCGGCTGCTCCTATCTGCGCTGTACGGATACCGAGGCGAGGTGAAGCCCGAACGGCCGGGCAGGTGGTCCACGGGACCCGGCGATGCCGCTCGCCGGCGGCAGACCGGGGAGGGTGAGGGTGACGCCGGCGGTGAGGAGGAGCCCGAGCAAGACGGCGAGCGTGAGCGCGCCGACGACGGCCAGGCAGACCGCCCATCCGGGCAGGTGCCCGTCGTGGCCTGCCGGGGCGTTCAGCAACTGAACGCAGCCGTTCCCTACACAGTCGTCGTGATGCAGGTCCGCCGGGGCAGGCATCGCCACGTGGGCGGTGTGCCCGGCGTCCGCCGTGAGGGGCATGACGGGATCGTGGCCGAGGCTGTGCATCGCAGCCAGGCCGAACACGGTGCAGGCGAGCAGCACGAGCTGGACCAGAGGCCCGGTTCGTGCTGCTCGCGCTGTCATGGCCTTCACGTTAGTGTGCCGCCGGTTGCTGGCTTCGCCTGAACTCGACACCGGGTGCTCACTCGGCCGTCGGGCGCAGTCGCACCCGGCGCAGGAGTTGGGCGTTGAGCGCGACGACGATGGTGGAGGCGGACATCAGCACCGCCGCGATGGCGGGGCTGAGAGTGATACCGGTCCAGGCGAGCACGCCTGCGGCCAGCGGCAGGGCGACCACGTTGTAGCCGGCGGCCCAGGCCAGGTTCTGGATCATCTTGCGGTAGGAGGCCCGGGACAGCCGGATGACCCCGGTGACCCCGCGCGGATCGGAGGAGGCCAGAACCACCCCCGCTGACTCGATCGCGACATCGGTGCCGGCGCCGATGGCGATGCCGACGTCGGCACGGGCCAGCGCGGGGGCGTCGTTGACGCCGTCGCCGACCATCGCCACCCGTAGACCCCGCTTCTGCAGTCCGGCGACGGCGTCGTCCTTGTCGGCGGGGAGCACTTCGGCGAACACCTCGTCCTCACCGGGGCGGAACCCCAGGTCGGCGGCGACCGCCTCGGCGACCGGCCGGGCGTCACCGGTGATCATCACGATCTTGCGGATGCCCTGCTCGCGTAGCTCCCTGATGGCCTGCCGGGCCTCGGGACGCACTTGGTCCTCCAGCGCCAGAGCACCGACGACAGCCGCCCCGTCGTCGTCGAGGCGCAACAGGTGAAGCACCGCCGCTCCGCGCCGCGACCAGTCGTCCTGGCGATGCCGCAGGTCGTCGGGGACGGTCGCGCGCAGTTCGCGCAGCAGGGCGGGTCCGCCGACGGCGTAGGTGGTGCCATCGACGTCGGCGCGTACGCCGCGTCCGGTCAGTGACTGGAAGCCGGTGGCCCGGCGGGTGGTGCCCCTCTCGGCGGCCGCGGCGACGATGGCGCGGGCCAGGGGGTGCTCGCTGTCCGCCTCCACGGCCGCGGCGGTGGCCAGGAGCTCCTGGTCGCTGGTGTCGCCGGTGGCGGCCACCCCGGTGACGACGTGTTCGCCGCGGGTCAGGGTGCCGGTCTTGTCGAACAGCACCGCGTCGACCGTGCGCATCCGCTCCAGCGCGAGTCGGTCCTTGACGAGGATTCCGCCCTTGGCCGCCACTGCGGTGGACAGGGCGATCACCAGCGGGATGGCCAGACCGAGGGCGTGCGGGCAGGCGACCACCAGCACCGTGATGGTGCGGACGACGGCCTGGTCGGGGTTGCCGAGCAGCATCCAGGCCAGCACGGTCACCACGGCGGTCGCGGTGGCGATGTAGAACAGCCACGCGGCGAACCGGTCAGCGAGCACCTGCGCCCGACCGCTGGACTGCTGCGCCTGCGCCACCAGGCGCTGAATGCCGGCCAGGGCGGTGTCCTCGCCGACTGCGTCGACGCGTACCCGGATCGCCGCGTCGGTGGCCACCGTGCCGGCAACCACCCGGTTGCCGGTAGTCCGGGCGACCGGCCGGGACTCCCCGGTGATCATCGACTCGTCCATCTCGGCGCCGCCGTCGACGATCGTGCCGTCGGCCGGCACCCGTCCGCCCGGGCGGACCAGGACCACGTCCCCGACTTCCAGCTCTACCACGGACACCTGCTGCGGTCGGCCCTGCGTGTCGAGGCGTTCGGCGTCGTCGGGCAATAGCGCGGCCAGGGCCGACAGCGCGCCCCGGGCTTGGCCGATCGCCTTCATCTCCTGCCAGTGCCCGAGCAGCATGATCGTGACCAGGGCCGCCAGTTCCCACCAGAAGTCCAGGTCGAACGCGCCCAGCGCGGTGGCCAGCGACGCCACGTACGCGACGGTGATCGCCATCGCGATCAGCAGCATCATCCCCGGCGCCCGGTCCCGGATCTCCCGCACCGCGCCCTGCAGGAACGGCCACCCACCCCAGGCGAACACCACCGTGCCCAGTACCGGCGCGACCCAGCCGACGCCAGGAAAGTCCAACTGGTAGCCGAACCAGTCCATCACCATGTGGCTGGTCACCACGACCGGCACCGTCAGGGCCAGACTCAGCCAGAACCTGCGGCGGAACATCTCCGGATCGTGCCCGGCGTGCTTGTCATGCCCACCGTGCCCACCGTGACCGGAGCGGTGGTGAACCGGGTGGCGGTCGCCGTGGCGCTCCTGCTGCCCGTCGGTGTCCGTGTGACTGTCTGCCGGCGTCGGCGTGGCCTGGTGTTCGTGCGACATCGTCATCGCCTCCCTCAGGGCAACGAACATACCCCCAGGGGGTATCATTTGCCAGGCGTGTTGATGTCTCGCGGATCACTCCCCACTCGGTGGGGGTGACCGTGCCCGGCTCAGACGGCTTGCGGCTACCCTCCCCGGCCGGCCCCATGCGCCGCCGACACCCCCGGACCGCCGGCACGCCTGATGCCCGGCTGCTGGTGCGGTGAGCTACGTGACCGGAAGCCCGGCGAGGGCGGCGGTGAGGCCGAGGGCCGCGCTGACGCCGAGTACCCGTAGTGCGGGCCACTTGAGTTTGAGGATCAGCACGGCGGCGATGGCGGCGATGGCCAGTGGAACAGGCCGCGCGGTCGCGGGGTCGGGTATCTCCAGGTGCAGTCGAGGGGGCGCGTGCCGAGACTCGCTCTGGGCCCGACAGCCCTTCCGTCAGCGGGAGCGTTGGTGGCGTTGGTGTGACAGGTCGGTGCGGTGGTGTCCGCCGGGGTAACTGTCCGGGTCGGTGTGGACGGTGGCGCTGGCCTGGAGCGGTCGCAGCGCATCGGGACCGGCGGTGACCGCCAGAACTGCTGCGGCCGCACCGGCCGCCACCAGTACGCCGTGCGACAGCCGAACGTCCTTGAGTCGGGGCAGGTAGTGGCGCAGCACGTCGCCGATCATGAACATGAACGCGACCGCGATGAGCTGGCCGATCTCGACGCCCAGGTTGAAGGCCAGCACCCGGGGGATCAGCCCGTCCGAGGGCAGGCCGACGTCCTGCAGGCGCGTGGACAGGCCCAGGCCGAGCATGTGCTCGGTGCCCAGCCACACGAACCCGCCGACCATCTCGCTCGACCCGCCGACACCGTGAGCCCAGGCCGTACCCGGCACGGCCAACACTGTGACCGCCAACACGGCAACAACGGCCGTAACTCGTCGCACCGCAAACAGCATCCGCGCCGCCCTCGTCCTTGTCTTCAAGCAGGCCGGACCCTGCCCTACGCCGTCAGATAGTCGGCGGGAGAGTTCGTCGAGTTCCCAGGGGCGGGACGACGGCGCCGGCGCTCAGGCGATGTGGTCCCACCAGGCGTCCACCGGCGGCGGGGCGTCCACCACCACCCGCTCGCCGGGGCGGGGCACGGCGAGCCGGACGCCCCGGGCCTTCGCCTCCCGCCAGAGCCGGTTCACCGGCTCGGCCCAGTCGTGCAGGGCCAGGTTGAAGGTGCACCAGTGCACCGGCAGCAGCAGGCCACCCCGGACGTCGAGGTGGGCGGCGACCGCCTCCTCCGGGAACATGTGGATGTTCGGCCAGGCCCGGTCGTACGCGCCGATCTGCGTCAACGTCACGTCGAACGGCCCATACGTCTCGCCGATCTCGGCGTAGCCGGGGAAGTAGCCGGAGTCGCCGGTGTAGAAGACCCGGCGGTGTGCCCCGGCCACCACCCACGAGGCCCAGAGCGTGCCGTCGCGGCGCAGGCCCCGGCCGGAGAAGTGCTGGGCGGCGGTGGCGGTGATGGTCAGCCCGGCCACCCGGTGGCTCTCCGTCCAGTCCAGCTCGATGATCCGCTCCGCCGGTACGCCCCACCGGTCCAGGTGTGCGCCGATGCCCAGCGGCACCAGGAACGGCGCGGACTGGGTGTCCCGCAGGCCGCGTACCGTCGCCATGTCGAGGTGGTCGTAGTGGTCGTGGGAGATCAGGATCGCGTCGACCGGGGGCAGTTCGTCGAGGCGTACCGGCGGGGCGTGCAGGCGGCGCGGGCCGATCGACCCCGACGGGGAGCAGCGTTCGCTCCACACCGGGTCGATCAGCACGCGCCCGCCCTCGATCTCGACCAGCGCGGACGCGTGGCCGTACCACACCACGGCGAGGTCCCGGCCGTCGCCGGTACCGGCGCCGGTGTCCGGGCGCAGCACCGGCACCGGTCGGGTCGGCCGGCGGCGGTGCTTGCCGAAGAGCAGTTCCCAGACCAGGTTCCGGCCCGGGTCGGCGATGGTGGTGCGGACGTCGGCCGGGTTGTGGAACGCGCCGTCGTGGAACTGTGGCGAGCGCCGGACCCGCTCGGCGCGGGCCCCGGTCAGCCGGCCGCCCAGCGCGGCCGGCACGTCCCGGGCGGCCCAGGCCAGCCCGGCCAGCGCGGCCAGCCCCAACGCCCCGGCCACCAGTCCACCCCGACCCCGCCGCGCGCGTTCCGCCATGCCTGCCCCCTCCGCCCGGATACCGGGTGCCACGGTAGCTCGACGGGTCAGCCGCCGTTGCTCGGGCGCTGCCGGGTGACCCGGTGGGCGGTGCCGGTGCCGGTCAGGCCGTCGACCGCGTCGAGGAAACTCCGGCCCATCAGCGCCCGGGCGGTCACCGCCGGGTGGGTCGCGCCGAAGTTGCCCGCGTCGGCCTGCCCGTTGGCGAAGAGGGCGTAGGTCAGCACCGGCGCGCCGTCCGGATCGAAGATCACGCCGGCCTCGCAGCGGGCGTCGGCGTACCAGCCGCCCTTGCTGGCGATCCGGCCGCGCTCGTCGGAGGACATGGTGCGCCGGACGCCGTCGGTGTGCGCGATGGGGGAGCGGAGCTGCCGCAGCAGGAACGCCGTGGAGGCGGACGAGAGCAGGGTGCCGGCGACCAGCGCCCGGAGCAGGTCGTGGGTCTCCCGGGGCGTGCTGGTGCCGAGGTAGAACCGGTTGGGGTTGGCCACCGGCTGGACCTGGGTGTTGGGGAAGCCCTTGGCGACCAGGATCGCGTTCAGCTCGGCCGCCGGGCAGACCAGGCCGCACAGCCGTACGGCGGTGTCGTCGGAGACGGTGAGCAGGGCGGCGAGGGCGTGGCCGAGCGTCACCGAGCTGGGGTACGCCCCGTCGAGGCTGAAGATCCCGTCCCCGCCCGGGACGACGATCGCGGCGGTGACGTCGACCCGCTGGCTCAGGCTGAGCAGTCCCCGGTCGACCTTGTCGAGCACCGCCACGGCGACGGCGACCTTGTTCACGCTGTACGCCTCGAGTCGGACGTTCGGCTCGTCGGCGACGGCCACCACCGGCGGCCCGGCCGGGTCGGCCACGCTGACGTACGCCTGCCAGCTCCCGCCCGCCGCGGCGGTCCGCTGCTGGTACGCCGCCGCGACCTGGCTCGCGGCCTCCGCGGGGGTGCCTGCGGTCTTCTCCACGGCGCGCTCCTCGGCCGATGCCGGCGTCCCGTTGCCGAGCACCACGCCGGCGGTGGCGGCGGTGCCCAGTCCGAGCGCGGTCCTTCGGTTCACCCTGACAGTCAAGCGTGTCTCCTCGTCCCGTGTGACCGGAGTGTTCCTCCGGTCACCCTAGGCGATGGGACGGTTCCGGTGGGTGCCCAGCCGGCCTCGGGCACGCCACCCGGTTCACGGGGTGGGGAGGGACACCGTGACGACCAGGCCGCCGCCCGGTCGGGGCAGGGCGTGCACCGTACCCCCGTGCGCCCGGGCCACCGCCCGGACGATGGACAGGCCCAGCCCGAAGCCCCGGTTGCCGGCCGCCCGCTCCCGGCTCAGCCGCTGGAACGGCAGGAAGATCGACTCGACCTCGTACCCGGGCACGACCGGCCCGCTGTTGCGGACGGTCAGCACGGCCCGGCCGTCCGCCGTCGTGGTGGACACCGTCAGCCAGCCGCCGTCGCCGACGTTGTGCCGTACCGCGTTCTCGAGCAGGTTCTGGGTCAGGCGCTCCAACAGCACCGGGTCACCGACCGTCCGGGCCGGGGCCAGCTCCCGGGAGACCGTCAGGTCCGTCCGGTCCGCGGTCTGGTCGGTGAGGTGGGCGGCCACCTCGGCGAGATCCACCTCGGTCCGCTCGGTCAGCGCGTTCTCCGAGTCGGCGAGGGTGAGCAGCCCGTCGATCAGCCGCTCGTGCCGCTCGTTCACGGTGAGCAGCGTCTCCCCGAGCTGGCGCAGCTCCGTCGGGGCGTCCGGCCGGGTGATGGCCAGTTCGACCAGGGACCGGTTGATCGCCAGCGGAGTGCGTAACTCGTGCGAGGCGTTGGCGACGAACCGCCGCTGACCGTCGAAGGACCGGTCGAGCCGTTCCAGCATCAGGTCGAAGGTGTCGGCCAGTTCCTTCACCTCGTCGGTCGGACCGGCCAGGGCGATCCGCTCGTGCAGACCCCGGCCGGCGCCGTCCGCGCCGGCGATCCGGCGGGCGGTCCCGGTGATCTGGTTCAGCGGCTGCAACGCCCGCCCGGCGACCAGCCAGCCGAACGCGACGGCGGCGACCGTCACCACGGCCAGCGCCACCCCGCCCTGGGTCAGCAGGGAGTCCAGCGCGTCCTGCCGGGCGTCCTCCTGCACCTGTCGGACCAGCCCGCGCAGGGTCTCCGCCTGGTCGGGGGTGATCTTCGTGCCGGACTGCGGCAGCGACATCCGGTCCGGGTCCCGGCTGCGCAGGTCGAACCCGAGACCCCGGGTGAGCCGCTGGTCGACCAGCACGTAGGTCACCGCGAGCAGCACCGTCCCGGCGAACAGGAACAGCCCGCCGTAGACCAGCGTGAGCCGCGCCCGGATGGTCAACTTCTTCACGGGATCTGGTACCCCCGGCCGGGCACCGTCTCGATGACGGGCGGCTCGCCGAGCTTGCGGCGCAGCTTCATCACGGTCACCCGCAGCACGTTGGTCAGCGGGTCGATGTGCTCGTCCCAGGCCCGTTCCAGGAGTTCCTCGGCGGAGACCACCGCCCCGTCGGCGCGCAGCAGCTCGGCCAGCACCCCGAACTCCTTGCGGGACAGCGGCACGGGGCGTCCGTCCCGGGTGACCTCGAGCCGGGCCGGGTCCAGCACGATGCCGGCCCGGGCCAGCCGGGGCGGCGCGGCCGGCCGGGTACGCCGGGTCAGGGCGTGCACCCGTGCGCTCAGCTCGATGAACGCGAACGGCTTGGTCAGGTAGTCGTCGGCGCCGATGGCCAGCCCGGCGACCCGTTCCCGGACCGCGGCGGCGGCGGTCAGCATCAGCACCCGGGTCTCCCGGTCGGACTCGACCAGGGCCCGGCAGACGTCGTCACCGTGCACGAGCGGCAGGTCCCGGTCGAGCACCACCACGTCGTACCCGTTGACCCCGATCCGTTCCAGCGCGGCGTCCCCGTCGTACACGACGTCCACCGCGAACGCCTCCCGGCGCAGCCATTCGGCAATCGCGTCCGCCAGGAGCCGTTCGTCCTCGACCACCAGTACCCGCACCGTTACATCCTCGCCCACCGTCGCATAACCACGCCGTTAACGGCACCGCGACGTTTACGCTCCGGCTACGCCCCGTCACGTTGACTCGTCCCTGGACGCCGGCTTCCCGCCGGCCGGGAAAGGAGCACGAGACGATGCGGAGACGGCTGACGGGCGTACTGCTCGCCCTGCCCCTCGTGGTGGCCTTCGGACTGGCCGGCTGCGGTGGGGCCGACCAGGACGGCGACGGGGTGGCCACGGCCGGTGGCGACGGTGCGCGGCCGACGGTCGACGCCGCCGCGTTGAGCGACGACGAGCGTCGGATCAGGTTCACCCGATGCCTGCGCGAGCAGGGGCTGGACGTGGCGGATCCGGCGCCGGGCCAGAACGGACCGCGCTTCAAGCCCGGCTCCGACGTGGACCGCACCAAGGTCCAGGCGGCCCTACAGGCGTGCCGCGAGTTCGCCCCGAACGGCGGACAGCCCCGGCAGCTCAACGCCGACCAGGTCGAACAGGTCCGCAAGCTGGCCCGCTGCATGCGGGAGAACGGTGTCCCGAACTTCCCCGACCCGGACGCCGACGGCCGGATCCAGCCCGGGAAGGCCGACATCGACCGGCAGGACCCGGTGGTCCGGGCGGCGTTCGACAAATGTCGCGAGGTGGTGCCCAACCTCGACGAACGGCTGGGGGCGTCGTGAGCGCGCCGGTGGGCACCGACACCGGGGCCGCCCCGGTGAGCGGGGACGACGGCACGACGGAGACACCGCCAGCGGGCTCGACGCAGGTGGGGCGGAAGCACAGCCGACGCCGGTGGCGGCCGGCCACCGTGCTGGCCGCCGGGACGGCCGTCGTACTGGCCGGCGGGGCGGTCGCGGTCGGGGTGGCCGCCGACGGCAGCGCCGGGGACTCGGCCGGGGCCGCCCCGCTTCCGCCGACCACCACCACCGTCGCCCGGCAGACCCTCGTGGACCGGGAGACCAAGACCGGCGAGCTGGGGTACGGCGCACCGCGCGCCCTGGACACCCGGTACAACGGCACGCTGACCTGGCTGCCCGCCACCGGCGCCACGGTCGCCCGGGGCAAGGCCCTGTACCGGATCGACGACGACCCGGTGGTGCTGCTGCACGGCAGCCTGCCGGCGTACCGGACGCTGCGGTCCGGGGTCAGCGGCCGGGACGTCAAGCAGTTCGAACAGAACCTCACCGACCTGGGCTACACCGGCTTCACCGTCGACAACGACTACACCTCCGCCACCGCCGACGCGGTCCGCCAGTGGCAGGACGACCTGGGGGTGGCCGAGACCGGGCAGGTCGAGCCGGGACGGATCGTCTACGCCGCCGGCACGGTCCGGGTGGCCAGTCAGGGCGCCGAGGTGGGGGACGCCGTCGGTCCGGGCCGGACGGTGCTCTCGATCACCGGCACCACCCGGCTGGTCACCTGCACCCTGGACGTCGACGACCAGCGGCTGGCCCGCAAGGGCGCACAGGTGACCCTCACCCTGCCGGACGGGAAACGGACCACCGGCAAGATCGGCGCCGTCGAGACGGTCGTGCAGACCTCGCCCGGGGCGGCCGGCCAGGATCCGGTCTCCGAGACGAAGGTCGAGGTCTCGGTGACCGGCGACGACCCGGCCGCCCTCACCGGCTTCGATCAGGCGGCGATCGACGTCGGGTTCGTGGCGGCCCAGCGGGCCGACGTGCTCACCGTGCCGGTCGCCGCGCTGCTCGCCCTCAGCGAGGGCGGCTACGGCCTCCAGATGGTGAGCGAGGGGGGCACCCGGATCGTCGCGGTGCGGACCGGCCTCTTCGCCGCCGGCCGGGTAGAGGTCTCCGGCGACGAGGTCGTCGAGGGGATGACGGTGGGGATGCCCCGTGACTGACCAACACCCCGACCACGTCGTGCGCCTGCGGGACGTGACCAAGCGGTACGGCGACACCGTCGCCGCCCTGGACCGGGTCGACCTGACCATCGACCGGGGCGAACTGGTGGCCATCGTCGGTCCCTCGGGCTCCGGCAAGTCCACCATGCTCAACGTCATCGGCACCCTGGACCGGCCCACCTCGGGCACCGTCCACGTTGACGGGTACGACGCGTCGCGGCTCTCCGACCGGGAGCTGTCCGCCCTGCGGGCCAGCCGGATCGGGTTCGTGTTCCAGCAGTTCCACCTCGCGGTGGGCGTACCGCTGGTGGAGAACGTCGCCGACGGCCTGCTCTACGCGGGCGTACCCCGGCGGGAGCGGCTGCGGCGCGCGGAGGTCGCGCTGCGCCGGGTCGGGCTGGCGCACCGCCTCGACCACCGGCCGCACCAGCTCTCCGGCGGCGAACGGCAGCGGGCGGCGATCGCCCGGGCCGTGGTCGGCGAACCGCCGTTGCTTCTGGCCGACGAGCCCACCGGCAACCTGGACTCCAGCTCCGGGGCCGGGGTGATGGAGCTGCTGCACGGGCTGCACGCGGCCGGCACCACGGTCGTGGTGATCACCCACGACCGGGAGATCGCGGCGAGCCTGCCCCGCCAGGTACGGATGCGGGACGGGCGGATCGTGGCCGAGAACGCCCCGCTGGGGGTGCTCGGGTGACCGCGACGACGACCCGATCGGCGGACGCCGACCGACCGGACCGGCTGCGACCGGACCGGCTACGGCCGGCCCGGATGCACCCGCGCGACGTGCTGCGCGTCGGTGGCGTGGGGCTGCGCACCCGACCGCTGCGGGCCTTCCTCTCCGCGCTGGGCATCGCCATCGGCATCGCGGCGATGATCAGCGTCGTCGGGATCTCCTCGTCGTCCCGGGCCGATCTGGACCGGACCCTGGCGGCGCTGGGCACCAACCTGCTCACCGTCGCGCCGGGCAGCACCCTCTTCGGGGCTGACGCCCAGTTGCCGACCGAGTCGGTGGCGATGATCTCCAGGATCGGGCCGGTGCAGCAGGTCGCCGCGGTCGCCCAGCTCGCCGACACACCGGTCTACCGGTCGGACCGGATCCCGACCGCGCAGACCGGCGGGCTGGGCACCCAGGCGGTCACCCTGGACGTCCTGGACACCGTCGGGGGCACGATCGCCCACGGCACCTGGCTCAACGAGGCCACCGCCCAATATCCGGCCACCGTGCTCGGCGCGGTCGCCGCGGAACGGCTCGGGCTCGGCGCGGCCGGGCCGGACATCCAGGTCTACGTCGACGGTCGCTGGTTCACCGTGATCGGGATCCTCCGGCCGGTGCCGCTCGCCCCGGAACTCGACTCGGCGGCGCTGGTCGGCTGGCCGGCCGCCACCACCTACCTCGGCCTGGACGGGCACCCGACCCGGATCTACACCCGCTCCGCCGAGGAACACGTCGAGGCGGTACGCGCGGTGCTGGCGGCGACCGCCAACCCGGAACAGGCCAACGAGATCCAGGTGTCGCGACCCTCGGACGCGCTCGCCGCCCGGCAGGCCACCGACGAGGCGTTCACCGGTCTGCTGCTGGGCCTGGGCGCGGTGGCCCTGCTGGTGGGCGGCGTCGGGGTGGCCAACACCATGGTCATCTCGGTGCTGGAACGGCGGGCGGAGATCGGGTTGCGCCGGGCGCTCGGTGCCACCCGGGGACAGGTCCGGACCCAGTTCCTCGCCGAGTCGCTGCTGCTCTCCGCCCTCGGCGGGCTGGGCGGGGTGCTGCTCGGGGTCGTGGTGACCGCCGGCTATGCCTTCTCCCGGGACTGGCCGGCGGTGGTGCCGCTGTGGGTGATGGCGGGTGGCATCGGCGCGACGATCGTCATCGGCGCGGTGGCCGGGCTCTACCCGGCGATCCGGGCCAGCCGGCTGTCGCCCACCGAGGCCCTGGCCACACCCTGACCCCAACCCACGTCATCCCCGGCCCGGGGGATGCGGGCGGCGCCCGACGTCCGGTGTCCCCACCGGTCGTCGGGCGCCGCGTGGCGTCGGGTCAGCGTCGGGTCAGCTTGTGCAGTTCCCAGCCGCCCAGGTGGGTGGTCGGGTCGGTCCGCAGGTTCATCGGGTTCGCCATCCCGATGTACAACGTGGACCCCTCCGCGACCATGGTCCGTACGCCCTGGTTGAGCGGGTTGCCGAAGCCGGTCTTGTCGACGGCGCGGGCCGGCTGCCCTGGCGCGTCGAACGACCACAGGTCCGAGCCGAAGGTGGGCGGGTCGTACCCGGGCTCCGGCTCCGCCGGCATCTCGCCCTCCAGGGCGATGTAGGCGAAGTCCATGGTGCCGACGTAGAGCCGTCCGCCGGCCACCGTCATCTTCCAGGCGTAGAGGTTGTACTGGTCCCCGAAGCCGGAGCGGCCGTGGACCGGGGTCACGCCGGTCGGGGTGGTCTCCCAGGCGCCCACCCCGTTGTTCGCCGTCGGGTCGAACGCCGGCAGCTCGGACTCGCCGTAGAGCGTCTCGACCGTCTCGTCGGCGCTGCCGAGGTCCCGGCCCCGGAAGACGGCGAACGCCCGCTGGGTGTTCGCCACGGTGGCCGCGAGCTGGTCCTGGTTCTTCGGCGGGTAGACCCGGACGTGCAGCGCGGTGGCCTGGAGCGGGACGTGCATGGTGCCCCAGTAGAGCTGCCCACCGTAGGAGGCGAGACCACCGATCGCGTACACCCGCCGGACCACCGGGTCCGGCTCGTACTCGGCGGGCGACCAGACCTGCGTCCAGCCGGTGGCGTCCGGCGGGGTGAGGCCGGGCTCGCCGTCGGCCAGCGGCGGGCTCATCCAGAGGCTGCCCAGGTCGGCGCTGTTGTCGGCGGCCTGGTCCAGCCCGCTGCCGGCCGCGGCGCCCTCCACGATGGCCTTCGGCCAGGTGGTGACGTAGAGCCGGCCGTCGTGCGCGGTGATGTCGGCGGCCTGGGTCGGCAGGTCACCGACCACGGTGAAGGCGAACGGGTTGGTCCGGTCACCCGTCCAGCGCAGGACCCGGCCGGCGTCACCGCCGTTGGTGCCCATCCCGACGCCCGCGTAGAGCACCCCGTCGGCGACGGCGAAGTGCCGGATGTTCTCGTAGTCGGCGAGGTTGGTCGAGCCGAGGAAGTTGCCGGTGAAGGTGTCGAACGCGAACAGGTTGATGCCGGCGACGAGGCTGGGGCCGGCGAGCAGCACCACGCCCCGGTGGGCGGCGCCGCTGCGCAGCCCGGCCGTCGAGCGGAGCAGGGCCGCGTCCGCCGGCGACGCGTCGGTGATGTCCGCGGTCCGCTCGGTGAGCTGCTCGTCCGTCAGGTCGTAGACGTAGACCTCTGGCGGCCGGTGGTCGCCGAGGTTGGCCGGCAGGGACGGGTTCTGCCGGGCCGGCTGGCTGTTGGCGAACTCGCAGGCGTAGTCGTCGTTCAGGATCGGTTCCCGGACGTTGTAGCCGTCCGGCTTCAGGCAGAGGACGTTCGCCCCGGTGCCGAACCAGAGCTTGCGCCCGGCCTTGGCCAGACCCCAGACGTACGACTGGTTGACCTTCTCCTGGCCCGCCGCGCAGGGCGGCCCGGCCGGGTAGTCGACGCCGATTCCGGCGAAGCACTCGTCGGCGGCGGCCTTGGCCAGCAGCCGTACGCTCTCCGGAGGCCGGGCGCCCCCGGCCTCGACCTCGGCGGCGGCCGGGGCGGCCGAGGTGGTCACGAGACCCAGGGCGACGAGGGCGGTCAGTAGTCGACCTGGTGGTTGGAGCCGACGCATCAGTCTTCCTTCCGACACCGTTCAGGAGCGGCGCGGAGCCCGAGACGGGTCACCGGAATCGCCGCCGAGTGGAGAGGGGCGGTCCCGTCGGGTTACTGCGATCCGGGAGCCGTGTGGAGGAGACGTTAACACGCTCATGAATGGCATTCGACTGATTGTCGTCATTAAATAATTTGAAACCGGGGTCGCCCGTAGATCGGCCGTTCGACAGGCGCGGCGGGCGGTTGGTGCGGTGGTGAGCGGTCTTTCCGGCGGCTATTTCCGGCCTGCGTCAAATTACCGTTGTTTACTCGGCATAAACGTGCGGGACGGCCGTTGTCCGCGTTCACCAGAAGTTCTCGATTGCCCCTGGAAATTCTGCTGCCGGAGGGCGACGGCGTCGGTGAATGCGTCGTGCACCGTGCCGGACCGGCCGGCAGGGTGCCCCGGACCGTGGCGGGGCACCCTGCCGGGGCGGAACGTCAGGCGGTGTCGCCCCGCTTCGCGGTGGCCTTCAGGTAGTCCCGGTTGAGCCGACCGATGGTGTTCAGCGGGATGCCCTTCGGGCAGACCACCGTGCACTCACCGGCGTTGGTGCAGCCGCCGAAGCCGGCCTCGTCGTGCGCGTCGACCATGCCGATCACCCGGGTGTACCGCTCGGGCTGGCCCTGTGGCAGCAGCGAGAGCTGGGTGACCTTGGCGGCGGTGAAGAGCATCCCCGAGCCGTTCGGGCAGGCGGCCACGCAGGCGCCGCAGCCGATGCAGGCCGCCGCCTCGAAGGCGGCGTCCGCGTCGACCTTCGGCACCGGGGTGGCGTGCGCCTCGGGGGCGCTGCCGGTCGGCGCGGTGACGTACCCGCCGGCCGCGATGATCCGGTCGAACGCGCCCCGGTCGACCACCAGGTCCTTGACCACCGGGAAGGCCCGCGCCCGCCACGGCTCGATGTCGATGGTGTCCCCGTCGGCGAACTGCCGCATGTGCAGCTGGCAGGCGGTGGTGCCGCGCTGCGGCCCGTGCGCGTTGCCGTTGATCATCAGGCCGCACATGCCGCAGATGCCCTCGCGGCAGTCGTGGTCGAAGGCGACCGGCTCCTCACCGGCGAGGATCAGCCGCTCGTTGAGCACGTCGAGCATCTCCAGGAAGGACATGTCCGGGGAGACGTCCTCGACCTGGTACGTCACCATCCGACCCTTGTCCTTCGGGCCGGACTGGCGCCAGATGCGCAGGGTCAGGTTCACTTGTAGCTCCGCTGCGTCGGGTGGACGTATTCGAAGGTCAGGTCTTCCTTGTGCAGCACCGGGGGCTCACCGGCGGCGGTGAACTCCCACGCCGCCGCGTACGCGAACCGTTCGTCGTCGCGCTGCGCCTCGCCGTCCGGCGTCTGGTGTTCGGCCCGGAAGTGGCCGCCGCAGGACTCCTCCCGGTGCAGGGCGTCGACGCACATCAGCTCGGCCAGCTCGAAGAAGTCGGCCACCCGGCCGGCCTTCTCCAGCGACTGGTTGAGGCCCTCGCCGTCGCCGGGCACCCGGACCCGCTGCCAGAACTGCTCACGCAGCGCCCGGATCTCGTCGATCGCCTTGCGCAGCCCGGCGTCGCTGCGCTCCATGCCGCAGTGCTCCCACATGATCTGGCCCAGCTCGCGGTGGAACGAGTCCACCGTGCGGTCGCCGTCGACGGCGAGCAGCCGGGCGATCCGGTCCTCGACGTCGGTGCGGGCCTCGACCGCCGCCGGGTGGCTCGCGTCGACCTTCTCGAACGGGCCGGCGGCCAGGTAGTTGGCGATGGTGTTGGGCAGTACGAAGTACCCGTCGGCGAGGCCCTGCATCAGGGCGGACGCGCCGAGCCGGTTGGCGCCGTGGTCGGAGAAGTTCGCCTCGCCGATCACGAACAGGCCGGGGATGGTCGACTGGAGGTCGTAGTCGACCCAGAGCCCGCCCATGGTGTAGTGCACCGCCGGGTAGATCCGCATCGGCACCTGGTACGGGTCCTCGCCGGTGATCCGCTCGTACATCTCGAAGAGGTTGCCGTACTTCGCCTCGACGGCCTTGCGGCCGAGCCGGGCGACGGCGTCGGCGAAGTCGAGGTAGACCCCGAGCCCGGTCGGGCCGACGCCGCGCCCCTCGTCGCAGACGTTCTTGGCGGCGCGGGAGGCGATGTCCCGGGGGACCAGGTTGCCGAAGGACGGGTAGATCCGCTCGAGGTAGTAGTCCCGCTCGTCCTCGGGGATGTCCTTCGGGTTGCGCTGGTCGCCCTTGGTCTTCGGCACCCAGACCCGACCGTCGTTGCGCAGCGACTCGCTCATCAGGGTCAGCTTCGACTGGTGGTCGCCGGAGACCGGGATGCAGGTCGGGTGGATCTGCGTGTAGCAGGGGTTGGCGAAGTACGCGCCCTTGCGGTGCGCCCGCCAGGTGGCGGTGACGTTGCAGCCCTTGGCGTTGGTGGAGAGGTAGAAGACGTTGCCGTACCCGCCGGAGGCGAGCACGACCGCGTCGGCGAACTCCGTGGTGATCTCACCGGTGACCAGGTCCCGGACCACGATGCCCCGGGCCCGTCCGTCCACCACGACCAGCTCCAGCATCTCGTGCCGGGCGTTCATCTCGACGTTGCCGAGCCCGATCTGCCGCTCCAGGGCCTGGTACGCCCCAAGCAGCAGCTGCTGGCCGGTCTGGCCCCGGGCGTAGAAGGTGCGCTGCACCTGCGCGCCGCCGAACGAGCGGGTGTCGAGCAGGCCGCCGTACTCGCGGGCGAACGGCACCCCCTGGGCGACGCACTGGTCGATGATGTTCACCGACACCTCGGCCAGCCGGTGCACGTTCGACTCCCGGGAGCGGAAGTCGCCGCCCTTGACGGTGTCGTAGAAGAGCCGGTGCACCGAGTCGCCGTCATTGCGGTAGTTCTTGGCGGCGTTGATGCCGCCCTGCGCGGCGATCGAGTGCGCCCGGCGCGGGCTGTCCTGGTAGCAGTACGACCTGACCCGGTAGCCCTGCTCGGCGAGCGTGGCGGCGGCCGAGCCACCGGCCAGGCCGGTGCCGACCACGATCACCGTCATCTTCCGGCGGTTGGCCGGGTTGACCAGCTTGGCCTCGAAGCGGCGGCGTTCCCAGCGGGTCTCGATCGGGCCGTCGGGAGCCCGGCCGTCGGCGACCGGGTCGCCCTCGCGGTAGAGATCCATGATCAGTCCACCAATCCGGTGAGTACGGCGAACGGCACCGACAGGTAGCCGGCGCAGAGCACGACGGCGAAGGCCAGCGCGATCACCCGCGCCCGGCGCTCGCCGTTCGGGGTCTGCTGCCCGAGGCTGCGCAGTGCGCTGAAGACGCCGTGCCGCAGGTGGAACCCGACGGAGACGACCGCCAGGGTGTAGAAGAGGGTGACGTACCAGCGCGACGGGGCGAAGTCGGCGACCACGTTGGCGTACGGGCGGGTCGGGTCACCGACCGGGTTCAGCGTCCCGGTGGTCAGGTCGAGGATGTGGTAGATCACGAAGAGCAGGATGATCACGCCACCCCAGCGCATGGTCCGGGCGGCGTAGCTGCCCTGCACCTTCTTGCGGTGGGCGTAGCGGACCGGCCGGGCGGCGCGGGCCCGCAGGGCGAGCGTGGTGGCCGCCGCGATGTGGGCGAGCACCGCCACCAGCAGACCGGCCCGCAGGATCCACAGGAACCAGACCCCCGGCAGGACCGGCGCGCCGATCTCCCGGAGCCAGTGCGCGTAGTGGTCGAACGAGGACTGGCCGGCGAACACCTTCAGGTTGCCGACCATGTGCGCGACGAGGAACAGCACCAGGACGATGCCGGTCACCGCCATGACGGCCTTCAGGCCCACGCTGGAGCGGACGGGCGACCGAGTTGTCGTGACTACCACGGCATCGACGCTAGGAGGAACTGCGATTAGTCGTCCAATGCATGGAAGTCACACCATGCATAGCCCTAAGCTATGCCGATGCAGTTCCATCAGCTCAGGTACTTCGTGGCAGTGGCCGAACTACGACATTTCACCCAAGCTGCCGAACACGTCGGCATCACCCAACCGTCGTTGAGTAAGCAAATTCACGCCCTGGAGACCGAGCTCGGCACCCCCCTGTTCGAGCGGGTCCGGGGCAACATCGCCCTCACCGCCGCCGGTGAGGTGCTGCTCCCCTCCGCCAAGCGGATCCTCGCCGACGTGGAGACCGCGCACCGGGAGGTGCAGGAGCTGGTCGGCCTGCGCCGGGGGCGGGTCCGCCTCGGCGCCACCCCCAGCCTGGTGACCTCGCTCGCCCCGCCGGTGCTGCGCCGGTTCCGGGACGCCCACCCCACCGTCGACCTGCGGGTGGAGGAGGGCGGCTCGCAGGACCTCGTCCGGGACCTGCTCCGGGGCGACCTCGACCTCGCCCTGATCATCATGTCGGCCCAGGGCCCCGACCCGGGGCTGCGCGCCGAGCCGATCCTGCGGGAGAGCCTGGTGGTCGCCTCACTGGAACCGATTCCCGCCGCCATCGCGACCGGCGAGCTGCGTATCACCGATCTACGCGACCAGCCGCTGGTGATGTTCCGCCAGGGCTACGACATCCGCGACGCCACCCTCGACGCCTGCCGGGCGGCGGGCTTCGAGCCCTCCTTCGCGGTGGACGGCGGCGAGATGGACGCGGTGCTCAGCTTCGTCGAGGCCGGGCTCGGAGTGGCCCTGGTGCCGGGCATCGTGGTCGCCCGTCGCCCCCGCATCCGGGTCACCCCGCTCGCCCCGCCCGGCGTACGACGGACCATCGCGGTGGCCCGACGCCGGGACGCGGTGCCCACCCACGCAGGCCGGGAACTGCGCCGGATCCTGCTCGAGTACGTCCGCGACGCCACCGACGAGGGGAAGCTGCCACCCGGCGTCCAACCCCTGTGACCGGCCCTGACCCGGCATGCGGCCCGGCCCTGACCCGGCATGCGGCCCGGCCCTGACCCGGCATGCGGCCCGGCCCGGCCCGGCCCGGCCCGGCCCGGCCCGGCCCGGCCCGGCCCGGCCCGGCCTGGGCCGGCCGCGACGCACGCCGGCCGGCCGTGACGGACACCCCCGCCGCATCCGACGGGAGCGTCCGTCAGCGTCCCTCGGCGTCGTCCATCGCCCGGTAGATCCGCTGCTCCGAGACCGGGTACGGGGTGCCGAGCGCCTGCGCGAAGACGTTCACCCGCAACTCCTCGATCATCCAGCGGATCTGCCGGACCGCCTCGGCACCGCGTCGGCTCGCCGGCAGGGCGGCGAGCATGTCCTGGTACTCCTTCTGCACCACCGCGATCCGGTCCTGCTGCTGGCGGTCCCGTTGCGGGTTGCCGGCCAGCCGGTCCAGGCGTCGCTCGATCGCGGCGAGGTAGCGCAGCAGGTCCGGCAGGCGGGCGTACCCGGTCTCGGTGACGAACCCGGCGTGCACCAGCCCGGCGAGCTGCGCCTTGATGTCGGCCAGCGCGGCCACCAGGCTCAGGTCGGTGGTCCGGGTCAGTCGCTGCTGCACCGCGTGGGCGGCGGCGAGCACCTTCCGGACCCGGTCCATCACCTCGACCACGGTGTCCACCAGGTCGGCGCGGACCTTCTCGCGCAGCGCGGCGAAGCCCTCGGCGTCCCAGGCCGGACCGCCCGCGTCGGCGACCAGCCGGTCGATCGCCGCCCCGGTCGCGTCCTCGATGAGCTGCTGCACCCCGCCGTGCGGGTTACGGCTCAACGCCAGCTTCGCCTCGTTGCTCAGCCGCCCCTGGAGGAACTTCGCCGGGTTCGCCACGGTCAACCGCAGCAGCCGGCGGGTTCCCGCCCACATCGCCGCCGCCTGCTCCGCCTCGGAGTCGAAGACCTTCACCCCGACCGTGGACCCCTCGTCGACCAGCGCCGGGTACGCGACCACCCGGTACCCGGCCCGGACCTGCTCGATGGTGCGCGGCAGCGTACCGATGCTCCACTCGCGCAACCCGGCACGGGCCACGTCCGGGGCGGCGGCGGCCACCACCTGGCGTACCTCGGTCTTGAGCTGACGTTGCAGGGCCGGCAGGTCCTTGCCCTCGGCGACCGGCTTGTTCTCCTCGTCGAGCACCCGGAAGGTGACCCGCAGGTGCGCGGGGAGCTTCGCCAGGTCCCACGCGTCGCGGGGCACGGTCACCCCGGTCATCCGGCGCAGCACCCGGGTCAGCGCGTCCAGCAGCGGCTCCTCGCCGGGGGTGATCGCGGCCAGGGCGGCGCGGGCGAAGTCTGGCACCGGCACGAAGTTGCGCCGGACCGCCTTGGGCAGCGAGCGGATCAACGCGACCACCAGCTCCTCGCGCAGCCCCGGCACCTGCCAGTCGAAGCTCTCCGCCGGCACCTGGTTGAGCAGCGGCAGCGGGATGTCCACGGTCACCCCGTCGGCCGTGGTACCCGGGTCGAACCGGTAGGTCAGCGGCAGCGTCACCCCGCCGGAGTGCCACTCGTCGGGGTAGTCCGCCTCGGCCACGCCGCCCCGGCCGGCGTTGACCAGCAGCTCCCGGGTGAAGGTGAGCAGGTCGGGCCGCTCGCGACGCTCCTTCTTCCACCAGGCGTCGAAGTGTCGTCCGGACACCACGTCGGCCGGGATCCGCTCGTCGTAGAAGGCGAAGATCGTCTCGTCGTCGACCAGGATGTCCCGTCGCCGGGCCCGGTGCTCCAGCTCCTCGACCTCGTCGCGCAGCTTCTGGTTGTCCCGCCAGAACTGGTGGTGGGTGGACCAGTCGCCCTCCACCAGGGCGTGCCGGATGAACAGTTCCCGGCTCAGGCCCGCGTCGATCCGCCCGAAGTTCACCTTCCGGCCGGTGACCAGCGGGATGCCGTAGAGGGTCACCTTCTCGTACGCGAGCACCGCCGCCTGCTTCTTCTCCCAGTGGGGCTCGCTGTAGCTGCGCTTGACCAGGTGCTGCGCGAGGGGTTCGACCCACTCCGGCTCGACCCGGCCGGCGACCCGTCCCCAGAGCCGGGAGGTCTCCACCAGTTCGGCGGCCATCACCCAGCGGGGCGGCTTCTTGAACAGCGCCGAGCCCGGGAAGAGGGCGAACTTGGCACCCCGTGCGCCGAGGTACTCATGTTTCTGCGGGTCCTTCAGCCCGACGTGGGAGAGCAGCCCGGCCAGCAGCGACTGGTGCACCTTCGGGGTGTCGATCTCCTCCGGCAGGTCCGCGGTCCCGCCCCGTCGACCCCCGCCGTCGGCTGTGGTCACGCCGTCCTGTCGTCCCCCGCCGGCCGTCGTCGCGCCGTCCCGCCGTCCTCCGTCGGCTCCGGCCTCCGCCGACCCGCGCCGGCCGCGTCCCGGGCCACCCGGTTCCGGCGTACGGAGCACCTGGCGCAGTTGGCTGACGATGTCCTGCCACTCGCGCACCCGCAGGTAGTTCAGGTACTCCGCCTTGCACATCCGGCGGAACGCGCTGGAGGACAGGGCGCGCTGCTGCTCGCGCAGGTGACGCCAGACGTTGAGCAGGCTGACGAAGTCCGACTCACGGTCGGTGAACCGGGCGTGCGCCTGGTCGGCCTGGGCCTGCTTCTCCACCGGCCGCTCGCGTGGGTCCTGGATGGAGAGCGCGGCGGCGATCACGACCACCTCGGTGGCGCAGCCGTTGCGCTCGCCCTCCACCACCATCCGGGCCAGCCGGGGGTCCACCGGGAGCTGGGCCAGCCGCCGCCCCAGCGGGGTGAGCCGCTTCGCCGGGTCGGTCTGGGTCACGTCGAGCGCGCCCAACTCGTGCAGCAGGTTCACGCCGTCGGTGATGTTGCGCCGGTCCGGCGGGTCGATGAACGGGAACGCGGCGATGTCGCCGAGCCCGATCGAGGTCATCTGGAGGATGACCGAGGCCAGGTTGGTGCGGAGGATCTCCGGATCGGTGAACTCCGGCCGGGAGAGGAAGTCCTGCTCGTCGTAGAGGCGGATGCAGATACCGTCCGAGGTACGCCCACAGCGGCCCTTGCGCTGGTTGGCCGAGGCCTGGGAAACCGCTTCGATGGGTAGCCGCTGCACCTTGAGCCGGCTGGAGTAGCGGGAGATCCGCGCGGTGCCCGGGTCCACCACGTACTTGATGCCGGGGACGGTCAGCGAGGTCTCCGCGACGTTCGTGGCGAGCACCACCCGCCGCCCGGTGTGCGGGGCGAAGACCCGGTGCTGCTCGGCGGCGGAGAGCCGGGCGTACAGCGGGAGGATCTCGGTGCCGAGCAGGGAACGTTTCTTCTGCACCAGCTTGCCGAGCGCGTCGGCGGTGTCCCGGATCTCCCGCTCACCGCTGAGGAAGACCAGGATGTCGCCCGGCCCCTCGGCGGCCAACTCCTCGACCGCGTCGCCGATCGCCTGGATCTGGTCCCGGACGTTCTCCTCGTCGTCGCCCTCGTCGTCCTCGGCCTCGGTGACCTCGACCAGCGGCCGGTACCGCACCTCCACCGGGTACGTCCGCCCGGAGACCTCCACCACCGGCGCGGGCCGTTCCTCGGTCGCCCCGTCGGCCGGCGGCGCGGCGAAGTGCCGGGCGAACCGGTCGGTCTCGATGGTCGCCGAGGTGATGATCACCTTCAGGTCGGGCCGCCGGGGGAGGAGCTGTCTCAGGTACCCGAGGATGAAGTCGATGTTCAGGCTGCGCTCGTGCGCCTCGTCGATGATCAACGTGTCGTACTGGCGCAGCATCCGGTCGGTCTGGAGTTCGGCCAGGAGGATGCCGTCGGTCATCAGCTTGACCAGGGACCGGTCGCTGACCTGATCGGTGAAGCGCACCTTGTAGCCGACCACGTCGCCCAGTTCGGTGCCCAACTCGTCGGCGATCCGGTCGGCGACCGTGCGGGCGGCCAGCCGCCGGGGCTGGGTATGCCCGATCAGCCCGTGCACGCCCCGTCCGAGCTCCAGGCAGATCTTCGGCAGCTGGGTGGTCTTACCCGACCCGGTCTCACCGGCCACGATCACCACCTGGTGGTCGCGGATCGCGGCGGCGATGTCATCCTTACGCTCGCTGACCGGCAGGCCCGCCGGATAGGTGATCACCGGTACGGCCGCCCGGCGGGTGGCCAACCGCGCCTCGGCGCCAGCCACGTCCGCAGCGATCTCGACCAGCGCGGCGTCCCGCCGGACGGGGTCGCGCAGCCGGCGTACCCCATCCAGCCGACGCTGGACGCGGCGCTGGTCGCGGAACATCAGCGCGGCAACCCGGCGGTGCAGCTCGCGGAGGTCGGCGGCGGGCTCGCGGACGGTGTCGGGCGCGGCGGAGGCGGAAGGATTCTGCATGTCGTCGCCAAGGATAGGCAGCTCGCCGCCGGACCGCTCCCGGGTTATCGCCGTGCCGCCCCCGTCCCCCTCCCGGGCTGCCACCGTCACGCCGCAGGGCCGCTCCCCGGTTGTCTCCGCTCCCCGGTTGTTCCCGCTCCCGCCGTCCGGCCGCTGGACCGTTCCCGGATTGCCGCCGGCCGGCGGAAGGCATCCGCACCCGGCGGGGAGGGCCTCCACCCTCACCCAACTGGCAGGGTCTACAGTTGGTCGCCGATCGAGCGTGGGGGATGCGATGACCATGCGGGACACCGACCGGGCCCTGGTGCAGGCCGCCGGCGCGGTCGCCCGGCTGCGGTGTCGCAGTGCCCGGCACACCGTGGCCGCCGCGGCCCGGACGCCGGAGGGACGCGTCCTCACCGGCGTGAACCTGCACCACGACACCGGCACGACCTGCGCCGAGGCGGTCGCCGTCGGCACGGCCGCCACGCAGGCCGCCGGTGAGCTGGAGACCATCGTCGCGGTGGGGGACCGGGGACGGGAGATCCTGTCGCCCTGTGAACGGTGCCGGAGCCTGCTGCTCGACTACTTCCCCGCGATCCGGGTGATCGTCGGTCCGATGGACGATCCGCGTGTGCTGCCCCTGGCCGACCTGCCGACACCCGCCGCGACGCCGTAGCGGTAGCGGTAGCGGTTACGGAGCCTGCCTTCGGGTGACGTTCCGGAACCGAGCCGGTCTGCTACCAGCACATTGCCGTCTGGACCGCGTCGTCGCCCGAGCCGGTCTGCTACCAGCGCTTTGCCGCCTGGGCCACGTCGTCACCCGAGCCGGTGACGGTGTCATCGGAGATGGTGGTGACGTGATCGGAGCCGCTGTGGTCGGCGCGTCGACGTCGTGCCCAGAGGAGCGCCCCGACAGCCGCGACGGCGGCCAGCGCAATCTTGAAGCCGACCTTGCCGAACGCGAGGTGGCCGAGGTCAACGGTGATCACCCCGCCCCACCAGGACGGATCGAGGTACCGATCCCGGTCAGTGGAGAACTCCCAGTCGCGGAACCACCAGCCGAGGGTGACCAGGCCGAGGGCGACCACCCCGACGAGGACGGCCGCCACGGCCAGCCGGACCGTGCCGTTACGTGCCGCAGACATGCCCCGAGCCTATGCGCCCCCCACCAGCCGCCCCCGGCCGACGGAACGGACGGCGGCCGGCTGGCGGCGTCGAGACGGGCTCGGCGACGGGTCAGACGCCGGTGGTGACCGGCGTGGCGGCCCGGCGGCGGCCGGTCAGCAGGTGGTCGAGGCTGAACCGCCCGGCACCGACGGCGGCGAGCAGCAGGCTGGCCGCGCCGAGGGCGAGGACGAGTTCGTAGCCGCCCTGGTCCACGAAGATGCCGTTGCCGGCGTGGACGAAGACGTAGGCGCCGAGCATGTTCAGTGCGAGCAGCACCCCGGCGACCGGGACGACCAGGCCGAGAACCAACGCCGCGCCGCCCAACAGCTCCACGGCGGCGGCGAACCAGGCGGCGAGTGTCGGCAGGGGTACGCCCGACTGCTCGAAGAAGGCGGCCGTGCCGTCGACCCCGTTGGTGACCAGTTTCTGCCAGCCGTGGGCGATGAACACGACGCCGACCCCGATTCGGGCGAGCAGCATCGCGACGTCACGGACGGAAGCGGGCAGGGACATGGGACTCCTCCTGGCATCGGCAACAGTGGGACGCCAGCCGCTCGGGCCGGCCAGTGACGGCCTGCGCGTTGTTGCCCGGAAGGGCCGGGCAGCGCATGTAACACACGAATCGGCAGGTGCGCGACCGCATCGTCGGCCCCGCCTTGTCTGATCACCGTACCCGGAGATTGTTGAAAGCTCAACGATTGAAACTGAAAGCGCTCGACTTCCGTCGATGGGCCGATGCGACTGAGGGCGTCTACCCCGCGACATCCAGCGCCGCCGGTGCCCGGTTTCCACCACAACGCCCCGAACGCGAGGTTCCGCCCCGCCTTCCCTCACCTGTACCCACGCTCGCCCCACAACCGCCAGCCGAACGCCGCCCCCGCCCCCGCCGTCCGGCCCCCTCGTCGATCATGGAGTTGGGGCACCACCCAAACCTCGCAAACGTTACCAATCAGGGCACCGCAACGCCATGATCGGCGCGGTGGCGCTGGTGTGATGTTCGGCGTGTGGCCCCGAGCGGGGCGGGGCGGCGGGGTTGGCGGGGGCGGGAATCGGTGTGGGGGTGGGGGCGTTGTATCGGGTTCACCCCGGGCACCCCGGCCGGGCCGCGCACGGGATCGAGCCGTGCTCGCCGGCCCCGGAATGCTGGCCGGCCCGGTGGTGTTGTACATGGTTCACCCCCGGGCATCCGACCGGCCTTCGGGCTGGGATGCCAGCGCCGGCCGAGCCGCGCATGTCGGGCCCGCTCGGATGCGGAATGCCGGCTGGCATGCGGGTGTTGTATATGGCTGGCGCACACCCGTGCGGGCTGAGGCCCCGGGACCGTGCCCTTTGATCTTCTTCCCCCCAGTGCGTGTGGCGCCCCCGCGCCTCGCGTCGTCCCCCGTGACGGAAAGGCAGGACACCCCCATGACCACGCTGATCCGTAAGGCTGCTCTGACCGCTGCTGGTGCCGCTCTCGTCGGTGGCGCCCTGGCCGCCCCGGCCACTGCTTTCGCCGCCCCCGCCAGCACGCACACCCCGACCGCCTCGGCGACCACCGACCGCGGCCACGACCGTGACGGTGGTGGTAAGGGTGGTAAGGAACTGCGGGTCCGCTACGAGGCCCAGCCGAACTTCTTCTACTGCGGTCCCGCCGCGGCGCGTAACGCGCTGACCACGATGGACAAGAACGTCAGCCAGGACGACCTGGCCCGCGAGATGGGCACCACCGAGAACGGCACCGACTCGGCGCACCAGATCACCAAGGCGCTGAACGTCAAGGCGGGTAAGGACACCTTCCGCACGGTGGAGATCTCCAGCGCCAAGGCCGACGACGCGCAGACCGACACCCTGCGCAAGGATGTCGTCAAGGCCGTCGACAACGGTCACGGCATCGTGGCGAACATCGCCGGCACCGCCACCGACACCGACGGCGGCGTCCACTCCTTCGAGGGCGGCCACTACATCAGCGTCGTCGGCTACCGCGACAACGGCGACACCGTGAAGATCTCCGACTCCGCCAACCCCGACCAGTCCTCCTACTGGATCACCACCGACAACCTCGCCGACTGGACCGCCACCCGCGGCTACTCCGCCTGACGACAACAACACGACCGGGCCGGCCCCCTGCAACAGGGGCCGGCCCGTTGCCGTATGTCCGGGCCCGCCAGCCCGTCGTGTCGAAACCGCCCCGACCCGCCCGGGTGATCAAGAAGTTCGCGTCACTCACCGGGCCAAAGCCTGACGCAAACTTCTTGATCAACGATGTCCCGGACGGGTGGCTGGTGGGTTAGGCGGCGGTGGACCAGATGGCTCGGAAGGCGGCGGCCTCGCCGGCGAGCCACTGCTCGACCTGCTCCGGCTTGACCCCGTCGGGCATCCGGTGTGCCTCGCCCCGGCGGACATCCACCAGGACCGGCGCGGCGTGCGGCAGTACGGCGTCCATGTGTCGCGCCATCAGGTGCAGGGTGGCCAGAGCGGACTCCGGGCTGGGGGCGGCCTCGTCGAAGTGCAGCCGGACCGCCTCGGCGCGGCCGTCGGCGTACCGGACGCCGAAGTGGGGGTTGATCTTGACGGGCAGGTCGCCGAGCATGGCGAGCGCGTCCCGGGCCTGGACGAGGTCGACTTCCTTCGGCTCGCCGAGGGAGTGCAGCCAGCGCGTCGCGCCCGGGGTGAGGGCCTGGTAGAGCGGCCGCCAGCGCGGCTTGACCACGTCGGCCACCCCGGCCAGGTGGGTGCCGCCGGTGTGGAAGGCGATGTCGGCCTTCAGGGCCTTGACGAACTGACCGTGCGGGTTGAAGCCGGAACGGCTCGCCCGCTGCCTGCGCAACCCGCCGACGAAGGTCGCCTTGGTCGGGCCGGTGCGGTCGACGTAGCGGGTGAACCCGAGCAGGGTGGCGTACGGCGGAAGTGCGGTGGTGAGAGGTGCGGACACTGGACGTCCTCCCAGGTCAGTGCCGAGATTAGTACATACATTCTAATCGACAGGTACGACATCGAACAGGGTTGGCGGGCACGGATCGTGTCCGGCTCGACCGAAACCTGTGAGTGTGCGCCCCCCGGCGAGCGAACCCGCTGGTGCCTCCGGGGGAAGATGTCCTGATGGGGCACCTGATCGTCCGGACCCGACGCGCGACCGACCTCGACCGATGCGTCGAGGCGCTGCGCGCGGTCCACCACGCCGACGCCTACCCGCTGAACTGGCCGGCGGACCCACACGGGTGGCTCACCCCACCGCGGTTGCTGCGGGCGTGGATCGTCGACGGACCTGGCGGCGCTGTTGCCGGCCACGTCGCGGTCCAACGACTCCCCGGCACCCCGGACAGCCCGGCACCAGCCCGCCACGCCGAACTGTCCCGGCTCTACGTCACGCCGGCGGCCCGCCGGCAGTCGGTCGCCAGCGCACTGGTCAGCCACGTTCGGTCCTGGGCCGCCGAACGTGGCTACGACCTGACGCTGAACGTCACGGACGACCGTCGCTCGGCCGCCGTCGCCTTCTACGAAGCCAGTGGCTGGCAGCACTCCCACACCACAGACGCCGACTGGACGACCCCCGACCGCCGGCCGGTGAGGCTGCGCCACTACATCCTCGACAGGCGGGACACCTGATGACCGGGGCGAGGCGGCGCGCCCGCGACCTCGGGATCGTCGTGGGGTCACTGCCCATCGGGCGGCACAACGCGATCACCGACGTCCCCGGCGTCCTGGTCGGGCACACCACCATCGACAACGGCGCCGACCTCCGTACCGGCGTCACCGTGGTCGTACCGAGTGCGCTCGGTCCCGGGCGGTGGGCTCTGCCGGCCGCCGTGTTCTGCGGCAACGGCTACGGCAAGCTCGTCGGGTCGACCCAGGTCGACGAACTCGGCGTACTGGAGTCACCGATCGCCCTGACCGCCACGCTGTCGGTGTTCCGGGTCGCGGACGCGCTGCTGGGACACCTCATGGAGCGTCGGCCGGACGGCCTGTCGTTCAATCCCTTGGTCGGCGAGACCAACGACGGCCACCTGTCGGACATCCGCCGCCGTCCGATCGGGGCGGAACACGTTCGGGCCGCCCTCGCCGGGGCGTCCGCCGATCCGCCGGCGGAGGGCTGCGTCGGAGCCGGCACCGGTACCACGGCCCTGGGGTACAAGGCCGGCATCGGTACGTCGTCCCGAACGGTCCGGGTGGCCGGCCGCCCGGCGACGGTCGGCGTCCTCGTGCAGGCCAACTTCGGCGGCGTGCTCACCGTCCTCGGCGTTCCGATGCCGGTCGACGAACTGGTCCCGGACGCCGATCGGACCACCCCAGCGGGCAACTCGTGCATGATCGTGGTGGCCACCGACCTGCCCCTGGACGCCCGACAGCTCGGCCGGGTGGCCCGGCGGGCGGTCTTCGCGATGGGCCGGGTCGGGGCGTCGTACAGCCACGGCAGCGGCGACTACGCGATCGCGTTCAGGACGGTCGGAGCAGACGATACGGCCGGAGCGGACGAACCGCCGATCTGCGACGGGGACCTCGACCCGGTCTTCGCCGCCGTCCTGGACACGGTCGAGGAGGCACTGCTCAACTCGCTGTTCACCGCCGTGACCACCACCGGCGTGGGTGGGCGCACCAGTCACGCCGTTCCGCACGACGCGGTGATCCGACGGCTGTCGGCAGCCGGCCGCCTGGCGTCCCGAACCTGATTCGGTCGGTGACGCGCGACCGGCTGCCTCCCGTCAGAGTTGCCCGACGTCCGTGACCCGTACGGCGGCGGCGCCGACCTCGTCAGAGGCGGCCAGGTCGATCTCGGCGCTGATGCCCCAGTCGTGGTCGCCGTCCGGGTCGTCCAGGATCTGCCGGACGGTCCACCGCTGCGGGCCCTGCTCGATCATCAGCAGCGCGGGACCCCGGGCGTCCGGCCCGGTGCCGATCTCCGGGTACGTGTCGAAGTACGGCTCCAGCGCGTCGGCCCAGGCGTCGGCGTGCCAACCGTCCGCGCCGTCGAGTTCGCCGAGCAGGTCCCAGCGGCGCAGGGCGGCCAGCTCCACCCGGCGGAACAGCGCGTTGCGTACCAGCACCCGGAACGCGCGGGCGTTGCGGGTCACCGCCGGCACCCGGTCGTCCAGGGCCTCGGCGGCCTCGGCCGCGTCGGACGGGTTGCGCAGCCGCTCCCACTCGTCGATCAGGCTGGAGTCGACCTGGCGGACCAGCTCGCCCAGCCACTCGATCAGGTCGACCAGTTCCTCGGTCTTGGCGTCCTCGGGAACGGTCTGCCGCAGCGTCTTGTACGCGTCGGCCAGGTAGCGCAGGACCAGCCCCTCGGACCGGGACAGCCCGTAGAACTGCACGTACTCCGTGAAGGTCATCGCCCGCTCGTACATGTCCCGGACGACGGACTTGGGGGAGAGCTGGTGGTCGGCCACCCACGGGTGCCCCTGCCGGTACATCTCGTACGCGGCGTCCAGCAGCTCGGCGAGGGGCTTCGGCCAGGTCACCTCGTCGAGCAGTTCGAGGCGGGCCTCGTACTCGATGCCCTCGGCCTTCATCGCGGCGACCGCCTCGCCGCGCGCCTTGAACTGCTGCGCGGAGAGCACCTGACGCGGGTCGTCCAGGATGGACTCGATCACCGAGAGCACGTCCAGGGCGTACGACGGGGACTCGGCGTCGAGCAGTTCGATGGCCGCCAGGGCGAGCGGGGAGAGCGGCTGGTTGAGCGCGAAGTCGAGCTGGAGGTCGACGGTGAGTCGGACCCGGCGGCCGGCCTCGTCGGGTTCGTCGAGCTGCTCGACCACGCCGCCGGCGCGCAGCGCCCGGTAGATGGCGATGGCCCGGCGGATGTGCCGCCGCTGGGCGGCCCGGTCCTCGTGGTTGTCGGTGAGCAGGTGCCGCATCGCGGCGAACGCGTCCCCGGGGCGGCCGATCACGTTGAGCAGCATCGAGTGGCTGACCTGGAAGCTGGAGGTCAACGGCTCCGGCTCGGAGTCGACCAGCCGCTGGAAGGTCGGCTCGCCCCAGCCGATCGAGCCCTCCGGCGGCTTCTTCTTCACCACCTTGCGGCGCTTCTTCGGGTCGTCACCGGCCTTGGCGAGGGCCTTCTCGTTCTCGATCACGTGCTCGGGGGCCTGCACCACCACCCGGCCGATGGTGTCGAACCCGGCCCGCCCGGCCCGGCCGGCGATCTGGTGGAACTCGCGGGCCTTGAGCAGCCGGGTACGGGTGCCGTCGTACTTGCTCAGGCCGGTGAAGAGCACCGTACGGATCGGCACGTTGATGCCGACGCCGAGCGTGTCGGTGCCACAGATGACCTTGAGCAGGCCGGCCTGCGCGAGGGTCTCCACCAGCCGGCGGTACTTCGGCAGCATGCCCGCGTGGTGTACGCCGATGCCGTGCCGGACCAGCCGGGACAGCGTCTTGCCGAACCCGGAGGTGAACCGGAACCGGCCGATCGCCTGGGCGATCATGTCCTTCTCGGCGCGGCTGCACACGTTCACGCTCATCAGCGCCTGGGCCCGTTCGAGCGCGGCGGCCTGGGTGAAGTGCACCACGTACACCGGGGCCTGCTTCGTGGTGAGCAGTTCCTCCAGCGTCTCGTGCAGCGGCGTGGTCACGTACGAGAAGAGCAGCGGAACCGGCCGCTCGGCCGAACGCACGACGGCGGTCGGCCGCCCGGTCCGGCGGGTCAGGTCGTCGACGAACCGGGTGGTGTCGCCGAGGGTGGCCGACATCAGTACGAACTGCGCCTGCGGCAGCTCGATCAGCGGCACCTGCCAGGCCCAGCCCCGGTCCGGCTCGGCGTAGAAGTGGAACTCGTCCATGATCACCTGGCCGACGTCGGCCTTCGCGCCCTCGCGCAGGGCCAGGTTGGCCAGGATCTCGGCGGTGCAGCAGATCACCGGGGCGTCCGCGTTGACGCTCGCGTCGCCGGTGAGCATGCCCACGTTGTCCGCGCCGAAGACCTCGCAGAGCGCGAAGAACTTCTCCGACACCAGGGCCTTGATCGGTGCGGTGTAGAAAGTCGTCCGGTTGTCGGCCAGGGCGGCGAAGTGTGCCGCGATCGCGACCAGGCTCTTGCCCGAGCCGGTCGGGGTGTTCATGATCACGTTCGCGCCGGAGACGATCTCGATGACCGCCTCCTCCTGGTGGGGGTAGAGGTCGAGGCCACGCTCCTTCGCCCAACCGGCGAACGCGTCGTACAGGGCATCGGGGTCGGCGCTGTCCGGCAGCGCGGCGGTGAGCGTCATAGCCGTTCCATCCTGCCCGCCGCACCGGCTTTGGTGGTAGCAGGGGCCCCCTGCACGGCAGAAACAGGTAACAGGGGTCCCCTGCTACCACCCCAGCGGGGTGCGGGCTACCGCCTCAGCGCAGTGCGGCTACCGCCCTCGGCGGGGTGCGGCTACCGCCTCGGCGGGCACCTCAGCGGCGGCGGTAGAGCAGGTCGGTGACGGGGCGGCCGGCGAGCAGGGCGCGGCGCTCGAACTTGGTGACCGGGCGGTGCGCCGGACGGGAGGTGTCACCGGGTCGGGCGTCGGCCAGCTCCGGATCGGCGTCCAGGGTCTCGCGCATCGCGTCGGCGTACTCGGCCCAGTCGGTGGCGCAGTGCAGCGTGCCGCCCGGGGTGAGCCGGGAGCGCAGCAGCGCGACGTGGCGGGGCTGGATCAGTCGGCGCTTGTGGTGCCGTGCCTTCGGCCACGGGTCGGGGAAGAAGACGTGCGCCGCGTCCAGCGTCCCCTCCGGCAGCCGCCGGATCAGCTCCAACGCGTCCCCGCTGGCGATCCGGACGTTGCCCAACCCGTGCCGCTCCACCAGGGCGAGGAGGTTGGCGATTCCCGGGGTGTGCACCTCTACTGCGAGATAGTCTCGATCCGGGTCGGCGGCGGCCATCGCGGCGGTCGCGTCGCCCATCCCGGAACCGATCTCCAGCACCACCGGAGCCCGACGGCCGAACAGGTCGGCGAGGTCGACCGGTGGTCCGGCCCCGTCCGGCACCGCGAGCCCGTACGCCGGCCAGAGTCGGTCCAACGCGTCGAGGTGGCGGCTGCTGAGTCGGCCCCGGCGCGGGTGGAAGGTGCGGACGGTAGCGCGTCTCGGGGACGGCGTCGAAGCGTCCGGGTGCGGTGGAGCGTCCGGGTGCATCGGGGTGGCCGGGTGCGTCGGGGTGGCCGGGTCGTGGTCGATGGTGGTCACAGCGACCCGAGCCTACGCGACCGTCACCGGGAACCGGACGCGGTGTCGGCCGTCACCGGAGGGCTGGACGTGGCGTACCGGCTGTCACCGGGGGCCGGATGCGGCGTACGGGCACGTTCACCGGGGGCTGGACGTGGCTGTACCAGCCGGGGGCCGGCTGCGGTGTACCGGCCGTCACCGGGAGCTGGATGCGGCGTACCGACGACGCCGGCAGGACGGGGTCATCTCAGACGGCAGACCGGGTCCGGGTGCCCGGTCCGGGCAGACGGGGCGGGAGGGGTCATGGGATCAGCCACGCGCCGGGGCGCGGCGATGCTGCTGGGGCTGCTCCTCGCCGCCGTCGGCGTACTCCTGGCCACCGGACCCGCCCACGCCGCCGACGTCTACGTACGGGTCACGCCGAGCCGGGCCGGCCCCGGCGAACTGGTCGGCATCCGGGCGAGCTGCCGGTCCAACCGCGATGCGGCCAGCGTCGAGTCGGAGGCGTTCGGCATCGTCACCGTTCACCCGCAGCACGGGTACCTCGCCGGGACGGTGACCATCCCCGGGCACGCCACACCGGGTAGGCACCGGGTCAAGCTGCTCTGTGTGGAGGGCCCGAACGCCTCGACGATGCTGACCGTGACCGCCGGTGGCGGCGGTCACCAACCCGGCGGTCACCAACCCGGACCGGGCGGCGGCCAGCCGCACCCCAGCCGGGGCCCGGCGACCGGGTTCGGCGGTACGGCCGGTGGCCCGGACCTCGAGGGTCTGCTCCTGCCCGGCGGGTTGGCCGTCACCGTCGCCGGGCTGGTCCTGGCGATGCTGGCCGCTCGGCGACAACGACCACGGACCTCCCGCTGAGTCGCCGCCATGGGCACTGTCCGCGCCAGCTCCCGACCTTCCGTCAACGTCCGGGAACTGCCGTCCCGGCGGCGGGACGGGCGTCGCTGGCGCCTCCCGACGGCCGTGGTGCTGGTGCTGCTCGGGGTCTTCGCCACCGGGGTCGGACTGGGCCGTTCAGCGGGGGGACCGTGGGACGTCCTGGCCGCCGGCACCGGGGCAGGTCGGGCCGCGACCGCCCCGCTGCCGGCGAGCCGCCCGGTGAGCCTCACCGTGCCGGCGATCCAGGTGACCGCCCCGGTCACCCGGGTCGGGCTCGCCCCGGACGGCACCATCGCGGTGCCCCCGCTGGAGCGGCACCAGGAGACCGGCTGGTATGACGGCGGGCCGACCCCGGGCGAGACCGGCCCGGCCATCATCGTCGGGCACGCGGACACCGTGTCGGGGCCGTCGGTCTTCAACGACCTGCGCAAACTCCGGCCGGGGGACCGGGTCGAGGTGACCCGCGACGACCGGTCGGTGGCCGTCTTCGAGGTCACCTCGGTGGAGCGCTTCGACAAGGACGCCCTGCCGGGGGAGCGGGTCTACGACGACTACCGGGGCCCCGGCCTGCGGCTGATCACCTGCGGGGGCCGGTTCGTCGGCGGCAGCGTCGGCTACGCCGACAACATCGTCGCCTTCGCCACCCTGGTCGGCTCGCGCGACATCTGAGCCCCGGTTCAGCGGTGGAGCGCCACCTCGTCGCGCCTGGCCCGAAGTAGCTGCTGCCGTTTGTCGTCCTTGGTCCACAGGTTGCGCGAACCGGGCTTGCGCGCCTCGTACGCCAGTTGCCGGAGGATGCTCTGGCAGATGAACTCCTTGAGCCTCGCGCCCGGCCGGCCGCCCAGGTAGAGCCCGGTCGCGGTGTCGTTCCGGCGGGCGAACTGGAAGATGCCGGCGCGTCGCCCCAGGCTGATGCACTGGCCGGCGAAACCCACGTTGACCGCGGCGGGCTGCGTACCAGCGATCCGGCTGAGCACCGTCTCGGCAGCCTGCGGGCCCGACTGGACCGCGGCCTGGCAGCTCATCCGGACCGGCAGGCCCGACGGGGCCGCCGAATCCCCGGCCGCGACGATGCGTACGTCGTCCACGCTGGTCAACGTCTCGTCGGTGAGCAGGCGGCCCAGGGCGTCGGTGCGCAGCCCGCTGCGGCGGGCCAGGTCCGGCACGCCGAAGCCGGCGGTCCAGATGGTCACCTCACTCGGCAACCAGCGGTCGCCACCGAGCTGGACGGCCTCGCGGGTCACCGCCGTCACCGTCGCGTCGGGGCCGTCGAGCACGGTCACCCCGAGTGCGGCCAGCCGCCGGGCCACCGCGCGCCGCCCTCGTGGGTGCAGGTACGGGCCGAGCACCTCGCCGCAGACCAGCGTCACTGTACGACCAACCTCCGCCAGTTCGGTGGCGGTCTCGATACCGGTCGGACCGGCTCCGACGACCGTCACCGCGGCCGTCGCGGGCGCGGCGGCGAGGACCGGCCGCAGCCGCTCCGCCTCCTCCAGGGTGGCGATCGGGTACGCGAACTCGGCCGCCCCGGGCACGCTCGGGTCGGCGCTGCCGCTGCCCACCGCGTAGATCAGGTAGTCGTAGTCGACCGTGTCGCCGGTCGCCAACGTCACGCTGCGCCCGGCCGCGTCGATCCGGGTCACGGTGTCGACCAGCAGCCGGACCCCCTCGGCCAGCACCTTCCGGTAGTCGACCACCGCGTCGTCGGAGCCGCCGACCAGTTGGTGCAGGCGGATCCGCTCGACGAAGGTCGGACGTGGGTTGATCAGTGTCACGGTCACGTCGTCGCGCCGGGTCAGGCGGTTGGCGGCCATGACGCCCGCGTATCCGCCGCCGATCACGATCACGTCGGTCTTCCCGGTCATGGTGTCTCCCTCGTTGCTCGGGTTCGACCTGACGACGCGGCGTGGTCGGCCGTTGTGACGGTGCGTGAGGCAGGTCACGTCATTGCGTTGGGCTCGCCCCGGGGGATCAGTCGCGGCGGGGCAGCGGGCGGGCCCAGCGGACGAAACGTTGGACGACGTTGGTGCCGTCGTCGGGAAGATCCCGCACCGCCTCGGCCATCGTCACGCCGAGGTCCACCATCAGGCCGAGTCGGTCGTCCGCGTACGCGCGCAGGAGATACAGCTTCGCCGGCTGGCACGGCCACGGCGCGCCGCACGCCCGGCACCGCCAGCACGGCCGGGCGGCGACGTGGTCACGGCCGATGCGGCGGGACATCCGGCCGTGCCTGGTGCGTGCCGGTCCGGCAGGTGACCCTCGGCGACCGCGCGCGGCCCGGCCCGACAGTCCTGGTCGCGCCGACCACCAGCCGGTGGCGGGCGTACGGCAGCGAGAACGGCCCGATCGGGTACGGCGGCACCGGCGGATGCGGCTCGGGGTCCGGTACGGGTCGGCGCGGTGGCTCGGGCTTCCGTTCGGGCTCCCGCCCCGGCCGCTCGGTGCCAGGGCCGCCGAGCGGACCGATGTCGGCGAGCGGACCGGGGCCGCCGAGCGGACCGGTCTCGGCGAGCGGACCGGGGCCGCCGAGTGGACCGGTCTCGGCGAGCGGGCCGGGGCCGGCGAGCGGGCCGGGCGGTGTGGGTGAACGCCGGTCGGGGCAGCGCCGCCAGGACACCAGCCCACATGAGCAGGCGATCCGCCACCCCCGGAGTACGGGGCGGTGTCGGGGAGCGAACGGGACTGGTCGGGTGCGTCGTGTTCGTGGCATGATCCGAGCTTGCCCAGAGTGGTTGGACGATCACACTACGTAGAAGTATGGGCTGTGGACGTTCGGGACGTCCCGAAAGGACGAAGCGTGAATCGTGTATTCGTGGCGGCGATGACCGAGGCGGGAGTCACCGCCGAGGCGCTCGCCGCGCAGACCGGTGTCGATCCGAAGACGGCGGCCCGCTGGGCCAACCCGGGACGGATCCCCCAGACCCGGCACCGTGCCCAGGTGGCCGCCCTCCTCGGCAAGGAGATCACCGAACTCTGGCCGGACGTCGTGCGGCGGCGCGAGCCCGTCTGGTTCCGGCCGTGGACCGAGATCGAACGCGAGGCGGTCTCCCTGCGCAGCTTCGAACTCGCCTGGGTGCCGGGACTGCTCCAGACCGAGGCGTACGCGCGGGCCACCCTCGCGGCGGAGGCGCTGACCCCGGCCGAGGTGGACGACCTGGTCGCCGCCCGCCTGGCCCGGCAGGCCATCCTGCACCGGGCCCGTCCACCCCTGTTCGTCGCGGTCATCGACGAGCTGGCCCTGCGCCGGACGGCCGGCGGCGACCGGGCGATGATGCGCGAGCAGTGCGAACATCTCGTCCGGTGCGCCGCGCTGCCCTCCGTGCAGATCCACGTCGTGCCGGCCGACGTCGGTATGCACCCCGGGCACGGCGGGCCCTTCACCGTCGCCGAACTGCCCGACGCCGCACGGGTGGCCCACGTGGACGGACAGATCCGCGCGCAGATAGTCGAGCACCGCCTGGACGTGGCTACCCTCGACCGTAGATGGGCGCGTATAAATGGGGAGGCACTCCCGCGAGCCCTGTCACTCTCCCTGATCACGGAAGCGGCGAAGACATGGACCTGACCGGCGCGCAGTGGCGTACCAGCACCCGTAGCGGCAACAACGGCGGTAACTGCGTCGAGGTGGCCGACAACCTTCCCGGCATCGTCCTGGTGCGGGACTCCAAGAACCGCGACGGCGGGATCCTCGCCTTCCCGCCGGCTGCCTGGCGGGCGTTCGTCACCGACATGGCCCACCGCGCCTGACTCCACCTACGCCCGACGCGCGCATTGTCGGGTAGCCGACGGCCATCAATATGAGGCCGTCGAGAGCGTCGGCGGTCCATGATGGATTCGTGTCTGGCGTGAAGAGAACCGTGGTGTGGGTCGCGCTGCTGGTTGTCGGCGTCGCGCTGATCGGGCTCGGCGTGTTCCTGGGCGTGACCCGGCTTGATGACGCGGACAAGTGGGGCAGCGTCATCGCCGCGATGGTCGCCGTGCTCGGGTTGCCGATGACCGCGTACGGGGTGGTGCTGGCCCGCCGACAGGGCAGCGCTGCGGGCGGGCAGTCGGTGGCCGGCTCCGTGGTCCGGGGCGGTGTCATGCAGGTGCGGAGAGTGCGCGGGAACGTGCGAATCGGTCCCGCCGCATCGCGTGCGCCCGCCGCTGCCGGCGGGTCGCCCACGTCGGGGACAACTGGCCCCGGCGGGCCTGGGGGCCAGTCGGTTACCGGGTCGTGGATGGCCGGTGGAGTACGGCAGGTCGACGACGTCGGCGGCGACGTGGACGTCGACCGGTGAGCTGGCGGTCCCCGGCCCGGGCCGGGCAGGCGGTCACGGCCAGCATGGTGTTCGGCCCGGTGATCCAGATCCGCGACGTCGGCGGCAACGTCACCGTCGTGGCCGACCGGCCGCCGTACCAGGTCGGTGACTTCACGCCGGGGGCCGTGCCACTGTCGGTGGATACGGCGCGGCGGCAGCCGAGCCGACTGTTGCTGGCCCGGCACCAGGTGGTGCCGTTCACCGGCCGCGACACCGAACTCGACGCGCTGAGCACGTGGCTGAGCGATCCGGAGTTGGTGTCCGTGCGGTTGGTGCATGGCGCTGGTGGACAGGGCAAGACCCGGCTGGCCCGGCACGTGGCCGCTCAGGCTCGTGCGGCGGGCTGGTTGACGTGGCGGGTTCTGCACACCCCGGAACAGCAGTTCGCCGGCAGCCCGTGGGAATCGCCGGGTGGCGGTGGGGCGCTGGTCGTCGTCGACTACGCCGACCGGTGGCCCGCATCAGACCTGCACCGGTTGATCACTGACCTGAACACCGTGTCCCTGCGTACGGGGCTGGCGCTGCGGGTGCTGCTCCTGGCCCGCTCGGCCGGGTTCTGGTGGGCCGCGCTGCGGGACCGCCTCGACAGCGAGCACGCCATCACCGCCGACGCCCACCACCTGCCACCGCTGGACGAGGACATCGACCGTACGGTGCTGTTCGACCATGCCCGTGAACGCTTCGCCACCGCTCTCGAGGTGCCCGACACCGCCGGCATCACCGTGCCGGACCTGACCGGAGCGGGGTTCCGGCAGATCCTCGCGGTGCACATGGCCGCCCTGGTCGCCGTCGACGCCCACCACCACGACCGGACACCACCGGCGCAGCCGCACGCCCTGTCGGTGTACCTGCTCAACCGGGAACGCGCCCACTGGCACCACCTGCACGCCCGCACCGAGGCCCGCCGACCCACCAGCCCGGAGGTCATGGGCCGCGCCGTCTACCTGGCCACCCTCACCGGCCCTGTCAGCCGCGACGACGCCACCACCATCCTGACCCGCACCCAGGTCGCTGAACCCGGCGTCGCCACGATCATCGACGACCACCGGTTCTGCTATCCCCCGACGACCCCGGCACCGTCCTCCAGGCGTTGCGGCCCGACCGGCTCGGCGAAGACCTCATCGCCCTCTCCACGCCCGGACACCCACACACCGGCGCCGACGACTGGCAACCCGACGACTGGGCCGCCACCGCCGCACACAACCTCCTCACCGGTGAACCTGCCGCTGAACCCGCCACCTGGGCTCCCGGTGCGATCACCGTTCTGGTGGAAACCGCCCACCGCTGGCCCCACATCGCCACCGACGTGCTGTACCCACTGATCCGGCAACACCCCGAACTGGCCCTGGCCGCCGGCGGCGCCACCATCACCCGCCTCGCCGAACTTCCCCACGCCGACATCACCGTGCTACAAGCCGTCGACGCGCTGCTGCCGGACCGGCACATCAACCTCGACACCGCCGCTGCGGCTATCAGCACCGCACTCATCCACCATCGCCTCGGCGCCGCCGTCGACCCGGCCGAGCAAGCCGGACTGCTCACCACCCATGCACGGCGTCTGACCAACGCGGGCCGCCATGACGAGGCCTTGGCCCCATGCGAGGAGGCCGCCACCATCCACCGTTGGCTGACTGAGGGGAACCCAGCCGTCCACCTGCCCAATCTCGCCGTGTCGATGAACAACCTCGGCACAACTCTGTCCAGGCTGGGTCGCCGTGCCGAGGCCTTGGCTGCGGCCGAGGAGGCGGTGGCTATCCATCGTCGGTTGGCTGCGGCGGATTCGGCCGTTTACCTGCCCAGCCTCGCTGTGTCGTTGACCCATGTCGGGGTGGCTCGGTCCGCACTGGGCCGCCGTCACGACGGCCTGGCCGCGGCCGAGGAAGCCACCAGCATCTGTCGCCGGTTGGCTGAGGAGAATCCGGCCGTTCACCTGCCCGATCTCGCTCTGTCATTGACCAACCTCGGTAACGACTTGTCCGAGCTGGGCCGCCGTGACGACGGTCTGGCTGCGGTTGAGGAGGCGGTGGCTATCTATCGTCGGTTGGCTGCGGCGGATCCGGCCGTTTACCTGCCCAATCTCGCCGCGTCGTTGACCAACGTCGGGGCGTCCCGGTCTGAGCTGGGTCGCCGTGCCGAGGCCTTGGCTGCGGCCGAGGAGGCCACCGGAATCTGTCGCCGGTTGGTTGAGGTGAATCCGGCCGCCTACCTTCCTGGCCTCGCCTTGTCGTTGACCAACCTGGGCGGCTGCCTGTCGGAGTCGGGTCGCCGTGACGAGGCCGTGGCCGCGGCCGAGGAAGCCACCGGAATCTATCGTCGGTTGGTTGAGGTGAATCCGGCCGCGTACCTGCCCGATCTCGCTCTGTCGTTGACCAGCCTCGGCGTGTTCCTGTCCGAGTTGGGTCGCCGTGCGGAGGGTCTGGCTGCGGCCGAGGAGGCGGTGGTGATCTATCGACGGTTAGTCGAGGTGAATCCGGCCGCCTACCTACCTGGCCTCGCCGCGTCGTTGACCAACCTCGGCCTCCGCCTGTCCGAGTTTGGTCGCCGTGCGGAGGCCCTCGCTGCGGCCGAGGAAGCCAGCGGCATCCGTCGCCGGTTGGCTGAGGTGAATCCGGCCGCGTACCTGCCCAATTTCGCCGTGTCGTTGGTCAACCTCGTTGCGTCTCTCTCCGGGCTGGGCCGCCGTGCGGAGGCCCTGGCTGCGGCCGAGGAGGCGGTGGTGATCTACCGTCGGTTGGTCGAGGTGAGCCCGGCCGCGTATCTGCCCAATCTTGCCGCGTCGTTGACCAATCTCGGCGCGTCGCTGTCCAGGCTGGGCCGTGCGGAGTGTCTGGCTGTGGCGGAGGAGGCGGTGGTGATCTACCGTCGGTTGGTCGAGGTGAGCCCGGCCGCGTATCTGCCCAATCTTGCCGCGTCGTTGACCAACCTTGGCGCGTTTCTGTCCGGGCTGGATCACCGTGAGGAGGCCCTGGCTGCGGCCGAGGAGGCCAGTGGCATCTACCGTCGGTTGGCTGAGGTGAGTCCGGCCGCATACCTGCCCAATCTCGCCGTGTCGTTGACCAACCTCGGTTCGTTCCTGTCCGAGTTGGGCTGCCGTGAGGAGAGCCTGGCTGTGGCGGAGGAGGCGGTGGCGATCTACCGTCGGTTGGCTGAGGGGAATTTGCCCGCCTACCTACCCGGCCTCGCCAGCTCGTTGCGGAAATACGCCCAGGTGTGTGTGAACGTGAAGGCCAACCTGCCGCAGGCGTGGGAGACTGCCATTGAGTCCATCTACGTCTATCAGCAATTGGCCGAACAGTTGCCGCAGGTGTTCGGAAATCAGCTGTTGTCGGCCTACCGCACTTTGGTCGATGTGCTGGAAGCGCTTGGCCGTAGGGACGAAGCAAACGTCCTCCGCCAGCAGCTCAAGGAGGCCCTGGCGGGACGTAGCGAGTGAGCGGCGGTGCCTGATTGAGGGCTGGCGTCGTGAGGAAGAGCGGCTGACGTACAGCCTGGCGGGCCTGCCGGCGGCCGGGAGTTGGCGCCGGCAGACCGGTCGGGTCACGGGGTGCCGGAGACCTCCTGCACCACCTCGAACTCCAGCAGGTTGGCACCGGTGGCGACCGGCTTGCGTTGCTCGCCGCCCTCGCCGCCGCCGTGCGCGGCCCGCGCCGGCCCGGACGCCCACGCCTGGTACGCCTCTTCCGACTCCCACCGCGTGTACACGAAGTAGCGGGTCTCGCCGGCCACCGGGCGGAGCAGTTCGAAGCCGAGGAAACCGGGGGATCCTTGCACCGCGCCACCCCGGGCGGCGAACCGGCGCTCCAGTTCCTCGCCGGTACCGGGCGGGACGTCGATCGCGTTGATCTTCACGACTGCCATGGCACCCACCTTAGGCTGTCGACGGGTGGCCGTTACCCGGCTCCCTGTAGGGCTGAGCGGCGCGGGTGGTGCTCACTTGACGACGTGAAAGTCAGGCCGGGCGATCCAGGCGGCCATGGCCGCCGCGTCGAGATAGACGGCGTCGCCAACCCGGATGCAGCGGCCCGCGTCGTCCAGGCGACGCAGCAGGGTCGCGGTGGGCGGGTCGTGGAACTCGACGAACACCCAGCCGTCGGTCCGCTGTGTGACCTGCTGAGCCATCCGGGCGAGGGCGGGCCGGCCAGCGAGGTCGCTGACGAAGATGTGCAGCCCGATGTCGCAGCGCATCGTCGTCCCGGCGGCCCGTTCGACGAGCTGTAGCTCCTCCGGATCCGTCTCGGCCTCGGCCGGTTGGATGTCGTAGCCGTAGGGCAGGCCGTCGGCAGAGTGCCAGTAGCGCGGATCGGGCTCATACCGAGTCAGGCCCTCGGAGACCATCTCTTCCACCAGGATCGGTTCGACCCGCTCAGGTGGATACGGACTCAGGACGCTCAAGGCTGTGCCACCCACAGGCAAGAAGTAGACACGGCCCTGCCCCGTCACGCCACACACCAAGGACCGCGATGACGGGACGCTGACTTTCGCTCCGGTCGTGTGCCAGGGCCGAGTCAGAGGGGTTCGACGGCGGGCTCCAGGTCGACGTCGACCACGATCGGGGCGTGGTCGGACGGGCCCTTGCCCTTGCGGGCCTCCCGGTCCACGTACGCCGCGCGGACCCCGTGGGTGAACTGCGCGGAGGCGTACACCAGGTCGATCCGCATGCCCTTGTTCTGGTGGAACATCCCCGCCCGGTAGTCCCAGTAGGTGAACGGGTGCGGCCCCTTCATCGGGGTGGGCACCACGTCGGTCAGCCCGAGGTCACGCAGGGCGGCCAGGGCGGCCCGCTCGGCGGGGGTCACGTGGGTCGAGTTCACGAAGACGGCCGGGTCCCAGACGTCGTCGTCGGTGGGGGCGACGTTGAAGTCACCGCAGACGGCCAACGGCGACCCGCCGCGCAGCTCGCTGGCGAGGGCGTCCCGCAGTGCGGCGAACCAGGCCAGCTTGTACGCGTAGTGCGGGTCGTCCGGGGTGCGCCCGTTCGGGACGTACACCGACCAGACCCGCAGCCCGTCGCAGGTGGCCGAGACAGCGCGCGCCTCCGGCTCGGGGAAGCCCGGCTGGCCGGGAAATCCGACCGTGACGTCGGCCAGGCCCACCCGGGACAGGATGGCCACCCCGTTCCACCGTCCGTCGCTGTGGCTGGCCACGGTGTAGCCCAGCTCGCCCACCTCCGCCACCGGGAACGCGCCGTCCGGGCACTTGGTCTCCTGGAGGCAGACCACGTCCGGCGCGGTGCCGGCGAGCCAGTCGAGCAGCCGGGGCAGCCGGGCCTTCACCGAGTTCACGTTCCAGGTCGCCAGGCGCATGGCTCCAGCCTGCCCGATCCGGTCACCGCCCGCCCGCCGGAAACGCCCGGCAGGAACGCCAGCCGGGAACGCCTGCCAGGAAGGCCCGGTCAGGTGCCCGGGGTGTCGCCCGGTCGGCTCTGCTCGGCGAGGAAGCGTTCCAGCTCAGCGCCGAGTTCGTCGGCGGTGGGCAGGGGACCGGTCTCCTCGGCGAGCAGGTTCTTCCCGCCCCGTCCCCGGGCGAACGCGTCGTACTGCTCCTCGAGCGCCTGGACCAGGGTGGCGGCGTCGTCGGTCTGGGCGACCTGGCGGTCGATCTCCACCCGGACCACCTCGGCGGCCGAGCGCAGCCCGTCGCTGGGCAGCAGCAGCCCGGTGCTGCGGGACACCGAGGAGAGCAGCACCTCGGCGGCGGCCGGGTACTCGGTCTGCGCGACGTAGTGCGGCACGTGCACGGCGAAGCCGATGGCGTCCCGGCCGTTCTGGCCGAGCCGGAACTCCAGCAGGTGGCCCACGCTGCCGGGCACCTGCACCCGCTGCAACCACGGCTCGTAGCCGACGATCAGCTCGCGCCGGGTGGCGTGCGCGGTCACCCCGGTCGGTCGGGTGTGTGGCACGGCCATCGGGATCGCGTTCAGCCCCACGGTGAGCCGGACGTCCAGCCGCGCGGCGAGGTCGCTGACGGCCGCCACGAACCGCTCCCACTGGAGGTCCGGCTCGGGGCCGGTGAGCAGGAGGAAGGGGGTCTCGTCGTCGTCGTGGAGCAGGTGCAGCTCCAGCTTGGGCTCGTCGTACTGCTCCCAGTGGTCCTCGACGAAGGTCATCACCGGTCGGCGGGAGCGGTAGTCGAAGAGCTGGTCCACGTCGAAGGTGGCGACGGTCCGGGCCTCGAGGGTGGTGAGTAGCTGTTCCCGGGCCAGTCGGGTGGCGTTGCCGGCGTCGACGAAGCCGGTCAGCGCCTGGATGAGCACCGGCTGACCGAGGTCGGGCAGATCGTCGGTGAGCTGGTACAGCTCCTGTGGGTCGAGCACCGGTCTGGACCTCCCTGGAGGGCACGGATGGGCGGCCGTGGGGCAACGGCACCCGATACGGGAAACGTATTCGCCATCTTGGTGCATTCCTTCGTGGCCCGGTGGAGGGGGCGGTGTCCTCCCAGTTCCGGCCCGCCGGTCGGAACCGGGACGACCCCCGGCGGGGAAGCGACCTCGATGTCGGCCTTTCGGCTGATGTCCGATCCACCGTACGGTGGGCTGGCGGTCACTGCTCTCGGCGGGCCGGACGGTGGGGAGATTCGCGTCGGTCCGGACCGGGCCGGAGTTGTCCGAGGGAAATGACCGTCCTGCCGACTTTGCCGCAGAAGATGCGCACAGATGGGGATCTAGTGGGGTTGATTGGCAAAAATGTGGGCAGTGCCATAGATCACCCAGGGTTGGGAACCCTCGTTCCCTGCTTAGCCTCGGCGAATGCGTGACGATGACAAGATCCACAGTCAGCCCGCTTCCACCGGCGCGGATGGCCGAAAGGTTGATGTCGCATCGCCCGAAGAGGTGACCGCGCCGGGTGGGCGTCCCGCCTCCGGCCGGGGGCTGCTCCGTACCCTTACCCGCCGGTCCGGCTCTCCACGCCCCGGCCGAGCCGCCGTCGCCCTCGCCTCCGCCGCCGTGTGCGGCCTCGGCCTGGTCGCCGTCGTCGAACTTCAGGCGGACGACCGGTCGCCCGGCACCGACCGTTCCGCGGCCAGCACCGACCTGGTCGAGCGAGCCGAGCAGGAAGCCGCCTCGCGTGGGCAGGTCCGGACGCCGTCCGCCCCGGCCAGCCCTTCGCCCAGCGCGTCAGCCGTGCCCACGCCCCGCGCGACGACCACCACCCCGACGAAGAAGCCCACCCCGCGCAAGCCGGTCGATCCCGGCCCGGTGGCCGGCCTGACCGTCGCCCAGATGAACAACGCCAAGAAGATCGTGCGGGCCGGCCGCGCCATGGGCGTACCCCGTCGCGCGCTGGTCATCGCGGTGGCCACCGCGATGCAGGAGAGCAACCTCTACAACCTCGCCAGCGGGGTGGTCCCCGAGTCGCAGAACCACCCGAACCAGGGCGTCGGCTGGGACCACGACTCCATCGGTCTCTTCCAGCAGCGCGCCAGCATGGGCTGGGGGACGGTCGCACAGATCATGGACCCGGCGTACGCGACCCGACAGTTCCTCACCGTGCTGCTGACCGTGCCCGGCTGGCAGCAGATGCGGCTGACCGACGCGGCCCAGGCCGTGCAGGTGTCGGGCTTCCCCGAGGCGTACGCGCAGCACGAGTCCCGGGCGACGGTGATCGTCAACGCGATCGTGGCACCCGCCACGTAACAGGGCGTGCGGCTTGCCCGGCCGGGGTACACATGAGGGCAGGCGCACGACAGGAGGACGTCATGTCAGCACTGATGCAGAAGATCAGCCGGTTCCTTCGCTCCCCGCAGGGGCAGCAGTTGGTCGAGCGTGGTCGCCGGGAACTCGCCAAGCCGGCCACCCAGCAGAAGCTGCGGGGCCTGGCTGCGAAGCTCGGCAAGCGGCGCTGACCGCCCCGTCGTACCTCTCCCCGCCGACCCCCGGAGTCATCCCGTGACCGACCCCACCCCCGTCGACGGCCAGCCCGTGCCCCTGCCGAGTCCGCCCGCCACCCCCGTGCCCGCCACCCCCGTGCCCGCCGAGTCCCTGGACGCCCCCGAGGCGCCGCCGGCCCGGCTCTGGGACCGGATGCGGGAAGATCCGCAGTACGCCCCGGAGCACCTTGCCCTGGAGGCGGTGCGGCGGCTCGGCCCGGAGGCGGCCCGTTGGGCCGAACGGACCCGCGCGGAACAGCCCGGCATCTCCACCGAGGCCCTCGCCGACCAGGCGGTACGCCGCTTCGTCAACCGGGCCCGACTCTCCGGCGCGGTCTCTGGTGCCGCCGGGCTGCCCGGCGCGGTGATCGACGTGGGGGTGCTCGCCTGGACGCAGGCCCGGATGGTGCTGCACGTCGCCGCGGCGTACGGGGTGGACCCCCGGCACACCGACCGGGCGACCGACCTGCTCGTCCTGCAGAAGGTGCACAAGGTGGCCGAGAGCGCCCGGCTGGCCCTCGGCGTCGCCGCCGGCCGGGAGCGGGCCGGCGCGCTCTTCGGCCGTGGCTCCCAGCAGGCCCTGGGCCGGGTGATGCTCAAACTCGGCGTGCGGCTGGCCCAGATGGCCGGGGTACGCGCGGCCAAGCGGGTCTTCGCCAAGGTCGTGCCGGGCGCGGCGATCATCCTCGGCACCTGGGCCAACTCCTCGGCCACCAAGGATCTCGCCCGGCGGTCCCGGGCCCTCTACGCCCAGCACCGGACCGGCGTGGTCCCGCCCCCACGCCAACCCTGACCGACCGCGCCACCGGCGCGACGTCGCGTCCGCACCGAGGCCGGACGTCCGGAGCGCCACCGGGCCGGGCGTTCGGCCCGGCTCCAGCCCGCCCGTCTGCCCGGGCGCTCGGCCAGCCTCCGTCCGCCCGTCCGCCCGGCTGCCACCAGGTCGGGCGGCCGGCGCGCCGGTCAGTCGGCGAAACCGGCGGCCGACCAGGTCACCTCGGCGAGCCGCTGCTGACCGGCGTTGTTCGGGTGGAAGTGGTCGAGGGTGTTGACGTCGTCCAGGGTGAACCGCACCCGGTGCGCGGCGCCCCGGTCGTACCGGCAGCGCGAGCCGTACGCCCGGCAGGCGGCGGACAACTGGTCGTTGTAGGCGTCGATCCGTTCCCGGAAGACCCGGCGGCGTTCCCGGTCGGCCGCCGCCGTCGAGGTGGGCGCGGCGAGCAGGGCCGGGCAGACGCCGCGCTGCCAGGACCGTAACGCCCGCTCGTCGGTGTGCCCGACCTCCCAGAGCCGGTGCAGGTCCGGGATGCTCACCACGAGCACCCGGGCCTTGGGTCGTCCCTCGCGCAGCGTCCGCAGCGCCCGGTCGACCTGTTCGCGGAACGTCGCCACCGGGGTCATCGCCTCGATGGTGCCCCGGCAGGCGTCGTTCGCGCCGATCAGCACCGTGACGTAGTCGGCCCGGTCGCGGACCGCGCGGGTGGCCTGGTCGGCCAGGGCGGACGCGCGGGCCCCCGGCTTCGCGTGGTTGTATGCCCGACCGCGGATCCCCGGGTTCAGCTCGAGCAGCCGCCGGTAGTGGCTCTCCACCCGCCGACCGTCCCCCGTGGACCAGGAGTTTCGCTCGCAGGACGAGAGCACCAGGCAGGTGCCGAAGCCGGTGCTGATCGAGTCGCCGAGCGCGGCCATCACCACCGGGGTGCCGGGTCGGGGAGTGTCCCGGGGCGGGCGGGGCGTGGCTCCGCCGTCGCCTCCTCCACCGCCGCCCTCGCAGGCCAGCGCCACCAGCGCCGACAGGCTGGCCACGGCGGCGACCCAACGTCGAGGCATGAGCTTCCCGTCCCGGAGCGCGGTGCGACAGCGTGGTCACCTTACGCGTTCGTCGTCGGCCGTCGACTGCCCGGCGTCGGACATCCGGCACAACCGTCCGGTGCCGAACCCGGTGTGGTACGGCGGGCTGGGACGCACCGGCCGGACGGCGCGGCCACCCGGATCCGCGCGGCGATCGGACGGCGCGGCTACCCGGATCCGCGCGGCGACCGACCGGCCCGGGCCTGGGCGCGTCAGGTTAGCCGCGCGGACCATCGGGTAGTTCGCCGGAATGACGCGATCGCAGCCCCGAGGTGCCCGGGGCACCGTCGGCCACGCCTACAGCGCGTTGAACCTGCGACTGGCCCTGGCCTCCTTCGGGCTCGTCACCATGGTGGCCTTCGCCGTGCTGGCCGCCTGGGTCGGCCTGCCCTGGCTGGCCGTCGTCTGCGGCGTCCTCGCCGTCGTGGCGGTGGTCGACATGGTCGTCGTCCAGCGCCGTCGGGCCGCCCGCCGACGGGAGGAGCCGGGCGTGCGCCACTCACTCTTCGAGTGACAGGAGTACGACATGTCCATCGCCACCACCAACCCCGCCACCGGTGAGGTGCTCAGGACGTACGACGAGATGTCGCCCGACCGGATCGACGCCGCCATCGCCGCCGCGCACCGGGGATTCGCGGAGCTGCGCGGCACCTCGGTCGCGCAACGGGCCCGGTGGCTGACCGCGGCGGCCGACCTGCTCGACGCCGAGCGCGACGACATCGCCCGGGTGATGACCACGGAGATGGGTAAGACGTACGCGTCGGCCAAGGCCGAGGTGACGAAGTGCGCCACCGCCTGCCGGTTCTACGCCGACAACGCCGGGCGTTTCCTCGCCGACGAGCCGGCCGACGCGGTGGCGGTGGGGGCTCGGCGAGCGGTCGTTCGTTACCAGCCGATCGGGCCGGTGCTCGCGGTAATGCCGTGGAACTTCCCGCTCTGGCAGGTGATCCGGTTCGCCGCGCCGGCTCTGACGGCCGGCAACACCGGCCTGCTCAAGCACGCCTCGAACGTGCCGCAGACCGCGCTCTGGCTGGGGGAACTGTTCCGCCGGGCCGGCTTCCCCGAGGGAGCATTCAGTACGCTGCTGGTCGGCTCGTCCGCCGTCGAGCGGGTCCTCACCGACCCCCGGGTCCGCGCGGCGACGCTGACCGGCAGCGAGCCGGCCGGCCGGTCCATCGCCGCGATCGCCGGCCGCGAGCTGAAGAAGACGGTGCTCGAACTCGGCGGCAGCGACCCGTTCGTGGTGATGCCCTCGGCCGACCTGGACCGGGCCGCCGAGGTCGCCACCACCGCGCGCTGCCAGAACAACGGCCAGTCCTGCATCGCCGCGAAACGGTTCATCGTGCACGCTGACGTCTTCGACGCGTTCACCGAACGGTTCGTGGATCGGATGGCGGCGCTGCGGGTCGGCGACCCGATGGACGAGCGGACCGACGTCGGGCCGCTGGCCAGCGAGCGGGGCCGGGACGAGGTAGCCGCCCAGGTACGCGACGCGGTCGGCCGGGGCGCCCGGCTGCTCTGCGGTGGTGAGGTGCCCGACCGGCCCGGCTGGTGGTACCCGCCGACCGTGGTCACCGACCTGACGCCCGAGATGCGGATGTGGGGCGAGGAGGTCTTCGGCCCGGCCGCCGGCCTCTACCGTGTGTCGTCGTACGCGGAGGCGGTCGAGGTGGCCAACGGCACCAGCTTCGGCCTCGGCGCGAACGCCTGGACCCGTGACCCGGACGAGCAGGAGCGGTTCGCCACCGACCTGGACGCCGGGAGCGTCTTCGTCAACGGGATGACCACCTCCTTCCCGGAGCTGCCCTTTGGCGGCGTGCGGAACTCCGGCTACGGACGGGAGTTGTCGGCGTTGGGCATGCGCGAGTTCTGCAACGTCAAGACCGTCTGGGTCGGCGAGGGCGGACCTTCGGCGGGCGCCGGCGCGCACGCCGAGTGAGGGCATCGGGGTGGTAGCAAGGCTGAGGTGGTAGCAGGGTGAGGTGGTAGCAGGGGTCCCCTACAGTGCGTTTTCGCACTGTAGGGGACCCCTGCTACCACCCGGGGCGGGGTGTCGGTTGTCGGGCGGCGGTTCTGGGTACGGGTCGTCGGCATGACGGTGTTCGGCATCCACGCCTCCCACGAGCAGATCCACCCCACCGAGCTGCTGGAGGCGGTGGTACGCGCGGAGCGGGCCGGGTTCGACGCGGCCATGTGCTCGGACCACTTCGCCCCGTGGAGCGAACGGCAGGGGCAGTCCGGCTTCGCCTGGTCCTGGCTCGGTGCCGCCCTCCAGGCCACCAACTTGCCGCTCGGCGTGGTCAACGCCCCCGGCCAGCGCTACCACCCGGCGATCATCGCGCAGGCGATCGGCACCCTCGGCGCGATGTACCCGGGCCGGTTCTGGGCCGCGCTCGGCACCGGCGAGGCGTCCAACGAGCACATCACCGGCGACCCCTGGCCCCGCAAGGACCTGCGCAACGCCCGGCTGCGTGAGTGCGTGGACGTGATTCGCGCGCTGCTGGCCGGGGAGGAGGTCAGCCACGACGGGTTGGTCCGGGTGGACCGGGCGAAGCTGTGGACCCGACCCGAGCAGCCGCCCGCCCTCGTCGGCGCGGCGGTCAGCGTGGCCACCGCCCGCTGGTGCGCCGAGTGGGCCGACGGCCTGATCACCGTCAACGCCCCGCTGCCGCACCTGCGCGCCATGATCGACGCCTACCGGGACGCCGGCGGGCGGGGACCGTTGAGCCTTCAGGTGCACCTGAGCTGGGCGGGGGACCAGGCAGAGGCCGAGCGGATCGCGTACGACCAGTGGCGCAGCAACGTCTTCGCCCCGCCGGTCTGCTGGGACCTGGAGACCCCCGAGCACTTCGACGCGATCTCGCAGGACGTGCCGATGGAGCGCCTGCACCGGGTGGTCAACATCTCCGCCGACCTCGGTCGGCACACGGGGTGGCTGGCGGAGTACCTCGACCTCGGGTTCGACCGGATCTTCCTGCACCACGTCGGGCAGGAGCTGGGCTCGTTCGTCGACGTGTTCGGCGCCGAGGTCCTGCCCCGGCTGCGGACCCGTTGACCGGCCGCCCGGGCAGCAACGTCACATTGCGACTGTATTGAAAACCTTTCCGGAGTGCGTTACGTTGCGACCGCAACGCAAAGTGGGGTCGGTGCGACGCGACGGGTCTGCGGCCCGGCGACACGGCTGACCCGCCCTACCGGAAGGGACCGGTCGTTGACCGACACCGCCACACGGGCCGGCCGTCGGGCCGGGGCGCCGGCGCTGCGCCGGGCTGTCGCGTTCGAGGCAGCCCTGTGGCGCAGCCTGCTCGCCTGGGTGCGCCGCCGTCCGCCCGTGGTCGAGCCGGGCGGTACGGCGTTCGGCTACGCGGCCACCGTCACGCCCCTCTTCTGGGTCTTCATCGGCGTCTCGGCGGTCGAGGTCCCGATGCTCGACGTGATCATCGCGCACACCGTCGGGTGGCGCTGGCTGCGGATCCTCGCGCTCGTCGTCGGCGTCTACGGGCTGTTCTGGATGTTCGGCCTGCTCGCCGCCATGCGGTGGCACCCGCACGTGGTGGGGCCGGCGGGGCTGCGGGTCCGCTACGGCGGGTCGATCGACATCCGGATCCCGTGGGAGGACGTCGCCGAGATCCGCCCCCGATCCCGTCAGTTGGCCGCGAGCCGGACCGTCCAGTCCGAGGCGGGTGACGCCGGGGTGATCCTGAGCATCGTCACGGGCAGTCAGACCAGCGTCGACGTGGTCCTGCGCCGACCGACGTCGGTGCTCCTGCCCAAGGGGCCGAGCGAGCCGGTCACCGAGCTGCGGTTCCACGTGGACGACCCCCGGGCTCTCGTGGCCCTGGCGCACCGGCACCTCGACGTGGCGTAGCCGCACGCTGGGGTCCGGCCCGTACGACCCGGTGGGGCCGCCGGGAGCCGTTCCGGCCGATACGACCCCCGGTGGGGCCGCCGGAGCCGTTCCGGTCCGGTAGGCGGGATTCGTGGTGCGGTCACCCGTTCCGGCACCGGCTGGCGTCCGGCGCGGTCCGGAACGTATGACCCAATCACTATTCGTGTCGAGTGCACCACTTCTCATAAAATCGATTTACTTCGATTGTGGTGGCGACGACGCCACTGCGGACCAGGGGAGTGGTTGATGTTCCGACGGAAACTGTCCCGCGCGGCGGGGGCCGCGCTCGCGCTCGCGCTGTCCCTCGCCGGTGTCCAGGCCGTCGGCGGTACGCCGGCCTCCGCCGACGTCGGCGCCGCCGTCCGTACCGTCTACTACGACGCCAGCCGGGCCGGTGAGTTCCGGACCAACTTCGACCAGGCCGCCGCGATCTGGAACAGCCGGGTCAGCAACGTCCGGCTGGTGGCCGGCACCCCGGCCACCGTCACCATCTACGTGGACAGCGGCTGGCCGCGTGCCTACGTGTACGGGCTGGGCCGGGGCGTGATCTACATGGGCTGGCAGGCGGTGAACGAGGGCTACAACCGGACCCGGATCGCGTCTCACGAGTTCGGTCACATCCTCGGCCTGCCCGACCGGCGTACCGGCCTCTGCTCCGACCTGATGTCCGGCAGCAGCGCGCCGGTCTCCTGCACCAACGCCTACCCGAGCGCGACCGAGGCCGCCCAGGTCAACTCGCTCTTCGCCGGCAGCCGCACCACGGCCGACGTCGCCGGCACCTTCGTCTGGCCGGGGTCGGACGAGATCTCGCCGCTGGTCGTCAACGGCCGGCCGGCCACCGAGAACTACCCGTGGATGGTCTACACCTCCGGCTGCACCGGCACGCTGATCAAGTCGAACTGGATGGTCACCGCCGATCACTGCCCGACGCCGGCCTCCGTGCGAGTGGGCAGCATCGACCGCACCAGCGGTGGCACGGTGGTCGGCGTGAGCCGGGCGGTCAGTCACCCGACCATCGACGTCAAGCTGTTCCAGCTCGCCAGCTCGGTCAGCTACACCCCGGCGGTCATCCCCACCAGCTCCGGCGCGGTCGGCACCGCCACCCGGATCATCGGCTGGGGCCAGACCTGCCCGACCCGGGGCTGCGGTCCGGCCCCGACCATCGCCCACGAGCTGGACACGTCGATCGTCACCGACACCCGCTGCCGCGGCATCAACGCCCCGTACGAGATCTGCACCGACAACACCAACGGCAACTCGGGCGCCTGCTACGGCGACTCCGGCGGCCCGCAGGTGCGCATGATCAACGGGGTGTGGAACCTGATCGGTGCGACCAGCCGGGCTGGCAACCTCAACCCGACCTGCGCCACCGGTCCGTCCATCTACGGCGACCTGCCGTCGATCCGGAGCTGGATCAACACCCAGGTCGGCGGCCTGCCGGTCTGACCCGATCGCACCCACGTCGCGGGTGTCGCCCTACTCCGGGCGGCGCCCGCGACGCTTTCCCTCCGGGCGGGATGCCTAGGTCGCCGCTTCGGCGATATCGGGCTTTCTCCGCTCACGGACACCCCGATATCGCCAAGAACGCTCGCTGGTGGAGACGTGCACGCTGACCAGCACGGGACCGGGCCGGACGGGCGGTCGGCTCGGTCATGCGTCCGGCGCGGAGAGTGAGATTCGCCGCGCCACGGCTCGCCGACGGTGATCTACTAGAGACAACCCGCCCTCCTCCTGGCAGGCTGCGTCCCATGACCCTGAAGCTGCGTTCCACGGGAGCGACCGACCGTGGCCTGATCCGAAGCGGCAATCAGGACGCCTTCCACGCCGGCACCTGGCTTGTCGCCGTCGCCGATGGTATGGGCGGGATGGCGGCCGGTGACCTCGCCAGTTCCATCGCCATGCAGGCCGTCACCCCGCTGGACCTGGCGACACCGGAGGACGCGCTGGTGGCGGCGCTGCGCGGCGGAATCGAGCTGGCCACCGGCCGGATCCGCCGGGCCGTCGAGGAGGACCCGGACCGCCAGGGCATGGGCACCACCCTCACCGCGCTGCTGTTCGCGCGGACCGGGAGCTGCCTGGCGCTGGCCCACGTCGGCGACTCCCGCGCCTACCTGTTCCGGGAGGGCGTGCTCAAGCAGATCACCCGGGACGACACCTTCGTGCAGATGCTCGTCGACCAGGGGATGATCACACCGGAGCAGGCCAGCAGCCACCCCCGCCGGGCGGTGGTCACCCAGGCCCTCCAGGGCGGCGAGGTCTCCCCGGCCTACGCCACCATGGTGCCCTGGGCCGGGGACCGCTGGCTGCTGTGCAGCGACGGCCTCTCCAACGTGGTCAGCGCGGACACCCTCACCGAGGTGCTCACCGACCACCCCGACCGTGAGGAGTGCGCCCGCCGGCTGATCGACCTGGCCCTGCGGGCGGGTGGTCCGGACAACATCACCGTGGTCGTCGCCGACATCGTCGCTGAGGACTGACCGCCGTCGAGGACTGACCGCAGCCGAGGACCGACCGTCGCGGATGGCGCCGCCGCCGCTCCGTCCGACGACGGCCGGAGAGACGGTGGGCGGAGCGACGGCGGGCGGAAACATCACCGGCGGCGGGCGGTGGTGTGCCGGGTCGGTGGCGCGCTGGTGGGATCCTCCGGCCACGGGTGGCGTGGGTAGCGCCCGCGCAGCTCCCCCCGCACCTGCGGGTACCCGACCCGCCAGAACGAGGCCAGGTCCGCGGTGACCGCCACCGGTCGGCCGGCGGGGGAGAGCAGGTGCAGCAGCACCGGCACCCGCCCGTCGGCGATCCGGGGCACCCGCTGCCAGCCGAAGGTCTCCTGGAGCTTCACCGCGAGCACCGGGGCGGCCGGGTCGGCGTACCCCACCCGGACCCGGCTGCCGCTCGGTACGGTGATCCGCTCGGGGGCCAACTCGTCCAGCCGGGCGGCCTGGGGCCAGGGGAGCAGCCGACGCAGCGCCCCGACCACGTCGATCCGGGCCAGGTCGGCGCGCCGGCGCGCCCGGCCCAGTTCCGGCCCGAGCCACTCGGGCGCGGCGGTGAGCAGGGCGCCGTCGTCGACCGCCGGCCAGTCGTCGCCGAGCGCGTGCCGGCAGAACGCCAGCCGTTCCCGCAGCGACCGGGCCGCCGGGGTCCAGTCGAGCAGGTCGAGCCCGTCCCGCCGCAGGCCGGTCAGGAGCGCCGCGCCCACCGCCTCCGGGTCCGGTCGGGACAGCGGCCGTTCGGTCAGCTCGATCGCGCCGAGCCGGGTCAGCTCGCGGGCCAGCACGTCCCCGTCGGACCAGGCGACCTGACGTTCCTCGCGGACCAGCGCCGCGCCGGCCTCCCGGGCGGTCGCCTCGTCGAGCGCGGCGGCGGCGCGGATCCGGGCGGTCGGGGCGCCGGGGGAACGGTCGGCCACCGCCACCGCGAGCCAGTCGCAGCCGACCAGCGCCGACCCGGGGGCCAGCTCCGCGGCGGTCCCGCCAGCCATCAGGTACGCCGAGCCGCCCGGCCGGCGGACCCGGGCGAGCCGCTCGGGGTACGCCAGGCCGACCAGCAGCCCGACGGCCAGGTCGTCGGGGATCCGATCCGACACTGCCGACCGGGTCCCGCCCGGCGGTGGATCCTGGGGTAGGGCGGCGCGCAGTCGGCGTACCTCGGTCCGCCAACGGGCGGTGCCGGCGGGATCGGTGCCGGCGCGCAGCCGTCGCCAGCCCGCCACCAGGTCGTCGCCGGGACCGACCTCCTCGCTGAGCAGGGCCACCACCTCGGCGGCCCGGTCCGTGCCGACCCGGGCCGCCCCGTCGAGCAGCGCCCGGCCCAACCGGGGCTGGAGGCCGGCCGCCGCGATCGCCCGACCCCGTCCGGTGATCCGCCCCTCGGCGTCGGTCGCGCCGAGCGTGCCGAGGGTCTGCCGGGCCACCGCCATCGCCGCCGCCGGCGGCGGGTCGGGCAGCGCCATACCGGCACCGTCCGGCTGCCCCCACGCCGCCAGCTCCAAGGCGAACCCGGTCAGGTCGGCGGTGGCGATCTCCGGCTCGGGCTGGGCGGCGAGCCGTTCGTGGGTGGCCGGGGACCAGCAGCGGTAGACGTGCCCGGGAGCCTCCCGGCCGGCCCGACCGGCCCGCTGGGTCGCGGCGGCCCGGGAGACCGGCACGGTGACCAGCGCCCCCAGGCCCCGCGCCAGGTCGGTCCGGGCGATCCGGCTCAGTCCGGCGTCGACCACCACCCGGACGCCGGGCACGGTCAGGCTGCTCTCCGCGACCGCCGTGGCCAGCACCACCCGCCGCCGGTCGGCCGGACGCAGCGCGGCGTCCTGCTCGGCACCTCGCTGCCGGCCGTGCAGCGGCACCAGGGCGACCCGGTCGCGCTGGTCGGCGAGGCGGGCGGTGACGTCGGCGATCTCCCCGGCGCCCGGCAGGAAGACCAGGACGTCACCGTCCTGTTCGGCCAGCGCCCGGCGGACCGTCGCGGCCACGTGGTCGAGCAGCGCGGGATCCACCCGGTTACCCCGGTAGCCGGCGGCGGGACGGGCTGGGGGAGCCCAGATCCGGGCTACCGGGTGCAGTGCCGCCTCGGCCCGGACCACCGGCGCGGGCGTCGCTCCGCCGAGCAGGCCGGCGAACCGGTCCGCCTCGGCGGTCGCCGACATGGCCAGCAGCCACAGGTCGGGCCGGAGCGTGGCGCGGGCCTCCACGGTGAAGGCGAGGGCCAGGTCGGCGTCGAGGTGCCGCTCATGGCACTCGTCGAGCAGCACCGCCGCCACACCGGGCAGTTCCGGGTCGCGGTGCAGCCGCCGGACCAGCAGCCCGGTGGTGACCACTTCGATCCGGGTGGTCGGGCCGCTGCGCCGGTCGCCGCGCACGGCGTACCCGACGCGGTCGCCGACCCGTTCGCCGAGCAGCGTCGCCATCCGGTGCGCCGCCGCCCGCGCGGCCACCCGGCGCGGCTGGGCGATCAGCACCCGGCCGTCGACCTCGCCGGCGACCGCCAACGGCGTCAGGGTGGTCTTCCCGGTGCCCGGCGGCGCGACCAGCACGGCGGCGCCCGTCGTGCGCAGGGCCGCGGTCAGCGTCGCCAGGACCGGCCGGACCGGCAGTTCGAGGGGTACGTCGCGGAGCACGCCCCAGTCTCGCACCGTCGGCCGAAGTGCCGGTCGCTGCCGACGACGGCCGGGTGGGCGAGTCAGTCCAGCGCGTCGAGACCGGCGACGAAGTGCCGCCACGACGCGCGCGGGAACACCAACACCGGGCCCGGCCGGTCCTTGCTGTCCCGGACGGCCACCCGACCGTCGACGCCGGCGACCTCCACGCAGTTGCCGTTGCCGCTGCTGCGGGTGCTGGTGTGCCACTCCGCACCGGTCAGGTCGAGCAGGGTCATCGCGGTGTACCCCTCGCAGGAGTATGGCTTGATTACGTAAAGTAGCGAGAAGCGTCCTCAAGTCGGGTCATGGAGTCCGCCGGAGTAAGCGCCATCTGGCGCAGCCTCTCGTGCACCAGGGTATACCCCCGCACGTGTTCGGCGCCCTCCAGAGCCAGCCCCATCGTGAGATTGTCCAGGTAAACCACGGCATTGTCGGCGGCGTCGGCGAAGTGCAGGATGACGTACGGCGTGCTCATGGCGGGGTGCCCGCCAGCCATGAATGGAAGTATCTGAATGGTGACGTTGGGTAGTTGCGCCACTCGGCTGATGTGGCTCAACTGATCGGCCATCACGGCCGGGGTGCCGACCGGGCGTAGCAGCACCGCCTCGTTCAGCACCACCGACATCTGGACCGGGGTGTCCCGGTGCAACACGCTCTGCCGGTGCAGCCGGGCGGCGACCTTCCGCTCCAGCCCCTCCTCGCCGGCGGTCAGCCGGTAGATCTCCCGGGCGTACGCCTCGGTCTGGAGCAGGCCGGGTACCGCCTCGGCCTCGTACGTCCGCAGCGTCGCCGCCTCGGCCTCCAGTCCGACGTAGAACTCGAACCACTCCGGCAGCACGTCGCTGTAGTTCTGCCACCAGCCGCGTTGCTGCGCCCCACGGGCGATCTCGACCAGTGCCTCGGCGTCCGCACCGGTCACCTGGTAGAGCGCCAACGCGGCGCGTACGTCGCGGGGTTTGATGCCGATCTGCGCGTTCTCGATCCGGGAGAGGTTGCTCTTGGACATGTCGAGCTGCCGTGCGGCGACGTCGAGGGTCATCCCGGCGCGCTCCCGCAACTGCCGGAGTTCCCGGGCGATGCGCCGGCGGCGGACGGTGGGGCTGGCGGTCACGCGGCCGAGTCTGCCACGGGCACTCTTCGCAGGTCGCAGGCCCCGAGCATGCAACCCCGGGAATCCGGGAGTTGCATTTGATCGATCATGACGGCATCCTTTCTCCCGGTCCCGAGCACAGTGGACGAAGGGGAGGATTCGTTGCTCATCGCGGACGAGTTCTTCCTCATCGCCCACGGCGACAGCCGCGGCCGGGCTCGGCTGAACCCGACAGCCACCGGCCTCGGCCTCGCCGGCGCTCTCCTCGGCGAACTGGTCCTCACCGGACGGATCACCGTCTCCGCCGGCCAGGTGTCCGTACTGGACGACCGTCCGCCCGCCGACGCGCTGGCCGGCAGTGTGCTGGCCCAGCTACTCGGGCAGCGGGAGCACCGGTTCGTCCGGACCTGGCTCGGTTTCCTCGCCGACACCGCCGCCGACGCGGTGGGGGAGCGGCTGAGCCGGTCGGGGGTGGTGCGCCGGGAGGAGAAGCGTCGCCTGCTGCGGACCACGGTCGACTACGTGGCCACCGACGTCAACGCGCTCGCCTGGCCGGCCACCCGCCTGCTGGCCCTGCTGGACCGCCCTCACCCGCCGACCGTGCCGGACGCGCTCCTGTGCGGGCTGGTCTCGGCCACCGGGCTCACCCGCGACCTGCTCTGGCCGGCCAGCCCCCGCGCCCAGCACCGGTTCGGCGTGTTGCTGCCGGCGCTGCCGATGCCGCTGCGGGAGCTGGTGGCGCACACCGAGGCGGCGGTCGGCGCGGCCGTGCTCCGCGCCTAGCGGTCCCTGTCACCCCTCCGACCGGAAGTGGCCATGCCCGTCGCGCCCACCCCCTCGCCCCTGATCCCGGACCGCCCCGGCGACGTCCCCCCGATGCTGACCCCGGGGCGACGTGGGGTGCCCGCGGTGCTGCTCTTCACGCTCTCCGCGGCGGCCCCGCTGACCGTCGCGGCCGGGGTGCTTCCCACCGCGTACGCGGTGACCGGGGTGGGTGCCCTCAGCGCGGCGATCCTCGCGGTCGCGGTGCTGCTCGGCCTCTTCTCGGTGGGCTACCTGGCGATGTCGCGGCGGATGACGCACGTCGGCGCGTTCCACGCGTACGTGGCCCGGGGTCTCGGCCGGCCGGCCGGGGTCGGCGCGGCCTGGGTGGCCCTGATCGTGCACAACGTGCTGCAGGTCGGGCTCTACGGGGCGGTCGGCGCGGCCACCGCCCCGCTGCTGGCCCGCTGGGTCGGAGGCACCCCGGCCTGGTGGCTGGTGGCGTTGGCCGCCTGGGCGTTGGTCGCCGTGCTGGGTGGGTCCGGGGTGACCGTCGGCCGGCGGGCCCTGGCCGTCCTGCTGCTGGCCGAGGTCGCGGTGCTGCTCGCGTTCGACGTCGGGCACCTGCTGCACCCGGCCGACGGACTGCCCGGGCCGGACGCTTTCTCCCCGGCCCACCTGCTCACCCCGGGGGCTGGGGCGCTGCTCGTCGTCGCCACCGTCGGCTTCGTCGGGTTCGAGTCCGCCGTGCTGCTGCGGGAGGAGAGCCGGGACGCGCGGACGGTGCCCGCCGCCACCTGCCTCGCGGTGGGGATCGTCGGGGTGGTGCTGGCGTTCTCCGCCTGGACGCTGACCGTGGCCACCGGGCCGGACCGGGTCGCCGCGGTAGCCGGCGAGCAGGGTGTCGACCTGCTCTTCACCCTGGCCGGGGAGCAGCTCGGACCCGGCGCCGTCGGCCTCGGGCGGGTGCTGCTGGTGACCTCCGTCCTGGCCGCGCTGGTCTCGCTGCACCACACCACCGCCCGGTACGCGTTCGCCCTGGGGCGGGAACGGCTGCTCCCCGCGCCGTTCGGTGAGACCTCGCCGCGCACCGGCGCCCCCCGACTGGCCTCGGCCGCGCAGAGCGTGGTCGGGTTCGTGGTGATCGTCGGGTGCGCGTCGGCCGGGCTGGAGCCGGTCCGACACCTCTTCTACGGCGCCATGGCCACCGGCGCGCTCGGCATGCTGCTGCTGACCACGGCGACCTCGTTCGCGGTGCTCGCCTTCTTCTCCCGCGAGGTCACCGACGAGAACCTCTGGCGGCGGGCGGTCGCCCCGGCCCTGACGACGGTTGCCCTGGTGGCGGTCGTCGTGCTGGCGCTGGCGGACGTCACCGTGCTCCTCGGCGTCGGACCGGACTCCCCGCTGCGCTGGGCGGTCCCGGCGGTCTTCCCGCTGACCGCGACGGCGGGCACGCTCTGGGCGCTGCTGCTCCGGTCCCGCCGGCCCCGGGCGTACGCGCGGATCGGCCTCGGTCCGGAGAGCGCCGCCGCCGACCTGCCGGACGGGTGACGCCGGACGGTTCGGCTCCCGGACGCGGACACGGCGGAGGCCGGACCACCCCCTCGGGGTCCGGCCTCCGCCTCTGCTCGCTCAGGCTCAGTACGTGCCGTCGAGCTGTCCGCGTAGCTTGGTCAACGCCCGGGCCAGCAGCCGGGACACGTGCATCTGCGACACACCGATCTGCTCGGCGATCTGCGACTGGGTGAGGTTGCCGTAGAACCGGAGGGTGAGGATCTTCTGCTCCCGCTCGTCGAGCGTGGCGAGCGCCGGACCGAGCGCCACCCGCAGCTCGGCCAGCTCGAACTCGTTGTCCTCACCGCCGAGCATGTCGCCCAGCTCGGTGGCGCGGTCGCCGTCGCCGGTGGGGGTGGAGAGTGACACCGCGTTGTAGGCGCGGGCCCCCTCCAGGCCCTCCAGCACCTCTTCCTCGGTGAGGTTGAGGTGGCTGGCGATGTCGGCCACCGTCGGCGAGCGGCCCAGCGTCTGCAACAGCGAACTGTTCGCGTCGGAGATGGCCAGCCGCAGCTCCTGGAGGCGGCGTGGTACCCGGATGTCCCAGGTGCGGTCCCGGAAGTGCCGCTTCAGCTCACCGATGATGGTCGGAATGGCGTACCCGGCGAAGTCGACACCCCGGCTCGGGTCGAACTTGTCGATCGCCTTGATCAGGCCGACGGCGGCGGTCTGCGCCAGGTCGTCGGTGGGCTCGCCCCGTCCGCTGTACCGGTGGGCGAGGTGGTTGGCGAGCGGGAGCCAGGCCTCGATGGCCCGGTCGCGCAGGGCGGCCCGCGACGGATGGTCGGCGGGCAGCGCGGCCATGGCGTTGAGCAAGTCGGCCGCACTGTCGGTGAGGGCGCGCGGGTCCGGCTTCTCGGTGGCGGCGGGTGCGCCGGTGGTCGCCGCCTTCGTGATCGTTGGCGCGGTCATGGGTGGTCCTCCCTGCACCTCGTCCGCGGGTAAGAACGTGAGGCTTTTGGTTTAGCTTCAGTTGAGCCTTTCGGGACTTACCTTAGCCCGATCGTGCCGGCTAAAGCTAGCCGAAAGTACGATGTACTTAAGCCTCATGTTTTCACTATCCGGCGTAAATCGCCCAAGATCTCTGGAGCGCTTGGGGGAAAGTGTCATATCCGTCATGGCGCTGTCACGTGGGGTCGTGCTCGGGAGTGGTTCATTGCTGCGTTTGGTGAAATCTCGTTGCGCTGGGTGACCGTACTGATTCCCGGAGACGACGCGGAGGGATCACCAGGTGCCGGCGAGGCGGGCACGCAACGGACGGCCGTCCGGGTCGTAGACCAACCGGTACGCCGGCAGCGCCCAGAGGCGGGTGTACCAGGGCAGCCGCTTGGGCCGGTGCGGGCGGAGCCGCCCCGGCGGCCGGGGGCCGACGCGCCCCGCGTCGTGCCACCGCTGGAGCGCGTCGGCGGCGGCGGTGACCGCCGCCACCACGTCCGCCGGGTCCAGCAGGTCGACGTCACCGCTGCCGTCCTCGGGCCGGTCCAGGTGCTCCCGCAGCAGGCGCAGCCGCAACTCCCGGGCGAAGCGGCGGGCTCCGTCGCCGTGGCCGGCGGGGTCGGCCGGGGCGCGCTCGTCCCGGGTCTCGTCCAGCACGGCGCAGGACAGCTCGCTGTCGTGGGTCCAGGAGCGGCGGTTGAAGTTGTCGCTGCCCACGCTGGCCCACACGTCGTCGACCACGCACACCTTGGCGTGCACGTAGACCGGAGCGCCGTCGTGGTTCTCCACGTCGAAGACGTGCACCCGGTCGGCGGCGGCCTCCTGGCAGAGCGACAGCGCCTGTTCCCGGCCGACTGTGTTGGGTGGCAGCGCAAGCCGCCCGTCTACGTCCGGATAGCGGGGCACCACCGCGACCAGGTGGAGGTCCGGGTTGGCCCGCAACGCCTCCGCGAACAGCTCGGCGATCTCCTTCGACCAGAGGTACTGGTCCTCCAGGTAGATCAGCCGTCGGGCGCGCCGTACCGCCTTGGTGTAGCCACGGGCCACGGTGCGCTCCCCGTCCGGGGCGAACGAGTAGCGGGGGCGCACCGCCGGATAGGTGCGCAGCACCTGCACGTGGTGCGGGCCGCAGGGCGCCGGGTCCGGGGGCTGGGCCGGCAGCGGGTCCGGACTCAGGTCCGCCCGGCGCAGCCGGTCCCGCAGGTAGGCCAGGGGATTCTCCGAGTCCAGCGGCATCGGGTCGGTCCACCGCTCACGGAAGGCGGTGTCCAGCGCGCCGACCACCGGGCCGCGCACCGCGAGCTGCACGTCGTGCCAGGGCGGCCGGGCGCCGTACCGGGGGGACATCCGGATCGCCTGCGGATCGCCGTGGTGCGCGGCGTCGTCCCGACGGCTGTGGCACAGGTCGATGCCGCCGACGAACGCCACGTCGCGCCCGGGTCGGCCGGGGTGGCGCAGCACCACCAGTTTCTGGTGGTGCGACCCGCCCCGGCGGACCCGCTGGTCCAGGAGCACCTCACCGCCGGCCGCCGAGATCGCCTCGCTCAGGCTGCGGTTCTCGTCCTCGCTGTAGGCCAGCACGTCGAGGTGGGACCGCCAGACGAGGCCCTTCACCACCACGCCCCGCTGGGCCGCCCGGGCGAAGAGCTGGGCCACGGTCGGGCCGTCCGGCCGCATCCGTTCGTCGGGGTCGCCCCGCCAGTCCGTGAAGAAGAGTTGGTCGCCGGCCTCGAGCGCCTCGACCTCGTCGACCAGCCGATCGAAGTACGCCGCACCGTGAATTAACGGCTCGGCAAGGTTTCCCCCGGTCCAGACGGGTAATTCTGACACCGGGTTGGCGCGTTCCCCCGTGGTCAGGAACCACTCCCGCACGGTCACGTCCCAGCCTCCCCAGGTCGACGACGCTCCCACCGTAGGACGGGCGCCGTTGGCCCGCACGTGGGCGAGCCTCGCCCACAGCCGGTCACACCACGCGCGGACGGACACCGAGGAGGACACGCACCATGCCGGTCGATACACCGAACGCCCAGTCCGAGCACCAGACCCAGGCGGTGGAGAGCGAACGGGGCGCCCTGGTCGCCGTCCTGCTCATGGTGATCCTCGGGGTCGCCGGGATCTTCGCCGTCTCCTGACGGCGGTGGGGAATTCGCCGTCTCCTGTGACGGCGGTGGGGAAATCCGCCGTCTCCTGACAGCGGTGGGAAACGGTACGGGCGCCACCGGTCGCACCGGTAGCGCCCGTCGTCGGATCAGGGCTGGCCGGGTCCGTCGGTGTGCGGCACCCGCTCGGTCGGAATCACCCCGAGCCGGCCGGCCTGGAAGTCCTCGAACGCCTGGATGAGCTCCTCGCGGGTGTTCATCACGAACGGCCCGTAGTGCGCCACCGGTTCCCGGATCGGCTGCCCGCCCATGATGTACAGGTCCAGTGCCGGGGTCCGGGTCTCCTGCTGGAGGTCCGCGGCGAAGCGCAGCGCGTCGCCCGGCCCGTGCACCGCGAGCTGGCCGGTGTGGATCGGCCGGCGGTCGGTGCCGACCGTGCCGCGACCGCCCAGCACGTAGACCAGGGCGTTGAAGTCCGGCTGCCAGGGCAGGTCGACCTCGGCGCCCGGCTGCACCGTCACGTGGGTGATGGTGATCGGGGTGTGCGTCGAGCCCGGCCCCTGGTGTCCGGCCACCTCGCCGGCGATGACCCGCAGCAGCGCGCCCCCGTCGGGGGTGGTCAGCAGCACGGACTCCTTGCCGCGGATGTCCTGGTAACGCGGGGGGTTCATCTTCGCCACCCGGGGCAGGTTGACCCAGAGCTGGAGCCCGTGGAAGAGACCACCGCTCACCACCAGGTGCTCCGGCGGGGCCTCGATGTGCAACAGGCCACTGCCGGCGGTCATCCATTGGGTGTCGCCGTTGGTGATGGTGCCGCCACCACCGTGGGAGTCCTGGTGGTCGAAGACGCCGTCGATGATGTAGGTGACGGTCTCGAAGCCGCGGTGGGGGTGCCAGGCGGTGCCCTTCGGCTCACCGGGGGCGTACTCCACCTCACCCATCTGGTCGAGGTGGAGGAAGGGGTCCAGTTCGTGCATGGGGACCCCGGCGAAGGCCCGGCGGACCGGGAAACCCTCGCCCTCGAAGCCGCTCGGCGCGGTGATCATGCGGCGGACCGGCCGGAACGCGGTCGTCGACTCGTCCAGTCGGGGCAGCCGGGGCAGGACGAGGACGTCCTCGACGGTGATGGCGGGCATGGCACCAAATGTAGCCACCGCCGGACCGGGTCGGCCCTTTCATCGGTGTGAGTTACGGATCATCGGCGACCCGCCGGGACGGCCAGCACGTCCCGCCCGATGCGGATCGCAGCCGGTCGGCGACCCGCCGTGCGTCGGGAGGGGCCTCCTCGGCGTGTCGGCACTTCCTGCCGTGGTTGTCCCTTCCGCTCCAGCGACTCGCGATTCCGATCTATCTTACCTTCTGTCATGATCTGGTGACACAAGGTGCGGTGTGCCGTGATGCAAAATGCGGTGTGCAACGAAGGGGATGCGGCCATGACGCGACGCAGAACCGGCCGGAAGCGGCCGGAACTCACGTTTTCCTGCACCCGCGCCCCGCGTGCCGGCGCCGGGAGATGTCCGGTGACCCCGGAGGAGGCCGCGCTGTTCGACGGCTCCTTCCCCGCCTCGATCGTTCCCGGCGGTGAGTACCACCCGCCGTTGCCCAGGCTGGACCCGATGCTCGACGCCGCACCGGACGGCTCAGCTTCGCGCAGCGCGGAGGCCGTCGCCCGGCGGCTGCGTCACCAGTTCGACGGTCGCCTCCACCTGCCCGGCGAGACCGGCTACGACCTCGGCCGGCTGGCCTGGCGGCGTGACCTCGACCAGCAACCCCTGCTGGTCGCCGAGGTGGCCGACGCGGCCGACGTGGCGCGGGCGGTCATCGCCGCCCGCGAGTTCGACGTGCCGGTCGGGGTCCAGGCGACCGGACACGGCACGGTACGCCCGACCGACGACGGCGTGCTGCTCAACCTGTCCCGGATGGCGTACGTCGACATCGACCCGGTCCGGGCCACCGCCCGGGTCGGCGGGGGTGCCCGCTGGGGAGACGTGGTGGCCGCCGCCGCCCGGTTCGGGCTGGCCCCGATCTCCGGCTCCTCGCCCGCGGTGGGGGTGGCCGGGTACACCCTGGGCGGCGGGGTGGGCTGGTTGTCCCGCCGGCATGGGTTCGCCGCCGACAGCCTGCTCCGGGCCGAGGTGGTGACCGCCGCCGGCAACCGGCTGGTCGCCGGCCCCGACGACGACGTCGACCTGTGGTGGGCGCTGCGCGGCGGTGGCGGCAACTTCGGCGTCGCCACCGAACTCCTGCTCCGGCTCTACCCGGTCGGGCAGGTCTACGGCGGGGTGGCGTACTTCCCCGGCGAACGGGCCGGGGAGATCCTGGCGTGCCACCGCGACCAAGCCGCCGACCTGCCCGACGAGCTGACCACCGCGTTGAGCCTGCTCCGGCTGCCGGACGCGGCGACCGTCCCGGAACCGTTGCGCGGCCGGACGGTGGTGGCGCTGCGCGTGTGCCACACCGGTCCGGAGGCGTGGGGGCGGCGGGCACTGGCCCCCCTGCTGGCCGTGGCCGGCCCGCCCCTGTGGGGTGGTTACGCCCCGATGACCTGGCCGGGTGCCGCCGCCGTCCTGGACGACCCGCAGCCCAGGCCGCAGATCGTCCGCGAACACACCGACCTGTTCCAGGGGATGAGCGACGAGCTGATCGACGTGTTGCTCGCCGAGATCGGCGGCCCCGGGACGAACCGCTCCCCGATCTCGGCCATCAACCTGCGGCACGTGGGCGGGGCGATGGGGCGACCACTGCCCGACGGTGGGCCGTCCGGCCACCGGGACGCGACGTACGCGCTGATCGCCATCGCCCCGCACCTGTGCGCCGCGCAACTGCCGGTCGCCCGGGGCTATCTGGCGGCGTTCGCCCGGCGGCTGCGCCCGTACGCCACCGGTGGGGTGTTGCTGAACCTCCTCAGCGACCCGAGCCGGACGATGGCCGCGTACCGCCCGGCGGATCTGGGCCGGTTGGCCGCCCTCAAGCGGATCTACGACCCGGAGAACATCTTCCACCGCAACCACAACATTCCCCCAGGCCCCTGAGCCCCGACCGCCGCCCTGACGACCGACGCCGGCCCTCCCCGACGGGGGAGGGCCGGCGTCGTGTCGTTCGCCGTCGGGGCGTAGGTCAGCCGTGTCCCTGGTGCCCGCCGCCGTGCCCGCCGTGGTTACCGCCCGGGGTGCCGGCCTTCTGCCCCGGCTCGACCACCACGAACTGGCCCATCATCCCCTCGTCCTCGTGGTACAGGATGTGGCAGTGGTACATGTACGGCATGTTCGGGTCGGAGTGGTCGGCGAACCGGGCAATGATCCGGAACTTCGTGTTCGGGCGCAGGTACAGCGTGTCCTTCCAGCCGCTCAGGTGCGGCGGGGGCTTGGCCCCGGCGACGTCGATCACCTGGAACTGGACGTCGTGGACGTGGAAGTTGTGCTGGAGGGCCTCCTGGCTCGTCAGCTCCCACACCTCGGTGGTGCCCTTGGTGACCGTGAGGTCGATCCGGTCCATGTCCATGGCTTCGCCGTTGATCCGGGTACCGCTCAACGTGAATTTCCGGGTCTCGGCCGCCTCCTTCGGGTCCAGCCGGGGGATGTCGGCGAGTCGGGACGGCAGCTCGGGGCTCTCCTCGAGCCGGTCGGCCGCACGCAACTCGAGGACGTCGAAGGTGTCCTCGCCGCCGTTGAGCCGCTCGGTCATGCTGTCCGCGCCGAGATCCGGCGCGAAGCTGCGCAGCACCGTCCGCTCGCCGGGACGGACGTCGACCACGATCTCCGCCCGCTCACCGGGGGACAGCATGACCTTCTTCATCCGGTACGGCTGGGTGAGCAGGCCGCCGTCCGTGCCGACCAGGGCGAACTCCCGGTCATCGGCGAAGCCGAAGTCGAAGACCCGAGCGTTGGAGGCGTTGAGCACCCGGAGGCGGATCCGTTCCGTGGTGACGTCCAGGTACGGGGCGGTAGCACCGTTGACCACGATCGTGTCGCCGATCAGGCCGACGCTGCTGAACAGCGTGTTGCCCTCGCGGAGGTTCCCGTTCCGGGAGAAACGCTTGTCCTGCACGATGACCGGCACGTCGTCCACGCCGTACCGGTCGGGTAGTCCGCCGACCGAGCTCGTCGGCTCGTCCACGATGAACATGCCGGCGAGTCCACGGTAGACGTGCTTGGCGGTCTCCCCGTGCGGGTGCGGGTGGTACCAGAGCGTGGCCGCCGGCTGGTCCACCTTCCAGGTGGGGTGCCAGCTCTGGCCGGCCGGCACCATCTGGTGCGGTCCACCGTCCATCCGGGCCGGCAGGTGCATGCCGTGCCAGTGCACGGTCGTCTCCTCGTCCAGCTCGTTGTGCATGTTCACCAGGACCTGTTCGCCACGGGCCGCGCGCAGGGTCGGGCCGAGGTACGCCCCGTTGAAGCCCCAGGTGTCGGCGGTGCGGTCACCGAAGTCGTGCCGTCCGGTCTGGGCTCGCAGCTCGAAGACCCGCCGTCCCTGTCCATCCACTGTGGAGGGGGCGAGCGGTGGCACCGGTAGCGCGTGGACGAACTCGATCTCGCCGGCGGTGGAGATGGTCTTGGAGTTGAACATCCAGGCCACTCCGGCCACACCGGCCGAACAGAGCAGCACCACGGCGACCGTGGCGACGATCAGCACTCGCCGGAGCGGGCGCATGGGCAATCACCTCTGGGGTATCAAGGGGTCGGTACACCCGTAGCCTGACTGTCTATCCGTATGACGTCCACCTGATCTCGGAACCCCAGGGGAAACGCAGGGTTCCCCCTGATCCGGGCTGAGGACGGCGGGTCGTGCCGGGGCAGGGCAGGGTGTCGGGCAGGCGTTCCGCCGCAGGTCAGCGGCAGGAATCGGGAACCCTGAGCATATATCCATACCTGTCTCCTGATGTCTCGGGGTCTGGGCCTGGCATGGGCGGAACATGGGCGTCATGCGACCGAAGATGTAGTACGGCTACGGATACCCCTGTTACGGTGTGGCCTAGCTACAAGTAGACAAGCTATCTATCTGAGTCGTGAGTCTCAGGAGGTCGAGCTCTGATGACCAGATCTTCCGCCGACGCGCCGTCGACACGGCGCCCGAGTGCCTTCGAACGGCTGGGCGGCTGGGCGTACCGGCGTCGCTGGATCGCGGTGGTGCTGTGGGTGCTCGTGCTGGCGGGGGTCACCGTCGCCGCCCAGGCCGTGGGCAGTGACTACCGTAACGACTTCTCGCTGCCGGGTACCGAATCCCAGAAGTCCCTGGACCTGCTCGAGGAGCGGGCACCGGTGCAGTCCGGAGAGTCGATCCAGATCGTCTTCGAGCGCGAAACCGGGTTGCGCGACCCCGGCACGCAGGGCCGGATCGAGGTGATGCTCGCCGAGGTCAAGGAGCTGCCGCACGTCGCCGGCGTGCAGAGCCCGTACGAGGGCTACGGCATCTCGGAGCAGGGCACCATCGGTTACGCCACCGTCGCGCTGGACGGCCAGGCCGCCGACGTGCCGACCGACGACGTCCGCAAGATCATTGACGCCGCCGGCGAGGCCGAGGGCGAGGGGCTCCGGGTGGAACTCGGCGGCGCGCCGATCCGCGCGGCGCAGGAGGGCGGCGGTGGCGGCGCCGAGTTTGCCGGCATGATCGCCGCACTGGTCATCATGGTTATCCTGTTCGGATCGATCGTCGCGGCCAGCCTGCCGCTGGTGATCGCCATCTTCGCCGTGGGTTCCGCGATCGGCCTGATCGGTCTGGCCTCGCACGTGGCGACCATCGCCGACTTCACCGCGCCGCTGATGATGCTGGTCGGCCTGGGCGTCGGCATCGACTACGCCCTGCTGATCTTCTCCCGGTACCGCTCCGAACTGCTCAAGGGGGTGGAACGGCGGCAGGCGGCGATCAACGCCCAGGACACCGCCGGTCGGACGGTCTTCTTCGCCGGCTGCACGGTCATCCTGGCCCTGATCGGACTGGTCGTACTGGGTCTCGGCTCGTTGCAGGGCGTCGCGGTGGCGGTCGCGATGACTGTCCTGGTCACCATGCTCTCGTCGCTCACCCTGCTCCCCGCGCTGTTGTCGATCGTGGGTGGCCGGATCGAGAAGGGTGTGCAGAAGCGGCTGGCGAAGGGGCGCGGCGCCGAGGGCGCGCAGTGGCGCCGCTGGGTCACCTGGGTGCAGAAGTACCGCTGGCTGAACGCGCTGGTGCCGCTGGGCATCCTGGTGGCCCTCGCGGTTCCCGTGGTGAACATGAACCTGGGCTTCGCCGACGCCGGCAACGACCCGGAGTCCACCCACAGCCGTCAGGCGTACGACCTGCTGGCCGAGGGCTTCGGGCCGGGCTTCAACGGGCCGCTGATCGTGCTCGCCGACGGCAGCCCGGAGGATGCGGCCCGCGCCCAGAGCGCCATCGCCTCGACCGAGGGCGTGGCCACCGCCGTCCCGCCGAACGCGATCGGCGAGAACCTGTCGCTGATCATCGTCCTGCCCGAGTCCAAGCCGCAGGACCAGGAAACCATGGACCTGGTCGACCGGCTGCGGGAGAACGTGCTGCCGCCGGTGGCGGAGGAGACCGGCGCCAGGTACCTGATCGGTGGCAGCACCGCCGCCACGGTCGACTTCTCCGAGGCGGTGGCGGCCAAGATGCCGATCTTCGTGCTCGTCGTGGTCGGCCTTTCCACGCTCCTGCTCGTCCTGGTCTTCCGGTCGCTGCTGATCCCGCTCTTCGCAGCGGTGCTCAACGTGCTCAGCGTGGGCGTGGCGCTGGGCGTCATGACCCTGGTCTTCCAGGACGGACGACTCGGCGTCGAGCCGGGCCCGATCGAGGCGTACGTGCCGGTCATGATCTTCGCGGTGGCCTTCGGTCTCTCCATGGACTACCAGGTCTTCCTGCTCTCCCGGATGCAGGAGGAATGGGAGCGGAGCAAGGACCCGACCGAGGCGATCCGGGAGGGCATCGCGACGACCGGGAAGGTGGTGACCGCGGCCGGTGCCATCATGGTGGTGGTCTTCGCCGCCTTCATGCTCAGCCCCACCCGGATGCTCCAGCAGTTCGGGCTCGGGCTGGCGGTCGCGATCCTCGCCGACGCCCTGCTCATCGGCTGTCTGATCCTGCCCGCCCTGATGCAGATCTTCGGGCGGAAGGCGTGGTGGCTGCCGCGCCTGCTCCGGCGGGCCCTGCCCCGGGTCGCCCTGGAGCACCCCGGCGCCGGCGCAGATGCCGATGTCGATGCCGAAGAGCCCACCCGTGAGGAGGTCAGGGAGCCCGTCAGGGTCTGACGACGACTACCGCCGTGGGTCCCGTCCGGGACCCACGGCGGCCCCGGCGGTCGCTCTCCGCCGGACCCGCCGGCCGTGACCCGCCAGGGCCACGGCCGGAGGACGCGTTACAGCACATGGTCAGTCGGTCGCACGCGGTTCACCCCGATGATCCGCGCCGCAGGCGGTCCAGCCGGATGCCGGTTGGACCGCTTACGGGGATCTGTCGGCGGGTGCGGTTCGGAGCCGCGGGGAAGTACGAGAGGCAGGGATGCTCATGGCGCCGCCCAAGAAGTATCCGGACGAGCTGCGGATCCGCGCGGTGGAGCTGTGGCGGGAATCCGATCCACGGCCCCCGATCGTGCAGCTCGCCCGGGATCTCGACGTCCACCCGGAGGCACTGCGGACCTGGATCCGGCAGGACGAGATCGAGCGCGGCGAGCGACCGGACCCGCGCGCCGAGCGGCTGTCGGAGACCGAGGCGGAGGAGCTGCAACGGCTCCGGGCCGAGAACGCCGAACTCCGCCGGGTGAACGAGATACTGACCGCAGCGAGTGCCTTCTTCGCCTCGCAACTGGATCAGCAGCGTCGGCTTCTGTGAGCACCGCCGAGTCGACCCCCCTCGACGGTGTCCGAACAGGACTGTCCAAAATAGATCACGATGCTGTCGTGCCGTGCCGCTGTGACCGGTGGTCGCGGCGCTTCCGTCCGTGCGGTCGCGCCGGCGCTTCGGAATCGGGTGGTCGGTGTGGATTGAGCCGACCGTTCGTTTTCGGTGATCGTCCGGACCCGTGTTGGACTGCTGACGTTCCGCTCATCTTTGCCTGTCCAGAAAACAACCAGCAGTCATCCAGGTATCGCCATTCATGGATTGAATCCTGGGCTGTGTCTGTGTCAGGCGACGGGCGGGTGGGTGCTCTCCGGTTGGATGACTCGGGCCGGTGCCGACGGCCGGTTACTTCGATCCGCTGGGTCGCCGGTGTCACCCGTCCGGCGGGGTGACTCCGCAGGTGAAAGCGGGGAGGCTGGGATGGCCGTCCGGGGCGGTCCCGTCTCCCCGGATCCCTATGTGCCTGGTTGGGTGTTTTGGGGAGGCAAGTCCATCTTTCTGCTGACGTCTGCCGGTTTGTGGGAGATTGCGGCGGTACTCGTCGGGGGATCCGGCTCGTCCGACGGGGGAAGGGCCACCCTCAAGTGTCGGCCAGCTGACAGGTTTATCTTCTCGATACATGACCTTCGTGCCTGGACTGCCAGGATCGAACACTACCGATCGTATACGCCCAGGATCGGACCAGAAGGTGGTTGTCGGCGGACCCGGCGGGCCGCCCCCGGGTGCCGCGCGCCCCCGGTGCGCCCCCCGGCGTGCCCTCATGATCAGCGCAAACGCTCCCTGGTGAGCGATTTGCGACGGCCACGCCGCCCCGCCGACAGGTGTAATTGAGGTTGCTCCGGCCTGGGGTGCCGCGCGCAATTTCACTACATCCTGTGAAGCCTGGCCCAACAATGCATGGGTGCCTCGAAGCCGGCTCGAAAGCTTCTAGGATTCTGTGCATGCTTGTGCGGCAACCTGCAATGGGGCATAGTGAGGAACAGAGGCATGCATCGATTGGTTTGATCAGTGTGACGGGTGTTGTCCCACTCGGAAATATTTGATCCGACAATCGATGATTCAGTCAATGGTTGACCATCGGAGCTGGGGGGCTGCTAGGTGTCACCTTGAGCAACCGTGATGTCTCGCTGAGTAACGATGGCAAGAGGCGGCAGCTGGGGGGCGCCCCGTCGCTGCGAATTCCGCTGTGCGTATCGATGCCTGGCGCTACATCAAGTAGCGCATGGTTCACTTATTGTCACGCCCATCAAGCTGTCAGGTATGTGTGTGAACTGGGGATGTCCTGACGGGGAAATGGTCCTGAATTCGTTCAGGAATTGCGCTGACATTATCTGAGTCAGGGCTCAAGGGCGTAGAGAAGGATGTGACAGCATTGCAGATCAACGTGCTCGGTCCCTTGTCGGTTCATGTCGGCCAAATGGATATGACGCCAACGGCGCCAAAACCGCGTCGGGTGCTCGCGCTTCTCGCTATTTGTGCCAATCGAGTCGTCCGTAACGAACAAATTATCGAAGAACTGTGGGAGAACAGTCCGCCCACCAGCGTCACCACCACGCTCCAGACCTACGTCTACCAACTCCGCAAACATCTCCAGCGGGCACTCGTCCCACAGCCGGTTGCCGCCGGGCTGGACTCCACGCCGACGTCCGAACTGCGGACGTTCGCCGGCGGCTACATGCTGTCGCTCGCCCCGGAGGCGCTCGACTCGCTGCGCTTCGAGCAACTCGTGGCGCAGGGCCGCGCGGCGCTCGAGAGCGGTCGTACGGAGGCCGCGGCCCGGATTCTCCGCGATGCGCTGGCGCTCTGGCGGGGGCCGGCGCTGGTGGACGTAACGCCGGGACCCATCCTCCAGGTGGAGGTGCTCCGGCTGGAGGAGATGAGCAAGAGCGCCCTGGAGTTGCGCATCGAGGCGGACCTGCTGCTGGGGCGCCACCACGAACTCCTCAGCGAGCTGGTCGGACTCTCCGCGCGGCAGCCCACCCACGAGGGGTTCCAGGCGAAGCTGATGCTGGCGCTCTACCGGGCCGGGCGCCGCTCCGAGGCGCTCGGCGTCTACCAGGGGGCACGCAAGGCCCTGGTGGCGGAGCTGGGGGTGGACCCGTCGGGCGACCTCCAGCGGTTGCACCGGGCCATCCTCGAGGGCGACCCGAGCCTCAGCGAGGCCGGACCGCCGCCCATCGGGCTGGAGTCGCTGGCGATGTCGATTCCCCGGCAGCGGCGGTTGGAGCACCGGCAGGTCGGTGCGGTGCAGTAGGACGTCTCGGCGGCGACCGGACCCGATCTCGGGGCCGGTCGGCCAACCCCGGCTGGTGGGCGGTGACCCACCCCGGGGCCGGCGACCGTCATCGGACCGACGGGTTCGGGCCGCGATATCGGACCGTCCGTGTGACCAGTGCCGCGCACACCGCGCGGCCACCCGGCACCCGGGCGGTCTCTTCGCGTTCGGCCCCGGCGGTCTCCTCGCGTTCGGCCCGGGCCGTCTCTTCGCGTTCGACCTGGGCGGTCTCTTCGCGTTCGGCCCGGGCCGGCAGTGGGGGACGGGTACGTCGCCGACTGCCGAGGTCCCGCCGCCGTTTTCTCCACCGACCGGCCCGGGGCGGCCTCGACGAGGCCCGGGCCTGGTCCTGCCGCCCGCGCCCGGCCGGGCGGACGTCGCCGTCCCGGCCGGGCGCGGTGGGGCCGCCGGGCCCGGCGGCCCCACGGTCACGACTTCCCCGCCGCCAGCACCTGGTCGAGCAGGACCTCCGCCAGTTCACCCACCCGGGGGTACTCGAACACCACCGTGGCGGGTAGCCGGAGACCGGTGGCGGTCCGGAGCCGGTTGCGCAGCTCCACCGAGGCGAGCGAGTCGAACCCGAGGTCGCGGAACGTCTGCCCGTGATCGATGCCGCCGGTCTTGCCCAGCACCGAGGCGACCTCGGTGCTCAGCAGCCGGACCAGGGCGTCGCGCCGGCGGTCCTCCGGCAGCGCCGCGAGCTGGTCGGCCCAGGAGGAGGACGAGGCAGCGGCCCGGGTGACCCGTTCCGCGACCCGCCGTCCGGGCGGCGGGACGAGGTCCCGGAACATGCCGGGTACGGTGTCCCGTTCCGCGTGGCCACGCAGCGCCGCCCGGTCCAGCCGGACCGGCACCAGGTGGGCCTGGTCGCGGGTGACAGCCAGGTCGAACAGGGCGAGGCCCTCCTCGTTGGACAGCCCGGCGACCCCGGCCCGGCTCATCCGGGCCAGGTCGGCCCCGGCGAGGTGCCCGGTCATCCCGCTGGCCTCAGCCCACAGGCCCCAGGCCAGCGAGGTGGCGGTGCGGCCGCTGGAGCGGCGCAGCGCGGCCAGTCCGTCGAGGAACGCGTTCGCGGCGGCGTAGTTGCCCTGACCGGGCAGGCCGATCGTCCCGGCGACCGAGGAGAAGAGCACGAAGGCGTCCAGCGGCCGGTCCCGGGTCAGGTCGTGCAGGTGCCAGGCGCCATCCACCTTGGGACGCAGGACCCGGGCCACCTGCTCCGGGGTGAGCGCCTCGACCGTCGCGTCGTCGAGCAGGCCGGCGGTGTGCACGACCGCGGTGAGCGGGTGGGCCGCCGGCACCTGGTCGAGCACCCGGGCCAGCGCGTCCCGGTCGGCCACGTCGCAGGCCGCGACGGTCACCTCCGCGCCCAGTTCGGCGAGTTCCTTCTCCAGTTCGGCCACCCCGTCCGCGTCCCGGCCGCGTCGGCCGGTCAGCAGCAGATGCCGTACGGAGTACCGGGTGACCAGGTGCCGGGCCAGCAGCCGGCCCAGCGTGCCGGTGCCACCGGTGATCAGGACGGTGCCCTCCGGGTCGATACCGCCGGGCAGGGTGAGCACGAGCTTGCCCACGTGCCGGGCCTGCTGGAGGTGGCGGAAGGCGGCCGGTGCCCGGTCGATCGGCCAGGTGGTGATGGGGCTCGGTTCCAACGCCCCGGAGTCGAAGAGGTCCACCAGGGCGGTGAACATCGCCTCGATCCGGTCCGGGTCCACGGTCAGCAGGTCGAAGAACCGATACGACACCCCCGGATGGTCGGCGGCGACCCGCTCGGCCGGGCGGATGTCGGTCTTGCCCATCTCGACGAACCGACCCCCTCGGGGCAGCAGCCGCAACGACGCGTCGGTGAACTCGCCGGCCAGCGAGTTCAGCACCACGTCCACGCCCTCCTGCCCGGTCGCGTCGGCGAACCACTGCTCGAAGTCCAGCGTCCGGGAGTTGGCGATGTGGGCGTCGTCGAAGCCGGCCTCCACCAGCGTGTCCCACTTCGGCGGGCTGGCCGTGGCGAACACCTCGGCGCCCAGGTGGCGGGCGATCTGCACCGCCGCCATCCCGACGCCACCGGTCGCGGCGTGGATCAGGACCCGCTCCCCGGCCCGCAGGTCGGCCAGGTCGACCAGGCCGTACCAGGCGGTGAGGAAGACCGTCGGCACGCTGGCGGCGAGCGCGAAGGTCCAACCCGGCGGGATGCGGGTGAGCAGACGCCGGTCGGCCACCGCGACCGGGCCGAAGGCTCCCTCGGGGAAGAGGCCCATCACCCGGTCACCGGGGGCCAGGTCGGTGACGCCGGTGCCGACCTCGACGACCACCCCGGCCGCCTCGCAGCCCATCGTCGCCGCGCCCGGGTACATGTCGAGGGTGATCAGCACGTCCCGGAAGTTGAGGCCGGCGGCCCGGACCGCGATCCGGACCTCCCCCTCGGCCAGCGGGCGGTCCGTTCCCGCGTTGCCGACCAGGGCCAGGTTCTCGATGGTGCCGCGCGGCTCGGGCACCAGCCGCCAGTCCGTCGTCTCCGGCACGAGCAGGTTCTGCTCGGTCCCGGCACGGGCCAGTCGGGGGACGTGCAGCGCCTCGCCCCGGACCGCCACCTGCGGCTCGCCGGCGGCGACCGCGGCAGGCACCCGCAGGTGCGACGGGGTGTCCAGGTCGACCAGGACGAACCGATTGGGATGCTCGGTCTGCGCGCTGCGCAGCAGCCCCCACACCGCCGTGCTCACCGGGTCCCGGACCGGCTCGCCCGGATCGGTGGCGACCGCCCGGAACGTGGTCAGCACCAGGCGGGAGGCGTCCAACCGGTCGCTGGCCAGCCACTGCTGGAGCAGGTCCAGCGCGGCGGCGACCGCCGAGTGGGCCGCCGGGACCATCTCCGGCTCCGGGGCCCCGGCGTTCGCCACCACCACGTCCGGCACCCGCGCCCCGGCCTCGACCGCGGCGAGCAGCGCGGCCAGGTCCGGGTAGACCGTCGCGCCGACCGCGTCCAGGTCGCTCTCGCCGAGCGCTGCCAGCCGCGTGGCGCCGGCGGTCGGTGGGACGGTCACCTCGGTCCAGGCCAGCTCCAGCAGCGAGTCCCGGTGCGCCGCCGTGGCGGTGAGCTGACTGGGGTCGGCGGGTTGCAGGGTCAGCGACTCCACCTCGGCCACCGGCGACCCGGACTCGTCGGTCAGGGTCAGCGTCGCACTGTGGGCGCCGGTGCGCCGGACGTGCACCCGCAGCGCGGTCGCCTCCACGGCGTGCACCCGCACGCCACTCCAGGCGAACGGCAGGGCGATCCCGGCCCGGGTGTCCCCGTCGAGCAGGCTCAACACGAGCGGGTGCAGCGCGGCGTCGAGCAGGGCCGGGTGCACGTGGAAGCCGGTGACCGGCTGGTCGTCGGCGAGCCGTACCTCGGCGTAGAGGTCGTCGCCGTCCCGCCAGGCCCGGTGCAGGCCCTGGAACGTCGGCCCGTACCGGTAGCCGGCGTCGGCCAGCCGGGGGTAGGCGTCCGTCAGGTTCCACGGCTCGGCCTGCGCCGGAGGCCACTCGTCCAGGCGCGACCCCTCGCCCGGGCTGCCCTCGGTGAGGGCCCCGGCGGCGTGCCGGACCCAGCTCCGGTCGGCGCCGGCGTCACCGGCCGCCGGTCGGGAGTGGATCGTCACGGTCCGTCGCTCCGGTTCGTCGCCGGGGGAGACGTTGACCTGGATCTCCACCCCGCCGGTGGCCGGCAGCACCAGCGGTGCCTCCAGCACGAGGTCGTCCACCCCGCCGCAGCCGGCCCGGTCGGCGGCGTACGAGGCCAGGTCGACCAGGGCGGCGCCGGGCAGCAGTACGGTGTCGCGCACCGCGTGGTCGACCAGCCAGGGATGCGTACGCCGGGACAGCCGACCGGTGAGGAGCACCCCGGCGTCGCCGGCCAGGTCGATCTCGGTGTCCAGGAACCGATGCCCGTCGGCCCGGTCCGGGGCTGCCCCGGTGGGCGCGGCGAGCCAGTGCCGGTGCGGCTGGAACGGGTACGTCGGTAGGTCGACCGGGCCGCGCGGCGCGTACGTCGGGTCGGCGACCAGCCGGGGCCGCTGCCCGGTGTGGACGTGCACGTGGGCGAGGGAGAGCAGCAGTCGGGTGGTGGTGCCTTCGCCGCGTTTGAGGGTGCCGGTGGTGGTGCCGTTGTGGTCGGCGGCGTCGAGGGTGTCCTGGATGCCGATGGTGAGGACGGGGTGTGGGCTGGCCTCGACGAAGTGGGTGTGTCCGGCGGTGGCGAGGGCCCGGACGGTTTCGGCGAACCGGACGGTGTTGCGGAGGTTCTGGAACCAGTACCCGGTGTCGAGTGCGGTGGTGTCGAGCAGCCCACCGGTGTAGGTGGAATAGAACGGGATCCTGGCGGTCCGTGGCTGGATCTGGCCGAGTAGTTCGTGGACCTGGTCGCGGATGGGTTCGACGAAGGGGGTGTGGGAGGCGTAGTCGACGTCGATCCGGCGGGCGTTGACGTCGTTGGCCTGGAAGTTCGCGACCAGCTCCTCCAGGGCGGCGGCCTCACCGGCGACGACGGTGGAGTGTGGGCCGTTGATCGCCGCGACGTGGATGCGGTCGGTCCACGGGCTCAGGTCGACCTTTTCTACCGGCAGTGGTACGGAGACCATGCCGCCGGTGCCGGCCAGCGCGGTGATCGCCTGGGACCGGCGTGCCACGACCTTGGCGGAGTCGTCGAGGGTGAGGGCTCCGGCGATGTAGGCGGCGGCGATTTCGCCTTGGCTGTGGCCGATGACGGCGTCGGGTTCGATGCCGTGTGCTCGCCAGGTTTCGGCGAGGGAGATCATCATGGCCCAGAGGACGGGTTGGATGACGTCGACCCGGTCCAGCGGTGGGGTGTCGGGTTTGCCGCGGAGTACGTCGACGAGGTTCCAGTCGGTGTACGGGGCGAGCGCCTCGGCGCAGCGGTGTAGTTGTGCGGTGAAGACGGGGTGGGTGTCGAGCAGCCCGAGCGCCATGCCCACCCACTGCGACCCCTGACCAGGAAAGACGAAGACGGTCTTCCCCTCGGTCGGGGTGCCGGTGACCAGGTTCGGCGCGGACCGGCCCTCGGCGAGAGCGGTGAGCGCCTCGCGGGTCTCGTCCGGGTCGGCGGCGACCACGACCGCCCGGTTGTCGAACCGGGCCCGGGTGGTGGTCAGGGTGTGCGCGACCACGGCCGGGTCGAGGTCGGGGTGGGCGTCCAGGTGTGCCACGAGGTTGGCGGCCTGGTCGCGCAGAGCGGCCTGGCCCCGCGCCGACAGCGGGTACGCGGCGACGGCCGCCGCAGCGCCGTCGGCCGGTCCGGTGCCGTCACCGGTCGCCGGTCCGGTGGCGTCGGTGGTCGCCGATCCGGTGCCGTTGACGGTCGTTGCGTCGGGGGCGTCAGCGGTGAGGTCCGGGTCCGGCGACTCCTCCAGGATCACGTGGGCGTTGGTGCCGCTGATGCCGAACGAGGAGACCGCGCCCCGGCGGGGCTGTTCGCCGCGCGGCCACGGCACCGCCTCGGTGAGCAGGCTGACCGCGCCGGACGACCAGTCCACGTGCGGTGACGGCTCGGCCGCGTGCAGGGTGGGCGGTAGCACGTCGTGGCGGAGCGCCTCGATCATCTTGATCACGCCGCCCACCCCGGCCGCCGCCTGGCTGTGCCCAATGTTCGACTTCAGCGAGCCCAGCCGGAGCGGCCGGTCCGTCGGCCGTTCCCGCCCGTACGTGGCGAGCAGCGCGCCGGCCTCGATCGGGTCGCCGAGGCTGGTGCCGGTGCCGTGCGCCTCGACGGCGTCCACATCGGTGGGGGAGAGGCCGGCGTCGGCCAGCGCGTCCCGGATCAGCCGTTCCTGGGACGGGCCGTTCGGGGCGGTGAGGCCGTTGCTGGCTCCGTCCTGGTTGATCGCGCTGCCCTTGATCACCGCGAGTACCCGGTGGCCGTGCCGCCGCGCGTCGGAGAGCCGTTCCAGCAGCAGCACCCCGGCACCCTCGGCCCAGCCGGTGCCGTCCGCTCCGGCCCCGAACGCCTTGCAGCGACCGTCGGGGGCGAGGCCGCGCTGCCGGCTGAACTCGACGAAGATGCCGGGGGAGGACATCACGCAGGCCCCGCCGGCCACCGCCAGGGTGGACTCGCCCCGGCGCAGCGACTGCACCGCGAGGTGGATCGCCACCAGCGACGAGGAGCAGGCGGTGTCCACCGTGAACGCCGGACCCTCGAACCCGAAGACGTATGAGATCCGGCCGGACGCGACACTGGTGGTGCTACCGGTGAGCCGGTACCCGTCGGAGCCGGCCGACGTCTCGTAGAGCCGGGGGCCGTACTCCTGGGACATCACGCCCATGAACACGCCGGTCCGGCTGCCGCGCAGCGTGGTCGGGTCGATGCCGGCCCGTTCGAACGCCTCCCACGAGGTCTCCAGCAGCATCCGCTGCTGCGGGTCCATGCCCGCCGCCTCGCGCGGGCTGATGCCGAAGAACTCCTCGTCGAACTCGTCGGCCCGGTGCAGGAAGCCGCCGTGCCGGGCGTACGACTTTCCGGGTGCGCCGGGCTCCGGGTCGAACAGCCCGTCCAGGTCCCAGCCCCGGTTGGTGGGGAACTCGCCGATCGCGTCGGTGCCGCTGGCCACGAGCTGCCACAGGTCCTCCGACGAGCGGACGTCGCCGGGGTAGCGGCAGCCGATGGCGACCACGGCGATCGGCTCGTCCGTGTCCGCGTCCGTCCGGGTGGTGGCCGTCGGGTCGTCGTCGCCGCCGATCAGTTCGTCGCGCAGGTGGCCGGCGAGGGCCGCCGGGTTCGGGTGGTTGAACAGCAGCCCGGAGGCGAGCCGCAGCCCGGTGGCGGCGGCGAGTCGGTTGCGCAGCTCCAGCGCCAGCACCGAGTCGAAGCCGAGTTCCTTGAACGGTACGTCGGTGCCGATCACGGCGTCGGAGGCGTGGCCGAGCACGGCCGCCGCGTTCTTCCGGACCAGGTCGAGGGCGAGCCGGGACTGCTCGGACACCGGCAGCAGGGCGAGCCGTTCGGCCAGGGTGCCGGTCAGCCCGGGCCGCGCGTCCCGGACGGGCTCAGCGTCCCGGAGCGGGTGTGCCGCTCCGCCCCACGCGGGCCCCGTCGGCACCGGTCCGGTGGCGATCCAGTACGACTCCCGCTGGAACGGGTACGTGGGCAGGTCGACGGTGCCGGGGGCGACGAACCCCGGGTCGGCACTGAGGACCGGTGCCTGTCCGGTGTTGGTGTGTACGTGGGCGAGGGAGAGCAGCAGTCGGGTGGTGGTGCCTTCGCCGCGTTTGAGGGTGCCGGTGGTGGTGCCGTTGTGGTCGGCGGCGTCGAGGGTGTCCTGGATGCCGATGGTGAGGACGGGGTGTGGGCTGGCCTCGACGAAGTGGGTGTGTCCGGCGGTGGCGAGGGCCCGGACGGTTTCGGCGAACCGGACGGTGTTGCGGAGGTTCTGGAACCAGTACCCGGTGTCGAGTGCGGTGGTGTCGAGCAGCCCACCGGTGTAGGTGGACCAGAACGGGATCCTGGCGGTCCGTGGCTGGATCTGGCCGAGTAGTTCGTGGACCTGGTCGCGGATGGGTTCGACGAAGGGGGTGTGGGAGGCGTAGTCGACGTCGATCCGGCGGGCGTTGACGTCGTTGGCCTGGAAGTTCGCGACCAGCTCCTCCAGGGCGGCGGCCTCACCGGCGACGACGGTGGAGTGCGGGCCGTTGATCGCGGCGACGTGGATCCGCCCCTCCCACGGGGTGAGGTCCACCTTCTCCACGGGCAGTGGTACGGAGACCATGCCGCCGGTGCCGGCCAATGCGGTGATCGCCTGGGACCGGCGTGCCACGACCTTGGCGGAGTCGTCGAGGGTGAGGGCCCCGGCGATGTAGGCGGCGGCGATTTCGCCTTGGCTGTGGCCGATGACGGCGTCGGGTTCGATGCCGTGTGCTCGCCAGGTTTCGGCGAGGGAGATCATCATGGCCCAGAGGACGGGTTGGATGACGTCGACCCGGTCCAGCGGTGGGGTGTCGGGTTTGCCGCGGAGTACGTCGACGAGGTTCCAGTCGGTGTACGGGGCGAGCGCGTCGGCGCAGCGGTGTAGTTGTGCGGTGAAGACGGGGTGGGTGTCGAGCAGCCCGAGCGCCATGCCCACCCACTGCGACCCCTGACCAGGAAAGACGAAGACCACCTTGCCCGGCGTACCGGTGCCGGTGACCAGCCCGCCGTCCGGCCGCTGCTCGGCCAGCGCGGTCAACGCTGCCCGCGCCTCGGCGCGGTCGCCGGCGACCACCACGGCCCGATGCGCGAACCGGGTCCGCGTGGCGGCCAGGGTGTGCGCGACCACGGCCGGGTCGAGGTCGGGGTGGGCGTCCAGGTGTGCCACGAGGTTGGCGGCCTGGTCGCGCAGGGCGGGCTCGCTCTGCGCCGACAGCGGCCAGGCGGTCACCGCCGGAGCCGGCCCGGTCGCCGGCTCCGGGGCGGCCGGCTGCTCCGGGGCGGTGGTGAGCACCAGGTGGCAGTTGGTGCCGCCGATGCCGAACGAGGAGACCCCGGCGAGCAGCGGCGCGTCCGGCCGGGGCCAGTCGCCGCCCTGCTGCTGCACCCGCAGCCGCAGTTCGTCGAAGGGAATGGCCGGGTTGGGTCGCTCGAAGTTCAGGCTGGCCGGCAGGTGCCGGTGGCGCAGGGCGAGCACCGCCTTGAGCAGGCCGACGATGCCGGCCGCACCCTCCAGGTGGCCGACGTTCGTCTTGGCCGAGCCGACCCGCAGCGGCGCGTCGGCCGGCCGGTCCGCGCCGAGCACCCGGCCCAGCGCGCCGGCCTCGATCGGGTCGCCGACCCGGGTACCGGTGCCGTGCAGTTCGACGTACTGCACGTCGTGCGGGTGCACGCCGGCGTCGGCGTACGCCAGCCGCAGCACCTCCTCCTGCGCCGCCTGGCTGGGGACGGTGAGGCCCTCGGCCACCCCGTCGTTGTTGACCGCGCCACCGAGGATGACCGCGTGCACCCGGTCCCCGTCGGCCAGCGCCCGGGACAGCGGCTTGAGCAGCACGGCCCCGCCGCCCTCGCCCCGGACGTAGCCGTTGGCGCGGGCGTCGAAGGTGTGGCAGCGGCCGTCGGGGGAGAGCGCGCCCGCCCGGTCCATGCCGGTGGTGCTCTCCGGCGCCATGATCAGGTTCACCCCGGCCGCGATGGCCAGGGTCGACTCGCCTCGGCGCAGGCTCTCGCAGGCCAACTGCACCGACACCAGCCCGGAGGACTGTCCGGTGTCCACGGTCAGGCTCGGCCCGGTCAGGCCGAGGTGGTGGGAAACCCGGTTGGCGAGGATGCTGCGGTGTAGCCCGGTGACGGTGTGCGGGGAGACCGCCTCCGGCCCGCCCCGGTAGGACAGTGTGGCGTAGTCGTCCCAGATCGCCCCGACGAAGACTCCGGTGCGGGTGGCGCGGACCGCCGTGGGGACGATCCGGGCTTCCTCCAGCACCTCCCAGCTCAGTTCGAGCATCAGCCGCTGCTGCGGGTCCATCGCGGTGGCCTCGCGGGGACTGATGCCGAAGAAGGCCGCGTCGAAGGTGTCCACGCGGTCCAGGAAGCCGGCCCGGCGTACCCCGACCGGCGGTTCGCCCACGTCCCGCCAGCGGTCCGCCGGTGGCTCGCCGACCGCCTCCACCCCGTCGCGCAGCAACTCCCAGAAGGCACCCGGTCCGGGCGCCTTCGGGAGCCGGCAGGCGAGTCCGATGATCGCTATGGGTTCGGTACGCCCCACGGGTGCCTCACCCACGGTGGTCTGCGGTTCGCTCACGGTTCCCTCCCGGGCGCGGTGGTTCTGACAGGCGCATCGGTGTTGTCTGGGCGGTGTTCCGCGCGGGTGCGCGACGGGCGCCGACGCTGCGCACGCCCGACGCCGCGAAGCTCTGCCGGACGGCTGCCTCGGGCTGGGCTGGCTGGGCTGAGGTGGTCTGGCTGGGCTGGGCTGGCTGGGCTGAGGTGGTTGCAGGGGACCCTTGCTCATCAAAAAGCGGTAACAAGGGGCCCCTGCTACCACCCAAGCCCGGCTGGGGCGGTGCGGGTGGGTCAGCGGTGCAGCAGCGCGCCCAGCACCCGCTCGACGGTGGACTCGGTGGCCTCGGCGCCGGCCGGGGACCGCCAGCAGACGAAGCCGTCCGGCCGGACGAGCACCGCCCCCTGCGGGGCGACGCCGTACGTCTCGTGCCAGGACCGGTCCTCCTCGGTGAGGTCCGCGCCGATCCGGTGGACATCGAGGTCGACGCCGAGCCGTTTCGCGGCGGCCGTGGCGGCGGCACGCCACGGTTCGCCGGCCGACCCGAGCAGCAGCACCGGCCGCCGGCCGAACAGGTCCAGCGTGGAGATCCGCTCTCCGTCCCGGCGCAGCCACACGTGCGCGGCGCGGGTGCCCGGCTGGCCGCCGAGCTGACGCGGCTCGACCAGCGCGGCATTGCGCACCCCGCCCGGCCCGGGCGGACCGGCGGGGACGCTGTCACCCGGCTCGGCGATCACGGCGGACGAGTCGTAGCCGTAGCCGAAGGTCACCATCAGGGTGTCCCGGACGGCCGCCTTCTGCTCCGGGGTGGCGAACCCGCCCCGGGTGGCCAACCGCAGGCCGGCCTGCATCATCACGGTCACCCCCACCGGGTGCCGCTCGGCGTCGTAGGTGGTCAGCAGCGCGGGGGAGGCCAGCCCGGTCAGCACCGCGTGCAGCTTCCAGGCCAGGTTGTGCGCGTCGTGGATGCCGGTGTTCGCGCCGTACCCGCCGACCGGCGGGACCACGTGCGCGGCGTCGCCGACGAGGAAGATCCGCCCGTCGGTGAACCGCTCGGCGACCAGCGCGCCCATCTCCCACGGCATGACGCTGCGCAGCCCGACCTCGAGGTCCGGTACGCCCACCGCGGCCCGGACCAGCTCGACGCAGCGCTCGTCGGTGAAGTCCTCCGGGCGCTCGCCCTTCTCCGGGTGGTAGGTGACGATCAGGGTGCCCTGGCCGAGCGAGTCGTCGTGCCCGAGGATTCCCTCGACCTGGTCGTTCTCCACCTGACAGATGGCGAACCGGCGGTCGCCCAGCGGCCCGGTCAGGTCGGCGCGGAACAGGATGCTCATCTGGTGGCGGACCACGCCCCGGCCGTGCCGGCGGATGCCGAGCCGTTCCCGGATCGGGCTGTGCGTGCCGTCCGCGGCGACCAGGTGCTCCGCCCGGATGGTGCGTCGCGCACCGGTCTCCCGGTCCTGCACGGTGGCGGTCACGCCCTCGTCGTCCTGGACGAGGTCGACCAGCTCGACGCCGAACCGGATGTCGGCACCCAGCTCCCGCGCCCGGTTCAGCACCAGCGGCTCGATCCGGTCCTGCGGCAGCGAGACCAGCCGCTCGATCGGGCTGATGTCGCTGACGTCCTCCTCGTCCGGGATCCGGGACATGTGGATCTCGCGGCCGGTCAGCGACTCGACCTTGCCGTTGAGGACGTGCCCGGCGAAGCCCTTGCTCTCCGCGTAGATCGCGTCGGTCAGTCCGACCGAGCGGTACAGCTCCAGGGTGCGTGGGTACCAGCCCCAGGCACGCGGGTGGATGGCCGTGCCCGGGTGACGTTCGACGAGGACCGACCCGACGCCGTGCGAGGACAGGAACAGGGCGGTGGAGAGACCCACCACTCCACCCCCGACGATCAGTACTGGTGTTGTCTCGTCGTACACGAGTGACTCCTCCCGGATCGTGGCTGGCCCAGCCTGGCAGTCCTGCTTGGAGGACGGCTCGAAGCGCGCTGAGAGATCACCGGGCGGGTCCGGGGACGGCAACGGGCGCCTCCCATCGACGATGGAAGGCGCCCGTGGACGGCCTCGGGGTCAGCGGCGGGGTGTACCGCCGCGCTGCATCCGCCGCTCGATAAGGACCGCGACGACCGCGCCGACGACGGCGAGGACCAGCGGCAGGTACCGGAAGCCTCCCAGATCACCCGTAGTCAACAAGCCGATCACGCCGATGATCTGGTCGATCACAATTCCGGCGAAGAACCCGGCGACCAGACCGATCACTACCGCTACCAGCGTCCTCATGGCGTCTCCCATCCCTCGTACGGCCGTGCTGTAGCCATACTACCTATCGCTGTCTCGTACCCAGCCGGGACGTTGGTCACTCCGCCACGTAGGTGCGGTGCGTCCAGGTGAAGACCCGCAGCGTACGGCCGGCGCCGTCGACGACCTGCTCCGACTCCCGCCGGAAGTGGTCGTAGCTGTTGCCGTTGCGGACCTTCACCGTGGCATCCCGCTCGTCGGTGCGGTAGTACCGTTCGACGAGCTGGCCGGAGCGGCCCGGTCCACCACGCAGCACGGCGTTCGGGGCGTCGACACTGAGGACGGTGTTGAGTTCGTTCGTCGACATGGTGCTCTCCGTTCAGCTCAAGGATTTCACTCCTTCGGCGGCCGACGTCGTCGTCGGCGCGACCGCTGGGGGATCGTCGGCCAGGCGGCGGGTCAACGAGCGGGCGCCGACCAGCAGGGCGGCGGCCACGGTGAGCCCGACGCCCGCGAGGATGAGGTAGAAGGTGGCCTCGGAGACCACCGCGGTGATCCCGGCGAGCTGGCCGCCGGTGGCCGCGCCGACCGCCGCGAAAAGCCAGAACACCCCGATCATCTGGCTGGAGAAGCCGGGCGGGGCGACCTGGGCGGCCAGGCTGAGCCCGACCGGCGCGACGACCAGCTCACCGCAGACGATGATCAGGTAGACGGTGAGCAGCCAGAGCGGCGAGACCGGGCTGCTCTCGGCGAGCGTGGCGGCCACCGTCATGATCAGGAACGAGACGCCGCCGAGGAGCATGCCGGCGACGAACTTCGGCGGGACGGCGACCCGGGAGCCGAGCTTCACCCACAGGGCGGCGAAGCCCGGGGCGAGCAGCAGCAGGAAGAGCGGCTGCGCGGACTGGAACCAGCTCGCCGGGATCTCGAAGCCCCACAGGTGCCGGTCCACCGAGTCCTTGGCGAAGATGTTCATCAGGGCGGGACCCTGGGCGTACATCATCCAGAAGAACGACGAGGCGATCAGCATCCAGAGGAACGCCCGCAGCCGCACCCGGTACGGCTGGATCTCCGGCCGGCGGTTCAGCCGGACCCAGTAGACGATCGGCACGCCGATCACCATCAGGCCGAGGACCATCAGCACCTGCTGGAGGGCGAGCACCCCGCTGGCCACGCCGACGATCGCCAGCAGCGCGGGGACGCCGCCGTAGAGCGCCGACCGCCGCCAGACCCGGGAGCGGACCTCCGGCGGTGCCGGGTTGGGCGGCCGGGAGCCGACGTCGCCGAGGCCGCGCATCCCGATCACGTACTGGATCAGGCCGACGACCATGCCGACCGCGGCGATGCCGAAGCCTAGGTGCCAGTTGATCTTTTCGGCGGCGAAGCCGGTGATCAGTGGCGCGAGCAGGGCGCTGACCTGGACGCTCATGTAGAAGAGCGAGAACGCCGCCTCCCGGCGTTCGGGCTGGCCCTGGTACATGTCGCCGACCATGGCGGCCATGCTCGGCTTGACCAGGCCGGTGCCGATGATGATGCAGCCCAGCCCGAGGAAGAGGGTCGGCTCGGCCGGTACGGAGAGGAAGATGTGCCCGGCGGTGATGAAGATGCCGCCCCAGAGGGTGGCCCGCCGGGCGCCGAGGATGCGGTCGGCGAGCCAGCCGCCGGGCAGGGCGGCCATGAACACCAGGGACATGTACATGCCGAACAGGGCGGCGGCGTCCACCTCGGACATGCCCATCCCGCCGTCCTCCGGGGAGGCGACCAGGAAGAGCGCCAGGATGGCGAGCATGCCGTAGAAGCTGAACCGCTCCCACATGTCGACGACGAACAGGGTGCCGAACCAGCGGGGCTGGCCGAGGAATGTCTTCTCGGTGGGTGGAATGGGCGCTGCTGTGGAGGCCATGGGTCCTCTCATCCCCTTCTGATCGTGCGGGTGAGTGCGGCCGAGGTGCTCGGCCGGGCGGCGGTGGGTGGTCGGCGGAGCATCTCGACCACGGCGCACGACCAGGTGAACCCCGCACCCACACCGGCGAGGAGGCAGCGCTGACCGGGCTGTAGTACGCCGGAGTCGGCGAGCTGCCCCAGCCCGGCGATCTGGTCGCCGGCTCCGAGGTGGCCGACCTGGCGTCCCCAGGACCAGGTGGTCCGGTCCGGGTCGATGGCGAACTTGTTCAGGAAGTGGGCCTTGAGCCGGCCGCGCCCGAGGTTCGGCAGGACGAACCAGTCGATGTCCTCCAGCTTCACCTCGGCGTCGGCCAGCGCCCGTTCGATCGCCTCGGACTGGCCTCGGTCGATCCGGTCGAGGATGCCGTCGAGGCCGCTGGCCTTGACGAAGTCCTGTCGCATCGTCTCCACGTCCACGGCGGCCCGGGCGCTGAACGGGGCCGGACCGAACGGGTCCACCCCGCGCTGCATCTGCTCCAGACCGGCGTCGGCGACGGTGGCGATGCTGCGCAGCCGGGCGAACCCGGGCCGGCGGGAGATCACGATCGCGGTGCCGCCGTCCCCGAAGACGGTGCCCGGGTCGCTGCGCCAGCGGTCGAAGCCGGGCGCGCAGAACCGGTCCCCGGTGGTGACCAGCGCGCTGGTGCGGTCCGGGCTGCCCAGCAGGTAGCTGGCGGCCAGTTCCAGCGCGCAGAGCCCGCCGTTGGACATCTGCCGTACCTCGATCGCCGGGCAGGCGTTGCCGACCGCCTCGCGCTGCACGTACGAGGCCGGGGCCCACATGTCGTGTCCCTGGTACCAGGTGTTGGCGTGCAGGATCAGGTCGATCTCCGCCGGCCGGGCGCCGGCCTGTCGCAGCGCGGTCTTCGCCGCGTGCGCGGCCATCTCCGGCCCGGACTCGTCCTCGCTCACGCAGACCGACTGCACCTCGGTACGCCAGACCAGCCGGCGTTCGCAGAGGCCGGCCCGTTCCGCCTCCTCCAGCGTCATCACCGGGGGCAGCCGGCGGCCGGTGCCGACGACGTACAGGTTCTCGATTCTCATGCCGGCCGTCCCACCGCGTTCCGGGCAGCGCCCACCTGGGGCGGAATGTCGGTCATCGAACGGCCTCCAAACTCCGTCGCTGCCCAGTCCTGGGCCTGATCTGCCCCGGGGCCGGGGCGGGGTGGCACGGGCCTTGATGGCCGGAAGGACCCCGGTCAGGGGTCCCTCCGCCACCGCTGGTTCGTCGAGCCGACGGTCAGAACGCCGCCGTCACCTCGAACACCTCGAAGAAGTTCGGCATCTCGCGGTCCTGGTGCTGCCGCAGCGGCGAGGTGGACGGGCGGTGCGAGACGCCCTCCTCCCAGACGCGGAACGCCTGGAGGCTCTCCCACTCGCTGAGTACCACCATCCGGTGCGGGTCGGTGGTCGACCGGAGCAGCTCGTTGCCGATCAGTCCCGGGGTGCCCTCCAGGTGCCGACTGATCTGGTCGTACGCCTTGGCGACCGCGTCCACGTCGTCGGCCGGCGCACGGTGCCACACCATCACCCGGGCCCGACCCGCGGTGCTCACCGCAGGGCCTTCGCGGCCTCACCGGCGGGGAGCGCGAACACGACGTTCATCGTGAACATCGCGCCACCGTGCCGGTACGGGTGCAGCTTCTTGCGGTGCTCCACGTGCTCGTCGCTGTGCTCGAACTCGCGGAACCGCGGCTCGTCCACCCAGTCGCTGATCACGTAGTAGGTCGACGCCTGCTCGGAGTCCTTCATCAGCCACTGGCCGCGGTTGGCCGGGTGGTCGGTGATGACGCTGCCGATGGAGAGCCAGGTCTGCTCGAAGCCCTCCTCCATGCCGGGGTTGATGTCGAACCGCAGCATGACCCGGAACACGGGGTTGCTCATGATCAGATACCTCCGTCGACGGGGATTTGCGCGCCACTGACGTAGCGGGACTTGTCACTGGCCAGGAAGAGCACCACCTCGGCGACCTCGTCCGGGTCACCGAGCCGGCCGAGCGAGGTGAGCTGCTGGTAGCGGGCCTCCATGGCGGCCCGCTGCTCCGGGGTGAGGCGGGCCATCTCCTCGGTGGCGATGACGCCCGGCTCGACCAGGTTGACCCGGATGCCCTGGCGGCCCAGCTCCTTGCAGAGCGAACGGGTCAGCCCGACCAGACCGGCCTTGGCGGCGGTGTAGTGGGCCCGCATCGGGATGCCCACCTTCGCCACCCGGGAGCCGATGTTGACCACCGAGGCACCCGGGCCCATCAGCGGCAGCGCCTTCTGGATCACCAGGAAGGTGCCGGTCAGGTTGGTGTCGACGACGGTGTGCCAGTCCTCGAGCGTCAGCTCGTCGTAGCTGACGTGGTTGATCACACCGGCGTTGTTGACCACCACGTCGAGGCTGCCCAGCCGGACCTTGACCTCGGCCAGCAGGTGGTCGATCTGCTCGGCGTCGCCGACGTCGGCGCGGACCAGGTGGTGCTGGCCCGGGGTGTCCTTCAGCTCCCGGGCGAGGCTCTCCACAGCCTCGCCCTCCGAGCGGTAGCAGGTCACCACGTTCGCGCCGGCCCGGGCCAGGGTGAGCACGATGGCCCGCCCGATCCCGCGGGTGCCCCCGGTGACCAGGGCGTTCTTGCCGGCAAGTTGCTGTTCCATCAGTCCTCCAGGTAGGGGTTTCGCCGGCTTCAGGAGCGGGCGACGGCGGCCTTCTCGATCCGTTCCTTGATGGCCGCCATCTGGATGGCCGAGTTCTTGAGCAGGTGCGCCGCCATCGCGTCGTCGTCGAAGGGCATCACGTCCTTGACGTGGAACTCCTGCTCCCAGCGCATCTCCACGCCGCCGTCGACCTCCCGGTACGCCCAGAAGATGTTCATGAAGTCGAACGGGCCGGTCTCGATCCGGTGGGCCCGCACGGTCCGGGTGGCCGGGTCGGAGGTCCGCTCGGAAACCCAGGTGTTGACCTTGCCGTCCTCGTCCGGGTGCATGGCCAGCCGGAACCGGATGGTGTTCCCGTCCCGCTCCAGCACCTCCGCCGTGGCGTACTCGGTGAAGAGGTTCGGCCAGTTCGGGACGTCGTTGGTCATGTCCCAGACCAGGTCCATCGGCGCGTCGATGACGACCGCGCATTCGGTCTTCTTGGCCATCGTCACGCCGCCGCGGTGAGCTGGGAGTTGACGTAGTCGATCAGCTCGCGCGGGGTGCGCAGCTCGCTGATCTTCTCCTCGGGGACGGAGGCCGGGAACTCCTTCTCCAGCCGGCTCACCACCTCCAGCACGGCCAGCGAGTCGTAGCCGAGCTCGGCGAACTCGGTGTCGCGGATGTCCGCGTCCAGGTCGACCGAGTCGTCCACACCCACGGTCGCGCGGATCACGCGCGTCAGGTCGTCGAGGGTCATTTCACGCATGGCAGGGCCTCCAGTCAGTTGTGGTCGGTCGAGATGGCACGGACGACGACGGCCGAGTTGAACCCGCCGTGCCCGCGCCCGAGCACCAGCGCGGTGCGTACCGGAGCGGTTCGGGGGCGGTCCCGGACGAGGTCGATGTCGCAGCCGGGGGCGAGGTCGCCGACGTTGATGGTCGGCGGGATGACGCCGTCGCGGATGGACAGCAGCGCCGCGACCGTGTCGAGCGCGCCGGCACCCGCGTAGATCCGGCCGGTCATCGTCTTCGGGGCGGTCACCGGGACGCCGTTCGGGCCGAAGATGGCGGTGATCGCCGCCGCCTCGATCCGGTCCAGCTCCGGCACGCCGTACGCGTCGGCGAAGACCACGTCGACGTCGCCCGGCTCGACACCCGCGTCGGCCAGGGCCAGCCGGGCGGCCTGCTCCAGCGTCGGCGGCCGGTCCCCGCCGGGACGCGGGTCGAACGTGGCCGCGTAGCCGGCGATCTCCCCGTACACCCGGGGTGCGCCGCGCTCGCGGGCGCTGGCCGCGTCCTCCAGCACCAGGATCGCGCCGCCCTCACCCGGGACGTAGCCGTTGGCCCGGGTGTCGAACGGCAGGAACGCCACGGCCGGGTCGTCGCTGGTGCTCAGGTGCCCGGTGGGCATCTGGGCCACGACGCCGGCCGGCGACATGGCCGACTCGGTCCCGCCGACCATGACCACCCGGTGGTCCTGGCGGAGCACCCGGCGGCCGTGGCCGATCGCGTCCAGGCCGCCGGCCTGCTCGGAGACGACCACGCTGCAGTGCCCCCGGAACTTGTGCCGGATGGAGAGCTGGCCGGTGGTCGCCGCGTAGAACCAGGCGATCGACATGTACGCGCTGACGTGCTCGGGGCCCTGCGTCCAGAGCTTCTGCAGCTCCCGCTGACCCACCTCGACGCCGCCGGTGGCGTTCGCCGTGATCACGCCCAGCTCGTACTCGGGGAGCTCGGCCGGGTTCACCTCGGCGTCCTTGAGCGCCGCCTCGGCCGCGGCGAGCGCCAGGTGGCTCATGGCGGAGGTCTCCACCAGCAGCCGGCTCGGCACGTGCTCGGTCGGGTCGAAGGTGGACAGCTCACCGCTGAGCTTCACCGGGTACTTCGGGGCGTCGAACCGCTGGATGCGGTTGATCCCGCTCTTTCCGTCCAGGATGGACTGCCAGTAGGTTTCGGTGTCCATGCCGTTCGGCGCCATGACGCCGAGCCCGGTCACCACCGCCTTCTTCATGCCGGCACCGCCTCGGGGTCGACGACGAGGATCGCGCTCTGGAAGCCGCCGAACCCGCTGCCGACGCTGAGCGCGGCGTTGGTGACGTGCTCCCGGGCGATCACCGGTACGTAGTCCAGGTCGCACTCCGGGTCCCGGGTGGTCAGGTTCGCCGTCGGCGGGACCACGTTGTGCTTGACGGCCAGGGCGCAGGCGGCGACCTCGATGGAGCCGATCGCGCCGAGCGAGTGCCCGACCATCGACTTGATCGAGCTCATCGGCGTCTTGTAGGCGTGCTGACCGAGGCTGGCCTTGACCGCCGCGGTCTCGTGCCGGTCGTTCTGCTTGGTGCCCGAGCCGTGCGCGTTGACGTAGTGGATGTCCTCGGGGTTGAGCTTCGCCTGGTCCATGCTGAGCCGGATCGCCTCGGCCATCTCCCGCCCGTCCGGCTTGAGGCCGGTCATGTGGAAGGCGTTGGCCCGGGTGGCGTAGCCGGCGATCTCGCAGTAGATCGTCGCGCCCCGGCGGCGGGCAGACTCGGTGCTCTCCAGTACGAACATCGCCGAGCCCTCGCCGAGGATCAGGCCCCGGCGGGCGCCGTCGAACGGCCGGCAGGCGGTCTCCGGGGTGTCGTTGAAGGTCGACGTGGCCCGGATCGCGTCGAAGCAGGCCACCGTGATCGGCGAGATCGGCGCGTCGGTGGAACCGGCGATGACGATGTCCGCGGCGCCCTCCCGGATCAGGTTCGCCGCGTAGCCCAGGGCGTCGATACCAGAGGTACAGCCGGAGGAGACCACCGAGGTCGGACCCTCGGCGTTGGTCGCCCAGGCCACCTCGCGCGCCAGCGAGCTGGGCGCGAAGTAGTCGTACATGTGCGGGACCGCGTACTCGTGGTCGACGATCCACTTCTTGCCGCCGTCGCTGACCACGGTGAACTCGGTCTCCAGGCCCATCGTGCAGCCGACCGCGTTGCCGACGGTCACCGCCGTCCGGGTGGGGTTGAGGTCGTCCAGGGTCAGGCCGCTGTCCTGGATGGCCTCGTTGGTGGCGATGACCGCCAGCTGGGCGGCCCGGTCCATCCGGCGGACCTCCTGCGGGCTCAGGCCCATCTTCGCCGGGTCGAAGTCGATTTCGGCGGCGACCTGGCAGCGGAAGTTCGTCGGGTCGAAGAAGGTGATGCGTCTCGTGGCGGTCCGGCCGGCGGTCAGCATGTCCCAGAACGCCTGGCGGCCCACGCCGCCGGGCGCCATCACGCCGATGCCGGTGACCGCTACGCGCGGTGTGCTCACGGGTGTCCTCCGACCTGCGGAGCCGGCTCGTTCTCACGACCGGGCAGGAACTCGGTGTCGATGTGCCCCAGCTCGGGGCGGGGGGCGAGCGGGCAGAGGTGGAAGACCACCTTGGCCGGCTCCTGGCCGCGGTTCTCCACCCGGTGCTTGACGTTGATCGGCACCAGGCAGGCGTCGCCGGGACCGAGGTCCACGTAGTCCTCGTCGATCCGCATGGTGATGTGGCCGCTCACCACGTAGACCGATTCCTCGGAGTACGGGTGAATGTGCTCGCACACGAATTCACCCGGCTCCAGGGTGAGCATTCCACCGAATCCGGTGGTCGATTTCACCGTCTTCGGGCTGAGCATGATACGGACATCCCCGCCGCGCCGACGGTTCGGCTGGACGTCCTGCCACGAAACCTTCGTGGCTGCCGTGGTGGTCACGGACTTCTCCTCTCGGCCTGCGGTTTCGGTGACGCTCACTTGTCCGGCGTCCAGGTGTAGAAGGCCTCGGCCATCGCGTCCTTCGGCTCGGCCCAGGCCGGGTCGTAGGGGCTGATGAACTGCGCCAGCTTGTCGTGGATGTCCTGGTAGAGCGGGTGGCTGCGGGCCTTGTACAGGTCCTTGTTGATGGACTGGTCCGCCTCCACGAGGTGGAAGTAGAGGTCGTGGAAACGGAACAGGGTCCGCCGGTCGACGCCGATCATGTGAGGCAGTTCGGTGGCGTCGGATTCGGCGAAAATGTTGGCGACCGACGCGGCATCCGCCGGATTCATACGGGCCACAATGAGCGTCCGGTGCACAGTGCTCTCCTTTCGGCTGATGCGGGTTGATCGCCAGGATCGCCGATTCTGGTCGGCATCGGTCCCGGTCGTGACTCACGAAAATGATTTCGTCAGTTCCTCGAAGGCGCTTAAAGACCTAATGGAGCATCCGCGGACCGACGTGGACGGCGTCGTACGCGCCGTGGTCAGCCCTCGTTCAGGCCGAACATCTCGTGCACCGAGGCGGCGTCCTGGTCGCCGTAGCCGGCGTCGATCGCCTCGGTGAAGGTGACCGCGGAACGTTCGATGACGGGCATCTCCACGCCCACCTTGGCCGCCTCCGCGAGGGCCAGCCGCAGGTCCTTGTTCATCAGCCGGGTCCGGAAGGCGGCCGGCTCGTACTTGCGCTCGCGCATCAGCGCGGCCCGGAACGACATCACCTTCGAGCTGAAGCCGCTCCGCTCCACCGCCATCAGCAGCATGTCCCGGTTCAGCCCGGACTTCACGCCGTAGGCGACCGCCTCGGCCATCGAGGTGACCTGCGCGCCGAGCATGACGTTGAAGACCAGCTTCATCGTCGCGGCCATCCCGGGCGGACCCAGGTAGACCACCTGCGGCCCGAGCAGGGCGAGGACATCCTCCACCTCGGCCAGGTCGGCCTGCGTACCGGCGGTCAGCACCCGCAGCTCGCCGTTGCGAGCCTGGTGCGGGTTGCCCACCACGCACGCCTCGATCCGCTTCACCCCGGCCTTCGCCGCCCGCTCGCCCGCCTCCCGGGCGTACGTGGGGGAGACGGTGGAGGTGTCGATGATCGGCGTACCCGGCTTGGCCGCCGGGCAGACCGCCCCGAACAGGACCTGCTCCACGGCCTCCTCGTCGGCGAGGCTGACCAGGACCACGTCCGCGTCCGCGACCGCCTCGGCCGGCGAGGCCGCCTGCCGGGCACCGGCCGCGACCAGCCCGGCCGCCTTCGCCGCGGTGCGGTTCCAGACGGTCAGCTCCAGGCCGCTGTCCAACAGCCGGTGCGCCATGCCGCCACCCATGCCGCCCAGTCCGAGGACGGCGACCTTCCGGGCGGCCATCAGATGCCGCCATCCACGTGCAGGGTGGCCCCGGTGACGTACCCGGACAGCGGGCTGGCCAGCAGCAGGACCGCGTTGGCCACGTCCTCCGGGGTGCCCAGGCGACGCAGCGAGGCGTTGGCCTTGATCCGCTCGTACATCTCCGGCGGCAGGCCCGCGCCCGGCTCGGTCTCGATGATGCCCGGGGCGACCTCGTTGATCCGGATGCCGCGCGGGCCGATCTCCTTGCACACCGACCGCATCCAGCCGTTGATGGCGGCCTTGCTGGCGGTGTAGTGGGCCTTGCCGGCCAGGCCCCGGGTGCTGACCGACGCGCCGACCGCGACGATCGACGCACCCGCGCCGAGCAGCGGCAGCGCCGCGTGGGTGACCAGGTGGAAGGCGGTCAGGTTGGTGTCCAGCACCCGCCGCCACTCGTCGATGGTGACCCCGGCGGCCGGCGCGTGGCTGTCCACGCCGGCGCTGTTGACCACGATGTCGAGCCCGCCGAGCTCGGTCTTCGCGACCTCGACGAAGCGCGCCACGTCCGCCGGGTCCCGCAGGTCGGCCTGGACCACCTGGTGGGTGCCGTCGGTCGACTTCAGGTCCCGCTTGAGGCTCTCCGCCGCCTCGTCGTCAGTGCGGTAGCAGGTGACGACCGAGGCGCCCGCCCCGGCCAGGGCCGTGACGATGGCCCGTCCGATGCCGCGGGTGCCACCCGTGACCAGGGCGCGCTTGCCGGCCAGTTGAAGATCCACGATTCCTCCGGGTTTCGGGCGGCGCCGCCGGAGGTCCGACGGCGCCGCGCACTCGATGGGTCAGGGTCGGTCAGACGAGCTTGACCAGGCGGTACAGGCCCTCCACCGCACGCGCGTGACCCGTCTCCGGGTTGGTCGCGTACGAGTAGAGGAGGTAGTCACCGGCGGGAAGTTCGGTGCGGACGATGGCCTGCTTGCCGCCCGAGATCGGCGCGAGACCGACCGGCTGGGTGGTCACCGGCGACTCGCTCGGCCACTGGCCGTTCTTGATCGCCTCGAAGTACGCCGCCACGTCCTCCGCCGTCGCGCCCGGCGCGAGCCGGGACAGGACGGCCTCGTTGAGGTGCCGGGTGGTGTTGATCACCAGGTGCTCACCGGTCGCGGCCAGCTTCCGGGTGGGCAGCAGGAACGAGACGGTGTCGTTGCGCTCCCGGTGCAGGACGTAGTCCTCCACGTCCGGGATGCGCGGGGTGCCCAGCCCGGTCACCGTCACCGGCTTCACCTGCGGCACCGCGGTGCCGCTGGTGTAGTCGAAGTTGACGAAGTGGTACGTCCCGGGCAGCAGGAACTGGGTGAACGACACCGCCGAGTCCGAGGTGACCACCGCGCCGCCGAAGTTCTCGGCGCATGCCTCCAACTCCCGCTCGGCGGCGGCCCGCTCGGCCGGGTCCCACGACGAGGTGGCGGCCAGCGCGGTCAGGTACCGGTCGAGCGAGACCCCGGCCCGCAGCTTGATCAGCAGCAGCGACCGGCCACCCGGTTCCGGGGTGGTGACCCGGATGGTGACCGAACCGCCACGGAGCTGGCTCGGCGGGGTGAAGCTGTTCGGGTGGATGACGATGTCGATCGGGGCCGGGCCGGAGGTCGGCGCCGCCGTGGCGGCCCGGGCCGGCGCGGCCACCGAGAGCCCGGCCAGCGCGGCCCCGGCAGCCGTGCCGAAGAGCAGGCGGCGGCGGGACACCGAGCGTCCGGTGTCGGGTTTGAATGTCACAGGATCTGTGCTCCTTACTGGATGGGTCGGATGGTCCCGGCCCGTGGGGTCAGGCGGTCTTCCGCCCGATCACGGCCGAGTCGGCGTCGGTCAGCGGCAGGACCGAAGTCTCGGTGAAGCCGGCCTCGCGCATCCAACCCTGGCAGGCGGCGCCGGTGTACTCGCCGCCGCCCGGGGTGACGAGCTGCATGTTGAGGCTGAGCAGGAGGTTTGCCGGCTCGCGGCGGTCGTCGTCGATCAGGGCGTCGTACACCAGGACCTGGCCGCCGACCGGCAGCGCCTCGTACGCCTTGCGCAGCAGGGCGATCCGCTGCTCGTCGTTCCAGTCGTGCAGCACGTGCCCGAAGATGAGGAGATCGGCGGTGGGGAGGCTGTCCTCGAAGAAGTTGCCCGGGTAGAAGGTGACCCGGTCGGCCATCCCCAGCCGGTCCATGTGCTCGTCGAAGAAGGGCTCCACCGGCGGCAGGTCGAAGGTGCCGGCCTTCAGGTGCGGGTGCGCCTTGGCGATCACCGCGGAGATGTTGCCGCGCGCGCCGCCGACGTCCACGAAGGACGTCACGTCGGTCCAGGCGACCTTGTCGGCCAGCGCCGGGCCGACCGCCGAGTTAGCGCCGTCCATCGCGGACATGAAGTTCCGCACCGACTCCGGCCGGGAGTAGAACTTGTTGAAGTCCCGGTCGGTGTGGGCCTGCATGTCACCGGTCTTGAGCATGTCGGTCAGCTTGCCCCAGACCCCGTACTGCCAGGCGTGCATGCGGAGGAAGCCGCCCTGGTACGACGGGTGCTTCGGGTCGAGCTGGTTGGCGGCGGCCGGGCTGATCGAGTAGCGGCCCTCGGCGTCCCGGTCGAGCACCTTCAGGGCGACCAGCGAGTCCAGGAAGTCCGGGGTGGAACGCGGGTGCAGGCTCAGCGTCTCCCGGATCTCGGGCTCGGTCTTGCCGCCGTCGGCGAGGACGCCGAACAGGCCCAGCTCGACCGCGCTGAGGAAGGTCTTGGCCGACCAGTAGCCCGCCGCGAGGTCGAGGATCGACAGGTCAGAGTTCGTGGTTCCCATTACAAGGCTCCTTCGAAGGTGTGGTGCGCAGGCCATGGGGTCGGACGATGCGCAAAACGCTGGCAGCCGCTCCTCGACAGGTGATCGAAGACGACTGGGACCGCACCGGTCAGACGTCGACCCGCACCCGGTACAGGTCGAGCCACATGTTGAGCTGGAAGAGCATCTCCACGTGGGTGCGCGCCACCCAGGCGCGCGGGCCGGAGACGAGGCTGGCGGGGTCGGCCGCGAACGCCTTCGCGGCGGTCATGTCGACCAGTCCGGCGATCGGGGCGTTGGGGTCGTTGACCAGCGCCAGGAGCTGGTCGCAGAGCGCCTTCGCGTACGCCTCGTCCTGGGTCACCGGGTACGGCGACTTCTTCCGGTCCAGAATGGACTCCGGGAGGATGTCCTTCGCCGCGGCGCGGAGCAGGCTCTTCTCCCGGCCGTCGAAGCTCTTCTGCGCCCACGGCGCGGAGTAGACGTACTGCACCAGGTTGTGGTCGCAGTACGGCAGGCGCAGCGACAGGCCGACCGAGCCGGCGATCGACTCCGAGTGCGGGATCAGCGTCTCCAGCCAGTTGGTGACGTTCAGGTACCACATCTCGCGCATGCGCTTTTCCTGGCCGGTCTCACCCGGCAGCAGCGGCACCCGGCTCATCGCCTCCCGGTACCGGCCGCCGGTGTAGTTGCGCATGTCCAGCCGCTCCAGCAGGCCGGCGTCGACCAGGTCGGTGCCCATGCCGTGCTTGCCGCCGCCCCAGTGGGCCATCGCGATCCACGGGAAGGTCTGCGCCTCGATCAGCGGCGGCATCGACATCCACATGGTGCCGCCGAAGACGCCGTCGGCGGCGTCACCGAGCAGGGCCAGCGGAGTGTGCTCCTGCACCGCGCGGCACAGCACGTAGAGCGAGGTGTTCATGTTGCCCAGCGGGCTCGGCACGTCCTTGGCGCGCAGCGCGTTCACCGCCACGATCGGGTCGAGCAGGTCTGCGGTGTCCAGCACGATGTCGGTGTGCTCGGCGCCGATCCCGTCGACCAGCTCCTTCACGAACGGCGCGTCCGAGGTGCCCCAGACCTCGTCCGGGGTGAACTCCTCGGCCGAGCCGAACGACACGGTGAAGGTGTGCAGCGGGCCCTCGCCCCGCTCCTTGAGCGCCCGCGCGGCCAGCGCGGTCACCGCCGAGGAGTCCAGCCCGCCGGAGAGCATCATGCCCAGCGGCACGTCTGCGGTGAGCTGCCCGCCCACCGAGCGCTCCAGCAGCTCCCGGACCTTCTGCACGGTGGTGTCCAGGTCGTCGGTGTGCTCCTGCGCCTGCAACGCCCAGTACTGCTCCTCCCGGTGCCCGGACTTCGTCACCCGGACGACGTGCCCGGCGCGCACCTGGTGCATCCCCTTGAAGATGCCGTGGCCCGGGGTGCCGGCGTAGGAGAGGATCTCCCGCAGGCCGTCCAGGTCCACTGCGGCCTCGGCCTGCGGGTGGTCCAGGATCGCCTTCCGCTCCGAGGCGAAGAGGATGCCATGCGGGGTGGGGTAGTAGAACATCGGCTTGTTACCGAGCCGGTCCCGGACCAGCAGCAGCTCCTCGCGGCGCACGTCCCACACCGCGAAGGCGTAGCCGCCCTCCAGCTTCTCGGCGAACCCGGCCCCCCACTGGAGGTACGCGTACGCCACCACCTCGGCGTCGCCCCGGCTGCGGAAGCGGTGCCCGTGCGACTCCAGCTCGGCGCGGAGCGCCGGCGCGTTGTAGACGTCACCGTCGAAGGCGACCACGGCGAGGACCTGGCCGTCCGCCTCCACGACGTACGGCTGCCGTCCGCCGTCCAGCTCGACCAGGGCGAGCCGACGGTGGCCGATGGCCGCCCGCGGGGACGTCCAGACCCCCTCGGCGTCCGGCCCCCGGTTGGCCATCGTGGCGCTCATGGCGCGGACGGTCGCCTGCGCGCGGGAGAGGTCCCGCTCGTAGTCAACCCAGCCAGCGATACCCGACATGGCTCGTCTCCTTACATTCGCGGTCGAAAGGCGTGCGGTCTTCGGCCCCGGACCGGGGCGATGCGTCACGCCGCCCGGTCGCCTACTCGGCGTCGATGCTGTGATGACCGTCTCGGGTCTGCCTCGGGGCTCGGTCGAAGGACGCGCACGTCGGCGATACGGCCCGCCACGACCGGCCGGGGCTGCTGCGGCGTCGAGCTTTCCTCCACGTCGGCTTGAGGAGACGCCGTGAGCATCGCTGGCGGAGTTCGTTGCCGGAAGCGACGGAAGATGGCGAGCCGATGAGAGAGACAATTGCCCAGGCGCTGGCGGTGGTCGCCGTCGGCGGCAGCGGGATCGTGGCGGGGGTGTTCTTCGCCGTGGCGGTGAGCGTCCTGCCGACCCTCTACACCATGCCCGCGGGCAGCTACATCACCCTGCACCGCAAGCTTGGTCAGGGTTACCACCCGTCGATGCCGCTGATCGTCAACTCGACGATGTTCGCCGACATCGCCCTGATCTTCCTGGTCGAGGAGACCACCACCCGGTGGCTGTTCATCCTGGCCTCGGTGCTGGCGCTGGGGGTGCAGGGGGTGTCCCACCTCGGCAACGTGCCGATCAACAAGCGGGTGTTCGGGGTCGACCCGGACGCCGTACCGGACGACTGGGACGACCCCCGACCGGAGTGGCGGCGCCTGCACCGGCTGCGGACCGCGCTGGCCCTGGCGGCCCTGACGGTGACCGCGGCGGGCGTGGCGGTGCTGCCGTGACCGCGACAACCCCCGGCACCACACCCGACGTGGTGACCCCACGGCCCGCCGCCGCCCCGCCGGCCGGCACCGCCGCCACCGGCGGCCCGCCGCCCGTGCGGCGGCTCGGCGCCGCGCTCACCGTGGTGCTCGTGGCCGCCTTCATGACCGGCTTCGACACCACCGGCGTCAACATCGCGGTGCCGTCCATCCAGGACGGGCTGGGCGCGAGTTACGCCTCGATGCAGTGGGTCCTCGCCGGGTACACCCTGCCGTTCGCCCTCCTGCTGGTCACCGGCGGCCGGATCGGCGACGCGTTCGGCCGTAAGCGGGCGTTCCTGGTCGGTCTGGCCGGCTTCACCATCGCCTCCGTGCTCGCCGGGATCGCCGGTGACGTCGGCTGGCTCGTCGCCGCCCGAGTGGCGCAGGGCATCACCGCCGCGATCATGGGCCCGCAGATCCTCGCGGTCTTCCAGGTCCTGGTGCCGCCCGCCCGCCGGGCCCCGCTGCTCGCCGTCTACGGCCTGGTCATCGGCCTGGCCACGGTCTCCGGCCCGATGCTCGGCGGGGTGCTGATGAGCGCCGACCTGTTCGGCTGGGGCTGGCGGACCATCTTCCTGATCAACCTGCCGATCGGTGTGGCCGCCTTCTTCGGCGCGGTCGCCTGGCTGCCCGAGTCCCGGGACGAGCGGGGTGGCGGCTTCGACCTGGGCGGGGTGTTTCTGGCCGCCGCCGCGCTGCTGCTCCTGCTGCACCCGCTGATGTACGGCCGGGAACTCGGCTGGCCGTGGTGGTCGTGGGTCTGCCTGGTCGCCTCGGTGCCGGCGTTCGTGCTGCTCGTCCGCTTCGAGCGGCGCAAGGAACGGGCCGGTGAGTCGCCGCTGGTGGCGCTGCACCTGTTCGGGCAGCGGACGTTCACCGCCGGGGTGCTGGCGAACCTCATCGTCTCCGCGCTGATGTGGGGCTTCTTCCTGACCTTCGTGGTCTTCCTGCAGAGTGGTCTCGGCTTCACCGCCGACCGGACCGGTTGGACGGTCGCGTCCTGGGCGATCGGCACCGCGCTCGCCTCGATGGTGGCGATCCCGCTGGCCCGCAGCGCCGGCCGGACCGCCCTGGTGGTCGGCGCGGTGCTGATGACCCTCGGCATGGCCGGTCTGAACGCGGTCGTGGTCGCCTCCGGCGCCGAACTGACCTCGCTGCCGATCGTGGTCAGCCTTTCCGTGGTCGGCGTCGGGATGGGACTGGTCAGCGCGCCGATGCTCAACGTCACCCTGGCCGGCATCCCGCACGTCGACGCCGGGTCCGCGTCGGGCATCTTCTCCACCTTCAAGCAGACCGGTGGGGTGCTCGGCGTCGCGGTGACCGGTGCGGTCTTCTTCGGTCTCCTCGCCGACCAGGACACCGCCAGCCGGGCCCGCTTCGTCGACGCGATGAGCTGGACCCTCGGCCTACAGGTGCTGCTCTGCCTCATGGTCGTGGCGCTGGTCTTCTTCCTGCCCCGCAAGGTCGACGCCGCCGCCCGCTGACACTCCCGCTGCTGTCGGGGTGCCCGGTACCAGCCGGGCACCCCGACAGCAGTGCGTCCAGCCACAACCGGTCCGGCGTCGTGGGACCAGCCACAAGCGGATCTCCGGGTCCTCCGGTGCCGTGTCCAGCCACGGCAGAATCGCCGGGTGACCCGACCCCTGCTCCTGCTCGACATCGACGGCGTCCTCAACCCGTACGGCGCGCCCGACCCGCCGGTCGGCTTCACCGACCACCACCTCTTCCCCGGTGAGGCGCCCATCCGGGTCAACCCCGCGCACGGCGCGTGGCTCTCCGCCGCCGGCGAGGTCCTGGACGTCGCCTGGGCCAGCAGCTGGAACGACGAGGCGAACCAACTCCTCGCCCCGCTGCTGCGCATCGCGTCGTTGCCCGTGGTGACCATGCCACCGGCGCCGTTCGACCCCGGCGCGAAGGTCCCGCGTATCGCCGCCTACGCCGGACGACGACCAGCGGCGTGGATCGACGACCTGCACACCCCGGAGGCGTACGACTGGGCCGCGGACCGCGCCGCTCCCACCCTGCTGATCACCGCCGACCCGGCGATCGGGCTCACCCGCCAGTCCATCGACCAGGTCATCGCCTGGGCCACCGCCCTCTGACGCCGCTTCCCGGACTCGGCCCCGGCCCGGACCCCGGACTCGGCCCCGGCCCGGACCCCGGACTCGGCCCCCGGCCCGGACCCCGGACTCGGCCCCCGGCCCGGACCCTGGGGCCACCCGGCTGGCCTCCCCAGTTGCGGCATCCCGGGGTCTCCCACGCGGACGACACCCCGAAGTGCGGCATCCCGGGGTGTCGTCCGCGCAGGAGGCCCCGAGTTGCCGCATACGGAGACGATCTCGGGGGATGGCGGTCGGCGGAGGGATGGCGGTCGGCCGGGGGATGGCGGTCGGCGGGTGGACGGCAACGGTCGGGGGAGTGCGCCGAAAAGGCGATCGGCCGGGCACCCGGAGGGGTGCCCGGCCGATCGGCGACGGGGATGGGAACAGTGCGACGGGACGGATCAGTGGGCGACGCCCACCTCGCGGCGGTTGGACGCCTTGCGGAACGGCAGGCGGACCAGGGTGACCAGGCCGACGACCAGACCGACGAACATGATGATGCCCCAGAGCGCGTCCGGCACCTGCCGGTTGCCGAGCATCGGGACGAGCGCCAGCAGCACCAGCGCGGCGAGTCCCGGCCACCGCTGGCCGATCGGGACCGTCCGGTACCGGTCCCGGCCGCGCGCCGCGAGGGCGGCGAACCAGACGACCGGGACGAGCAGCAGCAGCACCCAGTAGCCGGGGAGCCGGATCGACTCGCCGAGCAGGTCCTTCGCCGGCGGGACGCTGAGCAGCAGGCCCACCCACCAGTACTCGATGAGGACGAACACGGTCAGCGCGAGCGAGGTGACCCACATGACGCCCCGCGTCCGCTCCTGTCGGAACGCCTGCTCGGTGATGTCGATGGCGTTGAACGGGCTGTACAGCACCGTCCGGCGTCCGAGCAGCAGCATCGGCAGGGCGGCGACCTCCAGCCCGCCGTACCGCGCCACACCGCAGAGCAGCACGCCGAGCGTGGTGTAGACGGCCAGCGCCTGGTGCATCGGGGCCGAGCCGATGCCCATCGGGTAGAGCATCATCGGTAGTTGCAGCAGCGCCGACGGGATCCACGGGCTGACGCCCTGGAACCGGTCGATCCGCCCGAAGAACCAGATGACGGCGGTGTAGACCGCCGCTATCACGGCGAACCAGACCACCATCATGACCAGTTCGCCCCCGTCCAGGGCCTTGTCGATCCGGTACCAGAGGCTGGCGACCGCGATCAGTCCGTAGAGGATGCGGAACCAGCTGGCGGCCGTGCCGACGTCGCGGCCGATCACGAAGCGGCGGTCGGCGGGTGTGTCCGAGTGGTCCACCGTCCGGCCGGCGGTGTCCGTGTCATGGCTCATCGCGTGCGTACCTTCCATTGAGGGGGATCGTCCGGTGCCCGACCGGTCACGGTCGGTCGGGTGAGTATCTGATCGACGAGCAACGAACGGGGGGCAGGGCGGCTGGGGAGACGACGGGAAAGCGCTAGAGCAGCGGGCCGGTGGCGATCGCGCTGAGCCCCAGGGCGATGACGACGAGGGTCGTCCGGATCGAGTTCCACTTCCCCCAGCGGACCCGCGGATTGATCTGCTCGAAGTTCTCCGGCAACCGCTCCGGGTCGAGGGTCTTGAGCCACCGGTTGATCGGGACGTTCTTGGTCATCGAGATGACCATCGCGCCGAACAGCAGGACGGCGGACGCCCCGAAGCCGATCCGCGCCACCGGGTTGTCCAGCACGACGGCCAGCACCAGGTCGACGAGAAGTGACGTGATCATGCAGATCGGCATGAACGGATCGAAGCGGGTCACCAGGAACTGGTGGATCGGCACGTACTGGTCGGTCGGCAGCCGGAGCAGCAGCGGCACCCCACCAAGCACAGTGATCATCAGCCCGCCGGCCGCCATCCCGGTACCCGTCAGGGTGATCGGGACCAGGAGCTGGGTCCAGGTCATGTCGTTCTCGCTTCCAACCCGAGGGTGGCTCGACCGCATGCGGTCGAACTGGCTTCGGGACATCCTCGGCCGGGCGTCTCAACGCCAACTCTGAGGATCGCTGGAGGAGCCGGGAGCAGGACTTCCTTCCAGGTGCCTTCGAACCGTTTTCGAGAATCGACCGCCACTGTCGGTCCGGACTAGGACGACATCGGCGCGACCCGCTCGGACAGCCCTGCACGGTCGCCGGCGATGGTCGGGCCCGGAGCGGGAGAGAGGTGACCGCGATGGCAGCGACTGACGCCGCGATCGTGTCGTGGGCGGTCGGACCGTCGGAGCGGGACGGAACGGGAAACACCGGCCGCGCGGCGACCGTCGCGACCGTGGTCGACCGGCTTGGCTCGACGGTACGGCGGGGCCGGCGGACGTCGCTCGTGCTGACCGGCACGAACCCCCCACCCGGGTACGAGGGCGGGGTCACCTCGGCCTGCGTACCGCCGGGCGCCGCCGGGGCGACGGTGTTCGTACCCCGGCTCTGCGCGGCGCTGCACCACGCGGCGACCGAGCTGGCCCGGGGCCAGGCCGACCTCGCCCTGGTCGCGGCCGAACTCGAGGACGAGCCGGGCCGCTGGCTGGTGGTGGCGCTGCGCCGCCTCGCCGAGTGCTGGTCGCCCGACGAACCGCCGCTGATCGTCGTCCGGATCACCGACCGCACCGAGGCCGACCGGTCCCGCTCCGACGTGCTGCGCCCGGGCGACCTGCGGCGCATGCTCACCGACGGCTGCCACCACCCGAACCCGGTCGCCGACCACCGCGCCCCCACCCCGGTCGCGCTGCCGGACACCTCCCGGCGGGGACACTCGGTGGTCCTGCTGCCCCCACCCGCGCCGGAACGCCCGAGCGGGGACCCGCTGCTGATCCGCTGGTCGGCCGTTGACGCGGCGGCCGAGGAGCGCCGCCGCCAGGCGATGGGGCGGCTCGTCCGCTTCGACGGGGACCTGCTCGGCGACGACCGGCAGCGCGTCGAGACGCTCGCCCGACACGCTCCCCGCCGAGCCACCTCCGGCGGAGTACGCGGCGCGGTCGTGGCGGCCGACGCCACCGAAGCGGCCAACCTGCTGGACCGGCACCGGCCCACCGAGCCGAAGGGCCGCCCGGTCGCGCTGCTCTTCCCCGGCCAGGGCGCGCAGTACCCGCGCATGGGCGCCGGCCTGTACGGACACGACCCGGTCTTCACCACCGCGCTGGACACCTTCTTCGCCCTCTGGGGCGACGGCGGGGAACAGCTGCGCGACGAGTGGCTTTCCGACGACCCGAGTATTCCCTTCGACGACGGCTCTCGCGCCCAGCCGCTGCTGTTCGGCATCGGCTATGCGCTCGGCGCGATGGTCCGCTCCTGGGGGGTCCGGCCGGTCGCCCTGCTCGGGCACAGCGCCGGGGAGATGGTCGCCGCCACCCTGGGCGGGGTGTTCAGCCTGCCCGCCGCCGTCCGGCTGATGCGCGCCCGGGTCACCGAGGTCGTCCGTACGCCGTCCGGTGGGATGCTCGCCGTCGCGGCCCCCGCCGAGGAACTCCAGTCGTACCTGACCCTGGACCCGACCGGGCAGGTCGCCATCGCCGCCGTCAACGCGCCCCGACAGACCATGCTGGCCGGCCCGGACGAGGCGCTGGCCGTGGTCCAGGAGAAACTGCGCGAACAGGGGTACATCTGCCGGCTGGCCAAGGCCCGTCAGGCGTTCCACAGCCCGGTCGTACTGGACGCCTCCCTGGCCACCCGTCCCGCGGTCGAGGCGGCCCGGCCCGGCGCGCCGGTCGACCCGGTCTATTCCGCGTACGTCGGCCGGAAGTTGGACGCCGCGACCGCCGACGACCCGACGTTCTGGACCACCCAGCTCGCCGACCCGGTGCTGTTCTGGCCGGCGCTCGACGCGCTGCTCGCCACCGGTGACCTGCTGCTCGTGGAGGCCGGCGCCGGTCAGGGGCTGACCAACGTGGCCCGCCAGCACCGCGCGGTGCGGTCGAAGGCCAGCGACGTGGTGGCGCTGCTGCCGGCCACGCCCGGTACGCCGGTCGCCGACCGCAGGAGCGTGCTCGCCGCCGCCGCGCGGATCTGGACCGAGGGCCACGAACTCCGGTGGGACGCGGTGGACGGCACGTCCGCCCGCCCCTGACCACCACCCCCGACCGACTCTGTCCGATCACGGAGGTTGCCCGTGTTGTTCGAAAGTTATCTGAACTACGACATCGAGGTCGCGCTCTTCCTCACCCTGCTGTGGGGCACGAGCGCGGTCCTGGTGGCGCGTAAGCCCCGCCACCGCTCCGACAAGCGGGGCCGACGCCGGGCCACCTTCATGCTGGTGCTGGTCGCCCTCGGCTGGCTCGGCGTCGCCGGCCGGCTGGTCACCACCGCGCTGATGGGCAGCTTCGACTACCTCTTCGTGGCCGACCGGGTCGCCGTGGCGCTGCCCCTGGTGATCCTGCCGGCGGTGGCGGTGCTGGTGCTGGCGGTGCCCCGCTGGCTCGCCCACCGGCGGAACCCCTCGGCCGAGACCCGGCTGGCGACCTTCGCCCCGCAGGCGGTCGTGCCCTTCCAGGCGACCGCGCTGGGCGCGCTGACCGGCTTCGTCACCGCCATCCTGGTCACCATGGGACCGCCGCAGCTCGTCCCGATCCTCACCATCTACGTGGGCTTCCTGACCGTCCTGGTCGGACTCTGGCTCTGGCAGCAGTACCGCTACCGGGTCGCCGCGAACGGCGGACCGGTCCGCCGCTCCCTGCCGGTGCGGGCGGTGCGCGGGGTGGCCGTCGTCGCGGTGTTCGCCCTGGTCCTGGTCGGTGGCCTGAGCTGGGCGGCCAACGAGACCGTCCTGCCCGGGCGGATGAACATGACCGACCACGCCCACGGCGGCGTCTCGGCGTCCGGCGCGCACGGCCACGGCGGCGGTCGTACGGTCAGCGTGGCCGACCTGACCGGGCCGCGTAGCGAGACCCCGGACCGGAAGTTCACCCTGGTCGCCGAGGCGCAGAAACTGCGGCTGGCGTCCGGTAAGGAGGTCGACGCGTGGCTGTTCAACGGGCAGAGCCCCGGGCCGGAGCTGCGGGTCAAGAAGGGTGAGCTGATCGAGGTCACCGTGCACAACAAGGTGCCGGACACCAGCGTGTCGGTGCACTGGCACGGTGTGGACGTACCCAACGCCGAGGACGGCGTCGCCGGGGTCACCCAGGACGCGATCCAGCCCGGCGGCACGCACGTCTACCGGTTCCGGCCGGACGAGGTCGGCACCCACTGGTACCACTCCCACCAGCAGTCCTCCATCCAGGTCAAGAAGGGCCTGTTCGGGCCGCTGATCATCGAGCCGGAACAGTCGGACCTCGCCCCCGGCACCCAGGACCTGATCGTCTCCGCGCACACCTGGTACGAGGACAAGCTGCCGCTGGAGCCACCGGCCCTGTTCGGCACCATCGACCAGCTCGAACGGCGCAAGATGGCCCCGGGTACCCCGGTCCGGCTCCGGCTGATCAACACCGACGGCGCCACCCACCGGTACTCACTGACCGGGACCCCGTTCAAGGTGGTCGCCATCGACGGCAACCCGGTCAACGAACCCACCGAGGTCGCCGGCAAGCAGCTCGTCATCGGCGGCGGCGGCCGGTACGACGTCGAGTTCGCCATGCCCGCACAGCCGGTCCGCCTCACCGAACTGCGGCGGTACGGCAAGGAGCTGCGGGTCGTCGAAGGCGGTCTGCTGTTTAGCGCCGACGGCACCGGTGACGTGCCGCCGGACAAGCCGCAGGAGACGTTCGACCCCACCACGTACGGCTCGCCGCTGCCCACCGAGTTCGGTCGGGACAGCAAGTTCACCAAGACGCACTCGCTGGTCTTCGACAACGAGCTGTGGTTCTACGACGGTAAGTTCACCGTCGTCTGGGCCAGCAACGGCATGGCCTTCCCGAAGGCCCCGTCGCTCACCGTCCGCGAGGGCGACCTGGTGAAGGTACGCTTCGCCAACCGCAGCCACTTCGACCACCCGATGCACCTGCACGGCCACCACGTGCTGGTGCTCAGCCGCAACGGCAAGCCGGCCACCGGCAGCCCGCTCTGGCTGGACACGGTCAACGTCGAGGTGGGGGAGATCTGGGAGGTGGCCTTCAAGGCCGACAATCCGGGCCTGTGGATGGACCACTGCCACAACCTCGACCACGCCGCGGCCGGCATGATGTCGCACGTCATCTACGAGGGCGTGACCACCCCGTACGAGGTCGGCCACGACACCCCCAACGAACTGGAGTAGCACTCCGCTGGCACGGACGGTCGGCCCCCGGCCCGCACCGGGGGCCGACCGTCTGCCGTCGGGCTGTCTCCGCGATGGGTGGCGCCGACGCCAGGGCGCCGGCCGAAGTAGGCTCCGAGCTGTGAAGGACATACTGGACGAACTGGCGGCCGCGCACCGCGAGCTGCGGATGGGCAGCGTGCCAGCCGGCGAGGCGCACGCGGTGGTGCTCCGCCGTCGATACGCCGCGGAGATCAACGACGTCTGGGACGCCATTACCAGCGCCGAGCGGCTGAGCCGCTGGTTCCTGCCGGTCAGCGGCGACCTGCGGCTGGGCGGGAGGTACCAGTTGCAGGGGAACGCGGGTGGCGAGATCCTCCGGTGCGAGCCCCCACGGCTGCTCAAGGTGTCATGGCTCTTCGGCCCGGATGCCAAGGCCGGTACGAGCGAGGTCGAGGTGCGCCTGACCCCCGGCCCGTCCGGCGACACCGAGTTCGAGCTGGTCCACACGGCCGTCGTCGACGAGGCCTTCTTCTCGACGTACGGTCCGGGCGCCACCGGGGTCGGCTGGGACCTGGGCCTGCTCGGCCTGGCCCTGCACCTGGCCGGCGGCGAGATCAAGAACCCGGGCGAGTTCGAGGTGTCGCCCGAGGCGCGCGAGTTCAGCCGGCGCAGCGCCGCGTCCTGGGGCGAGGCGCATCTCGCTGCGGGCGGTGACCCGGCGCAGGTCGCCGCAGCGGTCGAGGCCACGACGACGTTCTACGCGCCGGACCCGACCTGACACCGCCAGTTCACCGGGCTGACCAGGCGGGGTTACGGTGAGAGATCCGTAAACGTCTATTGTTGTGGTTGTGTCGATCAGCGACCTGCACCTGGTCATCGCAGCGGCGGAAGCCGGCGCCACGGTCGTGCGCTCCCACTACGGGTCGGCGTTGACCCGGATCGAGAAGTCCGCGGGGGACTTCGCCACGGCGTCCGACGTCGAGGCGGAGCAGGCCATTCTCGAGGTCCTGCGCGCCGCCCGGCCGGACGACCTCATGGTGGGCGAGGAGAGCGGGCGTACGGGAACCGGCGAGAACGGACGGGCGTGGCTCGTCGACCCGTTGTGCGGGACGTTGAACTACGCCGTCCAGACCAGGCTGGTCTCGGTCAACGTCGCGCTGCGCGTGGGATCGCGGGTCGTCGTGGCGGCCTCGGCGGACCCGTTCGCCGAGGAGGTGTTCTGGACCGACGGCGCTGGCGCCAACGTACGCTGCGCCGGCGTGGACGAGCGGCTCGCGCCGTCGGCCGAGTCCCGGCTGGTGGACGTCAACCTCGACGCGCCGTCTCCATACGAGCGAACCCGGCTGGCCGCGCGGTTGCTCGCCGACGTGGGGTTCATGGAACGCTTCCACCCGCGGGTCGTCTCCACCACGCTGGCGGTCGCCTGGGTCGCCGCCGGCCGGCGGGCGGCCTACGTGACGTACGGCGACCTGCGCGACAGCGTCCACTTCGCGGCTGGCATCGCCCTCTGTCAGGCGGCCGGCTGCGTGGTGACCGGGATCGACGGTCAGCCGCTGCACACCGGTGTAGGCGGACTCGTCGTGGCCGCCGACGAGCAGACACACGCCGCCCTGCTGACCCTGCTGCGGGATCAGCGCCAAGAAGAGAAGTGAGGAAGCCCGTGAAACGTCGTGCCCGTCTCGCCGCCGCCCTCGCCGCGACCCTGACCGTCGGTGTGGTGGCGGTTCCGTCGCCGGCCCTGGCCTGGGCGCAGGTCAACAACGACCCCGGCTTCATCCAGGTCTACGTGAACAACATCGAGAACCTCGAGGAGGTTGACGCGCCGAAGTGCCCCGGCGACTGGCAGGACCTCATCTACTACATGAAGACCTACGAGACCAGCCCGGACCTGTTCATCGTGCAGCAGCTCGCCGGGCCGGGTGAGCTGAACACCCTCATCGACCGGATGAACACCCTGGTCGTCGGAGAGTTCGACGGCATCCTCGCGGTGCCGGACCCGGAGCAGATGCAGTCACCCTGTGGGGCGGAGAAGGACCACCAGACCAACGCCATCATCTGGCGGGTCGGTCGGTTCGACCTGGTCAGTGGCTCGATGATCACCTGGCAGTCGCTCGCTGAGAACAGCAGTGGCGTGTGCGCGGCGAACCACCAGGACCGGACCATCAACATGGCGGCCCGGCTCTACGACAAGATCGCCGGGAAGTACGTCTCGGTCGGCAACATTCACTGGCCGACCGGCAACAACGACGGTCCGGCCTGCGCTCCGGAGAACGCCGCGAAGACCGTGGAGAAGGTCGAGAGCATTCCCGGGGCCCTGCACGTCTGGGGTGGTGACGCCAACGTCTCCGACCAGACCACCGCAGACTGGCGGGGCTGGTACACCGCCACCAACGGCCAGCTCGGCGGCCGGCACAACTACCGGGACGCCGCCTACGACGACTGCTCGGAACGGGTCTCCGGCGGGGCGGCGATGCGTCAGTGCCTCCGCGACACCCACTGGACCGTCGGTGGCGACAACCGCATCGACTTCCTCTTCGCCCGCAGGGGCGACGGCAGCATGCCCATGACGGGCGCCGAGCACACGGTCACCTTCACCGAGGGCAACCAGGCCGACATCGCGGTGACCGGCAGCGACCGGCAGGACCGCAGCTACTCCGACCACCGGGCCATCCGCGCCCGCATCCACTACTGATCCGTCCGCCAGGGCCGGTCCGAGGCACACGCCTGGGCCGGCTCGATTGCGGTCTTGCCGTGGGTGAGCCAAGGTGGACCCGGCGGGGACATGATCTTGCTGATCAAAGTGAATCAAATTGCCGTAGTCGATCTCTGTTGATGCAGGTCAGAAGCCTGCTCCCCGCGCACGCGGGGGTGATCTCCGCTCAACGGGGTGGTGTCGGGTCAGCCGAACCGGCTCCCCGCGCGCGGGGGTGATCCGGTTGGTATCGACATGCCCCGGACCGCCCGGGACTGCTCCCCGCGGCGCGTGCTTACCACGCTTTGGGGTTGCCATCGAACGGAATGACTGTAAAGCGGCTGCGCCGGCCTGAACCTCCAAGGTCAACCCCGAGCTGCAACGACTCCTCGCGACCTTGGCCGGATCTGCGCCACCTGCCACCAACTCGGAACCGCTGGACGGGCCACAGAAACCTGACCAAGCCTGACTGGATGTCAGGCGTAACCGTGCTGGTTTTCGATCGATGTACCGTCCAAAGTGGCGGCCAGGGAGAGGCCGGCGGGCCGCCGCTCAGCCCGCTACCTGGGGAGCGATCATGGAACCGACCATCGGAGAGAACCTCGCCGAGATTCGCCAACAGTCCACCCTGACGCAGGAGCAGCTCGCCGAGCGTGCCGGTGTGGACGTCGGGGTCATCCGCAAGCTGGAGCAGGGGGCGCGCACGAGCGCCCGGCTGCCGACCCTGCACGCGCTCGCCCGGGCGCTGGGTGTGCCCACCAGCGCGTTGATCGGCGACACCTCCCATGCGGCAGCCCGGGCCGAGCCGAACCACCGGCCGCTGTCGCTCGCGGAGATCCGCCGCGCGGTCGCGCCCGTACGGGGCATCACCGGGACGGCGCTCGTGCCTCCGGTTGGCGACCCGCCGCAGCCGAAGGTGCTGCAGGCGCGTCTGCACACTGTCGACCGCGCCTACCATGCCAACGACTACGCCCGGGTGCTGGCCGACATGCCGGCGCTGCTGCTCGACGTGCGGGCCGCCGCCGACGCGGCCGACGAGCGTGACCAGGCGAGCGCCTACACCCTGCTCACCCAGACCCTGCACCTGACGGGGAATCTCCTGATCCAGCTTCGCGCCAGCGATCTTGCGTTCGCCGCGCTGTCCGGCGCGCTCGACGCCGCGCGCCGGGCCAGCACCCAGGTGGTGGCGACGACCGTCATCCAGGGGATGTGCTGGGTGCTCATCCGGCAGGGCCGGTTCGTCGAGGCGGCCGAACTGGCCGTCACCACCGCCGACGAGGTCGAGCCCAGGTTCAGTCGCGCCACTCCCGATGAGTTGGCCGCGTGGGGGTGGCTGCTCACGGTCGCTGCTGCCGCGCGGGCCCGGAACAACGAGCCCGACGTGGCGGCCGAGCTGACCACCGCTGCGGCTGCCGCAGCGGTCCGGATCGGGGAGTGGGCACCGGATCCCGGAAATCTGATCATGGTAGGTGGGTTCAGCGTCAACAAGGTGCAGATGCAGCGAGCGGAGAACGCGGCGGTGGCCGGCGATCCCAGCCAGGTGCTGGCGCTGGCCAAGCAGGTCCCGCCGGGACCGACGGCGGTGGCGTCCAGTTGGCAGCGGCACCGGCTGGACGTGGCGTGGGCCTACGCCGAGCAGCGTCGCTACAACGACGCGACCGACGTACTGGTCGGCCTGCGGGCCGCCGCGCCCGCCTGGCTGCGGCAGCAGCGGTACGCCCGGGACATCGTCCGGTCCATTTCGACCCAGCGGCGGCGGGCGATGTCACAGGAACTGGCCGACCTGGCCGCACTTCTCGGCGCGTAGCTGGTACTTCCTGTACCAGTCTTGCAGCTGGCCGTAGATCATGCCCTCGGCTGCATCTGTCTCACGCCGGGCTGATCGGTGAGCATGAGATCACTGGGCGTGATTGACGTGATTCAGTGGATGTCCGTCACGGTCACGCCCCTCAGTGGGGCGCGGCGGCGGTCGGTTCTTCCCCGAGCGCCGCCGCCGCGCCTCTGGACCAGGAGGGTGCAGGTGGACGGAACGCAGGCAGGCCCGGAGCGCAGTCGCGGCGAGCAGATCGAGGCGGCCGAGCGGGAGGCGGCCAAACTGCGGCTTCTTGCCCAGGCCGAGGCGGATCGAATACCCGTGGAGGAGACGACCCGGGCGGTGCCGGAACGGCGGTGGCGCCATGAACAGTGACTGACTACCTGTCGGGCGGCGGGTCGCGTACTGGCGTGGGCGGCGGAAGCTGTCCCAGCAGGTGTTCGCCGACCAGCCCGCCGCCGGGGTCGCCGAGCGGTACGGCGACCCCGGTTGCTGACGCGGCGATGGTTGGTGCGTTGGTTACCGGTCCGCTGGGGTGTCGGTGGTCTCGACCCGTGCGATGAGCAGCTTCAGCCGCCCGATCTCGTCGGCGAGCGCGGTGCTGCCGGCAGCGGTGAGGGTGATCCAGGTCCGGCCGGCGTAGCCCTTCTTGACCTCGACCAGGCCGGCCTTCTCCAGCACGCCCAGGTGCTGGGAGAGGTTGCCGGCGGTCAACTCCAGTTGGGTGCGCAGGTAGCCGAACTCGACCCGGCGGGCCTCGTGCGCGATGGTGAGGATGCCCAGCCGGACCCGCTGGTGCACCACGTCGTCCAGGCCGGTGAACGGATGCGGGGACTCGGTCTCGGCCGGCGTCGGGGCGTCGACGGGGCCGGTCACCGGGGCTGCCGCAGCCGTTGCGCCAGCGCGAAGCCGGCGCTGCCCAGCAGCAGCAGACCGCCGCTGATGGCCAGCGGTGGCGCCATTGCCCACTGGTTACCCCAGCCGACCCCCCACCCGAAGTTGATCGGCACCAGCACCACCGCCAGGTACCCGAGGGCGAACAGCAGCAGCGCGACGCGCCGCTCCAGCCAGGCCAGCACCAGCAGGGCCAGCCCGATCACCCCGGTCGGGTCGATCAGCCGGAACGGGAACTGGACGGAGGTCGGCGGCTCGTCGGGGTAGTACGGATGGTCGAGGACGCCCCACACCACCGAGACGGCGGCGGAGAGCACGACGAGCGCGCCGCCGGTGAGCACGTACGGCAGCAGCCGAGCACCCAGCCCCCGGGCCCGGGCGACCCGCAGGTATCCGCCGGCGATCACCGCGTACGCCAGCACCAGCGCCGTCCACCAGTAGAACTGTGCCGCCTGGTACCAGACCTTGCCCACCTGGCCGTTCCCCACCGCCTGGCAGTCGCTGAGGACCGGTTGGCCGAACCGGTACACGGGGGCCGCCGACGGGCACTGAATCAGCAGTCATGCCAATAGGTTTGCACAACAAACCTATTGGCTCTAGTAACAATTACGTGTGACGGGATTGTGCGGTGCGCTGGTCCCTCCGGCACCTCCCTTCTCCTAGGCAGGGCGAGATGCGGTGTCTGGTCAGGACGGTGGTGGCGGCCCATGCGAGCCTGTTCTCGTCCTAGGCGAACGCCGAGCGGCAGATGAGGGCTCGACCCAACGGGGTGAGGGGTGTGAGAGAGGCTATGGCGGCTGAGGTGCCGGGGGTGGAGCCCGAGCGGCAGCTTGCGGGCGGGGTGTCGCGGCTGGACGTGGCGGAGATCGCCGCGCTGACCGGCCAGAGTGGGCGGCAAGGGCGGCCGACGCTGGTCGGAGTGGAGGGATTCGGTGGCGCCGGCAAGACCGTCTTCGCTCGGCGGCTCGGTCAACTGCTGGGCAGTTTCCATCTGGTGCACCTGGACGACTTCATCGTTCCTGGCGTGGTCAGCAATGAGGACAAGACCGACTTCGATCGGGGGCAACTCGCCCGTCGGGTGCTCGAGCCGGCCCGGCGTGGCGAGCTCAGGGAGTATCAGACCCTGACGGACAGTGCTGGCGGGTCGGGCACGTGGGTGAGCGTGCCGCAGGTCCGACACCTCATCGTGGAGGGCGTGTCCGCGTACCACCCCGAGCTACGGCACTACTACCACCACCGGATCTGGGTCGACGCGCCGATGACGGTCGCCCGGGAGCGGGCCAGGCAGCGGGACCTGCGGCGGGGCATCTACGACCGGGATCTGTGGGACGCCTGGGAACGCTCGGAGATCAGCTACAAGGCCAAGTACCTGCCCCACCTGAGGTGCGACATCGTGTACGACAACACCGTAGAGTCCGCCAACCTTCGGTGCGTCGACGAGTGAGCCCTGAGTAGCGACCCGCACGCGCCGTCACCAACCGGCAGAGGGTGCCGGATCGTGGTGATCGGTGTCCCGGGTGTCGAGCGCGAAGCGGTGGGCGAACTCGACGGCGTCGTCCAGGTGCAGGGTGGTCACCGGTGCCTCGGCCAGGGGCGGGGTGTCGAGGGTGATCGAGTAGCGCGTGCGCACCAACGTGTCGTCCGACCCCTCCTCGTCGATCTCGACCAGGGTGGGCGGTTCGCCGGGCGACCAGTTCCCGAACGCGGTCCAGGTGTACCGGATCTCGATCTCGCCGTCCGCCGGGCAGGACCAGGTGAGGTAGCCGACCGACCCGCCGCCGACGTTGGCGCACGCGCTCCAGCCGGTGCCGTCCGGGCGGAGGCAGAGCCAGCTCGACTCCATCACCCCGTAGTCGTACGGCCCGGTGTCCCACCGTCCCGCGAGGTTCTCGTCCCGCATGCCCCGCATGATCGCAGGCGCACCAGCCCCACCACCGATCCGGCCCCAGCGCGTGCGGCGACGCGCGTCCGCCCGCCCGCCCGCTGGGGTGGTTGCAGGGGACCCTTCCTACCGTCTGGTGATGAGGAGGGGACCCCTGCAACCACCCAAACCGCAGGCGCGGAGAGGTAGCACGACGGTGCGCCGGAGCCCGACGGACTCCGGCGCACCGGTGGTACGGCGGGGACTCAGTCCAGGACGACCAGGCCCCGGTCGAGGGTGGTGAGCATCGTGTTGCCGTCCGCGGTCATCAGGAACGGGTCCTCGACCTGGACGGCCCCGAGGCCGAACTCGTAGTAGGGCGTCTCGATGTTGACGATGACCCCTCCTCGAGGGTGTCCTCGTTGTCCGGCGTGATGTTCACCCGGTCGTACAGTTCGACGCCGATGCCGTGCCCGACGTGGTTGCGGCGGTAGTGCGGCACGCCCGCCTCGTGCACCGCGTCGACCACGAGCCGGAACAGCTCCCCGCCGGTCATGCCCGGCTTGGCCTCCTCGAACGCCCGGTCGCAGCCGGCCTTCATCGCTGCGTAGTACCTGACCAGCTTTTCCGGCGGCTCGCCCAGGTTGATCACCCGGGCGATGTCGGCCCAGTAGCCGTCGACCACGCAGCCGACGTCGAACCAGATGGCGTCACCCCGGTTCAGCGCCACGTCGCTGGGGCGGGTCTGCCCCCACACCCCGGCCCGGCCGATCTTGATGTGGCTGAACTTGGCCCGGCCGCCCGCGCCGGCCACCGCCCGCTCGAACTCGCGGACCAGTTCCCGCTCGGTCACCCCGGGCGCGGCCAGCGCGCCGACCGCCTGGATGCCGATCTCGGCCACGTGCGCGGCGGCGGTGACGCTGCGCACCTCCCGCTCGGTCTTGACCTTGCGGGCCCAGCGCAGCGAGTTCGACGCCATCCGCACGTCCAGCCGGGGCAGCTTCTGCCGTAGCGCGTCGACGTAGCCGTGCGCCACCCCGTCCTCGTCGAGGCCGATCCGGGCCTCGGCGAGCCCGGCCCGGCGCAGCGTCTCCACCAGGGCGTCCATCGGGGTCGGCACCACCGGGGCGTCGACCGAGGTGGCGACGAGCTTCTTCTCCCGGTCGGTCAGCTCGACGCCGTCGGGCAGCTCCCGGTAGAAGACGCCGAAGCCGACCGCGCCGGCGATCTCGACGGACGCGTCGAGGGCCTGGTCGATGTCGCACCGGGAGGCGACGAAGTGCGGCCGGTCCAGCGCGTCCCGGGTGACCACCGCGTACGCCTGCCCAGTGTGCGGGAAGATCTCCAGGCCGACTGCGGCGACCCCGGTCAGGTAGTAGACGTTCTCGATCGTCGTGGCGACCAGCCCGTCCAGCCCCTGCTCGTCCATGAATTGGGCGAGCCGTTCAAGGTTGGCGAACACCTGTCTCTCCTCAGCCGCTCGTGACCAGGCGGGACACCTGCTCCAACGTCATCGACGGCCAGGCCGGCTCGTTGGCGGCGGCGACCAGCACCTCCGTGGTGGAGAGCGCGAGTACCGCGTCGCCCAGGCCGTGTGCCCGCAGCCACTCGTCGTCGTACGACTCGCCGAGGTAGTTGCCGCCGTCGTCCGGGGCCACCGCGACGATCCGCGCACCCGGGTTGTGGTGCGCGTAGTGCAGCGCCCCGAAGACCGCCGCTCCGGCCGACTCGCCGACCAGCAGGCCCTCCTTGCGGGCCAGCAGCCGGCTGGTGGCGATCCCCTCGTGGTCGGCGACCAGGTGCACCCGGTCGACCAGCTCGGTGGTCAGGTTCTCCGGCTTCCAGGCGATGCCCAGGCCGCGCATCAGCCAGCTCTCGTACGGGAAACCGAACGCACTCGACCCCTTGGCGTCCACCCCGACGGTGACCACGTCGGGCAGCTTCTTCTTCAGGGTCTCGGCCAGCCCGCTGATGTGTCCACCGGTGCCGACCGCCGCGACCAGCGCGTCGAACTGGCCCACGTCGTCGAGAATCTCGTACGCGGTCTGCTCGGCGTGGATCTTCGGGTTGGCCGGGTTGTCGTACTGGTTGGGCCAGAACGCGCCCGGCGTGGACGCCAGCAGCTCGTGCACCCGGTTCAGCCGTGGCCGCTGGTACCCGGTCTCGTCCGGCTCCTTGACGATTTCCAGCTCGGCACCGAAGGCGGAGACGTACTCCACCATGGACGCCGGGGCCTTCGGGTCGGTGACCAGGATGACCCGGTACCCGCGGGCGGCACCGATCAGCGCGAGTCCCTTGGCGGTGTTGCCGGAGGAGGACTCGATGATGGTGCCGCCGGGCTTGAGCCGCCCGTCGCGTTCCGCCTCCAGCACCATGGACAGCGCGGTGCGGTCCTTGACGCTGCCGGCCGGGTTGCGGGACTCGAGCTTGAGCAGGATCTCCGAGCCGTTGTCGACCCGGAGGCGGTTCAGCCGGACCACCGGGGTACGGCCGATTGTGTCCAGAACACTGTCATTGATCATGTCGTACCCCTACGCCGTGAAGTCGCCGATGCGAGCGGATTGGTGACGGTCGTGCGGGGAGCGGTCGACGCGTGTGCCGCTCAGGAGGCGGCGTTACAGCGCCAGCCGTACCCGGTAGTGGTGCAGCCAGAGGTTGAGCTGGAGGGTCAGCTCGGCCGCCGCGCGGGCGAGCCGGTCCTTGGCCAGGCGCGGTGCGTTCTCGGCCAGCGCGGTCGCCGCCTCGAGGTCGATCAGCGGCCGGACCGGGGCGTTCGGGTCGGCGAGGATCGCCCGGAACTCGTCCTGGAGCCGCTGCGCGTAGCTCGGGTGGTTGCTGACCGGCGTGGCGCTCTGCCGCCGCTTGAGCACCTCCTCCGGTAGCAGGTCGGCGACCGCCGCGCGGAGCAGGCTCTTCTCGATGCCGCCGTGGTGCTGGTACGCCGCCGGGATGTTGTAGGCGTACTCGACGAGCTTGTAGTAGTTGATCGGGGCGCGGGTCTGCAGCCCGGCCGCCGCGAACACCGACGAGTCCAGCGGACCCCGGGTGAGCACCAGGTACGAGACGCGGCGCATGTTCCGCTGCCACTCGTCCTCGCCCGGCAGGTACTCGATCTCACCGAGCGCCTTCTGGTACTCGTCGGCGTAGTAGTTGGGCAGGTCCAGCGCGGCGAGCGTGTCGGCGTTGAACAGGGCGGTGCCGAAGCCGTTGGTCGCGCCGAAGCGCTGCGCCAACGCGATCCACGGGAACGTGCCGGCCCCCACCAGGCCCTGGTCGGTGGACCAGCGGGCACCCTGGAAGAGCTGGTCACCGGCGCCGCCGGTCAGGACGATCTTGCCGCCCTGCGCCCCCGCGTGCTGGATGAACAGGTACTGCGAGGTCTCCATGTCGTAGATCCGGGCCGGAGCGTCCTTGGCCCGGAGCATGCCCTGCCGGATGATCGGGTGCAGGATGTCCGTCGACTCCAGCTCGACCAGGTTGTGCACCGAGTCGATCATGTCCGCGGCGGCCTGCGCGTACGGCGAGTCGCGGGTGTCCCGCATGACGTCCGCCTCGAACTCGGTGGACTTGAAGTCCACCGTGTACGTCCGCAGTTTGTCGCCGCCCCGGCGGCGCAGCTCGGCCGCGGCCAGCGCCGCCACCGAGGACGAGTCGATGCCCCCGGAGAGGGTGGCCACCAGCTTGGACGTGTCCGCCGGCAGGGTCTCCCGGATGCTGTCCTCCAGCATCCGCCGGACCGTGGCGATGGTGCTGTCCATGTCCTCCTCGTGCGGCCGCGAGGAGAGCTTCCAGTACGTCTGCTTGTTCCAGCCGGTACGGCTGAACCGGGCGATCTGGGCGCCCTTGACGCTCTCCAGGCCCTTGAACAGCGGGCCGGGCGGCAGCGCGTGGGAGATCGCCTCACGCAGCCCGTTGGTGTCCAGGACCGCCTCCACCTCCGGGTGGGCCAGCAGGGCCTTCCGCTCGGTGGAGAAGATCAGGCCGGTGGAGGTGTGGGTGTAGTAGAGCGGCTGCTGGGCGAGCTGGTCGCGGGCCAGCACCAGTTCCTCGGTGCGGGCGTCCCAGATCACGATCGCGAACGGGCCGGCGAGCCAGGGGATGAACTCCACCCCCCACTGCTGGTAGGCGGCGGAGATCAGCTCGACCGGCGGGGTCTCCGGGGCGAAGCCGCGACCGGCGGAGCGCAGCCGCTGCCGCAGATCCTCCAGGCCGAGCGGGGCACCGGTCACGGCGGCGACGACAGGGCTGCCGTCGACCTCGGTGACGAAGGGCTGCCGGCCGACGTTCCCGTCCACGTCGAGGGTGCGGTAGCCCAGGGCGGCGCGCGGCGAGACCCACACCGCCTCGCCGTCCGGGCCCCGCTGGGCCAGCGTGGCCGTCAGCATCGTGACGACCGGTCGGTCCAGGACCAGGTCCCGGGTGAAGTCGATCCAGCCAAAAACGCCAGACATGGGGCTACCTTTCCGCGCTGTTCGAGGTGGGGGAGATTGAGCGGTTGCCGGCGGCTCAGCCGCCGGCAACCGTTACGCCGGGAGTGCTCAGGCCTCGACGCCGGCCGGCAGCGGGCCGGGGTAGTTCTCCTTGGTGAGCTGCGCGATGCAGCGCATGTTGGCGTTGCGGAAGTACTCGGCGAACTTCTGCGGGGTGCTGGTGTCGCGCTGCGTCTTCAGGTACTTGGCGAGCTTGCCCTCGAGGTCGTGCACGCCGGACTGCTGGCCCATGTGCCGGCCGATGGCGCGGAAGTCGCCCTCGTAGTGGATGACCCGGACGACGATCTCGTCGCTGATGAAGACGGCGCTGCCCAGCAGCTGGCCGACCACCTCGCCCTGCTCGTCCTTCAGGATCGGGGTGCTGACCCGGCGGAAGCCCTGGAAGATCTCGGCGATCTCTTCCTCGTGGCCGGGAATGACGTCGTACCTGATCGCGGCGTACGGCATGCTCGCGGGTCCTTTCACGTGATGAACGGCTTGAGGCGGTTGGCCTGACGGAGCGGCCGGTGATCGCCAATTCCGCCGCAGCGCACGTTTCCATCGCCGGCTCGAAGGCCGATTGGAAAGGGCTCGAGGCAGGTGGGCGGCGGTGCCGCCCACGCCCGCTGGTCACCGGGCCGCGTCGCGTTCGGTCTGGCACCACCCTGGACCGGCGGGGGCGCGCAGACGACGACCGGCGCGCACCCAGGGGGTACGCGCCGGTCGCCGAGTGGTCGTGCGGGGGATTCAGACCACTTTGTGGGACTGCAAGGGATTCAGACCACTTCGTGGTCCTGCAGGGGATTCAGACCACTTCGAGGTTGCTCATCATCACCATGTCCTCGTGTTCGAGGTTGTGGCAGTGGAAGACGTACTTGCCCTGGTAGCCGGTGAACTTGGCCGCCACCTCGACTATCTGGCCGGGCAGGATGTCGACGGTGTCCTTCCAGCCGGCGTCCCGGGCCGACGGGGCCAGGCCCTGACGGCGGAGCACCTGGAAGTGGGCCAGGTGCAGGTGCACCGGATGGTGGACGTCGGTGACCAGCTTCCAGATCTCCACCGAGCCGAGCTTGGGCTGGGCGTCGATCCGGTTCGGGTCGAACGGCTTGCCGTTGACCGTCCAGACCTGCTTGCCGCCGGAGACTCCCTGGCTGAACAGGAACTGCCGGGTCTGCACCGCCATCGAACGGTCGAGCTGCTCGAAGTCGGCCAGCCGGTTCGGCACGGTGCTGTCGTCCGAGGCGCTGCGGGCGACGTGGAACTGCATGATCGCGCCCAGCTTGCCCTTGTCCATGTCGTTGCGGAGGGTGACCTTGGTGCCGACCTTGAACTTCGAGAAGTCGATGACCAGGTCGTACCGCTCGGCCGGGGCGATATCGATCTTGTCGTGTCCGATCGGCGCGCCGAGCAGGCCCGAGTCACTGCCGATCTGGATGAACGAACTGCCGTCGCTCGGCTTCGGGTCGAGGCTCAGCCCGTACCGGCGGGCGTTGGAGCCGTTGAGCACCCGGAACCGGTACCGGGTGTTGGTGACGTCCATGGTCGGCCACGGCGCGCCGTTGACCAGGATGACGTCACCGATCACCCCGTTCTCGAACTGCCCGGTCACCCCGGGGTCGTGCAGGTTGTGGTCGCTGGAGGGGTAGCGGAACGAGCCGTCCTCGGAGAAGGACCGGTCGCAGATGAACAACGGCACCTCCCGCTCGCCCTTGGGTAGCGGCAGGGCGTCCTCCTCGTCGTCCCGGACGAGGTGGAAGCCGGCGAGCCCGCGGTAGACCTGGGGACCGGTGAAGTCCATCCGGTGGTCGTGGTACCAGAGCGTGGCGGCGGGCTGGTCGAGCGGGTAGATGTAGTCCTTCGTGCCCTGGCTGGTCTTGCCGGCGGCCATGTCGTGGCCGGGCATGCTGCCGCCCGCCTCCCAGCCGCCCTTCGGCAGGATGTAGTCGATCGGGTAGCCGTCGTGCTCGGGCGGGGTCTTGCCGCCGTGCAGGTGCACCACCACCGGTACGGGCAGTTCGTTGCGGTGCCGGACCACGGTGCGGCGGCCGGCGCGGGACTCGATGGTCGGCCCGGGGAAGGTGCCGTTGTAACCCCAGATCTCGGTCTTGTGGCCGGGGATGATCTCCACTTTGGCGGACCGCTGGGTGAGCTCGTAGAAGTCGGTGCTGCCGTCGGAGTTGCTCGGCTTGAGCACCTGCGGTCGGGGGAGCGGGACCTGGAACGGCTCGGGGATGTCGAGTTCACTCTTCATCTTGGACCCGGTGCTGGAGCCGGATCGGGTGCCGGCGTTGTCACCGAGCTTGTCGCCGAGTTCCGAGCACCCGGCCAGTGAGGCGGCGGCTGCGCCGCCCGTCAGTTGGATCAGACGTCGACGGCTCAGGGTCATCAACAGGCTCCTCACACGGGAGACCGGCAGGGGTGTGACAGCCGGTCACAGCCTAATACGCTACACGTACCAACCCTACCTAAACCGAACGGTGGGTGCTGGGATCGTCCACTCGTGGCGACCGGACTCGTTCGACGCTCGAGCCGATCTCGCTACGGTTCGATCATGGCGGATACCTCGACCCACCGCGATCCCGAGTGGACCCACCGGCTCGGTTTCCTGGTACCGAGCGTGAACACGGTCATCGAGCGTGACCTGCGGCTGAGCCTGCCCGCGACGGTCAGCGCGCACGTCGCCCGGATGTCCATCACCCGGGACACTCCGGAGCAACTCGCCGCGCTGGCCGACACGGTGCCGGAGGCGGCCCGGATGCTCTCCCACGCCGCGGTGGACTCGATCGTCTTCGCCTGCACCAGTGGCAGCCTGTACCACGGCCTCGGCTACGACGCCGAGATCACCGAGCGGATCACCGCCGCCTCCGGCGTACCCGCCTCCACCACCTCGAGCGCCGTGGTGGCCGCGCTGCGCTCGCTCGACCTGGCCCGGGTGGTGCTGGTCACGCCGTACGAGCCCTGGCTCGACGAGCTGGTGGTGGCGTTCCTCGGCGCGCACGGCATCGAGGTGACCGCCACCGCCGGTCCGGCCCTGCCGGACCCGCTGGACACCGCCTCCGTCCCGCCCGAGGGGATCGCCGCCGCGGTCACCGATCCCGGTGCCGCCGACGGCATCTTCATCAGCTGCACCGCCTTCCGTGGCCTCGAGGCCGCCCGCATCCTGCGCGAACGCTTCGGCCTGCCGGTGGTCTCCAGCAACGAGGCGACCTGCTGGGAGGGGCTGCGACTGGCCGGCCGGGCCCCGGACACCTTTCCCCTCAAGGGGTACGCGGAACTGGCCCGCTGAACCCACTCGCCGTGCACGCGAGCGGTGCCGCGCGACCCCGCCGGTGGCCCGGGCCGCACCGCGGCCGCTCCGCCTAGACTGGACGCTTTCCACGGGCGTCCGGGTCGGGTCCGCCCGACCGTCGTCCGTCCATCCTGGTCCGGGAGAAGCATGCCCACGATTCAGAACCCGCGTCTGGCGGGGCTCGCCTGCATCCGCTGCGACCGCCGGTACGAGGTGGCCGACCACTCCACCGGCTGCCCGGCCTGTCTGGCCGAGGGCAGACCGGCCAGCCTCGAGTGCGTCTACACCCCCGGCGAGTCGACCGGGGTCAACCAGCCCTACCTGCGGCCGGTCACCCTCGGCGAGGGGCGTACCCCGCTGTTGACCGACGTCTCCGGGGCCGTGCCCGGCCTGACCGTCGCGCTCAAGTGGGAGGGCGCCAACCCGACCGGCTCGCACAAGGACCGGTTCAGCTCGGCGGTCGTCAGCCGGGCCGTCTACGCCGGCTACGAGGGCATCGCCGCCGCCTCCTCCGGCAACGCCGGGGTGTCGTTGGCGACCTACTGTGGCCGGGCCGGGCTGCGTTGCGAGGTCGCGGTCACCGACGACACCCCCGCCCGGGTGGTGGAACTGATGCGCGACCTCGGGGCGGAGGTGGTCTCCTTCCCGCACAGCGGGCAGCGCTGGGAGCACATCGCCGCCTACCGCGACTCCAAGACGATGCTGCCGGTCACCAACTTCGTCGTCCCCCCGGTGGGCAGCAGCCCGTTCGGTATCGAGGGGTACAAGCTCGTCGCCGAGGAGATCCTCGACGACCGGGGCGGGACGGCACCGGAGTGGGTGGTGGTGCCGGCCTCCCGGGGCGACCTCGCCTGGGGCGTCCACCTGGGCTTCCAGGAGCTGCTCGGCGCCGACGCGGTGCCCAGGATCTGCCTGGTGGAGCCCTTCCCCCGGGTGGCCGAGGTGCTCGCCGGCGCCGACCCGTACGCGACCTTCCCGGGCAGCACCCGGGTGATGCCGTCGCTGGGCGGCAACCAGCTCGCCATCCAGGCGGTGGAGGCGGTCCGCCGATCCCGGGGGCACGCCGTCGCGGTGGACGACGAGAGCGTCGTCGCCGAGACCCGCCGGCTCTGGCGGGCTGGCTTCCCGCTGGAGCCGAGCAGCGCGGCCGGTGTGCTCGCCGTCTCGCGGGCCCTGGCCGCCGGGACGATGACCGCCGAGTCCGACGTCGTCGTGCTGGCCACCGCGCACGGTCTCAAGGGGATGTGAGCCCTCGGCCGCCGGACCCGTCCGGCGGCCGGTGCGCGGCAGCCCGCGTCGGAACTGCCGAGGACCGGGACCGCCGTGGGGCAGGTCCGCGTCCGAGGCTCAGCGCAGTTGCGACCAGAGTTGACGTTCCACCGACGTCGGGGGGACGTGCGGGATCAACCGCTCCGGGTGCCCGGCCGGCGGGGCACCCGGATCCGACCCCGCCGGGGAGCGGTCCGGACCGCCGGTCGCCGGCCGGTCCGTGGAGTCGTCGGCGACCGTCCCGCCGGGCGGCGTGGCCCGGTGCCCCGGTTGCCCGGCGGGCGGGAACGCCTCGGGCGGCAGCGGCGCGCCGATGAGCGCCGCGCCGAGCGTCTTCAGCCCGGCGAACAGCTCCCGGGCGACAAGGACGGTCAGTTGGCCGCACCTGCTCAGGTACCTGTACGCGTACATCCCGCCGTCCTCGTCCGCGCGTCGTGTCGCGGTGACGGGGGCCGCCGGAGTTGGCCTCTGGCCCCGCCGTCTCCCGGCGCGGAACAAGAATGATCACCGCCGCTCGATGCCTGATCGAGCGGCGGTGGCGGGACGACAGGGCAATCGCCCTGATCATGGCAAATAGGGCTACTACCTGTAGCTAGGCTACGGTACGGTGCTCGTGTAGATTGGCTACATGAGGCCAAACGCGTTGCGGGGGCACCTCGACGCCCTGATTCTCTCGGTGCTCGAGCGGGAATCGCTGCACGGTTACGCGATCATGGAAGCTCTTCAGGCCCGCAGCGGCGGCGCGCTCGATCTGCCGACCGGCACCCTCTACCCGGCCCTGCGCCGGCTGGAGCGGGCGGACTACGTGCAGAGCGAGTGGAGCACGGTCAGCGGCCGTAAGCGCCGGACGTACCAGCTCACCTCCTCCGGGCGGCGTGCGCTGGCGGAAGAGCGCTCCGAGTGGCGGGACTTCGCCGCGGTGGTCGAGGGCGTGTTGCGCCCCGGCACAGCGGTCGGCTTCGCCTGAGTGGATTCGGTGCCGTCCGGTCACGGGCGGCACCACACCGGTGCCGCGGGAGCGTCGTGCGGTGGTCCCCGGTCGGGTCCGGGGTGTCTGACCGGTGGCCCGCTCAGGCGGCGGTCAGGCAGTTCCGGGCGGAGACACCGATGCCGGCGAGCGGGATACCGAGGAACAGCAGCGCGCTCGGCAGGCCGGCGACGCTCATCAGCGCGTTCGGCGTGAGCGCGGTCAGCAGTACGCCGAGCACGGAGAAGACCACGCAGACGGTGAAGGCGAAGACGCCGGTGGCGCGGACGAGTCGCCGACGGGCACCGAAGTACCGCACCCCGTACCCGGCGGCGGTGACGACCAGGATCGCGGCGCACACGGTCGCCGCCCCCATCCAACTCACCATCTCCTCGACCAACTGGTAGCCGGGGCTGTCGTAGCCCACCCCGCCGGCCAGGTGCCGCGTCCACCGCCACAGCACCGGCTGGGCGGCCAGCACGAAGAAGATCAGCAGCGCGGTCCGGCGCCCCTGGGCCAGCCCCAGTTCGGTCTGGTAGTCGGGGGCGATCTCCGGGATCGGCCCGAACTCGGCGACCGCGCGCCGCTCGGCGTCCCGTCGGTCGAGACCGGCGTCTTCGTAGGCTTCGGCCGCGTCCAGGAGACCATCCCGCGCCTCGGCGAGGAGATCGGCTTTGGTCGCCCGGGGACCACGGAGGGTCTTGTCCAACTCAGCGACGTATGTCTCGATCATGTTCATCCGGAGCAGCTCCCTCGGCGGGACCAACGCATGGACGAGTATAGGCAAGTTGGACCTCGCGTTTCCCTCAGGGAACGCCCGGAGATCACCCCGAGCTTCCCCCTCGGGGACGGCTCCGCTGCTTCCGGGTGCCACGTTTCCGCCGCTCAGAGCCATCGACGCGGCACGTCGGCAGGGCGCTACGACAGGGAAATCCCATTCATGGGATTGGCGGGGCGTGGCAGACTCCCGCCACGTGGAACATGTCGAACTGAACAGCCCTGAGTTGCTGTTACGTCCCTGGCGGGAGGAGGACGCCGCAGACGTGCTCGCCGCGCTGCGCGACCCGGAGACGGCGCAGTGGAACCCCGCCGCCCCGGGCCTGGACCTGGCCGAGGCGCGGGCCTGGACCCTCGCCCGGGCCGACTGGTCGGCCGGCACCCACGCCTCGTTCGCCGTCACCGACCGGGCGACCGGTGTGCTGACCGGCTCGGTCTCGCTGCACCGCATCCACGGGGACGAGGCCTCGATCGGGTACTGGACGGTTGCCGCGGCCCGGGGCCGGGGCGTCGCCACCGCCGCCGTCCGGCTGGCCACCGACTGGGCGTTCGGATCCCTCCGGCTGCATCGGATCGAACTCTGTCACGCCGTGGCGAACGTCGCCTCCTGCCGAGTCGCCGAACGCGCCGGCTACCCGTGGGAGGGGACGCTGCGGGAGTCCCACCGGTACGGCGACGGACGCCGGCACGACGAGCACGTGCACGGCCGGCTCGCCACCGACGCCTGAGAAAGCCGGCGGGCCGGTGGGACATCGCCCCACCGGCCCGCCGACGCCCGCTCGAATCGGTCGATGAAGGCGGCGGTCCCGGTCACCCGGCGGTGCGCCGGGTCGGCGTGAGGTGCATCCGCGCCAGCAGCTCCTGCGCCCGGTCGGCCAACTGGGCGTCAACGGTCACCGCGTACTGACCGGCCCGTAGCGAACTGGCCGAGGTGAAGTCGCGACGACCACCGGTCATGGTGTGCGCGATCGCCCCGAAGACGGCCCCCCAGATGGCGCCGATCACCAGACCGACCAGGATGACCACGGCCCAGTTGCCGGCGGTGAAGATGCCGAACAACAGGCCGATGAAGAGCCCGAACCAGGCGCCCGTGGCGGCGCCGATCAGCGCCGACCGGCCGGTCGTCAGCCGACCGAGCACGGTCTCCACCAGGGTGAGGTTGGTGCCCACGATGGCCGTGTGCTCCACCGGGAAGCGGTTGTCCGCCAGGTGGTCGACCATCCGTTGGGCGGACGGATAGTCCGGATACGAACCGATGGTCACGGTGGGAGGCCCACCCTGCGGGCCATGGCCGTCGCCGGAGATCGTCGGCTGGCCGGCGGGACCGGACGGCATCGGGCCAGCGCCTACCGTTCCGGGCTGCCCGGCAGCGGTCGGAGTCGAGGATCTGGTCATGTGCTGCCTCCTTCGGTCAACCGCCCGGGTTCCCGTCGGCCACCGGCGGTAACCCGGACCGGGGCGCCGGGGATCGCGCTATTCCAGCCCGGCGACCCACCGGCACCGGGACCCGCCTGGCGGAGCCGGTGCGCCAGGACAGGTGTGTCCGGTGAGCCGGCCGGGTAGGCCGCCGGGTGGAGAACGCACGGATCAGCGAGCACGGGTTCCTCGCCGACGGGTGCACCGCCGCGCTGGTGGACCGGCACGGCACCGTCGACTGGTGGTGTCCGGCCCGCTTCGACGCGCCCTCGGTCTTTGGGCGGATCCTCGACGAGGACGCCGGACACTGGTCGATCCGCCCGGACGAGCGGTACGAGTGCGAGCGCGCCTACCTGGACGACACCCTGGTGCTGCGTACCGTCTTCACCACCCGGCACGGCGCGGTGGCCGTCACCGACACCCTCGCACTGGAACCCGGCGCGCGCGGGCACGAGATCGGCTGCCGGTCGCCGCGGATGCTGGCCCGCGTCGTACAGGGTCTCTCCGGCACGGTGGGGATGCGGATGCACTACCGGCCCCGCTTCGAGTACGGCCGGGTAGCCGCGTACCTGACCGAACGGGACGGTCTGGTCGAGGCGACCGCGGGCGCGGCGACCCTGCGGCTGCGCGGCGACGTCCCGCTGGCGTTCGGCGCGGGGGAGGCGACCGCCGGGTTCGAGGTACGGGCCGGCGAGACGTACCGGTTCACCCTGTCCTGGTCGTCCCCCTACGGTGGGGCGCGGCCGGCGGTGCCGGCGGCCGACGAGGTGGTGGCCGAGGCCACGGCCGGCTGGCGTTCCTGGGCCGGCCTGCACGACTACCAGGGCCGCTACCGGGCCCAGGTGCGGCGCAGCGCGATGGTGGTGCAGGGGATGACCTACCAGCCCAGCGGGGCGGTGGTGGCCGCGGCGACCACCTCGCTGCCGGAGGAGCCGGGCGGTGGCCGCAACTACGACTACCGCTTCGTCTGGCTGCGCGACTTCAGCCTGACCCTCCAGGCGCTCTGGCGGGCGGCCTGCCCGGACGAGGCGGAGCGCCAGTTCGCCTGGGTGGCCCGGGCGATGGGACGCCTCGACGATCAGCCCGCGCCGATCATGTACGGCGTCGAGGGCGAGCGGGACCTCACCGAGCACGCCCTCGACCACCTGCGCGGCTACGCGGACAGCCGACCTGTCCTGGTCGGCAACGACGCGTGGCGGCAGCGGCAGACCGACGTGCTCGGCGAGGTGCTCGACGCGGCCTGGCTGATGCGGTACTACCTGGACCCGATGACCGCCGAGGTGCGGACCCTGCTGCGGGCCCTGGCCGACCAGGCGGCCGCCGACTGGTGGCGACCGGACGCCGGGATGTGGGAGGCCCGGGACGCCGAGCGGCACTACGTCTCGTCCAAGGTGCAGTGCTGGACCGCGTTGGACCGGGCGGTGTGCTTCGGCTCCCGGCTGGGCGACGAGGCGGACGTCGCCCGGTGGGCGGCGGCGCGCGAGGAGGTCCGCCGCGCGGTGCTCACCCGGGGCTGGAACGCACGGCTCGGCGCGTACACCGGCGCGTTCGAGTCGGACGAGCTGGACGCCTCCGTGCTGATCATGCCGCTGGTCGGGTTCCTGCCGGCCGACGACCCCCGGATGCGGTCCACCGTGGACATCGTCGAGCGGCGACTGACCCACGACGGGCTGTTGCGCCGCTGGGTCGACGACCCGGCCGGCTTCGTCATCTGCTCGTTCTGGCTGGTGGGCTGCCTCGCCCTGGCCGGCGAGGTGGACCGGGCGGAGCGGCTGTTCGAGCAGCTCGTCGGAAGGGTCAACGATCTGGGACTGTTCGCCGAGCAGATCGACCTGGTGACCGGGGAGCAGCTCGGCAACTTCCCGCAGGCGTTCTCCCACATCGGACTGATCGTCGCGGCCGGTCTGCTGACCGAGGCCGCCGAACGCCCCCGGGAGAGGGCGTACCAGCCCGTGCCGGCCGGCACGGGGACCAGGGAGGGAGCAGGATCGTGACCGGACGACTGGCGGGTAAGACGGCCCTGATCACCGGCTCGGACTCGGGGATCGGGCAGGCGACGGCGATCGAGTTCGGCCGGGAGGGCGCCGACGTGGCGGTGCACTACCTGCACGACCACGACGGGGCGAATCACACCCGGCGCGAGATCGAGGCGTCCGGACAGCGGGCGATCGTCGTACAGGGCGACATCTGCGACGAGCGCCAGGTCGAAGCGATGTTCGACGAGGCGCTGGCCGAGTTCGGCACCCTGGACGTCCTGATGAACGACGCCGGGGTGGACGCCTCCGGCATCCCGGTGGCCGACCTGGACACCGCGACCTGGGACCGGGCGATCCGCACCAACGTGTACGGGGCGTTCTTCTGCTCGCGCCGGTTCGTCCGGCACCGGCGGGAGTCCGGGGGCGGCGGCCGGATCATCAACATCACCTCGATCCACCAGGAGGTGGCCCGGGCCGGTGGCGCGGACTACGACACCAGCAAGGGGGCGATGCTGGAGTTCGCCAAGTCGCTGGCCCTGGAGGTCGCGCCGATGAAGATGAACGTCAACAACATCGCGCCGGGCATGGTGCTCACCCCGTTCAACCAGCGGGCCATCGACGACCCGGAGTACCTGGAGGAACAGGTGCAGAGCATCCCGTGGAAGCGGGCGGCGCAGCCGGCGGAGATCGGCCGGCTGGCGGTCTTCCTCGCCAGCGACGACGCCGACTACGTGACCGGGTCCACGTACGTGATGGACGGCGGGCTGATGCAGAACCAGGGCCAGGGCGCCTGACCGGGTCGACGCCTCGAGCGGCGGGCGGTGGTTCGGTCCGCCGGCACGCCCCGGCGGACCGTGGTCACCGGTACGTGCGTCGGTACCCGGCGGTCGGTGTCCCGCACCCCCGGCGCGCCCGGCCGGTCAGTGGTCCGGACCGCATACCATCACGCGATGGCTGGGGAACGGGCGCGGGTGATCGTGGTCGGTGCCGGCATCGCTGGAGTGGCGTGCGCGCGCGAGCTGGTGGCCGCCGGCGTGCCGGTGGAGATCCGGGAACGGGCCCGGGTCACCGGCGGCCGGATGGCCAGCAAGCGTTTCGACGGTCGCCCCGCCGACATCGGCGCCGCGTACTTCACCGTCAGCGACCCGGACTTCGCCCGGGTGGTCGAGGGGTGGCGCGCCGCCGGCCTGGCCCGGGAGTGGACCGACACCTTCGTCGCGTACGGCCCGGACGGCCGGCACACCGTGCCCGGACCGATGCGCTGGGCGGCCCCACGTGGCCTGCGTTCCCTGGTGACCGAGCTGGCCTCCGGCCTGCCGGTGGTGGTGGACCGGCTGGTGCTGGGCGTCGAGCCCGGACCGACCGTCGACGGCACCCCGGCTGACGCGGTGGTACTCGCCATGCCGGGTCCGCAGGCAGCCCTGCTGCTCGACCCGGCGCTGACCGACGCCACCCGGGCGGTACAGGACCAGCAGTGGACCTCCAGCCTCGCCGCGGTGCTGCGCTTCCCGCGTCGCCGGTGGCCCGACTTCGCCGGGGCGTTCGTCAACAACCACCCGGTGCTGACCGTGGTCTGCGACGACGGCGACCGGCGCGGGGACGGCGAACCCGTGCTGGTCGCCCACACCACCGCCGACTTCGCCGGTCGGTACCTGCTCCAGCCGACCACCGCCGCGCCCGCCGTGGAACAGGCCGTACGGGACCTGCTCGCCCTGCCCGAACGAGCCGACCACGTGCACGTGCACCGCTGGACGTACGCCAAGCCGGCGGCCGGGGGCGCCGGGGCGTACCACCTGGACGACGACGGCGTGGGGCTGGCCGGGGATGCCTTCGGTGAGCCCCGGGTGCAGACCGCCTGGCGCTCCGGTCGGGACCTGGGCCGCGAGCTGGCCCGCAAGCTGACCCGCTGACGTGGGGGGTGTGGGGTGGTTGCAGGGGACCCTTCCTCATCGAAAAGCGGTAACAGGGGACCCCTGCTACCACCTCAGGAGAGGGCCGGCTCGGGTTGGGCGGGATCGGTGGTGCGCTCACCGGACCGGTCGAGGAGCTGCATGACCGGGGTGGCCGCCACCCCGTGCGCCACCACCGAGACGATCACCACCAGGCCGGCGGTGGCCCAGACCAGGTCCGCCTGCGGGAAGTCCGCCTTCGTGATGGCGTACGACAGGTAGTAGAACGAGCCGACGCCCCGGATGCCGAAGGACGCGATCACCCAGTGCTCGGCCGGGCGTCCCGGAGCGCCGCGGAGCGACAGCCAGCCGGTGAGCGGCCGGACCACGAAGACCAGTGCCAGCCCGACCAGGGCAGCCGGCCAGGTCAGTGGGGCCAGCAGGCCGCCCACCACCGCCCCGCCGAAGAGCAGGAGCAGCAGGACGGTGAGCAGCCGTTCGACCTGCTCGGCGAAGCCGTGCAGGACCGAGTGGAACTCGTGGGTCCGTTCCGCCGCCCGGATGGCGCGGGCGGCCACGAAGACGGCGAGGAACCCGTACCCGCCGACCAGCTCGACCAGCCCGTACGCCAGGAAGGCCGCGGCCAGGGCGAGGAAGCCCTCGGCGTGCCGGGCCAGGCGGAGCTGGCTCGGCGCGTGGAAGAACAGCTTGCCGAGCAGCCAGCCGATCAGAAGTCCTCCGGCGACCCCGGCGCCGCCCTTCCAGAGCAGGTCGACGGTGACCCACTCGGCCAGCCAGTCCGCCGGGGCGAGGCTGGTGGAGGCGATGGCGACGGCCGCGTAGACGAAGGGGAAGGCCAGCCCGTCGTTCAGGCCGGCCTCGGAGGTGAGGGCGAAGCGGACCTCGTCCTCGGAGTCCTCCACGTCGGTCGGCTCGCCCACCTGCACGTCGGCGGCGAGCACCGGGTCGGTGGGCGCGAGGGCCGCCCCGAGTAGCAGCGCGCTGGCCGGCACGAGCCCGGCCCACCACCAGCCGAGCAGCGCCACCGCGGCGATGCACAGCGGCATCGCGATGGCGAGCAGCCGCCAGGTGGACGACCAGCGTCGCCAGCTCAACGGGCGGTCGATCTTGAGACCGGCGCCCATCAGGGCGACGATCACCCCGACCTCGGTCAGGTGGGTGGCGAGGGTCGGGTGGGCCAGCGGATCCGGCACCGGCAGCCCGGTGGGGAGCAGGAAGACCACCATGCCGAGGCCGAGGAAGGCGATCGGCATGGAGAGGGGACGCCGTTCCAGCATTCGAGGCAGGATTCCGGCCAGCAACGCGCCGACCCCGAGTACCGCGAATACGACGTCCACCGGCTCCAAGACCCCACCCCTCGCCTGGCCCGTGTTCCCGGGCAGGTGGAAACCAACTGTGCCCCGAGGAGGGGGTGGCTATGCCTTCGCGTTCACGTTCGCGGTGCGGTCGGGGGACGGTGATCTCCACCGGGCGGGATCAGGATCTCGAACCAGACGGTGGAGCCGCGTACCGTCGGATCCGTCCCCCACGCGTCGCTGAGCTGCTCGATCAGCCCCAGCCCGCGGCCCCGGCTGCTCAGCGTGTCGGTCTGGGCCTTTGTCACGGTGCCCCGGGTGCCGGAGTCGGCGACCGACACCAGCAGCCGCTCGGAGCTGAGGTCGATCTCGACCCGGGCGGCGGTGCCGGCGTGCAGCAGGGCGTTGGTGGTCAGCTCGCTGGTGCACAGGACGGCGGACCCGATGATCGACTCGGGCACTCGCCAGTCGGACAACTGCGCGGTCATCCAGTGCCGTACCCGGCTCGGCGCGGTCGGTTCGGCGGGCACCTCCATGCTGGCCGACTGGCTGGGCATCAGCGCGTGCTCCACCGCGAGGACCGCCACGTCGTCCTCGGTCGCGTCGGGCACCGCGGCGGTCGCGACCGCGCAGAGCGCCCGGGGGTCGCCGCTGGCCGCGCCGGCAACCGCCTCTGCCAGCCCGGTCAGCCCCACCGAGAGGCTCTGCCGCCGCCGTTCGACCACACCGTCGCTGAACAGCAGCAGGGTGTCACCGGGGGCGAACCGTACGGTGGTGGTGCTGGGCCGGCAGCCCAGGCCCAGCGGCGCGCCGGCCGGCACGTCCAGGTACTCGGCGGTGGGCTCGTCGTCGGGGGAGGAGCAGCGGCGCAGCAGCGGGGCGGGGTGCCCGGCGCTGGCCAGGGTGAGCTGTTCCCGTCCGGCGTCGATCACCCCGAAGACCACGGTCACGAAGAGTTCGTGCGTGCCGGCCTCGGCGCCCAGGCTGGCGACCAGCCGGTCCAGGCCGGCCAGGACGGCGTGCGGACGAGGGTCGGTCAGCGCCAGGGCCCGCAGGGCGGCGCGCACCTGGCCCATCCGGGCCGCCGCCTGCACGTCGTGGCCGGCGACGTCCCCAAGCACCACCCCCAGCCCGCCGTCGGGCAGGAGGAAGGCGTCGTAGAAGTCGCCCCCGGCCGCGTTGCCGTCCACCCCCGGGTCGTAGCGGGCCGCGATGCGTAACCGGGGCAGGTCCGGCAGGTGCTCCGGGAGCATGCTGCGTTGCAGCAACTGGGCGGTGCCGTGCTGGGTCTCGAACCGGCGGGCCCGCTCGGCCGCCTGGGCGACCAGTTCGGCCGAGGCGGCCAGCAGCGCCCGCTCGGCGGCCGACCAGGAGTGCACACGCTGGTAGCCGACGCTGAGCCCACCGCGCAGCACCGGCGTACGCAGCGGCAGCGCGGCCAGGGCCCGGATCTTCTGGTCGTGTCGGTCCACCGCCGCCCCCGCGAGCGGTTGGCCGTCCGTGGTGAACAGCGGCACTCCGCTGCGGGCGGTCATCACCAGCGGCAGCGGCGAGTCGTCGGGCGCTCGGCGCCAGAGCGGGGGCAGCCGCTCGTCGGCCTCGTCGAGCAGTTCGCCCCGGACCCGCCGGACGACGCGCCAGCCACCGCCGTCGTCCACCCCGAAGGCCACCAGGTCGGCGTCGAACGAGTCGAGGGCGTACCGCAGCGCGACCCGGGCGACGTCGTCCAGGGTGAGGGTGCCGGAGAGGGCGGCGGCCAGCTCGCTCAGGCTCTGCAACTGCTCGGTCACCTGGGTGGTCTCGGCCGCCACGGTCAGTACGCCGACGACCTGTCCACCGCTGTCGCGTACCGGGGAGCAGCCTCGGGTGAAGACGGCCTGCTCCACCCGGCCGGTGCCGTGCCGCACGATGGGCAGGATCGACTCCTTCTCCAGGATGGAGGTGCCCTCGTGGAAGGCCCGCTCGACCAGGTCACCGATGCCGGGCAGGGACCAGAGGCCGGCGAAGACCTCGGCCGCCGGCCGGCCGACCGCCGGGTGGGCCGTGCCGACCAGTTCGGCGTACCCGTCGTTGTAGAGGAGGCGGAACTCCGCGCCGAGGGCCAGTGCCATCGGCACCGGCGAGGCGAGGACCAGGTCGACCACGGCGCGGACCGCCGGGTCCCACCGCTCGATCGGCCCGAGCGGCGTGCCGGACCACCGATGGCCGAGGACGAGCGCGGCCGTACCGACGCTGGCGGCCCGCGGGATCGGGGCGGGTGAAGCGGGGACGTGCCCGACCGTGCCTGGCATGTGACGCAGCCTATCCGGAGTGGTCCCGTGGTGTTTCAGTCGCGCCCCCGGCGGGCGGCTCCGCCGCGATGCCGGTCGCGTCCGTCCGGTCGGTCGCCGGTGTGCCGGTCGCGCCCCGGCCGATGACTCCGCTGCTGGCGGCGGAACTCCGTCCGCACCGTCCCGACCAGCGCGGACATGTCCGGAAACTGGCCGGTGCCGCTGCGGGTTGGTGCTTCTCCTCGCGGGTATGCGGGCGGCGCAGACCAGGCGACAGGGAGGGACATCATGCAGAAAACCCTCGCGGTCAGGCAGGTCGACATCGGCGACGCCCTGACCGACATGTGGAGGTCGGTGCTGCTCTTCGTACCGAGGGCCATCGCCTTCATCGCGATCCTCGTGGTGGGCTGGATCATCGCCCGCTTCGTGCTGAAGATCGTGGACACGGTGCTCGAACGGGTGGGCTTCGACCGGGCGGTCGAGCGGGGCGGGATCAAACGGGCGCTGGAACGGACCCGGTACGACGCCAGTGACATCCTCGCCCGACTGGCGTACTACGCCGTCCTGCTGTTCACCCTGCAGTTCGCGTTCGGGGTGTGGGGGCCGAACGCGATCAGCGACCTGATTTCGGGTGTGGTGGCGTGGCTGCCCCGGGCCTTCGTCGCGATCATCATCGTGGTAGTGGCCGCGGCGATCGCCAAAGCCGTCAAGGACCTCGTCACCGGGGCGCTCGGCGGGCTCTCGTACGGCAAGGTCCTCGCCGACCTGACCGCGATCTTCATCCTCGCGCTCGGCGTCATCGCCGCGCTGAACCAGGTCGGTATCGCCACCACCGTGACCACGCCCGTGCTGATCGCGGTGCTTGCCACCGTGGCCGGCATCCTGATCATCGGTGTCGGCGGTGGTCTGGTGAAGCCGATGCAGGCCCGCTGGGACCGCTGGCTGGACCGGGCCGCGGAGGAGTCGCGGGCGATGCAGATGCAGCGGCAGGCCAAGGCGGCCGGCCGGACCGACACCGAGCGGCAGATGGCCGACCGGGCCGGGGCCGCGCGGACGCCGTCGGGGATGAGCGGAGCGGCGTCCTACCGCTCCGGGGCGGCGAGCGGGGAGGAGACCCAGCAGTTCCGCCGCGCCGAGTGAGGGCCGGTGCGGTACGACCAGGGGGAGGGCGTCCGGGACGGGCGTCCTCCCCACGCGTGGTCGCGACGGCGAGGTTCCTCCCGGGCGTCGGGTACGCGCGGTGCCCGGTCGGTCAGGCCGGCGTGGAGATCGGTCGGGCCAGCGCGCAGACCGCCAGCAGACGGGTCAGCACCCAGCCCGGGGCCGACCAGTCGACCGGACCGCTCGGCGAGGTCCAGCCGTGCTCCACGGCCGCTGCCCGGACCCCTTCGGCATAGCCGGCCAGGGCGGCCAGGGTGAGCGGCCGGCGGTCACCGTCGAGGCTGTCCCGGACGGCGGCGGCGTGCTGGTCGACCTGGGCGAGGAGATCGGGGCGGCGGGCGGTGGCGGCTAGCCCCGCAGTGCCGATCGAAACGGTCAGGGCGGCGATGGAGGCCCGTGCCATACCCACCGCCGTGTCGGCGGTCAGGCCCCCGCTGAACTGCGCGTACATGGAAATCGAGGCTAACCGCGCGGGGCGTGTCGCGACCTCGTCCGGACGGTGGTGACCGGGTCGTCCAGCAGGGTGGAGTTCGCCCGGACATGCGTGATCTGCCCCACCTCGGGGGACCGCACGGGGTGCGAACGACCGCGGCTGAGTCAGTGCTGCTGGTCGCCGCTGCGTGCCTCGGCCGGGCGGCGGCCGGCGTCGTCGGCGATGATCACGGTCGCGACCATCAGCGCGACGCAGAGGCTGAACAGCCACGAGCCGTCCGAGACCAGCCAGGCGGAGACCGGCGCCTGGAGCGCGGCGAGCAGGAAGCCCAGCCAGGCCAGGCGGCGTTGACGATCGGTGAGGAAGCTGTGGCCTTGTTGCATCCCGACAGTCTTGCGCGATGTGCCCGGATTGCCCTTCCTCCGATCGGACGATTCTTGGTGACCTGTCCGGATCGCCCGGCCGGTTGCCCCTGCGGCCGCGCCCAGACGTGGTATTTACCACTGCCATTGTCGACCGGATGGGGCAGGATGGCCGGTCGTGCCGACCTCCCCCCGGGCCTCCCTGCTCCTCCTCGCCTACCTCGCCTTCGTCAGCCTCGGTCTGCCGGACGGTCTGCTCGGGGTCGGCTGGCCCGCGATGCGGTCCGACTTCGCGGTGCCGACCGAGGCGGTCGGCGTGGCGCTGACCGCCGGTACGGCCGGTTACCTGACCTCCAGCCTGCTCGCCGGGTTCGGCATCGCCCGGCTCGGGGTCGGCCGGCTGCTGGCCGGGAGCACCCTGCTCGCCAGCCTGGCGCTCACCGGGTACGCCCTCGCGCCCGGCCTGGCCTGGGTGGTCTGCTGCGCGCTGGTGCTCGGCTTCGGCTCCGGCGCGGTCGACTCCGGGCTCAACGCGTACGCCGCCGGCGCGTTCGGCCCCCGGCACATGAACTGGCTGCACGCCTTCTTCGGCCTCGGCGTGGCCCTCGGTCCGCTGATCATGACCGGGGCGATCGGCGCCGGCCTCTCCTGGCGCTGGGGGTACGGACTCGTCGCCGCCGGCCAGCTCGCCCTCGCCGTGGCGTTCGCGCTGACCGTCCGCGCCTGGCGGGACCGGGGCGCGGCGACCGGCCGCCCCACCCGGCCGGTCAGCGTGCCCGTCCGAGAGACCCTGCGACTGCCGGCGGTCTGGCTGGGCGCACTGGGCTTCGGCGTCTACGCGGCCATCGAGATCGGCGCCGGGCTCTGGGCGTTCCTGCTGCTCACCGAGGGGCGGGGAGTCGGCGCGGCAGCGGCCGGGATCTGCGTCTCCGGGTACTGGACGAGTCTCTTCGTGGGCCGGGTGGTCCAGGGGGTGATCGCCGAGCGGTTCGGCAGCGGCCGGGTGCTGTGGGGGAGCCTGGTCGGCCTCGCCGTCGGCGCCGTCCTTGTCGCGCTTCCCGGCCCGGCCTGGCTGGCGGTGACCGGCCTAGCGGTGATCGGCTTCGCCGCCGCCCCGGTCTTCCCGCTGCTCACCCTCACCACCGCCGACCGGGTCGGCGGGGCGCACGCCGACCGGGCCATCGGGGTGCAGATCGCCGTCGCCGGCCTCTGCGGGGCCCTCGGCCCGGCCGCGATCGGGGTACTGCTCGGTCGGACCTCGGTGGAGGCGCTCGGGCCGGCGCTCGTCGTGCTCGCCGTCGGGCTGATCGCCCTGCAAGCCGCCGCCACGCGCCGTCGGCCCGCTGAGGTGGTAGCAGGGGACCCCTCCTCCTCATAAAGCGGTAGCAGGGGACCCTTGCAACCACCTCAGCACGCCCGGGGTGGGGCAGGGCAGGGGATCAGACGTCCGGGCCGGTCCGGCCGGTCGTCGAGGGCCGGTACGCCCGCTGCTCGTCGGTGGCCTCCCGCCCGTGGCCGCCCTCGGTGGCGGTGTGCCCGTCCGCCGCGACCGGACCGTGCCCGAACGCGGACTCGGAGCCCGCGTCGTTGCCGGTCACGTCGTCGGACTGCCCGTCGACCGGGGAGGTCGCCACGGCCTTCTCCAGGTCACTGAGCGGGAGCCGTTCTTCGTCACGCCACACGGCGCGGTCCTTGTCGGTCATGACGATGGCCGTACCCCCGACCGAATCCCACAAACCGCCCGCCCACCGTGCGGCGCCTTCTGCCGACCCGCCGCCTGCCAGCGCGCCTCCGACCGCGTGGCGCCTTTCCGGCGCGAGCCTCTCACCACGCGGCGGCCGCCGTACGGTGCTTTCATCGCACGGCGACGGCCGCCGGCGGGGCCGGCGGCCGTCGGGCGGATGTAGCAGGAATCAGGGCAGGGGCCGGTCGACCTTGCCCCGCCAGGCGCCGGTCTCCTGACCGCGTCGCTCGATGAACGATTTGAACCGCTCCAGGTCGCCCTTGGCCCGGCGGTCCACGATGCCGAGCTTGTCGCCGGCCTTCTCGACCAGACCCTGCGGCTCGAACTCCAACTGGAGCGTGACCCGGGTGTGCCCCTCGTCAAGGCGATGGAAGGTCACCACCCCGGCGTGGTCCGTTCCGCCGGTGGAGTTCCAGGCGACCCGCTCGTCCGGGAGCTGCTCGGTGATCTGCGCGTCGAACTCGCGCTTCACCCCGGCGATCTCGACGGTCCAGTGGGTCATCGTGTCGGAGAGCTGCCGGACCTCCTGCACGCCCTCCATGAAGTGCGGGAACTCCTCGAACTGGGTCCACTGGTCGTACGCGGTCCGGATCGGGACCTCGACGTCCACGTGCTCGATAACGCCACCCATCAGGGAATCCTCCTCCTCTGTCGGTTCCGGTACGGGTCGGGGGTGACCCGTACGCTCACCAGCGTTGTGTCTCGTTCTTGTGGCCCAGAGCCGCCCACACCTCGGAGACCGTCCGGTACCGGGTGTCGGCCGGCAGTTGCTCCAGGGCGGCGATCACGTCGTCGGGCGCCTCGTTCTCCCGGGCGCTGCCCAGCAGGGTCTCCCGGTCGCCGGGCAGCGCCGACAGGCCGATGAACCGGCCGAGTCGGCTGCGCTCCTCCACGTCCCGGGAACTCATCCCCTGCGGGGCGCCGGTACGCAACTCGCCCGCCGGTGCCGTGGTCGCGCCGGGCTGGTCCTCGCCGGGCGGCTCTGGCTCGCGGAACTCGTCGACCCGGGAGCCGCCGACTCCCGGCCCCTGCACCAGGCCACTGACCTCCTGGCTCATCTGCTCGTCGAGCCGGGGTCCGTGCTTGCTGTTGCCTCGTTCCATGCTTACTGCGCTACCCGGGCGGGGCCGGGATAAACCGTCGTCACGACTCGGCGGCGCGCTTCGGGGCGAGCACCGGCTCGTCGGGTTCGGCGACGCCGGCCTGCATCATCCGACCGCGCTGGAGTTCGGCGTTGATCTGCACCCCGAACATCAGCGCGCAGTTCGACAGGTACAGCCACACCAGGAACGCGATGACCGCGCCCAGGCTGCCGTACGTGACGTCGTACGAGCCGAAGTTCGCCACGTACAGGCCGAAGCCGAAGGAGACCAGGAACCAGGCGAGCAGGGCCACCACGCCGCCCACGGTAAGCCAGCGGAACCGGGGCTGCCGCACGTTCGGCGCGATCCAGAACAGCAACGACAGCACCACCATCAGGACCATGGCGAGCACCGGCCACTTCGCCACGCTCCACGCGGTACGCGGCGCGTCGCCCAGGTGGAGCAGGTTGCCGACGGCCTCGGCCACCGGGCCGCTGACGATCAGCCCGGTCGCCACCACCGCCAGCAGCACCAGGGAAACCGCCGCCAGGCCGATCTGCATCGGCCGCAGCCGGTAGAACGGCCGACCCTCCTGGACCCCGTAGATCGCGTTCGAGGCGCGGGTGAACGCCCCGATGAAGCCCGAAGCCGACCAGAGCGCGCCGAGCAGACCGAAACCGAGCAGCGTCTTCACCCCGGCCCGCTGGTCCACCACCCCCTCGATCACCCCGACCACGCTCTCGTTGGCCACCACCGACCCGGCCCCGACGTCGCGGGCCAGGCCGATCAGGGTGTCCACGGTCCGGTCACCCTCGGAGACCAACCCCACCAGGGCGACCACCACCACGACCGAGGGAAAGAGGGCGAGCACGCCGTAGTAGGTCAGCGCCGCCGCCCAGTCCGCGCAGTTGTCCCGGACGAAGTTGCGCCCGCTGCGGACCAGGACACCGCGCCAGGTGGGCCAGCTGAGCTGCCGCAGCCCGCGCGGGACCGGCAGGTTCCGTCCTCCTCCGTCGGCCGGCGTGGCCGGCTCCGTCGTCGCTGCCATGACCGCTCCTGCCATCGCCGCCACCCCACCGGCCGGTCGCCGCGCCGCGCCGGCGGGCCGGAAGCCCCGGCCACGCCGGGACGGAACCCGGCGGTACCCGGCGCGGGAAATCGACAAACCCGGCCGCACCGTTTGCCGAGGCCGGCACAGGGAACGATCAATCCGAAGCACCCGACGCGAAGCCCGGGAGTACCCGAGGCGAAGCCCGGAAGCACGTGACGCGGAGGAGGACGACATGCCAGGGCGTGAGGTACTGCCCAGCACCGTCCGGCGCTCTCCTGAGAAGGCGCAACGGACGTGGGCGAAGACGCACGATTCGGCGGTCGAGACGTACGGCGAGGGGGAGCGGGCACACCGCACCGCCTTCGCCTCGCTCAAGCACGAGTTCGAGAAGGTCGGCGACCACTGGGAACCCAAGGGCCGCAAGGGTCCCAGTGACCGGCAGGCCGCCGGTGGTGGACCGGCCCGGCGGGCGCCGACCGCCGGTGGCGTGGACGCGAACGCCACCAAGGAGCACCTGATGGAGGTCGCCCGCAAGCTGGACGTCCGGGGCCGATCCCGGATGACCAAGCCGGAACTGGTCAACGCCATCCAGAAGGCCAACGACCGGCAGACCCGCCACGCCCGCGGCGACTGACCCCGTCCCGCCCCCGCCCGTGCCGGTCGCCCCGGGCGGGCGGGGCGGCGTGGGTCACCAGTGGCCGTTGGCTGGGGGGCGTAGGTGGACGACTTTTGTGGTGGTGAACTCGTCGAGTAGTTCGGGGCCGTAGCCGAAGCCCTGGCCGCTGCCACGACGCGGCTGGGCGGCACCGCCCGGCGCGCCGCCGAAGACCGCGTTGACTTTGACCGTGCCGACCGGCAGCTCGCGCCAGGCCCGCTGCGCGTGGCTCATCGATCCGGTGAGCACCGTGGCGGCCAGCCCGTACGGCGAGCACGCCGCCCGGCCCAGCGCCTCGCTGAACGAGTCCACCAGCAGCACCGGCGCGACCGGGCCGAACGTCTCCTCCCGGACCAACACCATCTGGTCGGTGCAGTCGGTGACCACGGTCGGCGGGTAGAAGGCCCCCGGTCCGTCCGGCACGGCTCCGCCGGTGAGCACCCGGGCCCCCTCGGCCGCCGCCGCCACCACCTGTCCGTGCACGTGGTCCCGGTGTCGTCGGTCCACCAGCGGACCGATCTCGGTCTCCCCGTCCTGCCCCGGCCCGACCCGCATCGCCCGGGCCAGGTCGACCAGCGCCGAGACGAAGTCGTCGGCCACCGCCCGGTGCACGTAGATCCGTTCCACCGCCACGCAGAGCTGCCCGGCGTTGGCGAACGCGCCCATCGCCGCCTGCCCGGCGGCCCACACCGGGTCGACGTCGGCGTCGACGACCAGGGGGTCGCTGCCGCCGTTCTCCAGCAGTGCCTTGGCACCGGTGCGGGCGCAGGCCGCGGCGATCGCCCGACCGGTGGCGGTGGAGCCCACGTGCGCCACCACGTCGACCTCCTGCGCGGCCAGCGCCGCGCCGACCCGGCCGTCCCCGGTCAGCAGGGAGAGCACCCCGGCCGGCAGTTCACCGTCGAGCGCCCGGGCCAGCAGCCAGCCGGTGGCCGGGGCGCGCTCGCTGGGCTTGAACACCACCACGTTGCCGGTGACCAGGGCCGCGCCGAGCAGTCCGCAGGCCACCGCCACCGGGTCGTTCCACGGCGTGATCACCGCGACCACGCCACGCGGCTCCGGGGCCATGAAGTCGACCGAGTCCCGGCGGCCGTGCAGGGTCCGGCCGCCCCGCAGCGGCGCCAGTTCGGCGTACTGGCGCAAGGTGTCGACGCCCGCCGCGACGCCACCCCGGGCGTCGGCCAGCGGCTTGCCCATCTCCGCGGTGGTCGCCTGCGCCAGGTCCTCGGCGACCGCCGCGACGGCGTCGGCGGCCCGGCGCAGGGCCGCCGCACGCTCCGCCGGGTCGGTCGCCGCCCAGGCCGCCGCCGCGTCACGGGCCGCGCCGACCGCCTTGGCCACCTCGGCCTCGGTGGCCACCGGCACGGTACTGACGTCGGTGCCGGTCGCCGGATCGGGTACGACGAACTCGCCCCCCTCGCCGCCCGCGCCCCACACACCCCCGATGAGCTGCTCGATCCGCCACATGGCGCGCTGCATGCCCCGGGCGGGGGCGGGCAAACGCGTTTCGCCCGAGGCCCGCCGGGTAGCGGCACGGGATGATGTCCCCCATGCTGTCCACCGGCCTCGCGGCCACCGAACCCGGCGCGGAGCGCGTGGACGCCGTCGTCGTCGGCGCCGGCCACAACGGACTGGTCGCCGCGAACCTGCTGGCCGACGCCGGGTGGGACGTCATGGTGCTGGAGGCGACCGACGCGCCCGGTGGGGCGGTCCGCTCCGCCGAGGTCACCGCCCCCGGCTACCTCAGCGACCTCTACAGCTCGTTCTACCCCCTCGGGTACGCCTCACCGGTGCTGCGCCGGCTCGCGCTGCACGAGCACGGACTGGCCTGGCGACACGCGCCCGAGGTGCTGGCGCACCTGCTGCCCGACGGGCGGGCGGCGGTGCTCAACCGCGATCCGCACCGCACCGCCGCGTCGATGGCGGCGTTCGCCCCCAGCGACGGGGAACGCTGGCTCGAGTCGTACGCGGACTGGCGGACGGTGTCCCGGCCGTTGCTGGACGCGCTGTTCACCCCCTTCCCGCCGGTGCGCAACGGGCTGGAGCTGCTCGCCCGGCTGCGGACGGCGGGCGCGTTGCGCCTGGCCCGGCGGCTGGTCCTGCCGGTCCGCCGGCTCGGCGCGGAACTCTTCGACGGCGCGGGCGCCCCGGCACTGCTGGCCAGCTGCGCCCTGCACACCGACCTGTCCCCGGAGGACGCCGGCTCCGGTATCTACGGCTGGCTGCTGGCCATGCTCGGTCAGGAGGTCGGCTGGCCGGTGCCGGTCGGCGGGGCGCAGCGGATCACCGACGCGCTGGTGTCCCGGCTGCGCGCACGGGGCGGCCGGATCAGCTATGGCGCCCCGGTGGACCGGGTACTGGTCGCCCGGGGCCGGGCGATGGGGGTCCGGACGGTCGGTGGCCGGACCTGGCAGGCCCGGCGGGCGGTGCTCGCCGACGTGCCCGCGCCCGCGCTCTATCTGGACCTGGTCGGCGCGACCCGGCTGCCGCCCCGGCTCGTGGAGGACCTGGACCACTTCCGGTGGGACGGCTCCACCGTCAAGGTGGACTGGGCGCTGGACGGCCCGGTGCCGTGGACCAACCCGGAGGTGGCCGGGGCGGGGACAGTGCACCTCGCCACCGACCTGAACGGGCTGACCCGGTACGCGGCGACGTTGGCCTGCGGGGAGGTCCCGGAGGACCCGTTCCTGCTGCTGGGGCAGATGACCACCGCCGACCCGAGTCGTTCCCCGGCCGGTACGGAGTCGCTGTGGGCGTACACGCACCTGCCGTTCCGGCGTATCTGGCGCACCGAGGAGGTGGCCGAGCAGGTGACCCGGATGGAGGCGGTGCTGGAACGGCACGCCCCCGGCTTCCGGGCCCGGGTCCGGGGCCGGTACGTGGCCGGCCCGGCGGATCTCGAGGAGCGCAACCCGAGCCTGGTCGGCGGTGCGGTCGGTGGGGGGACCGCCGCCGCCTACCAGCAGCTCTTTCTGCGCCCGGTGCCCGGGCTGGGCCGCCCGGACACCCCGATCGACCGGCTCTACCTGGCCAGCGCGTCGGCGAACCCGGGCGGCGGGGTGCACGGCGCTCCCGGAGCGAACGCGGCGCGGGCCGCACTGGCCCGCGACCGCGTGCTGACCGGCGGCCTCTACGCCCGGGTCGTCGGCGCGGCGCACCGCGCCGTGTACCGCTGACCGGCCGTGTACCGCTGACCGCCGGCCACCGTCGCCGGGTGGCCGGTCAGCCGGCGGGCTTCGCGGCCTTCGCCGGCTTCGCCTCGGTGTCCGTGGTCCGCCGACGGGCCCCGGTCGGCTTCGGCTTGCTGGCGGTCCCGCCGGCGGCCTGCTTCGGCGCGGAGGCGGCCTCGGTGGACTCGGCAGCCTTGGTGGCCTTGGCGGCCCTCGGGGCCCTCGGGGCCCTGGTGGACTTCGCGGCCTTGGTGGGCTTGGCGGACGCAGCGGGTTCAGCGGATGCAGCGGGCTCGGCGGCGGCGGGCTCGGCGGACGCAGCGGGCTTGGCGGCGGTGTCGGCCGCGCTGGTGCCCGATGGCCCGGCCGGCCCGGTGTCGGCGGTCGCGGCCGGTTCGGTGCCGGTGGTGACCGGCTCGGCGAGGGCGACCGCGGCGGGCTCCGTGTCGGCGGTGGTGACCGGCTCGGTGCCGTCGGCGGTGGCCGCTACCGGCTCGGCGCCGGCGGTGGCGGCCTGCTCGGCGGTGGCGGCCTGCTCGGCGGTGGCGGCCGGCTCGGTATCAGGGGTGGCGACCGGGTTCGACGCGGACACCTCCGACCGCTGCTGGTCAGCGTCCGGGGTGGCGTCGTCGGTCCGGGGCGCTTCCGGCGTGGCCGGGGCCGTCAGCTCGACCGGCCTCGCCGCCAGCGCCCGTGGGGTGGCGCTGCCGATGTCCCGGTGCCGACTGCGGAGCTTGAACGGCATCAGCGCGCTCTCGATCTTGGTGGCGGTCGTCATCTTCGATATGCCGTCACGCCGCTCCTCGAAGCGGATCGGCACCTCGAGGATGGTGTGCCCGAGCTTCGTCGCCAGGTAGTGCATCTCGACCTGGAAGCTGTAGCCGTTGGACTGCACCCGGTGCAGGCCGATGTCGCGCAGCGCCTCCGACCGCCAGATCTTGAAGCCAGCGGTCAGGTCGCGGATCCGTACCCGCAGCAGGGTGTGCACGTAGAGGTTGGCCCACCCGCTCAGCGCCCGCCGGTAGAGCGGCCACGCCTCGTCCAACTCGCCGCCGGGCACGTAGCGGGACCCGATCACCACGCTGGCGTTGGTGGAGAGCAGCGCGCCGAGCATGCCGGGCAGCGCCTCCGGCGGGTGCGACAGGTCGGCGTCCATCTGGGCGACGTACTCGGCGCCGCCGTCCAGCGCCCGGGTCATGCCGTCCACGTACGCCCGGCCGAGCCCCTCCTTGCCGGCACGGTGCACGACCTCGATCCGGCCCGGGTGCTCGATGGCGAGCTTGTCGGCGACCTCGCCGGTGCCGTCGGGGGAGTTGTCGTCGGCCACGAGGATCCGCAACCCGGGCAGGGGAAGGGCGAGCAGCCGCTCCACCAGCACCGGGAGGTTCCCCGCCTCGTTGTAGGTCGGCACTACGACCGTCAGGCGCGCGTCCCGCCACGGCGAGGGCAAGGGCACGGATTCGATCATGACGAGCATCCTCAGTTCGCCGGCAAGTGTCCCTGAAAGGGTAGCCATTCGGTCATGTCCAGCTTCCGGGGCTCCCCGATAGCCGTCCGGGAGCTCCTGGGACGCGCTGTCGGGGCGGCGTCGTACCCGCTGCCCCGGGCAGTGCCGAACGGCTCAGCGGTGGCGGCGGGCCAGCCCGCCGAGGGCGAGCGCCGCCACCCCGAGTACGGCGGCGGAGAGCGCGGGCTTGTGCGTACCGACCCACAGCGCGGCCGACCGGTGCCGTGCCCGGTCGGCGAAGACCCCCTCGGCACCCCGGTCCCGGTCCGCGTCCCCCGGCCGGTCCAGGTTGTCCCGCCAGGTCGCCGGGTCGATCGGCGTGTCGGTCTGCTGGCTGTCGTAGCCGTCCCGGGCGAGCTTGCGGTCGAGCAGGCCCGGAAAGAGCGTGTTGCCCAGCCGCGCCTGCCAGGTCGGGCCACCCACGTTCAGCTCGCGGGGGCCCCGGTCGGCGACCCAGACGATCGCCCGCGCGGCCACCTCGGGCGCGAAGATCGGCGGCACCGGCTGCGGATGCCGGGGCAGTCGGGTCCGCACCCAGGAGAACTGCGGGGTGTTGACCGCCGGGAGCTGCACCATCGACAGCCGTACACCCGGGCAGTCGTGCAGCAGTTCCGCCCGGAGCGAGTCGTTGAAGCCCTGGATCGCGTGCTTGCTGGCGCAGTACGCCGACTGCAAGGGGATGCCCCGGTAGGCCAGGGCCGAGCCGACCTGCACGATCGCTCCCCGTCGGTGGGCGCGCATGTGTCGCAGCGCGGCCAGGGTGCCGTACACCGTACCCAGGTAGTTGACCTCGGTGACCCGGCGGAACTCGGCCGCCGGGATCTCCCAGGCCGGCGCGAAGACCGAGACCATGGCGTTGTTGATCCACACGTCCAGCGCGCCCCAGCGGTGCACCACCTCGTCGGCGGCCTGCTGCACCGCCCCGGCGTCGGCGACGTCGAGCTGCCGGGTGAGCACCTCCGCCGCGCCCAGTTCCCGGCAGTCCCGGGCGGCAGCGGCCAGTCCGGCCGCGCCCCGGGCGATCAGGGCCAGCCGGGCGCCGCGCCCCGCGTACCGGCGGGCCACCGCCCGCCCGACCCCGGCGCTGGCCCCGGTGATCACCACGGTCTGGGTCATCGGTCGCTGCCCTTCTGTCGGGTGGCGATGTCGGACAGCCGGTTGAGCGTCTCCTTGTTGCGCTGCTTCAGCACGAGGTCGTTGAGCTTGTTGCGGATCCAGCGCAGCGGGCCGGCGGTGAAGTCCTCACCGAGGCGGACCCGGGTGGCGTCCGGACCGACCGGGTCGAGGGTGAAGACCACGGTCGCCTCACCGGCGGGCCACAGCCCGGCCCGGATGACCAGCCGGTGCGGCGGCTCGCAGACGAGCACCCTGGACGCGTCAGTGAGGGAGAACGGCCACGGCCCGGCCCGGTGGTGCAACCGGGTGCCGACGCCCGGCCAGCCGTCGTCGACGTCCCGCATGTGCGTCGTGCCGACCACCCAGTCGCTGTACGTCCACCCGTCGGCGAGCACGTCGAAGACCTGCTGCGGGGGCGCCCCGATCACCTTCTCCACGATCGCCACCATGCTTCGGTACCCCGGCCCGGGCGCAGGCTAACCGGTTAGTGCTGTGTCCACTGCGTTCACCGGGTTTCCGGTGGTGTGTTGTGGATCCTCGCTGGTTGGGCGAGCGACTCCCCACCAATTGGTGGGGCGGGCCACAGCGGGCCATCCTGATCCTCGCGCTGCCGGGTGGGCGGCGGGGGTCACGTCGGGACCGACCGGCACCGGGTAGGTGCCGGCCGACTCGACGGTGCGTGACCACCCCCGGCAACACGACGCGCGTGCTGCTGGGGGTGGTGGGTCCGCCGCCCGGTGTGCGGGTGGCGATGCTGGCCGCCGCGACCACGTCACGGTGACCCGAGAACTGACAGTGCGGGCACGACAGGGTGCGTCGCGCGGTAGGGATGCGTACGCGGCGGCCGTCGAGAGTGAACGTGCCGTGATACCAACGCACCGGCACCAACCCCCGCCGACGACGCGGAAACCGCGCCAACACGTCACCCGCCTTGCGGCGTTTCGCCGCCGCGAACCACGCATCCGAAAACCGCCGCAGCACCGACCGCGCACCCGTCGAGTCCAACTCGCCGAACGTGCCCGGACCGGACGCCGACAACTCCCGGCACAACTCCTGGTAACTCGTCAACGGGGCGTCCTGGCGGCGGCGCCGCCAGGCGTAACACACACGCCCACACGTCACCGGCCGACCGCAGCAACCCGAAACACCGCCGACGCTGCCCCGACGTCACCCGCACCCGACACGGGCAGTCCGATGCACCACCAGAGGCGCACCCGGATCCCGACAACGAGACATAGCAAGCAGCCAACACCACCGGTACGACACTTTCCGGAGCCGACCGATTACCCGGACAACGTTCAAAGACGAGCCATTAGCTTCCCCGGGGCGACGGGTAAGGCCGACGGAGCCCGGGTGGCCCGAGCCGACGGGTACGCCGCGCCTGGTGGCATCCTCTCCCCCCGAGGCGGCGTGGCGCGGGGCCCGCGCCACGCCGGCACGACGGGACGGCCGTGCCGCCGGCGACCCGTACGCCCCGTTGGCGAGGTTTACGCCCCCGGCGGTCGGGAACCCGCCGGCCGTGCGAGGCGGCCACGGGGGGTATCAGCGCAGGTCAGCCGGGGGAAACGCCGGTTCTGACCCGGTGCCCGGTTCCGCTGCCGTGCTGTACGACGCCGTGCTGTTCGACCGGGACGGCACGCTGGTCGAGGACGTGCCGTACAACGGCGACCCGGACAAGGTCCGTCCGGTGCCGGGGGCGCGGGCGGCGCTGGACCGGCTGCGGGCCGCCGGGCTGCGCCTGGGCGTGGTGACCAACCAGTCGGGGCTGGCCCGTGGGCTGTTCACCGAGGCGGACATGCGCCGCGTACATGCCCGGGTGGAGGAGTTGCTCGGTCCGTTCGACACCTGGCAGGTGTGCCCGCACGACGACGGCGACGGCTGCGGCTGCCGCAAGCCCGCGCCCGGCCTGGTCCGGGCGGCGGCGCGGGGGCTGGGCACGTCCCCGGGGCGGTGCGTGGTGGTGGGGGACATCGGCCGCGACATGAGCGCCGCCCTGGCCGCCGGGGCGACCGGGGTGCTGGTGCCGACCCCGGTAACCCGGGCGGAGGAGGTGGCCGCCGCGCCCGTGGTGGCCCGTGACCTGCCGGCGGCGGTGGCGGAGATCCTGCGCCGGCAGGCCGCCGTGGTGCCGGACCTGCCCCGGCGGTCCGGCACGGTGCTGGTGGTCCGGGCCGACTCGGCCGGTGACGTGCTGGTGACCGGACCGGCGATCCGGGCGGTGGCGGCGGGCGCCCGCCGGGTGGTGCTGCTCTGCGGTCCCCGGGGGCGGGCCGCGGCCGAGCTGCTCCCCGGCGTGGACGACGTCGTCGAGTGGCCGCTGCCGTGGATCGACCCGGTGCCCGGCGCGGTCGACCGGGAACGGATGGACGCGCTGCTGGCCCGGCTGGCCGGGGTGGACGCGGACGAGGCGGTGGTGTTCACCTCGTTCCACCAGTCGCCGCTGCCGCTGGCGCTGCTGCTGCGGATGGCCGGGGTGCGGCGGATCAGCGCGGTCAGCGACGACTATCCGGGCTCGCTGCTGGACGTCCGGCACCGGGTGCCGGTGGGCGTGCCGGAGCCGGAGCGGGCGCTGTCCCTGGCCGCCGCGGCCGGCTTCGCCCTGCCGCCCGGCGACGAACCGGTGCTGCGGCTGCGCCCGGAGGCGCTGCCACCACCGCCCGCGCCGCCCGGTTACCTGGTGGTGCATCCCGGTGCCTCGGTGCCGGCCCGGGCCTGCCCGGTGCCGGTGCACGTCGACGTGGTCACCGCGCTCACCGCCGCCGGGCACCGGGTGGTGGTCACCGGTGGACCGGACCAGGTCGGACTGACCGCCCGGGTGGCCGGCGCCGGTGGGGTGGACCTCGGCGGGCGGACCCGGCTGGCCGACCTCGCCGCCGTCATCGCCGCCGCCGGTGCCGTGGTGGTCGGCAACACCGGTCCCGCGCACCTCGCCGCCGCGCTCGGCGTACCGGTGGTGAGCCTGTTCGCACCGACCGTGCCGTTCGGGCAGTGGGGGCCGTACCGGGTGCCCACCGTCCGTCTCGGTGACGCCGCCGCCCCCTGCCGGGACACCCGCGCCGCGCAGTGCCCGGTGCCCGGCCACCCCTGCCTGTCCCGGATCGACCCGGCCGAGGTGGTCGACGCGGTACGCCTGCTCGGCGTCGCCCCGGGCGGCGATCCCGGCGTCGGGGTCGGCACCGGCCTGAACCCCGCTGGAGGTGGCCGGTGAACGTCCTGCTCTGGCACGTGCACGGCTCCTGGACCACCTCCTTCGTCCACGGCAAGCACCGCTACCTGGTGCCGGTCACCCCGGACCGGGGTCCGTACGGGTTGGGTCGGGCCCGGACCTACCCCTGGCCGGACAGCGCCGTCGAGGTGGAACCGGCCGCGCTGCGTCGGGCCGAGGTCGACGTGGTGGTGCTCCAACGGCCCGAGGAGTACGACCTGGCCTGCGAGTGGCTGGGCCGCCGGGTCGGCCGGGAGGTCCCCGCCGTGTACGTCGAGCACAACACCCCCAAGGGGGACGTGCCGAACACCCGGCACCCGATGGCCGACCGCGACGACCTGCTGATCGCCCACGTCACCGGGTTCAACGAGCTGTTCTGGGACACCGGCGGCACCCGTACCACCGTCGTCGAGCACGGCGTGGTGCCGCCGCGTGTCACGTACACCGGCGAACTGGACCGGCTGGCCGTGGTGATCAACGAGCCGGTGCGGCGCTGGCGGGTCACCGGTACCGACCTGCTGCCCCGGTTCGCCGAGGTCGCCCCGCTGGACGTCTTCGGCATGGGGGTGGCCGGGCTGGCCGACCGGCTGGGCCTGCCGCCGGACCGGGTGACCGCACACGACGACGTGCCGCAGGAACGGATGCACGCCGAGCTGGCGCGGCGGCGGGCGTACCTGCACCTGTGCCGGTGGACCTCGCTCGGGCTGAGCCTGGTCGAGGCGATGGCGATCGGCATGCCGGTGGTCGCCCTGGCCACCACCGAGGCGATGGTGGCCGTGCCGCCCGACGCGGGCGTGCTCTCCACCCGGATCGACACCCTGCTGGAGGCCGCCCGCCGGTTCGTGGCCGATCCCGCGACCGCCCGCCGGGTGGGCGCCGAGGCCCGCGCGGCGGCCGGGGCCCGGTACGGCCTGGACCGATTCCTCGCCGACTGGGACCGGCTGCTGGAGGAGGAAGCATGCGCATCGCGATGATCTCGGAGCACGCCAGCCCGCTCGCCGTCCTCGGCGGGGAGGACGCCGGCGGGCAGAACACCCACGTCGCGGAGTTGGCCACGGCACTCGCTGCCGCCGGCCACGACGTCCGGGTCTACACCCGCCGGGACTCCGTCGCGTTGCCGGTGTCCGTCCGGACCGCCGAGGGCTACGAGGTGGTGCACGTCCCCGCCGGCCCGCCCGAGCCGGTCGGCAAGGACACCCTGCTGCCCTACATGGAGCCGTTCGCCGACTGGCTGGCCCGATGGTGGGGTTCCGGCGGCTGGGCGCCCGAGGTGGCGCACGCGCACTTCTGGATGAGTGGCCTGGCCGCGTTGAGCGCCGGCCGGCGCACCGGGGTGCCGGTGGTGCAGACCTACCACGCGCTCGGCACGGTCAAGCGACGCCACCAGGGGACGCGGGACACCAGCCCGGCCGGACGGGTGGACTACGAGCGCGCCCTGGGCGTGTCCGTCGACCGGATCGTCGCGCAGAGCCGCGACGAGGTCCGCGAGCTGGTCGCGATGGGGGTGCCCCGGTCCCGGATGACCGTCGTCCCCTCCGGGGTGAACCTGCGCGCCTTCACCCCGGTCGGGCCGGTCGCGGACCGGGCCGACGGGCTGGCCCGGGTACTGACCGTGGGACGACTGGTGGAGCGGAAGGGCTTCCAGGAGGTGATCCGGGCGATGCGCGCCGTGCCGGACGCGGAGTGCGTGGTGGTGGGCGGCCCACCGGCCGGCGCGATCGACGACGACCCGCACGCCCGCCGGCTGCGGGCGCTCGCCGCGGCCTGCGGCGTCGCCGACCGGGTACGCCTCGTCGGCGCGGTGCCCCGCGAGGAGATGGGCCGCTGGTACCGCTCGGCCGACATCCTCGTCGCCGCCCCCTGGTACGAGCCGTTCGGCCTCACCCCGCTCGAGGGCATGGCCTGCGGGGTTCCGGTGGTGGGTGCCGCCGTCGGCGGGATCGTCGACACCGTGGTCGACGGGCTCACCGGGGACCTGGTGCCGCCCCGCGACCCGGACGCGCTCGGCACGGCGATCCGCCGGCTCCTGACCGACCGGGAACGGCGGTTCGCGTACGCCACCGCCGCGCTGGACCGGGCCCGGGAGCGGTACTCCTGGACCCGTACCGCGGGGCAGTTGGCCGAGGTGTACGCGGCGGTGACGGCCGCGCGTCGGCCGACCCGGGTGGTCGCCTGATGCCGGCCCCCACGGTGCTGGAGGCGCACCTGGCCGACCTGGCCGTGGCCCTGCGCGCGTACCGACGCTCGGCGGCCCGGCTCGCCGACTGGGGGAACACCCTCGCGGCGACCCTGACCGCCGGCGGGCGGCTGCTGGTCGCCGGCAACGGGGGCAGCGCGGCGGAGGCCCAGCACCTCACCGCCGAACTCGTCGGCAAGCTGCGCCACGACCGGCAGCCGCTGTCCGCCATCGCCCTGCACGCCGAGACCAGCGCGCTCACCGCGATCGGCAACGACTACGGCTACGACGAGGTCTTCGCCCGCCAGGTGCGGGCCCATGGCCGGCCGGACGACATCCTGCTGTTGCTCTCCACCAGCGGCACCAGCGGTAACCTGCTCGCCGCCGCCCGTGCCGGCCGGGAGGCCGGGCTGCGGTGCTGGGCGATGACCGGGCCGGCGCCCAACCCTCTCGCCGGGGCCTGCCACGACGCGCTGGCCGTCGCCGCCCCGGACAGCCAGATCGTGCAGGAGTTGCACCTGGTCTCGGTGCACGTGCTCTGCGAGCACGTCGACCGGGCACTGCCGCTGCCGGTGGGCGCGGCCACCGCCGGGCCGCCGCAGCCGGTCGCGGACACCCGCGCGGCGCTGCGTACCGGCGTGGAGGTCGCGCTCGACGGGGCCGCCGGGTCGGGCGGGGGTACGACGTGACGGGACCGGTGGTGGTGGTCGGTGACGTCCTGCTCGACCGGGACGTGGAGGGGGTGGTGAACCGGCTCTGCCCGGACTCCCCGGGCCCGGTGCTGGACGAGACCACGCACGTCGAACGCCCCGGCGGCGCGGGTCTCGCGGCGCTCTTCGCCGCCGCGCGGGGCGTCGAGGTCGCCCTCGTCACGGCGCTGGCCGACGACGCCGCCGGGGCCCGGCTCAGTTGCCTGCTGACCGCCGCCGGGGTGCAGGTGTACGCGCTGCCGCTGGCCGGTGCGACCCCCGAGAAGATCCGCCTGCGGGCGCGGGGCCGGGTGCTGCTGCGACACGACCGGGGCGGGACGCCGGGCCGGCCGGGGGAGCCCGGCGAGGCGGTGCTGCGGCTGATCGCCGAGGCGTCCGCGGTGCTGGTCAGCGACTACGGCCGGGGCGTGGCCCGGCAACCGGCGCTGCGCGCCGCGCTGGCCGCCACCGCCGCGCCGGTGGTCTGGGACCCGCACCCGCGTGGCCCGGCGGCCGTACCCGGCGTGCACCTGGCCACCCCGAACGAGGCGGAGGTCCGCGAGCTGGCGGAGGCGCAACCCGGGCCGTCCCGCCTGGCCACCGCGGCCCGGGGCGCGCAGGGACTGCGGCAGCGGTGGCGGGCCGGCGCGGTCGCGGTGACCCTGGGCGCCGACGGCGCCTTGCTCTGCCACGCCGGGTCCACCCCGCTCGTGGTGCCCGCGCCCGGCAGCGCGGAGGGGGACACCTGTGGAGCCGGGGACCGGTTCGCCGCGACCGCCGCCGTCGCCCTCGCCCGGGGCGCGCTGGTCTCCGAGGCGGTGCAGCTCGCGGTGGCCGAGGCGTCGGCGTACGTGGCCGCCGGGGGAGTGGCCGGGCTGCCGCCCGTCCCGGTGACCGGTCCCGCCCCGGCCACCGCCGGAACCGGCGGGGAACGGGTCGGCGCGGCGGCGGCCGGGGAGGTGGTCGCCGCGGTCCGGGCGGCCGGCGGCACGGTGGTCGCCACCGGTGGCTGTTTCGACCTGCTGCACGCCGGGCACGTCGCCACCCTTCAGGCCGCCCGGCGACTCGGCGACTGCCTGGTGGTCTGCCTGAACTCCGACGCCAGCGTCAACGGCCTCAAGGGGCCGGACCGGCCGGTGGTGTCCCAGGGCGACCGCGGTCGGCTGCTCACCGCGTTGAGCTGCGTCGACGCGGTGGTGATCTTCGACGAGCCGACGCCGCACGCGATGCTGTCCTGGCTCCGACCGGACGTCTGGGTCAAGGGCGGCGACTACGCCACCGGGGCCGGGGACGAACCGGTGCTGCCCGAGGCGGAGCTGCTACGCCGCTGGGGCGGGCACACCGTGGTGGTGCCGTACCTGCCGGGACGCTCCACCAGCGACCTGATCGCGGCGGCCCACGCGGTCGGCGGCACCCCCGCCGACCGGCTCGGACCCGACCCGGCCAGCCTGATGCCGGGCGCCGCGAAGCGCCAGCCCACGGAAGGAGCACGATGAGCAGCGGTGCCCTCACCGCCGGGTCGACCGTCCTGATCACCGGCGGGGCGAGCGGACTCGGTGCCGCCGTCGTCACCGCCGTCGCCCGGGCCGGTGCCCGGCCGGTGGTGCTGGACCGGAACCCGCCCGGCGACGGCGTGCCCTGGGTCGAGTGCGACCTGGCCGACACCCGGGCCGCCGAGGCCGCCACCCGGGAACTCGCCGAACGCTCCGGAGGACTGGACGCGGTGGTCACCGCCGCCGGCATCGACGTGCCCGGCCGGCTGGCCGACGTACCCGGGGACACCTGGGACCGGATCGTCGCCGTCGACCTGCTCGCCACCGCCGCGGTGATCCGGGCCGCCCTGCCCTACCTGGTCAGCTCCCGGGGCACCGTGGTCACCGTCGCCTCCACCCTCGGGGTCAAGGCGGTCGGCGACGCCACCGCGTACTGCGCGGCGAAGTTCGGCGTGGTCGGCTTCACCCGGGCGCTCGCCGCGGAACTCGCCGGCTCGGTCGGGGTCACCCTGCTGATCCCCGGCGGCATGCGCACCCCGTTCTTCGACGACCGGGATGACCAGTACCGGCCGGGTCCCGACGCGGCCCTGAACGAGCCCGCCGACACCGCCGCCGCAGTGCTGTTCGCCCTGTCCCAGCCGGCCGGCTGCGCCGTCCGGGAGATGGTCGTCTGCGCCGAACAGGAGTCCTCGTACCCATGATCCTGGTGTTGCGCGCGCTCGGCGTCGGCGACCTCGCCACCGCCGTCCCCGCGCTGCGCGCCCTGCGCGCCGGACACCCGGACCGGGAACTGGTGCTGGCCGCCCCGGACTGGTTGACCCCCCTGGTCGACCTGGTCGGCGGCGTCGACCGGGTGTTCCCGGTGGCCGGGCTGGACCCGCCGCCCTGGTCGGGGCCGACCCCCGAGATCGCGGTCAACCTGCATGGCCGTGGGCCGCGGTCGCACGAACTGCTGCGCGCCACCGACCCCGGCCGGCTGCTCGCGTTCCGCTGCCCGCCGGCCGGGCACGCCGACGGCCCGGAGTGGGACGACGCGGAGCACGAGGTGCGCCGCTGGTGCCGGCTGCTCGACTGGTACGGCCTGCGCGCCGACCCGAACGACCTGTCCCTCGGAAGACCCGTGCCGGACCGGGTGCCGGTCGGCGTGACCGTGCTGCATCCGGGCACGAAGATCCCGGCGAAACGCTGGTCGCCCGCACGGTTCGCCGCCGTGGCCCGGCACCTGAACCGGCACGGGCACCGGGTGGTGGTGACCGGCTCGGCCACCGAACTCAGCGTCGCCGAGCAGGTGACCCGGCGGGCGGGCCTGCCGGCCACGGCGGTGCTGGCCGGCCGGACCGGCCTGGCCGACCTGGCCGCCCTGGTCGCCCACGCCCGCCTGGTGGTCAGCGGCGACACCGGGGTCGCCCACCTGGCGACCGGCTACGGCACCCCGTCGGTGGTGCTGTTCGGCCCGGTCCCGCCCACGCGCTGGGGGCCGCCCCCGGACCGTCCCCGACACCGGGCGCTCTGGGCCGGGCCGGGTGAGGGCCCGGAGTGGGACGGAGTAGGTGTCCACCCGACGATGGCGGCGCTCCCCGTCGACCGGGTGTTGGCGGCGGTGGACGAGGCGGAGCGGGTGGTGCGGGACGGCGGTGCGGTTGCGGCGTAGTGATCCGGGCGGGCCGGGGTACGGACGTCGGCGGGCGGGCCGGGGCTGGCGCTTCGTCGACCCGGCCGGCGCGACCGTGCGCGACCCGGACCAACTGGCCCGGCTGCGGGACCTGGTCGTCCCGCCGGCCTGGCGGGACGTCTGGATCAGCCCGTATCCGAACGGGCACATCCAGGCGACCGGAATCGACGCGGCCGGCCGCAAGCAGTACCTCTACCACCCGGAATGGCGGCGTCGGCGCGACGAGGCGAAGTTCGACCACGTGCTGGAGGTGGCCCGCCGGCTGCCGGCGCTGCGCGAGCGGGTCGAGCGGGACCTGACCGGCCGGGGGTTGCGCCGTGACCGGGTCCTGGCGACGGTGACCCGGCTGCTGGACATGGGGACGTTCCGGGTCGGCAGCGACCAGTACGCGGCCGGCGACGACCCGACTTTCGGCGTAGCCACCCTGCGCCCCGAGCACACCCGCTCCCGGAGCGGTTGCGTGGTCCTCTCCTTCCCCGCCAAGGGCGGCATCGACCAGGTGCGTCGGATCGACGATCCGGAGCTGTGCCAGGTGCTGCGCAACCTGCGTCGCCAGCGACGCTCGGCGGACCGCCTCTTCGGCTACTGGGACGGCACCACCTGGCGGGACGTGCGCAGCGACGAGGTCAACGACTACCTGCGCGAGGCCAGCGGTGGGGAGATGACCGCCAAGGACTTCCGGACCTGGCACGCCACCGTGCTGGCCGCCGTCGACCTGGCCGCGACGGGCGTCCGGCGCTCGGTCACGGCCCGGCGGCGGGCGGTCGCCGCGGTCATGCGGGCCGTCGCCGAACTGCTCGGCAACACCCCCACCGTGGCCCGGGCCTCCTACGTGGACCCCCGGGTGGTGGACCTCTACCAGGACGGGGTGGTCGTTCCGGTGGACCCGGACACGCCCCGGCCGGAGGCCGAGCGGGCGGTGCTGGCCCTGCTCGAGGAAAGCTGAACTGGCCCTGCTGGAGGAGACCTGGGCTGGCCCCGCTCGAGGAGGCCTGACCGGCCCCACCCGGCCTGGCGGAGGCGACGGTGGGGCCGGGCGTTCGGCCCGGGGCCGGACGACGGGGGACCGGGTGCCCGGAGAGCGACGTCGCGGCCTGAGCTCACGTCACACCGGCACTGCGGCCGGCGGGGCGCTGCCGCAACCCCCGTTGCCCGCGCGGCCCTCTCCTCGCAGCCGGTCACCGGACCGGCACTCAGCCGGTCAGTGGCCAGTATGCCGGGGGTCGGTTGTCCGAGCGTGCCACCGGGTTGACCGTCCGTGCCAACTCGTGGGCCGCCCGGTACGACCGGGGGCTCATCCCGTACGCCGCCCGGAAGGCCCGACTGAAGTGCGCCTTGTCGGTGAATCCCCAGCGCCAGCCGATCGCCTGCACCGGCCGGTTACGCAGCCTCGGGTCGGCCAGGTCCCGCCGGCAGCGCTCCAGCCGACGCCGGCGGATCAACTGGGCGACCGTGTCCGGCTCCTCGGCGAAGAGCCGGTGCAGCGAGCGCAGCGAGACGTGGTGCGCGTCGGCCACGGTCTGCGGGGTCAGCATCGGGTCGCCGAGGTGCCGGTCGATGAAGGCACGGACCTGCGCCAGCGTCGCCTGCTGCCGGACGTCGACGGGGAGCGCCGCCTCGAGGTCGAGCTGTCGGGCGAGCAGGGCGGAGACGAGGTCGAGGGTGAGGCCGGCCAGCCGGGGCGCCTCGCTGGCGGCGTACTGCTCCGGGTGGCGGGTGAGCTGGTTGAGGTGCTGGGCGAGGAGAGCGCCCATCCCCTCCGTCCCGGAGAGTCGACCGGCCGCGAGCCGGTCGATCTTGTTCGCCGGCAGCGGCAACAGGGACCGGGGGACCACCACCGTCGCCGAGGCGGCCGGTGCCAGGCCGCCCTGGTCGGCGTGGTGGAAGAGCTGGTGCGGCCGGCCGTAGTCGAGGAGGGTGAAGGCGTCCCGGCCGACCATGGTGTGCCGCCGGGCGGCGCTGATCCCGCTGGACCCGGTCAGGGTCAGGGCCAGCTGGTAGATGCCGGGATCGGCCTGCCGGATGAGCTTCGGGGTGCGTCGCCCCGTGAGCGACTGGTAGTGGAACCGGGTGAGCTGGACGCCGCCGAGGTCGATCAGCCGGGCGCCGCCCTGGAAGTCGGCTGCGTGCTCGGTGGTCATGGCGAGCGGCGCGACGGCCCGCCCGGTCACCTCCAGCCAGTACGGCCACCGGTCGGCCGGTGGCAGGTGCCGGGTGTCCACGCTCTCCGTCGGCAGCATCATCCCCACTTCCTGACCGACACCGTCCTCATCGTCCGGACGGCGCCGGCAGCCCGGACGTGGTGTTTGGGCAGGGTCACGGACGGCTACCGCGAGGATACCTCCACCGCGCTGACCACCCACGGGGTCCGAAGCCGACGGACGCGGACGGCCGTCCCGACCGGCGGGGCGGGACGGCCGGCAACCTCCCCACGACGCTGACCTGACGGCCACCAGGTCGCGGGAGTACGGCGCGGATCAGTCGTTGAGCACCTGCGCGAGGCGGTCCCGGAACCGGCGCTCGGAGTCGCTGACCACGTCCCCGCCGATGCCGAGGATCCCGCCCGTCGCGGCTGCCGTGACCACCTGGTCGGCGACCTCCACCAGCCAGTGCCGGTACGCCCCGGCCTGCCCCTCGTCCACCCGCGTGGCGAGCAGCGCGGCGGCCTGCCCGGCCCGGGTCAGTACGTCGTCGATCAGCGCCTGCGGATCCGACGGCGCGAGCACCGGCAGTTCCTCGCCGGCCTCCGGGTCGCCCACCCGGGCGACGATCTCCCCGGCCACGGCGGCGACCAGCGGGCTCGCCGACTCCCGGCCGGCCGAGATGGTCTCCAGTCCGGCGGCGGTCTCCGCCCGGGTGCGCCGGGTGCCGTCGGACTCCGCCGCGCTCGCCGCGGTCAGGATCGCCTGGGGCAGGCCGACCAGCAGCCCCCACTCCTCGTCGGAGAACCCGAACCCGGTGTACGCCGGCTGTTCGATCACGCCTTCGCCCCTCTCGCTGTGCACCAACCTCGACGGCACCGCCCTACGGCGGCAAGGAATCAGGCTAGACGAGTGTCAGTAACGACTGCCCACTCACCACGGGCACGGACAGCGTCTTGTACCCGACGTCGTCGAAGAGAACCGTCATCCGGTCCTCCTCGTAGCCGAGCACCATGCCGGCGCCCCACTCCGGATGACGGACCTGGCTGTGCACCGGGAAGGGCGAGTCGTCGGCCTCGCGGACGACGGCGACGCTGGTGCCGGCGTGGCAGTTGTCGCAGTGCCCGCAGACCTCGGTCATCTGTTCCCCGAAGTACGCCAGCAGCGCCTGCCCCCGGCAGCCGGTGGTCTCGGCGAAGGCCCGCATCATGTCGGTCCGGGACCGGGTCACGGTCTGCTGGCGTTCCGCCTCGGCCAATGCCGCCCGCGCGGCGTCCCGGGGGGCCGGGGCGTAGCGGGGGGCGCCGATCAGCTGCCGGCCCCGGGGCGCGACGGCACCGACCTGTTCGAGCAGGGCGAGGTACTGGCCGAGCTTGCGGGGGCCGAGACCGGTCAGCTCCCGCAACTGCTTGCGGTTGACCGGCTTGGCGTGCAGCAGTGCGGCCAGTTCGTGGAGTTGCCGCTCGTCCGGCAGGCCGCCGGTGAAGTAGCGTTGCAGCCCGATGTCCTCGGCCTGCCAGAGCAACAGCACCCGGGCCGGCTGGCCGTCCCGTCCGGCCCGGCCGATCTCCTGGAAGTAGCTGTCCGGCGAGTCCGGCAACGCCACGTGCACCACCCAGGCGATGTTCGGCTTGTCGATGCCCATGCCGAACGCCGAGGTCGCCACCATGATCGGCACCTGGTCGGCGAGGAAGGCGCGGTGCAGTTCGTCGCGGGCACCGGCCGGCATGCCGCCGTGGTAGTACTGCGCGGGAAAACCGGCGTCGGTGAGCCGTCCGGCCAGTTCCTCCGCCGACCGTCGGGTCGGGGTGTAGATGATGCCCGGCCGCTCGTCCTCGCGCAGCAGCGCGACCAGCCGCCGCCACCGGTAGTCCTCGGTGGGACAGTGCGCGACCTCCAGGAAGAGGTTCGGCCGGTCCAGCCCGGACAGCACCAGCTCCGGGTCACGCAGGCGCAGCCGGGCGACGATGTCGTCGCGGACCGGCGGCGACGCGGTCGCGGTCAACGCCACCACCGGCGGCCGGCCGATGCCCTCGATCAGGTGCCCCAGTGCCAGGTAGTCGGGGCGGAAGTCGTGCCCCCAGGCGGAGATGCAGTGCGCCTCGTCGATCGCCACCAGCGCCGGCCTGAGCGCGCGGACCTCGGCCAGCCGGGTCGGGTCGCTGAGCTGCTCGGGGGTGATGAAGAGGAACTCCGCCCGCCCGTCACGGACATCGGCGAGCGCCTTGGCCTGCTGGCTGGGGGTCTCGGCGGAACTGATCCGGACCGCCCGCAGTTCCGGCCGGCGCCGCTCGTGCAGGGCGGCGATCTGGTCCTGCTGGAGGGCGAGCAGCGGAGAGATCACCACGGTGCATCCCGGGATGAGGCTCGCCGGGATCTGGTAGATGGCGGACTTCCCCGCGCCGGTGGGCAGGACCACCAGCGCGTCGCGCCGCCGCATCACTGCCCGCATCGAGGCGAGCTGGTTGGGACGCAGCTCGTCCCAACCGAACAGGTCACGCGCGGCGCGACGGAGGGCGGTGGTGTCCCGGAAACGTCTCATCGGTGGCCGGTGGTACCCGGCCCGGCCGGGGGCGAAACCGGGGCGTGGCCCGGCGGCACCGGGGCGTTTCCGCTGGTGGACGCGGTCCTGCCCGGCTCACCGCAGCCGGGGCAGGACCGCACGCTGGTACAAGTCGAACAGCCCCTGCCAGTGCGGGCCGACGTTGGCCACGTACACCTCGTCGAAGCCGGCCCGGGCGTACGCCTCGATCTTCGCCAGGTGCGCGTCGGCGTCCCGGCCGCAGACGAACGCCTCCCGCGCGCTGTCCGGGCTCACCAGTTGGGCGGCCTGCTCGAAGTGCCTCGGCGAGGGGAGCACCTGGGACAGCTCGCCCGGCACCCCGGCGTTCGGCCAGCGCTCGTACGCGATCCGCGCGCCCTCGTCGACGCTGTCGGCGTACGCGGCCTTGAAACCGGCCTGGCACGGCTTGTCGCCGCCCCCGCCGTCGCGGAACCGCCGGACCAGGTCGGCGTCCGGGGAGGTGTTGATGTAGCCGTCGCCGATCCGGGCGGCCAGGTCGACGGCCTTCGGGCCGAAGCCGGAGACGTAGACCGCCGGGGGTGTCTCCGGCCGGGTGTAGATCCGGGCGTGCTCCACCGTGTAGTGCCGGCCCCGGTGGTTGACGAAGCCGCCGGCCCACAGCTCACGCATCACCCCGACCGCCTCCGCCAACATCTCCAGCCGGACGTCGGTGCCCGGCCACGCGTCGCCGAGGATGTGCTCGTTGAGGGCCTCGCCCGAGCCGACGCCGAGCACGAACCGCCCGGCGTGCAGCACCGAGCTGGTGGCCGCGGCCTGGGCCAGCACCGCCGGGTGGATACGAACGGTCGGGCAGGTCACGGCGGTGGTGACCGGCAGCCGGCAGACCTGGCTGAGCGCACCGATCATCGACCAGACGAAGGGGCTCTGCCCCTGGGCGTCCACCCAGGGGTGGTAGTGGTCGGAGATCCACAGTGCCTCGAATCCGGCCCGTTCGGCACCGCGCGCCTGCGCCAGGAGTTCGGCCGGCGTGAACTCCTCGCTGGACAGGAAGTAACCGATCCTCATCGTTTCCCCTCCGCCGCGTCCGTGGTCGGGCCCTCCGGTCGGACAACCTCGGCGGTACCCCGGGGGTGACGCGTCATGCCGGGTCCGGCACCCGGTCCCGGCGACGGGGCGGAGCCCGCCGCGAGAGCGTCAGCGGCGGGGCGGGCCGACCGGGAGGATCAGCGGAACATCGCGCGGATCGCGGCGATCAGGAGCAGGCCGCCGACGACCAACCCCAGCAGGCGGACCCCGGGGATGTCGTACCAGTCGACCTCGTCGGCGGCGGTGATCAGCGAGGAATGCACTCCCGCACTGTCGCACGACCCGGCCAGTGAGTGCCACGGCAGGCATCGGTCCGTCACGCCGCGTAATAGAAAGGTTTATTGACTATTAGGTGGTCCGGTGTGACCATGACAGCACCGCGGGCGGCGGGGCGGGCCCGCCGCCGGAGACCGAGGGGGTACGGGGGCCACATGAGCGCACCGATGGGGAACCTGGCGAGCCTGGCCGCTGCCGTCCTGCAACCCGGGTTCGTCGGCACCACCCCGCCCCCGTGGGTCCGCCGGTGGCTCGGCGAGGGGCTCGGCTCGGTGGTCCTGTTCGCCCGCAACGTCGTCGACCCGGCCCAGGTCGCCGCGCTCACCGCCGCGCTGCGCGCCGAACGACCGGACGTCGTCGTCGCCATCGACGAGGAGGGCGGCGACGTGACCCGGATCGAGTCCGGGCCGGGCAGCTCCCGTCCGGGCAACCTCGCCCTCGGCGCCGTCGACGACGTGGCCCTCACCGAGGAGGTGGCCCGGGACCTCGGGGCGGAGCTGGCCGCCGCCGGCGTCACCCTCGACTACGCGCCGGACGCCGACGTCAACTCGAACCCGGACAACCCGGTGATCGGGGTACGCGCGTTCGGCGCCGATCCCGCGCTGGTCGCCCGGCACACCGCCGCCTGGGTCCGTGGCCTCCAGGCGGGCGGGGTCGCCGCCTGCGCCAAGCACTTCCCCGGGCACGGCGACACCCGGGTCGACTCGCACCACGACCTGCCCCGGATCACCGCCGACCGGGCCCGCCTCGACGCGAACGAGCTGGTGCCGTTCCGGGCCGCCATCGCCGCCGGGGTGCAGGCGGTGATGACCGGGCATCTCGTGGTCCCCGCCCTCGACCCCGACCTGCCGGCCACGCTGAGCCGGCGCGTCCTGACCGACCTGCTCCGCGACGAGTTGGGCTTCCACGGCGTGGTGGTGACCGACGCGGTGGAGATGCGCGCGGTCGCCGGCACCTACGGCCTGGTCGGCGCGACGGTCCGGGCGCTCGCCGCCGGGGCGGACGCGATCTGCGTCGGCGGGGAACACGCCGACGAGGAGACCGCCCGCCGGCTGCGCGACGGCATCGTGGCGGCGGTGGTCGCCGGGGACCTGCCCGAGGAGCGGCTCGCCGAGGCGGCCAAACGGGTCGGCCAGCTCGCCGCCTGGACCACCACCGCCCGTGCCGCCCGCCCCCGGTACACCGGCGGGAACGGGGTCGGGCTGGCCGCCGCGCGTCGGGCGGTCCGGGTCACCACCGACGACGGCGGACCGCTGGTGCCGCTCACCGCCCCGGCGCACGTGGTGGAGTTCGCGCCGCCGCGCAACATCGCCATCGGCGCGGAGACCCCGTGGGGGATCGGCGCGCCCCTGGCCGAGCTGCTGCCCGGCACCACCACCGTCCGGTACGCCGAGGCGGACGTACCCGCCGACCCGGCCGCCGGCACGCCCGGCCGGCCCCTCGTGCTGGTGGTCCGCGACCTGCATCGGCACGGGTGGATGCGGGCGGCGGTGGAGCGTATATTGGCCGCCCGCCCGGACGCGGTGGTGGTCGAACTCGGCCTTCCGGTGCTGGTCGCCGGGCGGGTGCACGTCGCCACGCACGGCGCGAGCACGGCCGGGGCGTGGGCCGTCGCCGAACTCCTCAGCGGGATACGGGCCTGACCGAGTCCCACCCGCCGCCCTCCGGCGCCGGCCGGCTACGACCCGTCGGTGGCGGTGACGAGGTCGGCGTAACCGGGGTGGCGGTCGATGAAGGCGGCCATGAACGGGCAGCGCGGGACCACCCGCGCGCCGCGCCGGCGTACCTCGTCCAGCGCGCCCCGGACCAGCGCCTCGCCGACGCCCGCGCCCCGGAACGCCGGATCCACCTCGGTGTGGGTGAAGACCAGCACGTCTGCGCCGCGCGGCCGGTACGCGGTGAACCCGGCCAGCGCGTCGTCGACCAGGATCTCGAAGCGGCGGCGGGCCGGGTCGTCCTCCACGAGGTAGCTCACCCGGCCATTCTCCCTCCGGAACGCACCCGGCCGGTCCGGTTCGGCCAGCAACCGGTCGACCTCCTCGACGGTGTGGTCGGGGTGAACACGTGCCCGCCCCGGCCAGCCAAGATCGTCGTGGTGCCGGGGTGGAGCGGGTTGCGTACCCTTGCCTCCGTGACGAACCGACGCGCCACCCCCGCCCTCACCCCCGCCCGCCGCGCCGCCGGCCTGGTCGCCGGCCTTGTACTGGGCGTCGCCGTGCTCGCCGGTTGCAGCTCGGAGAACGCCACCACCGACTGTGGACTGGACGCCTGTACGGTCACCTTCGACCGGGGCGTCGAGGCCAGCGCCAACGTCCTCGGCATCGAGGCCAAGCTGATCAGCGCCCAGGACGATCAGGTCACCGTCGAGGTGGCCGGCGAGCAGCTCACCCTCACCACCGGCCAGCAGGCCACCGAGGTCGGAGGCTTCACGGTGTCGGTCGACAGTGTCACCGACGCCAACGTCACGATCCGCGTCGCGCGTAGTCCCGGCAGCTGACCGCCCCCGGGCGGCGGGGCCCGACGTTTGAGGACCATGGGGATCGGTGAATCTGCCGCCATGTCTCTCACCCACAGTGCCCAGGCCACCGCCGCCCGCACGGCCAACAGCCGGTGGCTGGAAACCCTCGCCCGAGTCGGCTTCATCGGCTACGGGATCGTCCACCTTCTCTTCGCCTGGCTGGCGTTGCAGATCGCCTTCGGCAAGTCCGCCGACGACGGGGACCAGTCCGGCGCCCTGCGGACCCTCGCCGCCCAGCCGATGGGCAAGTTCCTCGTCGTCGCGATCGCGGTCGGCCTGCTCGCCATGGCGATCTGGCAGGGGCTCGAAGCCGCCGTCGGGCACCGCGCCGAGCGTGGCGGCGAACGGGTCGTCGAACGACTTGCCTCCACCGGCCGCACCATCGTCTACCTCTACTTCGCCTGGACCGCCTGGAAGGTCTTCTCCGACGCCGGCTCCAACAGCGCCGACAAGCAGGAGGCGCTCACCGGCGAGCTGATGACCTCCTCCGGTGGTCGCTGGCTGGTCGGCCTGGCCGGGCTGGTGCTCGCCGCCATCGGGGTCGGCCTGGTCATCTACGGCCTGGTCAAGCGCTTCGAGAAGCACCTGAAGACCGGCGAGATGAACCCCCGCACCCGGAAGCTGGCCCGCCGCCTCGGCGTCGCCGGCTACGTTGCCAAGGGCATCGCGTACGCCATCGCCGGCATCCTGGTCGTCGTCGCCGCGGTGAACTACGACCCGGAGAAGGCCCGTGGCCTGGACGCCGCCCTGCGGACCCTGCGCGAGCAGTCCTACGGCACGATCCTGCTCACCCTCGTCGCGCTCGGCATCGCCGCCTTCGGCGCGTTCTGCTTCCTCCAGTCCCGCTACCGGAAGGTGTGACGCTGGTCGGTTCGTCGTTCGGCGGGCAACATGGGGCCTTTGCCATGTGATCAACCGTCGGCATGAGGGAGAGAAGCAGTGCAGAGCTACCTCGGGACGGTCGTCGCCGCGCTCGTCGCGGCGGCGATCGCCCTTCTGGTGGTCGAGGTCACCCATCGGCTGGTCCGCCGGCTCGGTCGGAACTCGTTGCTGATGGGAGAGCTGGCCGACCACGCGCACCGGCCGTTGAAGATCGCCGCCACCGTGCTGGCCGTCCAGTTCGCCATCCGGTTCAGCACCGGCTACGCGGTCGGCGACCAGTGGCGGCAGGTGCTGCTGCACGTGCTGGTGCTCTGCGTGATCGCCAGCACCGCCTGGCTGGTGGCCGCGCTGCTGGTGGTCGTCGAGGACACCGCCCTGGCCCGGTTCCGGATCGACGTGCCGGACAACCGGCACGCCCGCCGGGTGCGTACCCAGGTGGTGATGCTGCGTCGGCTGACCATCGCGGTGATCGTGGTGCTCACCATCGGTGTGATGCTGATGACCTTCCCCAGCGTCCGGGGTATCGGGGCCGGCGTGCTGACCAGCGCCGGTGTGGTCGGTGTGGTCGCCGCCCTGGCCGCGCAGAGCCTGCTCGGCAACGTCTTCGCCGGACTGCAACTGGCCTTCAGCGACGCGGTGCGCCTCGACGACGTGGTGGTCGTCGAGGGGGAGTGGGGTCGGATCGAGGAGTTGACCCTGAGCTACGTGGTGGTCCAGATCTGGGACGACCGCCGGCTGATCCTGCCCACTTCCTACTTCACCAGCACGCCGTTCCAGAACTGGACCCGGACCCAGGCGGCCGTGCTCGGCACCGCCGAGTTCGACCTGGACTGGGCGGTGCCGGTGCAGGCCATGCGCGAGGAGTTGCGTCGCCTGGTCGAGAGCACCGAACTCTGGGACGGTCGGGTCTGCGTGCTCCAGGTCACCGACGCCACCGGCGGCAACGTCCGGGTCCGGGCGCTGGTCAGCGCCGCCAACGCCGGCAACCTGTGGGACCTGCGGTGCCTGGTCCGCGAGCACCTGGTCGCCTGGGTACGCGAACAGCGCCCCACCGCCATGCCCCGCCTCCGTACCGAAGTGGGTGACGCCAGCAGCGAACTGCCCTGGCAGTGGGTGCAGCCCCGCCGACCGGTCCGCCGCCCCGACGGCGGCGTCCCGGACGACGCCCGGCTCTTCGGTGGCAGCGACGACGGGGAGGCCCGAAGCGAGGCATTCGTCGGCCCGGACGAGCCGGTCGACGGCCACCGTTTCGCGGAAGGCGAGTCGGACGACGGCGCTCGCCGCCGGCCGCGCGACGGGCGTGAGCGGGACGACGCGGCCGAGCCCGCCCGCAGCCACCGCTGACCGCCGGTGCGAAGGTGCCCGGAGCACGGCTCGCCGCCACCCGACCCCGGCCGCCGGTCGGGTTTGGGTTTGACCGGGCGGTTTGTGGGGACGCGCACTCGGCGCGGTCCGCTCCGACTGGTCGCCCCGCGCAGGATTGATCCCTGGCGAGTCAGGGCATACAGCGCGGTGAGGAAGAAAGGAGGACAGCATGGCTGACGTCGCGAATCCCAGTACGTCCCGGACCCGCAACGAGCCGTCGACTGCGGAGCTGGTGCAGCGCGCCACGGAGCAGGTCTCCCGACTCGTCCGAGACGAGCTGGCACTGGCCCGCGCGGAGCTGACCGAGAAGGGCAAGCGCGCCGGCATCGGGGTCGGCCTCTTCGGCGGCGGCGGGGTGCTCGCCGTCTACGGGCTCGGCGCGCTGCTCACCGCCGTCGTCCTGCTGCTGGCACTGGTGCTGCCGGCGTGGCTGGCCGCCCTGATCGTCGCCGTGGTGCTCTTCGTGTTCGCGGGGATCTTTGCCCTGGTCGGCAAGAAGCAGGTCAGCCAGGCGGTGCCACCGGTGCCGGCGGCGACGGTCCGCAGCGTCCGCGCGGACGTCGACACGGTCGCCGCGGCGGTCCGGGACAGGGGCCGGCCATGAGGGGCAACGGGACCGGTGACCCGGAGGCGCTCCGCGAGGAGATCCGGCGGACCCGGATCGAACTCAGCGAGACGGTAGAGGCGTTGGCCGCGAAGGTCGACGTCAAGGCGCGCCTGCGGGAGTCGGCCGGGCAGGCCCGGGAACGAATGCGCGAACAGGCCGGGCAGACCCGCGAGCGGATGCGCGAGCAGGCGGGACAAGTCCGCCGTCAGGCGGCCCACCAGGCGGGACAAGTCCGCCGTCAGGCGGCCCAGCAGGCCGGACAGGTCCGCCACCAGGCGGCCCAGACGATGGCGAGGGTACGCGGGCAGGCCGCCCAGACGGCCGGCACGGCGCGCGGCCAGGCGCGGGGGACGGGCGCGCTGGTGCGGCGGGACCCGGTGCCGTGGGCGGTGCTCGCGGCCGGCGCGTTGGCTACCGTGGTGGTGCTGGTGATCGTCGGCGGGAGGCGTAGGTGAGCAGGGGTATCAACAAGGTCGCGTACAAGCCGGTGGGTGTGCTCCTCGGCGTGGCCGCCGGTGCCGTCGCCGGTGCGGTGTTCCGGCAGGTGTGGAAGATGACCGCGGGGGACGGCGAGGCGCCCAGCGCCACCGACGAGGACCGTGGCTGGGCCGAGATCCTGGCCGCCGCCGCCCTCCAGGGCGCGATCTTCGCGGTGGTCCGGGCGGCGGTCGACCGGGGTGGCGCGGTGGGTGTCCGTCGGCTGACCGGGCACTGGCCCGACTGAGCGAGGATCCCCGGCCCCCGTCCGAGACCGGACGGGGGCCGTGCCATGTCCGGGCGGCTCGGTGTCTGGCGTCCTTCAGGTCACATGTAGGAGAATTTCGTCCGGTAGGCTGTGCAGAGTTTTTGCGTACGTGGTTTGCTGTTCCCCGCTGTTGAGAGATGGCGTGGGTTGAGAGAAGTCTCCTTCCAGGGGGCCGCCTCAGGCGCCGCTGCTCGAAAACGGCCAACCGGCCGCACGGCGTGCTCGGCCGCCAGTTTTAGAAGGAGATACACATGGCGCAGGGAACCGTGAAGTGGTTCAACGCAGACAAGGGCTTCGGCTTCATCACCGTCGACGGCGGGGGTGCTGACGTGTTCGTCCACTTCTCGGCGATCCAGACCAGCGGCTACCGCTCGCTGGAGGAGAACCAGCGGGTGGAGTTCGAGATCGCCCAGGGCCAGAAGGGCCCGCAGGCGGAGCAGGTCCGTCCCATCTGAGCAGCACCGGTCGGCCCCCGCCGGCCAACAGGCTGACCCGTCCCCACGGGTCCGCCCCTGTAAAGCCCCGTGTCCAGACCGGACGCGGGGCTTTCCGCATGGCCCGCCCGTCGGTCGGCCGTTCTGCGGGCGGTCAGGGACACGCGTGGTCAGGAACGCTGGTGGTCGCGGACACGCGTGGTCAGGAACGCGGGCGCCGGGCGCGCATCCCGAACCAGAGCACCACGAGCCCGACGAGCACCAGCAGCGGTCCGACCAGCGCCCAGATCCGCTGGTCGGTCAGGACGCTGCCGCTGACGTAGCCCAGCCCCTGCACCGTCCAGACCGCCCCGACCACGACGGCCAGCAGGCCGAGCGTGAGTGGAAGCCACCCCTTCACCGTTTCCCCTTCCTGCCGTGAGCCGCCCCGCCGATCGGGACAGCAACGTTTGCGGCCCGGCCCCGGTCCGGGTCGACCTGTCTGGCACCGAGACGGACGACGCCCACCCGGCGGCCCAGCCGGTCGGGGGTAGGCTGCTTCATTTGGCTGAGCCTAGTGATCCGGTCACCGGGCCACGCGAGGGGTTGGACGAGTTCGCAGCGGGACACCCGTACGGTTTGGAGGTTCGCCATGTGGGATCCGGCCAGCTACCTGCGCTTCACCGAGGAACGATCCCGGCCGTTCCACGACCTGGTGGCCCACATTCCGGCGCGGTTGCCGCGGACCGTGGTCGACCTGGGCTGTGGGCCGGGGCACCTCACCGCGACCCTCGCCGACCGGTGGCCGGAGAGCCGGATCGCCGGCATCGACTCCTCCCCGTCGATGGTGGACCGGGCCCGGCAGCAGGCCGGGCGGGTCACCTTCACCGTCGGTGACCTGCACGACTGGGAGCCCGGGCCGGACGTCGACGTGCTGCTCACCAACGCCGTACTCCAGTGGGTGCCCGGCCACCAGCGGCTGCTCACCCGTTGGGCGCGGGAGCTGCCGCCCGGCGCCTGGCTGGCGGCGCAGGTGCCCGCGAACTACGACGCCCCCTCTCACCGCACCCTGTGGGCGGTGGCCGACCAGGGGCCGTGGCGGGCGGAACTCCTCCCGCTGCTGCGCGAGGCCCCGGTCCGTGACGCCGTCGGCTACGCCGAGCTGCTGGCCGGTGCCGGCTGCGCGGTGGACGCCTGGGAGACTACCTACGTGCACCTCCTGCCGGCCCCGGCCGACGCCGACCATCCCGTGTTCACCTGGCTGGAGGGGACGGCCCTGCGTCCGATCCGGGCGGCCCTCGACGACGCCACCTGGGACCGGTTCCGCGCGACGCTCAGCGCTCGGCTCGTCGAGCACTACCCGGTCCGGCACGGTCAGGTGTACTTCCCCTTCCGCCGCGTCTTCTTCGTGGCCCGCACCCCCACCCGAGTCGAGGAGAATCCGTGACCGACCTGTCCTCGTTCATCGCCGGACTGCCCAAGGTGGAGCTGCACGTGCACCACGTCGGCTCCGCTTCGCCCCGGATCGTCGCCGAGTTGGCCGCCCGGCACGAGGGCCGCAGTCCGGTGCCGGCCGACCCGGAAGCGCTCGCGGCCTACTTCGAGTTCCGCGACTTCGCCCACTTCATCGAGGTCTACCTCAGCGTGGTCGACCTGATCCGGGACGACACCGACGTCTGGATCCTCACCCACGAGGTCGCCCGGGAACTGGCCCGGCAGCAGGTCCGCTACGCCGAGCTGACGGTGACGCCGTACTCGCACGTGCGGCGGGGCATCCCCGCGCCGGCCTTCTGCGAGGCGATCGAGGACGCCCGCAAGCGGGCCGAGGCGGACTTCGGCATCGAGCTGCGCTGGTGCTTCGACATCCCGGGCGAGGCCGGACTACCGGCCGCCGAGGAGACTCTGCGGATCGCCCTCGACCAGCGTCCGGATGGGCTGATCTCGTTCGGCCTGGGCGGCCCCGAGATCGGTGTGCCCCGGCCGCAGTTCAAGCCGTACTTCGACCAGGCCCGGGCGGCCGGGCTGCGCTCCGTCCCGCACGCCGGGGAGACCACCGGCCCGCAGACCGTCTGGGACGCGTTGCGGGACCTGGGCGCGGAGCGCATCGGGCACGGCATCTCCGCCGCCCAGGACCCGGAACTCCTCGCCCATCTCGCGCAGCAGCGCATCGCCCTGGAGGTCTGCCCCACCTCCAACCTCAGGACGCGGGCGGTGACGAGCCTGGACGAGCACCCGCTCGGGCGGCTCGTCGAGGCCGGCGTGTTGGTCACCATCAACTCCGACGACCCGCCGATGTTCGGCACCACGCTGAACGACGAGTACGCCGTCGCCGCCCGGCTGCTCGGGCTGGACGCTGCGGGGGTGGCCGGGCTGGCCCGGGACGCGGTGACCGCGGCCTTCCTGCCGGAGGAGGAGAAGCGGCGACTCACCGCCGAGATCGACGCCTACCTCGCCGCGACGCTCCGCTGAGCCGTCGGCCAGCGCTGGGCCGTCGGCCGGGGCTGAAACATCGATCGGGCAAGGCGTCGATCGAGGCTGAGGCGTCGATCGGGTTGGCGCCGGGCGAGGGACGCGCGACGGGGGCTGGTGTGGGGGACCGTACCCCCGCCGCGCGTATGGCTCCACCAGCCGTTGGGATGGTCCCGGGGCGTAGGCCGGTGGAACTGATGGGTTCGCGCCCACGAGCCTGCCATCCGGCGTGTCCGTACGGCGGATCGTTAAGGCGGATCTAAGGAAGACCTGAACCGGCCGAAAGCGAACCGCTCCCGGGGCCGCCGCTGGTTCAGTCGTCGGAGCGGCGGGGCCGGGGCCAGCGCCGGCGGCCGCCAGGCTCCCGGGCCATCCGGCCGACCAGCCCGAACCGGTTGACCGGCCGGGGCGTCGCCTCCGGGTCGGCCAGCAGCATCACCACGCTGGCCCCGCCCAGCCGGGCCCGGTCGATGCTCACCGAGCCGTTGGCCTGTAGGGCGACCCGTCGGGCGATGTCCAGCCCGAGTCCGGTGGAGCCCTGGTCGCTGGCCCCTCGGCACAGCGCCCGGTCGGGGTCGGCGATACCCGGGCCGGCGTCGTCGATTCGTAGCGCGACGTAGCCGTCCCGGCGGGAGACCGCCACCTCGAACGCGGTGCCCTGCGGCGTGTAGCGGAAGACGTTGCCGATCACCGCGTCGAGGGCGGCGGCCAGCTCGGCCCGGGGCACCGAGGCCGGGATGCGTAACTGGGCCCCGGTCACCCGGTGCGGCCGGTGCTGGTCCCCGGCCAGCGCCGACCAGAACACCATCCGGTCGCGGACCACCTCGCTGACGTCGCACTCGGCCGGCCCGGTGTCGTGGGTGATCGCCTTGCGGGTGGTCTTGATCAGCACGTCCACCTCGCCCTCGAGGGTGACGATCGCCTGCCGGAGCCGGCGGATGCTCCGGCGCCGGTCCAGCTCGTCCGCGCTGAACGTGCCCACGCTGGTGTCGTCGGAGTCCAGCGCCTCGGCGTCCAGTCGCAGCACGGTCAGCGGGGTGCGCAGCCGGTGGGACAGGTCGGCCACCAGCTCCCGCTCGTCCGTGCGGGTGGCGACCAGCCGGTCGGCCATCCGGTTGAAGGCGTACCCGGCCTCGGCCAGTTCGCGCGGGCCGGCGGGTTCGACGCGTACCGCCAGGTCGCCCTCGCCGAGCGCGAGCGCCGCCTGGACCAGACCACGGGCCGCGTCGCTGGCGCGGGCGGCGACCCGGTCGACCACGACGACCGCGGCGCCCACCAGGGCCACGGCCACCGCGCCGAGCAGCAGCCAGGTGCGGGTACCGTCGCCGGAGGTCGTCTCCGGGACGAAGACCTCGATCACGGCGACCTGGTCGCCGAGGACCACCGGGTCGAGCCGGACCCGGCCACCGGGCACGCCGACGACCAGCGAGCGCCGCTCCCGGCCGGCCCGGGCCACATCCGCCTGCTCGGCCCGGCCGCCGGGATCACCGCCGAGCCCGTGGACCACGGGTCGGGCGGCCGGGTCGCCGCCGGTCGCCTCCACCGCGCGGGCGACGTCCTCGGCCCGGGTGCTGACCGCCAGGGTGCCGGTGACCAGGGCGGCGCGGCTCGCGGCGTCGGCCAACGCCTCCTCCCGGGCCCGGTCCTGCATGGTGGTGCCGAGCGGGATCAGGAACGCCAGCGCCACCAGGGAGACCATCCCGGCCACCAGGGCGGCGAGCGTGCCCCTCAGTCCGGCGCCACCAGCCGAAAGCCCACCCCCCGCACGGTGCGCAGGTAGCGCGGCTTCGCCGCGGACTCGCCCATCTTTCGACGTAGCCAGTAGAGGTGAACGTCGATGGTCTGGTCCTCGCCGACCGACGGCTGACGCCATACTTCCTCCAGGAGTTCCCGGCGCGACACTACCCGCCCGGGCCGGGCCGCCAGGTACGCCAGCAGGTCGAACTCCTTACGGGTCAGCGCCAGCGGCTCCCCGTCGAGGTGGGCGCTGCGTTCGCCCACGTCCACCCGGAGCCCGCCCACGGTGTGCACCACCGGCTGGATGTTGCGGCTGGCCCGCCCGACCCGGCGCAGCACCGTGGTGATCCGGGCGTCCAGGTGCGCGCCGGTGAACGGCTTGACCATGTAGTCGTCCGCGCCGGCGCGCAGCAGCCGGACCACCGACTGCTCGTCGTCCCGGGCGGTGGCGATGATGATCGGGACGTCGGTGATTCCGCGCAGCATCCGCAGCGCGTCGGAGCCGTCCAGGTCGGGCAGGCCCAGATCGAGCACGACCAGGTCCGGGGTCTCCGCCGCGACCCGGCGCAGCGCCTCCAGCGCTGTACCGACCGCGTGCACGGCGTGCCCCCGGTCGGTCAGGGAACGCAGCATCGCGCCGCGGACGACATGGTCATCTTCGACCAGGAGCACGGTGGCCACGCCAAGACGGTACTGCCCCGGGCAGGCGGGTCGCGTTGCGGCGTACCGGCAGGCCGGGCAAGCTGGTCCAGCGATGTCCTTCACGATCTTCAGCGACACCCGGTTGGCGCTCGCCCGGGACAGCCTCGCCGGGCTCTCCGTCGGCGACGCGCTCGGCTCCCAGTTCTTCGTGCCCGGCAACGACCCGACCGACCTGGCCGCCGGCCGGCTTCCCGCGCCGCCCTGGTCGTGGACCGACGACACCGAGATGGCCTGCTCGGTGGTGCGGGCCCTGGCCACCGCCGGGCGGATCGACCGGGACGCGCTGGCTCTGGCCTTCGCCGGGCGCTGCGAGCCGTACCGGGGGTACGGGCCCGGGGCGGTGACCATCCTGCGGCTGATCCGCACCGGCACCCCGTGGCCGGTGGCCGCCGCCTCCGCCTTCGACGGGCAGGGCTCGTGCGGCAACGGGGCGGCGATGCGGGTCGCCCCGTTGGGCGCGTACTTCGCCGACTCCACTGCCCGGGCCGCCGCCCAGGCCCGGGCGTCGGCCGAGGTCACCCACGCCCACCCCGAGGGGATCGCCGGCGCGGTCGCGGTCGCCGTGGCCGCCGCGCTGGCCGCCCGGGCCCGCCTGGACGGACACCGGCCGGACGCCGCCCGGCTGCTCGCCGGGGTCGCCGGAACGCTCGAACCGGACAGTGAGGTCCATCGGGGGGTACGCCGGGCGGCCGAACTGCGGGACCGGCCGCTGACCGAGGCGGTCGACGCGCTCGGCAACGGCTCCCGGGTCACCGCGCAGGACACCGTCGCCTTCACCCTCTGGGTGGCCGCCCGTCACCTGGCCGACTACCCGGCGGCGATCCGCGCCTGCGTCGAGGCCGGCGGCGACGTGGACACCACAGCGGCGATCGTCGGGGGCGTGGTCGCCGCGTACGCCGGGGTGGGTACGCCCGGTGGGGTGCCCACCGACTGGCTGGCCGCCCGTGAGCCGCTGCCGGCCTGGCTCGCCTGACGTCACCGTCCGGGCGTCACTGTCCGCGCGTCGCCGTCCACGTGTCGCCGTCCGCGCGTTGCGTGCACGAACCCGCCTCACCCTCACGCTGCCCCGCCCCGCCCCGCCCTCGCCCGCCACCCGTCCGCGCCCGCGTAGCCGGCGCCCGCCGTGCCCGGGTGGTTGCAGGGGACCCCTGCTCATCAAAAAGCGGTAACAGGGGTCCCCTCCTTTCCCGGCGGCGGTGGGGGGTGGGGCGACCGATAGCATCGGCGCAGGGCCGTACCTCGGCCGTAACCGTGACGTTTTGGAGGAGCCATCGTGTCCGCACCCCGTACCCCTGCAGTGGCCGACCCCGTCGTCGTCGCCGCCGGGACGACGGCGGCCGACGCGGTGGCGGCGGCCGGGCTGCCCGCGACCGGGCCGAAGGCGATCGTGGTGGTCCGCGATCCGCAGGGCCAGTTGCGCGACCTGGACTGGAAGCCGGCCGAGGAGACCGAGGTCGAGCCGGTGAGCCTGGACTCCCCGGACGGGCTGAACGTGCTGCGCCACTCGACCGCGCACGTGCTCGCCCAGGCCGTGCAGGACGTCTTCGGAGAGGCGAAGCTCGGCATCGGCCCGCCCATCGAGAACGGCTTCTACTACGACTTCGACGTCGACAAGCCGTTCCAGCCGGACGACCTGGCGAAGCTCGAGAAGCGGATGCAGGAGATCGTCAAGTCCGGGCAGCGCTTCCGGCGGCGGCGCTTCAACAGTCTGGACGAGGCGAAGGCCGAGCTGGCCGACGAGCCGTACAAGCTGGAGTTGATCGACGTCCAGGGCGAGGGGCTGGACTCCTCCGAGGTGATGGAGGTCGGCGGCGGTGAGCTGACCATCTACGACAACCTCGCCGCGAACGAGGAGAAGGTCTGCTGGTCGGACCTGTGCCGGGGCCCGCATCTGCCGAACACCCGACTGATCGGGGCGTTCAAGCTGATGCGCTCGGCGGCCGCGTACTGGCGGGGCTCGGAGAAGAACCCGCAGCTCCAGCGGGTGTACGGCACCGCCTGGCCGACCCGGGACGAGCTGAAGGCGTACCTGAAGCTCCTCGAGGAGGCCGCCCGGCGCGACCACCGCAAGCTCGGTGTGGACCTCGACCTGTTCAGCTTCCCCGACGAGTTGGGATCGGGGCTGGCGGTCTTCCATCCCAAGGGCGGGATCATCCGTCGGGAGATGGAGAACTACTCCCGGATCAAGCATGAGCAGGCCGGTTACGCGTTCGTCAACACGCCGCACATCACCAAGGGCCACCTGTACGAGGTCTCCGGGCACCTCGACTGGTACGCCGACGGGATGTTCCCGCCCATGGAGGTGGAGGGCGCGAACTACTACCTGAAGCCGATGAACTGCCCGATGCACGACCTGATCTTCCGGTCCCGCGGGCGGTCCTACCGTGAGCTGCCGCTGCGGATGTTCGAGTTCGGCACGGTGTACCGGTACGAGAAGTCCGGCGTGGTGCACGGGCTGACCCGGGTACGCGGGATGACCCAGGACGACGCGCACATCTTCTGCACCGAGGAGCAGATGGCCGGCGAGCTGAAGTCGCTGCTCGCCTTCGTGCTCGAACTGCTGCGTGACTACGGCCTCGACGACTTCTACCTGGAACTCTCCACCCGCAACCCGGAGAAGTCGGTCGGCACCGACGAGAACTGGGAGCGGGCCACCGAGGCGCTGCGGTCGGCCGCCGAGGAGTCCGGCCTGAACCTGGTGCCCGACCCGGGTGGCGCGGCCTTCTACGGCCCGAAGATCAGCGTGCAGGCGAAGGACGCGATCGGCCGGACCTGGCAGATGTCCACCATCCAGGTCGACTTCAACCTGCCGGAGCGGTTCGGGTTGGAGTACCAGGCCGCCGACGGCACCCGGCAGCGGCCGGTGATGATCCACCGGGCGCTCTTCGGCTCGATCGAGCGGTTCTTCGGGGTGCTCACCGAGCACTACGCCGGCGCGTTCCCGGCCTGGCTGGCCCCGGTGCAGGCGGTCGGTATCCCGATCCGCGAGGAGCACACCGACTACCTCCGACAGTTCGTCGACACGTTGCGCGCCGAGGGGATCCGCGCCCAGGTCGACGCCGGTGACGACCGGATGCAGAAGAAGATCCGTACCGCCCAGCAGCAGAAGATCCCGTTCATGGTGATCGCCGGGGACGACGACGTGGCCGCCGGCACCGTCTCGTTCCGCTACCGGGACGGCTCGCAGCGCAACGGCGTGCCGCTGGCCGAGGCGGTCGCGCACGTCACCGAGGTGGTCCGCTCCCGCACCAACGCCGGCCCGTCGGCCGCCTGACCCGGGACGTACCGGAGGCCCCCGCCAGTGGCGGGGGCCTCCGTCGCGACCGGCCGGGGATCAGCTCCCGCAGCGGGCCTTCGTCATGACCGGCCGGGATCAGATTCCGCAGCTCGGGGCGGACCAGGACTGGCTGGGCGAGTTGCCCAGGTGGGTGTGGTCGTTGTGGCCCGGGTAGCCGGGGCCGAGGATGTTGCTGAAGCCGTGGTTGCGGGCCTGCTGGGCGAGCCGGCAGAACGACGGCGAGCCGGTCAGGTCGACGCCGTCGCCGTAGAGGTGCCGGCTACCGGACGCCCCGCCGACGGCGCTGTTGCAGGCGTAACTGCGGAACCCGCTGCTGATGTAGAGCGGCACACTGCCGAGGGCACGCCGCATGGCCTGGAGCTTCCACATCGAGACCAGCGCGTTGAACTTGGCGCTGCTCGCCGAGACCGCGCCACCCGACCAGTCGCCGTTGCACCGGTTCCACTCGGCGTAGCTGAAGTTGACCGGGGTGCAGTCGTCGTCCTGGAGCGCGTAGAGCTGGTTGTAGGTCTGCGGGCCGGCGACGCCGTCGGCGGACAGCCCGTACGCCTGCTGGAAGCGGATCACCGCGGACCGGGTCGCCGGGCCGAACGCGCCGTCGATGGCGATCCGGGCGCCGTAGCCGGGGTAGCCGGAGACGCGGATCTGGAGCTGCCGGACGTCCTCGCCGCTCGCGCCCTCGGCGAGGTTGCGGCCCCAGGTGTAGCAGCCGTCGGCCTGGGCGGCGCTGCTGGTCGCGGTCACGCCGACCAGGCTGGCGACCGCGGCGAGCGTCAAGGCCGTCAGGGCGCGGCCCAGACGGCGGAGAACGGTGGTACCTCGGTTCACGACGCACACTCCCATCGACGATCATCTCAATAGATTGGTATGAAAGTCTTAGTGCTCATGGCCTGGGCGTCAATATTCTTCACACATTCTTAATCTGGCCCCGGGCGGTTATGGCGGCATAGGTGGCCATATATCATGTGGCGATGCCCTGGTCCGAAGGCGGCGCCGGGTCATCCGGGTATGCCCGGTCGGGACCGTAGGATCGGTGGCGTGGCAGGGGTGGAACGGCACACGGACAGCGGCATGGCCGACAGCCTGGAGCGGCTCTGGACTCCGCACCGGATGACCTACATCACCGGCGAGGACCGGCCCGAGGGCGGGTACGAGAAGCCCGCCGGCTGCCCGTTCTGCCAGGCCCCCGGGCTGGCCCGGGAGCAGAGTCTGGTGGTGGCCCGGGGCACACACGTCTTCGCGGTGCTCAACCTCTACCCGTACAACCCGGGCCACCTGCTGGTCTGCCCGTACCGGCACGTCGCCGACTACACCGAACTCGACCTGCCGGAGACCGCCGAGCTGGCCGCCTTCACCCAGACCGCGATGCGGGTGGTCCGCGAGGTCAGCAACGCCCACGGGTTCAACCTCGGCATGAACCAGGGCGGCGTGGCCGGGGCCGGGATCGCCGCCCACCTGCACCAGCACGTGGTGCCCCGGTGGGGCGGCGACGCCAACTTCATGCCGGTGATCGGGCGGACCAAGGTCCTGCCCCAGTTGCTCACCGACACCCGTGACCTGCTCGCCAAGTCGTGGCCGGCCGCCTGACCGCCCGCCGGCCGCCTGACCGCCCGCCGGCCGCCTGACCGCCCGCCGGTGGCGTTCGGCCGGTCGGCGGGCGGGGTCAGGATGCGTGCGGCGTCCGGCCCGGTCGGCGGGGGCAGGAGGCGCGCGCGGCCTCCGCAGGCGGGGTCAGGAGGCGTGCGTGGGGCGGACCCCGTCGGCCAGGTGGGCGGGAAGCTGCTCGTAGCGGGCGAACGAGCGGCGGAACGTGCCGGTACCGGAGGTCGTCCCCCGCAGCTCCACCGCGTACCGCAGCAGCTCGGTGGCGGGCACCTCGGCGCGGACCAGCGTACGGTCCACCCCGGACGGGTCGGGCTCGGTGCCGAGCACCCGGCCGCGCCGGCCGGAGAGGTCGCCCAGCACCGCGCCCACGTACCGGTCGGGAATCTGGACGACCACCTCGTCCACCGGCTCCAGCAGGACCACCCCGCCCTTCTCGGCGGCGTCGCGCAGGGCGAGGGCCCCGGCGGTCTGGAACGCCGCGTCGGAGGAGTCGACGCTGTGCGCCTTGCCGTCCACCAGTGTCACCCGCAGGTCGACCGTCGGGTATCCGGCCGTCAGACCCCGCTCCATCTGGGCCCGGACGCCCTTCTCCACGGACGGGATGTAGGTGTGCGGTACCGCGCCGCCGACCACCCGGTCGACGAACTCGAACCCCGTGCCCCGGGGCAGCGGCTCCACCTCGATGTGGCAGACGGCGTACTGGCCGTGCCCGCCGGACTGCTTGACGTGCCGGCCGTGCCCGGTGGCGGTGGCGGCAAACGTCTCCCGCAGCGGCACCCGCACCGGCTCGGTCTCCAGGTCGACGCCGCCGCCGCGCAGCCGGTCCAGCACCACGTCGGCGTGTGCCTCGCCCATGCACCAGAGCACCAACTGGTGGGTCTCCGGGTTGCGTTCCAACCGCAGGGTCGGATCGCCGGCGACCAGCCGGGCCAGGTTCCGGGCCAGCGCGTCCTCGTCGGCCCGGCTGCGCGCGGCGACCGCCACCGGCAGCAGCGGTTCGGGCATCTCCCACGGGGCGACCAGCAGTGGGTCGTCCTTGGCGGAGATGGTGTCGCCGGTCTCCGCGCTGCCCGACTTGGTGATCGCACAGACGTCTCCGGCCACGCAGTACGGCACCTCCCGCAGCGTCGCGCCGAGCGGGCTGTAGACGTGCCCGACCCGCTCGTCGGCGTCGTGGTCGGGGTGTCCGCGCTCGGCCAGGCCGTGCCCGGACACGTGGATGGTCTGCTCCGGCCGCAGGGTGCCGGAGAAGACCCGGACCAGGGAGACCCGACCGACGTGCCGGTCGACGGTGGTCTTGACCACCTCGGCGACCAGCGGCCCGTCCGGGTCGCAGGTCAACGGCGGCCGGGGCGAGCCATCCACCCCGGTCACCGCCGGCAGGGCGTGTTCCGGCGGCGACGGGAAGGCCGCGGTCAGCACCTCCAGCAGGACATCGAGGCCCACCCCGGTCTGCGCGCAGACCGGCACCACCGGATAGAAGTGGCCCCGGGCGACCGCCTTCTCCAGATCCGCCACGAGGATGTCGGTGCCGATCTCCTCGCCCTCGAGGTAGCGGTCCATCAGGGTCTCGTCCTCGCTCTCGGCGATGACCCCCTCGATCAGCTCGTTACGGGCCTCGCCGATGGCCGGCAGGTGCTCCGGGTCGGGCTGCCGGATGGCGGCCGGCAGCCCGGCGGTGTAGTCGAAGACCCGGCGGGTGATCAGCCCCATCAGCCCCACCACCGAGATCCCGTCGTCGCCGAGCATCGGCAGGTAGAGCGGGAGCACGTTGTCGCCGAAGACCCGCTGGCACAGCGCCACCGCCTCGTCGAAGTCGGCGCGCGGGTGGTCCAGCCGGGACACCGCCACCGCGCGGGGCATGTCGACGGCCGCGCACTCCTCCCAGAGCGCGGCGGTGGCCGCGTCCATGCCGTCGACGGCGGAGACCACGAACAGGGCGGCGTCGGCGGCGCGGAGCCCGGCACGCAGTTCGCCGACGAAGTCGGCGTAGCCGGGGGTGTCCAGGAGGTTCACCTTGACGTCGTGGTGCAGCAGCGGCGCGCAGGCCAGGCTCACCGAGCGTTGCTGGCGTACGGCGGCGGGGTCATGGTCGCAGACCGTGGTGCCGTCGCCGACCGTGCCGACCCGGGTGATCGTGCCGCTGGCCGCGAGCAACCCCTCGACCAGGGTCGTCTTGCCGGCCCCGGAGTGGCCGACCAGCACCACGTTGCGGACCCGGCGCGGCTCGTCGGCCACCGGCGCGGCGCCGGTGGAACCCTTCTCGTGACTCCTCTGCGCCATGGGGCGCACCTCCCTCAGCGGTGGTGTGGTGGCGACCGCCGCGTGACGGGAAACGGCCCGGGCGGGTGCGCGGCGATATCCTCCGGTGGACTGCTGCGTTCCGGGAACGTGGGGGTGGGCGGGTGAGCTGGCTCACGTCCCTGCCTCGATCTCACACCCGTTACCGATCCGACACAACCTCGCCGGGCGGGTCGCGACCACCGGCGGTACCACCCGCACCGGTGGACCGTTATCGTGGGACCGCCATGGCGAAGATCTTCCAAGTGTCGGCCCGAGCGGGGATGACCCGTGTCGTCGAGCCCATCGCACGCACCTTCCTCCGTGCGGGCATCACCCCCAACGCGGTCACCGTCGCGGGCACCGTCGGGGTGCTCGTCGGCGCGCTCGGGTTCGGTGCGCGCGGCCACCTGGTCACCGGGGCCCTCATCGTCACCATCTTCGCGCTGACCGACCTGCTCGACGGCACGATGGCCCGGATGAGCGGCGGCTCCACCACGTTCGGCGCGTTCCTCGACTCCAGCATGGACCGCGTCGCCGACAGCGCGGTCTTCGGCGCGGTGGCCTACTACCTCGCCACCCAGGGTGACCGGGGCGGGGTGGCCGCGGCGCTGATCTGTCTCGCCGCCGGCGGCCTGGTCTCCTACGTCAAGGCGCGGGCCGAGGGACTCGGCATGACCTGCAACGTGGGCATCGCCGAACGGACCGAGCGGCTGCTGATCGTCGGGGTCGGCGGACTGCTCACCGGGCTCGGCGTCGACCGGGCCCTGGTGGTGGCGCTCTGGCTGCTCGCCGCCGTGTCGGTCTTCACCGTCGGCCAGCGGATGGCGCACGTCTACCGGCAGGCCCAGCGGGCCCGGGCGGGCGTGTCGGGGTGACCCACCCGACCGGCGCGCCTCGCCGTCGTGCCCGGATGGCCCCTGCCGTCCGGGCGGTCTCGGCGGTCCCGGTCGCGGCGACCCCAGCGCTCCCGGTCGCGGTGGGACCGGTCCTGGCGGACCCCGCCGACGCCCCCGGAGCACCGGCGTGAACCTCGCCGAACTGGGTTACGTCGCCGGGTGGCGGCTGGTCCGCGCGCTGCCCGGACCGGTTGCCGCCGCGCTCTTCCGCGCCGGGGCGGACCGGGCCCACCGGCGCGGCGGCGCGGGGACCGCCCGACTCGCCGCGAACCTGCGCCGGGTGGTCGGCCCCGAGGTGCCCGAGGCGGAGCTGGCCGAGCTGGTGCGGGCGGGACTGCGTTCCTACGCCCGGTACTGGCTGGAGGCGTTCCGGCTGCCCTCGCGCAGCCGGGAGCAGATCCTCACCGGCTTCCGGCTGACCCACGGCAAGGAACTGCTCGCCGCCGACGTGGCGTCCGGCCGGGGCGCGGTGATCGCGCTGCCGCACGCCGGTAACTGGGACGCTGCCGGAGCCTGGGTCGCCGCCCAGGGCTGGCCGATCACCACGGTCGCCGAACGGCTCCGGCCCGAGGCGGTCTACGAGCGCTTCCTCGCCTTCCGGCGCGGCCTCGGCATGGAGATCCTGCCCACCCACGGCGGCGAACGGCCCCCCTTCGAGATCCTCGTCGAGCGGCTGAACGCCGGGCACGTCGTGCCGCTGTTGGCCGACCGGGACCTCTCCGCCCGGGGCGTGGAGGTCACCTTCTTCGGCGGGCGGACCCGGATGCCCGCCGGACCGGCCCTGCTCGCCCTGCGCACCGGCGCACCCCTCTACGTCGCCACGATGTGGTACGAACCGGACGCGGCGTGCACGTCCATCGAGGGGCCGCTGGAGCTGCCCGACCCGGCCAGCGGCCCGCTCGACCAGCGGGCCCGGCTGCTGACCCAGCGCATTGCCGACGGACTGGCGGCGGGCATCGCCCGCCATCCGGAAGACTGGCACATGTTGCAGCGGATGTGGCTGGACCAGGACGGCCCCGGAGACCCGTCGCCGCGGCCCCGGCGGGAGAGCCGGCCCCCGGCGGCCTCCGGACCGGTCTGACGGTACGGCCCCGGGGAGAGCGTGAGAGCGAGGCGGCAGGTGCGGCGAGCCGGAGTGCGAGGAGCAGCGGAGCGGAGCCCCGCGGCAGTCAACGAAAGGCCCCAGCTGTGCGGATCGGCATCGTGTGCCCGTACTCCTTCGACGTACCCGGCGGCGTGCAGAACCACGTCGTTGACCTCGCGGAGGCGCTGATCGGCCTCGGGCACGAGGTGAGCGTGCTCGCTCCCGCCGACGAGGACTCGCCACTGCCGCCGTACGTGGTGTCGGCCGGCCGGGCGGTACCGCTGCCGTACAACGGCTCGGTGGCCCGGATCGCCTTCGGGCCGGTCTCCACCGCCCGGGTCCGGCGCTGGATCACCCGGGGCGACTTCGACGTCCTGCACGTGCACGAGCCGCTGACGCTGAGCCTGTCGCTGCTGGCCGTACTCTCCGCCCGGGGACCGGTGGTGGCGACCTTCCACACCGCGATGACCCGTTCGCGGGCGCTCGCCGCCGCCCAGGGCGTGCTCCAGATCGTGCTGGAACGGATCACCGCCCGCATCGCGGTCAGCGCCCTCGCCCGCAAGGTGCAGGTCGAGCACATGGACGGCGGCGCGGTGGAGATTCCGAACGGGGTTACCGTGGCTCGGTTCACCGGCGCGGAGCCGCTGCCCGGCTGGCCGGGGGAGTGCGGTCCGGGCACCGGGGGCACGGTCGGCTTCCTCGGCCGGTTCACCGAGCCGCGCAAGGGGTTCCCGGTGCTCCGGGACGCCTTCGTCGAGCTGGCCCCACGCCGGCCTGGCCTGCGGCTGCTGGTCGCCGGTCCGGGCGAGGCCGACGACCTGTACGACCGCATCCCGCGTGACCTGCGGGACCGGGTGACCTTCCTCGGCCTGGTCTCCGAGGCGGACAAACCGCGCATGCTGCGCAGTGTGCACCTCTACGTCGCGCCGAACACCGGCGGCGAGTCGTTCGGCATGATCCTCACCGAGGCGCTGGCCGCCGGCACCACGGTGGTCGCCAGCGACCTGGACGCGTTCCGCCGGGTGCTCGACGGCGGGCGGGCCGGGCAACTCTTCCCCACCGGGGACCCGGGCGCGCTGCGCGACGCGATGGCCGCCCTGCTCGACGACCCGGCCCGGCGGGCGGAACTGACCGCCTGCGGCGACCAGGTGGTGGCCACCTTCGACTGGCCGGTGGTCGCCCGCCGGGTCCTCGAGGTGTACGCGGCGGCCATCGAGGCCACCGACGGACGGGTGATCGACCAGGAGTGGGTGGGGCTGGGCTGAGCGGCGGTGACGATGGTGCGCGGGTGGCTCAGGTGACGACGGCCGCCGCGCCCGGGCGGACGAGAACGGGAGCAGCACTACGATGCCGGGCATGTGGTGGGTGGTGGGCGCGGTCGCGGTCGTCGTGCTGGTGTCGGCGTACCTGCTCTGGACGGCTGCCCGGGTCCAGCGGCTGCACCTGCGTGCGGAGTCGGCGGCCCGGGCTCTCGACGCCCACCTGCTGCGCCGCGCGGCCGCCGCGGCGGTCCTGGCCGAGCAGCGGTACGGCGTGGAGCTCTACGCCGCCGCGCGGATCGCCCTGGACGCCGGGCCCGACGAGCGGGAGGTCGCCGAGAACGACCTCACACGGCAGTTGCGGGCGGTGCCGTTCGACCCGGCGGACCCGGCCGGCGAGGCGGTGATCGCGGCGAGCCGACGCCTGGCGCTGGCCCGGCAGGTCCACACCGACCTGGTCCGGGACGCGCTCACCGCCCGCCGCCGGCGGCTGGTCCGCCTGCTCCGGATGGCCCGCCGGCACGACCGGCCGCGCTACTTCGACGTGGACGACCCCACCCTGGCCCCGCCGGTGGACGCCCCGACCAGCGGAGAACCGGCCGCCTGAGCGGGCCGGAGCTGCGGTGACGGGCTGCCTGAGCGGGGCGGAGCGGAGCCGGCCGCCTGAGCGGGGCGAAGTTGCGGTGACGGCTGTCTGACCGCGGCCGTTACGCGGTGACGACCGTCACAGAGCAGGCCACCCGGGGCTTGATTGGCTGTCGGACCGGTGTTGGACCGCACGTAGCATTTTCGTGACCCAGCACCTCCCCCGACACGCCGAGGAGCGATCACCCGTGTCCGAATCCACCACCCAGCCCGCCACCGCCACGCCCGTCGTCGGCACCGCCCGCGTCAAGCGCGGCATGGCCGAGATGCTCAAGGGCGGCGTGATCATGGACGTGGTCACCGCCGAGCAGGCCAAGATCGCCGAGGACGCCGGCGCGGTCGCCGTCATGGCCCTGGAGCGGGTGCCCGCCGACATCCGCGCGCAGGGCGGGGTCTCCCGGATGAGCGACCCCGACATGATCGACGGCATCATCAACGCCGTCTCCATCCCGGTCATGGCCAAGGCCCGGATCGGCCACTTCGTCGAGGCGCAGATCCTCCAGTCCCTCGGCGTCGACTATGTCGACGAGTCCGAGGTGCTCACCCCGGCCGACTACGCCAACCACATCGACAAGTGGGCGTTCACCGTCCCCTTCGTCTGTGGCGCGACCAACCTCGGCGAGGCGCTGCGCCGGATCACCGAGGGCGCGGCCATGATCCGCTCCAAGGGTGAGGCCGGCACCGGTGACGTCTCCAACGCCACCACCCACATGCGTAAGATCCGCCAGGAGATCCGTCGCCTCCAGACGCTGCCGACCGACGAGCTGTTCGTCGCGGCCAAGGAGCTTCAGGCCCCGTACGAGCTGGTCAAGGAGATCGCCGAGACCGGCAAGCTGCCCGTGGTGCTCTTCACCGCCGGCGGCATCGCCACCCCGGCCGACGCGGCCATGATGATGCAGCTCGGCGCGGAGGGTGTCTTCGTCGGCTCGGGCATCTTCAAGTCCGGGAACCCGGCGCAGCGGGCCGCGGCGATCGTCAAGGCCACCACCTTCCACGACGACCCGGACGTGCTGGCCAAGGTCTCCCGGGGCCTGGGCGAGGCGATGGTCGGCATCAACGTCGACGAGATCCCCCAGCCGCACCGCCTGGCCGAGCGGGGCTGGTGAGCGTGAGGAGCGAGCCGGGGTTGCGAGCCCCGCAGTCGCGAACAGGGGCGGCTTGGTGAACATGGGCGGGCCCATCATCGGGGTGCTCGCGCTCCAGGGTGACGTCCGCGAGCACGTACACGCCCTCATCGGCTGCGGCGCGGACGCCCGCCCGGTCCGCCGCCCCGAGGAACTGGACGCGGTCGACGGGCTGGTCATCCCCGGCGGGGAGTCCACCACGATCAGCAAGCTCGTCGACATCTTCGAGATGCGCGAGCCGATCGACAAGCGGATCGCCGCCGGCATGCCGGTCTACGGCTCCTGCGCCGGCATGATCATGCTGGCCCGGCAGGTGCTCGACGGCCGTCCCGACCAGCGTGGCTTCGAGGCGATCGAGATGACCGTCCGGCGCAACGCGTTCGGTCGGCAGGTCGACTCGTTCGAGGCCCCGGTGACGCTCGCCGGGGTCGAGGGGGAGCCGTTCCACGCGGTCTTCATCCGCGCGCCCTGGGTCGAGCGGGTCGGCGACGAGGTCGAGGTGCTCGGCACGGTCACCGAGGGACCGGCCGCCGGTCGGATCGTCGCCGTCCGGCAGGGCAACCTGCTGGCCACCTCGTTCCACCCCGAGTTGACCGGCGACCTGCGGCTGCACGCGTACTTCGTCGACCTGGTCCGGGCCGCCGCCTGACCGGTGCCCGGCCGGTCCGCACCATCGGCCGGGCACCGCGTCCGGGCGGTTCCCACCGCCGTTTCGGCGATGGCGCGGTGTCCCTCTCCCGGGATGCCGCGCCATTGCCGATCCGGCCCGCCGGTGGTGGTGTGACACCGACCAGGGGAGCATCGGTAGGATTGCCGCGGTTCGGCAGGGCCACCGCCCGCTGCGGCCCTCCACGCGGAGCCGACCGGCCGCCCCTGCCGCCGGCGTCGAGGTGCGTGGAGCGGGTGCGGGCAGTCGACGCAGGCGTGGGTCAACAGACGGAGGTACGAGATGTCCGGCCACTCAAAGTGGGCGACCACCAAGCACAAGAAGGCCGTCATCGACGCCAAGCGCGGCAAGATGTTCGCCAAGCTGATCAAGAACGTCGAGGTGGCGGCGCGCACCGGTGGCGGCGACCCGGCCGGTAACCCGACCCTCTACGACGCCATCCAGAAGGCCAAGAAGAGCTCCGTCCCCAACGACAACATCGACCGCGCGGTCAAGCGCGGCTCGGGCCTGGAGGCCGGCGGTGCCGACTACCAGACCATCATGTACGAGGGATACGGCCCCAACGGCGTCGCGCTGTTGATCGAGTGCCTGACCGACAACCGCAACCGCGCGGCGACCGAGGTCCGCACCGCGCTGACCCGCAACGGCGGCTCGTTCGCCGACGCCGGCTCGGTGTCGTACATGTTCTCCCGCAAGGGCGTGGTGATCGTGCCCAAGGCCGACACCAACGAGGACGACGTGATGCTGGCCGTCCTCGACGCCGGTGCCGAGGAGGTCAACGACCTGGGCGAGGCGTTCGAGGTGGTTTCCGAGCCGGGCGACCTGATCGCCGTGCGCACCGCCCTCCAGGACGCTGGCATCGAGTACGAGTCGGCCGAGTCCTCCCTGATCCCCAGCGTCAACGTGCCGCTGGACGAGGAGGGCGCGCGGAAGGTCTTCAAGCTGATCGACGTCCTCGAGGACTGCGACGACGTGCAGAACGTCTACGCCAACTTCGACGTCAGCGACGACGTGATGGAGGCCGTTGGCTGACCCACGGCGTTGATACACGCACCTCCCGGAAAATTATTTGTCCGGGAGGTGTTTTGTATGGCGAAGACTCTGTTGGACCTCGACGAGGACCTTCTTGCCGAGGCGACCGCCGCCCTCGGTACCTCCACCAAGAAGGAGACCGTGACGGAGGCCCTCAGGCAGGCGGTGGAATTCAGTCGGGAGCGTCGGCAGCGTGCGCTGGCGGACCTTCAGGAAGTCGCCGACGAGGGGGGCTTCCAGTTCGACCGGCTCGACGAGCTCGACGGGTGAGATATCTGGTTGATACGAGCGCACTTGTTCGCATGGTGCGCCGCCAGGTTGATCCGCATTGGTCTGATCTGGCGACCCGCGGCCTGATCGCCCTTTGTGACCCTGTGCTCGTGAGACCTTGACGATCGCCGATGCCAAGGCGTACGACCGGGTCGAGCGCGGCCTGCGGGACCTGTACCCCTGGGTGCCGGTTCCCGACGACGCCTCGCAGGTCGTACGGGCGGGGCGGCAGGAACTCGCCAGTCAGAGCGCACATCAGGGGTTGTCCGTGGCCGATTATCTGGTTGTCGCCACCGCCATCCGACTGAAGCTCGTGGTACTTCATCAGGACGCCGACTCCGAGACGGTGGCCAGGCTCGTGCCGCAACTCAGCGAAGAGCGGATCGGCTGACGGCGGCTGAGCCAGCCGCCTACGGTCGGTCGCGTTGGGCGCGTTCGGCGATGGCCCGCAGGGCGTGCACGAACGAGGCGAGGCTTTTGTTCGGTTCGCCGTCCAGGGCTCGTGCGGCCAGCCGGAACGGGAAGCCGATCACGCCGAGCGCCGAGATCGCCGGGGCACCGGGTGACTTTTCGTGCTCGACCCACTCGCCATCGTGGGTCCGGATGGCCACTTCACCGGTGTAGGCGCCGGTCAACGGCCACTACAGGTCGAGGCGTTCCTCGCACAGATCGCGCCGCCCTTCCGGTCCGTGTGGACCCGGGCGATGGGTGCCTGAGATGTAATCCGCTCGGCGTGTCGTGTATCTGAGCTGCCACTGTCTGCGCAGACGCAGCTTCGCCGGGGCTGACTACATCACCCTGCTCGACGCCGCGCATCAGCAGCTCGACGTGTTGTGGCGGTGTATGCAGGTGCTGGACGGGGGCGTACCCTGCCGGGGTGCTGAATCCCGACTACCCGATCCGCACCGAGCGGCTCGACCTGCGCCCCTTCACGGAGGGTGACTTCGCGGCGCTGCACGCGTACCAGTCCCGGCCGGACGTCGCCCGCTACCTGTACTGGGAGCCGTACGACGAGCAGGCGACCCGGGAGTCGCTGGCCCGCAGGCGTCGTCGTACCGTGCTCCAGAACTCCGGCGACGTGCTGAACCTGGCCGTGGTGGTCCGGGAGACCGGCCAGCTCGTCGGGGACGTGCTGCTGTGCTGGGTCAGCGTGGAGCACCGCCAGGGTGAGGTCGGGTACGTCTTCCACCCCGAGCACGGCGGCCGGGGCTACGCCACCGAGGCGGCGCGGATGATGGTGGAGATCGGCTTCGACCTGCTCGGCCTGCACCGGATCGTCGGCAGGCTCGACGCCCGCAACACCGCCTCGGCGCGGGTGCTCGAACGGTTGGGGATGCGACACGAGGCGCACCTGCGGGAGAGCGAGTTCGTCAAGGGCGAGTGGTGCGACGAGGTGGTCTACGCGATGCTCGCCCGGGAGTGGGAGAAGCACCGGCCGTCGTGACGCGGACGGTCGCCGCGGGGTTGCACGACCTGTCGGCAGCAGCCGCCCGGCCCGGCCTGCCGCCGTGTGGCCGGCCGTGCCCGGCTTCCGGTCGGACTCACTCGCCGCCGACGGAGTAGATGCTCCACGGCCAGTGGTCGCCCTTGCCCTGGCCGACCAGCGTGAAGCCGGCCGCCCGAACCACGTCGTCGTAGTCCGGCGAGTAGTAGACGATGGTGATCTTCTGCTTCCGCTGCCGGGTCGAGGCCACCAGGTTCCGCATCACGGTGTCGAAGACGGGCGGCCCGAACGGCGAGAACAGGAAGACGACCAGGTTCTCCGGGGGCACGACGAAGTCCACCGCGTCGATGGCGAGCAGTTCGATCTCATTGGTCGCCACCGGTCCGGTGTAGCGTTCCACGTTCTCCTTCGCCTGGGCGATGAACGTGGGGGAGAAGTCCACCCCGACCACCCGCTTGTACGGCTTCTCCGCCGCGAGCAGGACGACCCGGCCCTTGCCGCAGCCGAGGTCGACGAAGACGTGCTCCCGGTGGTCGATCTCGCCGACCGTCGCCATCATCCGGTCGAACTCCTGCTTGCGGGTGGGCAGGTAGTGGGAGGCCTCCTCCAGGTGCGGTCCGATCCCGTCGATGTCGGCCAGCCCGACGATGCCGTTGGTCTCGGTGCCGTACCGCTCGTCGAAGCGTTCCCGCTGCTCGTGGAATCGGATCTTGATGTACTCGAAGCTGTCGACGAGGGCCTCTTTGAGAGTGGAGTCCCGCATGGTCTGTCGGAAGATCTTCCAGTCGGTGCGGATGTCGGACAAGCTCAGCACGGTTCACCTGCTCAAGTGGGTGAAGGAGTCGGTGTGGAGTCCCGCTCACCACCCGACGACCAAGAGGTTTACCCATGATCTGGGCGCGTCCTGGCACTGTCCAGAGTGACCAGCCCTCCACCCGGTCAGGAAATGTCCGCCGGTCGGGCGGTGGCGCGATGACCGTTGTTCCCCATGTGTCGCCCCGTCCGGGCAGGTCGGACCGGTACCGGTCCGACCTGCCCGGACCTCAGGCCTGACCCGACGCGAGCGCTGGTCAGGTCCGGACGGGCGTCAGCGTGACCACCGGGATGATCCGGGTCGTCTTCGCCTGGTAGTCGGCATAGCCCGGGGCGACCTCGACGATCCGGGCGAAGGTCCGGTCGCGTTCCGCGCCGGTGAGGACGGTCGCCTCGGCCTGGTGGGTGGAGACCCCGTCCTCGACGGTGACCAGGGGATTCGCCCGAAGATTGTGGTACCAGGCCGGGTGCTGGGGCGCCCCGCCCGCCGAGGCGACGACCAGGAGCCGGTCGCCGCTGTCGGGCAGGCACCCGAGCGGGGTGGTGTGGGGCCGTCCGGTGCGGGCCCCCGTGGTGGTCAGCAGCAGGAGCCGGCTGCCGGCGAAGGGCCCGCCGACCCGTCCGCCGTTGGCCCGGAACTCGTCGATGATGGCGTCGTTGAAGTGGTTCGGCATGTCCCGTTCCTTCTTGTCCGCGTCGCCCGCCGTCAGGCAGGACGGAGCCGTCGGTGATGGTGGAGAAGAGAAGGAAACGGGGGAGAGGTGGCCCTCTCGCCGACCCGGCGGTCACGCCAGGGCCGGGAACCTCACGCGCTCGTGGCCCATGGCCGACCCGGCAGTCACGCCGGTGACTCTAGTTCCAGCACCGTGCGTCCGGGCGCCCGGGCCGGTTCCACCTGATCGGGTGGAACCGGCCCGGGTGCGAGGGGCCAGGCATGCCCCGGGCCGCGGGTACGTCAGCGGCGGTGACGGTACGCCTTGACGACGCTGTCGACGACGTCCCAGAGCACGATCAGCACGGTGCCGGCGACCACGACCGCGTTGACGGTGTCCAGGTTGTCGCCCTCGCTGAACCAGGCGACATGCTGCACCACGTCGGGGTTGAACAGCCGGTCGGTCAGGAGCAGCCAGATCACCGGCACCGCGAACGCCAGATTCAGCACCACGTTCACCGCGACCAGCGGCCAGGTCCAGCGTCCGACCCGGTACTTGACGACCTCGAAGCCGATGGTGGCGACCAGTACGGCGATCAGGAACGGCAGCCAGAAGCTCCACAGCGTCGGGTCGAGGATCGGCACGTCGCCGCCCGCGCCGTCGGAGACGAAGGACCGGTAGTGCTGCCACGGCAGGTACGCGATGACGAGCACGAGCCAGCCGATCGACGCGCCGGTGTCGGTCAGCGGGATCTGCCGGTCGACGCGCTCCTCCGGCAACCGGTCGACGGTCCACTCCGGCAGGTCCAGGGGAACGTTGAGACGCTCCAGCACCGCGAAGACCAGGGTGACCCAGAAGCAGATGTGCAGCGCGACCATGAGGGCGGCGACGATGCCCTCGCCGATCGCCCCGCCGGGGTTGCCGTCGACGGCCTCGAGCGCGCCCATGATCACCCCGACCGTCGCCGGCAGGAAGCTGAGCAGTCGCTTCAGCAGCCGTTCCCAGGCCAGGAAGTACGTGGGGCCGATGAGGTGCAACCGGCGGTCGGCGTAGCGGGCGGCGAGCTGTGCCGGGTCGCCCAGTTCGGTGAGCACCTCCCGTTCGGCGGTGGTGGTGTCCTGCCCGCCCGCCGTCCGGGCCTCGACCATGTCGTCGATCGAGGCCCGCAGCTCGGTGGCGATCTCCGCGCGCCGGGCGACCGGCACCGCGGGCAGGGTGGCGGCGAGATACCGGTCGGTCAGGGATGTCATCACTTGGTTCCTTCGATCAGCCCGGTGAGGGAGGTCTGCACGGTGGCGAGGTCGTCGAGGAGCCGGCCCAGCAGCGACTTGCCCTCCTCGCTGGTCCGGTAGAACTTGCGCGGCCGGCTCTCCTCGGTGTTCCACTCGCTGGTCAGCAGCCCCTGCTCCTCGAGCCGCCGCAGCAGCGGATAGAGCGTGTTGGCGTCGACCGGGAAGCCGTGGTCGGCGAGGCGTTGCAGCAGGGCGTAGCCGTAGTCGGGGCGGCGTAGGGCGAGCAGGCTCGCCACCACCACCGTGCCCCGACGCAGCTCCTGGAGGTGCGTTCGCAGGATCTCGTCGCTGACCATGCGTCACACGATAGTGTGTGCCACACACCATTGTCCAGCAACGCATCATCGTGTGGTCGCGCAGCAGTGTGTCGCTGGGGGATTGCCCGTCAGCGCGTCGACGGGCCGCGTGGCGGTCCGGAGGCGGGGGTCGGGCGGGGGGTTAGGGTAGGCCGACCGCCAAAGATCAGACCCGGGGGGCGCTCTGTATGGCCGACTCGTTCGCGCATCTGCACGTGCACACGGAGTACTCGATGCTCGACGGTGCGGCCCGGCTCAAGGACCTCTTCTCCGAGGTGGCGCGGCAGGGCATGCCGGCGGTGGCGATGACCGACCACGGCAACATGCACGGCGCGCACGACTTCTACAAGCAGGCGATGGCCGCCGGGGTCACCCCGATCCTGGGTATCGAGGCGTACGTGGCGCCGGAGTCGCGGTTCCACAAGCAGCGGGTGAAGTGGGGTCGGCCGGAGCAGAAGAGCGACGACGTCTCCGGTAGCGGTGGGTACACCCACAAGACGATCTGGGCGCGGAACAAGACCGGCCTGCACAACCTCTTCACGCTCACCTCGAAGGCGTACACCGAGGGGTTCTTCGTCAAGTGGCCGCGGATGGACACCGAGCTGATCGCCGCGCACGCCGAGGGCCTGATGGCCACCACCGGCTGCCCGTCGGGTGAGGTGCAGACCCGACTGCGGCTGGGTCAGGACGCCCAGGCCCTCGAGGCGGCGGCGAAGTACCAGGAGATCTTCGGCCGGGAGAACTACTTCCTGGAGCTGATGGACCACGGCCTGGACATCGAGAAGCGGGTCCGCGACGGGCTGCTGGAGATCGGCAAGAAGCTGAGCATCCCGCCGGTGGTCACCAACGACTCCCACTACACCCACGAGGCCCAGGCCGAGTCGCACGACGTGCTGCTCTGCGTGCAGACCGGCAGCAACATCGCCGACCCGAACCGGTTCAAGTTCGGCGGCAGCGGCTACTTCATCAAGTCCGCCGAGGAGATGCGCGGGGTCGACGGCTCGGACATGTGGCTGGAGGGCTGCCGGAACACCCTGCTGGTGGCCGAGAGGGTCGACCCGGCCGGGATGTTCGAGTTTCACAACCTGATGCCGCGCTTCCCGGTCCCGGAGGGGGAGACCGAGGAGTCCTGGTTCCGCAAGGAGACCTTCAAGGGGCTGGCCCGCCGTTTCCCGGGCGGCGTTCCGGAGGGGCACGTCGTCCAGGCCGAGTACGAGCTGGGCGTCATCATCCAGATGGGTTTCCCGTCGTACTTCCTCGTGGTCGCCGACTTCATCCAGTGGGCGAAGAGCCAGGGCATCGCGGTCGGACCGGGCCGTGGCTCGGCGGCCGGCTCGCTGGTCGCGTACGCGCTGGGCATCACCGACCTGGACCCGATCCCGCACGGCCTGATCTTCGAGCGGTTCCTCAACCCCGAGCGGGTCTCGATGCCGGATGTCGACATCGACTTCGACGAGCGTCGGCGCGGTGAGGTGATCAAGTACGTCACCGACAAGTGGGGCGAGGACAAGGTCGCCCAGATCGCCACCTTCGGCACGATCAAGGCGAAGGCCGCGATCAAGGACTCGGCCCGGGTGCTCGGCTACCCGTACGCGGTGGGCGACCGGATCACCAAGGCGATGCCCCCGGCGGTGATGGGCAAGGACATCCCGCTGTCCGGCATCTTCGACCCGAAGCACCCCCGGTACGCCGAGGCCGGCGAGATCCGGGGCCTGTACGAGTCCGACCCGGACGTCAAGAAGGTCATCGAAACGGCCAAGGGCATCGAGGGACTGATCCGGCAGACCGGTGTGCACGCCGCCGGCGTGATCATGTCGGCCGAGCCGATCATCGAGCACATCCCGCTGATGCGCCGGGACTCCGACGGGGTGATCATCACCCAGTTCGACTACCCGACGTGCGAGTCGCTCGGGCTGTTGAAGATGGACTTCCTCGGCCTGCGGAACCTGACGATCATCGACGACGCGGTCAAGAACATCCAGCTCAACCACGGCAAGGACCTCGACCTGCTGGGCCTGGAGCTGGACGACAAGGCCGCCTACGAGCTGCTCGCCCGGGGCGACACCCTGGGCGTGTTCCAGCTCGACGGCGGGCCGATGCGGTCGCTGCTGCGGATGATGAAGCCGGACAACTTCGAGGACATCTCCGCCGTCCTGGCGCTCTACCGGCCCGGCCCGATGGGCGTGGACTCGCACACCAACTACGCGCTGCGCAAGAACAACCTCCAGGAGATCACCCCGATCCACCCGCAGTTGGAGGAGCCGCTGCGGGAGATCCTCGCCCCCACCTACGGCCTGATCGTCTACCAGGAGCAGGTGCAGCGCGCCGCGCAGATCCTCGCTGGCTACAGCCTCGGCCAGGCCGACCTGCTCCGCCGGGCGATGGGCAAGAAGAAGAAGGAGATCCTCGACAAGGAGTTCATCCCGTTCCGGGACGGCTGCCGCGAGCGCGGCTACTCCGACGAGGCGATCCAGGCGGTGTGGGACGTGCTGGTCCCGTTCGCCGGCTACGCCTTCAACAAGGCGCACTCCGCCGCGTACGGGCTGGTGTCCTACTGGACGGCGTACCTCAAGGCGCACTACCCGGCCGAGTACATGGCCGCGCTGCTGACCTCCGTCGGCGACGACAAGGACAAGATGGCGCTCTACCTGTCCGAGTGTCGCCGGATGCGGATCCAGGTCCTGCCGCCGGACGTGAACACCTCGGCCGGACCGTTCACCCCGGTCGGCAAGGAGATCCGCTTCGGTCTCGGCGCGGTGCGCAACGTCGGCGCGAACGTGGTCGCCTCGATCATGCGCTGCCGGGAGGAGAAGAGCGAGTACACGGACTTCTACGACTTCCTGTCCAAGGTCGACGCGGTGGTCTGCAACAAGAAGACCATCGAATCGCTGATCAAGGCGGGAGCGTTCGACGCGCTGGGCCACCCCCGCAAGGGCCTGCTCGCCGTGCACGCGGAGGCGATCGACGCGTACGCCGACGTCAAGCGCAAGGAGGCGGTCGGTCAGTACGACCTCTTCGGGGCCGGGTTCGGGGACGCCGAGACCACCAGCACCACCGTGATGCCGGTGATCGGCGAGGGCGAGTGGGACAAGCGGGACAAGCTCGCCTTCGAGCGGGAGATGCTCGGTCTCTACGTCTCCGACCACCCGCTGTTCGGCCTGGAACACGTCCTCGGCGCGGCGGCGGACTGCACCATCGCGGCGCTGTCCGAGGAGGGCTCGGTGCCCGACGGCGCGGTGGTCACCCTCGCCGGCATCCTCTCCGGCGTCCAACGTCGGGTCACCAAACAGGGCCGGGCGTGGGCGTCGGCCACCCTGGAGGACCTGGCCGGTGGGGTGGAGACGCTGTTCTTCCCCAACACGTACGAGGTGATCGGCCAGTACATCGCCGAGGACGCGATCGTGGTGGTCAAGGGGCGGGTGGACCGCCGCGACGACACGCCACGGATCATGGCGATGGACATGCAACTGCCGGACATCACCAGCAACCCGGACAGCAAGCCGGTCACCCTGACCATCCCGGCGCACCGGTTGACGCCGCCCCTCGCGGAACGACTCAAGGAGACCCTGGTGCTGCACCCCGGGGACGCCGAGGTGCACGTCAAGCTCCTCCGGAGCAGCACGATCGAGACGTGGCGGTTCGGGCTGTTCCGGGTGGCGCCGACCACCGCGCTGATGGGTGACCTGAAGAGCGTGCTCGGCCCGGCAAACGTGAGCTGACCACCGCGGACCGGCGGGGCCGGCGGGCCGGCGTGAGCTGACCACCGTGGGCCGGCGGGGCCGGCGTGAGCTGACCACCGTGGGCTGGCGGGGCCGGCCGTGCCGGGAGCCAGGGACCGTCAATTGGCTGTGACCGAGTCGTGATCACGCGGCTAGCGTCGGAGTCATGGATCTGGACGAGGCACGGAAGCTGTGGCATCCGGAGCCCGGTTGGCTGAACACGGCCAGTTACGGGCTGCCGGCCGAACCGACCTGGACGGCGCTCCAGGAGGCGCTGGCCCAGTGGCGGGTCGGACGCAATGCCATCGAGTTGTGGAACGAGTCGGCCGAACGGTCGCGGGCGGCGTTCGCCCGGCTGGTGGGCGTACCGGCCGGGGACGTGGCGATCGGGAGCACGGTGTCCCAGCTGTTGGCCCCGGTCGCTGCGGCGTTGCCGCCGGGGGCGCGGGTGGTGGTGCCGGAGGTCGAGTTCATCAGCAACCTCTTCCCCTGGCTGGCGCAGGCCGAGCGGGGTGTCGAGGTGCGGACGGTGCCGCTGGAGAAGCTTGTCGACGCCATCGACGACGGCACCGACCTGGTCGCGTTCAGCCTGGTGCAGTCCGCCGACGGCCGGATCGCCCCGTACGACGAGATCGTGGCCGCCGCCCGCGCGCACGGTGCACTGGTGTCGGTCGACGCCACCCAGGGCTGTGGCTGGCTGCCCTTCGACGCCCGCCGGGCCGACGCGGTGGTGGTCGGGGCGTACAAGTGGCTGACCGCCCCGCGCGGCGTGGCCCTCGGCTACCTGGCGCCGGGGTTGCGGGACCGGATGCGACCGGACGCCGCCGGCTGGTTCGCGGGCGGGGACCCGAACGGCTCCTACTACGGGCCGCCACTGCGTCTGGCCGACGACGCCCGGCGGTTCGACATCTCCCCGGCCTGGTTCTGCTATGTCGGCGCGGCCCCCGCGCTGGAACTCGTCGCCGAGATCGGGGTGCCGGCGATCCGGGACCACGACGTGGCCCTGGCCAACCGGTTCCTCGACGGTCTGGGGCGTCCGCCCGGGGAGAGCGCGATCGTCACGGTCGACGTCCCCGGGGCGGAGGAGAAGCTGGAGCGGGCCGGAGTACGGGCGGCGGTCCGCGCCGGACGGGTCCGGGCCTCCTTCCACGTCTACAGCTCCGAGGAGGACGTGGACCTCGCCCTGAACGCGCTTGCCGGCTGATGGCGACCGGTGGCATCCCCACATGTCAATGGGGTGCTCCGCCGACGCATTGACGATCCGGGCCCGTTCCTCATGGTGGACGGGCCCGGGTGATCGGGCCCGAATGTATGGGACATCGACATAGTTAGAGACATCCGCCTCGCCGTAGGTTTCCTGCACGCGACGATCCTGTGACCGTGGTCACCGGACCGGTCGTCGCCGTTGATCTGCGGAGGGTGCGATGGCTGGGCAGGGACTGCTGTCGGCGCGGGGGCTGACCCGGGACTTCCGGGGCTTCCGGGCCGTGGACCAGGTCGACCTGGACGTCGTCGAGGGCACCGTGCACGCCCTGGTCGGGCCGAACGGCGCCGGCAAGACCACCCTGTTCAACCTGCTCACCGGCTTCCTGCGGCCCAGTGACGGACGCATCCTGCTGGACGGACGGGACATCGGTGGCCTGCCGCCGGAACGGGTCGCCCGACTCGGTGTCGCCCGGTCCTTCCAGATCACCAGCCTCTTCCCGCAGCTCTCCGCCCGCGAACACGTGGCGCTGGCGTTGCAGAGCCCCAGCGGGCTGGGCTGGCGGTTCTGGCGATCGGCGCGTCTGATGAGCCGCTACACCGCCCGGGCCGACGAGCTGCTCGCCGAGGTCGGGCTCGCCGACCTGGCCGAGACCCCCGCCGACGCCCTCGCGTACGGGCGTAAACGGGCCCTGGAACTGGCCATCGCCCTCGCCCTCGACCCCCGGGTGCTGCTGCTCGACGAGCCGACCGCTGGGATGGGCCTCGAGGACGTCGACCGCACCGCCGAACTGATCGCCCGGGTCCGCGCCGGCCGGACCGTGGTGATGGTCGAACACAACATGAGCGTGGTCGGTCGGCTGGCGGACACCGTCACCGTGCTACAGGCCGGCAAGGTCCTCGTGGAGGGCCCGTACGAGCAGGTCCGTGCCGACGAACGTGTGATCACCGCCTACCTGGGAGCCGCCCATGGAGCGACGGACGGAGCGACCGATGCTGCGCGTTGACGACCTGTCCGCCTGGTACGGCGAGGCGCAGGTGCTGCGCGGGGTGAGCCTCACCATCGACGCGGGCGAGGTGGTCACCCTGGTCGGGCGCAACGGGGCCGGCAAGTCCACCCTGCTGCGCTGTGTGATGGGGCTGCACGCCGGTCGCAGCGGCACGATCACCCTGGACGGCCGGGACGTCGATCGGCTCCCGGCACACCGTCGGGCCCGGCTGGGGCTGGGCTGGGTCCCCGACGACCGGGGCGCGTACGCCACGCTCAGCGTCACCGAGAACCTGACGCTGCCGCCGAAGGTGGGCCCCGACCCCTGGCCGTTGGAGCGGGTGTACGAGGCGTTCCCCGCTCTGTACGCCCGCCGCGACTCGGCCGCCACCCAGCTCTCCGGCGGCGAGCAGCAGATGCTCGCCCTGGCCCGGGTGCTGCGGATGGGCGCCCGGCTGCTGCTCTGCGACGAGCCGACCGAGGGCCTCTCCCCACTGCTGGTGGGGCAGGTCGGCGAGATCCTGCGGCAGGCCAAGCAGCACGGGGTGACCGTGCTGCTGGTCGAGCAGAACCTGCACTTCGCCACCGGCGTCGCCGACCGGCACTACCTGCTGGCCGAGGGACGCATCGTGGAGGCGATGGACAACTCCGAGGTGCGCTCGCGGGAACGCGAGCTGCTGTCGTACCTCGGCATCTGACAACTGAGCCGCGCGGCGTGCGCGGATGGAGGGATGACCATGCGCAGGACCGTGGGAGTGGCCGCCGTGTCGGCGGCCGCGTTGCTGGTGGCCGGCTGCGGTGGGGGACCGCAGTCCTCGGGCGACGGCAAGCTCAGCGGGGACAAGATCGTGCTGGGCGTGCTCAACGACCAGTCCGGTGCCTACCTCGAGCTGTCCGGCAAGAACTCGGTGAAGGCCGTGGAGATGGCCATCGCCGACTTCAAGAAGAAGCACGGCGACGACGCGGTGACGAAGGACATCACCGTGGAGACCGCCGACCACCAGAACAAGCCGGACATCGCCAACACCAAGGCGAACGAGATGTACGACCGCAAGGCCGTGGACCTGATCCTCGACGTGCCGACCTCGTCGGCCGCCGAGAAGGTGGCCGACGTGGCGAAGGAGAAGAAGAAGCTCTACTTCAACATCGGCGCGGCCACCACCACGCTGACCGGCGCGAAGTGCAACAAGTACACGTTCCACTACGCGTACGACACGTACATGCTGGCCAACGGCACCGGCCGGAACACCACCGAGCAGGGCGCGAAGAACTGGTACGTGCTCTACCCGAACTACCAGTTCGGGCAGGACATGGAGCGTAACTTCTCCAATGCGATCACTGCGGCCGGCGGCAAGGTGCTGGCGAAGGACGCCGCGCCGTTCCCGAACACCAGCGGCGACTACTCGACGTACCTGCTGAAGGCCCCTGGGCTGAACCCGAAGCCGGACGTGCTCGGCACCATGCAGGCCGGCGCCGAGCTGGTCAACGTGGTCAAGCAGTACAACGAGTTCAAGCTCCGGGAGAAGGGCGTCGGCCTGGCGGTCGGGCTGATGTTCCTCACCGACATCCACTCGCTCACCCCGGACGCGTTGGCCGGCACCACCTACACCGACGCCTGGTACTGGAACTTCGACCAGCAGAACCGGGAGTTCGCCGACCGGTTCAAGGCGGAGACCGGGACCCGGCCCACCTTCGCGCACGCGGCCAACTACTCCGCCGCCACCCAGTACCTGGAGGCGGTGCAGGCCGCCGGCACCGACGACGCGGACACCATCGTCAAGGAGCTGGAGGGCAAGACCATCAACGACGTCTTCCTCCGTAACGGCAAGATCCGCGCCGAGGACCACCGGGTCGTGCACGACGCCTACCTCGCCCAGGTCAAGCCGGGTGCCGAGGTCACCGAGGAGTGGGACTACGTGAAGATCCTCAAGACCATCCCGGCGGCGGAGGCGTTCGCGGCCCCGTCCCCGGACTGCCGGATGTGACGTCGCCGTGACCGGCTTCCTCCTAAACACGTTCAACGGGTTGGTGAGCGGGGCGTTCTACGCCCTGCTCGCCCTCGGGCTCGCGGTCATCTTCGGCATGCTGCGGGTGGTCAACTTCGCGCACGGCGCGTTCTACATGCTCGGCGCGTTCGGGGCCTACGTGCTGCTCAGCGAGGCCGGGGTGCCGTTCTGGGCGGCGCTGGTGATCATGCCCGTCGCGCTGGGGCTGCTCGGCATGCTGCTGGAACGGGCCTTCATTCACCGGCTCACCCGACTCGACCCGCTGTACAACTTCCTGCTCACCTTCGGCCTGACGCTGATCCTCCAGGACCTGGTGAAGCTCCGGTACGGCGCGCAGTCCAGCCCGTACACCACCCCGAAGGAACTGAGTGGCTCGGTCGACTTCGGACTGTTCGACTTCCCCACCTACCGGGTGTTCATCCTCGGCTTCGCGGTGGCCGTCTGCGTCGCCGCGTGGTGGCTGCTCGGCCACACCCGGATCGGCATGGTGGTTCGGGCCGCCACCGAGCGTCCCGAGTTGACCCGGGCGTTCGGTATCGATGTCGGCAAGTGGATCACGCCGGTCTTCGGCTTCGGGATCGCCCTGGCCGGGCTGGCCGGGGTGCTCGCCGCGCCGATGCGGGCGGTCAACCCGCTGATGGGCGCGGACCTGATCATCGTGGTCTTCGCGGTGGTGGTGATCGGCGGTCTCGGCTCGATCTTCGGCTCGGTCGCGGCCGGCTTCGGCATCGGGCTGATCCAGGCATGGGGCGAGGCCTACCTGTCGGACTGGCCGATCGTCGCCCAGACGACCGTGTTCATCGTGATGGCCGTGGTGCTGCTCTGGCGTCCGGCCGGGCTCTTCGGCCGAGAGGAGGCCCCGGCATGACCACTGTGGTCGACAAGGAGCCGAGTGCGAAGCGCACCCCCTCCGCCCTGGCCGCCGTCGCCCGTGCCCCCCGCTGGGCCCAGTACGCACTGCTTGCCGTCGGTTTGCTGGTGGCGGTCCTGCTGCCCTTCGGTCTCTACCCGCCGGTCGCGGTGGACATCCTCTGCTGGGCGCTGTTCGCCGTCTCGGTGGACCTGCTGCTCGGCTACACCGGGCTGATGTCCTTCGGGCACGCCGCCTTCTGGGGCACCTCGGCGTACGTCACCGGGCTGGTCGCCATCAACGCCGGCCTGCCGTTCCCGGCGGCGGTGCTGCTCGGCGCGCTCGCCTCGGCGGTGCTCGCGGTGCCCATCGGGTACCTGGCGGTGAGCCGTACCGGCATCTACTTCGCCATGGTCACCCTGGCGTTCGCGCAGATGGTCTACTACATCGCCAACGAGTGGCGCTCGGTCACCCGGGGCGAGAACGGTCTGCAGAGCGTGCCCCGGGAGTTTTTCGGGCTCGACCTCACCGACGACTTCTACTACTACTACGCGGCGCTGCCCATCGTGCTGCTCGGGCTCGCCGCCGCCTGGCGGATCGTGAACTCGCCCTTCGGTCGGGTGCTGGTCGGCATCCGGGACAACCCGGCCCGCGCCCGCGCGCTCGGCTACCCGGTCCGCCAGTACAAGCTGACCGCGTTCGTCCTCTCCGGCTTCATCGCCGGGCTGGGCGGCGGCCTGTTCGCCATCGGACACCGGTTCGTCTCGCTGGAGACCCTGCACTGGACCACCTCCGGCAAGGCGGTGATCGTCGTGGTGCTCGGCGGGATCGGCACGCTCTGGGGCGGGGTGCTCGGCGCGGGCATCCTGGTGCGGCTGGAGGACTGGCTGTCCTTCTCCGGCTTTCCGGCGATCAACCTGGTCACCGGGACCATCTTCGTGCTGGTCGTGCTCCTGTTCCGGCGCGGCATCTGGGGCAGTGTGGCGGCGCTGGCCGCCCGTTGGCGCCCCGGCCGCCGCGAGTGACGGGCTCCGCCCGACCGTCTCGGGAACCGCCTCTGAGCAGGAAAAACCTGCTCAGAGGCGGTTCCCTGTCGGTGGTCGGGCGGCCTAGGCTGGGGACGGGATCCGACCGCGCCGCCCCCGGCAGGATCGCAGGGGAGGCGTGCCGTGCCGGCGTACGCGAACACCGGGCACCCGAGGCGGTGGCCGATCCTCGGGGTGACCGTGGTCAGCCTGCTCCTGGTGGTCATGGACACCACCATCCTCAACGTCGCCCTGCGCACCCTGGCCGATCCGGTGCACGGCCTCGGCGCGAGCCAGGCCGAGCTGGAGTGGGCGATCAACTCGTACACGCTGGTCTTCGCCGGGCTGCTGTTCACCCTCGGAGTGCTCGGCGACCGGTACGGCCGGCGGCGGTTCCTGCTGGCCGGGCTCGCCGTCTTCGGGCTGGGTTCGCTGCTGTCGGCGTACGCCCAGGAGCCGGCGCACCTGGTCCTGGCCCGGGCGGTGATGGGCCTCGGCGGCGCGGCGATCATGCCGGTGACCCTGTCGATCATCGCCACCGTCTTCGACCCCCGGGAACGCCCCCGGGCGATCGGGTTCTGGTCCGCCTCGGTCGGGCTCGCCGTGGCGGCCGGCCCGATCCTCGGTGGCGTCCTGCTGGAGCACTTCTGGTGGGGGTCGGTCTTCCTGGTCAACGTGCCGGTGGCGGTCGCCGGTCTGGTCGCCGGGGCGCTGCTGGTGCCCGAGTCGCGCGATCCCCGTCCCGGCCGGATCGACCTGCCCGGCGTGGGGCTCTCCGTGGTCGGCCTGGTCACCCTCACCTGGGGTGTGATCGACGGCGGTGAGCACGGCTTCGACCGCCCGGTGGTCTGGGCGGCGGTGCTCAGCGGCCTGGCCGTGCTGGTCGCGTTCGGCTGGCACGAGCGGCGCACCGAGCACCCCGCGCTGGACGTGCGACTGTTCCGGATGCCCCGGTTTGCCGCCCCGGTGGCCCTGGTCGGCCTGGTCTTCTTCGCCGGGTCGGGGGTGATGTTCGTCAGCGCGTTCCACCTGCAACTGGTGCGCGGCCACTCGCCGCTGCACACCGGCCTGCTCTACCTGCCGCTGGCCCTGGCCCAGCTTGTCCTCGCCCCGCGCAGCGCCACCCTGGTCCGCCGGTACGGCGCCCGGGTGGTCTGCGGCGGCGGACTGGGCCTGGTCACGGTCGCGCTGGCGGGCTGGGCCCTGGTCGACGCGGCCACCCCGATCTGGGTGATCGCCGTGCTGCTCGGGGTCCAGGGCGTGGGCATGGCGCACATCACCGCCCCGGCCACCGAGTCGGTCCTGGCGGCGCTGCCCCGCCAGCGGGCCGGCGTCGGTTCGGCGGTCACCAACACGGTCCGGCAGGTAGGCGCGGCCCTCGGGGTCTCGGTGCTCGGCGCGGTGCTCGCCGCGGTCTACCGGGCCCGGGTCGCGCCGGCCACCGGGGAACTGCCCGACGGGGTCCGGGAGGCAGCCGAGGGGTCCCTTGCCGGGGCGTACGGCGTCGCGCCCGGGCTTGGCGCGGACGCCACCGCCCTGCTGGCCACGGCGGACCGGGCCTTCGTCACCGCCATGCACTCGGTGGCGCTGCTCGCCGCCGCCGTGGCCGGTCTCGGGCTGCTGGGCATGCTGCGCTGGCTGCCCGGCCGCTCCGTCGTCCCGACCGGGACAGATCACTCCGACCCGGCCGCGAGTGGTGGTTCCGGCCCGCCCGGGAGCAGCGGTTCCGAGCCGCCCGGAACCGGCCGGTCCGAGCTGGCGGGGGCCGGATAGCCGGGTCTGGCTCAGCGGCCCGGGTCGCGGAGCCGGTGCAGACGGAGCGCGAGCTGCACCTCCAGCGCCCGCTCCGGCTTCTGCCAGTCCGGGCCGAGCAGTTGCCCCACCCGTTCCAGCCGCTGGGTGACCGTGTTGACGTGCACGTGCAGCTGTTCCGCCGCCCGGGCCAGGCTCCCGCCGACCCCGAAGTACGCCTCCAGGGTCTTCACCAGCGCGGTGCCCCGCCGGGCGTCGTAGTCGACCACCGGGCCGACGGTGTCGGTGAGGAACCGGGACACGTCCCGGTCGCCCCGGTCGCCGACCGCGCCGAGCAGCAGCCCGACGAAGCCCAGCTCGGCGGTGCTTGCGCCCTGGCCGATCCGGCCCAGCGCGCCGAGGGCGGTCAGGCAGCGGTCCGCCTCCCGGAACGTCGCCGCCAGCGACGCCGGCCCGCGCGCCGGTCCGCTCGCCCCGGCGGTCACCGGCCGGCCGGTCACCCGGGACAGGTCCCGGGCCACCGCCCGGGCCGCGGCGCCGGCGTCCTGGCCAGGCAGCATCAGTACCACCCGCCCGTCGCGCGCGGCGGCCAGCCCACCCCGGGTCGAGGCGTACGTGGTGGCCCAGGAGACCACCCGCTGCCGGGCCGAGCCGGTCGACGCGAACGCGTCGTCGCCGACCGCCACCAGCACGTGCGCGGCGTCCAGGTCGACGCCGAGCCGTCGGCCCCGGCTGTGCAGCGCCTCGGCGTCGCTCAGTGGCCGGGCGATCAGGTCGTCGAGCAGCTCACCCCGGACCCGACCCTCCGCCTCGGCGACGGTCCGCCGGAACAGCAGCAGCAACGCGGTGACCAGGGCGGCCCGCTCTAGGATGCGCTGGTCGGCGTCGACCAACTCGTCCTCCGGGCGCAGCACCAGCGCGCCGAGGTTCTCCGCGCCGGCGACCACGGCGGCGTACCAGAGCCGGCCCCGCCGCACGCTGCGTCCTTCGGTCCGCGACGCGGCCACCGCCTCCACCATGTCCGAGCGGTCCGGCTCGTCGATCTCACCGACCCGGGCCAGCAGCCGCCCCTCGGCGTCCAGCGCCAGCAGCGCCCCGCCGAGCACGTCGGTGACCGCCGCCGCGACGTCCTCCACCCCGCCGCCGCGCAGCACCAGCGCGGTCATCCGGTCGTGGGCCGCCGCGGCCCGCTCCACCGAGGTGCTGTGCGCCCGGATGGTGGTGTTCGCCGTCGACAGTTCCTCCAGCGCCGCCCGGGTCTCGGCGAGCAGCCGGGCGGTGTCGATGGCCACCGCGGCGTGCGCGGCGAGCGAGACCAGCAGGGCCACCTCCTCCCGGGCGAACGGCCGGGCGGAGCGGTTCGCCGCGTAGAGCACCCCGATCGAGGTCGAGCCGAGCCGCAGCGGCACGCCCAGGATCGCCACCAGGCCCTCCTCACGCACCCCGGCGTCGATCTCGCCGGTGTGGTGGAAGCGGTCGTCCTCGGAGTAGTTGGCGGTCACGTAGGGGGTGCCGGACTGGGCCACCAGACCGCCGAGCCCGGCTCCTATCGGCAACCGCAGCCGCTGGAACCGGGCGGAGACCGACCCGTCGGTGACCCGCATGTACGTGTCGCCCCGGTCGTCGTCGTTGAGGGTCATGTACGCGACGTCCGCGCCGAGCAGGTTCCGGGCCCGGTGCACGATGGCCCGCAGCACGTCGTCGGAGTCCCGCAGCCCGGCCAGGTCACTGGCCGTGTCGTACAGCCCGGACAGCTCGATCTCGCGGCGGCGGCGCCGTTCCAGCAGCGCGCGTACCCGCAGCGCCAGCACCTTCGCCTGCTCGAGCTCGGCGATCTGGTTGGCGGGCAGCCCGGCCGAGCGCGCGGCGACCAGCGGTCCCTCGAACTCGACGGCCGCGGCCTCCCGGGCGAGCAGTTCCAGGAACTCGATCGGCGACGACATGAGCGACATTGTGCTGGTCACCCCTAGTTGGCCGTCCAGCCCCCGTCGAGGGCGATTGAAGATCCGGTGATGAACGACGCCGGCGGGGAGCAGAGATAGGCGATCAACTCAGCGACCTCCTCCGGCTCGATCAGCCGTTTGATCGCCGCCCGGGCCAGCATGATCTTGTCGATCACCTCGTCCTCGCCGATGCCGTGCCGGGCCGCCTGCTCGGCGATCTGACTCTCCACCAGCGGGGTCCGCACGTACGCCGGGTTGACGCAGTTGGCGGTGACCCCGTGCGCGGCGCCCTCCAACGCGATGACCTTGGACAGGCCCTCCACGGCGTGCTTGGCCGACACGTACGCCGACTTGTACGCCGAGGCCCGCAGCCCGTGCACCGAGGAGACGGTGATGACCCGTCCCCAACCCCGGGCGTACATGTGCGGCAGCGCCCGCCGGACGATCCGGAACGGCGCCTCCACCATCACCCGGTGCAGGTGGGCGAAGCGTTCGACCGGGAACTCGGCGACCGGGGCCACGTGCTGGAGGCCGGCGTTGTTCACCACGATGTCGACGTCGGTGTCGAGCCGTTCGACCGCCTCCGGGTCGGCCAGGTCGACGCCCTCGGCGCGCCCGCCCGCCTCGTCGGCGACCTCCTTGGCCGCCTCGACGTTGACGTCCACCACGTGCACCGTCGCGCCGGCCGCGGCGAGTCGCAGGGCGCATGCCCGGCCGATACCACTGCCACCACCGGTAACCAGCGCGGTACGACCGGTGAGGTCGACCTGGACAACGTGGGGGAACGCCACGGGTTCAGCCGTCATGGCGCAGAAGTTACGAGTTGTGTGCCCCACGGCACATGGTTGCTCCGCACATACTCCACGGCCCGGCTATGTGGGACTGACGCTCCGTCGTTTCGCGCCCGCAGCGCCCGGGTGTCCCGCCGGTGGCCGGACCGTCCCGCCGGCGCTGTCGGACGCCCGGCGTGTCCGGAGGTGGTGGCCGTCGGGACGACCAGTAGGGTGTCGAACACACGTACTGCTGGCGGCTCGGGGAGGAGACGGCGTGCGGGTGCTGGGCGTCGACCCGGGGCTGACCCGGTGCGGGGTCGGCGTGGTCGAGGGCGTGCCGGGGCGGCCCTGCACGCTGGTGGCGTACCACGTCGTGCGCACCGACCCGGACGACGAACTGCCGCGCCGGCTGCTGCTGCTCGACCGGGCGCTCACCGAGCTGGTCGCCGAGCACCGGCCGGAGAGCGTCGCCGTGGAACGGGTGTTCAGCCAGCACAACGTCCGTACCGTGATGGGCACCGCCCAGGCCAGCGGGATCGCCGTGCTGGCCGGGGCGCGCGCCGGCCTGCCCGTGCAGACGTACACGCCGAGCGAGGTGAAGGCGGCGATCACCGGCTCCGGCCAGGCGGACAAGGCGCAGATGACTGCCATGGTGACCCGGCTGCTGCGGCTGGCCGAGCCGCCGAAGCCGGCCGACGCCGCCGACGCGCTGGCCCTGGCCATCTGCCACATCTGGCGGGGCGGCACCCGTTCGAAGCTGGCCGCCGCCGCCGACCGGGTACGACGAGGAGGAGCGCGATGATCGCCAGCGTGCGCGGCACGGTGACCGCGACCGGTCCGGACCACGCGGTGGTGGAGGTCGGCGGGGTCGGCCTCGCCGTGCAGTGCGCCCCCGGCACCCTCGCCGAGCTGCGGGTCGGCCAGGAGACCCGGCTCGCCACCAGCCTGGTGGTCCGGGAGGATTCGCTCACCCTCTATGGCTTCGCCGACGACGACGCCAAGGCGCTGTTCGAGCTGCTCCAGACCGCCAGCGGGGTCGGCCCCCGGCTGGCTCAGGCGGTGCTGGCCGTGCACACCCCCGACGGGGTGCGCAAGGCCATCGCCAACGGCGACACCGCCGCGCTGACCCGGGTGCCGGGCATCGGCAAGAAGGGCGCCGAGCGGCTGGTGCTGGAACTGCGGGACCGGATCGGCCCGGTGGCCGTCGGACCGGACGGCGCGGCCGGGGTGACCAGCGGCGCCTGGCCCGAGCAGGTCCGGCAGGCACTGGTCGGGCTGGGCTGGACGGCGGGCCAGGCCGACCAGGCGGTGGCCGCCGTGGCGGAGACCGTGGACGGCCCGACCCCGCCGGTGCCGGTCCTGCTCAAGCAGGCGATCCGACTGCTGGGCCGGACCAGGTGACCGACGCCCGGGGGGAGGAGACAGCGTGACCGACAACGGCCTCGTCTCGGCGTACGTCCAGGACGCGGAGCGGGACCTGGAGGTGAGCGTCCGGCCGAAGCGGCTCGACGAGTTCATCGCCCAGGACCGCGTCCGCGACCAGCTCGACCTGCTGCTCAAGGGGGCGATGCGGCGCGGTTCCCCGCCGGACCACATCCTGCTCTCCGGGCCGCCCGGCCTGGGCAAGACCAGCCTGGCCAACATCGTCGCCGCCGAGCTGGGCTCGGGCATCCGGGTGACCAGCGGCCCGGCCATCGAACGCTCGGGCGACCTGGCGGCGATCCTGACCAGCCTCGCCGAGGGCGACGTGCTCTTCATCGACGAGATCCACCGGATCGCCCGGCCGGCGGAGGAACTGCTCTACAGCGCGATGGAGGACTTCCGGGTCGACGTGGTGGTCGGCAAGGGTCCCGGCGCGACCGCCATCCCGCTGGACGTGGAGCCGTTCACCCTGGTTGGCGCGACCACCCGGTCGGGCCTGCTGACCGGGCCGATGCGGGACCGCTTCGGTTTCGTCGCCCACCTCGACTTCTACTCCCCGGCGGACCTGGAGACCCTGCTGCACCGCTCGGCCCGCATCCTCGGCGTACCGATCACCGACGACGGCGCGGCCGAGATCGCCGGCCGCTCCCGGGGCACCCCCCGGATCGCCAACCGGCTGCTGCGCCGGGTCCGCGACTTCGCCGAGGTTCGGGCCGACGGCGTGGTCACCGTGGAGACCGCCCGGGCCGCCCTGACCGTGTACGACGTGGACGCGCTCGGGCTGGACCGGCTGGACCGGGCGGTGCTGACCGCGCTGGTCGACTCGTTCCGGGGTGGCCCGGTCGGGCTCTCCACCCTCGCCGTGGCGGTCGGCGAGCAGCCGGACACGGTCGAGGAGGTCTGCGAGCCGTTCCTGGTCCGGGCCGGCCTGCTGGCCCGCACGCCCCGGGGCCGGGTGGCGACCGAGGCTGCCTGGCATCATCTGGGGCGTATCCCGCCGAATGGTACATTTGGCGGGAGCGCCCCTCCCGTGCCCGATCTCTTCTCCGTCGAGCCCGATCAGCCGTGATGCGAACGTGATCCGAGCTGCGTTCGGCGTTCTCAGGTGCAGGGATTAGACTCGCCGCGGTCTGTACAGGACGTGAGAACACGCCTCCGCTCCGGCGCCCCCCGTCGGACGGGTGGCCAATGGGAAGGTCTTTACCGTGCTTTACGCAGCAGAGGGCGGTGGGGGAGCCGGCGGTCTGACGCCGATCCTGATGATCGCTCTGCTCTTCGGCGTCATGTACTTCATGATGATCCGCCCCCAGCAGAAGCGCCGCAAGCAAGCCGAGGCCATGCAGTCCGCGCTCGGCCCCGGCGACGAGGTGGTCACCATCGGCGGGCTGTACGGCACGGTCACCGGCGTCGACGACGACACCGTCCTGCTCGAGGTCGCCCCCGGCGTGCAGACCCGGTACGCCCGGCCGGCCATCGCCCGGGTGGTCACCCGCGCGGAGCAGAGCGAGCCGACCGAGCAGGTCACCGAGGACGCCGACGTCAAGGAGTGAACGCGTGCCCCACGGGGCAGCGCGCGGATCGAAATAAGTGGATAGTAGGTCGGCGTCGGTGTCGACCCGGACGGACGCGACGGCGGGCCCTGGCCAGCTTCCCCGCCCGGGCCGACACCGACGTCCACCCCAACACGTGGCCGGATCCCCGGCCTGACCCCCGCCGCCTTGCACCAGCGGCGCGACCGCACAGGGAGACAGGACAGCCGTGGCACCACCTCAGGGACAGATGCGGCCGGGACGGCAGCTCGCCGTGCTCGGCGTCATCTTCGTCGTCCTCTATCTTTTGGTGTTCTTCGCGGGCGGTGCCAGCGGTGGCTGGAAGGACCGGCTCGAGCCCAAGCTCGGCTTGGACCTGATCGGCGGCACCCGGCTCACGCTGGAGGCGACCAACAGCGTCGACGGCCGTCCGCCGACCGCGGAGAGCCTCGAGGAGGCCCGGAGCATCATCGACAACCGGGTCAACGCGCTCGGTGTCGCCGAGGCCGAGGTGGTCACCGAGGGCGACCGGAACATCGTCATCTCGCTGCCCGGTGAGAACCGGGACCTGAGCGAGGTGGGTAGCGCGGCCGAGCTGCGGTTCCGCAAGGTGCTCAAGGTCGCCGACGGTAGCGGCGCGGCGGCCACCCCGCCGACGGCCGCCCCCGCCCCGTCCGGCAGCGCCGCGCCGGCTCCGTCGGGCAGCGCCACGCCGGCCCCGTCCGGCAGTGCCGCCCCGAAGGTCAGCGCCTCGCCGAGCACCGGCGGCCAGGGTGGCGGCGCGCCGGCCCCGTCCGCCAGCGCCAGCCCCGCCCCGAGCCCGTCGGCCAGCGCCCCCGCCTCGCCGAGCCCCGAGCCGGTGCCGCAGGGTATCGAGGAGCAGCGCAAGGCCGTCGAGCAGAAGGTCGGCGCGGCCGCCTGGCAGGCCGCCAGCGGCCTACAGGCCCCGGCCGACGTGAGCGCCGACCCGGCGCTGGCCGAGCGGCTCACGCCGTTCGGCACGCTGACCCCGCGCGAGGTGGCGGTGCTCCCGGCGACGATGCAGTTCAACGTGCCGACGATCACCTGCGAGCAGCTCGACAAGCGGCCGGCCGGCTCGATCAGCGACCCGAAGCAGCAGGCGGTGGCCTGCGAGGCCGGCGCCAAGTACCTGCTCGACCAGGCCAAGGTGCAGGGCACCGACGTCGACGACGCCGACCCGGCGCTCGACCAGACCGGCCAGTGGGTGGTCAGCCTGAACTTCACCGGCCCCGGCCAGGAGAAGTGGACGGCGCTGACCCGGGAGGCGTTCAACAACGAGGGGCAGGCCTGCGACGCCAGCGCGCTCGGCCAGGACGGCAAGTGCCGGGTGGCCGTGGTGCTCGACAACGCGGTGATCTCCTCCCCGGAGATCCAGGGCGTGCTGACCGGTGACTCGCAGATCAGCGGCAGCTTCAACAACAGCACCGCCAGCGACCTGGCCAGCACGCTGCGCTACGGTGCCCTGCCGGTGACCTTCGAGCCGCAGGAGCAGCAGAACGTCTCCGCCACCCTGGGCGAGAGCCACCTGCGGGCCGGTCTGCTCGCCGCCGGCATCGGCATGCTGCTGGTCATCATCTACGCGTTCTTCTACTACCGGCTGCTCGGCTCGGTGATCTTCCTGAGTCTGGTGCTGTCGGCGCTGCTGGTCTTTGGCGCGCTGGTCTTCCTCGGCCGCCAGATCGGCTTCACGCTGACCCTCGCCGGCATCGCCGGCATGATCGTCTCGCTCGGTGTGGCGGCGGACTCCTTCGTCATCTACTTCGAGCGCCTCAAGGACGAGATCCGTGAGGGCCGCAGCCCACGCAGCGCGGTGCCCCGCGCCTGGATCCGGGCCCGCCGGACGATCATCTCGGCGAACGCCATCACCATCCTGTCCGCCGTGGTCCTCTACATCGTCTCGGTCGGCGCGGTGAAGGGCTTCGCCTTCGCCCTGGGCCTGGCTACCGTGCTCGACCTCGTGGTGGTCTTCCTCTTCCGGCACCCGATCATGGCGATGTTCGCCCGGACCCGGGCGTTCCTGTCGCCCCGGGTCAGCGGCCTCGGCCGGGTGCTTCCCGCCAAGGGTGCCGAGCAGCCGACCACCCGCAACCAGCGTGTCAAGGAGGCCTGAGATGGCTCGTAGTGGTCTGGCCACCCGGCTGTACCGGGGCGAGGCTGGTCTCGACGTCGTCGGCCGCCGCAAGCTCTGGTTCGGCGTCGCCGGGGCGCTCGTCCTGCTCGCCGTGCTCAGCTTCCTGGTGAGCGGCTTCAAGCTCGGCATCGAGTTCAGCGGCGGCAACTCCTTCCAGGTGCCGGCGAGCGTCGGCACCCTGGAGCGCGCCGAGGCGGTCACCGAGGAGGCGCTCGCCAGCGCCGGTGGTGGCGCCGAGCTGGTCACCGCGCAGGAGGTCGGTGGCCCGAGCGGCAACTTCTACGAGATGCGTACCTCGGAGCTGGACGCCGGCGAGGCCGAGGCGGTCAAGGTCGCACTGGCCGGGGACCTCGGCCTGAACGCCGACCAGATCAGCACCAACCGGGTTAGCTCGGCCTGGGGCGGCCAGGTCACCTCGCGGGCCCTCCTCGGTCTGGTGATCTTCATCGCCCTGGTGACGGTCTACCTGGTCCTGCGGTTCGAGTGGCGGATGGCCGCCGCCGCGGTCGGCTCGCTCTTCCTCAACCTGGTGCTCACCTCGGGTATCTATTCGGCGGTCGGCTTCGAGGTGACCCCCTCGACGGTGATCGGCTTCCTCACCATCCTCGGCTTCGCCCTGTACGACGTCGTGGTCGTCTTCGACAAGGTGCAGGAGAACGTCCGGGGGATCACCGCCAACAACAACCAGACGTACGGCGAGGCGGCCAACCTGGCGGTGAACCAGAGCCTGATGCGGTCGCTGAACACCTCGGTGGTCGCGCTGCTGCCGGTCGGTGGTCTGCTCTTCATCGGTGCCGGCCTGCTCGGCGCGGGCACCCTGAAGGACCTCGGCCTGGTGCTCTTCGTCGGTATGGCGGTGGCCTTCCTGACCTCGATCCTGGTGGCCACCCCGCTGTTGGTGGTGTTGAAGAACCAGGAGCCCCGCATCCAGGCGCACAACAAGCGGATCCTGGCCCGGCGCGGCGCGATCGCCCGGGGCGAGGTCACCCCGAAGGGGACGGCGAAGTCCACCGAGGGGGGCGAGGAGTCGGTCGACCCGGAGACCGCGGCGCTGGCCGGCGCGGCCCCGAAGGTTGGTGCCCGACCGACCGGCAAGCGGTCGACCGGTGCGCGCGGTGGCCGGCCCACCGGCGGCAGCGGCAACCGGCCCGGCGGCAAGCGCCGCTGACCCGGGCGGGTGGGGCGGCGCACGCCCCACCCGCCGACAACTGACGTGACGGCGTCCTTCATGCTGTGCGAGCAGCATTGAAGGACGCCGTGTCGTTGAAGGGGACAATCGTGACGGAAACCCACACCGGGGTACGCGGCGACAGCGGTGCCGCCGTCGCCGAGCTGGTGGCCGGTCGGGTGCTCGACGTACCGGACTTCCCGAAGCCCGGGATCATGTTCAAGGACCTGATGCCGCTCTTCGCCGACGGTGCGGTCTTCCGCGAGGTCGTCGACGGGATCGTCGCCCACCACGGGCGCGAGTCCTTCGACGTGGTGGTCGGCATCGAGGCGCGCGGGTTCGTGGTTGCCGCCGCCATCGCGTACGCCACCGGTGTCGGGGTGGTGCCGGTACGCAAGGCAGGCAAGCTGCCCCGGGCGACCCACTCGGCCTCGTACGCGTTGGAGTACGGCGAGGCGACCCTGGAGGTGCACCAGGACGCGTTCACCGCCGGTCACCGGGTCCTGGTGGTCGACGACGTCCTCGCCACCGGGGGCACCGCCGAGGCCACCCTCGACCTGGTCGAGCGGGCCGGGGGCACGGTGGCCGGATTCACCGTCCTGATGGAGTTGGCCTTCCTCGGCGGCCGGGAGCGGCTGGCCCCGCGTCCGGTCCATGCCCTGCTGACCGTTTGATCCGACAGCCGTCGGACGGACCCGGCGCGGGCCCTCCGGCGGAGCGGCACACCAGGTCCCCGGCGGGTAGCATTGCCCTTTGCTGACCGGGCGGGGCGACCCGCCGGCGGCACCAGCACGGCGCCCGCCCGGAGACGGGCGGGTGGCCGGAGCGCCAGCCGGTGACGGCGGCGCGAGCAGAGCAGACGCGAACAGCGTAAAATTGCCGGCCCCGGTCGGCCTGGAGTAAAATCGCCGGCCCCGGTCGGCGGCGTACCCGGTCGACCGGTTACGGTCGGCTCTTTCCGGCGAAGGGTGAGGAGGCCGGTGTCCTACGATGTCGTTCCTCCGGTGGAGGGCACGGTGCATCCGACAGGCGACGCGGACAGCTCGGCGACCGACCGGACCGGCCTCGGTCCGGCCCGACCTTCCGGTAACGGCAGCGCTCCGACCGGCGTCGGTGAGACCGGCCTCCCGGCGGCCCCGAACGGCGACGGCCCGGCGCCCCTGGGCGCCCCGCTGCTGGCCGACGACCCGAACGACCTCCCGCCGGTGGGTGGGTTCGCCCTGGCCAACGCCCCCACCGGTCGACGGGTCCGGGCCCGGCTGGCCCGGTTCAACGCGCCCTGGCAGACCTCCCAGGTCAGCGAGGTGCTGGAGCCGCTGATCTCCACCCACCGGGAGAACCACCCCAAGGCCGACGCCCGCCTGCTCCAGCGTGCCTTCGACATGGCCGCACGGTGGCACTCCGGGCAGTACCGCAAGTCCGGCGACCCGTACATCACCCACCCGCTCGCGGTCGCCACCATCCTGGCCAACCTCGGCATGGACACCACCACCCTGGTGGCGGCGCTGCTGCACGACACCATCGAGGACACCGAGTACACCCTCGACCAGATGAAGGTCGACTTCGGCGGCGAGGTCGCGCTCCTGGTCGACGGGGTCACCAAGCTCGACAAGGTCAAGCTCGGCGACGCCGCCAAGGCGGAGACCATCCGCAAGATGGTGGTCGCCATGGCGAAGGACCCCCGGGTGCTGGTCATCAAGCTCGCCGACCGGCTGCACAACATGCGTACCCTCACCTTCCTGCCCCGTCCGAAGCAGGAGCAGAAGGCCAAGGAGACGCTGGAGATCCTGGCTCCGCTGGCCCACCGGCTGGGTATGAACACCATCAAGTGGGAGTTGGAGGACCTCGCCTTCGGCACGCTGTTCCCGAAGCGGTACGAGGAGATCCAGCGCCTGATCGGTGAGCACCAGCCGCAGCGGGAGGCCCTGCTCAAGCAGGTGACCCAGAAGGTCGGCACCGACCTCAAGGCCGCCAAGATCAAGGCGGAGACCACCGGTCGGCCGAAGCACCTGTACTCGATCTACCAGAAGATGATCGTGCGGGGGCGGGACTTCAACGACATCTACGACCTGGTCGGCGTGCGGATCCTGGTCGACACGGTGCGGGACTGCTACGCCGCCCTGGGGGTCATCCACGCGAACTGGCAGCCGGTGCCCGGCCGGTTCAAGGACTACATCGCGATGCCCAAGTTCAACATGTACCAGTCGTTGCACACGACGGTCATCGGGCCGACCGGCAAGCCGGTCGAGATGCAGATCCGCACGTACGCCATGCACCGCACCGCCGAGTTCGGTATCGCCGCGCACTGGAAGTACAAGGAGCACAAGGGCACCCAGATCGTCGGTCCGCCCGCGCACATCGACGAGATGACCTGGCTCCGGCAGCTGCTGGACTGGCAGCGGGAGGCGGCCGACCCGAGCGAGTTCCTCGACGCGCTGCGCTTCGACCTGTCCAGCCAGGAGGTGTACGTCTTCACCCCGAAGGGTGACGTCATCCCCTTGCCGACCGGGTCGACGCCGGTGGACTTCGCGTACGCGGTGCACACCGAGGTGGGGCACAAGTGCATCGGAGCCCGGGTCAACGGCAAGCTGGTGCCGCTCGAGTCGACGCTGTCCAACGGCGACGTGATCGAGATCTTCACCTCGAAGTCCGACACGGCCGGCCCGACGCAGGACTGGCTCGGCTTCGTCAAGAGCCCCCGGGCGCGGACGAAGATCCGGCAGTACTTCAACAAGGAGCGGCGCGAGGAGGCGATCGAGGCCGGCAAGGACGCGATCGTCAAGGCGATGCGCAAGCAGGGCATGCCGTTGCAGCGGATGCTCACCTCCGACGCGCTGATGACGATCGCCCGGGACCTGCACCTGGCCGACGTGGCCTCGCTCTACGCCGCGGTGGGGGACAGCCAGGTCTCCGCGCAGTCGGTCGTGCAGCGGCTGATGGCCGCGTACGGCGGCGAGGAAGGCGCGGTCGAGGACATCGCCGAGACGGCGGTGGCGACCCGTCCGCCCCGCAGCCGCGCCGCCAGCAACGATCCGGGCGTGGTGGTCCGGGGCGTCAGCGACGTCTGGATCAAACTGGCCCGCTGCTGCACCCCGGTCCCGCCGGACTCCGTCTTCGGGTTCGTCACCCGTTCCGGCGGGGTGAGCGTGCACCGGGACGACTGCGCCAACGCCGAGGACCTCAAGGCGCAGGTCGAGCGGGTGGTCGAGGTCAGTTGGAAGCTCACCTCCGCCTCCACGTTCCTGGTCGCCATCCAGGTCGAGGCCCTCGACCGGCACAAGTTGCTCGCCGACGTGACCCGGGTGCTCTCCGAGGAGCGGGTGAACATCCTCTCCGCCACCGTCACCACCACCCGCGACCGGGTGGCGGTGAGCCGGTTCAGCTTCGAGATGGCCGACCCCAAGCACCTCGGACACCTGCTGGCCGCCGTCCGTAAGGTCGACGGCGTCTTCGACGCGTACCGGGTGACCTCGGGCGCCTGACCCCGTCGAAACGGGCCGGTCACGTCGCCGTCCCCACGGACACGAGAACGCCCGCCGGGTTGACCGGCGGGCGTTCTCGTGGAAGGCGGGTCAGCTCACTTCTGGATCTCGCTCATGGTCAGCTTCTTGATGACGACCTCCTTCTTCGGGTGGCCGCCACCGGCCTGCTGGCCGAAGGCGTTGTCGTGCCCGGCCGCGCCGACCTGCTTGACGATGTCCATGCCCGAGGTGATCGTGCCGAGGACCGTGTAGTCCGGGCTGAGCTGCGAGTCGCCGTACACGATGAAGAACTGGCTGCCGGTGCTGGCCGGCTGGCCGGAGTTGGCCATCGCGATGACGCCCTCCGGGTACGGCGGACGCTTGTCGGTGGGCAGGTTCTCCTCGGCGAACCGGTACTGCGGGCCGCCGGTGCCGTCGGTCTCCCGCCAGCCCTTGCCGGTGGCGCTCGGGTCGCCGCACTGCAGCACCTGCAGCCCCTCGGTGACCAGCCGGTGGCACTTGCTGTTGTCGAAGAAGTTCTTGCTGGCCAGGTGGGTGAAGCTGGCCGCCGTGCAGGGCGTGTCGGCAAGGTTGACCTTGGCGGTGATCGGCCCCAGGTTGGTGTCGATCGTCATGGTCTGGGTACCGACGTTCGGCTGCTGGCTGCCAGGCAGGCCGACGTCCTTGACCTGCGGCGTGCGCTGCTCGGCGGGCGCCTCGTCCCAGACGCAGAGCGAGGTGCCGGCGGGCGTGGCCGTCGTGTCGCTGCTCTCGTCGTCACCGAGGCTCGCGACGAGCCACACCGTGCCGGCGACCACGAGCAGCAGGGCCGCCCCCGCCCCGACGATCGCCTGCGTCTGCCGGCGCCGACGGGCCTTGGCCGCACGCTCGGCCATCTCCCGCTCGAGTCGGGCCCGCGCCGCCGCGCGCTGCCGCTCTCTGGTGGACGTCACGGTCACTCCTCGTATGTCTCGGCGGTCAGTTGCCGCGAAGGTGCTGTGGACCGGCCGGTCAGCCGGCGGACGGGGTCGCCGACGGTGCAGCGGCCGGGCTGCTCGGCGCGGGCGCGGGCGTCGCCGCCGGCGTCGTTGCCGGTTCACCGACGGTCAGGCTCTGGATCACCACGTCGGTCTTCGGCTTGACCTTCGCCCCCGACCCATTGTCCACGGTCTCCAGGGTGCCGACCTTCTCCACCACGTCGAGCCCGCCGGTGACCTTTCCGATGACCGAGTACGCCGGCTCCGCCGGGTTGAAGTCCTTGAAGAAGATCAGGAACTGGCTGCTGTTGGCGCCCGGCGGGCTGGCGATCATCGCCACGGTGCCCTTCGGGTACGCCGGCGGCTGGTCCGCGGCCGGGCTGGGCGACGGCGCGGCGGCGGGGACGTTCTCGTCGTAGAACGAGTACGTCGGGCCGCCGAGGCCGGTGCCGCTCGGGTCGCCGCAGCGCAGCGCCCCCTCGGTGGTGATCTCGTGGCACGTGGTGTTGTCGTAGAACGAGCGGCCCGCCAGGTGCGAGATGCTCGCCGCGGCGCACGGCGCCCCGGCCAGGTCCAGCTCGACGGTGATCGGGGCGCCCTGGTTGGTGGTGACGGTCATCGCCCGGGTGCCGGAGGTGGGCAGGCCCGTGGTCGCCGGTGTACCGACGTCCTTCAGGTTGCTGTTGGCCTCGGCGTTCTGCGGCGTCCAGGCGCAGACGTCCGCCTCGGCCAGGTTCTCCTCCGGGTCCCGGTCGAAGCCGCCGAGCGCCCAGACCGAACCGACCACGACGAGGGCGAGCACCACCCCCGCGCCGACACCCGCCTGGATCTGGCGGCGGCGCTTGGCGCGGGCGGCCCGGCGGGCCATCTGCCGGTCGAGCTTCTCCCGTGCGAGCCTGCGCTGCCGGTCCCTGCTGGAAGCCACCCGCGCTCCCCTTCCTCTACCCTGGTCGTCATGGCGGACGGGCGCCGGGCGCCGCCGGGCGCAAGTGCGCCACGCCACACGCCCGCCAGAGTGTACGGGTACCGGCTGGGAATGTGGTGTACCAGGTCGGTCAAGGGGTCTATCGTCACCTTTCACTGGTCGTGTGGCCGTGCCCACCGGGGGTGGCCGCGACGGCCCGTACGGCTAGGCTGCGGTGAGGGTACGCACCGACGAGAAAGGGGAGCGGACGTGCTCGTGGCCGGCTTTCCCGCGGACGCCTTCGGCACCAACTGCTACGTGGTCGCCACCGCACCGGGGGAGCAGTGCGTGGTGGTCGACCCCGGTATCGGCGTGATCGACCGGCTCGACGCGCTGCTCGCCGAGCACCGCCTGCACCCGGCCGCCGTGCTGCTCACCCACGGTCATCTCGACCACACCTTCTCGGTCGCCCCGGTCTGCGGGGCGCGGGGCATCACCGCCTACGTCCATCCCGACGACCGGGAACTGCTCGCCGACCCCGCCAAGGGCCTCTCCATGGACCTGAGCCAGCTCTTCGGCGGTCGCCTGCCGTACAGCGAACCGGAGGACGTCGCCGAGCTGACCGACGGCGCGACGCTCGCCCTGGCCGGGCTGGAGATCACCGTCGACCATGCCCCGGGCCATACCGGCGGGTCGGTGCTGTTCCGGATGCCCGGCGCCGGCTCGTCCTGGGAGGCCGAGCAGATCTGCCTCTCCGGTGACGTGCTCTTCGCCGGCTCGATCGGCCGCACCGACCTGCCGGGCGGCAGCATGCCCGCGATGGTGACCAGCCTCCGGGAGAAGATCCTCCCGCTGGCCGACGACACCGTCGTACTGCCCGGCCACGGCCCCGCGACCACCATCGGCCGCGAGCGCGCGAGCAACCCGTACCTCATCGAGGCCGCCGACGACGGCGGCGCGCGCTCGACCGCCCCGACCCGAGGCTGGTAGTCCCCGCACCCGCGCGGCGCGCGGGCGATCGACGTCATCCCGCGCGGCGCGCGGGAGTTCAAGGAGTACCGATGAGCAAGCCCATGCCCATTTCCGGCTTCCCGGAGTGGACGCCGTCCCAGCGCATGATCGAGCAGTACGTCCTCGACCGGCTCCGCGACACCTTCGAGCTGTACGGCTTCGCCCCGTTGGAGACCCGCGCGGTCGAGCCGCTGGACCAGTTGCTCCGCAAGGGGGAGACCTCCAAGGAGGTCTACGTGATCCGGCGGCTGCACGAGGAGGAGGGCGCCGCCCCCACCGCCGAGGACACCCTCGGCCTGCACTTCGACCTGACCGTGCCGTTCGCCCGGTACGTGCTGGAGAACGCCGGCAAGCTCCAGTTCCCGTTCCGCCGCTACCAGATCCAGAAGGTGTGGCGGGGGGAGCGCCCGCAGGAGGGGCGCTACCGGGAGTTCCTCCAGGCCGACATCGACATCGTTGACCGGGACACCCTCGCGCCGCACCACGAGGCGGAGATGCCGCTGGTGATCGGGGACGCGCTGCGCGGCCTGCCGATCCCGCCGGTGCGCATCCAGGTCAACAACCGCAAGGTCTGCGAGGGCTTCTACCTCGGCCTGGGGCTGACCGACCCGGAGGCGGCGCTGCGCGCGGTGGACAAGCTCGACAAGATCGGCCCGGACAAGGTAGCCGAGCTGCTGGGCGAGACCGCCGGGGCGACCGAGGCGCAGGCCAAGGCGTGCCTGGCACTGGCGCAGATCTCCGCTCCGGACGCCTCGTTCGCCGCCGAGGTACGCGCCCTCGGGGTCTCCCACCCGCTGCTCGACGAGGGGATCGAGGAGCTGACCCGGGTGGTGGAGACCGCGGCGGCGCACGCGCCTGGCCTCTGTGTGGCGGACCTGCGGATCGCCCGTGGGCTGGACTACTACACCGGCACCGTCTACGAGACCCAGTTGCAGGGCTTCGAGCGGTTCGGCTCGATCTGTTCCGGCGGCCGGTACGACAACCTGGCCAGCTCCGGCGCGAACCGCTTCCCCGGGGTGGGCATCTCGATCGGGGTGAGCCGCCTGCTCGGCCTGCTCTTCGGCGCGGACCGGCTGACCGTGTCGCGGAGCGTACCGACCTGTGTGCTGGTGGCGGTGCCGACCGAGGAGCGGCGGGCGGAGACCGACCGGATCGCCCAGGCGCTGCGCGGTCGGGGAATCCCGTGCGAGGTGTCCCCGAGCGCCGCGAAGTTCGGCAAGCAGATCCGGTACGCGGAGCGGCGCGGTATCCCGTACGTGTGGTTCCCGGGCGCCGACGGGGCTCCGGACGAGGTCAAGGATATCCGCTCGGGTGAGCAGGTGGCCGCCGACGCGGGGGAGTGGAACCCGCCACGGGCCGACCTGAAGCCGCTGGTCAGCTAGCTGGGACGTTACTGGCGCGTACGCGATAAAGTCCCTACGGTGGCGTAGGTTACGCCACCGTAGGGAGAACTCGTGACCGCTAGCACCGCTCTCAGCCAGACCGCCCTGCTCCTGGAACTCGAACCCGTCGTCGAGCAGAACCTCAACCGCCACCTCAGCGTGGCGAAGGAGTGGTTCCCGCACGAGTACGTGCCGTGGAGCGAGGGGCGTACCTTCGACGGGCCGCTGGGCGGCGACGCCTGGTCGGAGACGGACTCGAAGCTGCCCGAGGTGGCCCGGACCGCGCTGATCGTCAACCTGCTCACCGAGGACAACCTCCCCTCGTACCACCACCAGATCGCCACCCTGTTCGGCCCGGACGGGGCCTGGGGCACCTGGGTGGGCCGCTGGACCGCGGAGGAGGGCCGGCACGGCACCGCCATCCGCGACTACCTGACGGTGACCCGGGCGGTCGACCCGGTGGCCCTGGAACGGGCCCGGATGGTGCACATGACGGAGGGCTACTCCAACAACCACGACCACGAGATCCTGCACACGCTGGCGTACGTGTCGTTCCAGGAGTTGGCGACCCGGATCTCGCACCGCAACACCGGCAAGGTGACCGGCGACCCGCTCTGCGAGGCGCTGCTGGCCAAGGTCGCCGCCGACGAGAACCTGCACATGGTCTTCTACCGCAACCTGCTCGGCGCGGCCTTCGAGTTGGCCCCGGGGCAGGCGATGCGCGCGGTGGCCGACGTCCTGGCCGACTTCCAGATGCCCGGCGCCGGCATCGAGGGCTTCGCCCGCAAGTCGGTGGCGATCGCCCTGGCCGGCATCTACGACCTGCGCCAGCACCGTGACGACGTGGTGGCCCCGGTGCTGCGGCAGTGGGACGTGTTCAACCTCTCCGGTCTCGACGCCGACGGCGAGGCCGCCCGTGACGAGATCGCCGCCCAGCTGGACACGCTGGAACGGCAGGCGTCCCGGTTCGAGGAAAAGCGCGCCGCCCGCGCGGCCCGCCTCGCCGCCTCCTCCTGACCCGTCGCGCCCTCGCCGGCCGGTGCGGGCGGCCCGGAGCCGCCCGCCAGCGCGACCGCGCGGCCGGACCGGCCTCCGCCGCGCGACGGGCCGGCGTCGGGTGCAGGTGGTCGGGGCGTGGGCCGGAGCCGACCGGTGCGGTGGGTGCCCAGGCCGTCGGAGGGTTCAGTCCTGTGTCGGTGCGGCGGCCGGCGGGCCGGGCAGGTCGAACAGGAGGCAGGTCGAGGTGGCGTGGGCGACGAGGCGGCCCCGCGCGTCGGTCAGGCGGGCCTCGGCCAGGGCGGTCCGGCGACCGCGTTGCAGCACGGTTCCCTCGCAGCGCAGCAGCCCGGAGGCGACCGTGGCCGGACGGAGGAACCTCGCGTTCAGGTCGAGTGAGGTGTAGCCGACCCCGGCCGGCAGGGTGGTGTGCACGGCGCACGCGGCGGCGGTGTCGAGCAGGGTCGAGATGACCCCGCCGTGGACGGTGCCGAGCGGGTTGTAGTGGAACTCCTGGGGGGTCAGCTCGACGGCCACCCAGCCCTCCTCGGCCTCCATCCGGGTCATGGCCATCAGCTGCATCACCGGGGGCGGGGCCAGTTCGCCGGCGATCATCGCCCGGATCAGCTCCAGCCCGCCGCGCTGGCCGAGGTGGGTGACGCTGGCGGTCGGGTCCGACCAGGAGAAGGTGCGGCTGCGTGTCGGGTCCTGGGTCTGTGTCACGGACTCAGCCTGGCAGCGCGTTGCTGCGTCTGTCAACGAGACCTAGCCTGGTCGGCATGAGACCCGTGGCACTGGACTGGTCAGTGGAGAACTGCACCATCGGTCGGGCGATGGCGATCCTCGGCGAACGGTGGACCCTGGTGGTGCTCCGCGAGGTGTTCAACGGCGTACGCCGTTTCGACGACATGCGGGTGCGCACCGGTATCCCCCGGCAGGTGCTCACCAACCGGCTGGCCACCCTGGTCGAGCAGGGGGTGCTGCGCCGCGAGCCGTACCGGGAGCCGGGGGCGCGGACGCGGTACGAGTACCGGCTGACCCGGATGGGTCTCGACCTGTGGCCGGTGCTGGTGGCGGTGCTCGCCTGGGGGGACCGGTACCTGGCCGACCCGGAGGGCTCCCCGTTGAGCGTGCGGCACCGCGACTGCGACGAGCCGGTGCGGGTGGAACTGCGGTGCGCCGCCGGACACGAGGTGACCGAGCCGCGCGACCTGGTGCCGAGGCCGGGCCCCGGGGCGCGCCGTCGGGCGGAGTGACGACCGGGCGGACGACCGTCGGGCGGAACGAGGACCGGGCGGGCGGCTATCGCCACCCGCCCGGGAGGGCTCGCGTTACCAGCGGAAGCCGGCGGCGTACGAGACGTTCGCCAGCACCTGCTGACCGGCGGTGTTCGGGTGGAAGTAGTCCCAGCCGGAGAGTTGGCTCAGCGTGAACGGGTAGCTGAACACGGCGTTGTCGTCGAAGTCGCAGTTGCTGCCGTACGCCGCACAGGCCTGGGCGAGTTGGGTGTTGTAGTCGACCACCCGCTGCCGGACCCGGGCCCGCCGGTCGACGTCGGCCTGGGCGGTCGAGGTGGGGTTCGCCAGCATCGACTGGCAGATGCCGAACAGCGACCAGGCGGTACGGGCGGCCAGGTCGCCCTTGCCGACCGACCAGAGCCGTTGGATGTCCGGAATGCTGATCAGGGCGACCCGGGCGTTGGGCAGGCCGGCCTTGATCCGGCTGAGCGCGGCGTCGATGTTCGCCCGGTAGGTGCCGACCGGGGTCATGCTCGACTCCGAGCTGGTGCAGGCGTCGTTCGCGCCCATCAGGACGGTCACGTAGCCGACGCCCTGGCTGACCGCGGTGGCCGCCTGGCCGGGCAGGTCGGCGGACTTCGCGCCGGTACGCGCGTCGTTGTGGTTGCGGCCGTTGATCGCGGGGTTGACCGCGCGGATCCGTAGGTAGTGGCCGTTGACGCCGGAGTCGTCGCCGGTGCTGAACGAGCGTGACGTGCAGTCGACGTACCAGCCGCAGGCGTTGAAGCCCCGGGTGATGGAGTCGCCGAGGCTGGCCATCGCCGACGGTGGTGGTCCGGCGTCGGCGGCGGCCGGGGCGGCCAGCAGGGGGACGCTGGCGGCGAGGGCGGTGAGGACGGTGAGCGCGCGGCGGAAGGGGGTCATCGGTGGGCCTCCGGATCGCGGGTGCCAAAGGGGGAAAGGCTGCGCTGGGCTGAGCATATAGATGGGTGTATGTATCGACAATGTTGCGCGTCGATGGCGCGCCCATGTCGTGGTGAACCGGCGGCGACCAGGTCTTGCAGATGAACTTAAATGTGTGAATACTTCAGCTCATCCGAACGGTTCCCCCAGGTCGTTCGGATGGTCCAGCAGGGCACCGCCGAACGGTGTGCCCCCGCCCCCGCTTTGGAGGATGTTCATGCGACCCACGAGGTCAACGCTCCGTCGCGCCGCCGCCGTCGCCTTCGCCGGAACCATGGTCGCCGGTTCGCTCCTCGGCGCACCGGCCCAGGCCGCCCCGGTCTCGCCCGCCTCCCCCGACGCCGCCGCCAGCCTGGCCGAGCGCCTCGGTGACCGCTCCGCCGGCGTCTACGCCGACGCCACCGGGAAGATGGTCGTCACCGTCACCGACGCCGCTGCCGCCCGCCAGGTCACCGCAGCCGGCGCCACCCCGAAGATCGTCAAGCGCGGGGCCGCCGAACTCGCGCGGGCCACCGCTGAGCTGGACCGCTCCGCCAAGATCCCGGGCACCGCCTGGTGGACCGACCCGGCCACCAACCAGGTCGTCATCTCGGTCGACAGCACCGTCACCGGCGCCAAGCTGAAGAAGGTCGAGACGGTCGCCGCCAAGCTCGGCGGCACGGTCCGCGTCGAGCAGGAGGCCGGCGTCTACAGCACCCGGATCTCCGGCGGCCAGGCCATCTACGCCGCTGGCGGCGGCCGCTGCTCGCTGGGCTTCAACGTCCGCAGCGGCACCACCTACTACTTCGTGACCGCCGGCCACTGCACCAACATCGCGTCGAGCTGGTACAGCAACTCGTCGCAGACCAGCCTGCTCGGCACCCGGTCCGGCACCAGCTTCCCGGGCAACGACTACGGCATCGTCCGGCACAGCAACAGCGGCAACGCGGCCGGCAACGTCTACCTCTACAACGGCACCTACCGGGACATCACCGGCGCGGGCAACGCGTTCGTCGGCCAGTCGGCGCAGCGGTCCGGCAGCACCACCGGCCTGCGCAGCGGCTCGGTGACCGCGCTCAACGCCACGGTGAACTACGCCGAGGGCTCGGTCTACGGCATGATCCGTACCAACATCTGCGCCGAGCCGGGCGACAGCGGCGGCTCGCTGTTCAGCGGCGGCACCGCCCTGGGTCTGACCTCCGGCGGCAGCGGCAACTGCTCCTTCGGTGGCACCACCTTCTTCCAGCCGGTCACCGAGGCGCTGAGCGTCTACGGGGTCAGCGTCTTCTGATCCGGATGATCCGGTAACTCGGACCGCGAGCGGGCCGTCGGGACACCGACGGCCCGCTCGCGTCTTTCCGGACACCGGGAATGCCTGGTCGAGGACGGGGTAGCGTCCGGCCGGTGAGCCTCTCCGCACCGAGCACCTCGGCTTGGGCCCCGTTGCGCCTGGCCGCCTTCCGCAGCCTCTGGCTGGCCGTGCTGGCCAGCAACGTCGGCACCTGGATGCAGACCGTCGGGGCACAGTGGCTCCTGGTCGACCAGCCCGGAGCGGCCGCCCTCGTGTCCCTGGTGCAGACCGCGAGCATGCTGCCGGTGCTCCTGCTCGCCCTGCCGGCCGGCGCGCTGGCCGACACCTTCGACCGCCGCCGCCTGCTCATCGCCGTCCAGTGCTCCCTGGCCGCGACGGGCACGTTGCTCACCGGGCTGACCGCCGTCGACCGGATGCCCCCGGCGCTGCTGCTCACCCTCACCTTCGCCATCGGCATCGGCCAGGCGTTGACCCTGCCGGCCTGGCAGGCGGTCATCCCCGAACTGGTCCCCCGGGCGCAGATCGTCTCGGCGTCCGCGCTCGGCTCGATCAGCGTCAACCTGGCCCGCGCCGTCGGGCCCGCGGTGGCCGGCGTGCTGATCGCCCAGGCCGGGGTCGCGGCGGTCTTCGGGCTGAACGCCCTCTCCTTCGTGGTCTTCGCCGTGGCCCTGCTGCGTTGGCGGCCGGAACAGTCCGGGGGCGACCCGATGCCGGAGCGGTTCACCGCCGCCCTGCGCGCCGGCGGCCGGTACGTCCGGCACTCCCCGGTGGTCCGCCGGATCCTGCTACGCGTCGCGCTCTTCGTGGTGCCCGGCAGTGCGCTCTGGGCGCTGCTGCCGCTGGTCGCCAGCCACCGGCTCGCCCTGGGCTCCAGCGGCTACGGCGTCCTGCTCGCCGCGCTCGGCCTGGGCGCGGTGGCCGGCGCGCTCGTCCTGCCCCGGGTGCGGCGCCTGCTCTCGGACAGTCAACTCCTGCTCGCCGCCGGGCTGCTCTTCGCCGCCACCCTGCTGGTGCTCGCCCTGGTGCCCCGGCCACTGCCGGTCACCGTGGCCCTGGTCCCCGCCGGGCTGGCCTGGATGACCGTGCTGTCCAGCGTCAACGCGGCGATGCAGCTCTTCCTACCCGGGTGGGTGCGCGCCCGGGGGCTGTCCGTGTACCAGATGGTGTTCGCCGGCGGACAGGCGCTCGGCGCGCTCGCCTGGGGTGCCCTCGGCGAGTTGACCAGCCTGGTGACCGCCCTGGCGGCGGCCGGGACGGCGACGGCGGTCGGCGCGCTGACCGTGCTGGTCTGGCCGCTGCGGGACACCCGGGGCGTGAACCGTGATCCGGCGATCTACTGGCCCGAGCCGCACCTGACGCTGACCGCGCACCCGCGCACCGGCCCGGTGGTGGTGACCGTCGCCTACACCGTGCCGCCCGAGCGGCAGGACGCGTTCGTCGAGGCGATGCGGGCGGTGGGGCGGTCGCGGCGGCGTACCGGGGCGATCCGGTGGGGGCTGTTCCGGGCGGGGGAGCGGGAGCACGGGTTCGTCGAGATCTACCAGGTCCCGTCCTGGGAGGAGCACCTGCGCCAGCACACCGGTCGGCTGACCGGCGCCGACCGGGTCGCCGAGGAACGGGCCCGTGCCCTCGTCGAGGGGGACGTCGTGGTCACCCACCTGCTTCCGGCCGACCCGGACTGACTGGGGGATCGGCGTACCGTGCTCTGCCGAGGCGGAGTGGCGACCGCAGCGTCAGCGCGACCAGCAGCGGGGCGAGCGCCTCCGCGCCCGCGGCCACCCGCTCGGCGAGCCCGATCCGGGAGCCGCCGGTGACCAGTTCCACCACGAACCACCCGACCAACGCCAGCAGCACTCCGGCCGCGCCGGCGCCCCACCGGCGCGGGACGGCCAGGGCCGGCCAGAGGGCCAGCGCGCCGAAGGCGACCGCGGCGGCGAGCCCGTGGGCGGGGGAGGAGCCGTGTGCGTCCGGCAGCGGGAAGGCCGCCACGGCGACCGTGGCGACGCCGCCCAGCGCGAACAGCAGGCGACCGGTGGCACGCAGCGGTCGCAGCCCGGCCGCGGTCACGCAGTGGCAGATTCCGAGCCCCAGCAGGGCGACGGTCATGATCCACCGGTCGGTGGCGTCGAGCGCCGCGAGGGCGCTGATCGTCCCGACCACCTGGTCGAACCCGCCGGGCTGCCGGGCCGCGCCGAGGGTCCAGCCACCGATCAGGAGAACCGGGGCGGCGGTGGCGGAGAGCAGGGCCCAGCGGGGTACGACGCGCACCTGCCGGACCGTACCGGGCCCGGCCGGCGGACGGTACCGGCGCGCCGGGAGACAGCCGGAGGCGCGCGGACGCCGACCCCGTCCCGGTGCCGGTCCACGGTCGACCGGATCGCCCGTCTTCTCCGGGTGAGGGCCGCCCGGTGCCGGTCCGCACCCGGTACCCCTGACACAATGCGAGGGGTATAGGTGGACCGCAGATGAGGAGACGCAAGTCGTGATCCGTACCCATGACGCCGGGAGCCTGCGCGCGGCGGACGCCGGCACCACGGTGACGCTCGCCGGGTGGGTGGCCCGCCGGCGCGACCACGGCGGTGTCATCTTCGTCGACCTGCGCGACGGCTCCGGCGTGGTCCAGGTGGTCTTCCGTGAGGAGGACGCGCACGCGCTGCGCAACGAGTTCTGCGTCAAGGTCACCGGCGAGGTGACCCGTCGTCCCGAGGGCAACGAGAACCCGGAGCTGCCGACCGGCGAGGTCGAGGTGACCGCGAGCGCGCTGGAGGTGCTCTCCGAGGCCGCGCCGCTGCCGCTGCCGGTGGACGACCAGGTCGAGGCCGGGGACGACGTCCGGCTCCGCTACCGCTACCTGGACCTGCGTCGTGGCGGCCCGGCGAGGGCGATGCGGCTGCGCTCCCGGGCCAACCAGCTCGCCCGGTCGGTGCTGCACGAGCGGGACTTCCTGGAGATCGAGACCCCGACGCTGACCCGGTCGACGCCCGAGGGCGCCCGGGACTTCCTGGTGCCGGTCCGGCTCCAGCCGGGCAGTTGGTACGCCCTGCCGCAGTCGCCGCAGCTGTTCAAGCAACTCCTGATGGTCGGCGGCATGGAGCGGTACTACCAGATCGCCCGCTGCTACCGGGACGAGGACTTCCGCGCCGACCGGCAGCCCGAGTTCACCCAGCTCGACATCGAGATGTCCTTCGTGACCGAGGACGACGTGATCGACCTCGGCGAGGCGATCGTCTCGGCGCTCTGGTCCGACCTGGCCGGATACGACATCCCCCGGCCGATCCCCCGGATCACCTGGCACGACGCGATGGCCCGGTACGGCTCCGACAAGCCCGACCTGCGCTACGGCGTCGAGCTGACCGAGCTGACCGAGTACCTGCGCGGCACCGCGTTCCGGGTCTTCGCCGGTGCGATCGACGCGGGCGGGTACGTCGGCGCGGTGGTCATGCCGGGCGGGGCGGCGCAGAGCCGCAAGGAGCTGGACGGCTGGCAGGACTGGGCGAAGGCGCGCGGGGCGAAGGGCCTGGCGTACGTGGTGCTCGACGCCGAGACCGGCGAGGCGCGCGGCCCGGTGGCGAAGAACCTCTCCGCCGAGCACCTGGCCGGGCTGGCCGACGCGGTCGGCGCGAAGCCGGGCGACGCGATCTTCTTCGCCGCCAGCGCGAACACCCGTGAGGCGCAGGAGCTGCTCGGCGCGGCCCGGGTGGAGATCGCCAAGCGGACCAACCTGGTCGACGAGAGCGCCTGGGCGTTCTGCTGGGTGGTCGACGCGCCGATGTTCGAGCGCACGGACGAGGGCGGCTGGACGGCCGTGCACCACCCGTTCACCTCGCCGAACGCCGAGTGGGTGGACCGGTTCGAGGAGGCTCCCGACCGGGCCCTGGCGTACGCGTACGACATCGTCTGCAACGGTAACGAGATCGGCGGCGGCTCGATCCGTATCCACCGGGGCGACGTGCAGCGGCGGGTCTTCGACCTGCTCGGCATCACCCCGGACGAGGCGCAGGACAAGTTCGGCTTCCTGCTGGAGGCGTTCAAGTACGGCCCGCCGCCGCACGGCGGCATCGCGTTCGGCTGGGACCGGGTCTGCATGCTGCTCGCCGGGGCGGACTCGATCCGTGAGGTGATCGCCTTCCCGAAGACCCGTGGCGGGTTCGACCCGCTGACCGGGGCGCCGACGCCGATCACCGGCCAGCAGCGGGCCGAGGCCGGCATCGACGCCAAGCCGAAGGCCCCGGCCGTCGCGCACACCGGCACCGCCGGCCCGGCCGCCCCGGTGGCCGACCCGACCTGATCCGCCGAGCGCGTCGGAACGACAAGAGCCGGGGTGGACCTCGTCCACCCCGGCTCTTGCGGATCCGTTGGCCGTCAGCCTTCGGCCGCGCGCTTCTGGGCGGCGATGACCTTGTTGAGCCGTTCCATCCGGGTGGCCAGGCTCATCATGCCCTCCAGCTTGAACGCCGGTGGGCGACGGCCGTCGACGTCGGAGAAGCCGTACCGCTCGGCGAGGTCACCGCAGGCGAGCACCTGCCCGGAGTCCGCCCGGACCGCCGGGTCGGCGAGGAGGTGGGCGATCGCCCGGCCCACGTACTCGGCCGAGTGGACCACCGCCGCCGGGCCGCTGCCCAGCGCCGACCAGGCCGCCTCGACCCGCTCGGTGCGGACGAAGCCCGGGTGCAGGCCGAGCGAGGTGATCTGGGTCTTGCGCAGGTCACCGGCCATGGCCCGGCTCAGCCGGTCGGAGGCGGCCTTGAACATGTCGTACGCCGCCTGGCCGAGGTAGGTGTTCCCGTCGGTGTAGCTGATCGTGACGATCACGCCGGTGTCCCGGGGGCGCATCAGCTCCACGGCGTGCCGGCTGGCGGTGAACTGGGCCCGCACCGACGCCGCGTACGCGTCGTACCGCCACATCGGCTGCTGCCAGAACGGGGCGTCGAAGCGGGCCTCGTCGGACCGCTCGTAGCCGCTCCAGGCGTTGTTGACCAGCAGGTCGAGCCGGCCGTCCTGCTCGCTGGCGATCCGCTCGAAGAGCGCGGCGACCTGCGCGTCGTCGTGGTGGTCGCAGCGCACCGCGATGCCCTGCCCGCCCCGCTTGGTCACCTCGTCGGCGGTGTCGTCGACGGTGCCGGGCAGCCCCTCGGTGCTTCCCTCGGAGCGGGTACTGCGCCCGGTGACGTAGACCGTGGCCCCGGCGTCGCCGAGGGCCAGGGCGACGCCGCGCCCGACCCCCCGGCTACCGCCGGTCACCACTGCCACACAGCCGGCCAGGGCCGGCGGCTCCCACCGACCGTCGTCGGTCGTCTGCTCGATGTCGTCAGGCACCCTGCTCGCTCCAGTACTCGAGGCTTCGTCGGTAGGCGTCCCGGTCGGAGACGTGCGGCAGGCCGTAGCGGCTGCGCAGCTCGTCCAGGGAGGACGGGAGGGCCCCGCCCGCGCACGCGGTCACCTCGCTGACGTCGGCGAGGACCTCCACGTACCGGCGGGACATCGGCGCCAGGGCGTCCAGTTCCGCCGCGGTCAGCTCGTCGGGGTGGACCACCCGGGGCGGGGTGATCCGCCGGCCCCGACGGGCGGCGTGCTCCACGCAGATCTCCACGGACTCGTCGACGGTCATCGCCTCCTTGCCGTAGGTCACCCAGTACTCCTGGCCGTGGTCGCCGGCGTCCATCGCGGCGATCGTGGCGAGGGAGAGGGTGTCCTGCGGGACGATGTCCACCAGGTTGCCCGGGTGGGCCGGGAAGATCTTGGCCCGGCCCCGGCAGATCCAGTCCGACATGAGCTGCACGATCTGGCCGCGCGAGGTCAGCCCGGTCGCCGCGTCGCCGATCAGGTTCGTCGGCCGGAAGATCACGTACGGCACGCCGGAAGCCCGCAGCAGTTCCTCGGCGGCGAGCTTCGAGCGGACGTACGCGTTGACCACGTTGGTCTCGCGCAGCGGCAGCGGGGCCGAGTCGGCCAGCGCGTGCACGAACGAGGTGCTCTGGTGGTAGATCGCCGCGTCGGCCCGACGGGCCAGCTCGATCACCTCGCGGGTGCCGTCGACGTTGATCCGCTGGTACCGCTCGGCCGGCTGACCCCAGTCGGTCAGCCCGCCGGAGTGGATGATCGCCCCGGTCCGGGCGACCAGCTCGGCGTAGGTGTCGTCGTCGAGGCCGAGCTTGGGGCGGGCCAGGTCGACCCGCAGCACCTCCACCCCGGGCCCCGACACCGTGCCGGAGTTGACCAGGCACACCACCGGCCGTCCGCCCAGCTCGCGGACGATGGACTGACCGACCACACCGGAGGCGCCGGTGAGGACGGTGACCTTCTCTCGGCTCATCCCCGGCGGTCCTTCCACTCGTACACCCGGGACAACACCTGGAAACCGGCGAAGCTGATCGGCTCCGGCGGGAAGTTCGGCCGGCGCGCGTCGACGAAGGCCAGCGTCGAGTAGTCGGTCTGCTCGCCGAGGATCAGGTCACGCAGGATCCGCCCGCCGGTGTGGGTGGCGGCGATGCCGTTGCCGCAGTAGCCGTACCCGTAGTGCAGGCCGGGCCGCAGCGACCCGAAGTGCGGCATCATGTCCCGGGTGATGTCGATGACGCCGCCGTAGGCGAACTCGAACCGCACGTCGTCCTTCCAGGCCGGGAAGAACCGGCCGAACGACTCGGTCAGCTCCTGGTAGATCGCCGCGTTCTCGTGGTGCGCGCGGTCGAACGGGCTGCGCGGGTAGTAGTACGCCCGCCCGCCGGCCCACATCACCCGGTTGTCGGCGGTGAAGCGGGCACAGTGGAGGAAGGTCTTCGCCTCGACCAGCCCCTCCCGTCCGGGCCAGTGCACCCGGCCGAGCTGCTCGTCGGTGAGCGGCGCGCTGATCAGCACGTAGCTCCACATCGGCAGCACGGTCCGCCGGAACTCCGGGAAGGTGTACTGCGACGCGCTGGTGGCCAGCACCACCTGCGGCGCGCGGACCAGACCGGTGTCGGTCACCACGGTGTGCCGCCCGCCCGGCGCCGCCGCCGGGTCGACCCGGAGCACGGGCGTGCGCTCGTGGATGGTCACGCCCGCCGCGCGCAGCGTCCGGACCAGGCCCCGAGCCAGTTTGAACGGGTTGACCAACGCCCCGCCGACCCGGACCGCGCCCTTGATCTCGGGGGAGTCGACGTAGGCGCGGGCCTCGGCCGCGTCCATGATCTTGGTGTCGCTGCCCAGTCGGAGGGCGAGCTTCCGGTCGTGCTCCAGCCGGGCGAGCTGCCCGTCGTTGAGCGCCACCATCAGGTAGTCGTTCGCCTCGTACTCGGCGTCGACCTTCTCCCGACGGCAGAACCGGCCGATCTCCAGGATGGACCGACCGACGATCGCCGACGCCTTGCCGGCCGCCTCCTCGCCGTAGACCCGGATGAGCTGGTCCAGGTCCTTGCCGAGGGTGGGGGTAACGAAGCCGTCGGCGGTGCCGGAGGCCGCGCCCCCGGCGATCCCCGCGTCGAGCAGGTGGATGGAAAGCTCCGGTCGGGCCTTCTTCAGTGAGTACGCGGTCCACATGCCGGTGAACCCGGCACCGACGATGGCGACGTCGCAGTCGACGTCGCCGGTCAGGGCGTCCTGTGGTTCGGCCGCCTCGGTGGTCTGCCAGTAGACCTCATGTCGATAGTTCGGCACAGCACTCCAATCGCTGACCCGTCGCGCCGACGACGGTCAGACCGCCTCGAGGACCAGTCGGGCCAGCCCGAGGTGACGGCGTTCGAAGTGTCCGACGGTGGCGGAGAGGTACCGCTCGTAGTCGGTGACCTGCTCCGGGCCCACCAGTTCCAGCGCCCGCTCCCGGTTGCGCTGGAGCCCGGCCAGCCACTCCGCGCAGGTCCGCGCGTAGTGATCCGGGTCGTTGCGGACCGACACCACGTCGAAGATCCGCTCGCTGCCCTGGATGACCTCGGCCAGGTCGGGGATCTCGGACTCGGTAAAGATCCGCTCGATGATGAAGAGCAGGTCCCGGACGGTCTGCCGGTCCATCCGGGCGTTGTTGCCCTTGATGTTGGTCTGGATGGCGATCCGCCCACCGGCGGGCAGCCAGCCCCGGGCCCGGGCGAAGAACTCCCGGTACGCGGCGACCCGCGCCGATCGGGACAGTCCCTCCCGGGCGAAGTGCTCGAACGCGCCGATCGAGATGATCGCGTCGTACGGCTCGGTCGGGGTGTGGTCCAGCCAGTTCTGGACGTGCACCTCGATCCCGTCCGACGCGCGTGCCCGGACCCACTCGGCCTGGGAGTCGCTCAGCGTCAGTCCGACGACCTGCTTCACCTGGTGCGCGCCGGCCAGGCGCTCCATCAGCCCGCCCCAACCGCACCCGACGTCGAGCACCCGGCGTGCGCCGGTCGCCCGTGCCCCCTCGATGAGGTAGTCGAATTTGCGGAGCTGGGCGGAGTCGAGGTCGTCCTCCGGGTCCGACCACATCGCGCAGCTGTAGGCCATCGACCCACCAAGCCAGAGCGCGTAGAAGTCGTTGGAGAGGTCGTAGTGCTGCTGGATGGCGTCCATGGACGCGCCGTCGTAGCGGCCGGAGCCGGGATCGGCTCCGGCCGCCGTGGTCGGGGCGTCGGCCAGCGATGCGTGGACGGACACTGCCCTATGCCTGGAGCTGTGCCGTGGTGTTGGCCAGGTCGACCAGATCACCGATGGTCTTCACGTCCGCCGCGCGGGACGGGTCGAACTCGATGCCGAGCTGGTCCTCGATGCCGTAGACGATGTCGGCCACCTGGAGGCTGGACAGCCCCAGGTCGTCGAAGGCCGTCTGCGCGCCGAGGTTGACCTCGTCGGCGCTCTTTCCACGCAGTTTCTTCTGCACCATTTCGCAGACCTGTTCAACGGTAATCACTGCGTAACTCCTCAGGCACGTGGGGTGATTGTGCTTTCGGCAGCGAGAGGTGTCACTGATCGCTGCGTCGAAAATGCGTATCGTCGGTCCCTCTGGACCGGACCGTCGGATCATGCCACAGTGGAAGAGATTCGGGCGACCCTCTGTCGCGACCTTGTGTGTGGACGATCCCCCGTGCATGATGGGCACCCTTGGGGGCATAAGCTTCGGGGGCCATCTATAATGGACAGACCGTACCGGGCAGTCGATTATCTGATCAGCTCGTTGCACCAAGTCGGGGTGCGGCACATATTCGGCGTCGGCGGCGCCAACATTGAGGATCTTTACGACGCGGCGCACCATTCCGCCGGAGCCGTCCGCGCAGTGGTGGCGAAGCACGAGTTCTCGGCCGCCGCCATGGCCGACGGTTACAGCCGGACCACCGGCCGGCTCGCGGTGGCCGTCTCCACCTCCGGCGCGGGAGCGATGAACCTGGTCCCCGGGGTGGCCGAGGCGTACGCCTCCCGGGTGCCGCTGCTGGCGGTAGTGGGGCAGCCGCCGCGTCCACTCGAGGGCCGGGGGGCCTTCCAGGACACCAGCGGCCTGGCCGGCTCCTTCGACGCGTACCGGTTGTTCTCCTCGATCAGCCGGTACTGCGCGCGGGTCGACGACCCGGCGGAGCTCGCCCCGGCGTTGGCCGACGCGCTCACCGCCACCCGGACGCTGCCCGGGGGACCGGCGGTGCTGCTGCTGCCGAAGGACGTGCAGCAGGCCCTCCTCACCGACCCGCCCCCGATCGACGAACTGCTGGCCGTCCGGCACGCGCCGGTGGCCGCCTCGGTGGCCCGTGAGCGCGCCGCCGACCGGTTGACCGAACTGGCCGGCGAGTCGGTGCTGGTCATCGCCGGGGACGAGGTGGCCCGGCGCGGCGCCCGCGCGGAACTGGCCGAGTTCGTCGCCGCACTGGACGCCCGGGTCGCCGTGGTACCGGACGGCAAGGACGTCTTCCCCAACCACGACCCGCGCTTCGTCGGCGTCGCCGGGGTGATCGGGCACCCGAGCGTCACCGACGCCCTGCGCCGGGCCCGGCTCTGCGTGCTGGTCGGCACCCGGCTGCCGGTGATGGCCCGGGGCGGGCTGGACGCCCTGCTCGCCGGCACCGAGCTGGTCTGCTTCGGCGCCGAGCCGGCCTTCCCCGACCCGGACGCGCTGCACGTCGACGGCGACCTGCGGGCCGAGCTGCGGGCGGTCACCGCGCGGCTGCGCGCCGCCGGGGAGGCCCCGCCGCCCCCGGCCGAGCCAGACCTGCGCCACCTCAGCGTGCCGCCGTTCGAGGGGGAGGGCATGCGGCTGCGCGACGCGGTCGAGGCGATCGCCGCCGCCGTGCCGGACCGCGCCACCGTGGTCGCGGACGCGGGCAACGCCGCCGCCGGCGTCATCCACTGGGTGCCCACGCCGCGCGACGGCCGGTTCGTCGTCGCGCTGGGCATGGGCGGCATGGGACACAGCCTCGGCGCGGGCATCGGGGCCGCCCTCGGCACCGGCAACCGCAGCTACGTGGTGATCGGCGACGGCGGGTTCCTGATGCACGGCATGGAGATCCACACCGCGGTCGAGCACGACCTGCCGGTGACCTTCGTGGTCGTCAACAACAACGCGCACGGCATGTGCGTCACCCGCGAGCAGCTCTACTACGACGACGCGTACACGTTCAACGAGTTCCGGCCGACCGACCTGGCCGCCGGGATCCGGGGCATGTTCCCGACCCTGACGGTCACCCACGCCCGCACGCCGGACGAACTCCGAGCCGCCCTGGCCGCGTCCGGGGCCGCCCGGTCACCGGCCGTGGTCTGCGTCGACGTGAGCCCGCGCGAGATTCCACCCTTCGTACCGTTCCTCAACCATCTCGACACCGTCAGTACCCAAGGAGCACCCCATGACCAGCCCGTCGTCGCCGTTGGCTGACATCCCGAACCTGCTGCGCTGCGAGACCACCCCGCGGGAGGCGGCTCTGGCCAAGGCCGCGGAGATGACCCACGCGGTCTACCCCCACGACGCGGTGTACGGGCAGTTCTGCACCGTGCAGGACTACATCGACTGCCCGCCGGAGGACCTCTTCGACTACCTGGTCGACCTGCGCAACCTCGACGAGTGGACGTACAGCACCCGGCACTTCGAGCCGGTTCCCGGCGCCACCGACGGGCTGCACCTCGGCTGGGACACCCTGGCCGACGACACCCGCATCTACGCGAAGGTGGTCGCCAACCGGGAGGCGCTGACCGTCGACTACCACTGCGCCTGGGACCAGGGCGACGAACTGTGGATGATCTACATCAACCGGATCATCCCCGCCGAGCTGGTGCTCAACAAGCCCGGCTCGGTGCTGGTCTGGACCAACTGCCGCCACCCGTACTACGACGACAACCCCAACAAGCACCTGGTGGCGGACCCGAACCGGGTCTGGGTGGGCGACATGTGGCCGCTGTTCTACGCCGGCCACCGGGCCGAGCTGGACAACCTCAAGGCCATCGTCGAGTACCGGCACAGCCGGGGCATCCCGGTGACCGGCCACGTGGTGCGCGAGGGGGCCTCGGTATGACAGTTCCGGTCAGCCTGGTCGAGGTCAACAGCGCGCTGCCGGAGAACCGGGTCGCCACCGACTTCTACCGTGGTGCGGACGCCGCGCTCGACGACAGCGTGATGTTCAAGTCGCCGAAGTACCGCCGGCACATGGGACCGGAGGAGAGCGCGGCCGACCTGATCGTCAAGGCCGCCCGGCCGGTGCTGGACCGGGCGAAGGAGCGCGGTGACGGGCCGGTGGACCTGCTCATCACCAACGTGCTCCTGCCCGACCTGCCGTTCACCGGCGCCGGGGCGGAGGTCGCCCACCGACTCGGCGAACGCCCGGACTGGGTGCTCGACGTGCACAACGGCGGCTGCGTCTCCTTCGTCTACATGCTGAAGCTCGCCAAGCAGATCATGCAGTCCGGCGGGGCGAAGACCGCGCTGCTGTGCAACGTGCAGAACAGCGCCGGCCAGGTCTTCACCCAGCCGACCATCCGCACCAAGTCGCACGCGCCCGTGCCGGGCGACGGCTGCGGGGTCGGCTATCTACGGATCGGGGACGAGTCCCCGATCCTCGACGTGGAGATCCAGCAGTACGTCGAGTACGCCACCGATGTCGGGCTGGCCTTCGACGACGCCCGGAAGTACTGGCAGCCGGGGCAGAGCGAGATGGACGTCAGCTTCACCGACTCCAAGGTCGCGAAGATCATCGGCCGGGGCAACCAGCTCGTTCCCAAGGTGGTCACCGCGCTCTGCGACCGGCTGGACACCCGTACCCCGGACATCGACGTGCTGATCACCAACCAGCCGAACCGGATGTTCCTGCGCAACTGGCGGGAGGCGCTCCAGCTCAAGCCGGAGCGGCACCTGGACACCTTCGACGAGTACGGCAACCTGTTCGGCGCGGCCGTGCCGATCACGCTGACCGACGCCGTCCGGGACGGGAAGGTCCGCCAGGGCGACCTGCTCGTCCTTGCCGGCTTCGCGCACGCCGGGGACATGGCCGGCGCCGCCGCCATCCGCTGGCAGGCCGGCGTGTAGCCGTCCGGATTCGCTGGCAGGCCGGCGTGTAGCCGTCCGGATTCGCTGGCAGGCCGGCGTGTAGCCGTCCGGATTCGCTGGCAGGCCGGCGCCTAGCGGCTCCACCTGGCTCGACGACGAAGCCGGGGTGGGGATTCCGAATCCCACCCCGGCTTCGTCGTGTCGCGGTCGACGGCCTCAGCGCACGGCGACCCGGGCCAGCGGACGCAACGCGTCGGACGCCAGCAGCGTCCGGCACCGGAACCGCTGGATCTTGCCGCTGGGCGTCTTCGGCAGCGTGCCCTTCTCCAGGAAGACGCACTCCGCCAGCGGCACCCCGGCCTTGGTCATCGCGATCGCCGCCGCCTCGTCGGCGAAGGCCGGGTAGTCGGTGCTGCGGCTCTTCAACTCCACGAGCAGCACCAACTCGCTCCGGCCGTCCTCGACGACGTCGACGATCACCGCGCAGCCCTTGCGGACCGGATCCAGGGCGTCGATCGTGCTCTCGATCTCCCGCGCGTAGACGTTGCGGCCGCCGACCTGGAGCAGGTCGTCCGAGCGGCCCACCACGTACAGCTCGCCGTCGTGCAGGAAACCCAGGTCACCGGTACGCAGCCGGCCGTCGACGAACCGGGCCGCGGTGCGCTCCGGGTCGGCGAAGTACCCGCTGGCGAGACTGGGCGAGGCGATCCGGATCTCGGAGAGGCGGCCGGGTTCGGCGACCGCCACCTCGACCCCGTCGCACGGCCGGCCGGTGGAGACCACCCGGGTCGCCGCCGGATCGTCCGCCGCGCACGCCACCACCTCGCCGTCGGCCAGCCGGTTGCCGTCGACGTCGAGGAAGCGTGGTGCCTCGTCGTGCGGGCACGCGGTCACCGCCAGGGTCGCCTCGGCCAGCCCGTACGCCGGCATCAGCGCCTCCTCCCGGAGCCCCTGCGGGCCGAAGGCGGCCACCGTGCGCCGTAGCGCCTCCCACTCCACCCGCTCCGCCCCGACCACGCAGACCCGCAGCCGCAGCGGGGCGGCCAGCGCGCCACTGCCCTGTCCCCGGGCGGCCAGGTGCAGCGCGGTGCTGGTGCCGGCGGTCATGGTGGCGCCGTACTCGGCCATGTCCCGGAACCAGGTCCGGGGCGACATCATGAACCGCTCCGGAGTGGACAGCACCAGCCCGAAGTCGTGCGCCCAGGCGTAGAGCAGGCAGCCGAACATCCCCATGTCGTGGGAGAGCGGCAGCCAGGAGGCCACTGTCTCCTCGCCGGGCACCCCGCCGGCCATGGCCAGGATCATCTCCAGTTGGCGGCCGATGGCCCGGGTGGTCAGCGCACACCCCTTGGGCACGCTGGTGCTGCCCGAGGAGTACTGCACGAACGCCAGGTCGTCCAGGCCCGGCGGAGTCTCGTCGATCCGGCCGTCACCGGCCAGCGACTGCCAGGACCGCACCGCCAGTCGACGGTGCAGCGACTCCGGCAGCAGCGGGGCCAGCTTCTCGTCGGCCAGCAGCACCGGCGCGTCGAGGTTGGCGACCAGCGTCTCCAGGTGACCGGCGTACTCCTGCCGGTCCATGCCCCGGGTGGGCACCGGCAGCGACGCGACGGCCCCGCCGGCCATCCAGGCCCCGAGCAGGCCGCGGACCGCCTCCGGGGAGTTGTCCAGGATGGCGGCTACGTGCCGGCCGGGGCGCACCCCGGCGCGGCGGAGGGTGGCCGCCGCGCCCCGGGCGTCGGCGACCACCTCCGACCACGGCGTCGTGGTGAATCCGTTGCCGGCCCAGGCGTGCAGCCGGCCCCGGCCCCCGGCTCCGGTCAGTCGCTCCCACAGCTGCACGGCGTCTCCTTCCGGGCCGGTACGACGGTCGGTGTCCTCATTCGACGTCGGTGACCGAGACCAGCTCGGACGCGCGTCGGCGCTCGGACAGCGGCGGGGCCGCCGGTGCGGTCAGCAGCTCGTCGGCGGTGGTGGCCGGGGCGCTGTCCGCCTTGACGTTGCCGACCAGGCTCACCCCACCCTCGCGCATGGCCAGCCGCTCCGGGTCGATCCGGATCACGTGGGTGGCCAGGCCGACCTTCTCCAGCGACCAGATGAAGATGGCGCTGATGTCCACCTCCCACCACTTCATGCCGTGCCGGGCCGAGCGGGGGAAGGCGTGGTGGTTGTTGTGCCAGGCCTCACCGAAGGAGGGGATGGCCAGCCAGGCCACGTTGCGGGAGTGGTCCAGGGTGCCGAACCGGCGACGGCCGAAGTAGTGCCCGACCGAGTTGACCGCGTAGGTCATGTGGTTGACCAGGAACAGCCGGACCAGACCACCCCAGAGGGCACCGGTCAGCGCGCCGGTGAGGGTGCCGGTGAGGGCGAGCCCGATCAGGCCGGGCAGCACGATGCCGGCGGTTACGACCAGCACGAACTTCTCGCTGATCCAGCGCAGCGCCTTGTCCCGGACCAGGTCCGGGCAGTACCGCATCGGCTCCGACTTCAGGCCGACGTCGAACAGCCAGCCGAGGTGCGCGTGCCACAGGCCCCGGAGGATGCCCTTGACGCCGGGCTCGAAGCCCAGGTGCGGGCTGTGCGGGTCGCCCTCGCGGTCGGCGACCCGGTGGTGCCGCCGGTGGTGTGCGGCCCAGATGATCGGCGGGCCCTGTCCGGCCATCGCCCCGGCCGTGGCCAGGGCGAGGTAGATCGGACGGGTGGTCCGGAACGCCCGGTGCGTCAGCAGCCGGTGATAGCCGGTGGAGATGCCGAACGCGCAGATCGTGTACATGACCACCAGGGCCACGAGATCCGACCAGCCGAACAGCCTGTTCCAGAGCAGGACCATCGCCACCAGGACGCCGATCAGCGGCGCCACGGACGCGGTCAGGATGAACCAGCGGTGTTCTCTGCCGTCCATGTACCTACCTCTTGGTCTGTATGTATGAGCGGTGCGATCGCGGCGCGTTCCCGCCCCGTCGGCCGGACGGCCGGGGGCGCGGCCCGTTCCCGGCCGCCCGTGAATGGCGGGTCGACCGGGTGGGACCGTGGGGCGGAATGGGGTCGACGGGCGGGACGCATTGCCGCCCGGAACAACCACCTGTACGTTTTGGGTAACGGTGTGGTGCACGCGCTGTCATCCGGCGGCCCCCGTCCACGGCTCGCGCAGTAAACAAGTACCGCACTTTATCGAAAGTGGATGGCATTGACTATCACCTAGCGGCGCGTGTGATCCACTCTGGACCGGCACAAGTACGTCTGATCCGTCCGATTGAATATGTGCTGTTACAAAGGCCAGTCTTCGCCGCCGATCCGCTGATCCAGTCCACTGGCGACAACGCCGAGTCGGACATAGGGGATGGGACCGCCAGCATCGGTGAATAGCTGATACGGTCGGCGTGCGTTCAGCGCCGGTCGCAGCAAGGAGAAGAACATGTCCAGTCAGCCAGCCGTCGGGCTTCCCGCCGGCCACCTCACGATGCGGCTCGCGCACCGGGCGATGCTGCGTGACCTGGGCCGGATCGCGACCACCGCCACGGCCCTGGCCGACTCACCCGACCCGGCGCAGGCGACGGCCCTGACCGACTACGCCGACCGGATCCTCCAGATCATCGAGCACCATCACGAGGGAGAGGACGAGTTCCTCTGGCCGATGCTGCGCGAGCGTGGCGCCGGTGAGGACGTGCTGACCCTGATGACCGAGGAGCACGCCGAACTGCTCGGCCACCTCAAGGACGTCACGGGGCGACTGACCGCCCTCGACGGGGCTACCGCCTGGGCCGGCTTCGGCGCGGCGGTGCAGCGGCTGCGCGACTCGCTCGCCGCGCACTGCGCCGACGAGGAGCGCGAGCTGACCGACCGGCTGGCCCCGGCGCTGGACGCGTCCGCGTGGAGCCGGTTCGAGCGCAACATGGTCAAGACCGCGCCGAAGTGGACGCTGGCGTTCATGCCGCCCTGGCTGGACTCGGTCGCCGAGCCGGCCGAGCGGGCTGGGGTGCCGGCCCGTCCGGTGGCCAAGCTGATGGCCGGGTCGCTGCGCCGTCGCCAGCAGCGTGCCTTCGGAGACTGACTGGCCCCTCCGGGCCGCCCCCCGTACCCACGAGCCGTTCCGGCGGTCGCGGCGGGCCCGCTCCGACGCACCGACCCGCCGCCGGCCGGTGCCCGTCCCCCGACCGTCCGGGCCCCGGGCGGAGAACCCCTGCAATCCACTGAGCACTGCTGAGGAGTCGTGATGGTGCAAGCCGCCGTGCCCGAAGGGGACCAGATGTTGAGCCGTGGGCGGGTCGCGCTCCTGCTCGCCATCACCTGCGGCGCCCAACTGCTCGTCATCTTCGACGAGACGGTGGTCAACCTGGCCCTGCCGTCGATCCGCACCGACCTGAACTTCTCCACGTCCTCCCTGGCCTGGGTGGTCGACGCGTACATGCTGCTCTTCGGCGGTTTCCTGCTGCTCGGCGGCCGGGGCGCGGACCTGTTCGGCCGGCAGCGGATGTTCCTCATCGGTCTGGTCGTCTTCGTCGGCGCGTCGCTGGGCGGCGGGCTGGCCCAGACCGACACCGCGCTGATCATCGCCCGCGGCGTGCAGGGCTTCGGCGCGGCGCTGCTCAGCCCGGCCGCGCTGAGCATCCTGGTCAGTGCCTTCACCAACGCCGAGCAACGGGGCAAGGCGCTCGGCGTCTGGGGTGGCCTCTCCGGCATCGCCGGCACCACCGGAGTGCTCCTCGGCGGTCTGATCACCGACACCATCGGCTGGCGCTGGGTGTTCTTCATCAACGTCCCGGTCGGGGCGCTGCTGCTCGCGCTCACCCTGGCCGGTCTGCGCCGCAGCGGCGACCTGGAGGCCGCCGTCGGCCCGCGCCGACTGGACGGCTTCGGCGCGGCCACCATCACCGGTGGTCTGCTGCTGTTCGTCTACACCGTGCTGAACACCGCCCACCGGGAGTGGAGCGACCCGATCACCATCGGCGGTCTGGTCGGCTCGGTCGTGCTGATCGGGCTGTTCATCTGGTGGGAGAAGCGCGCCCCGGAGCCGCTGCTGCGCCTGGGCATCCTGGCCAACCGGCAGATCGCGGTGGCCAACATCCTCACCGTGCTGGCCGCCTCCGCGCTCTACGGCACCTTCTTCTTCCTCAGCCTCTACATGCAGGTGATCAACCAGTGGTCGCCGATCCGGGCCGGCCTCTCCTGGGCACCGCTCGGCCTCACCATGGCGGTCTTCGCCGGCGCGGCCATGCAGCTCACCCCGAAGCTGGGCACCCGCAACCTGATCCTGTCCGGCCTGGTGCTGGTCGGGCTCGGCCAGGTGCTGCTGCTGCGCAGCACCGTCGACGGGTCGTACGTCAGCGAACTGCTCCCCACCCTGATCCTCTCCGGCGCCGGCTTCGGCCTGGCCCTGGTGCCCCTGGTGGTCGCGGCGGTCAGCGGCGTGGCCAAGGAGGAGAGCGGCATCGCCTCCGGCCTGATGAACACCGCCCAGCAGGTCGGTGGCGCGGTCGGCCTGGCGGTCCTGGTCACGGTCGCCAACGAGCGGCTCTCCGGGCGGATCGGCGAGGGCGCGGCAGCGCCCTCGGCGCTGCTGGACGGCCTGCACGCGGCCTTCCTGACGGCGACCATCCTCACCGCCGCCGCCGTGCTGGTCACCCTCGCGCTGCCCAGCACCCGCGCCAAGGTCGACCTGGCGGCGATCCACGGCGGCTGAGCCGCCGACCAGTACGACACGGCGGGCCGGACCGGGCGAACACCCGGTCCGGCCCGCCGCCTTCCCGAAGACAGGAGTACGCGCAGATGGGCCACTACCGCAGCGACCTGCGGGACCTGGAGTTCAACCTTTTCGAGGTCTTCGGCGTCGAGGAGTTCCTCGGTGCCGACGGCTACCCCGACCTGGACGCCGACACCATCCGGCAGATCCTCGCCGAGGTGGACCGCTCCGCCCGGGAGGAACTGGCGGACGTGTTCACCGAGGGCGACCGCCAGCCGCCGGTGTTCGACCCGGCGACGCACACCGCCCCGCTACCCCCGGCGTTCGCCAAGGCGTACCGGGCGTTCCTGGACGCCGGGTTCTGGCGCCTCGGTGACCTGGCCCCGGAACTGGGCGGCACGCCCGCGCCCCGGATGCTCTGGCGGGCGATCGGCGAGCTGATGATGGGCGCCAACCCGGCGATCTGGATCTACGCCTCCGGCCCGCCGCTGGCCAACGTGCTCTGGCACGAGGGGACGGCGGAGCAGCAGCGGTGGGCCCGGATCTTCGTGGACCGGGAGTGGGGATCCACCATGGCGCTGACCGAGGCGGACGCCGGCTCGGACGTCGGCGCGGGGCGGACCACGGCGGTGCCGCAGCCGGACGGCTCGTGGCATCTCGAGGGGGTCAAGCGCTTCATCACCTCGGGCGAGCACGACCTCACCGAGAACATCGTCCACTACGTGCTGGCCCGACCTGTCGGGGTCGAGGGCGCCGGCGGGCCGGGCACCAAGGGGCTCTCCCTGTTCGTGGTGCCCAAGTTCCACTTCGACCCGGGAACCGGTGAGCTGGGCGAGCGCAACGGCGTCTTCGCTACCAACGTCGAGCAGAAGATGGGACTGAAGGTCTCCAACACCTGCGAGCTCACCTTCGGCCAGCACGGTGTGCCGGCGGTCGGCTGGCTGGTGGGGGACCGGCACGACGGCATCCGGCAGATGTTCCGGATCATCGAGTACGCCCGGATGATGGTCGGCACGAAGGCCATCGCCACCCTCTCCACCGGCTACCGCAACGCCCTGGCGTACGCGCGCGAGCGGGTGCAGGGCGCGGACCTGACCCGGATGGCCGAGAAGACCGCCCCCCGGGTCCGGATCATCGCCCACCCGGACGTGCGCCGGTCGCTGATGCTGCAGAAGGCGTACGCCGAGGGGCTGCGCGCCCTGCTCGTCTACACCGGACGGTGGCAGGACCGGATGGTCCACGGGCCGGACGCCGACCTGGCCGCCCGGGTCAACGACCTGCTCCTGCCGCTGGTCAAGGGGGTCGGCTCGGAGCGGGCGTACGAGCTGCTCGGGCACGAGTCGTTGCAGACCTTCGGCGGCTCCGGATACCTCACCGACTACCCGCTGGAGCAGTACGTCCGGGACGCCAAGATCGACACCCTCTACGAGGGGACCACCGCGATCCAGAGCCTCGACCTGGTCTTCCGCAAGATCGCCAAGGACCAGGGAGTGGCGCTGATGGCGCTGGCCGGCGAGATCGGCGAGTTCGTCGGCGCCGGCGCGGACGACGACCCGCTCGCCGAGCAGCGCGCCGCCCTGGGCCGGGCGGTGACCGACGTGCAGGGCTGCCTCGGTGCGATGTTCGAGTGGGTGGGCGCCGCGCAGGGCGGGGAGCCTCGCCAGCTCTACCTGATCGGGCTGCACAGCCGGCGGTTGCTGCTCGCCTTCGGTGACCTGCTGGTCGGCTGGCTGCTGCTCACCCAGGCCGAGGTCGCCGCGCGGGCCCTGGGCCGGGCCGACCTCTCCGCCGCCGACCAGGCCTTCTACACCGGCAAGGTAGCGGTGGCCCGGTTCTTCGCCCGGGAGGTGCTGCCCCGGCTCACCGCTGACCGCAAGATCGTCCAGGCGGCGCAGCTCGACCTGATGGACGTCCCCGAGGAGGCGTTCTGATCCACCGGCGGGCCCACCACCCCGGCGCGGTGGGCACCGTCTGGTGGGCCGACCTGGGCATGTTCCGACGCTGGCAGCTCGGGGTGCTGGACGACACCGAACGGGGGCGGCTCGCCGCCATCCGGCACCCCGGGCGCCGCCGGCAGTCCACCCTCGGCGCGGTGCTGCTGCGTCTCGCGGTCGCCGATCGGTGCGGCGTGCCGGCCGACCGGCTCCGGGTGGTCCGGTCCTGCCCGAGCTGCCCGGAGCCGCACGGCCGACCCCGGTTGCCCGGGCACCGGCTTTCGGTCGCCGTCTCCCACTCCGGCCGGCGGGTGGTGGTCGCGGTCAGCGACCAGGGCGAGATCGGGGTGGACGTGGAACGCCGCGACCCCGACCGCGCCGCGGCCGAGCTGGCGCTCTGGTGCCGGCGCGAGGCGGTGGTCAAGGCGACCGGGGACGGGCTGCGGGTACGCGTTCGGGACGTCCGGATCAGCCCGCCACCCGGGCCGCTCCGGCTGCTCGGCTACCCCGGGCGGCCCGACCTGCGGGCCCGGCTCTGGGACCTGCGCCCCGGCCCCGGCTACCTCGGCGCGGCGGCGTTGGTCGTCCCGACCGCCCCGACCGGCCGGGAACGGCTCGTGGAGCGCAGCGCCGCCACACTGCTCAGCCGCCGACCCCGGCCGGACGGTCTGCGGCGGCGTGCAGCCGGCCGGCAGCTCCACGCCGCTACGGCCGCCCAGCCCTCGTGCCGGGACAGGTCAGGTCGGCCACGGCGCCGGATGGTCCTCCGGTCCGTGGCTGCACGCAGTCGACGGGAGACGGACGGATGACGCTGCTGGTGGTGGGGGCGAGCGGGCACCTCGGCGGTGAACTGTGCCGGCGGGCGGTCGCGGCGGGGGAGCGGGTGATCGGCACCTACCACACCCGCGAGCCGACGCTGGCCGGCGTCGAGTCGCGCCGGCTGGACGTCCGCGACCGCGCCGCGGTCCGCGCGCTGGTCACGGCGGTACGCCCGGACGCGGTCGTCGGCACCAGCTACCGGTTCGACGACTGGGCGGTCACCGCGGACGGGGCGGCCCACGTCGCGCTCGCCGCCGCCGAGGCGGGCGCCCGACTGGTGCACGTCTCCAGTGACGCCGTACACGGCGGGCGCGCCGAACCGTACGCCGACGACGAGCCGCCCAGCCCAACGTTCCCGTACGGGGCGGCGAAGGCAGCGGCCGAAGTGACCGTCCGGTCCGTCCACCCGGCCGCCGCGCTGGTGCGTACCTCGTTGATCCTGGGTGATCGGCACAGCAAGCAGGTCCGGCTCTGCCTGGACGCCCTGGCCGGCCGGGCGACCCTCTTCACCGACGAAGTCCGCTGCCCGGTGCACGTCGGTGATCTGGCCGACGCCGTACTCACCCTGGTCGCCACAGACCATGCCGGTCCGCTGAACGTGGCTGGGGCGGACGCGCTCAGCCGGGCCGAGCTGGGGCTGTTGGTCGCCCGGCGGTACGGGTTGGACCCGATCGGGATGAAGACCACCACCAGCGGCAACACCGGGCGGGGTCGCCCGTTGACGGTGCTGCTCGACAGTTCCCGGGCGGCCCGCCTGCTCCCCGTCCGCCTGCGCGGCGCCCACGAGTTCCTGGCCCGCTGACCGTTCCCGGGCTTCGCTGCGTTCTTCCGCTTGTGTGGTAGCAGGGGACCCCTGTTACCGCTTTTCGACGTGCAGGGGTCCCCTGCTACCACCCCTGCTACCACCTCAGCCGGACGGGCGGGTCGCCGCGTCGATAGTGCACAACTCTTGTGCACAGATGCTGTGCACACTTATTGTGCAACTATGGCGAAGGAGCAGAGCGGCGGGCTGGTCAGCGTCCGCCTGGATGCCCGGCAGGCCCGGGTGCTGGCCCACCCACTGCGGTTTCGGCTGCTCGGCGCGCTGCGCACCGACGGCCCGGCGACCGCCACCACCCTCGCCCAGGCGCTCGACACCAACACCGGGGCGACCAGCTATCACCTGCGCCAGCTCGCCGAGGTCGGGCTGGTGGCCGAGGAGCCCGACCGGGGCACCGGCCGACAGCGCTGGTGGCAGGCGGCGCACCAGGTCACCAGCTTCGATCCCAGCGACTACGACGACGACCCGGACGCCCGCGCGGCGATCGAGTGGATCCAGGCCGACACCGTGCGCTGGATGACCGAACAGGTCGACCGGTGGCTCGCCGAGCGGGCGACGTACTCCCCGCAGTGGCGGGACGCGGCCGGCATCAGCGACGGCTTCCTGACCATTGGCCCGGAGCGGTTGCAGGAACTCAACCAGGAGATCTGGGACCTGATCCTCCGCTACCGGGAGGCGTCACCGCCCGACGAGCCGGACGCCCGGCCGGTCCACGTCGTCTACGCGACCCTTCCCGCGCAGGGGCAGGACCGGTGACCGCGCTGCTCACCGCCGACCAGGTCCGGCGGCGCTACCTGTTCCTGCACGGGCTCCGCTGGCTCCCGGTCGGCCTGCTGATCCCGGTCATGGTCCTGCTGATGCAGGAACGCGGCCTCACCCTCGCCCAGATCGGCCTGGTCACCGCTGCTCAGGGCATCGTCGTACTGCTGCTGGAGTTGCCCACCGGAGGGCTCGCCGACGCCCTCGGCCGGCGGCCGGTGCTGCTCACCTCCGCAGTGATCAACCTTGTCTCGCTGGCCCTGTTCGCGGTCGCCGACTCGTTCGCCCTCTTCGTCGTGGTCTGGCTGCTCCAGGGCGTCCATCGGGCGCTGGACAGCGGCCCGCTGGACTCCTGGTACGTCGACGCGACCCTCGCCGCCGACCCCGACGCCGCGTACGAGAAGGGGCTCGGTCTCGGTGGGACGGTCCTCGGGGTGACGATCAGCGCCGGTGCGTTGCTCGGTGGTGGGCTGGTCGCGCTCGGTCCGGTCGGCCCGGTGAGCGCGCTGACCACGCCGGTGCTGCTCGCCGTCGTCGTGCAACTGGCCGCCCTGGTGGCGCTCGGCACTCTCCTGGCCGAACCGCGTGCGGCCCGGGACCGGGGTGCGCTGCGCGCGTCGGTCGCTGCCGCGCCGGGCCTGGTCGGCCAGGCGTTCGGGCTGCTGCGCCGGTCCCGGGTACTCCTCGCGCTGGTCGCGGTGGAGCTGTTCTGGGGCTTTGGCATGGTCACCTTCGAGATCCTGCCTCCGGCCCGTCTCGCCGAGGTGACCGGAGACGCCGACCGGGCGGCGGCGCTGCTCGGCCCGGCCGGTTCGGTCGCCTGGCTCGCCTCGGCGGCCGGCGCCGCCCTCACCCCGCTGCTGATCCGGTGGTGGGGAGCTGCGCCCAGCGCCGCCGTACTGCGGGTGGTGCAGGGGGCGACCGTGGTCGGCATGGGACTGCTCGCCGGGCCGGTCGGCGTGCTTCTGGCGTACCTGGCCTGCTACACCGTGCACGGCGCGTCGAACCCACTGCACACTGGGCTGCTGCACCGGCAGGTGGACGGCCCGTACCGGACCAGCGTGCTGTCGTTGAACTCGATGGTGGCGATGCCGGCCGGCGCGTTGGGCGGGATCGTGCTCACCGCCTTAGCCGACGCCGCCGGGGTCCGGACGGCGATGCTGGTCGGCGCGGTGGTGCTGGCCGTCGCCGCCCCGCTTTACCTACCCGCCTGGCGGGCCGCCCGACGCGCCCCGAACACCCCGAACACCCCGGCCGCCCCCACCGGGACCGTCGCCCCCGCGCCGACCGCCGACTCCGCGACCCCAGCCGCCCCCGCGCCGACCGCCGACTCCGCGACTCCGGCCGGCCCCGCGCCGACCGCCGGCCCCCTCCGGGCCGCCGACTCCGCCGTCCCGGCCGGGACCGAAGCAGGGTGAGCCCTCAGCCGAGCTGCACCGAGCTGCGGGGGAGGACGTGGGTGAAGCCGAGCCGCCGGTAGAGGCGCAGCGCGCCGACGTTGTGGGTGTAGACGCCGAGCGCCACATGGTCGTACCGGGCGAAGAGGGCCCGGGTCATGCCGGCGGTCAGCACCGCGCCCAGGCCGCGTCCCCGCTCACCGGGCGCGACGGTCAGGCCGGCGAGGAAACCGATCACACCCCGGCTGCGGTCCGCGCCGCAGGCGACCAGCCGGTCACCGGCCCGGATGCCGTACCAGTCGACCACCCGGGGGTCACCGGGGCGCGAGGTGGTGCTCGGGAACGCTTCGTCGACCAGCGCGGTGAGCGCCGGGAGGTCGGCCTCGGTGAGGCGGACCACCCGTTCCTCGCCGGGCTGGTGCGGCGGCGGGGCGGCGGCCCAGAGGAAGTCCCAGTCGCTGTGCCGGGCGACCGGTAGTCGCCCGGTCAGCTCCGCCGAGCCCACCCGGGGCAGGTGCAGCCACTGTCCGGCGCGGACGACCCCTTCGGCGCGCAGCGCCGCGACAAGACCGACCGCCGGTCCGGCCGCGCCGAACGCCCCGCCGGCCGGCCCGGACTCGGCCGGCAACAGCCATCCCGTCACGTCGTCCAGCAACCACGCGCGCGGCTCGTCGTCCCGGCCGAGAACGTGCCGGACGTACGGGTGGTGACCGGTGGCCGCCAGGACCGCTCTCCGTCCGGGTACTGCCCGCGCTGCGCCGATCATGCCGCCAGGGTAGCCAGAGCGGGCAGGCCGTCCACCCTGGAGATTGATGATCGGACCGATTGGGTACATCACGGCGACGCACCCCAACCCCCGTGACCGGAGGACCGACATGCTCGCCATCGCTGCGGCCATAGTTTTCGGGCTTGCCCTGCTCATCGACCTTCTCAACACCAACTTCGGGGCGCCCGACCTGTTCAACTGGAACACCCTGGTACTGATCGGCCTGCTCCTGCTCTCGCTCTACCTGGCCGGTGTCGGCCGGGGCCCGCGCACCGGTGGCGGCGGGGGTTGGTATCGCGGACGCCGCCCAGGTCGCGGCTGACCGTTTCCGATCACCGCCGGCCCGTCCCACGCCGCGATTCCGGCGTCGTGGGACGGGCCGGTACTGTCTTCGTGATGGAGTCCGACGCCCTCTTCACTCTCGGTGATCCCGCCGCTGCGCCGAGCGCGCCCGCGGGGTTCGGCGGCACGCCCGCCGGGTCCGGGGTCGATGGCTTCGACCCCGCCGGCGCCGACGCGCCGCTGCCGGTGCGGATGCGCCCGGCGAACCTCGACGAACTGGTCGGCCAGGAGCACCTGCTCGCCCCCGGCTCGCCGCTGCGGCAACTGGTCGGCGGCACGACCCCGATGTCGGTGATCCTCTGGGGACCACCCGGTTGCGGTAAGACCACCATCGCGCACCTGGTGGCCCGGGCCACCGACCGCCGCTTCGTCGCCATGTCGGCGCTCACCGCCGGGGTGAAGGACGTCCGCGCGGTGATCGAGACGGCCCGCCGGCAGCGCCGCTCCGGTGGGCCGCCCACCGTGCTCTTCATCGACGAGGTGCACCGGTTCAGCAAGACCCAGCAGGACTCGCTGCTCGCCGCCGTCGAGGATCGGACGGTGACCCTGCTCGCGGCGACCACCGAGAACCCGTACTTCTCGGTCATCTCGCCGCTGCTGTCCCGCTGCGTGCTGCTGACCCTGCAACCGCTCACCGAGGACGCGGTCCGGGGCCTGCTGCGTCGCGCGGTCGTCGACGAGCGTGGCCTCGGTGGCACGCCGACCCTCGCCCCCGAGGCCGAGGAGCACCTGGTCCGCCTCGCCGGTGGTGACGTCCGCAAGGCGCTCACCGCGCTGGAGGCGGCCGCCGCCTCGGCCACGGCGCTCGGGACCGACCGGATCGACCTGGCCACCGCCGAGCAGGCGGTCGACGTGGCGGCGGTCCGCTACGACCGCGCCGGGGATGCCCACTACGACGTGACCAGCGCCTTCATCAAGAGCATGCGCGGCTCCGACGTCGACGCGGCGCTGCACTGGCTGGCCCGGATGCTGGTCGCCGGGGAGGACGCCCGGTTCATCGCCCGCCGGTTGGTCATCTTCGCCAGCGAGGACGTCGGCATGGCCGACCCCCTGGCCCTTCAGGTGGCGACCGCAGCCGCGCACGCGGTGGAGTACGTCGGCCTGCCCGAGGTCCAGCTCAACCTCGCCCAGGCGGTGATCCACCTGGCCACCGCCCCGAAGTCCAACTCCGCGACCACCGCGATCGGGGCGGCGATCCGGGACGTGCGCGCCGGCCGGGGCGGGCCGGTGCCGCGCGCCGTGCGGGACGCCCACTACTCCGGTGCCCGGGGGCTGGGCCACGGCACCGGCTACCGCTACCCGCACGACGACCAGCGGGGCGTGGTCACCCAGCAGTACGTCCCGGACGACCTCGTCGGCACCGACTACTACCAGCCCACGGAGCACGGCGCGGAGCGCGCGGTGGCCACCCGGCTGCCCCTGCTGCGCCGCATCGTCCGGGGCCGCTCCGGGGCGGCCGCCGTGCCGGTGGGGACCGGACCGAGCACGACGGACGCGGACGGCGTCCCGGCGGATGAGGGCGGCGTGGACGCCGCCAGGAAGGGTCACCAGTGACACCTCGTGGTGGGGAACGGCCGGAGGAGGGCCCGGACGAGCGGCGGGACCCGAAGGCCAGGGGACGCCGCTGGGGACGCAGCCGGCCCGACGCGGAGCCGGCGGAGCAGGTCAGCAGCGAGGAACTCGGCTGGATCGACGACCTGCGCAGCGCCAAGCGGCAGCGCGCCGGGTTGGGCCCGGAGAGGGCCGCCCCGGGGGCAGCCGAGGCGGCACCTGGTGCTCCCCGGCCACCCGCCGCGCCGACCCCGCCGACTTCCGGGCCGGCGCCGGGCGGTCCAGCTGCCCCCGCCCACCCCGCCGGCCCGGCGACTCCGCCGTCCGTCGCCCCACCCGCCCGGCGACCCGGGCGTCCGGACGGCCCGTGGCCGGGTTCCGCCGGCCCGGGGCCGCGTCCCGAGGCCGCCCCGTCGGTCCGCCCCGGCCCGGAGGCCCAGCCGTCGGTCCGCCCCGGCCCGGAGGCCCAGCCGTCGGTCCGCCCGGGTCAGGACGGCCCGCCGCCGGCCGGACCCATGCGCCGGCCACCCCACGGGTCCGAACCGGGCCAGTGGACGGCGGCCGGTGGACCGCCCCGCGCCGGCCGGGTCCCCGTCGAGGGCGCGGCCGGTGTGGCGCGCCCGCCCGCCCCGGACGACCATCCGGCGGCCCGGCGACGGGCCCTGGAGCAGGACGTCCCTCCGGTCCCGGCCTCGGGTAACGCGCCACCGGTACCCCGGTCGGGCAACGCGCCATCCGTTCCGGCGAACCCGGTGGCACCGGGTCCGGTGTCGGCGGGGGCGGGCCCGGTGGCCCACCACCCCGGCGACCGGTACGGGCCACCGCCGGTATCCGGCCGCCGACGTGCCGCCGGCGATCCCGACGACGAGGCGTCGACCGGCCGCCGCCGCGCCACCCCGGACGAGGACCGCCCGGCCGGGCGGCGTCGGGCCGCCGAGCCAGGCGATGCCGGTCGACCGGCGACCGGCTCGGCCCGCCCGTCGGTCCCCGGCCCGCCCGGGCCAGCCCCGGACCCACGTACCGCCCCGCCGCCCCGGGGGGCGGCTCGTCCCGGACCGGCCGCGCTGCCCCCCCACCCCGGAGCGGAGCAGGCCGCACCGGCGCGCGGCGCGGCGCACCCACCCGTTCCGGGCCCGGTTCCACCCGTTTCGGGCCCGGTTCCACCCGCTCCGGGCTCGGTTCCGCCTCCACCTGCTCCGGCCCCATCCGCGCCGGGTCCGGTCCCACCGCCGTCCGGTGCGGTCCGTCCGCCGGTGCCGGGTACCGTGCCGCCGCCGGTGGCGGGTGGCCCCGCCTGGCCGGCACCGGGTGCCCCCGTACCCGGGCCACGGGCGACGCCGGGCGCGCCGCCCGCTGCCGGCCCGGCCCGTGGGGCGGCCCGGCCTCCGGCTTCGGTCGACCCCGGCTCTCGGGGGAGCGCCCGCCCCGGGGCTGGTGAACCCGGTGTCGCGGGACCGTCCGTCGAACCGTCCGGCCCGCCGGAGGGCGCCGTGGGCCGTCCGGCCGCCGGCCCCGCCCGGGCCACCGCCACCCCGGTCGGCGGTCCACCGACCGTGACTCGGGCCACCGCCGCTCCGGTCTCCGGCCCGCCGCCGGTGGCCCGGGCCGCCGCGTCCGTCGGCCGCGCCGTCCCGCCCGGCGGCGACCCGGAACGCCCCGGTGCCGACCCCGGACCACCGGCCCGGGACGTCGGTGCCCACCCGGGTGGGGCGATCGCCCGTGCCGCCGTGGCACCGCCGGGCGCCCCGCCGCTGCGCAGTGCCGCCGGGACCGCACCGTCCGACGACGACGGTGCGCCGAGCGGCGGGAAGCTCCGCGTCGCCCGCTCCGAGCTGCGGCGGCAGATGCGGGAGCGCCGACGGCTGCGGCTCGGCGTGCTGGTCGCGGTGAGCGTGCTCCTGCTCGGCGCGGTGCCGGCCTTCTTCGCTGTCCGGGCGCTCAGCCGCGACCCGGTCTTCGGCTCCCTCGACGAACTGGACGTGCCCGCCTGGGCCGCGGCGGAGACCGTCGACAACGTCAGCGGCAGCCGCTGGTGCCTCCAGGACTGTCGGCTGCGGGAACGGACCGCCTCCTCGGACCGCTCTCCCGAGGAGACCGCACCGGAGTACGAGCGGGCGCTGGCCGCCGCCGGCTGGGAGCGCTGGAAGATCACCCGTTGCCCGGGGCAGCCTGCCCCGGGGGCGTACACCTGCTGGCGGCGGGACGAACTGACCCTGGACCTCTGGGTCCGGCCGCCGACGTGCGTGCCGCCGCCGGTCGACGGTCAACCGGCGGTCCCGCCGTCGCCGCTGGCGTCGCCGGCCGCAGCCGAGGACTGCGGCGGGTCGTTGGTGTCGTTGAAGGTCCGTAACGCTGTCGACGACGACCGGACCCGCCCGCAGCCCAGCACGGACCCGTCGCTCACCGGCGAGGATCCCTTCCCCACCTTCACCGACGATCCGCTGGAGGATCTGGCACCGTCACCGTCCTGAGCCGCCGTCCATCACTGACGGTAGGGTCTGGGGCTGGCGGACCGGCGCCGGTCACCGACCACTGCGGTGACCGGCAGGTCGGGATGGGACACGACGGTCGCACCTCCCACCGACGAGGGGTCGGCGGGACCATTGCTTGAGGAGGACACGCGTGGAGCTTGGAGAGGTCGCGGCGCTGGTCGCGGCGATCGCGTTCGCGATGCTGGTGCTGATCCTGACGCTGCCCATCCTGCGACTGCGGCACACCGTGGACGCCACCACCCGCATGATCAACGACCTCAACGAGCGCAGCGCGCCGCTGCTCGGCAACGTCAACACGACGGTGGAGAACGTCAACGTGGCGCTGACCCAGGTGCAGACTTCGCTGGACGGGGTGAACATCCAGCTCGCCAAGGTCGACAACATGACCAGCCACGCCCAGAACATCACCGCCAACGTGGCGAACCTCGCCACCGTGGTCTCCGCTGCCGCCGCCAACCCGCTGGTCAAGGTCGCCGCCTTCGGGTACGGCGTCCGTCGCGCCGCCGCCGCCCGCCGGCACGCCGAGACCGAGCGTGAGGTCCGCGACACCATCAAGCAGCAGCGGCGGGCCGCCAAGCGCGGCGACCGCTGACCCGGCCGACGGGAGGAGGAGGGCATGAGGCGTCTGTTCTGGCTCGGCATCGGGCTCGCCGTCGGCGTGGTCGTGGTCCGCAAGGCCACCCGCACCGCGCACGCGTACACGCCGCAGGGCATCGCCAGCTCGCTGACGGAATCGGCTGGCGGGCTGATGGAGTCGCTGCGTAGCTTCGTGGAGGACGTCCGGATCGGGATGGCCGAACGCGAGCAGGAGATCCACGAGGCGTTCGCCCGGGGCGAGGCGTTCGACGACCAGTTCGCCGAGCTGCGGGAGGACCCGCGTATCGGTGACCGAGAGATCTTTCCGGAGGAACCCCAGCGATGAAGACGGCGGAGATCAAGCGGCGGTATCTCGCCCACTTCGAGGCCAACGGCCATGCCGTGGTGCCGTCCGCTCCGCTGCCCGCCATCAGCGACCCGAACCTGCTGTTCGTCAACGCCGGCATGGTGCAGTTCGTCCCGTACTTCCTGGGTCAGCAGACCCCGCCGTACCCGCGGGCGGTCAGCGTCCAGAAGTGCATCCGGACGCCGGACATCGACGAGGTCGGCAAGACCAGCCGGCACGGCACGTTCTTCCAGATGAACGGCAACTTCTCCTTCGGCGACTACTTCAAGGCCGGGGCGATCCCGCTCGCCTGGGAGCTGTCCACGAAGCCGGTCGCCGAGGGCGGCTTCGGGCTCGACCCGGAGCGGATCTGGCCCACCGTCTACCTCGACGACGACGAGGCGTACGACATCTGGCGGTCGGTCGGCGTGCCGGTGGAGCGGATCGTCCGGCGGGGTAAGAAGGACAACTACTGGTCGATGGGCATCCCCGGCCCGGCCGGCCCGTGCTCGGAGCTCTTCTACGACCGGGGCCCCGCCTACGGGCGCGAGGGCGGTCCGGAGGTCGACGAGGACCGCTACCTGGAGTTCTGGAATCTCGTCTTCATGCAGTACGAGATCGCGGACGTCACCAGCAAGGAGCACTTCCGGATCGTCGGCGAGCTGCCGAAGAAGAACATCGACACCGGCATGGGGCTGGAGCGGATCGCCTCCATCCTCCAGGGCGTCGACAACCTCTACGAGATCGACGAGGTCCGGCCGATCCTCGACCGTGCCTCCGAGCTGAGCGGCAAGCGGTACGGCACGAGTTCCGGCCAGGTGGCCGCCGAGTCGCACCCGGACGACGTCCGGCTGAGGGTGGTCGCCGACCACGTGCGGACCGCGCTGATGCTGATCGGCGACGGGGTGACCCCGAGCAACGAGGGGCGTGGCTACGTGCTGCGCCGGATCATGCGGCGGGCGATCCGGGCGATGCGGCTGCTCGGCTACCAGGACCGGGCGCTGCCCGAGCTGCTCCCGGTGGCCCGGGACTGCATGTCCCCGTCGTACCCGGAGCTGGCCACCGACTTCGACCGGATCTCGCAGTACGCCTACGCCGAGGAGGACGCCTTCCTGTCCACCCTGCGCGCCGGCACCACGATCCTGGACACGGCGATCAGCGAGACGAAGCAGGCCGGGAAGCCGGCGCTCTCCGGTGACAAGGCGTTCCAGCTGCACGACACGTACGGCTTCCCGATCGACCTGACCCTGGAGATCGCCGCCGAGCAGGGGCTCACCGTCGACGCCGAGGGCTTCCGCCGGCTGATGGCCGATCAGCGGTCCCGGGCCAAGGCCGACGCGAAGGCCCGCAAGACCGGGCACACCGACCTGTCGGCGTACCGGTCGGTGCTGGACGGCGGCGGCCCGGTCAGCTTCACCGGATACACCGAGACCTCCCGCGAGGCGACCGTCCGGGCGCTGCTCTCCGGCGGCGCGCCGGTCGCGGCGGCCGTCGAGGGGGACACCATCGAGCTGGTGCTCGACGCGACCCCGTTCTACGCCGAGGGCGGTGGGCAGCAGCCCGACCAGGGCCTGATCACCGTCGGCGGCGGCGAGGTCGAGGTCTTCGACGTGCAGCAGCCGGTTCCCGGCCTGGTGGTGCACCGGGCGAAGGTGCGCCGGGGCGAGGTGCGGGCCGGTGAGACCGGCTTCGCCGAGATCGACCTGACCCGGCGGCGGGCGATCTCCCGCTCGCACACCGCCACCCACCTGGTGCACCAGACCATGCGGAACTTCCTCGGCGAGTCGGCCACCCAGGCCGGTTCGTTGAACGCCCCGGGCCGGCTGCGGTTCGACTTCAACACCCCGACCGGGGTCGCGCCGAGCGTGCTGCACGACGTGGAGCAGCAGGTCAACGAGGTGCTCCTGGCCGACCTGGAGGTGCACGCCTTCATCACCTCGCTGGAGGAGGCCCGCCGGATCGGCGCGATGGCGCTCTTCGGCGAGAAGTACGGTGACGAGGTGCGGGTCGTCGAGGTCGGGGACTACGCCCGCGAGCTGTGCGGCGGCACCCACGTCGACCGGTCCGGCCAGCTCGGCCTGGTGAAGATCCTCTCCGAGTCGTCGATCGGCTCCGGGGTGCGCCGGGTCGAGGCGCTGGTCGGTATGGACGCGTTCCGCTTCCTGGCCAAGGAGCACCTGCTCGTCGCCCGGCTGGCCGAGCTGTACCGGGTGCCCAGCGACCAGGTGGCCGACCGGGTGGAGCAGACCGTCACCCAGCTCCGCGACGCCGAGAAGGAGCTGGAGAAGCTCCGCGCCCAACTGGTGCTCGGTGGTGCCGCGGCGCTCGCCGCGCAGGCCAAGGACGTGCGCGGGGTCGCGTACGTCGGCACCGAGGCGCCGGAGGGCGCGGGCGGCAACGACGTACGGACCCTGGCCCAGGAGATCCGGGGCCGGATCGATCCGGCCCGGCCGGCGGTGGTCGCGGTGGCTGCCCGCGCCAACGGCAAGGCCTCCCTGGTGGTGGCGGTGAACGGTGCCGCCCGCAGCCGGGGCCTGGCCGCGAACGACCTGGTCAAGGCGGCCTTCTCCGGCCGGGGCGGGGGCAGCCCCGACCTGGCCCAGGGCGGTGGCCTGCCGGCGGCCGAGGCGCCGAAGCTGCTGCTCACCGTGGAACAGGCGATCAGCGAGGCGTGACGTCCCAGTCGAGGGACACCAGGGCGGACCGGACGGTCCGCCCTGGTGTGTTCCTGCGGTACGGAGGCCGGCCCGACGTGGTCGGCGGGGGAGTGAACCCGATTGAGTGAATTCGTCCGGGGTGTCCGCCTCGGGGTGGATGTGGGACAGGTCCGGGTGGGTGTGTCGATCTGCGACCCGGACGGCATCCTGGCCACCCCGCTGGTCACCCTCGCACGGGACCTGAGCAGCGCGGACGACGCCGTGCCCAGCGACCTCGCCGCCCTGGCGCGGCTGGTCGTCGAGCACGGGGCGGTCGAGGTGGTGGTCGGCCTCCCGGTCAACCTGGCCGGCAAGCACGGACCGGCCGCCGCTCACGCCACCTCGTACGCGCACCGTTTGGCTGATGTAATAACGCCTGTTCCGGTGACGCTGACGGACGAGAGGATGTCGACCGTGGTGGCTTCTCGTAGGCTGGCCGAGCGGGGCGTCCGAGGTAAACGGCAACGTGCGGTGGTCGACCAGGCCGCCGCGGTGGAGATTCTGCAGAGCTGGCTAGAGGCGCAGCGGAGGCGGACGTAATGATCGACGACCTGGATCTCGGTTTCGACGAACGTGACCGGGGCGACAAGGGCCGGCACCGGCGCAGCGCCGTGCGCAAGCGCCAGGGCAAGGGCAAGGGCGGTGGCGGCCGGACCGTTCTCGCCCTGATGCTGGCGCTCGTCCTGCTCGGCGCGATCGGTGGTGGGGCCTTCTACGGCTTCGACCGGGTGCAGGGCTACTTCGTCACCCCCGACTACGACGGCGCCGGCACGGGCGAGGTGACCATCGAGGTCAAGCAGGGCGCGCTGATCGCCGACATCGCCAACGTGCTGTACGGCGCGGGTGTGGTGAAGAGCGCCCAGGCGTTCATCGAGGCCGCCGAGGAGAACTCGCGCAGCAAGAACATCCAGCCGGGCACCTACAAGGTGCGCAAGGAGATGAGCGGCGAGAACGCCCTCGGGATGCTCCTCGACCTCAAGAACAAGATCGTCAACGGGCTCACCATCCCCGAGGGGCTCACCGCCAAGCAGACGTACAAGCGCCTCTCGGAGCAGACGAAGATCCCGGTGGAGGACTTCGAGGCGGCGGCGAAGGACCCGGAGGCGCTCGGCGTCCCGGACTGGTGGTTCAACCGCAACGACGGCAAGAAGGTCGTCAAGTCGGTCGAGGGTTTCCTCTACCCGGACACCTACGAGATCGCACCGAAGGCGACCGCCGAGTCGATCCTCAAGGAGATGGTGCAGAACTTCCTCACCGTCACCGAGAAGATGGACTTCGCCAAGCGGGTGGAGAAGGAGCGCGGCGGGATCAGCCCGTACGAGGCGCTGATCGTCGCCTCGCTCGCCCAGGCCGAGGCCGGCAACAAGGACGACCTCGGCAAGGTCGCCCGGGTCGCCTACAACCGGGTCTACAGCGGCACCTTCGACTGCAGTTGCCTGGAGATGGACGTCACGGTCAACTACTACCTGGAGATGACCGGTCAGAAGACCAAGTCCTCCAAGGAGATGACCGCCAAGGACATGGACAACCCGAAGAACCCGTACAACCGCAAGCTGCCCGGCATGGTGCCGACACCGATCAACAACCCGGGCCTGCACGCGCTGGAAGGGGCGATGGACCCGCCGGAGGGCAAGTGGCTCTTCTTCGTGGCCATCGACAAGGAGGGGCACTCCGAGTTCGCCGAGACCTACGAGCAGCACCAGAAGAACGAGGACAAGGCGCGAGAGGCCGGCATCATCTGATGACGCAGGCCCGTCGGGCGGCGGTGGTCGGCAAGCCCATTGCCCACTCCCTCTCGCCCACGATCCACAACGCCGGGTACGCGGCGGCCGGGCTGACCGGGTGGTCGTACAGCCGCTTCGAGTGCGACGCGGCCGGCCTGCCCGGCCTGGTCGCCGACCTCGGCCCGGAGTGGGCCGGGCTGTCGGTGACCATGCCGGGCAAGGAGGCGGCGCTCGCGCTGGCCGACGAGGTCTCGCCGGTCGCCGCCGCCGTCAGTGCCGCCAACACCCTGGTACGGCGACCGGACGGCACCTGGTACGCGGACAACACCGACGTGGTGGGCATGGTCGACGTGCTGACCGCCACCGGGGTGACCTCCGGTGCCACGGTCACCGTGCTGGGGGCGGGCGGGACGGCCCGGGCGGCGATCGCCGCGGCGGCGCGACTGGCCGCCAAGTCGGTGACGGTGCTGGCCCGCCGTCCGGAGGCGATCGACGACCTGCGTCCGGTGGCCGGGGCGCTCGGGGTGCCGATGACCGGTGCCGACCTGGCGGACGCTCCCGCCCACCTCGACGCGGACGTGGTGATCTCGACCCTGCCCAAGGGCGTCGCCGACCCGTTCGCCCAGGTGACCGCCTGGCGGCCCGGGACGGTCTGCTTCGACGCGCTCTACGACCCCTGGCCGACCCCGCTCGCCGGGTCCGCGCAGGCGGCCGGCTGCCCGGTGGTCTCCGGTCTGGATCTGCTGCTCGCCCAGGCGGTCGGCCAGTTCGAGCAGTTCACCGGCGTCCCCGCCCCGGTCGAGGCGATGCGCGCGGCCCTCACCGCCGCCCGCTGACCCGAACCGGCAGTGTCGCTGTACCACCCGGGCGCCATCCGCCCTGGGAGATCCTCCGCCGTCGACTGCAACAAGAAGAAGAGAAGATAGGCATGACGCCGCCGCGACGCGCGAGTAGCCAGGTGGAGATCGGCGTGTACTTCCTTCCGTCGGTCGACTGGTCCGCCCCTGCCCGCGATGGCTCAGACCATCGGTTGCGCTCCGTCGGCGGGTCGGCAGCCTTTCGGCTGCCGGCCGGCTGCACGATCCTGGTCACCGAACGGCAGGCCCGGATGCTGCGGCGTGCCGGGACGCTGATGCGCCTCCACTTTGCCATGTTGCCCATCGCGCTCCTCCTCTTCGCTGGTAATCAGTTCGTGCTGGCATCCGATGGGTCCGGTGGATGGGTTGTGGCAGCGGTCGCCAGCGCCACCATGCTCTTGTTGTACCCGGTCGTGGCGCTGTGGCTCCGGCGTCTGGGCATGCCCTACCTCCGCGGGGACACGGTGGTGTTACCCGACGTCGACACCGTGCTGGCCGAGGAGTTGGCGAGACGCCATCCCGGCTACGTCAGGGTGTCCCGGTAGGCCGCTGGGCGGTTGAGGTGAGGGGGCCGGGCGCGGGGCGTCCCGCGTGACTGCCCCGAAGCGCCGTTGACGCCTGTGGTCGCCGATGCCGAAAGGGCCGCCCCGGAAGTCGGGGCGGCCCTTTCGGTCCTGTCTTCCCGGGTCAGGCTCCTGCGGCTGACTTGAGGTCGGCGGCTCGGTCGGTGTTCTCCCAGGTCAGTTCGGGGAGTTCGCGGCCGAAGTGGCCGTAGGCGGCGGTCTGCCGGTAGATCGGCCGGAGCAGGTTCAAATCGCGGATGATCGCCGCGGGGCGCAGGTCGAACACCTCACCCACGGCCTTCTCGATCCGCTCGACCGGCACGTTCTCCGTGCCGAACGTCTCGATGAACAAACTCACCGGGTGTGCCTTACCGATCGCGTACGCGACCTGCACCTCACACCGCTCCGCCAACCCTGCGGCGACGACGTTCTTCGCGACCCACCGCGTCGCATACGCGGCGGACCGGTCGACCTTCGACGGGTCCTTACCGGAGAACGCCCCACCACCATGCCGGGCGTACCCACCGTAGGTGTCCACGATGATCTTCCGACCCGTCAGACCCGCGTCACCCATCGGGCCACCGATCTCGAACCGGCCCGTCGGGTTCACCAACAACCGGTACCCGTCCGTGTCCAACCCCAGCCCATCCACCTCCGGGGTGATCACATGGTCCCGCACGTCCGGAGTCAGCAACGACTCCAGACTGATGTCCGCCGCATGCTGGGAGGACACGACCACCGTGTTCAGACGGACCGGCCGCAAACCGTCGTACTCGATGGTCACCTGCGTCTTACCATCCGGACGCAGGTACGGGATCGTCCCGTCCTTCCGCACCGCCGACAACCGCCGCGCCAACCGGTGCGCCAAAGCGATCGGCAGAGGCATCAACTCCGGGGTTTCCGAACACGCGAACCCGAACATCATGCCCTGGTCCCCGGCGCCCTGCGCATCCAACGCCGACTCCGACGACCCGGTCCGCAACTCGAACGCGTTGTCCACACCCTGAGCGATGTCCGGGGACTGCGCCCCGATCGACACACTCACCCCACACGACGCCCCGTCGAACCCCTTACGCGACGAGTCATAGCCGATCCCCAGGATCGTCTCCCGCACGATCGCCGGAATATCCGCGTACGCCTTCGTCGTCACCTCACCCGCGACATGCACCTGACCCGTCGTGATCAAGGTCTCCACCGCGACCCGCGAACGCGGATCCTCACTCAACAGAGCATCCAAAATCCCATCACTGATCTGATCAGCGATCTTGTCCGGGTGGCCCTCCGTGACCGACTCGGACGTGAAAAGGCGACGTGCCACAGTGCTCCTCTCGGGTCTCGACGTCCCGGCCGGGGTCGGCCGTCGTCGGTTCGGGGTCGGGTTACGCGTACGGCCGGGTCGTGGCGGTGCGGATTGCGGCCGGCAGCCGGGCCGGCACCCGATCCCGGTGTCGTCCCGTCCGAGACGCTAGGGGAGGAGGTACGAGCGCTTCTCCAGGCTGACTCGAGCCGTGCTCGCGGCCACTGGCGTCGAGCGCGACGGATTCGCCGGCTCGTGGTATGGCGGCGCGCATGGGCGTGGCCCGGTGCCGCCCCCGGTCCGTAGGGCGGGACGCGGTGGCCGGCGCGGGGCGACGAATGCGGGGCGTGACAGACTGACCGGTGTGCTGCGCTGGTTGACGTCAGGTGAATCACACGGTCCCGCCCTGGTCGCGCTCCTCGAGGGGGTGCCCGCCGGAGTCGAGGTCACCACCGGGGAGATCTCCGCTGAGCTGGCCCGACGGCGACTCGGCTACGGCCGGGGCGCGCGGATGTCCTTCGAGCAGGACGAGGTCGAGGTCATCGGGGGGCTCCGGCACGGGGTGACCCTCGGTAGCCCGGTGGCCATCCGGGTCGGGAACTCGGAGTGGCCCAAGTGGCGCACCGTGATGGCCGCCGACCCGGTCGACCCGGACGAGTTGGCCCGGCAGGCGCGCAACGCGCCGCTGACCCGTCCCCGTCCGGGCCACGCCGACCTGGCCGGCATGCAGAAGTACGGCCACACCGACGCCCGGCCGATCCTGGAACGGGCCAGCGCCCGGGAGACCGCCGCGCGGGTCGCCGTCGGGACCGTCGCCAAGGCCCTGGTGAAGCAGACCCTGGGCATCGACATCGTCTCGCACGTGGTGGAACTCGGCCCGGTCGTGGCCAAGCCGGGGCTGCGTCCCCGGCCGGAGGACGCCGAGCGGATCGACGCCGACCCGCTGCGCTGCCTCGATCCGGAGGCGAGTGCCCGGATGGTCGCCGAGGTCGACGCCGCGAAGAAGGCCGCCGACACCCTCGGTGGCGTGGTCGAGGTGCTGGCGTACGGGGTGCCGCCCGGCCTGGGCAGCCACGTGCAGTGGGACCGCAAGCTCGACGCCCGACTGGCCACCGCGCTGATGTCGATCCAGGCGATCAAGGGGGTCGAGATCGGCGACGGCTGGTACCAGGCGCGCTCCCGGGGCTCCGTGGCGCACGACGAGATCGTGCCCACCGCGACCGGAGTGCGTCGGGTGACCGACCGGGCCGGCGGCCTGGAGGGCGGCATCACCACCGGCGAGCCGCTGCGGGTACGAGCCGCGATGAAGCCGATCTCCTCGCTGAACCGGGCCCTCGCCACGGTCGACGTGACCACCGGCGAGCCGGCGACCGCGATCAACCAGCGGTCGGACGTCTGTGCCGTGCCGGCCGCGGCGGTGGTCGCCGAGGCGATGGTCGCCCTGGTGCTCGCCGAGGCCACCCTGGAGAAGTTCGGCGGTGACTCGGTCGCGGAGATCCGCCGCAACCTCGCCGGCTACCTCGAAACCCTGGTCATCCGGTGAGCGCGAGGAGCGCAGCGCAGCGGAGCCCCGCAGTCGCGAACGAAAGGGCGGCCCAGTGAGCCTGAGTCGTCCGGTGTGTGTGCTGGTGGGGGCACCGGGGGCGGGTAAGACAACCATCGGGAACGCGCTCGCCGCCGCGCTTGGCGTGGAGTTCCGCGACACCGACCAGGACATCGAGCGGATGGCCGGCAAGCCGATCCCGGAGATCTTCGTCGACGAGGGGGAGGCGCACTTCCGTACCCTCGAACGGGCGGCGGTGGCGGCGGCGCTGGCCTCCTGTCCCGGCGTGCTCGCCCTCGGTGGTGGCGCGATCCTCGCCGAGGAGAACCGCGTCGCGCTGGTCGGCCACACGGTGGTGCACCTCAGCGTGGAGCTGGTGGACGCGGTCAAGCGGGTCGACCTGGGTGCCGGCCGGCCGCTGCTGGCGATCAACCCGAGGGCGACCCTGCGGTACCTGATGGAGCAGCGCCGCCCGCTCTACGAGGAGGTGGCGACGGCTACTGTGGCCACCGACGGGCGTACCCGGGAGGAGATCGTCGCCGATATCCTGCCGCTGCTCGTCCGCTGACGCGTCCCCACCGGGTGCCACGGACGGTTCCGTGGCACCCAGGCATCTTCGGAAGGGTTGAGTAGTGTCCCGTACCGACCTCGTCATTCCCTCGGAGGCGGTCGCCGCGCTGCGGTTTCCCCCGGTCTCTCTGGTCGACGGAGGTCCAGCGGAGCCCATGACTGTCCGGCCCTGGCGGGGGTCGTTGTTTCGCCGGTCGGCGCCGGTCGCCCTTCCCTTCGACCCGGCCTCCGCGCCACGGGTGCGTAAGGCCCAGTCGGTGCAGCGGCTGGAAGCCCTGCTGCTCGGGCCGCTTCGGCTCGTCGTCGTTGCCGTGGGCACGGTGATGCTGGCCCGGACCTGGCTGGACCAGTCGTTCTCGTTCCTACCCTATGCCGCGGTGTTCGCGGCGCTGGCTCTGCAGGCGGTGAGTGCCCAGTTGAACGCGCGGGTCGTCCTGCCGCAGTACCCGCGGGCGCGGAAAGGGGGCGCGTTGGCGATCCGCGACGTGCCGGAGGAGGTCGCACGCCAGTGGACGGCCATGAATCCGGCGGTCCGTAGCGGCACCGACGCTGGTGGGAGCCGCTGACCGGCGGACCCGCAGCGGAGCCGGTCCGGGACCCGCTTCGCCCGGCTGCGGGCCTATGGTCCGGTATGCGGCCAGCAGGTGGACGCTTCGGTCGGATCACGGCACCGCTCGGTTAGGCTCCGCAGCGATGGACGAGATGACCCGAATCCCGGTCGGCGGCGAGCGCCCGTACGACGTACTCGTGGGACATGGCCTGGCGGACGCGCTGCCCGGCCTGCTTCCCGGCGCGACCCGTGCGGCGGTGCTGTACGCGCCTCCGCTGAAGGGCCTGGCCGACGCGCTCGGTGACCGACTGCGCGCGGCCGGCGTCGAACCGTTGCCGATCGAGGTGCCGGACGCCGAGGCCGGCAAGCAGCTTGAGGTGGCCGCCCGGTGCTGGGACCAGCTGGGGGCGGCGAACGTCACCCGCAACGACGTGGTGGTCGGGGTGGGCGGTGGCGCGGTCACCGACCTGGCCGGGTTCGTGGCGGCCTGCTGGCTGCGCGGGGTGCGCTGGGTACCGGTGGCGACCTCGCTGCTCGGCATGGTCGACGCCGCGGTGGGCGGCAAGACCGGGATCAACACCGCCGCCGGCAAGAACCTGGTCGGCGCGTTCCATCCGCCGGCCGGCGTGCTCTGCGACCTGGCCGCGCTGGACACGCTTCCCGCCGTCGACCTGACCGCCGGGCTCGCCGAGGTGGTCAAGTGCGGCTTCATCGCCGACCCGGTGATCCTGGACCTGGTCGCCAAGGATCCGGCCGCGGCGAGCGACCCGGCCGGTGGGGTGATCCGGGAGCTGATCGAACGGGCGATTCGGGTCAAGGCCGACGTGGTCTCCAGTGACCTGCGCGAGTCGGGCCTCCGGGAGGTGCTCAACTACGGCCACACCCTGGCCCACGCCATCGAGAAGGTGGAGGGCTACCGCTGGCGGCACGGCGACGCCGTCTCGGTCGGACTGGTCTACGCCGGCACGCTCTCCCGGCTGGCCGGCCGACTGGACGCGGCGACCGCCGAGCGGCACCGCGAGGTGGTGGCGGCCCTGGGTCTGCCGACGAGCTACCCGGCGGACGCCTGGCCGGAGTTGCTGGCGACGATGCGGGTGGACAAGAAGGCACGGGGCGCGCGGCTGCGGTTCGTGGTGCTCGACGGGCTGGCCCGCCCGGCGATCCTCGAGGGCCCGTCGGACGAGCTGCTGCACGCGGCGTACCAGGAGGGGGTGGCGGCGTGAGGAAGGTGTACGTGCTGAACGGTCCGAACCTGGGCCGGCTGGGCACCCGGCAGGTCGACGTCTACGGCGCGACGAGCTACGCCGACCTGGTGGCGCTCTGCGAGCGCACCGGCCGGGACCTCGGGCTGGAGGTGACGGTGCGGCAGACCGACGCCGAGCACGAGCTGATCGGCTGGCTGCACGACGCCGCCGACGAGCAGGCGGCCGTGGTGCTCAACCCGGCGGCCTGGTCGCACTACTCGTACGCGGTGCGGGACGCCTGCGCGATGCTGCGCGGGCCGCTGGTCGAGGTGCACATCTCGAACATCCACGCGCGGGAGGAGTTCCGGCAGCACTCGGTGGTCTCCGCCGTGGCGACCGGGGTGATCTGCGGCCTGGGTGTGGACGGCTACCGCCTGGCCCTGCACCACGTCGCCACCCTGGCCGCCGGCTGAGCCGGGCCCCGCCCGACCTGGTCGGTGGAGACCGCACTAGTAGACTTGCTGGGTCTGTCCGTCAATTGAAGATCAAGGCAGGAAATGGCCACCACCAACGACCTCAAGAACGGCCTGGTACTCAACCTCGACGGAGGGCTCTGGGCCGTCGTGGAGTTCCAGCACGTCAAGCCCGGCAAGGGTGGTGCCTTCGTCCGCACCACGCTGAAGAACGTGCTCTCCGGCAAGGTCGTCGACAAGACCTTCAACGCGGGCACCAAGGTCGAGACCGCGACCGTCGACAAGCGCACCATGCAGTACCTCTACGCCGACGGCGAGGACTACGTCTTCATGGACCTGGAGACGTTCGACCAGATCACCGTCCCCGGCGCCACCGTGGGTGAGGCGGCGAACTACCTCCTCCCCGAGGCCGAGGCGATCGTGGCCACGCACGAGGGTGTGCCGCTCTACGTCGAGCTGGCGACCAGTGTCGTGCTGGAGGTCACCTACACCGAGCCGGGCCTCCAGGGCGACCGCTCCACCGGCGGCAACAAGCCGGCCACCGTCGAGACCGGCGCGACCGTGCAGGTGCCGCTCTTCATCACCACCGGCGAGAAGATCAAGGTGGACACCCGCGACGGCCGTTACCTCGGCCGCTCCTGATGGCCGAGGCTCCCAAGCAGCAGATGCCGGCGCGCCGCAAGGCGCGCAAGCGGGCGCTTGACGTGCTCTACGAGGCGGACCTGCGCGGCCGGCCGCCGGTGGAGGTGCTCGCCGGCTACATCGAGCGGATCGAGAAGCCCCGCCCGGAGCACCTCGGCTACGCGGTCAGCCTGGTCGAGGGGGTGGCCGCGCACCTCGACCGGATCGACGAGCTGATCGCCAGCTACGCCGAGGGCTGGACGCTGGAGCGGATGCCGGTCATCGACCGCAACCTCGCCCGGATCGCGGTCTACGAGTTGCTGTACCACGACGACATCGACGACGCGGTGGCCATCAGCGAGGCCGTCGAGCTGGCCCGGCAGATGTCGACCGACGACTCGCCGCGCTTCCTCAACGGCATCCTCGGCCGGATCGCCGACTACGCCACCCGCTGAGCCGACTACGCCACCCGCTGGGCCGGGCCGCCGTGACCACCGGCGACCCCGCCAGCGGCCCGGCGGCCATGCCGCGCCCGGCCGCCGACTTGGCCGGACCACGGCACCGCCCGGCGACACCGCGAGACCGCCCGGCGTCGAGCAGGCCGTACGCGCCCGAGGGGCCCGCGCCGACCGGCGCGGGCCCCTCGAGGCGATAGCGGTGGTTCAGGACGCGAAGAACGCCCGGGGGTCGGCGACCAGCACGCCGTGCTCGTTCAGCCGCTCGATCAGACCGGAGGGCGAGGCGTCGTACACGATGGCCAGGGCCCGCAGGTCGTCGGCGCGGATCGAGAGGACGCGGCCGTTGTAGTCGCCACGCTGCTGCTGGATGGCGCGCGCGTACCGGGCCACGTAGGCCAGCTCCTCCGACGCCTCGTCGTAGAGCCGCTCCAGGTCCAGCACGATCTTGCTGGTCGGCTCGTGCCGTACGCCACTGCCGTCGGGCAGCAGCTCGGAGACGGGTACGCGGTAGAAGTCGGCCAGCTCGGCCAGCCGGGACACGGTGACGGCCCGGTCGCCACGCTCGTACGACCCGACCACGACGGCCTTCCACCGGCCGTTGGACTTCTCCTCCACCCCTTGCAGGGACAGGCCCTGCTGCTGGCGGATGGAGCGCAGGCGGGCGCCCAGCGACTTGGCGTATTCAGAGGGCATTCGGACACTCCCAGTGCTGCTCGGGGTTCTCCCAGCTATCGCTACGGAGCGTGACGGTACGGGGATTGCGACACGTGGTCAAGTGGTCGTGACACACCTGTTGGGATCGCGGGGTGGATCTATCCGCATTTCGGGACTGATTTGCGAATCAGCGGCCGGCCGGCGGAAGCCCCGGTGACCACTGGTAACGTGGCTGTAAGCCCCGGCCAGGGCCCCTCGCGGCCGGTCCGGGGAAGTCAGACGTCCTTTAACGACCCGTCCCGTGAGGCGGGGAAGGAGGTCCGCCGTGGCCTACCCGTCGGCCGCTCGGTCCCCGATGCCGAGACAACCCTCGGTGAAGGTGATCCTCGCCAGCGCTGACGTGCAGCGCGTGGTCGACCGCATCGCCCACCAGATTCTCGAGAAGACCCACGGTGCCGCCGACACCGTCCTGCTCGGCATCCCGACCCGGGGAGCGCCGCTGGCGCACCGGCTCGCCGCGCGGATCAGCGCCTTCGAGGACATCGCCGTACCGGTCGGTGTGCTCGACATCACGCTCTACCGCGACGACCTGCGTCGGCACGCGGTCCGGGCGGTCGGCCCGACCGAGGTGCCGCCGGGCGGAATCGACGGCAAGCGGGTCGTCCTCGTCGACGACGTGCTCTTCTCCGGCCGGACCGTCCGGGCCGCTCTGGACGCGCTCAACGACGTCGGTCGGCCCGCCTCGGTGCAGCTCGCCGTCCTGGTCGACCGGGGGCACCGGGAACTGCCCATCCGGGCCGACTACGTCGGCAAGAACATCCCGACCGCGCTCGCCGAGAGCGTCAAGGTCACCCTCGCCGAGGTCGACGGCACCGACGAGGTCAAGCTCTACGGGGGTACCCCCTCATGATCCGCCACCTGCTCTCCGGCGCAGACCTGGACGCGTCCACCGCCACCCTGGTCCTGGACACCGCCGCCCAGATGGCCACCGTCGCCGGACGGGAGGTCAAGAAGCTGCCGGCGCTGCGCGGCCGGACCGTGGTCAACCTTTTCTACGAGGACTCCACCCGGACCCGGATCTCGTTCGAGGCGGCGGCGAAGCGGCTCAGCGCCGACGTGATCAACTTCTCGGCGAAGGGGTCCAGCGTCGCCAAGGGCGAGAGCCTGAAGGACACCGCGCTCACCCTCCAAGCCATGGGCGCCGACGCGGTGGTCGTCCGGCACCCGGCCTCCGGTGCCCCGCACCGGCTGGCGAACTGGGTCGACGGGAGCGTGGTCAACGCCGGCGACGGCACCCACGAGCACCCCACCCAGGCGCTGCTCGACGCGTACACGATGCGGTCCCGGCTGGGCCGGATCGCCGGCCTGCACGTCGCCGTGGTCGGGGACGTGCTGCACAGCCGGGTGGCCCGCTCCAACGTGCTGCTGCTGTCGACCCTCGGCGCGAAGGTCACCCTGGTCGGGCCGCCCACCCTCATCCCGATGGACATCGCGCAGGCCCTCGCGCCCGGCACCGACGTCTGCTACGACCTCGACGCCGTGCTGCCCGAGGCGGACGTGGTGATGATGCTGCGGGTGCAGCGGGAGCGGATGTCCGACTCCTACTTCCCCTCCGCCCGTGAGTACGCCCGCCGCTACGGCCTGGACGGGCCCCGGATGCGCCGTCTGCCGGAGCACGCGATCGTCATGCACCCCGGCCCGATGAACCGGGGCATGGAGATCACGGCCGAGGTGGCCGACTCGCCCCGCTCCACCATCGTCGAACAGGTCACCAACGGGGTCTCCGTCCGGATGGCCGTCCTCTACCTGCTGCTCGGGGGGAACAAACTATGACCGCGTACCTGATCAAGGGGGTCAGCGTCCTCGGCGGCGACCCCACCGACCTGCTCATCCGCGACGGCGTGGTGGCGGAGACCGGCCCGGGGCTGACCGCGCCGGACGCCACCGTGGTCGACGCGACCGGGCTGGTCGCCCTGCCTGGCCTGGTCGACCTGCACACCCACCTGCGCGAGCCCGGCCGGGAGGACGCCGAGACCGTGGAGTCCGGCTCCCGGGCGGCGGCGCTCGGCGGCTACACCGCGGTCTGCGCGATGGCGAACACCTCGCCGGTCGCCGACACCGCCGGCGTGGTCGAGCAGGTCTGGCGGCTCGGCCGGGAGGCCGGGCTGGTCGACGTCCAGCCGATCGGCGCGGTCACCGTCGGCCTGGCCGGCGAGCGCCTCGCCGAGCTGGGCGCGATGGCCGACTCGGCGGCCCGGGTGCGGATCTTCTCCGACGACGGGCACTGCGTCGCCGACCCGAAGCTGATGCGCCGGGCGCTCGAGTACGTCAAGGCGTTCGACGGGATCATCGCCCAGCATGCCGAGGAACCCCGGCTCACCGAGGGCGCGCAGATGCACGAGGGCGAGGTCTCCACCCGGCTCGGGCTGACCGGCTGGCCGGCGGTCGCCGAGGAGGCGATCATCGCCCGCGACGTGCTGCTGACCGAGCACGTCGGCGGTCGCCTGCACGTCTGCCACGTCTCCACCGCCGGCAGCGTCGAGGTGCTGCGCCAGGCCAAGGCCCGGGGGGTACGGGTCACCGCCGAGGTCACCCCGCACCACCTGCTGCTCACCGACGCCAAGGCCGAGTCGTACGACCCGGTCTACAAGGTGAACCCGCCGCTGCGGACCGCCACCGACATCGCCGCGCTGCGCGCCGCCCTGGTCGAGGGCGTGATCGACATCATCGCCACCGACCACGCCCCGCACGCGGTGGAGGACAAGGAGTGCGAGTGGGCGTACGCCCGGCCCGGCATGCTGGGTCTGGAGACGGCGCTGTCGATCGCCCTCGACGTGCTCGGTCCGGAGTGGGACCTGATCGCCGAGCGGATGTCCCGCACCCCGGCCCGGATCGCCGGCCTGGACGGGCACGGCCTCGACCCGGCCCCCGGCGTCCCGGCGAACCTCACCCTGGTCGACCCGGCCGCCCGACGCGTGATCGAGCCGGCCGAACTGGCCAGTCGTAGTCGCAACACCCCGTACGCCCGCATGACGCTGCCGGGTCGCATCGTAGCGACCTTCCTGCGCGGCGAGCCGACGGTCCTGGACGGAAAGGCGCTCAAATAATGGCGAAGCGTAGGCCCGCGATCCTCGTTCTGGAGGACGGGCGCACGTTCCACGGCGAGGCGTACGGCAGCGTCGGCGAGACCTTCGGCGAGGCGGTCTTCAACACCGGCATGACCGGCTACCAGGAGACCCTGACCGACCCCTCGTACCACCGGCAGGTGGTGGTGCAGACCGCCCCGCACATTGGCAACACCGGGGTCAACGGCGAGGACGACGAGTCGTCCCGGATCTGGGTCGCCGGGTACGTGGTGCGCGACCCGGCCCGGATCGGCTCGAACTGGCGGGCCACCGGCGGGCTGGCGGAGCGGCTGGACGCCGAGGGCGTGGTCGGCATCAGCGGGGTGGACACCCGGGCGCTCACCCGGCACCTGCGCGAACGTGGCGCGATGCGGGTCGGCGTCTCCAGCGTCGAGGACGACCCACGTGCCCTGCTGGCCCGGGTCCGGCAGGCCCCGCCGATGGTCGGCGCGGACCTCTCCGCCGAGGTGACCACCGCCGAGCCGTACGTGGTGCGGGCGGAGGGCGAGCACCGGTTCACCGTCGCCGCGCTCGACCTGGGCATCAAGCGCAACGTGCCGCGCCGGCTCGCCGCGCGGGGCGTCACCACGCACGTGCTCCCCGCCGGCTCGACCATCGACGACGTGCTGGCCACCGGCGCGGACGCGGTCTTCTTCTCGCCCGGACCCGGTGACCCGGCGACCGCCGACGTTCCGGTCGCCCTGGCCCGCGAGGTGCTGCGCCGTCGGGTGCCGCTGTTCGGGATCTGCTTCGGCAGCCAGATCCTCGGCCGGGCCCTCGGTTTCGGCACCTACAAGCTCGGGTACGGCCACCGGGGCATCAACCAGCCGGTGCTGGACCGGGCCACCGGCAAGGTCGAGGTGACCAGCCACAACCACGGCTTCGCCGTCCAGTTCCCGGGCGCCGAGCCGGGGGCGCTGGTGCCCGACCGGATCATCGACACCGAGTTCGGCGGGGTCGAGGTCAGTCATGTCTGCCTGAACGACAACGTGGTCGAGGGCCTGCGGGCGAAGGACGTGCCCGCGTTCACCGTCCAGTACCACCCCGAGGCGGCGGCCGGCCCGCACGACGCGGACTACCTCTTCGACCGCTTCGCCGAGCTGATCGAGGGTCGCGGCCTCGACCGGAACCACAGTGAAGGCGGAAAGAATGCCTAAGCGGACCGATCTCAAGCACATCATGGTGATCGGCTCCGGGCCGATCGTCATCGGCCAGGCCTGCGAGTTCGACTACTCCGGCACCCAGGCGTGCCAGGTGCTGCGCGGCGAGGGGATCCGGGTCAGCCTGGTCAACTCCAACCCCGCGACGATCATGACCGACCCGGAGTTCGCCGACGCCACCTACGTCGAGCCGATCACGCCGGAGTTCGTGGAGCTGGTCATCGCCAAGGAGCGTCCGGACGCCCTGCTGCCCACCCTCGGTGGGCAGACCGCGCTGAACACCGCGGTCGCCCTGCACGAGGCGGGCGTGCTGGACAAGTACGGCGTCGAGCTGATCGGCGCGGACATCGAGGCGATCCGGCGCGGCGAGGACCGGCAGCTCTTCAAGGACATCGTCGCCAAGGCCGGGGTACGCCTCGGCTTCGACGACCCGGCCAGCCTGGTGCCCCGTTCCCGGGTCTGCCACTCGATGGACGAGGTCCACGACACCGTCGCTGAGCTGGGCCTGCCGGTGGTGATCCGGCCGTCGTTCACCATGGGCGGCCTCGGCTCCGGCATGGCGCACACCCCGGCGGACCTGGACCGCATCGCCGGGGCCGGGCTGGCCGCCAGCCCGGTGCACGAGGTGCTCATCGAGGAGAGCGTGCTCGGCTGGAAGGAGTACGAACTCGAGCTGATGCGGGACCGGCACGACAACGTCGTGGTGGTCTGCTCGATCGAGAACGTCGACCCGATGGGCGTGCACACCGGCGACAGCGTCACCGTCGCCCCGGCCATGACGCTGACCGACCGGGAGTACCAGCGCCTGCGTGACCTGGGCATCGCGGTGCTGCGCGAGGTCGGCGTGGACACCGGCGGCTGCAACATCCAGTTCGCGGTGAACCCGGCCGACGGTCGGATCGTGGTCATCGAGATGAACCCCCGGGTGTCCCGGTCGTCGGCGCTCGCGTCGAAGGCGACCGGCTTCCCGATCGCGAAGATCGCCGCGAAGCTGGCCATCGGCTACACGCTGGACGAGATCCCCAACGACATCACGCTGAAGACCCCGGCCGCGTTCGAGCCGACGCTCGACTACGTGGTGGTGAAGATCCCCCGGTTCGCGTTCGAGAAGTTCCCCGGCGCGGACCGGGAGCTGACCACCACGATGAAGTCGGTGGGCGAGGCGATGAGCCTGGGCCGGAACTTCACCGAGGCGCTGAACAAGGCGATGCGCTCGATGGAGACCGGGCACGGCGGCTTCTGGACCGCCCCGGACTCGGTCATCGCCGCCGCGACCGGCGCGGGGCCGGCCGACGTGACCCGGGAGAACACCCTCGAGGCGCTGCGGGTGCCGCACGACGGGCGGCTCTACACCGTCGAAAGGGCGTTGCGGCTCGGCGCGTCGGTCGCCGAGGTCGCCGCGGCCTCCGGCGGAATCGACCCCTGGTTCCTCGACCAGATCGCCGCCCTGGTCGAGCTGCGCGACGAGATCGTCGCCGCCCCGGTGCTCGACGTCGACCTGCTGCGTCGGGCCAAGCGGGCCGGGCTGTCCGACCGGCAGCTCGCCGCGCTCCGGCCCGAGCTGGCCGGCGAGGACGGCGTACGCACCCTGCGGCAGCGCCTCGACGTCCGGCCGGTCTACAAGACCGTGGACACCTGCGCGGCCGAGTTCGCCGCCACCACCCCGTACCACTACTCCTCGTACGACGCGGAGACCGAGGTGGTCGGCTCGGACCGGCCCAAGGTGATGATCCTGGGGTCCGGGCCGAACCGGATCGGGCAGGGCATCGAGTTCGACTACTCCTGCGTGCACGCGGTCATGGCGCTGCGCAGCGCGCCGACCGGTGGCCTCGCGGCGTCGGGTTCCGGCTACGAGACGGTCATGGTCAACTGCAACCCGGAGACCGTCTCCACCGACTACGACACCGCCGACCGGCTCTACTTCGAGCCGCTCACCTTCGAGGACGTGCTGGAGGTCTGGCACGCCGAGGACTCCTCCGGCCGGGCGGCCGGCGGGCCGGGTGTGGTCGGCGTGATCGTCCAGCTCGGCGGACAGACCCCGCTCGGGCTGGCGCAGCGGCTCAAGGACGCCGGGGTGCCGGTGGTCGGCACCTCCCCGGAGTCGATCCACCTGGCCGAGGAGCGGGGCGCGTTCGGCGCGCTGCTGGACCGGGCCGGCCTGCGGTCGCCCGCGCACGGCACCGCCACCTCGTACGACGAGGCGAAGGCGATCGCCGACGAGATCGGCTACCCGGTGCTGGTCCGCCCCTCGTACGTGCTGGGCGGGCGGGGCATGGAGATCGTCTACGACGACCCGACGCTGCGTGACTACATCGGCCGGGCCACCGACATCTCCCCGGACCACCCGGTCCTGGTCGACCGCTTCCTTGACGACGCGATCGAGATCGACGTGGACGCGCTCTGCGACGCCGACGGCGAGGTCTACCTCGGCGGCGTGATGGAACACATCGAGGAGGCCGGTATCCACTCCGGTGACTCGTCCTGCGCGCTGCCGCCGATCACCCTGGCCGGCTCGCACGTGGCGCAGGTGCGCCGGTACACCGAGGCGATCGCCCGGGGTATCGGGGTGCGGGGCCTGCTCAACGTCCAGTACGCGCTCCAGGGCGACATGCTCTACGTCCTGGAGGCGAATCCGCGTGCGTCGCGGACCGTGCCGTTCGTCTCGAAGGCCACGGCGGTGCCGTTGGCCAAGGCGGCGGCCCGGATCGCGCTCGGCGCGACCATCGCGGAGTTGCGCGCCGAGGGCCTGCTGCCGGCCACCGGGGACGGGGGCACGATGCCGCCGGACGCCCCGATCGCGGTGAAGGAGGCGGTGCTGCCGTTCAAGCGGTTCCGCACCCCCACCGGCAAGGGGGTGGACTCGCTGCTCGGTCCGGAGATGAAGTCGACCGGTGAGGTGATGGGCATCGACACCTCGTTCGGGCACGCGTTCGCCAAGAGCCAGTCCGCCGCGTACGGGTCGCTGCCCACCGCCGGTCGGATCTTCGTCTCGGTGGCGAACCGGGACAAGCGCGGCATGATCTTCCCGGTGAAGCGCCTGGCCGACCTGGGCTTCGAGATCCTGGCCACCACGGGCACGGCCGAGGTGCTGCGGCGGCACGGCATCGCCTGCGAGCAGATCCGCAAGCACTATGAGGCCGGTCAGGACGACGACGCGGTGTCGCTGATCCTCGGCGGCGAGGTCGCCCTGGTGATCAACACCCCGCAGGGCTCCGGGGCGAGTGCCCGTTCCGACGGGTACGAGATCCGCAGCGCGGCGGTGACGGCGGACATCCCCTGCATCACCACCGTCCCCGGCGCGGCGGCGGCGGTGATGGGCATCGAGGCCAGGATCCGGGGCGACATGCGTGTCCGTCCCCTCCAGGAGCTCCACGCCACCCTCCGCGCCGCCCAGGCCGCCCAGTGACCCCGCCCACCACGTTGATCGAGAAGTTCGCGTCCGGTCCGGGCCGGTTCCGCGACGCGAACCTCTTGATCGACCCCGGAACTCCGGGGCCGGGGGAGGTGGCGTGGTGATGTTCCAGCGGATTGTCAGGGCGGGCCTGTTCCGGATCGGGGGCGGGGACGCCGAGGCGGCGCACGAGTGGACGTTGCGGCGGCTCGCCGGGCTGTCCGGGCGGCCGGTCGCCCTGGCGGCACTGCGGGCGCGGTACGCGGCTTCCGCGCCGCGTACGGTCTTCGGCGTCACCTTTCCCAACCCGGTCGGGTTGGCCGCCGGGATGGACAAGAACGGCGTCGCGTTGCCGGCCTGGCCGGCGCTGGGCTTCGGGTTCGTCGAGGTCGGCACGGTGACCGCGCGCCCGCAGCCGGGCAACCCCCGGCCCCGGCTGTTCCGGCTGCCCGACAGCGAGGCCGTGGTCAACCGGATGGGCTTCAACAACGCCGGAGCCGAGGCGCTCGCCGCCCGGCTCGCCGCGCTGCCCCGCCCACTCGGCGTGCCGCTGGGCATCTCGCTCGGCAAGTCCAAGGTGACGCCCATCGAGGAGGCGGTGGAGGACTATCTCGCCTCCTACCGGGCCCTGCGCGGGCACGGCGACTACTTCGCGGTCAACGTCTCCTCGCCGAACACCCCGGGCCTGCGCGCCCTCCAGGACCGGGAACACCTCGACGCGCTGCTCGCCGCCCTGGTGGGGGAGAAGCCGGTGCTGGTGAAGATCGCCCCGGACCTGACCGAGCCGGCCATCGCCGAACTGCTGGAGGTCTGCCTGGCCCGGGGCGCGGCCGGCGTGATCGCCACCAACACCACCCTGGCCCGGGACGGACTCGCCCCGGGCGACCGCGCACGGGGCGCGGAGGCCGGCGGTCTCTCCGGTCGGCCGCTCGCCGTCCGGGCCCGGGAGACGGTGGCCTTCGTGCACCGGGAGACCGGCGGGCGACTGCCGGTGATCGGCGTCGGCGGGATCGTCGACCCGGACGACGCGGCCCGGATGGTCGACGCCGGGGCGAGCCTGGTGCAGCTCTACACCGGCTTCGTCTACCGCGGTCCCGCCCTGGTGCGTGCCGCCGCCCGGGCGATCGGCCGCGCCGGGAGCGCGACCACCGCCGGGTCGGCCGGCCGGTGACCCCTGAGGAGATCCTGGCAGGGGACCGGGAACACGTGTGGCACCCGTACGCGCCACTGCCCCCGGCCGTGTCGCCGTACGTGGTGGAGAGCGCGCGGGGCGTACGGCTGCGGCTGGCCGACGGGCGCGAGCTGGTGGACGGGATGTCGTCCTGGTGGGCGGCCATCCACGGCTACCGGCACCCGGTGCTCGACGCGGCGGTGGTCGACCAACTCGGCCGGATGAGCCACGTGATGTTCGGCGGGCTGACCCACGAGCCGGCGGTCCGGCTGGCCGACACCCTGGTCGAGCTGGCCCCGCCCGGCCTGGAGAAGGTCTTCCTCTGCGACTCCGGGTCGGTCGCCGTCGAGGTCGCGATCAAGATGTGCCTCCAGTACCAGCGCGCCACCGGCCGGCCGGGCCGGCACCGGCTGGGCACCTGGCGGGGCGGCTACCACGGCGACACCTTCCATCCGATGAGCGTCTGCGACCCGGAGGGGGGCATGCACCACCTCTGGACCGACGTGCTGCCCCGCCAGGTCTTCGCTCCCGCGCCGCCGGGCGACTTCGACACCCCGGTCGACCCGGCGTACGAGGCGGCGCTGGTCGACGCGGTCGAACGGCACGCGGACGAGCTGGCGGCGGTGATCGTCGAGCCGGTGGTGCAGGGGGCCGGCGGGATGCGTTTCCACAACCCGCACTACCTGCGGGTGCTGCGTGAGGTGACCCGCGCCCACGGGGTGCTGCTCGTCTTCGACGAGATCGCCACCGGCTTCGGCCGGACCGGGACGATGTTCGCCGCCGAGCACGCCGGGGTCAGCCCGGACGTGCTCTGCGTCGGCAAGGCGCTCACCGGCGGCTACCTGACCCTGGCCGCCACGCTCTGCACGGCGGAGATCGCCCGGGGCATCTCCGCCGACGGGGTGCTGGCGCACGGTCCGACGTTCATGGGCAACCCGCTCGCCTGTGCCGTCGCGAACGCCTCCATCGGGCTGCTGCGGGCCGGGGACTGGGCCGCCGAGGTGTCCAGGGTGGACCGAGCGTTACGGGCCGGCCTGGCGCCCTTGCGGGGCACCGCCGGGGTGCGGGACGTCCGGGTACTCGGCGCGATCGGCGTGGTGCAGCTCGACCACGACGTGGACCTGCCGGCGGCGACCGCCGCCGCGGTCGCCGAGGGGGTCTGGCTGCGTCCGTTCCGGGACCTGGTGTACACGATGCCGCCCTACCTGACCGACGACGCGGACCTGGCCCGGATCACCGCCGGGGTCGCCGCGGCCGTGGCGGCGGGCTGAGGGCCGGGACACGAGAGGAAGAGACCAGATGGAGAGCTTCGGAGCCCGGCTGCACCGGGCGATGCGGGAACGCGGGCCGCTCTGCGTGGGCATCGACCCGCATCCCGGACTGCTGGCCCGCTGGGGCCTGCCGGACGACGTGTCGGGCCTCGAGCGGTTCAGCCGGACCGTCGCGGAGGCCATCGGCGACCGGATTGCGGTGGTCAAGCCCCAGTCGGCCTTCTTCGAGCGGTACGGGTCCCGAGGGGTCGCCGTGCTTGAGTCAACTATCCGACAGTTGCGTGAAGCGGGTTCGCTCGTTCTCCTCGACGTCAAGCGCGGTGACATCGGATCGACCGTCGCCGCGTACGCCGACGCGTACCTCGATCCATCCAGTCCGCTGTATGTCGACGCGGTTACGGCGAGCCCCTACCTGGGAGTAGGTTCACTGGCTCCGATGTTCGACACGGCGGCCCGGCACGGTGGCGGCGTCTTCGTGCTGGCGCTGACCTCCAACCCCGAGGGCGGTGCGGTGCAACGCGCGCGCGGCGCGGACGGGCGGACCGTCGCCCAGACGGTCATCGACGAGATTTCGCAGCTCAACGCCGATGCGGAGCCGCTCGGGAGCATCGGTCTGGTGGTCGGCGCGACGGTCGGTGACACCGGTCACGACCTCTCCCGGGTCAACGGCCCGTTGCTCGCTCCGGGGCTCGGCGCGCAGGGCGGCACGGCGGCGGATCTCCGGACCGTCTTCGGTTCCGCCCTCGCCGCCGCCCTTCCGTCGTACTCCCGGCAGGTGCTCTCCGCCGGGCCCGATCCGGCCGCGCTGAGGGCGGCAGCCGAGCAGGCGTTGACCGACTGCCGACGGGTTCTGGGCCCGGAGAAACTGACTGACGGGTCGGTCACCACGCAGTGACGAGCGCGCGTCCACGTTGCCGAAAGTTCCGTTGACCGCTAGTTTTCCCGGCGCTGGGAACCACGGACCCCTTTGGTTCCCAGTGACATCACGTTTCACAGCGGCGGCGCGTCCCGCCCGCCGCGATAGGGATCTGAGGAGAACTGGTGCCGCTCCCGTCACTTACCCCTGAGCAGCGCGCGGCCGCGCTGGAGAAGGCCGCGGAGATCCGCAAGGCCCGTGCCGAGCTGAAGGAACAGCTCAAGCAGGGCAAGACCACCCTCGCCTCCGTTCTCGAGCGGGCCGAGGCCGACGACGTCGTGGGCAAGCTGAAGGTCTCGGCGGTCCTCCAGGCCATGCCGGGCATCGGCAAGATCAGGGCAACCCAGATCATGGAGAAGCTCAAGATCGCCGACAGTCGCCGGCTGCGTGGCCTCGGTGACCAGCAGCGCAAGGCACTGCTGGGAGAGTTCGCCGGGAACTGACCCGTAGCGGGTACGAACAAGCGGTGAGTACCGCTGACGAGACGCGCCCGGCGGCCCGGCTCGCTGGCCTCGCCAGCCCCTCCGGGGCTGGCCGGGCCAGTGTGGTCGGCGCGGTCCGGGCGCGTTTTGCGGCGATGTGGCCGCCGCCGGCGCGTGGCGTGTCCGTCAGACCCGGCCGGACGCCCGACTGGAGCTGCTCGCCCCGCCCGGCTTCCGTCCCGACACGCGGACCGGCGCCGCGTTCGACGTGACCCTCCGACATGACCTGCTCGAACGGGTCACGAACGAGCTGGTAGGATTGCTCGGTTCGTCCCTTCCGGCACCGGTCCAGCCGCGACCGCGCGGTTGACCGCCCGCCGAGCTGCGGCCGGTCCACTCGGCCGCGGTCGGCCACTCAGACGCAGAGGTTTAATTCGTGGGATCCATCGCCAACCCCGAAGGCATCACCAACCCGCCGATCGACGAGCTGCTGGAGAAGACCACCTCGAAGTACGCCCTGGTCATCTTCGCCGCCAAGCGCGCCCGCCAGGTCAACGCCTACTACAGCCAGCTCGGTGAGGGCCTGCTGGAGTACGTCGGCCCGCTCGTGGAGACCACCCCCCAGGAGAAGCCGCTCTCGATCGCGATGCGCGAGATCAACGCCGGTCTGCTCACCGCCGAGCCGACCGACCAGCCGTAGTCCGTTCCGTGCCGATGTCCGCCGGGATCGTCCTCGGGGTCGGTGGCGGCATCGCCGCCTACAAGGCATGTGAGCTGCTGAGGCTCTTCACCGAGTCGGGCCACCGGGTCCGGGTCGTGCCGACCGCGTCAGCGCTCCGCTTCGTCGGAGCGCCGACCTGGGCGGCGCTCTCCGGCCAACCGGTGGCCGACGACGTCTGGACGGACGTGCACGAGGTGCCCCACGTCCGGCTCGGTCAACAGGCCGACCTGGTCGTGGTCGCGCCGACCACCGCCGACCTGCTGGCCAAGGCGGCTCACGGGCTCGCCGACGACCTGCTCACCAACACCCTGCTGACCGCGCGCTGCCCGGTGGTGCTCGCCCCGGCGATGCACACCGAGATGTGGGAGCACCCGGCCACCGTGGCGAACGTCGCCACCCTGCGCGGCCGGGGCGTTCTGGTGATCGAGCCGGCGGTTGGCCGGTTGACCGGCGCCGACAGCGGCAAGGGCCGCCTCCCCGACCCGGCGGAGATCTTCGCCGTGGCGCGGCGCGCGCTGCGCCGGGGTGCCGGTGCCCCCGCCGATCTGGCCGGCCGCCGGGTGGTGGTCACCGCCGGCGGCACCCGTGAACCACTCGACCCGGTACGGTTCCTCGGCAACCGCTCCTCCGGCAAACAGGGGTACGCCTTCGCGCGCTCCGCGGTCGCCCGGGGCGCCCGGGTGACCCTGATCTCCGCCAATGTCTCGCTGCCCGATCCCGCCGGGGTGGACCTGGTTCGGGTCGGCACCACCGAGGAGCTGCGTACGGCCACCCTGGCGGCGGCCGACACGGCCGATGTGGTGGTGATGGCGGCCGCTCCGGCCGATTTCCGTCCGGCGACCTACGCGACTGGCAAAATCAAGAAAGCGGAGGACGGCCGCGCGCCCACCATCGAGCTGGTGACCAACCCGGACATCGCCGCCGAGTTGGGCGAGCGCCGTCGACCGGGACAGGTGCTGGTGGTGTTCGCCGCCGAGACCGGCGACGCGGAGGCCAACGGCCGGGCCAAGCTCGCCCGCAAGCGGGCGGACCTCATCGTGATCAACGAGGTCGGCGCGGACAAGGTCTTCGGCGCCGAGACGAACGCGGCGACCGTCATCGGCGCGGACGGTTCGATCCGGGCGATACCGGAACGAAACAAGGAAGATCTCGCCGACGACGTCTGGGACCTCGTGGTACCCCGGCTGACATCCCCGACGTAGAGCACCCCGCAACCGGGCGGCAATGACTACACTGCCGCGGAACGACCCTTCACAGCTTTAGGAGTGCCGTGACACGCCGCCTTTTCACGTCCGAGTCGGTCACGGAGGGCCACCCGGACAAGATCGCTGATCAGATCAGTGATGGGATTTTGGATGCTCTGTTGAGTGAGGATCCGCGTTCGCGGGTCGCGGTGGAGACCTTGATCACGACGGGTCAGGTGCATGTCGCGGGTGAGGTGACGACGAAGGCGTACGCGGATATTCCGGCGATCGTGCGGGAGACGATCCTGGGGATCGGCTATGACTCGTCGCGTAAGGGGTTCGACGGGGCGTCGTGTGGGGTGAGTGTGTCGATCGGGGCGCAGTCCCCGGACATCGCTCAGGGTGTGGACAACGCGTTCGAGTTGCGGACCGGGTCGTCGGAGTCGGCGTTGGATGCGCAGGGCGCCGGGGACCAGGGCATGATGTTCGGGTTCGCGTGTTCGGAAACCCCGGAGTTGATGCCTCTGCCGATCGCTTTGGCGCACCGGTTGGCGCGGCGGTTGTCGGCGGTGCGGAAGGACGGGACGATCCCGTACCTGCGTCCGGATGGTAAGACGCAGGTGACCATCGAGTACGACGGTTTGCGGCCGGTCCGTCTGAACACGGTGGTCGTGTCCTCCCAGCATGCGGCGGACATCAGTCTGGAGTCGTTGCTGACTCCGGACGTGCGGGACCATGTGATCACCCCGGAGGTGGATGGGCTGGGGTTGGACACGGACGGGTACCGGTTGTTGGTGAACCCGACGGGCCGGTTCGAGATCGGTGGCCCGATGGGTGACGCGGGTCTGACGGGTCGGAAGATCATCGTGGACACCTACGGTGGGTACGCCCGGCATGGTGGTGGGGCGTTCTCCGGTAAGGACCCGTCGAAGGTCGACCGGTCCGCCGCGTATGCGACGCGGTGGGTCGCGAAGAACGTCGTCGCCGCAGGGTTGGCGGAGCGGTGTGAGGTGCAGGTCGCGTACGCGATCGGTAAGGCACACCCGGTGAGTTTGTTCATCGAGACGTTCGGCACGGAGAACGTGCCGGTCGAGCGGATCGAGAAGGCCGTGGGTGAGGTGTTCGACCTGCGCCCCGCGGCGATCATCCGCGATTTGAACCTGCTCCGGCCGATCTACCGGCAGACCGCCGCCTACGGCCACTTCGGCCGCGAACTCCCCGAACTGACCTGGGAGAACACCGACCGAGCCGCCGACCTCAAGTCAGCCGCAGGAGCCTGACCAGCACCAGACACCACGACCGGCGGCCCGCTGACGGGTCGCCGGTCGCTCGTGTCTGCGTCGACGTACCACTGGCCCATCTCGACCGGCCCTTCGACTACCTCGTCCCCGCCGACCTGGCCGAGTCGGCGGTGCCCGGCACCCGGGTCAAGGTCCGTTTCGCCGGCCAACTCGTCAACGGCTGGCTGCTGGAACGCACCGAGCGGTCCGGGCACACCGGCCGGCTGGCGTACCTGGAGAAGGTCGTTTCGCCCGAACCGGTGCTCGCCCCGGAGATCGCCCGCCTGGCCCGGGCGGTCGCCGACCGGTACGCCGGCAGCCTCGCCGACGTGCTCCGCCTGGCGGTACCGCCCCGCCACGCCCGCGTGGAGAAGGAAACCCCCACCGACGAGACCTCAGCCGCCGACGAGGGTCCGGCCGACGAGGGGCCAGCTGGCGGGGACCCCGCCGAGCCCGCTCCGCCCGGGCAGAATCCGTCTGCGGCATCCGTCCCGCCGGTGGGTTCGGGCGGCTGGGAGGCGTACCCGGCCGGGCCGGGGTTCCTGCGGGCCCTCGCCGACGGCCGCGCTCCGCGCGCGGTCTGGTCCGCGCTGCCGGGGGAGGACTGGCCGACCCGCGTCGCCGAGGCCGCGGCGGCCACGGTACGCGGCGGACGGGGCGTGGTCGCCGTGGTCGCCGATGCCCGGGACCTGGATCGGCTCGACACCGCGCTGACCCGGGTGCTCGGTGCCGGGCGGCACGTCCGGCTCTCCGCCGCGCTCGGTCCGGCCCGGCGCTACCGGGCCTTCCTCGCCGCCCGCCGGGGTCGGGTGCCGGTGGTCATCGGCACCCGCGCGGCGATGTTCGCCCCGGTGGAACGGCTCGGTCTGGTGGCGATCTGGGACGACGGCGACGACCTGCACGCCGAGCCACGGGCACCGTACCCGCACGCCCGCGAGGTGCTGCTCACCCGCGCCCAGCTGGCCGGGGCCGCCGCCCTGGTGGGCGGGTACCCCCGTACCGCCGAGGCGCAACTGCTGGTGGAGACCGGCTGGGCGCGGGAGGTGGTCGCGGAGCGAGCGACGGTGCGGGCGCGTACCCCCGCCGTCGAGCCGACCGGCGACGACCCGCAACTGGCCCGCGACCCGGGCGCCGCCACCGCCCGGCTGCCCAGCCTGGCCTGGACCACCGCCCGGGACGCGTTGCGCGCCGACACGCCGGTGCTGGTCCAGGTGCCCCGCCGCGGCTACCTGCCCGCCATCTCCTGCGCCACCTGCCGGGCGCCGGCCCGCTGCCCGCACTGCGCGGGACCGCTCGCCCTGCCGTCCGCCCGGGGCACGCCCGTCTGCCGCTGGTGCGGCCGGGTCAGCGCCGCGTACGCCTGTCCCGAGTGCGGCGGACGCCGGCTGCGCGCCGCCGTGGTCGGGGCCCGACGGACCGCCGAGGAACTGGGCCGGGCCTTCCCCGGGGTGCCGGTGCGCACCTCCGGGCGGGAGGAGGTGCTCGCCCGGGTACCCGCCGGAGCGGGCCTGGTGGTGGCGACCCCGGGGGCCGAGCCGGTCGCCGACAACGGGTTCGGCGCGGTGCTGCTGCTGGACTCCTGGGCCCTGCTCACCCGGGCCGACCTGCGGGCCGGGGAGGAGGCGCTGCGTCGCTGGCTGACCGCGGCGGCGCTGGCCCGGCCGGCGGCGGCCGGCGGCCGGGTGGTGGTGGTCGCCGACGGCGGCCTCGCCCCGGTGCAGGCGCTGCTGCGCTGGGACCCGGCCTGGTTCGCCGCCCGGGAACTGGCCGAACGCCGGGAGCTGGGGTTTCCGCCGGCGGTGCGGATGGCCAGCGTGACCGGCCTGGCGCCGGCCGTGGCCGAGCTGCTCGCCGAGGCCCGGCTCCCCGAGCGGGCCGAGGTGCTCGGTCCGGTCCCGGCCGAGGACGACCGGGAACGGATGCTGGTCCGGGTGCCCCGGGCCCGGGCCGCCGCGCTCGCGGCGGCGTTGCACGCCGCCGCCGGGGTCCGGGCCGCCCGCAAGGCCGCCGACCCGGTCCGGGTGCAGGTGGACCCGTTGGAGCTGTTCTGAGTGGTCCGGTGCGGGGTGTTCGCCGGGAAAGTCCTGGCAGGCCCGTGGTAGCATCGCCCCTCACTGCCTGCGCCGGTGCGGCGCGACGAGGCCGGAGCGCGTCGACGCGTCGCCAGAACGACACGCGACGCCAGAACGACAACGCGTCGACGCGACGCCGAATCGATGATGTCAACCAGCCGGTGATCAGGGGTGGATCAGTCGTGACCGTTCGTCAATCGATCGTCTTCAACGGTGACCTCGGTAGCGGCAAGAGCACCGTCTCCGTCGAGATCGCCAAGCTGCTCGGCATGCGGCGGGTCAGCGTCGGCGACCTCTACCGGCAGATGGCCCAGGAGCGGCAGATGACCGCGCTCCAGCTCAACCTGCACGCCGAACTCGACCAGGCCGTCGACGGCTACGTCGACCAGCTCCAGCGGGACATCGCCGCCTCCGGCGAGGCGCTGGTGATGGACTCCCGCCTGGCCTGGCACTTCTTCACCGACGCGGTCAAGGTGCACATGATCACCGAGCCGGGGGAGGCGGCCCGGCGGGTGCTGCTGCGTCCCTCCGGCCCGGCGGAGAGCTACATCTCGCTGGAGGAGGCGAAGGCCAAGCTCAAGGAGCGCAGCGACAGCGAGCGGAACCGGTTCATCCTCCGGTACGGCGTGGACAAGGCCAAGCTGCGCAACTACGACCTGGTCTGCGACACCACCCGGGCCACCCCGGCCGAGGTGATCACGCACATCGTCGACGCGTACGAGGGGCGGCTCGCCGCCGACGTGCTCCGCGACGCCCCGCCGCTGCTGCTGCTCGACCCGGCCCGGGTCTACCCCACCGAGGACGTGCACAACCTGCGCGGGCTTTGGGAGAGCGACTTCGTCGGCACGGTCGGTGCCGCCGGTGACCGGGGGCTGGAGCCACTGAGCATCGGCTACTCCGGGGAGTACTTCTTCGTCGTGGACGGCCACCGGCGACTCAGCGCCGCTCTCCAGAACGGCTTCCCGCTGGTGCCCGGCCGCCTGGTCGCCGAGGTCGACGAGCCCGTCGCCGGCGGACTCAGCGCGGCCGAGTACTTCACCCACCACGTCCGGGCCGGCAACGTGCGCGACTGGGAGGCCGCGCACAAGATCCAGCTTCCGTTGCCGGAGCACGCCCTGCGGGCCCCCGACGCGGTGCTGGCCGGCGACCCGGCCGCGGGGCGCTGACCGCCCACGCCGACCAGCACCACGGCCGGCGGGTGACCAGGCCAACCGGGGAACGCGGTACGCCGCCCGGAGCCGGTCCGCGCGCTCCGTAGACTGGTACGGCACGAGTTCCGCCCCGTCGACGAAGGAGCCACCCCGCGTGACCGTCCAGCCCATCCGTCTGTTCGGGGATCCGGTGCTGCGCACGCCGGCCGATCCGGTGGTCGACTTCGACGTCGAGCTGCGCAAGCTCGTCGCCGACCTGACCGACACGATGCGGGAGCAGAACGGGGCCGGTCTGGCCGCCCCGCAGCTCGGTGTGGGCCTGCGGGTGTTCACCTTCGAGGTCGACGACGTGCTCGGGCACCTGGTCAACCCGGTGCTCGAGTTCCCGGACGAGGAGGAGCAGGACGGCCCGGAGGGCTGCCTGTCCATCCCCGGGCTCTACTTCGACACCAAGCGCCGGCAGAACGTGATCGCCAAGGGGTTCAACGCCTACGGCGACCCGATGCAGATCGTCGGCACCGGCCTGATGGCCCGCTGCGTGCAGCACGAGACCGACCACCTCGACGGGGTGCTCTTCATCGACCGGCTGGACACGGCCGGTCGCAAGGAGGCGATGAAGGCGATCCGCCAGGCCGAGTGGTACGACGTCGCCGCGCCGCCGGTGGTCAAGGTCAACCCGCACGGCGCCGGCAGCCCCTTCGGTCTGGGGCGGTGACCGTGCGTCTCGTCTTCGCCGGCACCCCGGCTGTCGCGGTCCCCGCCCTCGAGGCGGTCGCCGCCTCCCGGCACGAACTGGTCGCCGTGGTCACCCGCCCGGACGCGCCGGCCGGTCGCGGACGCGGACTGTCCCGCTCCCCGGTCGGCGCGTGGGCCGACGCGCACGGCGTCGAGGTGCTCACCCCGGCCCGGCCACGCGAGCCGGAGTTCCTCGACCGGCTCCGCGAACTGGCCCCGGACTGCGTCCCGGTGGTCGCGTACGGCGCGCTGGTGCCCCCGGTCGCGCTGGAGATCCCGGCGCACGGCTGGATCAACCTGCATTTCTCGCTGCTGCCCGCCTGGCGGGGCGCCGCCCCCGTGCAGCACGCCGTGCTGCACGGCGACGAACTGACCGGGGCGAGCGTCTTCCAGTTGGAGGAGGGGCTGGACACCGGCCCGGTCTACGGCACCCTGACCGACCGGATCGGGCCGCAGGACACCTCGGGTGACCTGCTCGACCGGCTCGCCGCCTCGGGCGCGGGCCTGCTGGTGGCGGTCCTCGACGCGATCGCCGACGGCACCGCCCGCGCCGTCGCGCAGCCGGCCGACGGGGTGTCCCTGGCGCCGAAGCTGACCGTCGAGGACGCCCAGGTCCGCTGGGCGGAGCCGGCGTTCGCGGTGGACCGGCGGATCCGGGCCTGCACCCCGGCCCCCGGCGCGTGGACGACCTTCCGGGGCGACCGGGTCAAGCTCGGCCCGGTGCGGCCGGTGGCCGACGGGCCCGAACTGAAGCCGGGCGAACTGCTCGTGGAGCGGAAGCGGGTGCTGGCCGGTACGGCCACCACACCGGTGACGTTGGGTGAGGTGCGTGCCGCCGGCAAGAAGCCGATGCCGGCCACCGACTGGGCGCGCGGCGTCCGGGTCGACACCGGCGAGGAGTTCGCGTGACCGCGCCGGGGGAGTGGGCCGGGCAGCCACGGCCGCGCCGGTCCGGACCGGGCGCGGAGCCCGGGCGCGGCGGCGACCGTCGGCGGGACGGCCGGGTCGGAGACCGCCCGGGTGGAGGCGACCGGCGGGGCGGCGGCCGCACGGCCCGTCCCGCCGTGGTGGATCGGCCACGCCATGCCGCGTATGAGGCGGTCGCGGCCGTGCACCGGGACGACGCCTACGCCAACCTGGTACTGCCGGCGATCCTGCGGGAGGCGGGACTGTACGGCCGGGACGCGGCCTTCGCCACCGAGCTGACCTACGGCACCCTGCGCGCGGTGGGCACCCTGGACGCCATCCTCACCCAGGCCGCCGGCCGGGACGTCGGGCGGATCGACCCGCCGGTGCGGGACGCGCTGCGGCTCGGCGCGTACCAACTCCTGCACACCCGGGTGCCGGCCCACGCGGCGGTCTCCGCCACGGTGGACCTGGTCCGGGCGGTCGGCTCGGGCGCGACCGGGTTCGCCAACGCGGTGCTGCGCGAGGTCGCCAGCCGGGACGTCGACGCCTGGATCGACCAGATCGCCCCGTCGATGGCGGACGACCCGATCGGGCACCTCGCCCTGGCGCACAGCCACCCGCAGTGGATCGTCCGGGCCTTCGCCGAGGCGCTCGGCGGTGACCTCGGCGAGACGACCCGACTGCTGATCGAGGACAACCAGCCCCCGTCGGTGCACCTCTGCGCCCGGCCGGGGCTGGCCGATGCGGTGGACCTGGCCGACGAGGTCGGCGGCGCGCCGGGGGCCTTCTCGCCGTACGCGGTCTACCTCTCCGGCGGCGCGCCCGGCGACCTGCCGGCGCTGGCGCAGGGGCGGGCGCACGTGCAGGACGAGGGCTCCCAACTCGTGGCGGCGGCGCTGACCGCCGCGTCGCTGGACGGACCGGACGGCCACTGGCTGGACCTGTGCGCCGGCCCTGGCGGCAAGACCGGCCTGCTCGGCGCGCTCGCCGCGCAGCGGGGGCCCGGGTCACCGCCGTCGAGGTCGCCGAACACCGGGCCCGCCTGGTCGAGCAGGCCACCCGGGGGCTGCCGGTGGAGGTGCTGCACACCGACGGCCGGACGGTCGGCGCCGACTCGAGCCTGCCGGTGGAGCACTTCGACCGGGTGCTGGTGGACGCGCCGTGCACCGGCCTCGGGTCGCTGCGTCGCCGGCCGGAGTCGCGCTGGCGTCGCCAGCCGTCGGACCTGCCGCCGCTGACCCGGCTCCAGCGGGAACTGCTCACCGCCGGCCTGCGCGCGACGCGTCCCGGTGGGCTGGTCGCCTACGTGACCTGCTCGCCGCACGTGGTGGAGACGCACGTGACGGTCACCGAGGCGGCCCGCCGCTGCGGGGCGCCGGTGGACTTCGTCGACGCGCGGACGCTGCTGCCGGCGGGGATGCCGGGCCTGGGGGCCGGACCGACGGTGCAGCTCTGGCCGCACCGGCACGGCACGGACGCGATGTTCCTCGCCGTGCTGCGCCGGGGGTAGCCACCGGGCGACGACATCGGCGGGTCGGCACGGCCCTGTCGCGGTCCGGGGCCGCGAGGTCAGCGGACCGGCAGGGCCCTCGGCCCACCGCCCTTGAGCGAGCGGGTCAGGTCGCGCGAGGGGAACCAGAGAAAGCACTGCACGGTGCGGGTGCCGTCCTGCCAGAGTTCCTCGGTCGGGTAGTAGGTGATGAACCCGCTCTGGACCGCGACGGTGGCATTGTTCGGCACCCCGATGTACTTCGCGATCAGGGGGCGGCACCGCCGTCGCGCCCGCTGGTTGTCGTCCAGGTCGGCGTGGTCCTTGACGGTCTCCCGGTAGAGGCCGACGAACTCGGCGTGGTGCCGGCTGTCGCAGGACACCGCCTCCATGGCCGTGATGTCGTCACCGGTCTTCTGCGGATTGAAGCACCGGTGGGCGAGCGGCGCGTCCCCGGCCAGCGCGCCCCGGATACTGCTGGTCCGAGGCTTGGCGTACGGGTTGTGGAGCGTCGCGATCTCGCCGACGTCGCAGCGGAACCAGCGGGCCCCGCCCCGCCAGCCGTACTCGGACGGGAACACCGCGTCCACGAACGTCCGCCCCGTGCGCCAGTCGCCGCCGAGTGCCCGGTTGGCGGCCTTCTCGCACTCGGCGTGTGCCGCCCGCCGGGCCGGGGAGCCGGCCGGCGGCGGGGTGGCCCGGTCGCGGTGCTCGGCGGGCAGCGTGCCCACGTGCACCGTCTCCGCCTCGTGCCACTGGTCGCAGGGCACCGGCCCGTACGAGGACAGGTAACCGACCTTGGCCTTCGCCCTGACCTGGTGGCAGACGCCGTTCTCGGGTTGGAAGATCACCGGTTCGGTGACAGCCGGCCAGTCGTCGGTGAGGTCACCATCGGTGCCCTCCGGCGCGCCACAGCCGGTCACGGCCAGGGCCGCCACCACTCCCAGGGCGCACGCCCGCAGCCACCGTCGCACCGACCCGTCCCCCCGACCATCGCCCCACCGTCCGGGCGGCCCTCGGCGCAGGAGCATACGGCACCGCCGCCCGGCGACGGCATTCTCCAGGACGGTGATCCGGGCCGGAACCGTCGCGGGACGGTGGTCTGGGCCAGAGCCGTCGCCGGATGGGCGGCGGGACGGGACCGGTCAGGCGTAGCGGATCGGCAGGGCCTTGGTGCCGCCGCCCTTGACGGAGCGGGTCAGGCTGCGGCTGCTGAGCCAGAGGAAGCACTGGACCCCGCGGTTGCCGTCCTGCCACTCGTCGGCCGACGGGTGGAAGTAGATCGTGCCGGTCCGGTACTTGAGGTTGCCGTCGTCGGGCACCTTCGCGTACTTGGCGACCATGGCCTGGCACCGGCGGTGGATCCGTGAGCTGCCCTTGACCAGTTCGTCGTGGTTTCCGACGGTGTCCCGGTAGACGCCGACGAACTCGGCGTCGTGCTTGGTCGTGCAGGACACCTCGGCCATGTCGTCGACCTTGTCGTTGGCCAGCTTGACGTTGAAGCAGCGGTGGGCGAGCGGCGCGTCGTCGGACAGCGCGCCCTTGAGGCTGCCCGTCCGGCCCTTCACGGTCGGGCCGTCGAGGCGGTTGACCTCGGCGACGTCACAGCGGAACCACCGGGCGCCACCCCGCCAGCCGGCATCGGACGGGAGGATGGTGTGCAGGGCGATCCGACCCGAGCGCCAGTCCGCGCCGAGCGTCCGGTTGGCGGCCTTCTCGCACTCGCCGTAGGCGGCCAGTCGGGCCGGGGAGCCGGCCGGCGGTGGCGTGGCCCGGTCGGAGTGCTCGGCGGGCAGCGTGCCCACGAGCACCGTCTCCGCCTCGTGCAACTTCTCGCAGGGGACCGGGTTGTACGAGGTGAGGTGACCGACCGACCCCGCCGTCGGGTGGCAGGTGTCGGCCGCCGGTTGGAAGATCGTCGGCGCGGCGAGGTCCGCCCACTCGTCGAACAGGTCGCCGTCCGTGCCATCCGGTACGCCACAGCCGGCCAGTGCCAGCGCCGCCACCCCGCTCAGGGCGCACGCCCTCAACCATCGTCGCATCGACCCGTCCTCCCGTGCCGGCCGTCGACCACCCTCCCGTGTGCGGGCGGACCACGGCGCAGGAGCATACGCCACCGGCACCAGCCACGCGGGCACCGACCGTCCGGGTGGGACGGTCGGCGACCTGGATTTCGGGACGTGGGACGAGCGGTCACCACGCGACGCGGCCGGGTGACGGGGGCGGCTCAGTCGAGGTCCCGGCGCGGGAGCCCACGGCACCGGTACCAGCCGGCCGCGCGTGCCGGCCGTCCCGGTTGGACGGTGGAGGCCGGCCGGTACCGGCGGTCCGGTGACGTGGACGGCGGGCAGGGTGGCCGTTCTGCCGGTGCCGGCGGTCCCGCGACGTGGGCGGTGGCGGCGCGGTGCCGGGGGGTGTCGGCCGCGTTCGTACACTGGCCGGGTGACCGTACCGCCGCCGATCGTCGCCCCCAGCATCCTCGCCGCCGACTTCGCCCGCCTCGCCGACGAGGTGCGTGCCGTGGAAGGCGCCGCGGACTGGCTGCACGTGGACGTGATGGACAACCACTTCGTGCCCAACCTGACCATCGGGCTGCCCGTGGTGCAGAGCCTGCGGGCCGTCACCGCGCTGCCCTTCGACGTGCACCTGATGATCGAGGATCCCCGTCGCTGGGCCCCCGGGTACGCCGACGCCGGCGCGTACAACGTGACCTTCCATGCCGAGGCCTGCGACAACCCGGTGGCGCTCGCCCGGGACCTGCGCTCGGCCGGGGCGAAGGCCGGACTGGCGATCGACCGGGACACCCCGATCGAGCCGTACCTGGAGATCCTGCCCAGCTTCGACACCCTGCTGATCATGACGATCAAGGCCGGCTTCGGCGGCCAGCGGTTCATCCCGCAGTTGCTGGACAAGGTCCGCACCGCGCGCCGGCACGTCGCCGCCGGCCACCTGGAGTTGCGCATCGAGGTGGACGGGGGGATCGCCGCCGACACCATCGCGCAGGCCGCCGAGGCCGGCGCGGACGCGTTCGTCGCCGGTACGGCGGTGTACGGCGCCGACGATCCGGCCGAGGCGGTGAACCGGCTGCGCGCCCTGGCCGAACGCGCGGCAGCCGGGGTCTGAGCCGTGGAGCCCACCGGCGAGCATCCCGACGTCATCCTCGTCGTCGACGACGACGAGGACATCGCCCGGTTCGTCGAGTTCAACCTCCGGCTGCACGGCTTCGACGTGATCCACGCGGCCGACGGGCAGGAGGCGCTCGAGGTGATCGAGCGACAGCGCCCGGACCTGGCCGTGGTCGACCTGATGATGCCCCGGATCGACGGTCTGGAGCTGACCCGCCGGCTGCGCGCCAACCCGTTGACCTCCGCCCTGCCGGTGATCATGCTGACCGCCAAGAGCATGACCGTCGACAAGGTGCACGGGCTCAGTGCCGGGGCCGACGACTACCTGGTCAAGCCCTTCGACACCGCCGAACTGGTGGCCCGGGTCAGCTCGACGCTGCGCCGCAACAAGGAGTTCCGGGAGGTCTCCCCGCTGACCGGGCTGCCCGGCAACAGCCGGATCCGCCGGGAGATCAGCGACCGGGTCCGCAGCGGCACCGACTACGCCGTCGGCTACATCGACATCGACCGCTTCAAGAGCGTCAACGACCGGTACGGCTTCGTCCGGGGCGACGACTTCATCTCCGCCCTGGCCCGCAGTCTGCACCGGGCGGTGGTGTCGATCGGACTACCGCCGGCCTTCCTCGGCCACGTCGGCGGCGACGACTTCGTGATCGTCTGCACCCCCGGGCAGGTGCGCCCGCTGACCTCCCGGGCGGTGGTCGACTTCGAGACCTCCGCCGACAAGCTCTACGACCCCGGCGACGCCGAACGCGGGTACGTCGAACTGAAGGACCGGCGCGGCAACATCCGCAAGGCCGCCCTGGTCACCCTCTCCATCGGGGTCTCCCTCTCCGACAGCCGGAAACGCTTCACCGACCCGCTGGAGGCGATCGCGGTCGCGTCCGAGATGAAGACGGTCGCCAAGAGCCAACCCGGCTCGTACGTGGCCGTGGACCGGCGTCGCGGGATCCCCTGACCCCGCCGGCCGTAAACCCCTCCGGATCTGTGAGGTAGCTCGCCGGGGTGGCGGATCCCCCCGGTCGGCGTGTAAGACTTCCCACGTACCCACCACGCGCTGGCGGGACTCGGTGTAATTCCGAACCGGCGGTGATCCACGGCCTCGACCGTGGTCAGCCCGCGACCCGGTCGGCCTCGGCCGCCCGGTGGACCTGGTGAAATTCCGGGGCCGACGGTTGGGGACGGGGCGACCCGTGCCCAGACAGTCCGGATGGGAGACAGCGCGCGGGACGGACAGGCCCGGTGCCGGCCATCGTTGTCGGCTGCCCTCCGGGCCCGCCGGGTCGGCTCCGCCGTTCCCGGCCTCCGCCGCCGCATGCCCACCTCCCGCCCCGCCCGCGCGTACACCGCGCGAGAGAGCAGGGGCAGGCGATGGCCGGCGTCTCCACCGACGAGGCGATGCGACGCGCGATCACGCTCGCCGCCCGGGGCCTGGGCACCACCAGCCCCAACCCGGTGGTCGGCTGCGTGCTGCTCGACCCGGACGGCGAGATCGTCGGGGAGGGCTTCCACGCCTACGCCGGCGGGCCGCACGCCGAGATCGTCGCGCTGGCGCAGGCCGGCAGCCGGGCGAAGGGCGGCACCGCCGTGGTCACCCTGGAACCCTGCGACCACACCGGCCGCACCGGCCCCTGCACCCACGCGCTGATCCAGGCCGGCATCGCCCGGGTGGTGGTCGCCGTACCGGACCCCAACCCGGTCGCCTCCGGTGGCGCGGGCACGTTGCGCGCCGCCGGCGTCGACGTCGAGCTGGGGGTACGCGCCGACGAGGCCGAGGCCGGCAACATCGCCTGGCTCACCTCGGTCCGCCGAGGGCGGCCGTACGTGATCTGGAAGTACGCCGCCACGCTCGACGGCCGGTCGGCGGCCGAGGACGGCACCAGCATGTGGATCACCTCCGAGGCGGCCCGGATGGACGTGCACGCGCTGCGCGGCACGGTGGACGCGATCGTCGTCGGGGTCGGCACCGTGCTGGCCGACGACCCCCGGCTGACCGTGCGCAACCTGCGCGACGGCAGCCTCGCCATCCGGCAGCCACTGCGGGTGGTGGTGGACGGCGCGGGGCGTACCCCCGGTGACGCCCGGGTCCGCGACGCCGCCGCCGACACCTGGATCGCCACCACCGCGGAGGTCGGCGCCGGCCCGGACGGCCGGGTCGACCTGTCGGCGCTGCTCACCGCGCTCTACCGGCGCGGCGTCCGGGCGGTCCTGCTGGAAGGTGGCCCCCGGCTGGCCGGTGGGTTCCTCGCCGCCGGTCTGGTCGACCGGGTCGTCGGCTACCTCGCCCCCCGGCTGCTCGGCGCGGGACCGACCGCCCTGCGTGACGCCGGCGTGCGCACCATCGGCGAGGCCATCGACCTGGAGGTCGTCGACGTCACGCAGGTCGGCCCCGACCTGCGCATCACCGCGCTGCCCCGAAAGAGGGAGGGCTGACATGTTCACCGGCATCGTCGAGGAGCTGGGCGAGGTCGTCCGGGTGACCGAGACGGGGGACGACTCGGCGCTGGTCGCCGTCCGTGGCCCGCTGGTCGTCTCCGACGCCCGGCACGGCGACTCCATCGCGGTCAACGGGGTCTGCCTGACCGTGGTCGAGGCCGACCGGGAGGTCTTCACCGCCGACGTGATGGGGGAGACCCTGCGCCGCACCGCGCTGGGCGCGCTGCGTCCCGGCGACCGGGTCAACCTGGAACGGGCCACCGCGCTCGGCGGCCGGCTCGGCGGGCACCTGGTGCAGGGGCACGTCGACGGGGTGGGCGAACTGCTCGACCGGACCCCGGCCGAGAAGTGGGAGACGGTCCGCTTCCGCCTCCCCGCCCACCTGTCCCGCTACGTGGTGGAGAAGGGCTCGATCACCGTGGACGGGGTGTCGCTGACCGTCGCCGCGGTCGGCGACGACTGGTTCGCCGTCGGGCTGATCCCGACCACCCTCGCGCTGACCACCCTCGGCGCCCGCCGCACCGGCGACCCGGTCAACCTGGAGGTCGACGTGCTCGCCAAGTACGTCGAGCGGCTGCTCGGCGACCGGCTGACCGGCGGAGCCCGCTGATGGGCCCGCTGGCGTGGCTGCTCACCGCCCAAGTCGAGGTCGCCGGCTCCCCGGTGCTGGTCCGGGAGATCGTCGGCAACGTGTTCGGCCTGGCCTCGGCCCTGCTCGGACTGCGTCGGCTGGTCTGGGCCTGGCCGGTCGGCATGGTGGGCAACGCCCTGCTGCTGACCGTCTTCCTCGGCGGGGTCTTCACCACCCCGCAGGCGCACGACCTGTACGGGCAGGCCGGTCGGCAGGTCTTCTTCTTCGTGGTGAGCTGCTACGGCTGGTGGCGCTGGTCGCGGACCCGCCGGCTCGGCAGCGCCCCCGACCGCGCGGCGGTCACCCCGCGCTGGGCCACCGGCCGGGAGCGGCTGGGGCTGCTCGCGGTCGCCGTGCTCGGTACCGCCGCGGCGTATCCGGTGCTCGCCGCGCTCGGCTCCTGGGGACCGCTGCCGGACGCCTGGATCCTGGTCGGCAGCCTGCTCGCCACGTACGGCATGGCGCGCGGCTGGGTCGACTTCTGGCTGCTCTGGATCGCGGTGGACGCGGTCGGTGTCCCGCTGCTGCTGCGCGGCGGCTTCTACCCCTCCGCCGCGATGTACCTGTTCTACGGACTCTTCTGCGCCTGGGGCTTCGCCAGCTGGTGGCGTACGTCGGCGCGGACCGCGCGGGCGGCTGGCAGTTCCGTCCCGCACAGCTACCTGGAGGCTGCGGCATGACCGCGTTCGGAACCATCGAGCAGGCGGTGGCGGACATCGCCGCCGGCCGACCGGTCGTCGTGGTCGACGACGCCGACCGGGAGAACGAGGGCGACCTGATCTTCGCGGCCGAGAAGGCCACCCCGGAACTGGTCGCGTTCACGGTCCGCCACACGTCCGGCTACATCTGTGTGCCGCTGACCGAGAGCGAGTGCGACCGGCTGGACCTGCCGCCGATGCACCACACCAACCAGGACCGACGCGGCACCGCGTACACGGTGACCGTGGACGCCCGGGAGGGGGTCAGCACCGGCATCTCCGCCGCCGACCGCGCGCACACCATCCGGCTGCTCGCCGACGCCGCGACCAGCCCGGCCGACCTGGCCCGCCCCGGGCACGTGGTACCGCTGCGCGCCCGGGAGGGCGGGGTGCTGCGCCGGCCCGGGCACACCGAGGCCGCCGTCGACCTGACCCGACTGGCCGGACTGCGCCAGGCCGGAGTGCTCTGCGAGTTGGTCAACGACGACGGCACCATGATGCGCCTGCCGGACCTGGAGCGGTTCTGCGCCGAGCACTCCCTCACGCTGATCACCATCGCCGACCTGATCGCCCACCGGCGCCGGACGGAGAAGCAGGTCGAGCGGGTCGCCGAGGCCCGGATGCCGACCGCGCACGGGGTGTTCCAGGCGATGGGCTACCGCAGCGAGCACGACGGAGCCGAGCACGTCGCCCTGGTCATGGGCGAACTCGGCGACGGTCGGGACGTGCTGGTGCGGGTGCACTCCGAGTGCCTGACCGGGGACGTCTTCGGCTCGCTGCGCTGCGACTGCGGACCGCAGCTCGACGCCGCCCTGGCCCGGGTCGCGCAGGAGGGGCGGGGCGTGGTGCTCTATGTCCGTGGGCACGAGGGACGCGGTATCGGCCTGCTGCACAAGCTCCAGGCGTACCAGCTCCAGGACCTGGGGCGGGACACCGTCGACGCCAACCTCGACCTGGGGCTGCCGGCGGACGCCCGCGACTACGGCACCGGCGCGCAGGTCCTCTACGACCTCGGGGTCCGCTCGATGCGGCTGCTCACCAACAACCCGGCCAAGCGGGCCGGCCTGGAGGGCTACGGCCTGACCATCTCCGGCCGGGAGGGACTGCCGGTCCGCCCGCACCCGGAGAACGTGCGCTACCTGCGGACCAAGCGGGACCGGATGGGGCACCTGCTCGACGAACTGGACGAGGTCACCGAGACGCCGCTGAGCCGGGTGGCCGCGGCCGACGAGATCGGAGCGTGACGAGATGGCGGGATTCGGCGAACCCGGAACGAGCGCGGTGGACGCGACCGGCCTGACCGTGGGCGTGGTCGCCGCCCGCTGGCACGGCGACCTCACCGACCACATGCTCGACCGGGCGGTCGCGGCGGCCGAGGCGTGCGGAGCCCGGGCGGTGGTCGCCCGGGTCGCCGGCTCGGTCGAGCTGCCCGTGGTGGCGCAGGCCCTGGCCCGTCGCTGTGACGTGGTGGTGGCCCTCGGCGTGGTGGTGCGCGGGGCCACCGCCCACTTCGACTACGTCTGCCGCTCGGTCACCGACGGGCTGACCCGGGTGGCCCTGGACGAGGGGAAGCCGGTCGCCCACGGCGTACTCACCGTCGACACCCTCGATCAGGCCCGCGACCGGGCCGGGCTGCCCGGCTCGGCGGAGGACAAGGGCTGGGCGGCCACCGTCGCCGCGCTCGACGCCGCCCTGGCCATCCGGGGCCTGACCGCCACCGCCCAGCGGGTCGGCTTCGGCGGCTGACCCCCTGGGCCGATGCGTCGGCGGCCGACCCCTTCGGGCCACCGCGACGGCGACCGGCCGGCCGCCGGCCCGGCAGGTCGACCGCCGGGTCAGGCCGACCGCGTGGGTCAGGTCGGTCGCCGGGTGGCGCCGCCCACCCGCACCCTGCTGGCCGTCGGGGTGGGGAAGCTGGGAGAATCGCCTTCCGTGAAGACGTTCGAGGAGCTGTTCGCCGAGCTGCAGGCCAAGGCCGCCGCCGGCACGCCGGGTTCGGGCACGGTCGCCGCGCTGGAACGGGGTGTCCACTTCATCGGCAAGAAGGTCGTCGAGGAGGCGGCCGAGTCGTGGATGGCCGCCGAGCACGAGGGAGCCGAGCGTACCGCCGAGGAGATCTCCCAGCTGCTCTACCAGGTCCAGGTGTTGATGCTGGCCACCGGTCTCGACCTCGAGGACGTCTACCGACATCTGTGAGTGCCTCCACCCGTCGGTCCGATCGAAGAAGGAGCACTCCTGCCATGCTGCGTGTCGCCGTTCCCAACAAGGGCACCCTCGCCGAGCCGGCCGCCCAGATGCTGCGCGAGGCGGGCTACCGCCAGCGCACCGACGCCAAGGACCTGGTCTGCCGGGACGAGGCCAACGACGTCGAGTTCTTCTACCTGCGCCCCAAGGACATCGCCACCTACGTCGGCTCCGGTGACCTCGACCTGGGCATCACCGGTCGGGACCTGCTGATCGACTCCGGCGCGCCGGCCGAGGAGGTGGTCGACCTGAACTTCGGCCGGGCCACCTTCCGGTTCGCCGCCCGTCCCGAGGACATCGACTCCGTCCAGGAGTTGGGCGGGCACCGGATCGCCACCGCGTACCCGGGTCTAGTCGAGCGGCACCTCGCTGACCTGGACGTCAAGGCCGAGGTGATCCGCCTGGACGGCGCGGTGGAGAACGCGGTCCGCCTCGGCGTGGCCGACGTGGTCGCCGACGTGGTCTCCACCGGGGCCACCCTGCGCCAGGCCGGGCTGACGGTCTTCGGTGAGCCGCTGCTGCGCTCGTCGGCGGTGCTGGTCCGTCGCACCGGTGCCCCCGGCTGCGCCCAGGCCGACCAGTTGCAGCACCGGTTGCACGGCGTCCTGGTCGCCCGCCGGTACGTGATGCTCGCCTACGACGTGCCGGCGAACCTGCTGGAACGGGCCAGCGCGCTGACCCCCGGCATCGAGTCGCCCACCATCTCCCCGCTGCACCGGGAGGGCTGGGTCGCCGTGCAGGCCATGGTGGCCCGCGACGACGTGCACCGGATCATGGACGAGCTCTACGAGGTGGGCGCCCGGGCCATCCTGGTCACCAACATCCACGCCTGCCGGCTGTGAGGCCGCTGCCGCCGACGGCCGCCCTCGCCCTGGTGGCCCTCGGCGGGGTGGCCTCGGCTGCCCAGGGCGTGATCAACGCCGAGTTCGGCGCGCAGGCCGGCGGCCCCGTTCTCGGCGCGGTGGTCAACAACCTGGGCGGGAGCATGCTCGTCCTGGTGGGCCTGCTCGCGTGGCCGTCGATGCGGGCCGGGCTGCGTGCTCTGCCGACCGCCCGGCTGCCCTGGTGGTCGTACCTGGGCGGGCTGGGCGGCGCGGCGATCGTGGTGATCGCCACCTACGCGGTCCCGGTGCTCGGGGCGGCGGCCTTCACCATCGCCCAGGTGGTCGGGGGCAGCCTGGGTGGGCTCGCGGTGGACCGGGTCGGGCTCGGCCCGGTGGGTCGACTGCCGCTGACCGTCTCCCGGATCGGCGGCGCGCTGCTCGGGCTGGCGGCGGTCACCCTGGCCCAGTTCGGCCGCCCGTTGGGGGAGCTGGCGCTCGGCCCGGTGCTGCTCGCCGTCGTCGGCGGGCTGGCGGTGGCCATGCAGGCCGCGCTCAACGGCCGGGTCTCCGCGGTCGTCGGCACCGGGGCCGGCACGGCGGTCAACTTCGCGGTGGGCACCCTGGGGGTGCTCGCCGTCGCGGTGGTGGTGGGTGCCCTGAGCCGGCTCCCGGCGAACTGGCCCGGCGACTGGTACCTCTGGATCGGCGGGCTGCTCGGGGTCACCATCGTGACCGCGCTGCTGGTCGGGGTCCGGTCGGTCGGGGTGCTGCGTACCGGGCTGGTCCTGGTCGGCGGGCAGCTCGTCGGCTCCCTGCTGCTCGACACGCTGCTGCCCGGTGGTGCGGGGCTGCGACTGCCGGTCCTGATCGGTGCCGTGCTCACCCTGCTCGCCGCCGTGGTGGCCGGCCGGGGCGACCGGCCGCGCGGACCGCTGCCGGCGGCGGTGCTGCCGGGGCCCCGTACCGGAGGCGTGACCTCCGGGCGGTCCCCCGGGGCGGGCCGGCGACACTGAGCCGTCCTGGCCTCCCGGGGTGGGCCGACGGCACTGAGCCGCCCGGTCGTCGTCCTACGACGCCGAGCGGCCAAGCGAGCGTGCCGACCCGGGCGGGCCCAGCGTGCCGACCGGAGTGGCCCAAGCGTGCCGACCCGAGCGGTCCCGGTGTCGGATGGCAGACTGGTGGGGTGAGCGATTCCGACCTGGTACGCCTGCGTCCCCGCCGGATCCGGGTGGTCTGCTGGTCCTCGGCTGCGGCGCTGGTGCTGGTCTTCAGCCTGGTGGCCACCTCTCTGCACGGCCCCACCGGGTACGGCTACGGCAGCTTCCAGCGGGGTGACCAACTGGCCATGATCGGCCTGGGGGTGCTCGGCGCGCTCGCCATCCTGCTCTTCACCCGGCCGCGGGTCGAGGCCGACGCCCACGGCGTTCGGGTGCGCAACATCATCGCCTCGTACGAGCTGCCGTGGGAGGTCGTCCGTAACGTCCGGTTCGACCGGGGAGCGCCCTGGGCGAGCCTGGAGCTGTACGACGACGACCTGCTGCCGATGGTGGCCCTCCAGGCGGCCGACAAGGAGCTGGCGGTGGACGGGGTGCGGGCGCTGCGCCGACTGCACCGGGCCCGCCAGGCCACCCAGGCCCAGGGCTGACCGTGCTCGCTCGGACCCCGGCCGCACCCTGGCCTGGCGGTGTCGAGCCGGCGGTAGCCGCCGTCGACCGGGCGGGGCGATTTGGGCGGTGCGCCGGTGGGGTGTAATGTGACTCTGTCGACCAGGCTGCCCAGGTGTGCAAGTTGCGGCAGCCCTGAAGTGGAGCGCCTGCTCCCACCCGAGTCGCCCCTGTTGGTGGCCGGGTCCGGTCACCGGTTTCGGGTGTGTCCCGATGCCGGATGCGCGATCATGTGATCGTGCCGACCGGTCGAGCGGGCCCTGGCATGCGCCGGGGCCTTCTGCTTTCCGGGTCGGTTCCCACCCGGGAACCGCGGGGTCGGCCACGCAGGAGAACCGACTCGAGGAGGCCCCATCAGCGTCGAACCACGCGTGAACGAGCAGATCCGGGCACGTGAGGTCCGACTGGTCGGCCCTGAGGGTGAGCAGGTGGGCATCGTCCCGCTGGAGCGCGCCCTTCAGCTGGCCGCGGACGTCGACCTGGACCTGGTCGAGGTTGCGCCCATGGCGCGCCCGCCGGTGTGCAAGCTCATGGACTTCGGCAAGTTCAAGTACGAGAGCGCACTGAAGGCGCGCGAAGCGCGGCGTAACCAGCAGCAGACCGTCATCAAGGAGATGAAGCTCCGGCCGAAGATCGACCCGCACGACTACGAGACCAAGAAGGGTCACGTGGTGCGGTTCCTCAAGGCCGGCGACAAGGTCAAGGTGACGATCATGTTCCGTGGTCGCGAGCAGAGCCGTCCGGAGCTGGGTTATCGGCTCCTGCGCCGGCTCGAGTCGGAGATCTCGGAACTGGGGTACGTCGAGGCCGCTCCGAAGCAGGACGGTCGAAACATGATCATGGTTCTCGCTCCGCACCGTGCCACCAAGGCTGCCGCCACGGCAGCCCGGACCGGCGCACCGCGGGAGCGGGAGGCCGGTGCCGCCGAGGCACCACCGGCCGAAGCGGCCGAGCCCGCCGGCACGACCGGCGAGTAACAGGGGAGAGACGTTTCACATGCCGAAGATGAAGAGCCACACGGGTATGGGCAAGCGGGTCAAGGTGACCGGCAAGGGCAAGATCGTTGCCCAGCAGGCCGGGCTGCGCCACAACCTGGAGAAGAAGCCCTCCACCCAGACCCGTCGGCTGACCGGCACGGTCGAGCTGGCCAAGGCTGACGTCAAGCGAATCAAGAAGCTGCTCGGCCGCTGACGCGCGCCACTTGACCACTAGTAAGGAGTAGTTGAATGGCACGCGTCAAGCGGGCTGTGAACGCCCAGAAGAAGCGTCGTACCCTGCTGGAGACCGCGAGCGGCTACCGCGGCCAGCGCTCCCGCCTGTACCGCAAGGCCAAGGAGCAGGTGCTGCACTCGATGCAGTACGCCTACCGGGACCGTCGCGACCGCAAGGGCGACTTCCGGCAGCTCTGGATCCAGCGGATCAACGCCGGTGCCCGCGCCAACGGGCTCACCTACAACCGGCTGATCCAGGGCCTCCGGCTGGCCGGTGTCGAGGTCGACCGCAAGATCCTGGCCGACCTGGCGGTCAACGACGCGACGGCGTTCGCCGCCATCGTCGAGGTCGCCCGCGCCGCCGTGGCGGCCGAGGGCACCGGTGGCGCGGCGGCTCAGGCCGCCTGATCCACCCGCATCCGGTCGTCGAGGCGTCTCCCATGCCATCACCAGCGCACGGGAGGCGCCTCGACGCCGTCCCGGGGCCCTTCACCCCGCGTACCCCCAGGGTCGCCGCAGCCCGCCGGCTGCACCGCCGCCGCGACCGGGACGCCACCGGGCGCTTCCTCGCCGAGGGGCCGCAGGCCGTCCGCGAGGCGCTGACCCGACCGGGCCTGGTGGTCGAGCTCTTCGGCACCCCGGCGGCCCTCGACCGGTACCGCGACCTCGCCGCCCGCGCCGCGACGGCCGACGTGCCGGTCTCCGAGGTCACCGACGAGGCGCTCGCCGCCCTCGCGGAAACCGTCACCCCGCAGGGACTGGTCGCGGTCTGCCGACACCTGGACGTCCCCCTCGACCGGGCGCTCGCCGCCGCTCCCCGGCTGGTCGCGGTGCTCGCCGGGATCCGCGACCCGGGCAACGCCGGCACCGTGCTGCGCACCGCCGACGCCGCCGGGGCCCGGGCGGTGGTCTTCGCCGGGGACACCGTCGACCCGTACAACGGCAAGTGCGTCCGGGCCTCCGCGGGCAGCCTCTTCCACGTCGACGTGGTCCGGGCCGCCGACTCCGGCGAGGTGGTCGCCGCGCTGCGGGCCGCCGGGCTCGCCGTCCTGGCCACCACCGGGTACGGCGACAGCGACCTCGACGACCTCGCCGACGCCGGACGCCTGGCTGCCCCCACCGCGTGGCTCTTCGGCGCCGAGGCGCACGGGCTGCCCGACGAGCTGACCGCCGCCGCCGACTCCCGGGTGCGGGTGCCCCTGCACGGGCAGGCGGAGAGCCTGAACCTCGCTGCGGCCGCCGCCGTCTGCCTGTACGCTTCAGCCAGAGCACAGCGATCCCCGGCGCGGGGATCCGCCACGAAGGAGAGCGTCCGCCCGTGAACGCGCCTCGGCGTTCCTTTAGCCAGCCCGCCGGTGTCGGCGGGCGGCGGGCCTGACCTGCTCCGCGCGTCCCTCCCACCGGCGGGCTGCGGCACAGCCGCGCGTCCGTAGACTCGCCTGGCCGTCCCGTGAGGGCGGCGCCGCCGTGAGGGAGTGCCCGTACGCCATGACCTATCGCAACGATCCGTACGACCCGAAGCAGGTCGCCCTGCTCGATCCGAGCGCCCTGGCCGCAGCCGTCGCCGACGCCGAGAAGGCGTTCGCCGACGCCGCTGACCCGGACGCGTTGACCGCGCTGCGTCCCGCGCACCTGGGCGACCGGTCCCCTGTCTCCCTCGCCCGCCGGGAGATCGGCGCGCTGCCGCCGGCCGCGAAGTCCGACGCCGGCAAGCGGGTCAACGAGGCCCGCCGCAGCATCGAGGCGGCCTACGCCGACCGGCTGGAGATCCTGGACCGGGAACGGGCCGCGCGGGTGCTGGTCGAGGAGCGGGTGGACGTCACTCTCCCGTACGACCGGCGGCCCCGGGGCGCCCGCCACCCGGTCAGCACGCTGATGGAGCAGATCGGCGATCTCTTCATCGGGATGGGCTACGAGGTGGCCGAGGGGCCCGAGGTCGAACTGGAGTGGACAAACTTCGACGCGCTCAACATCGGCCCCGACCACCCGGCCCGGGGACTGATGGACACCTTCCACGTGGCGTCCGCCGCCGGCGCGACGGGGTCCGGCCACGTGCTGCGGACGCACACCTCGCCGGTGCAGGCCCGGACCATGCTCACCCGCACGCCGCCGATCTACGTGGTGGTACCCGGTCGGGTGTACCGCACCGACGAACTCGACGCCACCCACTCCCCGGTCTTCCACCAGGTCGAGGGGCTCGTGGTGGACCGGGGCATCACCATGGCCCACCTTCGCGGCACCCTCGACCACTTCGCCCGGGCGATGTTCGGTGAGGGCGCGCGGACCCGCTTCCGGCCGCACTACTTCCCGTTCACCGAGCCGTCCGCCGAGTTCGACGTCTGGTTCCCGGAGCACCGGGACGGGCCGCGCTGGGTCGAGTGGGGCGGCTGCGGCATGGTCAACCCGAGGGTGCTGCGGGCCTGCGGCATCGACCCGGAGGTCTACTCCGGCTTCGCGTTCGGGATGGGCATCGACCGGACCGTCATGTTCCGGCACGGGGTCAGCGATCTGCGGGACATGGCCGAGGGCGACGTGCGGTTCAGCCGCGCGTTCGGCACCGGGGCGTAGCGGGAATGCGGGAACGAGACACGGAGACGGTGGTCTAGAGGCATGCGAGTTTCAGTCAGTTGGCTGCGGGAGTACGTCGACCTGCCCGCCGACCTCGACCCGGCCGACCTGGAGCAGGCCCTGGTCGACCTCGGGATCGAGGTCGAGTCCGTGGTGGACCTGCGGGCCACGGTCACCGGGCCGCTGGTCGTCGGTGAGGTCCGCGAGATCGAGGAGCTCACCGGCTTCAAGAAGCCGATCCGGTTCTGCCTGGTCGACGTCGGCGACGCCAACGGCACCGGCGAGTTGCAGGAGATCGTCTGCGGGGCGCGCAACTTCGCCCCCGGCGACCGGGTCGTGGTGATCCTCCCCGGCGGGGTGCTGCCCGGCAACTTCGCCATCGGCGCGCGCAAGACGTACGGGCGCAACTCGCGGGGCATGATCTGCTCGGCGAAGGAACTGGGCCTCGGCGACGACCACTCGGGCATCATCGTGCTGTCCGGGGACACCCCGGCCAAGCCCGGCGACGACGCCCGCCCGCTGGTCGGCCTCGACGACGTGGTGGTCGACCTGGAGGTCACCCCGGACCGGGGCTACCAGATGTCGGTACGGGGCGTCGCCCGCGAGCTGTCGCACGCCCTCGGCGTGCCGTTCCGCGACCCGGGACTGGTCCCCGCACCCGGCGGCACGACGCGTCCGGCCTACCCGGTGGAGGTGCGTGACCCGGTCGGCTGCGACCGGTTCGCCGCCCGGATGGTCCGGGGCGTCGACCCGACCGCGCGGACCCCGCAGTGGATGAGCCGCCGGCTCACCGTCGCCGGCATCCGCAGCATCTCGCTGCCGGTCGACATCACCAACTACGTGATGCTCGAACTGGGCCAGCCGATGCACGCCTTCGATGCCGACCGGCTCGCCGGCGGCCTGGTGGTGCGCCGGGCCGAGGCGGGGGAGAAGCTCACCACGCTCGACGGGGTCACCCGCAACCTGGTCGGGGAGGACATGGTCATCTGCGACGAGACCGGTCCGATCTCCCTCGCGGCGGTGATGGGCGGCGAGACCAGCGAGGTGGTCGCCGGCACCACCACCGTGCTGTTCGAGGCCGCGCACTGGGACCCGGTGATGGTCGGGCGCACCGCCCGCCGGCACAAGCTGTTCAGCGAGGCGGCGAAGCGCTGGGAACGCGGCGTCGACCCGGCACTGCCGTTGGTCGCCATCGAACGGGCGGTGCGGCTGCTCACCGAGCACGGCGGCGGCACCGCCGACCCGGAGATCCTCGACATCGACCACGTCCGGCCGGGCGCCCCGGTGACCCTCCCGGTCGACCTGCCGAGCCGGCGGATCGGCGTGGACTACCCGCCGGCCCGGGTGGTCGCGCTGCTCGAGCAGGTCGGCTGCACCGTGGCGCAGGGCGTCGACCGGCTCCCCGAGGACCCGGGCACGGTCGGCGTGGCCGCCGGTGACGGGGACGTGCTCAGCGTCGTCCCGCCGACCTGGCGGCCGGACCTAACCGACCCGGCGGACCTGGTCGAGGAGGTGGTCCGCCTCGACGGGTACGACCGCGTCCCGTCGGTGCTGCCGCCCGCCCCGCCCGGTCGGGGCCTCACCCCGGCCCAGCGGCGGCACCGGGCGGTCGCCCGGGCACTGGCCGAACAGGGGTACGTCGAGGTGCTCGCCCACCCGTTTGTCTCCCGCGACCTCGCCGACCAGCTCGGACTGCCCGCCGACGACCCGCGCCGACCGGCGGTGCGGCTGGCCAACCCGCTGTCGGAGGAGGAGCCGCTGCTGCGCACCACGCTGCTCGGCCCGCTGCTCGGCGTGCTCCGGCGCAACGTCGGCCGGGGGCACCGCGACCTGGCCCTCTACGAGACGGGCCTGGTCTTCCACCCGCGTCCGGACGCGGGCCCACCCCCGGCGATGGGCGTTGACCGGCGTCCCTCCAACGCCGAGTTCGCCGCCGCCGACGCGACGCTGCCGGCGCAACCCCGGCACGTGGCCGTGGTCCTGGCCGGGGACGTCGAACCGGCTGGCTGGTGGGGGGCTGGCCGCCCGGCGAGCTGGGCGGACGCCGTCGAAGCCGGCCGGACGGTGCTCGCCGCCGCCGGGATCGCCGCCGACCGGGTCGGGGTCCGGGCCGCCGAGTACGCGCCCTGGCACCCGGGACGCTGCGCGCAGCTCCTGGTCGACGACACCGTCGTCGGGTACGCCGGCGAACTGCACCCGTCGGTGCTGGCCACGCTGGAACTGCCGAAGCGGACCGCCGCGATGGAGCTGAACCTGGACGCGGTGCCAGCGGTCGGGGTCGTTCCCGCCCCGGCCGTCTCCGGGTTCCCGCCCGCGCTGATCGACGTGGCGCTGGTGGTGGACGCCGACGTCCCGGCCGCCGAGGTCCGGCAGGCCCTGGTCGAGGGAGCCGGCGAGCTGCTGGAGTCGGTCCGGCTGTTCGACGTGTACGCCTCCGCGCAGCTCGGCGAGGGGCGCAAGTCGCTGGCGTACAAGCTCACCTTCCGCGCCCCCGACCGCACCCTGACCGTCGAGGAGGCAGTCGCCGCCCGCGACGCGGCCGTCGCCCGCGCCGCCGACCGCTTCAACGCCACCCTCCGCGGCGCCTGAGGTGGTAGCAGGGGTCCCTTGTTACCGCTTTTTGCGGAGCAGGGGACCCCTGCACACACCCACACCCGAGCCGGCGTGCCGCTGCGGTGGCTCATCCGACGTCGGGTTCGAGCTTCCCCGTCTTCTGTAGGCCCGGGAGATCCCGGACGGTAATCCGTCGGTAGTCCGTCTCCACAAGACCCTCACTGCGGAGTTCGCGGAGCGCCTTGTGTACCGATGTCTCGGCGGCACCGCAGATGGTGGCTAACTCCGGCTGGGTGAGCCGGACGTCGATCACCACGCCGTCCCGTTGCTGCCGGCCGTGGGTGCGGCACATCTCCGCGATGACTCGGGCCACCCGTTCCCTCACCCCGTAGCCGGTGAAGTCGATCCGGCGTCGGTTCGACCAGCGCAGGCGGTCCGAAACCATCGCCGCCAGCTCCAAGGCGGCGTCTGGATGATTCCGCAGGAACAGTTTGAACCGGTCGGGCCGGATGACGCTGTACCGGGTCGGCCGGCAGGTGGTGACAGTCGCTGAGCGGGGCTCGCCGTTCAGTGCGGACATCTCGCCGACCAGGTCCCCGCCAACCCGTAGGGCGAGGAGGGCGGTACGCCCGTCGGGCAGATTCGCGGTCACCTTCGTGAGCCCCTCCTCCAACAGGACTAGGTGCGATTCTCGGTACCCCTCGTGGATGACGATCTGCCCGGCGTCAACTTGTCGGCGTACGCCGAGGTCGAACAGCGCGGTCCGGGCCGATGGAGTGAGGCGTTGCAGGAACGTCCCGTACGGCCAGTCGCCCCTGCTTCCGTGTCGCGGCATTGGCACGTGCGCCCTCCTCCAGTTCTTGACCGTGGCAAAGCGTGACCGCCCTGGCGCGCCACGTAACGAACGTACAAGGTGGAGTGACTCCGTGAGTGCCCCCAGGGCCGCCACGAGGATCAGGGCGATGGGGGAGATCCCGGCGTCGAGCAATGCCTCGATGAGGTGCGTGGTCATGAGTCGAGGACAGCCCGGATCGCTGCGGGAGAACCCCTAACGGAACGGGTTGACGGTGGTGCGACAACCCGTACTAGTACGGGGTTTCGCCGCCGCGCGGGCGGTCTCATGTCCAGGTGTCGCGTCATCCTGGCGCGTCACCCGATGGAGGACACAGAAGATGAACCATCCCGAACGACGGCTGTTGATCGCCGTCGACATGGAGCGGTACAGCCGGCGGGGAAACCGACACCAGCACGAGGCGCAGCACGCGTTCCAGCAGGTGCTGCACGAGGCGGCCAGCGCCGTCGGACTGGACCGCGTCCAGTGGAAGACCCAGCAGGCCGGCGACGGGGAACTGGCCATTTTGCCCTCGGACGTCCGTGAGCCACTGCTGATCGGCCGTTTTGTGCCAGAGCTGAACCGGATACTGCGGGCCTACAACAGTAGTCGGATCCCAGAGGCGCGTATTCGGCTACGCGTCTCCATTCACCAGGGACTGGTGCACCTCGACGGAGCGAACGGCTTTCCCGGCCACGCGGTGATCGAGGTGTGCCGGCTCTGCGAGGCGAAGCCCCTGAAGCAGGCGCTCGCGCAGTTCCCGGACGCCGGGGTCGGTCTGATCGTCTCCTCGGACATCTACCGGGACGTCGTCACGGAGTACCCGGAGGAGCTGCGGCCGGACCGGTTCCGGCGGGTCGAGGTACGCCACCCGGACAAGGAGTTTCGGGAGTCGGCGTGGATCTGCGTGGTGGACGAGGACCTGCGCCCACCCCGTACCGGCGGGGGCGAGGACGGCCCGGACAGTGGCCCTTCAGCCCGCCGGCGTGGACCGCGCGACCCGCGTAACCCTTCAGGTTCCGGCAGCGGTGCGATCCACACCGGGGATGTGCGGGTCGACGGAGCCAACGCCATCGGCCACGGCACCACCGCGATCGGGTCCGTCGGAGGCGACGCCTACCTCGGAGGGAGCCGGCCTTGAGCGAGGACGGTTATCCCGTCGAGGACGAGGAATGGGCGTTTGGCGCGGGGACCGGCCCGGAGGCGTCGACCGGATCACCGTGGCCCTCAGAGGGCGGCGCTTCGGTGGACCAGGTGCCGGAGTCCGAGGTCGACGACGCCCCGGACCCGACCGCGACGCGGACCGACGACGGGGCCCTGGACGAGGAGGAGGACGAGGCGCCCGACCCGCGCATCGTCATCTCCGGCATCGAGGACCTTTTCGGTCGGCTCGGCGCCGTTCGCACCGGGAACGTGCGGGTCCGGGGTGCGAATGCCACCGGACACGGCTCGGTCGCGATCAATACCCTCACCGTCCGGGCCGGTGCCGACGGCAGTGAGCGGGTGTGGTGCGAGGAACTAACCACCACCCAGGTACGCGAGATGGGGGACGGGTACACGCCGGCGGCCAGCGACGAACTGCTCGACCAGGCGGTGAAGCGGGACCCGCTGGTGCGGCTGGTCGGCGCCGACGGAACCGGGCGCTACACGACCGCGTGCCTGGCTCTGGCTCGACGGTACGGTCCGGACAGGGTCGCCGTTCTCACCGCGGCTGACCTGGCTGACCTGGCCGGGGTCGACGGACTGTTCACGAGTGGTGTCGGCTACGTCGTTCCCGACCCGGGGTCGGGTGTTGACGGCCTGGTCCTCGACGGTCTCGCCACACGAGCTGCGAACCGGCGCTGCACAGTCGTTCTGCTCACTGCGGGCGGGGCCGGGTACGGCTCGCCGGTGTCGACTGTCGTCCACGGGCCGCCAGCCCCAGTGGAGGTTTTCGCGGCGCAACTGCGTCGGCATTTGCGCGACGACTGCCTCGGCGGTTGCCGTGGGCAGTGCCAGGGCGACTGTGTGCAGTCCTACCTGGACGAGTGCGTCGCCCAACCCGCCCTGAAGGCCTACCTGGCCGGCACACCACGGCCTTGGGAGGTGGTGCAGGTCGTCGCAGCGATCGCGGAACGCACCCCGTCCGGCAGCGAGCTCGCCTGGGCGCTGGACCAACTGCTGCCGCAGCAGGTGCTCCGGCGGGCCCGGGAGATTTTGACCCCGTCGGCGGACACGCACCCCGACCGCGCAGACCACCTACGGGCGTTCCGACTCTCGTGCGCGGTACTCGCCGGACTGACCGTGACAGAGATCCACGACTCGGCGTGCCGGCTGCTTCGTCCGTACCTTGACGAGCCGGCAACCAATGCCAGCACCGAACTGCGGGGACCGGATCTGGATGCGTTGCTCGGCGGCGTGTTGGCTCAGGCGGTCGTGATCGAACGGGACGACGTGGCGTCGAGCCGCCGTCGGCTGCGTTTCCGACCCGCCGAGGAAGAACTTCGGCGGAACCTGCTCGACGTGGCCTGGTCAGAATGGGCGCCGGAGCGGTTGCTCCGCTGGTTTGGTGCCCTCGCCCGCTCCGCCGATCCGGCGGTCCGGCAGGCTGGGGCCGCCGCGATCGGCTGGGCCGCCGGCCGGGATATCGGCGCGGCGCTGGCGTTGGTCGACGACCTCGCCCGGGCGCCGCGTGCCGGGGTACGTCAGGCCGCCGGCATCGCCCTCGTCGCCATGGCCATGCAGCGTCCCTTGCGGTACCGGGTGCGGACCCAGTTGTCTCGCTGGGCAAACGGAAGGGCCTACCAGCGCGACACGGTGGCCCGGGCGTACGCGCTGGGACTCGCCCGGCTCTGGCCGGACGTGGCGTTGGCCCAGCTCCGACTGGCCGCACAGTTCCGGTCCCAGCGCTGGCACAACTCGGTGGGACGGGCCCTCGTCGACATTCACGAGAGTGGCCAGAGCGCCCTGATGCTGCACGAGTTGGCGCAGTGGGCGACCAGCGGCGAGCCGGCACTGTGTCTGCATGCGGCTCGCATGCTCCGGCTACTCGCCGAACGGTGGTCGCCGGCTCCCAACGGCCACTGGCCCGAACTGCTCCACCTGCTGCGCACGAACGCCGTCTCACTGGCCGACCTGGCGGTGCTCTGGCGGACCGCGTTGAGCCTACCGGCGACCGCGTACCGGTCCTGGCGGGTCGTCGGCTACTGGATCAACCAAGCCGACGGCCGTCCCGAGGTCGCGGAGGCATGCCTGGAGCTGTTGCGAGCGATCATCGTGACCCCCCAACTCCGGCGTCGCCTCCGCCACCAGGTGCGTCACGTGTGGCGCCCGATCATGCCCCGGAACCGTCTGCTCTCCGCTGTCGCCCAACTCGCCGTCGAGGACTGACATGACTGTGTTTTCGTCCGACCCGTCAGCCGGGTCGCTCTGCGACCGGTTCCGCCGCTGGTGGCGGGACGCGGCCCGACCCGTCGAGCCGGTGGTGGCCGTCCCTGTGCCGGTCCCACCTTCACCACCGAGGTTGCCCGACCTCGTGTTGGAGCGAGAGGCGCCGGAACCGGTGCTCGTGCCTGCTCAGGGGGACGCCTTCGACTTCCGAATCCAGCCCGTCTACACCTGGACGGCGAAGAACATGCCGCTGGACGAGTTTCGGCAGCGGGTCGAGAACCGGCTCGGCTGGGCCGGCCACCTCGTCCGCGACCAGTCGTCCGACCTCGCCCGGCAGCATGAACCGCACCGGGCGCTTCAGCTCGAACGGGAGCTCAATGGCCATTTCGCCGGCCGGGTCTGGTCGCGGTCGGGAGACGCGCCGACCCTCGGCGTCCGGGTTCGGGTCCTGCCCGACCAGCGGATCCGCGAGCGTCTGCGGCCGTACTGGGAGGAGCGGATCAGCATTGAGTGCGCACATGACCTGGCCACCCTGCGTACCCGGCAGGCTGAGGAGCTGACCAGTCGGTGGCGTGAGGTGCTCTGTAACCTGCACGACGATCCGGTGACCCGGCATGCGGCACGGCTGGCCGAGAAGCAGTTCGCCCAGGTGTTCGGCGAGTACGCGGACGAGCGCCGACGGGTACCCATGGAGCTGGCTGATCTGCTCCGGGACGCGCTGAAGGGGCACCATGACTTGGGGCTGGGCCCGTCGGAGTACACCGAGGCATGGGACGCGGCGATCCGCGCCCACCAGCTGCAGTACGGGCTGACCGAGCCGATCTGACCGCCGACGTGGGTGTGCGGTAGAGCCATATCGAAGCCGGTACGGCTCTATCGCACACCTCATCTCTTCATCTTCATGCAGTTGGGTGTATGAATTTGCATCGCCCGGGTGGGGTGGCTACGATCTCCGTATAGTCATGCGGAGGTGGGTATGGGTATCCGAATCGGGGTTGCGGGAGCGAGCGGCTACGCCGGCGGTGAGCTGCTGCGCCTGATCGCCGGGCACCCGGAGTTCGACCTCGTCGCCGCCACCGCGCACAGTCAGGCTGGCCAGCCGGTCAGTGCCGTACACCCGCAGCTCGCCGGGCTGGACCTGACGCTTGCCGCCACCGATCCGGCCGCCCTGGCCGACGCGGACCTGGTCTTCCTGGCCCTGCCGCACGGCCAGTCGGCAGCCCTCGCTGCCACCCTGCCGTCGACGGTCAAGGTGGTCGACCTTGGCGCCGACCACCGGCTGGCCGACGCCGCCGCCTGGCAGCGGTACTACGGCGGCACGCACGCCGGGACGTGGACCTACGGCCTGCCGGAGCTGCCCGGCCAGCGCGTGGCGATCGCCACGGCCGACCGGGTCGCCGCTACCGGCTGCTACGCGGTGGCCACCACCCTCGCGCTCGCGCCGCTGGTCGCCGCCGGAGCTGTCTCGCCCGCTGACGTGGTGGTGGTCGCCGCCTCCGGCACCTCGGGCGCCGGCCGGGCCGCGAAGGCCCACCTGCTGGGCAGTGAGGTGATGGGCGACCTCTCGCCCTACAAGGTCGGCGCGCACCAGCACGTGCCCGAGATCAAGCAGGCCACCGGCGCGACCGGCCTGAGCTTCACCCCGGTCCTCGCGCCGATGCCGCGCGGCATCCTGGCGACGGTCACCGCCGTGCCGGCCACCGTCGACGCCGACCCGCGCGCGGTGCTCGCCGAGGCGTACGCGGACGCGCCCTTCGTGCACGTGCTGCCCGAGGGGAGGTGGCCGCACACCGCCGCCACGCTCGGCTCGAACTCCTGCCACCTCCAGGTCACCCACGACGTCGACACCGGTCGGGTGATCGTGGTCAGCGCCATCGACAACCTCGGCAAGGGCGCCGCCGGCCAGGCGGTGCAGTGCGCCAACCTGATGCTCGGCCTGCCCGAGACCACCGGCCTGTCCCTCTGGGGGATCGCACCATGACAGTCACCACCCCTCGGGGCTTCCGGGCGTCCGGTGTCGCTGCCGGGCTCAAGAGCGGCGGCGCCGCCGATGTCGCCCTCGTCGTCAATGACGGCCCCGACGCCACCGTGGCCGGCGTCTTCACCGCCAACCGGGTCAAGGCCGCGCCCGTGCTCTGGACCCAGCAGGTCGTCAAGGGCGGCGTGGTCCGCGCGGTGGTGCTCAACTCGGGCGGCGCGAACGCCTGCACCGGCCCGGCAGGCTTCCAGGACACCCACGCCACCGCAGAGCACACCGCTGCCGCGCTCACCTCGGCCAGCCCCCGGCTGCGGCTCGCCGGGGGCGACGTGGCGGTCTGCTCCACCGGTCTGATCGGTGAGCGGCTGCCGATGCCGAAACTGCTCTCCGGGGTCCGTACGGCGATCCGGGGGCTCTCCCGCGACGGCGGGACCACCGCCGCCGAGGCGATCATGACGACCGACACCCGGCCGAAGACCACGGTCATCCAGGGGGCCGGCTGGACCGTCGGCGGGATGGCCAAGGGCGCGGGCATGCTCGCCCCGGCCATGGCGACCATGCTCTGCGTGCTCACCACCGACGCGGTCGCCGGTCCCGACACGCTCGACGCCGCGCTGCGCGCCGCCTGCCGGGTCACCTTCGACCGGATCGACTCCGACGGCTGTATGTCCACCAACGACACGGTGCTCCTGCTGGCCAGCGGAGCCTCCGGCATCGAACCGACCGAGGCGGAACTGACCGCCGCGGTCACCGCCGCCTGCCATGACCTGGCCCAGCAGTTGATCGCCGACGCCGAGGGCGCCACCAAGCAGATCGCCATCGAGGTGGTCGGCGCGGCCGGCGAGGACGACGCGGTCGAGGTGGGCCGCGCGGTGGCCCGCAACAACCTGGTCAAGACCGCGTTGTTCGGCAACGACCCGAACTGGGGGCGGATCCTCGCCGCCGTCGGCACCACCGGCGCCGCCTTCGAGCCGGACGGTATCGACGTCGCGGTCAACGGCGTCTGGGTGTGCCGGGGCGGGGCCGCCGCCGAGGACCGGTCCAAGGTCGACCTGTCCGGCCGTGACGTCACCATCCGGATCGACCTGCACGCCGGGTCCGCCGAGGCCACCGTCTGGACCAACGACCTGTCCCACGCGTACGTCCACGAGAACTCGGCCTACTCCACATGACTATCCTCACCGACCTCACCCGTGCCCAGGCCAAGGCCGCCACGCTGATCGAGGCGCTGCCCTGGCTCGCCGAGTTCTCCGGCGCGACCATCGTCGTCAAGTACGGCGGCAACGCGATGGTCGACGCGGAACTCCAGCGGGCCTTCGCCGCCGACATGGTCTTCCTCCGCCACGCCGGTCTGAAGCCGGTGGTCGTGCACGGCGGCGGACCGCAGATCTCCGCGATGCTCGGCCGGCTCGGCATCACCAGCGAGTTCCGGGGCGGCCTGCGGGTCACCACCCCCGAGGCGATGGACGTCGTCCGGATGGTCCTGGTCGGCCAGGTCGGCCGGGAACTCGTCGGCCTGATCAACGCGCACGGCCCGTTCGCCGTGGGCCTCTCCGGCGAGGACGCCGGGCTGTTCACCGCCGTGCGCCGCCCCGCGTACGTGGACGGGGAACCGGTCGACGTCGGCCTGGTGGGGGACGTGGACTCGGTCGACGTCTCCGTGGTGACCGACCTGATCGCGGCCGGCCGGATCCCGGTCGTCTCGACCGTCGCGCCGGACGCCGACGGGGTGCTGCACAACCTGAACGCCGACACCGCCGCCGCCGCGCTGGCCATCGCCCTCGAGGCCCGCAAGCTGGTCGTCCTCACCGACGTACCCGGCCTGTACGCGAACTGGCCGGACACCACCAGCCTGGTCTCCGAGATCACCACCGACGAGCTGGCGGAGCTGCTACCCCGGCTGGAGGCCGGCATGGTGCCGAAGATGGAGGCGTGCCTGCGGGCGGTGCGCGGCGGCGTCCCCGCCGCGCACGTGGTGGACGGCCGGGTCGCCCACTCCACGCTGCTGGAGGTGTTCACCTCGGAAGGATTCGGAACGATGGTCGTGAACGGGGAAGACGGACCCGCGGAGCAGGAAGGCACGGTCGGGTCATGAGCACCCTCGTCGAACGCTGGACCCACAGCATGATGGACAACTACGGCACCCCGCCGCTCGGGCTGGTCTCCGGCTCCGGCGCCGTCGTGGTCGACGAGGCCGGCCGGGAGTACGTCGACCTGGTCGGCGGGATCGCGGTCAACGCGCTCGGCCACGCCCACCCGGCGGTGGTGGCGGCGGTGTCGAAGCAGGTCGCCACCCTGGGCCACGTCTCCAACCTGTTCGTCGCCGAACCGCCGGTGGCCCTGGCGGAGCTGCTGCTCGCCCTCGCCGGCCGGCCCGGCCGGGTCTTCTTCGCCAACTCCGGCGCCGAGGCCAACGAGGCGGCGTTCAAGCTGTCCCGGCTCACCGGCCGCACCCACGTCGTCGCCACCGAGGGCGGCTTCCACGGGCGGACCATGGGCGCGCTGGCGCTCACCGGCCAACCGGCCAAGGCCGACCCGTTCCGCCCGCTGCCCGGCGACGTTACCCACGTCCCGTACGGCGATCCGGCGGCCCTCGCGGCGGCGGTCACCGACGCCACGGCCATGGTGATCATCGAACCGATCCAGGGCGAGAACGGCGTCGTCGTGCCCCCCGCCGGCTACCTCGTCGAGGCCCGGCGGATCACCGCCCGGCACGGCGCGCTGCTGGTGCTCGACGAGGTGCAGACCGGCATCGGCCGCACCGGCCACTGGTTCGCCCACCAGGCCGAGGGAGTCGAACCCGACCTGGTCACCCTGGCCAAGGGGCTCGGCGGTGGGCTACCGCTCGGTGCCTGCCTGGCCTTCGGTCGGGCCGCCGACCTGCTCGGTCCGGGCTCCCACGGCACCACCTTCGGCGGTAACCCGGTCAGTTGCGCCGCGGCGCTCGCGGTGGTCTCCACCATCGCCAGCGAGGGACTGCTCGACCACGTCAAGCGGGTCGGTGAGCGGCTGCGCCGGGGCGTCGAGGCGCTCGGCCACCCCCTGGTGACCGAGGTACGCGGCGCGGGCCTGCTGCTCGGCGTGGTGCTTGCCGCGCCGGTGTCGAAGCAGGTCACCGAGGCGTTGCGGGCCGCCGGTTTCCTGGCCAACCCGGTGCAGCCGAACGTGGTCCGGCTGGCCCCGCCGCTCATCCTCACCCCCGACCAGGCCGACGCCTTCCTCGCCGCCCTCCCCGCAGCCCTCGACGCGGCGGCGGTCCCGGCCGCCGCGTCGAGCCCCGCCACCGACCCGACCACGACCCCGGAGACGAGCGCATGACCCGGCACCTGTTGCGGGACGACGACCTGACCCCCGCCGAGCAGTCGGCCGTGCTGGACCTGGCGGCCCGGATGAAGGCGGACCGGTTCGGGTACCGGCCTCTCGCCGGACCGCGCTCGGTGGCGGTGCTCTTCGACAAGCAGAGCTTGCGCACCCGGTTCTCCTTCGACGTCGGCATCGCCGAGTTGGGCGGCCACCCGCTCGTGGTGGACACCCAGGTCACCCACTTCGGCCGGGGCGAGACCCTGGCCGACGCCGGGCGGGTGCTCTCCCGGTACGTGGCGGCGATCGTGCTGCGCACCCACGGCGACGACCGGATCGCCGAGGTCGCCGAGGCGGCCACCGTCCCGGTGGTCAACGCGCTCACCGACGGCTTCCACCCCTGCCAGCTCCTGGCCGACCTGCTCACCGTGCGCGAGCACTGCGGCGGCACCGCCGGCCGGACCCTGGCGTACGTCGGCGACGCGGCGAACAACCTCGCGCACTCGTACCTGCTGGCCGGGGCGACCGCCGGGATGCACGTCCGGGTCGCCGGGCCGGAGGGGTTCGCCCCGGACCCGGCGGTGCTGGCCCGGGCCGCCGAGATCGCCCAGAGCACCGGCGGGTCGGTACGGGCGCTGACCGACCCGGTCGCGGCGGTCCGGGACGCCGACGTGGTCGCCACCGACACCTGGACCTCGATGGGACAGGAGGCCGACGGGCTGGACCGGATCACCCCGTTCCTGCCGTACCAGGTCAACAAGGAGCTGCTCGGGCACGCCGCACCGGACGCGATCGTGCTGCACTGCCTGCCCGCGCACCGCGGCGAGGAGATCACCGACGAGGTGCTCGACGGCCCGCAGAGCGCGGTCTTCGACCAGGCGGAGAATCGCCTGCACGCCCAGAAGGCGCTGCTGACGTTTCTCCTGGAGGAGACCACCTCATGACCGCCCCGCTGACCCGTACCGCCCGCCACGCCCGCATCGTCGAGCTGATCCGGGACACGGCCGTCCACTCGCAGACCGAGCTGGCCGACCGGCTCGCCGCCGACGGCGTCCAGGTCACCCAGGCCACCCTGTCCCGGGACCTGAAGGAACTGGGCGCGGTGACGGTACGCGGCGGCGACGGCCGGGGCGTCTACCTGATCCCCGAGGACGGCCACCGGCCGCTGCGTGACGCCGAGAACGCGCCGGCCCGGCTGATCCGGCTGCTGCGCGAACTGCTCAACGGCGTGGACGCCAGCGGCAACATCGCCGTCCTGCGCACCCCACCGGGTGCGGCGCACTACCTGGCCAGCGCGCTCGACCGAGCGGGCCTGCCCGAGGTCGTCGGCACCATCGCCGGCGACGACACCATCCTCGTCGTGGCCCGCGAGGGCATCGGCGGGGCCGCGCTGGGCGAGAAGCTCAGCGCCTGGTCCCGTCGGGAAGAGAACGTTGAAGGGAGCACCACACCATGACCGAGCGGGTCGTCCTGGCGTACTCCGGAGGGCTGGACACCTCCGTCGCCATTCCCTACCTGGCCGAGCAGACCGGCGCCGAGGTGATCGCGGTAGCGGTCGACGTCGGGCAGGGCGGCGAGGACCTCGACGCCATCCGGCAGCGCGCCCTGGACTGCGGCGCGGTGGAGTCCGAGGTGGTCGACGCGCGCGACGAGTTCGCCGCCGAGTACTGCCTGCCGGCGATGCGGGCCAACGCCCTCTACATGGACCGTTACCCGCTGGTGTCCGCGCTGAGCCGGCCGCTGATCGTCAAGCACCTGGTCACGGCGGCCCGCAAGCACGGCGGCACGATCGTCTCGCACGGCTGCACCGGCAAGGGCAACGACCAGGTCCGCTTCGAGGTCGGCCTGGCCGCGCTCGCCCCGGACCTGAAGATCATCGCCCCGGCCCGGGACTTCGCCTGGACCCGGGACAAGGCGATCGCCTTCGCCGAGGAGAAGGGCCTGCCGATCGACGTGTCGGCGAAGTCGCCGTACTCGATCGACCAGAACCTGTGGGGACGGGCGGTGGAGACCGGCTTCCTGGAGGACATCTGGAACGGCCCGATCGAGGACCTCTACTCCTACACCGCCGACCCGACCGAGCCGCGCGACGCCGACGAGGTGGTCATCACCTTCGACGCCGGTGTGCCGGTCGCCGTCGACGGCGAGACGGTCACCCCGTACCAGGCGATCGCGGAGCTGAACCGGCGGGCCGGCGCGCAGGGCGTCGGCCGGCTGGACATGGTCGAGGACCGGCTCGTCGGCATCAAGAGCCGCGAGGTGTACGAGGCCCCCGGCGCGATCGCCCTGATCGCCGCCCACCAGGAGCTGGAGGCGGTCACCGTCGAGCGGGACCTGGCCCGGTTCAAGCGCGGCGTGGACCAGCGCTGGGGCGAGCTGGTCTACGACGGCCTCTGGTTCTCCCCGCTCAAGCGGGCGCTGGACGCCTTCATCGACGACGCCCAGCAGCAGGTCTCCGGCGAGGTGCGGCTCACCCTGCACGGCGGCCGGGCCACCGTTACCGGTCGGCGCTCCGAGGCCAGCCTCTACGACTTCGGCCTGGCCACCTACGACACCGGCGACACCTTCGACCAGTCCCTCGCCAAGGGCTTCGTGCAGCTCTGGGGTCTGCCCAGCAAGATGGCCGCGGCCCGGGACGCCCGGTTGGGCGGCTCCGGACAGTGAGCACCAGAATGGGCGGGGTGGACGACAAGAGTCTGACCGAGAACAGCGCCGCGACCAACCGGACGAGCCTCTGGGGCGGCCGGTTCGCCGGTGGCCCGTCGGAGGCCCTGGCCCGGCTGTCGGTGAGCGTGCAGTTCGACTGGCGCCTGGCCCCGTACGACATCGCCGGCTCCCGGGCGCACGCCCGGGTGCTGGCCGGCGCCGGCCTGCTCGACCCGGAGGAACTGGGTCGGATCCTCGCCGCCCTGGACGACCTGGAGGCCGCCTGCGCCTCCGGGGCGTTCCGCCCCACCGTCGACGACGAGGACGTGCACACCGCCCTGGAACGGGGCCTGCTGGAACGGCTGGGCACCCTGGGCGGCAAGCTGCGCGCCGGCCGGTCCCGCAACGACCAGGTCGCCACCGACCTGCGGCTCTACCTGCGTGACCACGCCCGGGGCGTGGCCGCCCGGCTGGTCGAGCTGGCCGAGGCCCTGGTCGAGCAGGCCGGCCGGCACGTCGACACCGCCGCGCCCGGCATGACCCACCTCCAGCACGCCCAGCCGGTCACCTTCGGGCACTGGCTGCTGGCCCACGTGCAGCCGCTCCTGCGTGACCTGGAACGGCTACGCGACTGGGACCACCGCACGGCGGTCAGCCCGCTCGGCGCGGGCGCGCTCGCCGGTTCCGGCCTGCCGCTGGACCCGGTGGCCGTCTCCCGGGAGCTGGGCTTCCGCACGTCGTTCGCCAACTCGATGGACGCGGTCGCCGACCGGGACTTCGTCGCCGAGTTCCTCTTCGTCACCGCGATGGTCGGGGTGCACCTGTCCCGCCTCGGCGAGGAGGTGGTGCTCTGGACGTCGCAGGAGTTCGGCTGGGTCGAGCTGGACGACGCCTTCGCCACCGGTTCGTCGATCATGCCGCAGAAGAAGAACGCGGACATCGCCGAGCTGGCCCGGGGCAAGTCCGGTCGCCTGGTCGGCGGGCTGATGAGCGTGCTGACCATGCTCAAGGGCCTGCCGATGACCTACGACCGGGACATGCAGGAGGACAAGGAGCCGGCCTTCGACGCGGTCGACACCCTGGAACTGCTGCTGCCGGCCCTCGCCGGGATGGTCTCCACGATGACGGTACGGGTGGACCGGCTGGTCGCCGCCGCGCCGGTCGGCTTCTCGCTGGCCACCGAGGTGGCCGACTGGCTGGTCCGGCGGAACGTGCCGTTCCGCGAGGCGCACGAGATCACCGGCCGCCTTGTGGCGCTCTGCGTGGCCCGGGACTGCGCCCTCGACGAGGTCTCCGACGCTGACCTGGCGACGGTCAGCGCGCACCTCGACCCGTCGGTGCGGGATGTGCTCTCCGTCCGGTCGGCCCTCGCGGCCCGGACCACGCCCGGCTCGACCGGCCCCGGCCCGGTCGCCGACCAGCTCGCCGCCGCGGCCGACCAGCTCGTCGGCTGGCGGGAGTGGGCCGCCGAGACGGTCGTCCCCCGCTGAGGCAGTCGTCGCGGCGCGTGGACTTCCCGTCCGCGCGCCGCGACCGTGCTGGTGACGCTGGTCGACGCGGCGGCCTGCAGGGTTTCCCGTGCGCGCTCCGCGACCGCTGCCCCGCCGGTCAGGCCGCCGTCCGTCGCGCCAAACGCGCCGCCCCACCGAACGCCCTGCCTCGCCCCGGCCGGGCTCAGGCCAGGACCGGACGCTCGCGCTTGGGCAACTTGGCCACCACCATGTCGTACGACGCGTCGACCGCCTCGGTCAGCTCGTCGTCGTCGATCGTGCCGCCGAGGGCGAGGGTGTTCCAGCCGGACCGGCCGATGTAGGCGGAAGCGCGGGCGTCGTCCGGGTACCGGTGCAGCCACTCGTCGGCGACGTCCCGGTTCGGGCCGCACTTCACCCCGACGGTCGTCCCCTCCTCGCTGCCGAGGAAGGCGAAGATCTTGCTGCCCACCTTCACCACGACGTCGTTCTCCCAGGGACGGTCCTCCCAGGCGCCCGGCTTCGCCAGGCAGTACGCCAGCATCTCGGCGCGGGTCATCGGTGGCTCCCTCCGTGGCCACCCCGTCCGGCGCTCTGTCGGCGGGGCGGTCCATGCCTACCACGCCGGGGCGACAGTTCGCCGACGAAAGGCGCCGGGTCGGCGGTCAGCTGTCGGCGCGGCCGGAGACCCGTTCGAAGCGCTGCCGGGCGGCCTGCGCGCTGCCGAGGCCGAGGCCGAAGGCGATCGCCTGCCAAGTGAGTCCCCGGGCCCGGGCCAGTTCGAGCAGACCGGCCTCCAGCGTGTCGACGTCGGCGCGGACCCGGGGGAGCAGGGTCAGCGCGGCCATCAGGTCGGCCTGGTCGACGCCCTCCTCGCCGGGGGTCGGCTCGGCCGCGCCGGCCGCCAGGGCGAGGACCAGGCTGGCCGCCTCGTACGGCTCGGGCAGGTACGGGTTGGTGTGCCGCCCACGGCGCTCGGCGGTGTCGGCGTGCCGCTCGGTGATCCGCTGGAGCGCGGCGAAGTCCCGTCGGGCACGGGCGGCGGCGGGGTGCGGGGGCGTGAAGGGGTCGGCGTCGCTCATGACACCTAACATATTTGTTTTCAACAGAATGTTCAACTCTATGAGAGTTGACTTATATAAGGGGCGTTTGAAAGTCTGGCGTCGACGCCGACCCGAGGAATGGGGAACACCGTGATCAGAGTGGCCGTGACCAGCGTCTTCGTCGACGACCAGGAGAAGGCGAAGAGTTTCTACACCGACGTGCTCGGCTTCGTCCTCCGGCACGACGTGCCGCTGGGCGGGGAAGACCGCTGGTTGACCGTGGTCGCCGCCGACCAGCCCGACGGGGTGGAACTGCTGCTGGAGCCGAACGGGAACCCGATCGCGAAGACCTACCAGCAGGGGCTGCGCGAGGCCGGCTTGCCCGTCATCATCATGCGTACCGACGACATCCAGCGGGAACACGACCGGCTCACCGCCCTCGGGGTGCACTTCACCATGCCGCCGACGCCGACCGGCCCGGTCCTCTCGGCGGTGTTCGACGACACCTGCGGCAACTTGATCAGCCTTCAGCAACCGGTCGGCTGACCCACCCGGTACCGTCGGGCGCGCGTACCCGAGGTGGAGGTGCTGTGCACGCGTTCGACGTCCTGGGGGACCCGGTCCGCCGGCGGATCCTGGAGCTGCTCGCCGACGGCGAACGCCCGGCGGGCGAGGTCGGCGCGGTCGTCCAGGCCGAGTTCGGCATCTCCCAGCCGGCGGTCTCCCAACACCTGCGGGTGTTACGGGAGAACGGGTTCGCCACCGTCCGCAACCAGGGCACCCGCCGGCTGTACGCGGTCGATCCAACCCCACTGGCCGAGGTCGACCGCTGGCTAGCCCGCTACCGGCGGTTCTGGGACCAGCGGCTGGACGCCCTCGGCACCGAGCTGGCCCGGGGCCGGCGGGACCGCAGGTCGGCCCCGCCCGCCCCGGCCGGCGGGACCGATGCTCCGGGGGGCGGGGCCGACGGTCCGGCGGGCGCCGACGACCGGCCCTGACCGCGACACCGCCCCCGGGCGCCTGCTCACCAACCCACGTCGAGCGGGTCGACCGGGTCGTCGCCGACCACCCGGCCACGGCGGTACGCGGACACCGTCGGATCACCGGTCAGCCAGTACCGCCAACGCCACTCACTCGCCCGACTGACACCCACCCTCGGACCCGACGAGACAGCCGCCGGCGGGCGGGTCGGCGGCGCCAGGACGAGCGACCCGCCGTCGAGCAGGTCCGCGCCGTTGTGCTGGCGCGTCAGCGCCAACGCCTGGCCAAGGTTGCCGGGTCCCCGGGCCAGCGAGCGCAGCGCCACCCGCTCGCCTCGGCGACGCTGCGCCAGATCGACCCCACCGACCACACGACCGGCCCTGAGCAGCACCGCCGACGCCGCCCCCTCAGGACCGGTCACCACGTTGGCGCAGTAGTGCAACCCGTGCGACAGGTAGACGTAGAGCCGACCAGCCGGACCGAACATCACCGCGTTGCGCGCCGTCGGACCACGCCAGGCGTGCGAGGCGGGATCGGCCTGGCCCGCGTACGCCTCGGTCTCCGTCAGCTCGACGGTCACCGACCCGTCGGGTGAGTGATGGGTCAGTGTCCAGCCGATCAGTGCGGGAGCGACCAGGGGAGCGGGTCGCGCCAGGACGGCGAGCAGGTCAGCGGACAACGGGCGACTCCCTCCGGCTCACGGCGACTTCCTCCGGCCCACTCAGCCGACGTGGCCGTGCGGATGGGCCACCAACACCGGGCAACCCGCGTGCTGCACCACCGCCTGGCTGACCGAGCCGAGCAGCAGCCCGGCGAGGCCACCCCGACCCCGGCTGCCGACCACCAGCAACGCCGCGTCCGCGCCCGCCTCGACCAGTGCCGGCGCGGGCTCGTCCGCCCGGAGGAGCCGCGCGGTGACGGTCAGCCCCGGATGCCGGCGCCGAACCGTCTCGGCCGCTCCGGCGAGCAGCCGATCAACCTCCGCCCCGGCCCCGGCCGCCTCCTCGGGCCCCGGCGGCCCGCCGTCGGGGGCGGCGACGTGGGCCAGCACCAGGGGGACGCGTCGACGGGCAGCCTCCTCGGCGGCGTGTCCGACGGCCAGCTCGGACAGCTCCGAGCCGTCCACCCCGACCACCACCGGCCCGGTAGCCGGCACCCGCCGGTCGGCGGGACGCACCACCAGCACCGGGCAGTGCGCCTGCCCGGCGACCTGGGCGCTGACCGAGCCGAGCAGCAGCCCGGCGAACCCGCCCATGCCCCGGCTGCCGACCACCACCAGCTCGGCGCGCCGGGACTCCTCGACCAGCGTGGCACCCGGCCCGCCCGCGACCTGGCGGACCTCGACGGCCAGGTCCGGCCAGCGTCCGCGCAGGTCGGCAGCGGTCTGGTCGAGCATCTTCCGGGCTTCCCCGCTGGGTTCCGGCATGCCCACGTCGTACGGGTTGACCGGCACGCCGTAGCCGAGCGGGTGCAGGTAGCCGTGCACCAGGTGCAGCGGACGGGACCGTAGCGCGGCGGCCCACGCGGCGTGCTCGGCGGCGACCAGGCTCGGCGGCGATCCGTCAACGCCCACCACCACGGGTCGGTCCATCAGTTCCCCCTTTTCCGGCACCTCGTCCAGGTCGTACCCTGCCCCACCCACCGTCCGAACCACCGGCGCGCCACGCGAAGGCCAACCGTGACCAGACCGGGATCGAACGGGCGATCCCGGCCGGACGGGCCGCCGTGGCGATGCCGGAATCGTCCGACCGGCGGGGCCGGAACGGTACGCCCGGCGGAACCGCCCGGCCGGGCAACGGGCGACAGCGGCACGCGGCGCGACTACCCTCGCGGCGTGAACTGGCTGGACATGATCGGCTGGACCGGATCCGCGCTGCTGGTCTGGTCCCTACTCCAGGCGCGCATCCTGCGGCTGCGCGCGCTCAACCTCGTCGGCTGCCTGGTCCTGATCTGGTACAACGCCGCGCTGTCGGTCTGGCCCATGGTCGGGCTCAACGTCGTGCTCGCCGTGATCAACCTCTGGTACCTGCGGAAACTGCTCACCACCCGGCACGACGCGCAGACGTACGAGGTGGTGCAGGTCGGCGTCCGGGACGAGTTCCTCGCCCACACGCTGCGGGTGCACGCCCGGGACATCGCCCGGTTCAACCCGGACTTCCACTGGGACGGCCGCACCGGCCGGGGCGAGGCGTTCCTGGTGCTCCGCGCCGACGAGGTGGTCGGGGTGGTGCTCTCCCACGCCGAGGCGAACGACGTCGCCCAGATCGACCTGGACTACGTCACCCAGCGCTTCCGCGACCTGACCCCGGGGGAGTTCGTCTTCCGGCGCAGCACCCTGTTCACCGACCGGGGGTATCACCGGGTGGTGAGCCCGCCGGGCATGGTCGCCCCGTACTACCACCGCCTGGGGTTCCGCCCCGAGGGAGACTCGTACGTGCTCGATCTGCCCACCGGGAACGACACCGGGCGATGATTCGCCGGTCCGGCGACGGGGCAAGGAGACCCGTACGCCGGCCGGGACCACCGGCCTGCGGCGCCGCTACGTCGGCGCGGGCTGTGTGAGGAGATTCCCGGCGTGCAGAGCTACTGGAGCCAACTGGCCCTGGTCGGTGTCCTGGTCGTGCTGAACGCGGTCTTCTCCGGCAGCGAGATGGCCCTGGTCTCGCTGCGGGAGAGTCAGGTGCAGCGTCTGGAGCGGAGCAGCCGCTCCGGCCGGGTGCTGGCCAAGCTCGCCCGGGATCCGAACCGCTTCCTGGCCACCATCCAGATCGGCATCACCCTGGCCGGGTTCCTCGCCTCCGCGGCGGCGGCCGTCTCGTTGGCCCAGCCGGTGGTGCCGCTGCTCGGGTTCCTCGGCGGCGCCGCCGAGACGGCGGCGATCGTGCTGGTCACCCTGGCACTGACCTTCGTCACCCTGGTCTTCGGCGAGCTGGCCCCGAAGCGGGTGGCGATGCAACGGGCGGAACGCTGGGCGCTGCTGGTCGCCCGCCCGCTGGACCTCGTCGCCAGCTTCTCCCGTCCGGCCGTCTGGGCGCTCGGTGCCACCAGCGACCTGGTCGTCCGCCTGTTCGGCGTCGACCCGGAACCGCAGCGCGACGAGATCAGTCCGGACGAGCTGCGCGACATCGTCGCCGGCCACCACGGCTTCACCAAGGAGCAGCAGACCATCATCGCCGGCGCGGTGGAGATCGCCGACCGCCGGCTGCGCGCGGTGCTCGTCCCCCGGTTGCAGGTCTTCTGCCTGGACAGCGGCACCACCGCGGAGGCCGCCCGGCTGGTGCTGGCCGCCTCCGGGCACTCCCGGGCACCGGTGGTCCGGCACGGCGGCCTGGACGACGCGATCGGCGTGATCCACCTGCGTGACCTGGTGGGCGTCCCCGACGACCGGCCGGTCGACGAGTGTGTCCGCCCGCCGATGCTGCTGCCGGACTCGCTGCCCGTGGTGGACGCGCTGCGCCAGTTCAAGGCCGAACGGCAGCACATCGCGCTGGTCGTGAACGAGCGGGGCGCGATCGAGGGGATCGTCACCCTGGAGGACATCCTGGAGGAGATCGTCGGCGAGATCTACGACGAGACCGACCGGGACGTGCGCGCCGTACGCCCCGAACCGGACGGCAGCGTGCTGCTGCCCGGCACCTTCCCGGTGCACGACCTGGTGGACGTTGGGGTCGAGCTGCCCGGCCGGCCCGACGGGGACTACACCACGGTCGCCGGGCTGATGTTGGCCTGCCTCGGCCGCATTCCGACCGAGACCGGGGAACAGGTGGAGGTCGACGGCTGGCGGCTGGAGGTGGCCGACATCGACCACCACGCCATCACCCGGGTACGGCTGCGCCCCGGCGAGCGACCGGACCGGCCCGCCGACGCCGACCAGACCCTGGACCCCGTCGAGCACTGAGCCGGGCGGTCTCAGGCTCCGGTGAGGTTCTGCAACCGGACCTGCCCCCGCGCCACCAGCCGTCCGGCGTCGTCGGTGATCTCCACCTGCCAGAGCTGCTGACTGCGACCCCGGTGCAGCGGGGTACCCACCGCGGTCAGCTCGCCGTCCCGTACGGCGCGCAGGAAGTCGGTCTGGTTGGACACCCCGACCACCTTCCCCCGGTCGCCCAGCCACAGCGAACCCCCGACGCTCGCCGCCGTCTCCACCACCGCGCAGTACACCCCGCCGTGCTGGATGCCGTGCGGCTGGTGCAGCTCCGGTCGGACCCGCCAGCGGATCACCACCCGGTCACCGCTCGTCTCGTCGAACTTCAGCCCGAGCAGGCCGACGAACCCGGCGCTCATGTCCAACTGCTCCACGGTGACTCCTCCTCGATCAGCGCGACGGCCAGCGTAGCCGTGCCGGTCGTGCCGCAAACCCGGTACCGGCCGTCACCGGCGATGGGGGACAATCGGTGACCGTGACCGATAGCAGCCTCCCGTCGCCCAGCCGGGACTCACTGACCGACGACCTGCGGTGGCGGGGCATCATCCAGGACTCCACCGACCCCGACGAGCTGCGTGCTCTGCTCGACGGCGGGGCCGCCACGTACTACGTCGGCTTTGACCCGACCGCGCCGAGCCTGCACGTCGGCCACCTGATGCAGGTCGTCACCGCCCGTCGACTACAGCTCGCCGGCCACCGACCGCTGCTGCTGGTCGGTGGCGCCACCGGGCAGATCGGCGACCCGAAGGAGAGCGCCGAGCGGACGCTCAACCCGCCCGAGGTGGTGTCCGGCTGGGTGCGCCGCATCCACGACCAGCTCGCGCCGTTCGTCTCGTACACCGGGGAGAACGCGGCCCGCCTGGTCAACAACCTGGACTGGACCGGCGAGATGTCGGTGGTCGAGTTCCTCCGCGACGTCGGCAAGCACTTCCCGGTCAACCGGATGCTGGCCCGGGAGGTGGTCAAGGCCCGGCTGGAGACCGGCATCAGCTTCACCGAGTTCAGCTACCAGCTCCTCCAGGCCAACGACTTCTTCGAGCTGCACCGCCGGCACGGCTGCCAGTTGCAGTTCGGCGGC